>CAVVTW010000020.1:0-154284 GCA_963751255.1 uncultured Gemmatimonadales bacterium | reverse complement strand
GAAACTGGTGCTGTAGAACCATCCGTATTATTCAGTTCAAGGTTCTGAAATATACCATTCCCGTCCCCGCTTATTACCTGGGGATCATCATCAGCCAGCATTATTTTACCTGTACCGGTATGTATACCTGAATTGTATAAATACGAAGTAGTAGTAGTACCGGATGTTGTGAAATTGATCGTTTTCCCACCATCATTAATTGTTCCCTTTATCAACATTACCGAGTCAGAAACGTTAATTGTTGATTGCGACCCTGCCAGTGTCAGGGTTGTTCCCGAAGGTTTGTCTACTTTAAATTTTTTCAATGAAAAGGCAGCTGCTGAATTTATGGTAAATGACTGACTTCCGCTTCCGTTAAATATGGTCCAGTTGGTTCCGGGTGTATATGTTGTGCCACTGGCTAACAGCATAATTACCTCCTATGGAAACATTCAGGTCATTAGCAATAAGCACGCCAGAAGTCAGGGTAAGATTTCCAAGTATGTTTAACGGATATGTGTTAAGTTGTATTTGAGAAGCACTGCTTATCCTGTTTATTAAAACATTACCAAACCAAGCATTTGACCGGATAAGAAAATCATAATCTCCCCCGGTTCCTGTATATGGACTGAATTCTACCGTTCCACCTGTAACATTTATATTATTATCGGATGAAAATACATCATATGCATAGCCATTACTTCCACATACATCTAATATACGCATAGTCCCGCCTGACATGATGAAAACATTAGCCGCATTAGCCTCCAGGACCCGCTGCGGGAGGTGGTCCGGGAGGATCTCGGCTCCGTCGGAGACCACGGCGGCCCGTTCCAGGGCGTTCTCGAGCTCACGGACGTTCCCCGGCCAATCGTATCGGAGGAGAGCCTCATCGCCCCCTCCGAGAGCGTAGGGGGACCGGCGGACCCGTCTCCCCCCGCGGCCTTACCCAGGAAGTGGCGGGCCAGCAGCGGGATATCCTCCCTCCGTTCCCGGAGGGGCGGAAGGTGAAGGGCGATGACGTTCAGCCGGTAGTAGAGGTCGCTCCGGAACGTGCCTCTCCGTATCTCCTCCTCCAGGTCTCTGTTGGTGGCTGCGACGATCCTGACGTCAACGGCCACGGCTTCCGTGGCGCCCACGGGGATCACCTCCCTCTCCTGGAGAGCCCTGAGGAGGCGGACCTGGGTGGCCGGACTCATCTCGCCGATCTCGTCCAGGAAGAACGTCCCGCCCCTCGCCGCCACCAGCAGACCCTCCTTGTCCTTCACCGCGCCTGTGAACGATCCCTTCACGTGGCCGAAGAGCTCGCTCTCCAGGAGGCTCTCGGGCAAAGCACCGCAGTTGATGGAGAAGAAGGGGCCTTCGGACCGGCCCGAGAGCTCGTGGATGTAACGGGCCAGGACCTCCTTGCCCGTTCCGCTCTCGCCACTCAGGAGAATCGTGGAGTCCGTGGGAGCCACCGTCTCGCCCAGCTCGATGATCTCCAGGAAGGACCGGCTCTTCCCGATGGGACGCCCCTGGGAGCTCTTCTCGCGCCTGCGGATCTCCTTTCGCAGCTTCCGGTTCTCGACCTTCAACGTCCGAGCCTCCGCCGCCCGGCTGCAGATGGCCAGCAGCTCGTCGTTCGCGAAGGGCTTCTGGAGGTAGTAGTAGGCTCCCTCGTTCACCGCCCGGACGGCCGACTGGAGGGAGGCCTGGGCGGTGATGAGGATGACCGGAATCTCCGGATCCAGCTCCCGGGTCCGGGCGAGAACGTCCAGGCCGGTGGTGCCTGGCATCCGGATATCCGTGACCACGAGGTCGGGCCTGTCGCGAGAGAGATACTCCAGCGCCTCCTGACCTCCCAGGGCCGTCCTCACCTCATATCCGTGGCTCCGGAAGAGAATTCGAAGGGAGTCCAGGATCCCGGTCTCGTCGTCCACGAGAAGGACCCGTACTTGCAGTGAGCTCAACGATCCTCCACGGCTGCAAGACTATCAGCGACAGGTGTGGTCGGGAGATACATGGAAAACTCGGCCCCTCCCTCCGGATCCGCTGCCCACAAGGACAACGCCGGCGTGCGCCTCCACGGCCCGGTGCACCAAGGCCAACCCGAGTCCGCTTCCTCCCTGGCGCCTGGTGTAGAACGGATCGAAGATCCGAGGAACGTGCTCCGACGCGACGCCAGGGCCGGAGTCGGCGATCTTCAGGCAAACCGGGTCCTTGACATCCGTCCGCACGTTCCCGGCACACTCCTCCCGATCCTGCACTTCGACGCGGACCACGCCGGGATCCCCCGCGAACTGGGCCGCGTTCAGGATCAGGTTGAAGACCGCCCGATGGAGGAGATCGAGGTCGCCGGGGACATGGACCGGACGATGCATTCCAACTTCCCTGAATTGCACCTCCCCACCCACCTCCGGATGCCTGCGGACCAGCGCGATGCAATCTCTGGCCAGGGCCGTCAGGTCCACTTCACTGCTCTTGCCCATCCTCAGCGCCGAGAACTCGATGAACTCCGAGAGAAGGCGACTCAGCCGGTCCGACTCCCCGGTCACCAGCCGCTGAAGCACGCCCCGATCCTCGCCGCTGAGGCCCGAATGGGCGAGCTGCTCCACCGCGCTCCGGATGGAGGCGAGGGGGTTCTTGATCTCGTGGGCCAGGGAGGCGCTCAGCTCCGCCACCGCCTCCAGCCTCTCGTTCCGGCGGTTGAGGGCGTTCAGCCTCTCCTGGTCGGTGATGTCCTGGAAGATCGCGGTAACCGAGGGGTCCACACCCTCCTCCCGCCCAAGCACGGTGGTGCTGATCCCAAGGACGACGTCCTTCCCGTTCTTCCTGGCCAGGGCCTTGAAACGCGCCACCGGGGTGCCGAGCTCCATGGACGAGCGGAGGACGGCGCCGAGTCCGGGAGCAACGACCTCCACGGCCTTGGCCACCTCCACGCCTCTCCATTGCTGAAAGTTCAGGCCCAGGATGGACTCTCCCGCGGGGTTCAAGTAAGCGAGGCGGCCTCCGCCGTCCACGGTGAGAACGCCCGTGGAGATGTTGGCGAGGATATCGCCCGTATCCATCTGCAGCTGGCGGAGGGCGGACTGTCACTTCCCCCAGGGCCACCCCAGCCCTCCGGACCCTCCCCCCCAACCAGCCGGTGACCACGGCGACGGTGGCGAAGAGCCCCAGGCGTAGGATGACGTCCAGCCGAAAGGGCTCCTGATGCAGCCAGACGGTGTCCCCGAAGAAGAGGATGGTGGCGAGGATTCCTGCCAGGATCCCTCCAGGGAGAGGCAGGAGAAGCGCCCCTTCCGTGATGACGAGGATGTAGAGGAAGGCGAAGGGACTATCCCCCCCCCCGGTGATGTGGACGACGGCCGTGATCAGGATGGCATCGAAGAAGACCTGAAGGTAGACGAAGCCGTCCCTCGAGCTCACCCCTCGCCGGCCTGCGGACCCAGATCGACAGCGCCGTGAGAGCCACGGCAGCCAGGAACATGACCGTCGAAACGAAGGTCTGCATGACGTCGGCTTCACGCCACACCAGGAGAGCTGCCAGGAGGATCCCGGTCACGAGCGTGAGACGACCGAGGTAGACCCACCGGAGAAGATCTCCCCTTCGTAAGGTGAACCGCACGTCGGATGGGTGGAGCCTCACGGCATCCGTGCTCCCCGGGAAGAGTCCGAAGACAAGCTCATTTCACGGCCCTCCTTCCAGTGTAGAACATATGTTTGCAGGGTGCAACGATTCCATTTCGCAAAATGCAACCGAGTCTCGGCCAGGGGTGGCCTCGAAACACGGCCGCCGGCCAGATTTCCATCGGCCTCCGGGCGCCTTCACCGGAGAGAGCCGGACCGAAGAGGGTGGCCTTCCCCGATGCACGAGAGGATGATCCATGTCCCAGCCCTCCCTGCTGGCCGTGGCCCGAGGAGACGCTGCCGCCGACCTTCTCTTCCGGAACGGCCGGGTGATGAACGTCTTCACGGGAGAAGTGGAGGAGGTGGACGTTGCCCTGTCCGGAGGGATGATCGCTGGATTGGGGCCGGGTTATGAGTCCGCTTCCGAGGTGGACCTGGGAGGGCGCTTCCTCCTCCCGGGATTCATCGACGCCCACGTCCACATCGAGTCGAGTCTGGCGGTGCCCCGGGAGTTCGCCCGAGCGGTGGTGCCCCGGGGAACCACCACGGTGGTCTCCGATCCCCACGAGATCGCCAACGTCCACGGCATGGACGGGATCAAGTACATGCTGGACGCCAGCGAGTTCCTCCCTCTGGCCGTCTTCGTGATGGCATCCTCCTGCGTACCGGCCACGGCCATGGGGACTGCAGGGGCCGAGCTGACGCGCCTCGGATCTGGCCGAGCTCCTGGCTCACCCCCGGGTCCTGGGCCTGGCGGAGGTCATGAACTTCCCCGGGGTGATTTTCGAAGATCCCGACGTCCACGCGAAGCTTCGGGCTTTCAAGGGGAGGCCTATCGACGGGCACGCTCCCGGAGTCCGAGGACAGAGCCTGAACGCCTACACCGCCGCCGGTCCCGGATCCGACCACGAATGCACGACGCCGGACGAAGCCGCGGAGAAGCTCCGGAGGGGGATCTTCCTCTTCCTCCGGGAAGCCACCAATGCCCGAAACCTCCTGGACCTGCTCCCTGCCCTCACACCGGAGAACCGGCGCAGGACGGCGCTGTGCACCGATGACCGGCAACCTCCGGATCTCCTGGACGAAGGCGGGATCGACGCCATGCTCAGGATGCTCGTTGCCGCCGGGATCCCGCCGGTGGAGGCCGTGCGGATGGCCACCCTGAACCCGGCGGAGTACTTCGGACTCCGGGATAGGGGGGGCATCGCCCCTGGACGCAGAGCGGACCTGGTGGTGACGGCGGACCTCGGGACCTTCGCGGTGGACGAGGTCTATGCAGGGGGTGTGCTGGCGGCGAGGGAGGGCCATCCTCTCCCGTGGAGCCTTCCCGCCTCCCCCCGCGCCCCCCGTCCCTCCATGCAGCTGGACCCGGACCAGGCCGACCTGCGAGTCCCCTTCCGGGAGGGGCGGATCCGGGTCATCCGGGCCATTCCCGATCAGATCGTCACGGAGCGCGAGGAGGTCGTCCCTTCATCGGAGAATGGCAGCCTCGTGGCCGATCCGAGCCGTGATCTCCTGAAGATCGCGGTGCTGGAGCGGCACACGGGGAGCGGACGGGTGGGCCTGGGGTTCGTGAGGGGAATCGGACTCACTCGAGGAGCAATCGCCGGGACTGTCGCCCACGATCACCACAACCTGGTGGCCATCGGAGCGGATGACGCCTCGATTCGGACGGCGGCCCGAGAGGTCGTCGAAATGGGAGGGGGCCTGGCCGTGGCCCGAGGCCCGGAGGTCGTGGCATCCCTGCCCTTGCCGGTGGGGGGCCTCATGTCTCCCGAGCCCATCCAGGTGACCCGAGACGCCCTCGACCGGGTGGTCCGCGCCGCCCGGGAACTGGGATCGCCACTGCACGATCCCTTCATGGCCATGTCGTTCCTCGCCCTCGAGGTTATTCCCTCCCTCAAGATCACCGATCAGGGGCTGGTCGACGTGGACCGGTTCCGCCTGGTGGATCTGTGGGTGTGAACAAGGTACGGTCCGGGCAGGCCCCGAGAAGACCCAGGGAGCCTATCGATTCGGCGCCCGGGATTTGGCGGGCCGGGATCAGGGTCATGGGCTTGACCATCCTCCTGCTGACCCTGACCCCCGCCTCCCGACTCATCCCTGGATCCCGCGCGGTCCGGCTCCGGGGAACGGATGTGCTGCGAGGGGAGACGGGCCTGGGCTGTTCAAGGGCCTCCCCACCCTGGTCGACGGAAGGGTGGCTCTGCTCCAGAGCCGGATGCTCTCCGCCGGAAGGGCCGCCCTTCCCCTTCCGGAGCCTGCGGCGGCATGGATGATCCCCAACACCCTCCTGGTTCCCCAGGGATGGATCTCCCAGTACCCGCCCTTCCCCGCCGCACTCCTGGCCCTCGGGGAGGAATTGGGGGCCGTCCGGCTGGTTCAGCCTCTCCTGGTAGGGGTCACGGTCTTCTTCACGCTCCTCCTCGCCGAGCGCATCCTCCCCCGGCGGAAGGGGGTCGTCCGCTTCGGAGGAATCCTGCTGATCTCGAGCCCCTTTCTGGTTCTCCTGGGCGGCGGGTACCTGAGCCTCGTTCTCTGCGTCGGCCTTCCGGCAGGCCTCTGGATCCTCGCGATCCGGGAGGGAAAGAGCCCCCCGTGGGTGGGGGCGCGCCTGGCCGGGGCCGTGGCGGGGGGGATGCCCTTCGTCGTGGCCCTGGGATGGTACAATCGGCATTTCTTTGGACACGTTCTCCGGCTGGGCTACTCCGTTGCCTTTGGGCCGGCCCACGACCTGGGATTCCACCGGGACCCCTGGGGAAACCTCTACGGTCCCCTCGAGGCTCTGGGCTTCACCGGGCTGGACCTCCTCAGCCTGGGACCGTACCTCCTGGAAACCCCCATCCCAGCCGTCGGCCTCGTGGGACTCTACCTGCTTCTCCGCCCCCGGAGGATCCCAGGCAGAACCTTCTTTCTGGCATGGGCCCTTCTCCCGGTCCTGGCCAACATCCTCTATTGGCACCACGGTTCCCATCTCGGCCCGCGCATGCTCTACGAAGCGGCTCCGGCTTGGATCCTCCTGGCGGCCCTGGCTGCCGTTGCTCTGGCGGAGCGGGAGCCGTCCCGGAACCGGGCTGGGAACCTGCCTAGCGAAGCGGAGGCCGGGGAGGCCGGCAACCGACCGGGCGTGGGGGAGCGTCTTCGACCCTCCAACGTCCTGTTCTGGGCCCTCGCCGTATCCTTCCTCGCGCCCGTGGCCCTCGTGCCCCTCCGGGTCCGAAGCTATGCCTGGCCCGAGGAGACCCTGGCTCGGATTACCCCCCCGGCCCTGCCCTCCGGGGCCCCAGCTCTCGTGTTCGTCCATGGATCATGGACGGAGCGGATCGCCGCACGACTCCAGGCTGCAGGCATGAGGCTGGACAGCATCGAAACGGCCCTGAGGAGAAACGACGTCTGCCGACTCCAGACCTACACACGGTGGCGGATTGGAGAAGGTCGTGGTGGCAGGTGGCCCGCCCCCGGTCTCGTTGGACTTTCGCCTCCTGGCCGAGAGCCCCGCCTCTTTGCAGCCCACCCTCCTTTCTGAGGGTGACCGCATCCTCGTGGACCCGTCTCTACCCTTCACCGACGAATGTCGAAGAGAGGCGGAGGCAGACCGGAACGGGATCATCTCCCTGGCGCCTCTGGTCTGGCAAGGGGATCTGCCCGGCGTGGAAGAGGGCGACCCGATGTTCGTCCGGGACCTGGGGCCGACGGACAATGATCGAGTACGATCCGCCTTCCCGGCCCGGGAATCCTACGTGTTGCTGATTCCCGAGCGGGGAGGGAATCCCCGGATCCTGGGTTACGAGGAGGGTATCGACATGCTCTGGGGCTTCACCACAGGCGCCGGCCCGGCGAGCCCCGAGATCAGCCCGAACGCCCGGTAGGAATCCCCACCGAGACGCCCTATCGGCCCCCGGGCACCCGGAGGACCTGGCCGGCGTAGATCCGACTACCGCGGAGGTTGTTCTCCTCCATGAGATCATCCACCGTGACACCGTAGCTCCGGGCAATATCCCAGAGGGAGTCGCCTCGGCGAACCCGGTAGTCCTCGGGGTCCAGGGGCAACGGCGTCGCGATGGCCTGACGAGTCTCCAGAGCCTCCACGTACCGGGCATACGGCTTGGGAAAGATCGCCACGTGGTAGTGAGGCGGGTAGGACTCCCGCGTCGCCTCCAGGACGCCGGCCCCCTCCAGGGAAAGAAGGACCCCTTCCAGCCAGGATCGGCAGGCCCGACTGTTGCTGCGCCGGATGTCCATGGCCATGCCCGTGGGATGCACGGATCGTGACGAGGCGTTGGCGGGCTGCTGTGAAAGGGGACGGGTGAGACTGGTTACCACGAGCTTCTCCCCGCAAGCGCCCCGGTATTGCTCTGAGAGACGGAGAATGAAGGTCCGGGCCTCGGGTCGCGCGTAGGGATAGGAGACCCCGTGCAGGTCGAAATTCCGATCCGCGCGAACCGGAACCAGATACCCGGCCTCCACGAACTGCCTCACCTGCGCCGGACTCCGGAGATACGTGAAGTCGTGCTCCCGCGCCAGCCGCTCCTGGCGATCGAGGGACGCCGTGGATCCCCTCAGACTCTGGGCCGTCGCCGGAGAGGAAAAGAAAGCCTGGCTTCCGGCAGCCAGAGTCAAAGCGAGAAGGAGGGCGGGAAGGGGGCTCTTTGAAGGCTGAATCTTGAGGATTCCGTCTTCCGTCATCGGTCGTCCATGTTCGCGTGAAGGCCGGAGATCACATTCTCGCGTCTCGATTCTTGACCACCGAAGACAATGAGTAAACATATGTATCCCGAAGCACAAGGCTCGTGTTCCCGGAAACCCGAGGCGTACCGGAGGGTTTCAAACGGGGAGAGGTGCCGAACACCGCGCAGCCCGGGATCCCGCGGGGATGCGTCCGGTGTCCGACCCCCAGCACGCCCACGCCCAAGGAGGCGCTTCACGTGCCCCGTCATCAAGGCCCATATGCCCGCTTGTTCGCCTGGTTCATGGCCCGCGGGAGCGGGACCTACGAGGCGCTTGTGGAGAACCGAAAGAGCGAGCTCCTCCGGGGGCTTACCGGAACCCTCCTGGAGATCGGATCCGGAACGGGCGCCAACGTCCGGTACCTGCCGCCGGGCTTGAGGGTAGTCGGCCTCGACCCGAACCCGTACATGCACCGCTATTACCGGAACCGAGCCCGAACCGCGGGCCTCCCCACCCTTCTCGTCCTGGGCCGGGCCGAAGCGCTCCCCTTCTCCAATGATAGTCTCGATGCCGTCCTTTCCACACTGGTCTTGTGCTCGGTGGAGGATACGGACAGCGTCCTGGGGGAGATCCGCCGCGTCCTGAAGCCCGGTGGCAGGTTCCTCTTCATGGAGCACGTCGCGGCTCCTGAGGGGACCTGGCTACGCCGGATCCAGCGGTTGATACGCCCTGCGTGGCGAAGGGTCGGAGACGGATGCGAGCCGGACCGAAAGACCGCGGACAATCTCATGCGTGCCGGATTCAGGAGAGTGGACCTGGATCGGTTCCGGGTGCCACTGCCCCTGGTCTCTCCCCACATCGCCGGAGTGGCCATCAAGTAGGCGGCGACCCATCGGTCGCGTCCGTTTTCTGCCGGGAGGGCGGCATCCCTCATCTGCGATGCTCTCCGCAGGCAGATGGAGGGGCATCACGCGGGCATCGGACAAAGGGGAAGAGGGGAGGCGCCACCCACCCCCCTCCCCCAAGGAACTCCGGTTGAAAGAACTCCCTCAGCCGGTCTTGATCCAACCGCCCTGACGTCGGGCGAAGTTCTCGGCGGCCTTGTCCCAGTTCGCCACCTTCCAGAAGGCCTGGATGTATTCCGGGCGACGGTTCTGATAGTTCAGGTAGTAGGCGTGCTCCCAGACATCCAGTCCCAGAACGGGGGAGTGCCCGTGCATGAGCGGGCTGTCCTGATTGGCCGTAGAGATGACGCGCAGCTTTCCGAACGGGTCGATCACCAGCCAGGCCCAGCCCGATCCGAAGCGGGACGCCGCGGCCCCGCTGAAGGCATCCTTGAATGCGTCGAAGGACCCGAAGTCCTTCTGGATCGCCGCGGCCAGGTCCCCGTTCGGCTTGTCGCTTCCCCCCGGGGTGAGGATCTGCCAGAACAGGCTGTGGTTGTGATACCCACCTCCATTGTTACGGACCGCATCCTGGATTTCGGCGGGGAGACCGTTGAATCCCCTCAGGATATGCTCGGCATCCACAGAGTGGAGCCGGGGGTGGGCTTCCAGGGCAGCGTTGAACTTGTTGGTATACCCACCGTGGTGCTTCTGGTGGTGTATCTCCATGGTGCGGGCATCGATGTGGGGCTCCAGAGCGTCATACGCGTAGCCGAGCTCCGGGAGCTTGAACGGATAGGACATGAAGAGCGTCTCCTTTCACTGGAGGGTGCCAGGGGCGGTCGAGAGACCTGGCTTCGGTCGGCTCGTTGTACACCCGGATCGAAAAAGGTTCTCCCTCCCTTTCCCCGGCTCCTCCGAGACCCGAGGTTGAAGGCATGGAAGCACGACGCACATGAGGGACGGACAGGACCGGTCCGGTCGGGGATCCGGAGGGGCGGAATCTGGAGGGAACCCCCGGCTCCAGGAGGGAGCCTCCAGGCAAATCCTGCTTGTAGACTGCGACATGTTCTATGTCCAGGTCGCTCGCCTCGAGGACCCCGACGGGGCAGGCCGGGAGCCCCTCCTCATCGTCGGAGGCGCACAGGAAACGCGGGGCGTCGTCACCTCCGCGTCCTACCCAGTGCGGGCCTACGGAGTTCGCTCCGGCATGCCCACGGCCCAGGCGCTTCGCCTTTGCCCCAAGGCGAAGGTGGTCCCGGTTTCCCGGCGAGCCTGTGTGGAGAGAAGCCGGCGGGTGAAGGAGGTGCTGGACCAGCTTTCCCCGGTTGTCCAGGCGGCCTCCATCGACGAGTTCTACCTGGATCTCTCGGGCACGGAGCGCCTTCGGCATTTCCAGCCCCTGGAGGGAGCCGCCTGGGACCTCCGTAGTGCCGTGTTGGAAGCGACTGAAATCTCCGTCTCCGTAGGTGGCGGCACACGGAAGCTCATCGCCAAGCTGGCGGCGGGCCGGGCGAAGCCGGCCGGAGTGTGCATCGTTCCCCCCGGAGAAGAGCTCGCGTTCATGAAGGGCTTCGACCTCCGGGAAATCCCCGGCGTGGGCCCGTCCCTGGCGGCCGATCTGGAGAGGAAGGGCCTGGTGAAAGTGACGGACCTCCTGCCCGTTCAGGAAGCGTGGCTGGAGCGATGGCTGGGGCCCTCCCGGGCCCGTTGGCTCTGGGAACGCGCCCGGGGCCTGGACACCTCGTCGGTGCATCCCTCCGAACCCCGGAAGTCCCTGAGCTCGGAGCGGACCTTCGCCTCGGACCTCCACGGTGACGCCGCCCTGGAGACGGAAATCTTGAGGCTCTCGGCGTCCGTCGGCGCCGGTCTGCGCAAGGAAGGGCTTCGAGCCAGGACCATCAGCGTCAAGATCAGGGACGCCGACTTCCGAACCCGTCAGGCGAGCCACACCCTCCCGGACCCGGTGGAATCCGATGGCGCCCTCTTTGCCATCGCCCGGAGCCTCCTCCAGGAGCTTCGACGGCGACGACGCTCCGGCACCCGGCTCCTGGGGGTCGGAGTCTCCCAGCTCGTCGAGGCCGATGCGCCCTCCCAGTTGGAGCTCTTCCGGCAGGACGGCCGGCTCGAGCCGCAGAAACTCAGGACGGTTTCCCGAGTGCTGGACGATATACGACAGAGGTTCGGCGACGACGCGATTCAGCCGGGCCGGATGATGGATTCCTGGGGAGAAGCCGATGAAGGGTGAGCTCTGGCGGGACCACAAGCCCGTGGTGGCCATGATCCACCTCCTCTCTCTCCCGGGATCGCCGGGCTGGGGCGGATCCATGGATCGAGTCCTGGAAAGGGCGGTGGCGGAGGCCCGAATCCTCGTGGAAGGTGGCGTGGACGGCCTTCTCGTCGAGAACTTCGGCGACACGCCGTTCTTCCCTTCGACGGTGCCGCCCGAGACGCTGGCGGCCATGGCGGTGGCGGCGAAGGAGGTCATCCGATACGTCCAGGTGCCGGTTGGGATCAACGTCTTGCGGAACGACGCTCAAGGCGCCCTGGCGGCCGCCGTCGCCGCAGGTGCCGCGTTTGTTCGAGTGAACGTTCACGTGGGGTGCATGTTCACGGATCAGGGGGTCCTTCAGGGGCGGGCCCACGACACCCTTCGACTACGCCGAAACCTCGGGGCCGAGGTCGCCATCCTGGCCGACGTCCTGGTCAAGCACGGCACGGCGCCTCCAGGGGTGAGCCTGGCGGGGGCGGCCCGGGACACCTTGGAGCGGGGTCGGGCGGACGGCATCATCCTCACCGGAGCCGAAACCGGCTCGTCGGTACGATTCGAAGAACTGGACGAGCTCCGCACCTTGCTCCCACCGGAAGCCAGCCTATGGGTGGGGAGCGGTTCGACCCCCGAGTCCGCCGCAGCACTCCTCCGCGTCGCCGACGGGATCATCGTGGGCAGTGCCCTCCAATCCGAGGGGCGAGCCGGTGGAGGCGTCGAACCGGGCCGCGTCGAGGCCTTCATGCGCAGCGTCCGACCCAGGAACGACTAGGCGCGCTCGGACCCTGGCTCCGGCAAGCGGAGGAGGCGGGCAAGGTACGTTCTCCCTTCTCCCCGACACACGATGTCCGTGTGGAATCCACTCTCCCTGGCTGCCGACGTGAGGGTTCGAGGGTCCACGAAGAGCTGGGGAAACGGTGCGCCCCTGTGGCCATCGAACTCGATCTGGTACTGGAGCTCCCCCGGGTACTCCCCCGGATCCCAGGAGGAATCGTCCAGCGGACTCGGGGAACCCTCCCCCAGAAGGTCGGTGGAATCCATGAGCACCTGTCCGCCGGGGGCCAAGAGCCGGCCGAGCGTCGCGAGAAGACTGGGGAGGCCCGAGAGCGTTCCGGCCAGAGCCGTACCGTTCATGAGGAGGAGGATCGTGTCGAACGCCTCCCCGTGGAGATCCTCGAGCCACCCCTCCCGGGCGTCCCGGACGCCCCGGGCGACCATGATTTGCACGGCCCGGGGAATCACCTCCAGCGCGGCCACCTCCAATCCCGCCTCCTGGAGCAGCAGGGCAACGGACCCCACACCCGCCCCCGCGTCCAGGACCCGCCCCCGGGCCAGCGCCAGAGCGGCCCGGTCCACATCCCGGAGGCCAGCGCGTCCCCGAAAGAAGACGGACACGGCCATAGTCTCGGATTCGCCGGCATCGGTGTGCACTTGGAGCACAGCGTCCCGCCGCCCTCCCTGAAAGGCCGATAGGGCATCAGACAGGGGCTCCCACGCATCGGGGCCGAAGAACGGAGACCTCATGTTATTTTCCTTCCATGGCCACCCCGCACCATGAGCCCCGGCCCGGTCCAATCAGGGCGGACCCCATCCAGCTCAGTCCGAGCCGGGCTCTCACCCTCGTCTTCCGGGGCCTCCGGCTCCAGTGCCCCAATTGCGGAGGGGGCCCGCTCTTCACGAAATGGGTCAGGATGGAGACCACCTGCCCCCGCTGTCACCTGATCCTGGACCGGGGTGAACCCGACTACTTCATGGGCGGGTACACCGTCAACTTCGTGGTCTCCGAGCTGTTGGTGGTGGTCGGAGCCGGAGCGGGAGTGATCGTGACGTGGCCGGACGTCCCCTGGCGCCTCCTCACCTGGAGCCTGGTCCTACTCATGATCGTGGCCCCCGTGCTCTTCTACCCCTTCGCCAAGACGCTCTGGCTCGCCCTCGATCTCGCGCTCCGGCCCCTGACCCTCGCGGACCTCGCCGGGCACGGGGAGAACATCCAGGCCGGAGAGGATCGAATCCCCCCCGATTGAGTCCCCCGAGTGCCCGGCGCGAGGGGCGCGCTCAATGGTCCGGGTGCGTCTGCTTCCAGCGCTTGTGCGCTTCGTAATTCTCCATCCAGGGCTTTCGCTGGAAGTAGCTGTTGGTCATCTCCACCACCTTCGGCGCCAGGAGGATCAGGGCGAACAGGTTCGGGAAGATGACGATGGCCAGGAGCACGTCACCCAGATTCCAGGCCACGGCCAACGGAAGGACCGCGCCGATGAAATGAGCGAGCACGAAGAGCCCTTTATAGGGCAGCACCGCCCTGGGACCCAAGAGATAATGGGCGCTTCGGTCCCCGTAGTAGCTCCATGAGATGGCCGTGGAGAGGGCGAACAGCATCACCGAGAACAAGACGATGTAATGTCCCCAATCTCCCAAGGGCGCCAGACCCTTACGGAAGCCGAGCATGGTCAAGGGCGCCCCGTTCTCCGGGGCCATCCCCCAGAGCTCGGTGAAGGTCCTTCCGTCCGGCGTACGGGCCACGGCTTCACCCGGAAGGATCGTGCCCGTGAACGGGACGGTCATGTCGGGGTCTTCGAAGAGCTGCTCCACCGCCACCTCATGCCATGCCACTTCCGGAGCGTTGGGGGCGGAGTCTTCAGGGTATCCGCCCACGTACTGGATCTGTTCGGGGCGGCTCTCCACCCGAGCGAATCCCCGATTCCGGTTTGGAACCACATAGGAGAGGTCCCCTCCGCTCAGGGCGATCTCGGTGGGGTAACGAGCGGTGTTGACACCCGTCATGACCAGGACGAGCCCGGTCATGGTACAGATGATGATCGTGTCGATGAAGGGCTCGAGGAGAGCGACCACCCCCTCCGACACCGGCTCGTCGGTCTTGGCCGCGGCGTGGGCGATGGGCGCCGAGCCCTGGCCCGCCTCATTGGAGAACAGACCCCGCCGCACACCCCACATCAGCGTGACGAGAAGGGCACCGATCCCCGTCCCCGCCACCCCCGCCGTCGGGTTGAAGGCCTCCTTCACGATGAGGAGGAGCGTGGGGCCGACATCGCCGATGTTCAGAATCAGGATCAGGAGGGCGCCGGTGACGTACACCAGGGCCATGAGGGGAGCCAGGATCCCGGTCACCTTCCCGATGCGGGTAATCCCCCCGAGAATCACCGTGGCCACGATGCTCGCCGTCACCAGGCCCGTGACCCACACCGGGAATGTGGAACTGGGTCTCAACCGCGTCCGCCACGGTGTTGGCCTGAATCGCGTTCCCGGTGAGAAACGCCACGGTTGCCAGACAGATGGCAAAGAACACCGCCAGTGGCTTCCAGTGCCTGCCCAGGCCCCGCTCGATGTAGTACATGGGCCCGCCGGAGACCGTGCCCTCCCACTTCGCCGCATCCCGATCCGGTCCTTCAACAGTCCGGTATTTCTGGGCCAGGGTTACCTCGGTGTACTTGGTGGCCATGCCCAGGAAGGCGGTGACCCACATCCAGAAGAGGGCCCCCGGGCCCCCGAGGTGGATGGCCAGGGCGACCCCTGCGATGTTTCCGATCCCTACGGTGGCCGAGAGGGCGGTGGTGAGAGCCTGGAAGTGGGATACGTCTCCCGGCTCGGCGGGATCGTCGTACTTCCCGCTGGTGACACCGAACCCGTGTCCAAGGCGACGGAGCTGGATGAACCCGAGACGGAGAGTGAGGTAGATCCCCGTCCCCAGGAGCATGAGGACCATGATGGGGATCCTCTCCCCTCCGATGGAGGGACCGATCTCCACCACGTACGTGTTCAGGAAGTCGGTGATCGCCTGAACGATGTGCTCAACCGCCTGTATGAACCCCTGCATTGGCATTCCTAGGTCTGACCGGTCCACAGGAAGGGACGAAAGGACGTGCAAGAATGCCCCGAGAGCGGGTTGATGGCAAGGCTGAACATCAACCCCGCTCCCGGCCCCCCTGCCGGAAACCGGATGCTCGCCTCGCTC
The DNA here is from genome assembly GCA_963751255.1 of uncultured Gemmatimonadales bacterium. Lineage (GTDB taxonomy): Bacteria > Gemmatimonadota > Gemmatimonadetes > Longimicrobiales > Gaopeijiaceae > CAVVTW01. The sequence goes on along the minus strand of CAVVTW010000020.1, from coordinate 138,905 downwards.
GTATGGATCCGTGCTCCCGGCCGCCCGTGGGCACGATGGCCCGGCCGGCACCGTACCGAACCCTTGACCGGAACCCGACCTCATTTGGAGGAACCATGCACGGACCAAGGTTGTCCATGATTCTCGTGCTGCTGGCCTGCACGCTCACCTCTGTGCTCCAGGCCCAGGAGTCCCAGGGGAACTCCTCCGGCTGGGGGCTGGATCTCACCGTACGGGGTGCGGGCCTCGCCATCGGAAACATCCCGCGAGTCAACGGCATCCGGATCAACCTCCGCGACCGGCACCTGGAGGAGGTCAACGGCCTCAACCTCACCCTCTGGGCCCCGGCCACGAACCGGCGAGTGGGTGGCACGGTTCGAGGCGTCGCCCTGGGCCTCGCGGCCCCCACGGCAGATCGGCTCCAGGGGGTTTCCCTCGGCGGCGTGGCGGTCATCGGACGGCGAGAGCTCTCGGGCATCAACATGGCGACGCTCGCCGTGGTGGGGGAGGGTGAAGTCCGTGGGCTGACCGTAGCTGGGCTGGCCACCGTCTCTCAGGGTCGTGTCAGCGGACTGAACATCGGGGGCCTAGCCACCGTCGCCGAGGGCAGATCCACGGGGATCAGCATCGGAGGTCTCGCCGCCGTCTCCAGCGGGGAGGCCCGGGGGGTCAACATCGGAGGACTGGCGGCCGTATCCGGCGAAGGGAGCTTGAGCGGGCTCCAGGTCGGCGGCCTGGCTGTGGTGGGCAACGGCGGGGTGAAAGGAATCTCCGCGGGAGGTCTGGCGGTGGTGGCCGGGGAGGGAAGCGTTACGGGCGTGCAGGTCGGTGGCCTGGCCGTGGTGGGCGGCGGCGGCAGTCTGACGGGGGTGAACCTGGGAGGTCTGGCAGTGGTGGCTGGAGCGGGAGTCGCCCGAGGGGTGAACGTCGGGGGGTTGGCTGTGGTGGGAACGGAGGGCATCGAGGGGCTGACCCTGGCGGGGCTGGGGGTGGCGAGCGAGGGGTACGTGAAGGGGTTTTCCTTCGGAGCGTACAAGATCGAAGCTCCCGAAGGCCGTTGGTTCACCGGAGCGGCATGGAAGGTGGATGTGGACGACTTTCAGGGCCTCTCGGTGGCGGCCTGGAATCAGCACGACACCCGGACCCGGGGCCTGTCCATCGGCCTCCTGAACCGGACGGCGGAGCTCCACGGAATCCAGCTCGGACTCTTGAACTACGCCGGGAACAACGCGCGGTTCCGTTGGTTACCGCTCGTCAACGCCCACTTCTGAGGGGAGAGCCGCTACTTGTAGCGGTAGGTGATTCGGCCCCGGGTCAGGTCGTAGGGGGACATCTCAACCTTCACCCGGTCGCCCTCGAGCACACGGATGTAGAACTTCCGCATTTTCCCGGAGAGGTAGGACAGGACCTCGTGGCCGTTCTCCAACTCGACCCGGAACGTGGCGTTGGGGAGGACCTCGGTGACGGTCCCCTCGACCTCGATAGCGTCTTTTCCCATGCGGGGCGGTGTCTCCTGCGCTTGGATTCTGCGTCCCTGGAAACATAGCGACTCGTTCCGGGGATGACCAATGCGGGACAGTCAAGAAAAGCAACCGGACCCGGATTGGCAACTCGCAGGGACCCGGGGAGGGCGGCGAGGAAACCTCCCCGGCCTCTGCAACATCCAACCATCGATACCCGTAGGGACGGTTCAGGAGCCCAAGATCGACATTCTGCTCTCAAACCGAGGAACCATGTCACCGAAGAAGGCGATTCTACGGACCCTTTCTCAGGAATACCGTCAAACCGGTCCCGGCACGCTCACCCGGCCCAGTTCCATTCCGGGCTTCAGCGACAAGCCGGAGGAGTTCCAGAAGGCTGTGAACGGTCTTCTGCAAACTCGCCTCGTGGAGGGAACGACGGACCCGGGGGGCCGCCTGGCCATCACCCTGAACCCCCACCGCCTGACCGATATCCAGAGGGAGCTGAGGCCGCTGTGGAAGCGTCCCGTGCTCTGGGCGCTCATCCTGGTGGTGGCGGCTGTGGTGGGGCTGGGAATGTCGCCATAGCCCATCCTCCGCCGCTTCCGCCGGCTCCTTTGGGCTCCTCGCTCTCTCGAGTGGGTTGGGAGGCCCTGCGACGCCTGCCGTCGGCTGCTCCACCGTGGGTCCCCTGGGCCCTTGGTGCTCGCTTGTTGGGAGCGATTGTGGAAGACGTAGCACCGGCGGGTCTCGGCCCCGACTTCTGCTCGAGTCGCGGTGAGTCCTCATTTCCCCGTGTAGGGCACCCCCTCGGTCCACCAGTCCGGCGCGGGAGCACCCTTCAGGAAATGGTCGAAGAACGCCTTCATCTTGATAGAGTAGTCCAGCTTGTTCGCGTATCTCTGGGGGTGATGAGGTTCCCCGCGATACTCCAGGAACACCGCCTTCTTGCCGTTGCGTCGCAGAGCGAGATATAGCTCGATGCTCTGGTACCAGGGCACGGCGTCATCCTCGTCGCCGTGCATCAGGACCAGGGGGGTCTCCACCTCGTCGGCGTAGAAGAGGGGAGAGTTCTCGATGTACTCGGCCGGTGCCTCCCACAGGCTCCCCGAGAGCCGGCTCTGGCCCATCTCGTACTGGAATTGCCGGGCCAGGCCCGTACCCCACCGGATCCCTCCGTAGGCACTGGTCATGTTGGACACCGGGGCACCGGCCACCGCCGCAGCGAAGATGTTCGTCTGGGTGACCATGAATGCCGTCGTGTAGCCGCTCCACGAGTGACCGTGGAGCCCCAGGGCCTCAGGGTCGGCGAGCCCCAGGTCGACCAGCTTCTTCACCCCGGGGACCACGCTCTTCATCGCCGAGAGCCCCGGCCGTCCCACCTCGAAACGCACGTCGGGCAGGAAGACGATGTAACCGTCCGACGCGTAGATTGGAAAGCTGGGACGATGGTTGATGACCGGCTGATTGAACTCGTGGAGACGCTGGGAGAAGAACCGGTAGAAGTAGGTCAGGACCGGATAGCGCTTGCCTTCCTGGTAGTTGCCCGGCAGAATCACGACGCCTTCCAGGGGGACGCCGTCGTCCGAGGTCCACTCCACCAGCTCCGAGCGACCCCACGCAAACCGATCAAGGAGGCCCGGGTTCACGTCCGAGACCCTTCTTCGATCGCTGAGGTCGGTGTTCCCCACCCACACATCCGGAAACTCATCGTAATCCTCCCGGGTGAAGAGGATCCGGTCCGCCTCATCGGCCTTTGCCAGGACCCGGAAGCGTTCTTCCTCGTTCAAGAGGCTCTCGAGGCCGCCCCGGCCCGCCGTGGTTCGGAAGAACCCGAAGCTCTTGTCCGACTCGTCGAAGGAAGCCAACAGGACGGGCTCACCGTTCCGGAAGGCTTCCTCGTCGGGATCCAGGTCGATGGCCCTCAGAATCAGGCCCTCCGCCCGGCCCCGTCCCTGGGTGAGATTCACCGGCGCGGAACCGTCGGTGGGGAACTGCCAGAGGTCGTACTTGTCGTAGATGAGCACGGCCCGATCGTCCGCCATCCACCCGCCGATCCCGTGACCACCCCTGGGACTGGGGTAGTCGTGATCCACGTCGTAGAAGGGTACCTCAATGCCGGCGGTGAGCACACGGCTCTGGCCGGTTGAAGCGTCGTAGAGGTGCCACTGGTCCTCCTGGAACCACACCACGAATCGCCCCCCGGGGGACTGGTCCAACGAAGGCTCCGACAGGCCGATCCACTCGTTGGCCGCCGAGCTCTCCCCTTGGAACCCTTTCACGACCAGGGTCCTCTCTCCGGATTCCAGGTTCACCAGGTACAGATCGTCGGCACCGCCCGTCCAGGTACTCTCCTTCAGATACGGCACGGAGGATTCGGCGAGGGCCCAGTCGGGGTTCTCGGGAATCCCTCGCAGCTGAACGAGGGTGTCTCCGAGCTGGACGCTCCGCCCCTCCCGCACGTGGAAGACTCCCACATAGGTCCGGGATTGCTCCCGGCTCCAGACCCGCTTCTGGTTCGGGTTGATGAGGGGGTCGTCCGTATTCCAGACGTCCACGCCCCGGTCCCGTAGAATGGCATTGATGTCGTAAGGGTCGAAGGCATCCTCCTCTGCCGTCTCCCTTGCCCGGACGTCCACGCCGCCTCCTTCCCGGGGGCCTGCCTGGTGGGCGAAGCGCTCCTTCTCGGCCTGGTTGAAGGGCCGGGACCCGTAGAAAAGGCGCTCGCCATCCCGGCTCCAGCGGAGCTGAGTGCGGGTGGGAAGGACCCACCCGTCGGGAAGGTGGGCGCGGGACAAGGCCTCGGTGACGTTCTCGCCGTCCCAGAAGACGAGCGTTCCCGGGCCCGCGTCGCCGTTCTCATCTTCCGCAGCCCTCACCCAGGCCAGGCGGTCGCCCCCGCTCCACCAGCTCAGGGTCTCCACCTGGGTGAAGGATGCAATGTCCAGAGCCCGGGGCTCCGAGTCGGCATGCAGACCTCTGAGATAGACCCCGTCTCCCTCGCCGTCCGGAGCCGCCACGACAAAGGCCACCCAGCCACCCTCCTCGTCGAAGAGGAAGCTACGGACGAAGGGAATGGCGGTCTCTTCACCCGATGCCAGCTCTCTGAGGGTCAGCGTGGCCCCGGCGGCCTTCCGCGTGCGAGCACCTGGTCCTTCCTGCTCCGCCTCGCCCCCTCCAGCCGAACCCGTCGCGGTCTCGGCGCTGTCCCTGACGTTGGAGGCCAGTCGGGCCAACCAACGGCCGTCCGCCGAGAAGGCGAAACGCTGGACCCCGCCCCATTCGACGGTGGCGCCGGAACGAGTGTCCAGGAGAACCGCACCCGGTCGCGGCGCCTCGCCGTTTCCAGCGGTTTCCCGGGCTGCGAACGAGGGTTCCAGACGGGCCGCCACCCACCGTCCGTCCGCGCTGATCACCGGGTTCGAGCCCCGGGGGATGGAGTAGACCTGATCTCCCTCGGCGGAGTAGACCAGCGCCTCGCCGTCGCCCCGGTCTGGAACCGCCGAAAGGGCGACCCACCGTCCGTCGGCTGAGATGGAAGGGTCCTGGATCTGCCTCACCTTCATGAGGTCCTGGAAGGTGAGGGTCCGGCCCTCCTGGGCAACGATCCCGGAAGAGCCGACTGCCAGCAGGGCCAGCATCAGGACGAAGACGAAGGAAGACCTGGTTCGGATAGCGAAGAGGAAGATGTTCAGCATGAGAGAACTCTCGGTGATGGTCACGACACGATGTTCACGGCGGGGAGCTCAGCGTCGACCGAAGAACGGTCATCACCTGCCGACAATACGGCGAGGAGGGAGGAGCCGAAAGCGCACTCCTCCTAGTCGGAGGCGCCGGCAGCGGAGAGGAACCGCCGAGCGAGCTGGGCCACCCGGGCCTGGCCACCCTCCTCGGCCTCCCCCAGGATCTTCCTCACGTGGGGAACGAGGCTGGGCTCACCCCAGCGGTAGCCGGTGGCTGCCTCGGCGCTCGGGGAGTCGCCCTGGTCGGCCCCCTGGATGAGAGCCCAGGCCGCAGCCTCGTCGTAGTACGGGGAGTCCGGGTCGGGAAGACTGTAGTGGGGCCTGCGATCTCCCCCTGCGTCCTCGTTCACGAAAGCTCTGGACATGCATGAAAGGTCCCCTATCCCGCCGACGGGGGCAAGGCGTTCACGGTAGCGCCCCTGCTGGGCAAACGGCTCTTCCTCCCGGTCCGTTCCCTCAGGGGTAGCTTCGGGACATCCCTCGGGGATCGGGGGATGCACCCGGAATCCGAAATGGGAAGAGTCCTGTGCCGATCAGCCTGGAGCTGTCCGACCAGCCCCACCGGGCTACCCTGCCGGCCCAGAACGGCGACGGCACCCGGGGGAGAGGGTTCTACCACAACTGCGACGGCACGAGCTGGGTCCTCCTCCACCTGAGCGAGGTGGGCGCACCCATGGATCTGCCGCCGATCCGTGAGGGAGTGGAGCGCTTGATTCGGACGGCACGGCCTATCGGCAAGCTGCGGGGCGATCGAGGCGGGCCTTGAGCTCTTGCTGGCGAAGCGGGGCCCAAGCGGTATGTGGAAGATGCTGGGAGGATTGAACGGAAAGATGCACGCTGAGCTGGACCGCCGGGGAGGCCCGAGTCCGTGGATCACCTACCGTGCGCTGCCGGCGCTGAAGCGGTTCGGGGCCCTGGAGCGCCCCTGGTGCGCGGTCCTGCGTGGAGTGCGGTTGGAAGGAGCGTCCGGACGGACCGCGTCGGCATGGCGAGCTTCGACACACGAAGTACAGGTGGGTGACTCCCCCGCGGAGTAGACCCGGGGGGGGGCCGATTCCCGACGCCAACCAGACCTGACGAACCGCTGCCCTACGCCACCGTGTTGATCATGTCGAAGATGGGCAGATACATGGCGACGATCATCCCACCCACCACCACGCCCAGGACCACGATCATGATGGGCTCCATGGCCGACAGGAGGGCCTCCACCGCGGCGTCCACCTCCTCGTCGTAGAAATCGGCGATCTTGGTGAGCATTTCGTCCAGGCCCCCCGTCTGCTCGCCCACGTTGATCATCTGCACCACCATCGGGGGAAACACGCCGGACTCCTTGAGAGGCCCGGCGATCGTCTCACCTCCGGCGATGGAGGCTCGTGAGCCCATCACCGCGTCGTGGATGACCCGGTTGCCGGCGGTCTTGGCGGTGATCTCCAGGCCCTCGAGAATCGGCACGCCGGAGGAGACCAGAGTGCCAAGGGTCCGGGTGAACCGCGCCACGGCGGCCTTGCGCTGCATGTCCCCGAGAATGGGGAAGTTCAGGAGGAGCCGGTCGAGGGCCAACCGCCCGCCGCTGGTGGCGTACACTTGGCGAATCGCCACCACGAGGGCGACGATTCCGATGCCTACCGCCCACCAGTATCCCTTCAAGAACGCCGATGCCTCGATGACGATCCGGGTCGGCAGGGGCAAGGGGACCCCGGCATCCTCGAACATGGTCTGGAAGGTGGGGATCACGAAGATCAGGAGGATCACCACCGCCAGGCCGGCCACCGTGAGGATCACGCTCGGGTAGATCATCGCCCCCTTGATCTTCCGCACGAGGGCATCGTTCTTCTCCAGGAAGGTGGCGAGCCTCAGGAGAATCGTGTCCAGGATTCCACCAGCCTCCCCGGCGGCCACCATGTTCACGTACAACTCGGTGAATACCTTGGGGTGCTTGCCCAGGGCATCGGCGAGGGTATTCCCCGACTCCACGTCGTAGAGGACGTCCTGGATGACCTTGCGGAAGTTCTGGTTCTCCGTCTGCTCCGCGAGGATGTCCAGGCTCTGGACGAGGGGGAGGCCCGAGTTGATCATCGTGGCGAACTGCCGCGTGAAGACCACGATGTCCCGGGTCCTGATTCCGGTTCCGAAGGAGATGTTGATCCCGGCCTCCTTCTGCCGCACCGAAACCGGGATCATCTTCTGCCTGTGGAGGAAGGACAGTACCTCGTCCTTCGACTTCACCTCCAACTCGCCGGACTGGATATCGCCGCCGGTCGCCGGCCGTGCGCTGTAGACGAACTTAGCCATAGGTCTGCAGGACTCCCGTTAATCGCCTGGGGCCGATTCGCCGACGGCCCGGAGCAGCTCGGTGGGGTCGGAGGAACGCTTGAGCACCTCCTCCAGGCTTGCCTCTCCTCGCATGTAGAGGCTCGCGAGCGCATCGTTCATGGTCTGCATGCCGTGCTTCTTGCCGGCCTGCATCAGCGAGTAGATCTGGTGGATCTTGTCGTCTCGGATCACCGCTCGGATGGCCGGGGTGCAGACCATGATCTCCGCGGCCACCGACCCGGCCCCGTCGTTTGGCCCTGGGAAGGAGGGTCTGGGTGACCACGCCTTCCAGGACGAACGCGAGCTGGGCCCGGATCTGGCCCTGTTGATGAGAGGGGAAGGCGTCGATCATCCGGTTGATGGACTCGGCTGCGGAGTTCGTATGGAGCGTGGCGAAGACCAGGTGTCCCGTCTCGGCGATGGTGAGAGCCGCCGAGATGGTCTCCAGATCCCGCATCTCCCCGATGAGGATGATATCCGGATCCTGCCGCAAGGCGTACTTGAGCGCGGCGGCGAAGCTCTTGGTATCCGCACCGATCTCCCGCTGGTTCACCACGCAGTTCTGGTGCCGGTGGATGAACTCGATGGGGTCCTCGATGGTGATGATGTGGCTCTTCCGCTCCCGGTTCACCTTGTCCACCATGGCGGCCAGGGTCGTGGATTTTCCCGAACCGGTGGGGCCGGTGACGAGGACCAGCCCCCGGGGCCGCTCCGCCAGCTTGTTGACGACCGCGGGCAAGCCCAGCTTCTCGATGGAGACGATCTCGTACGGGATCTGGCGGATCGCCATGGCCACACAGCCGCGCTGCTTGTACACATTCCCCCGGAAGCGGGATAGGTTCTGCACTCCGAACGAGAAGTCCAGCTCGTCCTCCGTCTCGAACCGCTTCTTCTGGGCTTCCGTCAGAATCGAATACGCCAGTTGGAGGGTGTCCTTCGGGTTCAGGACCTGTGGGGCGTTTGCGTTCACGAGGTCGCCATCGATGCGGAGCTTTGGACGCTCACCCACCGTGAGGTGGAGGTCCGATGCCCCCTTCTGGATCATCTCCTGCAGAAGGCCCCGGAGGTTCAACTCCGGTGGGGGCTGGGAGGGCGCCTGAGGTGGAGCGTGGGCTTCCATGTTCTCTTTCGGTTCCGGTTGAGTGGTAAAGCCGCTCCTCAGGAGCCGGCCGCGGTCTCCTTCATGACTTCCTCCAGGGTCGTCACCCCCTTTTCCAGCTTGCGCAGACCGTCCATGCGCAGGGTGAGCATCCCCTCTTCGATCGCCACATCCCGGAGCTCGTCCGTGGAGGCCTCCTGCATGATGAGCTTCCGGATGCGCGTGCTCATTGCCATTACCTCGTACAAGCCCTGGCGGCCTTTGTAGCCGGTGCCGCCGCACTTGTCGCATCCCTTTCCCTTGTAAAGCGTGACGTTCTCCATCCACCCCGCTGGAAGCTTGGCCATCTCCAGGACCTCGTCGTCGTAGTGGGCCACGGCCTTGCAATTCGCGCAGATCCGCCGAACCAGCCGCTGGGCGGTAACGAGGTTTAGGGCCGCGGCGACGTTGAATGGTTCGAGGCCCATGTCGATGAGACGGGTCACGGTGGAGGGCGCGTCGTTCGTGTGGAGGGTGGACGAGCACCAGGTGGCCCGTGAGAGCGGCCTTGATGGCGATGCCCCCGGTCTCCAGGTCCCGGATCTCACCGACCATGATGATGTTCGGGTCCTGGCGCAGGAAGGCCCTCAGGGCCGGCCGCGAACGACATCCCGATCTCCGGCCGCACCTGGACCTGGTTGATCCCGTGGAGGTTGTACTCCACCGGGTCCTCCGCCGTCATGATGTTGACGTCCTCGGCGTTCACCCTGGAGAGGGCCGAATAGAGGGTCGTGGTCTTCCCCGAGCCGGTGGGGCCTGTCACCAACACCATCCCGTATGGGTTGGTGATGGCGCACATGAAATCCTTCTCGGCTTGGGTTCGAACCCGAACCGGGACAGGTCCAGGGAGAGGTTTCCCTTGTCCAGGATCCGGAGAACGATCTTCTCTCCGAAGATGACCGGGAGGGTCGATACCCGAAAATCGACGACCCGGTTCTTGAGCTTGAGTTTGATGCGACCGTCCTGAGGCACTCTCGCGCTCGGCGATATTGAGGTCCGCCAGGATCTTGATTCGGGAGGTGAGGGCCGCCTTCATCTTCATGGGCGGCTTCATCACCTCCTGAAGCGACCCGTCGATGCGGTACCGGATTCGCACTTCCTTCTCGTAGGGCTCGATGTGGATGTCGGAAACACCCTTCAGGACCGCATCGGTGAGGAGACCGTTGATGAACTTGACCACCGGGGCCTTGTCCGACCTCGGCCTCCAGCGCCGCCACCGAGATGTCTTCTTCCTGTCCTCCAGGACCTCGACTTCCTCCTCCAGGAGGTCCCCGAGCATCTCCTGCATCTTGGTTTCGCCCAGACCGTAGTATTCCTCCAGGTGCTTCTGGAGGGTGTACTCCCCCACGATCACGGGTTCGATCTCGTACCGGGTAATGAACTTGAGGTTGTCGATGGCCCCCATGTCGGTGGGGTTGGCCATGGCCACCGTCAAGCGTCCGGCCGACCTTCCGAAGAGGGAGAACCCGGTGCTTCATGGCCACTTCCTCAGGCACCAGCCTCAGGATCTTCTCCTCGACCTTCACCTTCTCCAGGTCCACGGCCGGCACCCGGAACTGCTTCGCCAGGGCGCGGGTCAGCTCGTCCTCCGCCACGAACCCGAGCTTAACCAGAGCGAAACCCGATACGGGTCTTGGAATGCTGGGCCTCCCGCAGCGCCTCCTGGAGCTGCTCCTGGGTGATCAGCCCCTCTCGTACGAAGAGGTCGCCGAGGCGATCCTGGACGACGTTGGTTGCCATCGCTACGCGTCTTCCAATCGGGAAAGATGCTGGTGGGGTCTCAGAAGGATCGCCCCCGACCGGGGCACAGTAGGCGTCTCGGATTCCCGGCCCACCGCCGGGATCCTCTCAAGAGGAAGGGGCACTGGATACGACCGTTTTCGATACACGCTGCAACTCAGTACCACCTTTCAAGTTTACCGGAGCGGGCCGGGGAAACTCAAGGAGCACGATCGAGGATACTTGTAAACATCCGTTTCGCCTCCCCTTTCGAACATAGGAAGTGCCGATCGGACGGGTCAAGCAATTATGCGTCCGGGAGAATGAGGCGCCGAATGCGCGCCAGGATGGCGGGCCCGATCCCGCGGACCCGGAGCAGGTCCTCGGCCTTCCTGAAAGGCCCGTCCCGGCCACGGCTCTCCACGATCCGCGCCGCCAGAGCCGGCCCGATCCCCGGGAGGGATTCCAACTCCCCGGCCGGGGCGCGGTTCACGTCGATCCTCGAGGGCGGAGACCCCCGGCGGATCACCGAACTGCGCCGGGAAGCGAGCTCCTCGGCTCCGGCCGGCCCGGGAAGCACCCGGTCGGCGGTGGGCGCCGGCCGCTGATCCAGGGGGACGCCCCTGGAGAAGTCCAGGTATGGACGGATCTTCGCCAGGGTGGCAGGCCCGATGCCCCGCACACGGAGCAGGTCCTCGGCCTCCATGAACCCCCCGCCGCCCTCCCGTTCGTCCAGGAGGGCCCGGGCCACCGACGGCCCGACTCCCGGGAGCCGGTCGAGCTCCTCTTCTCCTGCCCGGTTGGGATCGATGGTCTCTCCCGGAGCGAGGGGTGCGGACCGTCTCGCTTCTTCATCTCGGGCGGCCCGGGCATCCTCCAGGAGGTGGTCCAGATCGTCGGGTCGTTCTCCCATGGCCACCTCCGTCGTCCTGGAGCACTCCACGGCCACCCGCATGGACGCAATGGCGAACAGGAGGATGCTGCCCCGAAGGAGGCTCTTCCCTTCCATAGGAGTCATGCAGGAAACATCCCGGATCCACCGGGCGACGCCATGGCTGCTTGGGACCCTTCCCGCGGGTCCCCCATCCGGAAGGGCGCCCCAACGGGTCAGGCGCCGCCCGGGGGGCCGGAGATGGTGGGCGGGACGAAGGCCCCGGAATGGAAGAGGAACTGGCCGAAGATCCCGAGCTGAAATTGGGTGGAGCCGTCGTGCCGGCCCACGAACGACTGGCGGTTGGTATAGTTGAGATGGAGCCCTACTTCCAGCGGAGAGAGGACCGTATCCAGTGTGAGGTTCACCCCCCGGTTGAGCAGATCCACGAAGGGGACACAGCTCGCCAATCCCACCGGGATCCGGCAGGTGAGTTCGGAGGAGTACTGGTAAGAGATGGAGATCTGGAGGGGTCCATCCAGCCGGTCGGCCAGGAGCGGCGGCTCGGCCACGAGGGCCGAGACACTCACGGCGTGGCTCTGCCGTCGGGTCCTTGTCGTGCCCGTGGGGTCGCCTCCATCTCCCCGGCCGAAGCTCCCTCTGTACCGGGAATTGACCCCGCCGGCCCAGGCTGCATTCACCTCGAGGGGCACCTGGTGCTCCACGCTGGCCCGCTTCTGAAGGCCCCTTCCGCCGAACGTCGCCTCGAGGCGCACCTTCCGAAATCCCGACGAGAGCGAGAGGGTCTCCACCGACCGGTCCACGACCCCTGGGAGGGGCACGTCGGTCAGGGTGACGCCGAGATCCGGCCAGGTCCTGCTCCGGATCGCCCGGTCGCTGCGGAGATGTGCAATCTCAATTCGGGAGTCGGCATAGTTCCCGTTCAAGTGGAGGCCCAGGGGCAGCCGGACCCCGGAGCCCCCGGCCCAACTCGTCCGGCCGGTGACCACCGACGCCGTGTCATCGCCCAGAGAGCGGAAGCCCTCACCGTCTGCCCAGCCGAGCTGAAATCCAGCACCCGGATCCACCGGGGCCCGGAAGAACCGGGCCGAGATTCCTCCTTGTCTCGAGAGGAATACGGGATCGAAGGCAGCCAGTACGTTGACCAGAGCCCCTTCCGCGGCGGTGTCTCCCTCCTCCTGGTCCCCCGCCCAGGATCGGGCCAACTCGGCGGGACTGACGGACACGCTGGCGGAGGTGCTCCGAGCACCGTTCGCGTTCCGCTCCAGAACGAGGAGCGTATCGGCTCCCATGACGATCCCCTCCACGAGGGCCGGATTCCGGTCGGAGGCATAGTCGGTGGTCACGGAGAAGTCGGTGCGCATCCAGGAGACGAGGGACGGCGTGTAGCCAAGGCGAGTCTGGAGGTTCCGCCGGGTCTCCCACCCCAGGTCCAGAGGACCGACGGTTCGTCGCTGACCCCGGAGGAGGGCCTGGATCCGCGGATCCGGGATCGCCTCGGCAGGAGACAAGAGGTCCCGAACCGAGAAGAAAGTCACAGCCGCCGTAAGCCGAGGGAGGGGCCTGAGGGCGACCTGGGCGGTCGCCTCCAGGCCTCTCTCGGGCGACAGAGTCGGGACCACCGAGCTGTCTCCCGCGAGGTGGAGAATCTGCTCGAAGCGGAACGACTCGCGTGTCCTTCGTGAAAGGAGCGTTCCCACGCGGATCAACTCGGGGGTCCAGCGAATTCTGGTGTCCAGGACGGATTCCTCCAACCCTGACGGCAGCAGGGCCCTGACCACGCCCTGCGCGAAGCCGGGAACGAGCGGGAAATCCCGTGCCCCCGGTTCCTCCAGAAACTCTGCGCGAGCGTCCAAGCCGGAGGCCCGAGACTCGAGAGTGGTGGTGGAGAGGCGGTCCTTGGACATCCCCGCCCTCAAGCTGAGTCCCTCCAGGACCGGGTCGAGAACCGGGATGCCCAACGGCGTGAGCTTGCGCAGGCCGACCTCGGCCCGGATCTGGGAGAATCCGGGGCGCCTGAGGTTTGGCAGACGGTCGGCTCTCACATCGGTCTGGGTCAGGAAAGTGGGATCCTGGGAAGTCCGATTGTAGACGAAGGTCACCGGGATGCTGACGCCCCACTCGTCCGGCACCACCCGCCCCAGCTCCAGGTTGGAGGATACGGAGAGGGCCTCGTCGTTCAGGTACGTTGGGTCCCCGGAGAGCTGGCGAAAGAACGGCCCGCGCCCCGAGTAGCTCACCGAGGTCCGAAGGAGGCCCGGCGCCTGCAGGTCGACGTTCAGGTACCCGGCGTAGCCAGGGTCCTTGACGGACCGGGCGAGTCGCAGCTCGTCCACCCACACGGTAGCCTGAACCGGTCCGGGGGTCGGGTTCCAGATCCCCATGGAGAGCTCCCGCACGGCGGCCAGGTTCGGAGCCCTCGCCCGGTCCTTGAGGACCACAGCATAGGTGGAGTCCGGGCTCCAGATCTCCACGGGAGGCCCCCCTGGCTCCGGGGGATTCCGGATGAGCTCCTCCTCCGCTTCCCTCCGGAGGGTGAGCCATTGGTGGAAGTCAACCACCACCTCCGGGAGCCAATCCGAAGGGGTGATGTCCGCTCCTTCGGCCGGAGAATCCCGCGAGGTGCGGAAGAGGTAGAAGTTCTCCGAATCCGTCCCGACCTTCAAGAAGAACTGGACGCCCTCGGGCCCCCAGTCTCCCGCTCTCCCCAGAACCCAGATTCGTGCCTGGCGGTAGGTGAGGAAGTTCCGGGGACGCTGGGGAAAGCGACTGTAGACCTCCGCCCGCTCGCCCGGAGCCAGACCCCGCACCCGGATGGCCAGCGATTTCTCGTTGAACTCGATGCCACCTCCCCCGTACGCCAGGGAGGGATTATCCAGCTCGTCCAGGACTCCCGGCGGCGGCTGATACGCCCCTCCCTCGGTGAGGACGCTAACCGGTCCCACCTCGAGCTGCCCCCCCATGCCCGCCACTTCCCCCCACAGCCCGCTGAGCACCCCTTCCTGGGCTCGCTTCACCCACCGGGAGCCGAGAAGGCGAAGTCGGGTGATGGAAACGCCCTGGCTGCTGGGCCCCGCGACGGTGATTCGAAGATCCTTGACTGCTCGCCAGTCGGCGTCGGTGACCCTTCCTCCTACGTTGACGGCGTCGGGGCCCCGGAGGGGGATTCTGTAGAGCTGAAAGGAGGTGCCTGTCTCCTCCGTGGTTCGGGTGAGGTAGGGTGAGCTCCCGTCCAACCGCACCACGTATCGGTAGACGCGGTCTCCGACGTAGAGATTCCCGTCTCCGTCCAGATCCTCCGTGTCGTTCCGGCCGTTCCCCCGGGCGCAGTTGGCGTCGGGATCGCCAAGGGGATAGATCTTCCCCCTTCCCCCCTGGCACGTCTCGTCCCACAGCCCACGCTCATCCAGAACGTCGTTCCAGATCTCTCCCTTCCGTGGGTCGGCTTCCTGGTCCAGAATCCCCAGGCCCCAGGGTTCGCCCGTGGAGGACCGAATCCCGGTGGTGTTCCCCCCGGCATCCACGAAGAAGGCGTCCTCGCTTACCCGTCCAAGATCAACGATCAGCGTGAGGCTCTGGCCGCCGGCGGCGTAGAACTCCAGGTAGTCGGTGCGGGTCAGGTCGGTGCCCGTATTCGAGAGGGAGGTGGTAACCGAACGCCAGGAGGCCTCCCCGGGCACGGGCTCGCCGCCGGCTCGTCCGCCGAAGGTGAGACGCATTCCCGGTTGGCGAGTCTCGGTGCCGGCGATGTTGATCTGCTGGTCGATGTCCCTCCGGGGGAAGAAGCCCTGGAAGATCCCGAGGCTGTCCCCTCCGGGACCCTGCAAGATCCAGGTGCTCTGCCAGACCAGGCCCGCGGCGGTCGCGGCGGTGACGGAAGGTGGCAGAACGGCATCGATCCCTTCCCGGTCCTCGGGAGCACTCCCGAGATGCCAGTCCTGGGAGAGGAGGGAAAGGGGAAGCTCGTCCGACGCATCGAAATCGTCCAGGTACACGTCCCCCAGGGTGTTGGGGTTGGGGACGGACACGGCCAGCTCCCCATTGACCCGAAGGCTCGCCGGGGACGCGGCCCCCAGGCCGGGCACACCCTGGGCAACCCTGTCGAGCCAGGGCGCGCCGAACGTGAGATCGCCGTTCACACCGCCCATGAGGCTGGAGGCCGGCTCCATCCCCAGTTGCGGACGATTCTGGAGGGTCCGCTCCTGCTGGAAGAGGCCCAGGACGTGAAGCGTGCCGCGATCCCCCAGCTCGGAACGCGCGTTCACCCCGAAGATGGACGTGGGTGCGATCTGAAAGAGGGCCTTCTGCTCCCACGTGGCCCGGATTCGGCCCTGGGGATTGGTGGCGAATAGCGCTTCCGGGTCTCGGAGCGTCACCTGCCCCACGTCATAATCGATGAAGTAATCTTCGTCCTCCAGCAGGAGGCGATCCCCGAAGTAGATCCGCTCGCTCCCGTCCCGGATCCCCAGCGCTCCAAGGGAGAAAGTGGAGATCACCCCCTCGCTCCGGATCCGGAAGGGCATGGTGAGGCGGTAGATCCCCCCATTTTCTCGCTGCACCGGATCCGTGGACTCGTAGATCACAGGGTTGGCGTCCGCACCCAGGATCTGACGGGTGTCCTGGGCGGAAAGACCCAGGGAGGGGAGAGGAGGAGGAGCCTCGAACGGCCTCAGCGTGGGAAAGACGATGAAGGTGCCCGAGACCGGCGGCTGGTCCTGAAAGAAGTCCTCGGCGGGACGATAGACGAAGGTCCGATCGAGCTGGTCGGCCGGGGCTTCTTCATCCAGCCCCATGAGCTTCAAGAGGGTAATCTCCTCCCCGTTGGGACGCCGTTTGAAAGTGCGGCCCGCCGAGAGCTCTCCCAGCGAGAGGGTGAGGGCCACCGATCCCGCCTCCACGTAGTCCGAGCTCGAGATGCGGTATACCTGGTGCATCTCCCGTTCCCAGGTCGGGCTCCCGGGCACGTGCTCGGGACCGGCGGCCTTCAACAGTCGGAGCCTGGGCTGGCCGCCCGCATTGTGGATGCGCTCCGGATTGTAGTCCCCGACTGTGTCTCCAGTGGCGGTGACGTAGGTTACCGCCAGCATCTCGTCCTGGCGGAGGGGCCTCTTGAGGGCCACCCAGAGACCGCTTGGGTGGAGGAGGTAGTCCACACCGGGTTGGAGGTAGCGGAACCAACCCGACGCGGTCACGCTCTTCCCATCCTGCTCCGCCACGGCCTCGGCCTGGATATACCCCTCCACCTGTTGGCGGGTGACCGGATCATTCTCGAAGCGGTAGAGCTGAACGGGCTCGGGCCCCGGAGCCTCGGAGGGGGGCGCGGCGCTGGGATCCAGGGCGAGGACGTCCACGTGGGGATACTCCGCGAGGAGCCGGGGATCCAGGAGGAAGAAGAACTGGCCCTGGACGTAATCGGCGTCATCCAGGGTGAGGGTGTCCGCCTGGATGAAGGCCTCCCGTCCCCCAACCCCGGAGAGCTGAAACTCCCGGGACGAGATATCCCCGTTTTGCTGTGCCCACACGGTCTGGACGTCGAGAGGCCCCAAGGTGGTGAGGGCCCTGAAGCCGAAGTTTCCGGCGGGAATCCCCTGAGTCAGGAAGCGGGACTCGGGGAACTGGAGGGTCACGTCCCCCACCTCGACCCGACGGACGATCTCGCCCTCCTTCCCCTCGTAATAGATGTTCACGTTGTTGGTGGCGGAGAACTCCCGGGCCTGGTCGTAGTCCACGTCCACGTGGATTCGGTCCGCCACCGTTCCTCCCACGAGGACCCCGAACTGGAGGTCGGGCTTCAACTCGGGGAAGAGGCCCGGGTTGCAGCTCCGTTGGAGCCCGGCCTGGCATGGCTGGAATCGGGTCCAATTGCCCCCGAACTCTCCCCTCCCCCTGAGCCGGACATCCATCTGGGCCAGCTCCGACTGGACGAGAGGCGGGGGCCGCCAGAACCGGAATGCGCCCCGGAAGATCCCCGTTGGGGTGCTTCCCACGGCCCCGGGGGGAGGGCCGAAGATCCCCGACGGCCAAGCCGCCACCTCCTCGCCCGAGAGAGGGTATGGGAGGGGCGGAAGGGGGGGGAAATCCGCCTGGAACGGGAGGGGCAGGACCTCCAGTCCGAGGCGGACCGCAGGCGGCCGCCGGCCCAGGGTCTGGGGGCGAACCTCCTGGGGAATCTGCCGCCGTGCCGTCGCGGGCAGCCTCTGCGCCCCCCCCCCGCCCGCCGGAGCTTGGCCGGACGCGAGGGCCGTGACAGCCAGGAGGAGGCCGAGGGGGAGGGGCATGGAGGATCAGGCCGGGGACCGGAGACGGGCCTTCCGGGTATCTCTTCGGGTTGAGAAGGAGAGCGTCACCGGATAGACTTTCTCATTTTGTGTCGTCCGCCGACGACCCGGGTTCGGAGAGTCCACGCAGGATATTGATGGCCATTCTCACACGCTATCTCATTCGGAGCCATCTGGGGCCGTTCTTCTTTTCCTTCACCTTGATCACGGGCCTCCTCTTCCTCAATACCGTCGCCCAGCGGCTGGACCAGCTCATGGGCAAGGGGCTTCCGTGGCAGATCCTCGCCCGATTCGCCATTCTGGCTCTTCCCTCCACCGTTGCCCTGACCCTGCCCATGTCGGTCCTGGTGGCGGTGCTCTTCGCCTTCAGCGACCTCACCGCCGAGAACGAGATCACCGCCATGACCGGCGGGGGCGTCAATCCGGTGCGCCTCCTCCTCCCGCTCCTGGGCATCGGGGTAATTCTTGCAGGCGGCATGTTCTTGTTCAACGACAGGGTCCTCCCCGAGGCGAATCACGGTCTGAAGCAACTCCTTGTGGATGTCAGCCACAAGACCCCCACCTTCCAGCTCCGCGAACAGGTGGTGAACGATATCCCGACCAATGTGGGTGATCGGCGACGTGTCTACTACCTTCAGGCCGTTCGCATCGACCCGGTGACCTCCACGCTGGAGGACATCGTCATCTACGATGTGACCGATCCCAAGGCCCGGAGCCGCACCACGTACGCCGAACGGGGGACGATGGCCTTCAATGAAACCCAGACCGACCTCTATCTCACTCTGTACGACGGGGAGATGTGGGAGATTCCCAGCGATGAGGCCAGTGAGCTCCGTCGGGCCCGGTTCCAGGAGCAGTTCCTTCCCATCCGCGGCGTTGGGAACATCCTGCAGACCGGAATCGCCGGGAGTCAACGGACCGACCGGGAGATGTCCACGGAGATGCTGGCCGATTCCGCCCGCGCGTTCGACGAGGAACGAGAGGTCTTCCTGGATTCGCTCCAGGCAGGATCCCTCACCGCGGTGCGGCGGGCCTTGGGCTGGCGACTCGTTGGCGACAGCTTGCTTCCTCCGCGGCCGGGCGTACCCTCGTCCGCGAGCTTCCCCCAGGGCGCGCGCCCCCGGCGTCTCGTACCGGACGAGGTCACCCAGACCGCCCTCCTGACCGCCCGCTCGGACGCCATCCAGGCCGAGTCGCTTCGCCTGCGGTCCATCAAGTACCGCGTCGAGATTCATAAGAAGTACGCCATCGCCTTTGCCTGCATCGTGTTCGTCCTCGTGGGGGCCCCCTTGGCTGTGCGCTTTCCCCGGGGAGGGGTGGGAATGGTCATCACGGCCTCGGTGGCGATCTTCGCCCTCTTCTGGGTTTCCCTCATTGGAGGAGAGACCCTGGCGGACGACGGATACCTGGGTCCCGCCGTGGCCATGTGGTTACCCAACATCCTTCTCTTGCCCATCGGGATCATTCTTGTCAGCCGGATCTCGACCCAGGTCGCCACGGCGAGAGGAGGTGGCTGGGACGACCTCATTTTCACCACCACCAACGGAATCAGGAAGCTCTTGCGACGCCTGGCGGGCAAGGGACCGACGGAGGCCGTCTCATGACCCGGATTCTGGATCGCCTGGTCGCCCGCTCCTTCCTGAAAGTCTTCCTCTCGTTCATCCTGGCTGCCCCGATCCTCTTCGTCCTGGGGGACGTGACGGAAAACCTGGACAGCTATCTCAACCAGGGACTGACCTGGGGAGGGGTGGTCAAGGCCTACGCCTTCAAGCTTCCACAGTTTGTCCAGTGGTCCTTCCCAATCGCGGCCCTCGTGGCCGCAGTGTTCTCCATCCAGACCATGACCCAGCACCGGGAGATCGTGGCGGCCAAGGCCGGCGGCGTCTCCTTCCATCGCCTCATCGTGCCCATCATCGTTCTCGGCTTCCTCCTCACCGGCGCCGCTCTGGGAATGGAGGAGGTGGTCCCCAGAACGGAGAGGATCGCCGCCGAGATCTTGAACCAGGAGGACTCCCGCCGCGAATTCCGCTCCAACTTCGTCTTCCAGGGCGACCATGGCCGGAACTTCGCGATCCGCAGCCTCAACGTCACAACAGGAACGATGCAGGGGGTGGTGATGGAGACGCTGGAGCCCGGTGTGGACCGCCCGTCGGAACACCTCGTCGCCGCGCGGGCACGGTACACACCCGAGGAGGGCTGGACCTTCGAGGATGGGCGTTACCGGATCTTCCCCACTGCCGACTCCGAAAAGGTCTTCGCGTTCGAGTCCTTCCAGATCCGGGGCTTTCTGGAGAAGCCCGAGGATCTCCTGGAGACCCCCAGGAAGCCCGAGGAGATGACCTACGCCGAGATGGGTCGGCTGGCGAACATCATGCTCCGGTCGGGAGGAGATCCGCTGGAAGCTCCTCGTGGACCGCCAGAAGAAGCTGGCGATCCCGGTGGCAACCCTCGTCATCATCCTCTTTGGCGCCCCTCTCGCCACGAGCACGAAGCGGGGTGGCACGGCCTACGGGATCGGAATCGCCCTGATCTCCACGATTCTGTATCTCCTCCTCTTCCGGATTACGGAGGCCATCGGCGATGGTGGTGCCCTGTCGCCATTCGCAGCGGCGTGGCTCCCGAATCTCTTCTTCCTCGTTACCGGGATGACCTTCCTCGCCCGGGTCCGGACCTGACCAGAGCCTCCAGGAGGTCCTCGGCCAGGACTCCGTCCGCGACTGCCTGAACCGGGCCCTCGAGCCGGACCTTTCCGGCGGCGGTAACCTCCACCAGGAAGCTTCCCCCCTCCATGAGCACCCGGATGCGTCCTGGGCTCAAAAGACCTCGGTGAACAAAGGCAGAGGCCACGGCGCAGGCGCTGGTCCCGGAGGACGCGGTGCGCCCCACGCCCCGCTCCCAGATCAGGATCTCCACGGTCCGGGGGTCCACCGCCCGGGCCAGCTGAACGTTGACTCCCTCCGGGAAGGCTGGGTGGGTCGTGAGGAATGGCCCGAGAGAAAGGAGATCCCCCTCGGCCAGGGCGTCCCTGAAGACGACGCAGTGGGGGTTTCCGACGGAGACCGGCTGAACGCTGAGGATCTCACCCGTGGAGTCGGTGAACGTCCCCCCGGGCCCCAGCCCCGCCGTCGTGCCTCCCACGGCTTCCATCCCGAACGCCGCTCTCCCCATATCCACCAGGATGTCCAGACCCCCATGAGGATCCCGGCCCAGGATCTCCATCTCCACCCGATCCCCACCCACCTCCACGGGGAACGGCACTCCCATTGCCACCCAGCCCTTGCGAAACAGGTAGGCGCCCAGGATCCTCAGCCCATTCCCACTCCGCTCGAACTCCGAGCCATCGGGGTTGAACATCCGTAGCCTGAAGGGGCGATCCCTGGGGCGGTCTCCGGCTGCACTCCGTGTCTCGCGCCCCTCCCCCGGCGTCAGGAGCGCCACGATCCCGTCCCCACCCGCGCCACGTTGCCGGTGGCAAACGCCTCTGACCGTGCGCGGTGTCACCGGCCAGTCAGCCCCTTCCTCGAACACCAGGTAATCGTTGCCGTGACCGTGGGCCTTGAAGAACGCCCTGCCCAGGGAAAGGTGATCCTCCACTCAGCTCCTCCTGAAACCCCATGGTGGAAGCTCCCGTACGGACCTGCATCCGCCGATTCAGGGCGTGCGGCGGGAACGCGGGGGCCGTTGCCTCCCTTCTTCTCCCTCCACCGAGCCGCTGATCCCACGGCTCCCAGGATAAGACGCCATGCCCCCTGTGGCCATCCCGATACGCGTCCCGCGCGCCAGCATTCTGGGTTGGCGTTCTGGCCTGGCGGCGCTCTGCTTGAGCCTCTGCTGGACCATGCCGGGATGGGCCCGACAGGTGCCGGACCCGGGAGTTGGAGAGCCGCGACGCCCCGACACGGCGGAGACGGCCCGGCCAGCCTTCGTTCTCCCCGCGGTTCGAATCCATGGAGACCCCCCCGAGATCGACGGCGTCCTGGACGACGAGGCGTGGCGGTGGGCGCCAGTGGCCGAGGACTTCGTGCAGATGCAGCCCGAGGAGGGAGCGCCGGCCACGGAGCCCACGGAGGTGAGGGTGCTTTATGGGGAGGAGGCTCTCTACGTGGGATTCCGGGCCTTCGACTCCCGGCCGGACAGCATCGCAGCCCAGCTCACCCGCCGGGACCAGGACTCCTATTCGGACCTGGTCCACGTGATCATCGACAGCTACTTCGACCGACGTACCGCCTTCCACTTCGCCGTGAATCCCAGGGGCGTGAAATACGACCTGTACCGTTTCGACGATGTCGAAGAGGACGCCGGCTGGGACGCAGTGTGGGACGCCGCCGCTCGAATCGACGAGGAGGGCTGGAGCGCCGAGCTCAGGATCCCCTATTCCCAACTGCGCTTCGGGAACCAGGAGGAGCAGACGTGGGGGATCAACTTCGCCCGGGACATTGCCCGGAGAAACGAGACCTCCACCTGGGCTCCACTACGCCAGAGCGACGCCGCCATCGTCTCCAGGTCGGGGGAGCTCCAGGGCCTGAGCGGTCTGGGATCCCCCAGGCGGGTGGAGCTCCGGCCCTTCGTGCTGGGGCGCCTTGACCGGGCTCCGGGAGAGGAGGAGAACCCCTTCTTCCGTCGCAACGACCTTCTTTCCTCGGCGGGGTTGGACCTGAAGTACGGCCTCACGAACGACCTCACCCTGGACGTCGCGCTGAATCCCGACTTCGGACAGGTGGAGGCCGACCCCGCCCAGGTGAACCTGACGGCGTACGAGACCTTCTACCCCGAGCGACGGCCCTTCTTCATGGAAGGATCCGCCATCTTCAGCTTCCCCATCGGGGTCGGAGGCGGAGATCTGGGCAACGAGTCGCTCTTCTACTCCAGGAGAATCGGGCGTCCCCCCCAAGGGGAGGCGGACCCTCCCGGGGGGTATGCCGACAGCCCGAACATCACGACGATCCTTGGAGCGTGGAAGCTTTCGGGCAAGACGCACGGGGGCTGGTCCGTGGGGCTCCTTCACTCGGTCACCGCCGGAGAGTCCGCCCGCGTGATGGCGAGCTCGGGGGCGCGTTCCACTCAAGCGGTGGAGCCCTCCGCCCACTATGGTGTGGCCAGGATCCAGAAGGACTTCAGGGCCGGACGCAGCGCGGTGGGTTTCATCGGAACGGTGGCGGTCCGGGAAAGGGCCCCTGCCGAGGAGCTCGGCCTACGCTCCCGGGCGTATACCGGCGGTCTCGATTTCCGACACCGTTTCGGGGTCGAGGACCGCTTTCAGGTGGATGGCTACCTCCTCGGTTCGGCGGTGCGGGGCTCCCCGGGAGCACTGGATTCCACCCAGCGATCCCCCGCCCGTTACTTCCAGCGCCCGGACAACCACCATGTGGAGTACGACCCCGGTCGCACGTCGCTTCAGGGATGGGCCGGCAAGCTGGAGGTCATGAAGATTGGAGGTGGATTCTGGCGGGGAGGCAGCACGCTGGTGGCCAAGTCCCCGGGGTTCGAGCCCAACGATGTCGGGTACCAGAGGGAGACGGATCTCGTGCTCCAGACCGCGTGGGTCGGGTACAACCACTACACCCCCTCCGACCACCTTCGCGAGTGGAGCCTGAGCGTGAACGCCTGGCAGGGGTGGACCTTCGGGGGCGAAAACGTATCCCTTGGTGGGAATGTGGGCGGCTCCCTCACTCTCCCGAACTATTGGGGTGGGCGGGCGGGGATCGATCGGGATTTCCCCTCGTACTCCGACGGCGCTCTTCGCGGCGGCCCTCTGCTGAGGAGGGAAGCCGTCACAAGCGGATGGGTCGGTGTGTTCTCGGATCAGAGGAAGAGGGTCACGGGCAGCTGGAACACCAATTGGTCCAGAGCCGCGGAGAGCGACTCCTGGTCCCTGAGCTCATCCCTCCAGCTCCGTTGGCGGCCGGCGGACCGGGCATCTCTGTCCCTGGGACCCCGTTTCGGGCGAACGGTGAACGATGCCCAGTGGGTCCAGAGGGTCCAGGCCGGTGGAGATCACTTCGTCTTCGGTCGCATGGATCAGAAGACTCTGGGTCTCACGGGCCGGTTGGACCTTACCTTCCTCCCGGACCTCACACTTCAGGTGTACGAGGAGCCGTACGTAAGCGCAGGGAGCTTCGCCGAATTCAAGCAGGTGCGCGACCCGCGGGGGCGGCGCTTTGACGATCGCTTCGAAGGCATCTCCGCTGTGGGCCACGACGGGTCCTTGGAGGCCGACCTGGATGGGGACGGATCCCCGGAGACCTTTGACGATCCCGACTTCAACTTCCGCCAGTTCCGGTCGACGGTCGTTCTCAGGTGGGAGTACCGCCCCGGATCCCTCCTGTACCTCGTCTGGTCCCAGGGCCGAAACGACTCCGGCCCGGACGGCCGACTCCAGCTGGGAAGGAGTCTGAATGACCTGTTCGGGACGGCCGCCGAGAACGTCCTCATGCTCAAGGTCAGCTACTGGCTTACCCCCTGATCGAGGGGCCCACCGCGCCAAGCCCTCTCCGCCGGTCCCTCAGCCCCTGATCAGCGCCTCGAGGTCGTCGGCCTCCACCGGAAGGTCCCCGGTGAGATTCTCGGATCCGGCCTCGGTGACCAGAAGGTCGTCCTCCACCCGCACGCCGATCCCCCGGAAAGGCGCTGGGAGAGAGTCGTCTCCAGGAGAGAGGTAGAGGCCCGGCTCCACGGTCAGAACCATGCCGGGCTCGAGGATCCTCGAAACCCCGTCCCTGGCGTAGTCCCCCACGTCGTGCACGTCCAGCCCGAGCCAATGAGACGTCTGATGGGGGAAGAACCGCTCGTACGCCTCGTTCTCGAGGAGCTCGTCCACGGACCCGGAAAGAACACCGAGGTCCAGCATGCCCTCGGTTAGGGCTCCAACGGCTGCCCTGTGGACCTCGACAATCGCCACGCCCGGTCCGATCGCCCCGACCGCCGCGGCGTGAGCCCGAAGAACAACCTCGTACACCGCCCTCTGCTCCAGTGAAAAAGTGCCTCCTGCGGGGATCGTCCGCGTGACGTCCCCGGAGTAGAGGCCCATCTCCACCCCTCCATCCAGGAGCACCAGAGCCCCCGGATCCACCACGTGGTCGTTCGCGGTATAGTGGAGCACGCAGGCGTTGGGGCCGGAGCCGACGATCGTGGGAAAGGCGGGGCCTCGGGCGCCTCTCTTTCGAAATGCCGCTTCCAGGAGCGCCTGCACCTCCCACTCACCCAGGCCCGGGTGAACGTTCGGCATGACCTCCAGGAACGAATCCACGGTGAGGGCCGCGGCTTGGCGGATCCGTGCGACCTCCTCGGGGTCCTTTCGGAGCCTCATGTCGTCCAGGACCCGGCCCGGGTCCACCACGGCGCGGGGTCCCAGTCCCGTCCGGGCGCCCCTGGAGCGTGCGAAGCCGAGGGCGTCAAGAACCAGGTCCTCCACCGCCGAGCCCGTGCCCAGGCGGAAATAGACGGTACGGGTTCCCTCGAGGATCCGCCGCAGGCGCTCACCCATCTCCGCAGTCGTATACGCCGCGTCGGCCCCGAACATCTCCCGGGCCTCCCCGGGGCCGAGGCGGGGACCCGACCACCGTTCGGCCCTGGCGTCCCGCTCGGGAAGGAAGAGGATGAAGGCTTCCCCTCCCCCGGTCCCCGAGAGAACCGCTACCGCTCCAGGCTCCGTGCAGCCCGTCAGGTAGAAGAGCTCGGAATCGGGCCGGTACAGGTACTCCGTGTCCCTGGAGCGGAACCGAACGGGCGCCGCGGGCAGGAGAAGAACCCCACCCTGAAGCGCCTTGACCACCTCCGACCGCCTGCGGAGAAAGGTCTCCGCCTCGAAGCCTTGGATCTTCGGTCTCATCCCTTGAGCACCCCCATGGGTTTAAGCCGGGCCACCTTCCGCCCGATCCCCGCGTTGTGCACCACGTCCACCACGTCGGCGACGTCCTTGTACGCGTCGGGGATCTCCTCCGCCACCGTAGCGAAGGATGACGCCCTGACCTCCACTCCCATCTCCTCGAACTCCTCTCGAAGATCGCGGCCCCCGGCGGACTTCTTAGCCTGGCGCCGGCTCATCCTCCGGCCCGCGCCGTGACAGGTGGATCCGAACGTCTCCGCGTAGGCGCCGTCCGTTCCCAGGAGGACGTAGGAGTAGCGCCCCATGTCCCCGGGAATGAAGCACTGGCTGGCCCAGGTCCTTGTAGCGCCGGTCCCAGGTCGGGGTGCCCCGGAGGGAAAGGCCCGTGTCGCCCCTTTCCGGTGCACGCAAAGGGTCTTCTCTCGCCCCTCCACCGGGTGCGTCTCGAACTTGGCGATGTTGTGGGCCACGTCGTAGACCAGTCCCATCCCGAGCTCCCCGGATCCCCGCCCCAGAACGCTTCGGAACGCTTCCCTCGACCCGGTGCCCCATCATCTGCCGGTTGGCGAAGGCGAAGTTGGCCGCGGCCCTCATGGCACCCAGGTAACGTCGGGCCTCCGGGGAATCCAAGGGGGCACAAGCCAGTTGCCGGTCGGGAAGGTCGATTCCGTAGCGCGCAGGCGGCCCTGAGCATCACGTCCAGATAGTCGTCGCAGACCTGGTACCCCAGCCCTCGGGATCCCGAGTGGATGAACACGGTGACCGTCCCCTCTTCGAGGCCCAGCCGCTCTGGGCTGCGTACCCGTCGTAGACCTCCTCCACCTCTCCCACCTCGATGAAGTGGTTCCCGCTCCCCACCGTGCCCACCTGGTCCCTGCCCCTCTGGATGGCCCGCTCGCTCACCTGGTCCGGGATCCGCCCCCTCGATGGCCCCCCCGTCCTCGATGTGCTCGCAGGTCCGCCTCTGTCCCGAAGCCCTCGCTCCACCGCCCACGCCGCGCCCCGGGTCAGAATCGCCCGGATATCCTTCGAGGCTTCAGCACGAACTTCTTGTACCCCTTCCCCACGCCCGCCGGGATGGAGTCGATACAGCTCGTCCATGATCCGGGAGAGCCTTGGACGGAATCTCCGCGCCCATCCACGTTGGACCGGAGAAGACGCACGCCGCAGTTGATGTCGTACCCGACGCCACCCGGCGACACGACGCCCCCCTCGTCGGGGATCGAACGCCGCCACGCCGCCGATGGCGAATCCGTAGCCCCAGTGGATGTCGGGCATCCCAATGGAGCGACCCACAATCCCCGGGAGCTGGGCGACGTTGGCCACCTGGGCGACGGCCTCTCCGCTTCGGATGTCCCGCATGAGGCTGTCGTCGGCGAAGATGAGCCCATCTACGCGCATCTTCCCCTGGCGAGGAATCAGCCAGCGGTAGGGATCAACTCGGACCAGCTCCACGAATCACCTCCCTTGCGGCGAGCCCCGCACCGGGCTCTCGGATCCCCGGTCCACAGGGCGACTTCATACGTCCAGGATCACTCGACCGTACCACCCGTCCCCCCGCGGCTCCAGCCGCAGGTCGTGGAGTGTCACCCCCTTGACTTCCCGGAGCACCGGGCCCGTGTCGATCACCCCTTCCACCAACCCCCGGAGTCCGAACGCCTGTCCGTCGTCACTCCCGCATAAGGGAGAGGGAAACAACGTGATCTTCGACTCGAGCGCCACGAAACCGTCCTCCTCCTGCCATTGGAGCAACGAGCGCAGCCAGGCACGGAGGAGATGGGAAAGCTCCCCTTCCACAAGCTCGAGCCTCCCGAGCTCTCCCGGACCCCCACTTCGGCCGGCATCCGCTCCAGCACCAGCCACATGGCTCCAAGCGCCGCCCGCCGGAAGATCTCCGGAAGGGTGGGAGCCCGAATCTCCAGACCCACGTCCGCCGTGTGGTCCAGGCCGGCGACGCCCGGGACGGGGATCCTCCCTCCGGCTCTCGTGCTTCATGGGGCGTGCATCCCCCTCCGGCTCGCGCCCCGGCGGAATCCCGGGCCCGATTCGGCTCCCCTCAGGGACTCGGCGGGGCGTCCTCGATAAGATAGTGGACGAACCAGCTTCGAATGCGCTCCAGCCGGTCGGCCAGGAGCCAAGGCTCCCCCGTCCGGGAAAGATCGTGGTTGGAGCGGGGGTAGAGGACCAGCTCCACGGGCACGCCACGCTCCTTCAGCGCCATGTACCATTGCTCGGCATCGCAGAGGGGAGTCCGGTAATCGTTCTCCGAGTGGATGATGAGAGTGGGGGCCGTGACGTTCTCCACGTAGGAGATGGGGGAGAGCCGGCGATAGAGGTCCCTCTGCTCCCAGGGCGGGCCGTAGAACTCGAAGTCGGTAAGGCTCTGCACGTCGGTGGTTCCGTACCAACTCTCCCAGTTCGTGATGGAGCGGGAGGTCACGGCAGCCTGGAAGCGATCGGTGGTAGCGGCAAGCCAGTTGGTCATGAACCCACCGTAGCTGCCGCCGGAGACTCCCAGCCGATTCGGGTCCGCGTCGGGATACCTGGCGAGGGCCGAGTCGAGGCCGGTCAGGTAGTCCTCCTTGTCCACGACTCCCCAGGCCCCGCGCGTGGCGTATTCGAAGCCGTGACCATAACCGGAGGAGCCTCGCGGATTGGTGTAGAGAACAAAGAACCCCGCCGCTGAGAGGACGTGAAAGGTTGGAAAGAAGGTGTTCCCGTAGGCGCTGTGGGGGCCGCCGTGGATCTTCAGAATCAGCGGATATGACCGCCCCCCCTGGTACCCAACGGGTGGGATCACCCACCCTTCGATCTCCGAGCCGTCGGATACGGTCCAGGTGAGGCGCTCCGCCGGCATCAGGGTCACGTTGCCGAGCCAGGCGTCGTTGAACCCGGTGGCCTTTTGCTCGGTGGATCCGTCCCCGCTGGCCACGAAGAGCTCGACGGGAGTCACCGGGTCCGCGGCGGTATACGCCATGATCCGCCCGTCCCGCGAGAATGAGAAGTCGGACAGCCACCGGGCGCCCTGCGTCACCTGGACGACGGATCCGCCCGCGGAGGGGACCCTGAAGAGATGGGAATTGCCTCCAACCTGCCCCTGGAATCGGACGGACTCTCCGTCCGGGCTCCATGCGGGCTCCCCCGGCTCCAGATCCCACGTGGAGGTAAGGTTCACGGGCGGCCCCCGAAAGCTCCCGTCGGGCCCGATCTCCACCACCATCACGTCGACCTCGGCGCCTCTCTCCGGATCCGATCGAAACGCGATGCGCCGGCCATCGGGAGAGACCGAAGGATCGGATTCGGTTCCAGGGTTCATGGTAAGGCGCCGAGCCGTACCTCCCGAGACGGAAATGGTCCAGAGGTCACCGGTGTTCTCTCGGTTCAACTCGTCATCCTCGTGCTCGTCTCCGGTGAAGAACAACTGACCCGCGTCCCCGGACCAGACCACCGAGCCCACGTTGAAGCTCAGGCTCGTGAGTTGACGAGGCGCCCCCCCATCGGCGGGCACGACGAAGAGCTGGCGCTTGCCCTGCACCGAAGGATGGGGCAGGTAGGTCAGGGTCCCATTCCGCTTGTACCGCGTGGAGGTGATCACCCTTCCGTCGAACCGCTCGGGATCCAGGGTGCGGGTCACCGCGTTCGGCGCGATCCACCCCTCCCGGGATGCCTGCTCTCCCTTCCCAAGGGCACCGTCCGGTTCCCCGGTAAAGGCAATCATCGACCCGTCCGGAGACCAGACGGGTGCCCCCTTCACACCCTCGATGTGGAAGGCCTCCCCACCCGGCCCTCCCACCCGGAGGAACCAGACGTCGTTGGGATCCTCACCTCGAGTGGACGAGAACGCCAGGAGAGAACCGTCGGGAGACCAGGAGGGCGAGGTGGACTCGGCGGTTGGATCGGTGATCCGAAAAGCCCTCCCATCCGGACGCCCGTCCCGCAAGGGCTGGAGCCACACCGCGCGATGCCGCGTGTCATCCTCCTCCACCACCGTCGTGACGGTAAAGGCCACGTAGGCACCGTTCGGGGCGACGGCCACGTCGGAGACCGACACCATATCGTAATAATCCTCGGGCTCGAATCCCCGGGCCTGGGCCCACAGGGGAGTGCGAAGGATCCAGAGGAGGGAGAAGATGACCAGATGCCGAACCATGAACCACTCCAGAGCTTTGGACTTCGGGGTGCAATCGCATCGGCCGGAATCTACCGGTCCGCCGGGCTCGTCCTCAAGGAAACCCTACGGCTCCGTCCAAGCCGCCCTTTTCTCGCGCAGGGCTTTGGGGTATGCTTTCCCCTCGACAGGGGTGCCGGGTGGGTCGCCCGGCTGAGAACACACCCTCAAGACCTGGCCGGGTAATGCCGAACCAGGGAGTCCGATGGCCTCCCGGGTTCCCTTCCCCGGGTCAATTTCTACCCTCCGGGAAGGGTACCATGCGTTTTTGTGCCGCGCAGCTTCATTCTCTTCGTTCCCTGTGGGATCGGATGCTGTCCCACCCGTTCCTCCTCCAGACACGGGACGGGAGCATTCCCGACGAGATCTTCGCACGATGGATGCGCCAGGATTACCTCTTCGTGGAAGCCGCCGTCCCCTTCATGGCAGCTCTCCTCGCCAAAGCGCCGCAAAGACACCGGGGACCTCTCGCGGGCGTGATCTCCGCACTCCAGAAAGAGCTGGCCCTCTTCGAAGAGCGGGCCCGCGCGGTGGGGGTGAACCTTCGGGAGGGGCCGGCCTCCTTCACCTGCCACGCTTACGTGCAGTTTCTCATGGCCACGGCGTATCAGGGATCGTATGCCGAGGCGTACACGGTTCTCTACGCCGCGGAGAAAGCCTACCACGACTCCTGGAAAGTGGTCAGGGCGGGCTTGGACCCGGAATCGCCATGGATGCCGTTCGTGGAGAACTGGGCGGGCGAGGAGTTCGCCGCCTACGTCCAATATCTCGAGTCCGAGCTGGACCTCCTGGCGGACTCCGCCAGCGAGGAGGATCGGGACCGAATGGCCAGCTTCTTCGAGATCACGGCCAAATACGAGATCGCCTTCTGGGAAATGGCTTCAACCGGCGCCACCTGGCCGGGAATGGATTGACAGATGCGACTCACCGATGAGCTCTACGAGGCCGCGGAGCCCCTCTGGGCCGCCCAGTTGGAGCACCCCTTCGTTTCCGGCCTTGGGGACAGCACGCTGGAGGAGGAGCGGTTCAAGCGCTGGGTCCTCCAGGACTACCGATACCTGAAGGAGTTCGCCCGCGTCTTCGCGTGGGCGACCGCCAAGGCCGAGAACCTGGCGTCCATGTCCTGGTACGCGGCCGTCCTTGACCTGACGCTCAACACCGAGATGGAGCTCCACCGCCAGTACGCGGCCCGGTTCGGACTCACGCCGGAGGACCTCGAAGGGGAGCCCATGTGGCCCACCACCAGGGCCTACACTGATTTCCTGGTGAGAACCGCAGCGGACGGAGACATGCTGGAGCTCCTGTCGGCCCTCCTCCCCTGTGCCTGGGGGTACGTCTACCTCGCCAGGAAGCTCGCCGAAGGATCTCCTCCACAGGATCGGCGGTATGCCGACTGGATCGAGCAGTACGCCTCGGAAGAGTTCGCCCAGGCCCTGGAGTGGCTCCGGGGCGAGCTGGATCGATTGGCCGAGGGAATTCAGCCGGAGAAGAAGGTTCGGCTGAAAGAAATCTTCCTCCTCTCGAGCCGGTACGAGTGGCTCTTCTGGGAGATGTGCTGGAATGGAGAGGGCTGGAGACCTTAGGGGTCGTCCTGGGCCGCCCCGCAGGGGTTCGGCGGGGGCTCCATCTCAGCCCCCCGGGCGGCAGAGTCCGGGATCGACTCGAACGGCAAGGGCATTGGCCACGGCCCGTTCGCCCTCGAGCTCGGAGGGGCGGCTGACGGTGACTCCCTCGAGGACCATGACCGAAGAGCCTCCCCCATCCAGGTTCAAGGCCTCGGTCACGCCCAGGCTCTCGAGGAAGCCGACGAGCTCCGGCAG
The DNA here is from genome assembly GCA_963751255.1 of uncultured Gemmatimonadales bacterium. GTDB lineage: Bacteria > Gemmatimonadota > Gemmatimonadetes > Longimicrobiales > Gaopeijiaceae > CAVVTW01. The sequence goes on along the minus strand of CAVVTW010000020.1, from coordinate 107,570 downwards.
AGTCATCCCGACGGAGTAGTCAGGCTGGCGCCCATCCACCACCACGATCCAGAGGAGATGGGCACCAGGATCGAAGCCGACGGCCGTGCGGGGATGTCTCGCCGCCGCGAAGGCGGGGCGCGCCGCTACCTCCAGGTCACCGACCCTCTCCCCCCGGTGGAGCAGGAGGGGGAACCCGCCCAGCACTTCCGTAGCGCCGTCGGACCGGGACCGGGAGACGCGCCAGCCGGTGACCAGAACCGAATCCCCCTCCCTCTCCGGGATGCCCATCCAGGGATCCAGCCCGGGTCGCCAGGCGAAGGCCGGCCGGCCGCTCACCCTGCGAACCTGGCCCGCTACCACCTCCGTGCCCAGGGCCACCCCCTCCTCCTCCATGAAGAAGTCCCCGTTCACGGCAGCGATGGTCGCCCCTCCGCTCTCCGCGAAGAGATCCGAGACCGTGCTCACTCCCCCGTCCATGCCCACCGGAGGATTCGCCGGAAGGACCCGCAGGCCCAGGCCGCAACGGCCCAGATCCAGACGGAGGAGGTGAATGGCCCAGGGCGGCTCGTCGGCCCGGAGATCGAAGTAGGCCAGGCCCCGGGCTGGAGTCAGCCCCCGGACCTCCAATGGGGAGGAGGCCATCCCCAGGGCGGGAGGAAGGTCCGGAAGAGAGCGTGGGGAACGGTCAGGGGCTCCGCAGGCCGTGACGAGGAGGGCCAGCGAAGAAAGGAGCTGGAGCCCACGGCTCCTCCCTCGCCGAGGTGCCCGGGAGATGCCCGGACCCGGCGACCTTTTCCCGGCTTCCTGGCCCCGGAGCGGGGGTTGGGGGTATTCTTGTTCCGCCATGCGCTTCCTATACCGATTCGCTGCTCCGTCGCTCGCGCTCTTGCTCCTCGCCCCGTCCCTGGGCCGGACTTCGGAACTCCACGCCCAGGGACCGGAGGAGCTCAGGATCGGGCTGAGCTTCGGTGGCATCGGCTTCATCGGATTCATCACCGAGTACCGCTGGGGACACCGGAGCGTCGAGATGAATATAGGCACCTGGGCCTTCCGGGACCTGTCCCTCTCCGTCGTTGGCAAGCAGTATTTCGGTCCGGGAGACTTTCGTCCCTTCGCGGGCTTGGGACTCTGGGGGGTCTTCGCACCCAACCACTCCTCCGGGGAGCGGGACGGCTTCGCCCTCCTGGTCCGAGCCCCGGTGGGAGTGGAGTGGAACGCCGACGCCGACCATCACTTCGGAGTCCACCTCTCCTTGAACCGCGCCCTCTGGATCCGGAGGAAGGATCCCCAGGACCACACCCCCCCCGCCGACCACTTCGTGCCCCTGCCCGGGCTTCTACTACCTCTGGAAGCGCTGAGGGTTACGGGCGGGCCCCGGGTGCCGCACTCTCCCGCCGCTCTCTCCTTCCTCCCTCCAGGAGGGCCGCCCCGGCCGCCAGAGCCAGGAGGCCGGGAAGGAGAAGCCACCAGGGTGGTCCCTGGTCGGGATCGGAGAACCTCGCCGCAAGCCAGGGTATGGTGGCCACCAGGACGAGGGTTCCGTTGTTGAGAAAATGCATCAGCATGCTGATCCAGATGGAGCGAGTCCGGAGGACCACCCACGCCAGGAGAATCCCGAGAGTCGCACTGGGAACGAACCGGAACACCGTGGACGACGGTACGTGGAACGCCCCGAATATGAGGCCGTTGATCACCACGACCCCCACGCCGGAGAAGCGGGCCCGGGTTCCACTGAGAAGGACCCCCCGGAACAGGACCTCCTCGCACACGGCGGGAACCAGCGCTACCACGAAGAGCAGCCATACGATGCGGGACGGGGTGCCCGCGCTGAGGAAGTCCGACATCCCTTCCAGGAACTCCCGTGGCATGGGGAGGACGAATCCCTGTAGCCACGCCAGGAGCCACGCCAGAGGCAGGCCACCGGAAATGATGAGGACCCCCGCCACGAGACCCCGGGGCCTCGGGACCCGGAGGGAGAGGGACTGGACCGGGTCGTACCCTCCGATCCGCAAGAACAGGAGAGCGGGAAGAAGAATGAGGACCAGTTCCGCCACGATGAGCCCGCTCTCACCCAGCCAAATCTGTAGTCGAACTCCCAAGTAGAAGAAGAGGACCCCCACCGCCGCGATGAAGGCAAACGTGAGGCGGGGAGTCGGGTGATCGAAGAGAGGCTCCGTATGGCGCAGGGCACGGAGAAGATCGAACCGTCCATCCGGCTCTCCGGAGTCCCTGCCGTCCCCGAAGAGGACGTCCTCCCGACCGAAGGAGTACGCAGCGAAGATGAGGGCCGCCGATGCATAGACCAGGGTCGACAGCAACGCGAGGGATCCCAGGAAGAGGGTGGCGGTCCCCGACATGATCTCCCGGAAGAAGAGGGAGACGCCCGCCACCGGAACGATGGCCAGAACCGGCGTAAACTCGATTCCCGGAAAGAGGGGAAGGAGCGCCGGCAGCATCACGACCATGTAGACAGGGGTGAGGGCATTCTGGGCCTCCTTGAACGATCTGGACCGGACCGCGATCCCGAGAAAGAGGGCCCCGAACAAGACAGCCAGAGGAACCAGGGTGCCGAAGATGATCAGGACCGCCCCGAAGGGAAGGGAGAAATCCACATCCCCCACCTGGGTGAGCTGGAACAGCCCCGTCTGGAACGTCAAGAGCATGGATCCGAGATTGAGCGCAGCGGCAACGAGTCCCACCACGGTCACCGTGAGGAACTTCCCGGCCACGACTTCCCCTGGAGGGATGGGTGCCGTAAGGAGCGTCTCCAGCGTTCCGCGCTCCTTCTCCCCGGCGGCCAGGTCGATGGCCGGGTAGAACGTCCCCAGCAGGGTGATCACCACCAGGAGCATGGGGAGAAAACGCCCGAGAGCGTACCCACCGAGCTCCTCCGCGCTGGCCACGCTGGAGTCCGCAACGGAGAATGGCCTGGCGAACCCCTCGGGAAGGCCCCGTTCCCGGATTCTCCGTTCGAGAAGCGTGTCCCCCCACGACCCGAGGGCGTCGGAGAGGACGTCCCGCCCCCTTCGCGACCAGTCGCTGGCTCCGTTGAAGATGAGGGTCACCCTCCGGTTCTCTCCCTCGGGGCCCGCACGGCCCACCAGGGCGACGGCAGCCACCGAGTCCGACCGGAGAGCCTCATCCACACTCTCCGCATGCACCAGGTGCAAATCCTGGCGACTCCCGAGAAAGTCGGCCAGGCCCGGATCCTGGTCGCCGAATAGCGCGACAGGAGACGGCCTCCGTGCCAGCTGCCGCCGTCCAAACAGTGCCAGCTGTTCGGACGCGACCAGGAGAAGCGGATAAAGGAGAACCGGCACCACGATCATGATGAGCAGCGTACGGGTGTCCCGGAGAGTCTCCAGAAGCTCTTTCCGGAAGACGACTCTCGCATCCCTCCACGCGCCTCTCTTTCCAAACATCACTCACGCCTCCCGTTAGCGGGATCCGTCAGGGGGGGCCGGGCGGAACGCGTCGGTCCTTCGTCCACGAGGGAGAGGAAGGCCCGGGCCAGATTGGGGGCCGACGTGCGGGCGACGATCTCCCCCACCGTCCCCTCCGCCACCAGGCGGCCCTTGCTCAGGATCCCCATCCGGTCGGCCAGGAGCTCCACCTCAGCCATCTGGTGGGTGGAAAAGAGGATCGCCTTTCCCCTCTCCCTTTCCCGCTCCATGAACCGGTAGATCGTCTCCCCGCTGAGCACGTCCAGACCCAGGGTCGGCTCGTCCAGGATCAGAGCGGGTGGATCGTGGACGATGGCCCGGGCCAGTGCCACCCTCTGGCGCTGTCCGGTGGAGAGCCGGCCGCAGTACCGTCCCCGGAACTCGTCCAGGCCGAAGAGCTCGGCCAGCTCGTCCACCCTTCGCTCCAGGGCCGCCTCCCCCAGTCCCTGGAGGCGTCCGAAATACTCCACGAGCTCCCGGGCGGAGAGGCGCTCATACAGTCCCATGGAGGCCGAGAGGAACCCGATTCGGCTCCGCACTCGTAGGGGGTCGAGCAGGACATCGCTCCCGTCCACGGAAGCCGTGCCTGATGTGGGCTTCAGCAGCGTGGCGAGACACCGCAGCGCCGTGGTCTTGCCGGCTCCGTTGGGGCCGAGGATCGCGTAGATCTCGCCCGGGTGGACCTCCAGGGTGAGGTCGGTAAGGGCCTCCACGGACCCGTAGTGTTTGGTCAGGCCTCGGAGGTTTATCATTAGCCTGGGATTGGTGAAGGACGGAGGCGCCTCCAGGAAGGCCAGACGCTAAGGCCCCGGCGCCTCGGGGGCAAGACTTCCGAGGGAGCCTCCGGAGGAGACCTGCGGAGAGCCGGCCCCGGCGACGGCGGCAACCCTCCGGGCGGATCGCCTGATCTAATCCGTGAACACGAAAAGGGTGGAGCATGACCGAAGCGCAGTTGATTCGACATGCATGCGAAGGAAACGGCTCCGCCGTGCGAGCCCTCTACGAGCGGTATGCGCCGAGGGTCTACGCCGTGGTCCGTCGAATCGCCGGCGAGGATGACCTGGCCCAGGACTACGCTCAAGAAGCCTGGATCCGGGCTATCCGGGCACTCCCGACCTTCCGGGGAGATGCCCGGTTCTCCACCTGGCTCCACCGAATCGCCGTGAACTCGGCCCTTCAGGCCCTGAGGAAGCGCGACACGAGATCGAAGAAGGAAGCCCCCATGCCTGAGGCGATTCCAGTCCATCCCGACCAGGGAGACACTCTGCTGGGACAGCTCCTGGAACGAGCCATGGACCAGCTCCCCGACGGGATGCGACAGGTGCTGATCCTTCACGACGTGGAGGGTTACACGCACGAGGAGATCGGAGAGTTTCTGGGGGTCACGTCGGGAACCTCGAAATCCCAGCTATTCAAGGCCAGGGCCAAGATGAGAGAGGTTCTTCGGCCCACGATCACGGGTAGAGAAGAAGGTGAGAAGGGAGTGGAAGCATGGGGCATCTGACCACTGAGGATCTGGCTCGCCTGGTGAGTGAGACGCCATCTCCGGAGGAACGGGAGCATCTCGAGGCCTGTCCCGCCTGCCGGGCGGAGGTCGCCGCTCTCCACGCGCAGACGGAGGCCATCGGGTCCCTGCCCGACCTCCGGCCTCCGCACGGGGATTGGGAGGTGCTGGAGGCGCGCCTGCTGAGCGAAGGACTCATCGTGTCCGGGGGCTTTGCGGCACGGACCTCCCGCTGGCGAACGTCGGGATGGCTTCAGGCGGCAGCGGCAATCGTCCTGTTCCTGGGAGGCGCCGTCCTGGGGCCCCGTCTCATGGGTCCCGAATCCGCTGCCGATCCGGCTCGGGGGGCACCGCCACCCGCTCTCGACATCATCCCAGCCAGCACACAGGGTCCGCCCGCATCGAACCTGGCCGAGGCTGCCGAAGTCGTTCGCCTGACGGAGCGCCAGTACATGGACGCCCTGCTCCAATACCGGCAGATCCTGGATGCTCAGGGCAATCCTGGGTACATCGGAGACCCCACGGACCGGTTCGCCGCCCTCGAGGCCATTGTGGCCGCCAGCCGGGCCGCGGTCCAGCAGGCACCGGCCGACCCCTACGTGAACGGAGTCCTGGTGAGCGCGCTTGCGGAGAGGCAAGCCTTGCTGCGCACCGCTTCATTGACCACAGGAAACGGAATCTTCTGACCCGTGAGAGATGGAAGCCGAGGCATGAAGCCATGATGTCGAAACGCCCTTTATGGATATCCTTCGGGATGTTCCTCGCCACCCTGGGGCCGGCGTCCGCCCAGCAGTCGGTGTGGACCGTTCGCCCGCAGGGAGGGGGGTGGGTCGGGGTCGATATCGAGTACACCATCGACGGTGAGCGGACCGTGGCCGTGGTCCAGGGTGTCGTGGAGGGGAGCCCGGCAGAGGTCGCGGGAATCCAGGCTGCGGACACGCTGACCCACATCGACGGGCAACCGGTTTCCCAGAGGGTCTTCGCCGCCCTGGGAGAGACGCTCGAGCCCGGTGACCTGGTCCGCCTCACCGTCGTCCGAGATGGACGGAGCAGGGATATCCTGGTGGAGGCCGGCCGGCGTCCCCCGGAAGTGGCTCCGATGACCGCCAACCTCCAGGAGCTGGTGATCAAGCTCGACACGCTCCGAGGCGCGATTCTCAATAACCTGGATTCCCTGCGCCTGAGTGTAATCGAGTCGCGGGCCGACTCCATCCGAGGGGATGGGATGATCCTCCGAGTCCGCACCGCCCCGCCCACCACGGACACGAGCGGGGAGGGGACCCTCTCGTACCGATTCTTCCAGCTCGGTCCCGACGCCGTCGGCATCCCTCCTTGGCCCGACACCCTCGCCGGCTGGCCCGGGTCAGTCTTCGTCTCTCCCGACCTGGGGGTTCCTTTCGAGGGATTCCTCGTGACCTCGCCGGCTACGGACTCGCTCCGGAACGAGATCCAACGGCTCCGCGAGGAGATCCAGGACGTCCGTCGTCAGGAGGAGGCTCGCCGACGGGAGATCCAGGCCGCACAGGGATATGTCCCGGAGGAGAGGCTTCGCGCCGACGAGAGAATCCGGACCCTCCGAAGCCGGGAGGAGGGGCTCCTCTCCGAGCGGGACCATCTGAGCAATCGACTTCGGCGGGCGAGCGAAGCGGAGATGCAGAGGCAGTGGATACAGGTTCAGTCCCGCTCGGAGGAGGCCATGGCCCAGGCCCAGCGGGTCCAGGCCGAGGCTCTGGCCAGGACCAGGGGAGCGGAGACCGTCAAGGACAGCGTCCGAAACCTCTACTACCTCCAGAGTATCCGCGATCGGTCCCTCTCGCCGGTCATCCTGGGACAGAATGCGATTCTGGGAGCCGAGCTTCAGCCTCTGAACCCCGATCTGGCCCCCTACTTTTCGGTGCAGGGGGGGGTTCCCGTGCACGAGGGGGTCGTGGTGCTGCAGGTGGTGGACGACACGCCCGCGGCCGACGCGGGCCTTCTGGGGGGCGACGTGATCGTCCGGGTTGGCGACGATTCCATCGCCTCCATCGGCGACCTGCGCCTGGCCCTGAGCGTCACCCGGGGACCCATCCGGATCCACGTCGTCCGCAAGGGGAAGGCGATGGAGGTGGTGATCCCGCGGTAGGAGCGGCGGCAGGGTTATCGCGGGCGCCGCCCTCGAGGTAGGTCTCGAGAAAGGGCCCCCGACCGGAGAACCGGTCGGGGGCCCTTGAAGTTCGGGGAGCCCTGCTATTACTCGTAGCGGAGCGCCTCGATGGGATCCAGGCGAGCGGCCCGCTGGGCGGGCCACATGCCGAAGAACACGCCGATGGCCGCGGACACGAGCCAGGGCGATGATCACGGCATTCATGGCGACCGCCGTGTTCATTCCGCCCAGTCGGGCCAGCAAGGCGGCACCTCCGAAACCCACCGCCACACCGAAGACCCCGCCGAACAGACACAGGGTCAGCGATTCCACCAGGAACTGGAAGAGGATGTTCCCCCGGGTGGCCCCCAGGGCCTTCCGGACGCCGATCTCCCGGGTGCGCTCGGTGACGCTGACCAGCATGATGTTCATGATCCCGATGCCCCCGACCAGGAGGCTTACCGCGCCGATGCCCGCCAGGAGGAAGGTGAAGGTCTGGGCGGTCTCCTCGAAGGTCTCCATTAGATCCGCGGGGTTCCTGATCTCGAAGTCCGCGTCCTCCCCCGGTCGGATCTGGTGCTGCCTCCTCAGGACCCGGTCGATCTCGGTGTAGGCCTGGTCCACGTACCTCTGTACCTGGGCTGGCCGCTGCTCACCGTCCGGTCTGCACCTGGACCGAGATGGTCCCCAGGTAATCCCTCCCCCCATGACCCGGTACAGCGCCGTGTTCAGGGGAATGTAGATCCGGCTATCCGGGCTCATCCAACCGGAGGAGGTCCCCTTCTCCTTCAGAACCCCGATGACCTCGAAGGTGATGCCGCGGAGCTGGATGCTCCGCCCCACGAGAAGCTCCGGGGGCACGCCGCCCAGACTCGCGGGAATCTCCGAGCCCAGCACCGCGACCCGGCGACGACCCTGTTCCTCGCCCACGATCGAAGAGGCGACCGTAGGCGATTCCATGTTGTTCATGTCGAAGTACTCGGGCCAGGTCCCGAAGACCTCGAGGTTGTCGTTCCACCGGAGGTAGGTCACCTGAAGGCGCGAGGAGGTCTCGGGAGCCACCTTGAGGAGTCCCGCCGGATTGTCCCGCAGGGCGACGCATCGTCCACATAGAGGCGGGACGGAGCCCGAGCGGACCCCCCCTTCCCCTCGCCACGGGTAGGGGAAATGGAGAGGATGTTGGTGCCCATGCCGGCGATTGCGCCTGGATCTGCCGCTGAGCCCCCTCCCCCATGGAGACCATGGTGATGACCGCCGCCACGCCGATGATGATCCCTAGCGTCGTCAAGAATGGATCGCAGTGGCGTTGGCCCGGATGGCCGCCATGGCCACCGCGATGATCTCCGTGACGAGGCGAGAGACCCTTTTCGACCGATCATGATCGTATTCCCCTTACCGCCGACCCATGCCGCCCATGCCGGGCATCATCCCGCGTCCACCCATCCTGGTTCCGCATCTGCTTCCTGCTCCGCCTGGAGCTGGGCCACCCCGATGAGGGCCACCTGCTCGCCCTCTTCAAGGCCGGCGAGGATCTCCGTGTTGTCCCAGTCGTTCACCCCCATGAGCACGGGACGGATCTCAAGAGTGGAGTCGGGAAGCATGACGAACGCCACCGCCGGCCGAGGAGCATCCGGGGTATTGAGACAGCCCTGACAGCGCCGGGTTGCGCCTCCAGGGCGAACCCGCCTCCAGCGCTCACCCGCACCGCGCATCGCCTGCCCCTGCCGCGATCGGCACCGTCCGCCTGAGCCCGAAGCGATGCCAGACGGCGTCGAGGGAATCCTGGGATATCTCCCTCGCTCTCACCTTGGCCCTCAGGAGTCCATCATGGCCCGCCGGTCCGAGGCCCACCCGCCGCATCGGGACTTGCCCGGTCCTCCGGTCTCTGGGCCCTCAGCCGTCGGTGCCCGCGGCCGGGTTTCGAGCATCCCGCCGCTCCCCCGCGCCTTCTTCCCGCCGCCCCCGCGTCCCGAGGCTCACACCCGCGTCCTGCGCGAGTTGGGTGTAGACGGCTCGTCCAGCTGGACTCTCGGGGTTCATCCCCAGAACGGACGCAGCCGGCGCCATCTCCTGCGGCAGCACCACGGCGTTGTTGGGAACCACCAGGACGTTGGGGCGCTCCACGAGGAGCATCTCCACGTCGGCGTTCATCCCGGGCTTGAGGAGATCCGCCGAATTATCCAGCCGCACGATGACCGGGAACATGGTCACGTTCTGTTGGTTCACGGCCTGGGGCTCGATCTTGTCCACGACCCCCGGAAAGCTCTGCCCCGGGTAGGCCTCGACCTGGACCGAAGCCTGCAGGCCCGCCTTGATCTGACCCATGTCGGTTTCATCCACCAGGGTCCGGATCTGGACCTCCTTGAGGTTGGCCATGACGAAGAGCGCCGTCCCCCCGGAAACGTTCGACGATGCGGACTGGATCACCGACCCTTCTTCCACGTTGCGGCTCAGGATCGTCCCTGCCAGAGGCGCCCGGATGGTCACGTCCTGTTTCCGGAGCTTGGCCAGCATTTCGTTGGTCTGGGCCTTCTGGAGAGACGCCTGGGAGTTCGCGTAGTCCAACCGCTGGCTCTCATACTCCTGCTGGGTGATGATCCCCTGCTCCAGGAGCTGCTGGGAGCGGTCGAGCTGGTTCTTGGAGATGTCCGACCGGGCTTTGGCCACCTCCAGGTCGGCCACCGCCTGGTCGTAGGCGTTGTCTACGTCCCGCGGATCGATCTCGGCCAGCAATGCACCGGGCTCCACATAGTCACCCACGTCCGCATGGAGCCGCAGGACCTCTCCCAGAAGCTTTGGACTTCACCTCCACGCTGCGGACCGGCTCCACGCTTCCCGTCGCCTCGGCCGTAATCCGCATATTCTGGCGAACGACCGCGGCGGTCTGAATTGCGGGCTCGGAGGCATCCCCCTCGCTGCACGCGCTCAAGCCGAGGGCCAGAACCCCCGCCGCTGCCGCACCCATGAGGAGCCGACGGGCTCCCCCGATCAACTTGTACCTCGAATCCCCACTCCAGAGGAGTGCGAACCGGGCAGGAGAGAACGCCTTCATACTTGGGCTCCTACGTGATGATTGGTGAAGTCTTTTTCAACGATGCCGTCTCGGAGATGCACCTGCCGTTTGGCGTATTCCGCGATATCGTGCTCGTGGGTGACCAGGACGATGGTCTGGCCCCCACGATTCAGCTCGGTGAGAACCTCCATGATCTCCCCGCTGGTGCTGGAGTCCAGGTTGCCCGTGGGCTCGTCGGCCAGAAGGAGAGCCGGATTGTTGACCAGCGCACGAGCGATGGCCACGCGCTGTCGCTGCCCCCCCGAAAGCTCCGGGGGCTTGTGGTCCACTCGGTCGGCCAGGCCCACGAGCTCGAGCTTCTCCCTCGCCATTTCTCGGCGGTCCTTGGCCTTCACCCCGGCGTAGATGAGGGGAAGCTCCACGTTGTGGAGGGAACTGGCCCGAGGCAGGAGATTGAAGGTCTGAAACACGAACCCGATCTCCTGATTCCGGATCCTCGCGAGCTCGTCGTCGGTGAGCTCCTGCACCGAGGTTCCGTTGAGCCAGTACTGGCCGTCGGTGGGCGTATCCAGGCACCCCAGCAGGTTCATGAAGGTGGACTTGCCGCTACCGGAGGGCCCCATGATGGCCACGAACTCTCCCTGGTGAATCTCCACGTCCACGCCCCTGACGGCGTGAACGGTTTCGGCACCCAGGACATAATCCTTCTTCAGTCCCACAGTGCGGATGATGACGTCGCTCACAAATCTCTCCCCATTGAAGCTCCAAGACCCGTCTCGGCCCGGCGCCAGGCCGGGAAGCCGCTCGGAGCCATGTTCGTGGACCGGGCCAGACCCGTTTCAGCCCTCATTCCCCGTGCCTCCTGAAGTCGAGACCGAATCCGGCCGGCGATCCCTGCGCCTACGGTCGGCCACCAGGATGGAGTCATATGCCATGCGCTGCTCCTCGCTCAACACGCCCCGGATGTCTGTCCCGAGTGCTCTCCACGATCTTCCGGTAGCGGGACATGTAGGCGTCGTTGAACTCCTCGTGGAGGGCTCGCATCCGGTCACGGTAGAAGGATACGATGGAATCCACCTTCTCCTTCTGTTCCGCGGAGAGCCCGACCCGCTCCACCAGGAGCGAGTCCCTCCGTCCGGGCACGCCCCGAGACCGCTCCCCGGCCTCCCGGCCTCGCGCACCGCGCTCCGAGATGCCCTCCGGTCGTCGCAACTCGCCACTCAGGAAACTCCTTCCCTCCAACTCCCGTTCCAAGGCCACGCCGACGACGATCCCCGCCACCGCTACCAGGAGGAGTACCGCTGCCGTGACGAGTCGAGTCCTGGCGGCACGTTCCAGCGTCATCTCAGAATCCCCCCACCGTCGAGACGAACGCCACTTCATCCAGCTCGGTGTCACGTCCCAGGACGCTCGGAATGGGCCCACCTGGCATGTCCTGCACCAGCGCATCTTCCAGGGCTACGGACGCCGGCTCGACCACCGGCGCTTGCTGGCTCATCAGGAGGATGCCGGCCAGCGCGGCGGCCAACAGGGCCGTGGGCACGAGGGTTCGACGCCAGGCGAACACCACTTCCGCCACGCTGAGATCCCCTTCCATCCGCCGGCGGGCCAACTCGTCACGCGCTTGATCCATGACCCGGGCGTGGTACCGAATCCAGAACCCGGGATCTCGATACCCCGGATCCAGCGGTTCCAACGGCGAGCGGTTACCCAGATCGTTCATCATTCCTCTCCAGGCGGGATTGGACCCTCCTGCGCCTCCAGGTGCTCCTTGAGGTGCTTTCGGGCGAAGTGGAGATGGGAACGGACCGTTCCGTCCGGAATGCCCAGTTTCTCCGCAATCTCACGATGCTTCCAACCCTCCAGGTCATGGAGCAGGAGAACCTCCCTCCTGATCTCCGAAAGCCCTTCCAACCCTTTCTCCAGCCGTTCACGAATTTCCCAGCGCTTCAGGTCCTCGTCCGGCCCCCCCGAGCCCGGAGAGATTTCGGGCGACAGCTCTTCGCCACGCCTGAGCTTCTCTCTCCTCAAGAGGTTTCGTGCCCTGTTCCGGACGATGGTCAGAAACCAACCCCCGAACTTCTCCGGATCCCTGCAATCTTCCAGCCTCTTCAGGGCGACCAGGAATGCCTCCTGCGACACGTCCTCCGCATCTTCCGGGTTGCCCGTCACCGAGAGGGCCACGAGGTAGCCGGGACGCATATACCGCGTCACCAACACCCCGAAGGCATCCGATCGGCCCCCCAGGGCCGCCCTAACCAACTCCCCGTCGGTCCTCTCTCTCAATGCACTTACTCTGACACGGAAGCGAGCGTTCTTGTTGAGAATCAGGAAAAGGAAGGGCACCCATCCGGTGCCGGAACAGGTGCCGCTCCTTCTCCAGTTCGGCTTCGGGGATCCGAAAACGACGATCTCCGAGCGTCTATTCTATGTCAGAACCCCGGCTAGGGAAGGACTCCGTTCCTCCCGGGGCCCCAGGGCTGGCCACCGGCCCGACCTCTTCCAGGCAACATTCCCCGACCTCCGCTCATGCCTCGTGCCCACGGGGCACCGGCCCTCCCCGGCCCCCGACGCCCCTGGCGCATCAGCGCCCGGAGCTCGTTGTGCTGCTCCACCGTCAGGATCTCCTGCACCCTGCCCCGCAGGGGGGCGGCGGCGGTGATCATCTCACCCCGGAGGGCTTCCATCTGCCGAAAGCCTTCGGTGCGATCGATTGTTCCGTCTCTGATCTGGGCCCGGAGTGCCTGCATCTCTTCCGCCAGTGGAGCCACATCCGTCTCCACGTCCGCCTTGAGCTGCTGAAGCTGGGAAATCTGCTGCTCCGTCAAACCAAGCGCCTCTTGATGCTCCAGCACGACGTCCACCGACCGTCCCATGTTCGGTCCGCCCTGCCCCCGGGGCCCCGGCCCCCTCTGAGCGAGCAGAGGACTTGCCGATGCCCCGACCGCCACCGCCACCATCAGCCCGAGCACTCCCCTTGTCTTCCTCATGATCCGTCCCCTCCTGTGATTCGGGTGTCCGAAGCGCCGACACCCGTCTGGGTCTTCGTTCCTGGTGAGGCGCCGCTGAACGGGACCTCGTGCTTCTGTTGGTTTGGACGGAGAATTCGAGGATTCGTTAAAAGGAATGAGCTATCGGCGGGGGATGAACTGGAAGGAGGGGGGGGCGAGGATCTGCCGAGAAGAGGAGGACGACCCATCCGAACGCCGGAGGCGCCCTCCAGAACTCCCAGCTGAATCGGCTCCGGGCCAGCCGCGTCCGGAGGTCAGGCTGCCCCTTTCCACCGTCCATAGGGCAGCGTCGGAGCAGGCTTGACCTTTCCGCCCCAGATGAATGCCGCGATACGGGGTCGGGTGCGATCCTCGCCTGGATCTGAAGAACGGTCGGTCACCACGATCCCCGGAGAGCTCTCTCCGGTTCTCTCGTGCTCACTTCCCTGCCGTGCCATGCCCATGATGTGTACGTCCAAGCCACAGGAGGGGTCCGGTTGCGACCGGGCCCGGGGACTACCCAAACCTCTGCTCTATAGCAGGGGGTATGCCCATACCTGCACGAGATCGTAACTCGCATGGTGGGATTGATTTGTGCGGGTTTGGCCGGGTGCAGGAGTCGGGGAAGTGTTCCCTGGGGAGGACACTGGGTGTGTTGTTCCGACACGGATGGACAAGATACGGCCGGGCGCCTCTCACCCTCGGGAGTCTTTCCTGCCCTTCCCGGATCGACGCGGGTCATCGGTGGAACTCCCCCCCGAGTTCCGAGGATCACGATAGGGCTCCGCCCGACGGAGAAGGGCCAGGAGCTCGGAATCCGTGAGGTGGGACAGATCGTCGCCCCGGCACACGGCTCGGCGGAGGGGGGTCCCCGGCTCCTCGGCGAGAAAGAAGTTGAGCTCCATCAAGGGAATGATCCTTAGAGGGAGGACCCCGCTCACGGCCCTTCCCACCACCGTCACCACCCACTCCCTTCCCGTATCCGGGTCCGAGAGCTCTCGCTCTCGCGCCTCGCCCTCGCCGCCTTCCTGCTCCATCCCCTCCATGACCATCCGCACGGGGGTCGGACGGCGATCTTCCTCCCCCGCCGGCTCCCGATCTCCCGACTCGGGATTCTGCCCCCCGTCCATGCCTTCCCCTCCGTCCATGCCTTCCCCTCCGTCCATGCCTTCCCTTCCACCCATGCCTTCCCTCCGTCCATGCGAGTCGCCCGAGCGGCGTACCGCCCGTCTCGGTGCCTCAACGACCTCGCGACTCGGAACACTAGTTTGCCGGGAACGAGTCCGGACTTCAAGGAACCCCCACCTGGGAGGTACCTTATTGGGGCCGGACACGCCGGTGCTGGATCCGGGCTGCGTCCCCGCCCTCCCCGGCCGCGACGGATGGCGCCGTCGCTTCACCGACACCCGCCCGCCGGGCGGATTTCGAGAATGGAGAGTCTCGGAGGATGAAAGCCTCACTGGATCCCCTGTTTCGCCCGGAGTCCATTGCGGTCATCGGCGCCAGCCGGAGTCCGGGAACCATCGGCTACCAGATCGTGGACAACCTGGTGCGCCACGGCTACCGGGGCGTGATCTATCCGGTCAACCCCAACGCCAGGGCCATCCACTCGATTCCCGCCTATCCCACCATATCACAGGTCCCGGGCACGGTCGACCTGGCGGTGGTGGTCGTTCCCAAGGAACTGGTTCTCAAGGTCGTGGACGAATGCGGGCAGAAGGGCGTCCAGGGCGTGGTGGTGATCTCGGCCGGATTCAGGGAGGTGGGCGGTGAGGGAATCGGGCGGGAAGAGGTACTGGTGGAAATCGTGCAACGTCACGGGATGCGGTTGGTGGGCCCGAACTGCATGGGGGTGATGAACACCTCCCCCAACGTGAGCATGAACGCGACGTTCGCTCCCACCATGCCGCCGGCCGGGCAAACCAGCTTCATGAGCCAGTCGGGGGCGCTGGGTGTCACGATCCTGGACTACGCGGCCGAATACGGGATCGGGATCCGGCAGTTCGTCTCCGTGGGTAACAAGCCCGATGTCAGCGGCAACGACCTGCTGGAGTACTGGGAGAAGGAGCCGGGGACTCACGTGATCCTCATGTACCTGGAGAGCTTCGGCAATCCGAAGCACTTCATCCCTCTCGCCCGGCGCGTGTCCCGGAAGAAGCCCATCGCCGTGGTCAAGTCCGGGAGAACCCAGGCCGGAGCCAGAGCCGCCTCCTCCCACACCGGGGCGCTTGCCGGGGCCGACTTGGCCATCGACGCCCTCCTGGCACAGTGTGGAGTCCTGCGAGCCGAATCCATCGAGGAGCTCTTCGATCTCGCCATGGCCTTCGAGCAGCTGCCCGTCCCCCGGGGCAACCGAGTGGCCATCGTCACCAACGCCGGGGGACCGGGGATCATCATCGCAGACGCCTGCGAATCTCTCGGCCTGGAGGTCGTAGAGCTCTCCCAGGACACCCAGGCCCGCCTCAGAGGAATCTTCCCCGCGGAGGCGTCGGTTCGGAATCCGGTGGACATGATCGCGTCCGCCACGGGCGAGAGCTACGAGGTCGCCCTCCGCATCGTCCTGGCTGATCCCGGGGTGGACGCGGCCATCGCGGCCTTCGTCCCCCCCCTGGGCATACGGCAGACCGATATCACCTCCAGCATCGTCGCCGCGGCGGGGGGCAGCTCGGACAAGCCGGTCCTCGCGGTCCTGATGGGGAGAGAAGGGCTCCCCCAGGGGAGAGCGGAGCTCAAGAAGGCGGGCATTCCCGGGTACATCTTCCCGGAATCCGCTGCAAGGGCCCTTGCGGCGATGAACCGACACCGGACGTGGACCGAGCGGCCTCTCGAGGAGCCCGAGCGATTCGAAGTGGATTTCGAGGGCGTGGCCACCATGATCGACTCCGTGATGGCCTCGGGGCGTCATCAGATGACGGAGGTCGAGGCCCTTGCCGTATTCGACGCCTATGGGATCCCCACGGTCTCTCGGCGCGTGGCGGTCTCCCAAACCGAAGCCGTCGCCGCCGCCGAGGAGCTGGGCTTCCCCGTGGTGCTGAAAGCCCTTTCTCCCGACGTTCTTCACAAGACCGACGTGGGCGCCGTCCGCCTCGACCTGCGCTCGGCCTCCGAAGTCCAGGCAGCCCACCGGGAGATCCAGGAGGCGGTCCGGGAGAGCTCTCCCCATGCCCGGATGGAGGGAGTCCTGGTGGAATCGTTCCTCAAGAGGGGCCGGGAGGTCATCGTGGGCATGTCCACCGATCCTCGGTTCGGGCCCGTCCTCATGTTCGGTCTTGGAGGAATCTACGTCGAGGCCCTCAAGGACGTGGCCTTCCGCGTGCATCCCCTCACGCGTATCGATGCCCAGGAGATGATCGAGTCCATTCGAGGGTTCTCCCTCCTGGAGGGATTCCGGGGGGAGCCGGGGGTGGACCTGGACACGCTGGTGGAGGTCATTTTGCGGATCTCCCAGCTGGTGGGTGACCACGACCGGATCATGGAGCTGGACGTGAACCCCTTCCTCGCCCTCGAATCGGGCGGCGTGGCCGTGGACGCGAGGTTGGCTCTCCGAACGGGCAAATCCGTTTCCCTCTCCCCCAACGGCCGGTAGATTGGAAAGAGTGTCCTCAGACCCCGGGATAGAGGGATGACGGTGGAGGCTCGTTCCACAGGCAATACGTTGCGGGAGTTTTCTCAGCTCCTCCGCATCCAGGAGAGGCTCCTGGCCATGCTCCAGGAGGTTCTGGACGAGCTGCGCGCCCCCACCACACTCACCCTCCTCCGGGAGCTCCGGAACCGGACCGGGAGCACCTCCTCGGAAAGCTTCGGGCGGATCACCAACTCGGTAGAGGGAGCCATCCGTGAGCTGAAGGTCTTCGAGTCCGAGATCCAGAATGAGCTCCTGGACGACCCGGCGCTCATCTCGGTGGAAGGCGTCCCCAACCTCCCCGCCCCTCTTGCCCGCTTCCTGGCCGAGCGAACCCAGAACGCCCGCTTCTCCTATACGGTCCGCCAGGACCCGGTCCGGGGGTGGGTCATCGCCTGGAAGGAGTACACGGCCGAAGGGATCGTCCGGGGATTCGGGCAGTTCTACGAGCGCCCCTACGCCTGGCTGGACGAGTAACCCCCCCCTTGGGACTCGAGGAAGGCCACCGTGTCCTCCCCGTAGAACATCCCGATGTATTTCGCCTGAACCGGGGTGATCCTGCGAACAGCCCACACCAGATGGACGTGATTCGGCTCGCTGGGCACGCTGAGCAGTCGCATCCCCGCCTCCTCCGGAAGACGGTTGCCTTTCCGGTTGTTACAGGGGGAGCAGCTCGTCACCACGTTGTCCCAGGTATTCCCACCTCCCCGGGAGAGGGGCAAAATGTGGTCCCGCGTCAGGAACTGGCGTCCCCTGAGCTCACTCCGGTGGCGGCCACAGTACTGGCAGGAGTAACGATCCCGCGCAAAGAGGAAGGTGTTCGTCACCTGCCGGCGGAATCGCCGAGGCACGTGAAGAAACCGGACCAGGCGAATCACCAGAGGGAACGGGACCTCCTCCCTCTCGGATCGGAAGGCCCGCTGGTCGTCCACCTCCAGGATCTCGGCCTTACGGTCGAGCACGAGACGCACGGCCCGGCGTACGGGCACGATGGTCAGGGGCTCGAAGGAAGCGTTCAGTGCCAGGCAACCCATACGTGTCGCTCGGGTTCGGACTCCCTCACTCCGCGAGCTTGTTCGGAAACTATTCGGGAGCCAGGCATCAGGCAATCTCCCCTGCACGGAAGATCGTCACAGGAGCGCCACGGGATCCCGGTCCACGATGACCCTGATGTCTCTCCCCCTTGGCCGGTGCCGATCCTGAAACGCCTCCAGGACCCACCCATCGCCGCTGCAGAGCGGGACCGCAGGAGGAAGTGCCATCGCCATCGGCCGTGGAGCCGTTCGATTGGAGCCGGCGCCGGACCGACCAGCTCCAGGTTCCCCCCTCCCTTCCCTATCGCCTTCTTGAACCACACGACCGAACGCTCGCACTCCCCCGCCGCTTCCTCCTCGAAGGGGCTGCTAACGACCACGTTGGCCAGACGGACGTGGGGGGGATAGGGAGGACTCACCCGCTCCCGGAGCTCCCGTTCGGCGAAGGCCCGGTAAGTCGTGCTTCAACGCCGCCTCCACCGCGTAGTGACTCCGGAAGAGAAGTCTGGATCAGGACCTCGCCCCCGAGCGGTGCCCCGCCCCGTCTCTCCCCGCGACCTGGCTCAAGAGCTGGAAGGTGCGCTCGCTGGCCCTGAAGTCGGGAAGGTGAATGCCCACATCGGCGTTGACCACCCCCACCAGCGTCACCCGCGGGAAATCCAGGCCCTTGGAGATCATCTGGGTTCCCAGGAGGATATCGACCTCGCCTCGGTCGAACCGGCCCAGTATCTCGTGGTGCGACCATTTTCCCGGAGGTGGTGTCCACGTCCATCCGGGCAATGCGGGCCCCCGGGAACGTCTCCGCTCACGACCCGTTCCACCTGTTCCGTACCCAGCCCGCGGAAACCCAGGTCTTCCGACCCACAGCGCCCGCATCGTCTGGGAGAGCCTCTTCGTGTCGGCAGTAGTGGCAGAGAAGCCGTCCCGGCACGCGGTGATAGGTGAGGGAGACAGAGCAATGGGGACAGCGCCAGACCTCGCCGCACTCCCGGCACTGGACGAAGCTGGAGTACCCCCGCCGGTTCAGGAGGAGCATGACCTGCTCTCCCTTGCTCCAGACCGTCCCGGATCGCCGTCAACCAGCTCGGGGGAAAGCACGCCGCGGCCGGGTGCGTCCGGGCACCTCTCGGGCCTTGGCCCCCGCCCCTTGGCGCCAGACAGTCTCCTCAGGTCCACGACCCTCACCGGCGGAAGGGACTCCACCACCCACCCGGCTCGGCAGGGAGTGGTGAGCTGAACTTCCCGGATGGCCGCGTTCTGCCAACTCTCCAGGGAAGGCGTCGCACTCCCCAGGACGCAGAGAGCCCCGGCGGCTGGCCCGTACGACGGCCACATCCCGGCCCTGATATCGGGGACCTTCCGACTGCTTGTAGCTCCCGTCGTGCTCCTCGTCGACCACGATGATCCCCAGCGTCCCGCACTGGAGCGAACACAGCCGATCGAGCCCCCACCGCGATTCGCTTCTCCCCCTCGCCTGAGCTGCCGCCACGCATCGAAACGCTCTCCATCCGAGAGCGCCGAGTGGAGAACTGCGACGTCGTCTCCGAAGTGGGCTCTGAACCGGGACACGGTCTGAGGAGTGAGAGCGATCTCCGGAACCAGAACGATGGCCCCCCTGGCCCTGCCGCCCCACCACCTCCTTGAGGAGCTCGATGTAGACCAGCGTCTTTCCCGAGCCCGTGACACCGTAGATCAGGGCCGGCTTCGGATGGGGCTCGGAAGTGGCCTCGACCAGGGCCTCCAGGACACGGGCCTGGTCCGGGGTGGGGGTGTGCGCGCCGGCCTCCGCCGGCGCTCGATCCCTGAACGGGTCTCGCATGACTTCCTGGTCCACCACTACCGCGATCCCCTTCTCCTCCAGACCCTTCAGAACCGATCGACTGTATCCCCCCGCCTCCAGAAGGTGGGCGAGCTCCACGGAACCTCCACTGCTTTCGAGAAGCTCGTAAGCCTCCCGTTGTCGGGGGGCCCTGCTGAAGATCGTCTCCCTCGCGGTGAGGTCGGATATCCACTTCTCGAGGCGGACGATGCGCTGGGTGCGGACGGGGGGAGGCCGCGGCGGCAGAATCTCGTGCCGGATCAGCCCCTTCCCTTTCAGTCGACGGATCTCCGGCCAGAGCGAGCCCATACCCATGGCCTTACGGAGAGTGCTCACCCGCTGTGGGCCGCTCCCCGCGCCCACGGCCAGCAGGATCCTCCTCTCCCGGGGTGTACAAGCCTCCAGGTCACGTCCCTCGGCCAGGGACACCCCAGGGGAGAGGAAGTCCCGTGAGGAATCGGAGAGGACGGAGGGGAGACAGGTCCTGAGAACGATCCCCAGCGGAGTCAGGTAGTACGACGCCATCCAGAGTGCCAGGTCCAGGATCTCGGGAGGGGCCGAGGGCTCGTCCTCCAGCACGTCGAGGACCGTCCGGAGGCGGGGAGGAGAGGCGCCGGAGCCGGGTCCCACGACCCATCCGATTCGCTCCTGACGGCGGAAGGGGACCAGAACCCGGATCCCCGGGGGTGGCGGCGCACCCTCCACCGCGTACGTGAAGGTGGTCGGGACCGGAAGGGGAAGGGCGACCTCTACCCGGTGGTTCTCCGCCATGAGCTCACGAACGCTCGTCCCCATGAGTGAACAAGGGCAGCCCCGCGGTCTCGGGCTCCCGCTCCAGCTCCAACGTCCCCTCCTGATCCACCTCGGGTGCCTCGGAGGGACCCGCCTTCACACCCAGCACCAGGCTAAGCCCGAGCAGGCGCTGTCGGGTGAGGAGACGATGAACCTCCGCCTCCCGCTGAAAGACCGTCCGAACGCCTTTCCAGCCCCATCGGCTCCATGCCCTACGGAGGATCCCCAGCTTCTCGAACAGGCCGAAGAGCTCGGCGAAATCCGGGAAAGGTTTCCTGATCACGGAACGGAACGCCGTGCCCTCGTCGGTCCAATCCTCCATGTGAAGGTCGCCGACCCCGGCATCCAGGAGGACCCGTCTCAACTCCACCCCCATGAGCGGCGTCGCCCCGAGGTGCTCCGAGAGAGCTCTCTTCCGGTCCTCGTCGATGGGTGCCTTCCAGACCAACTGGATGAGCACGACCCATCCCCCCGGCCGCGCCACGCGCACCAGCTCTCGGATCGCATTTCGGGGATCCACCGTGGCTGCCAGGCCGATCTCTCCGATGACCACGTCGAAGGTCTCGTCCCGGAACGGGAGATCCAGCGAGGAGGCCTCCTGGAGGCTCACCTCGGCAGCCATCCCCTCGGTCTTGAAGTGCCGCTCGGTCTCGGCGATCAGGCGGGGATCGGCCTCCACTCCGGTCCCCTGGACACCGTGCTCCCGAACGAGGAAGTCGAGGGGAACCCCCTTCCCGCAGGCGACATCCAGAAGCTCCATGCCGGGAGCGAGGCCTGTGAGGCGGGCAACCTGCCGGTAGAGATCCGCGCCGCCGGGAGGAAAGATGCGACGGGGACTGAGCCGGATCAGGTCCAACATCGAAGGGGACCGCTGACCGGTCCCCTTCCCGTCCCCTCGATCCGCTTCAGCGTCGGAGCTCAGAAGGGAACCTCCTCGGATGCTTTCAACTCTTCGAGAGCCGCTTCCAGGACGGACTCATCCTCCTCGGAGAGTTGGGTCTGCACGGGCGCTTCGGTCTCCCGTCTCTCCCTGAAATGTCTCAGGACAGCCGCCACGATGACGAGGCCGGCCAGCAGTGCCAGTGGGGGCATCACCCAGGCCAGGAGGCCGCTTCCCTGGGCTCGGGGTACCGCCCGGAACTGCTCACCGTGGTTGGCGAGAAACCAGCTCACGATGCTGTCCGAAGACGCGCCGCTCCAAGCCATCACCTCCATGGAATCCCGCAGGAGCTTGGCCTGGGGTGACGGGCAGACCTCCAACATCAGACCTGGACAGAAAGGAGACCGGACCTGGCTGATGGCCGCGTCCCCCTCCGGATGGCGTTGAACGGGTTCGTCCAGGCGCGGAGGCTCCTGCGCCCCCGCCCCGACCACCGACGCGAGAAGGGCGAAAGCGACGAGCCCGCCGATCCGACTTCGCTGCATGGTACTACCTTCTTCCTTATGCAATCCGCTTGGAGAGGCCCCGACCAGGGCCACCTCCTCCGGCAAGCAATAATTTACCCCATTTCACCAGAAAAGGGCCATGCGCGGAGGTGCATCCCCCCACAACGCCCCCAAGCCTACTCCCGGGTGCCCTCGTGGGTTCCGTCCGCCGGCGCCAGGTCGGCCAGGGCCCTGAGCACCGCCACGGTGCCGGTGCCGATCCTCTCCGGAACGTAGCCTCCCTCCAGGGACACGACCACTCGGCTCCCCGACCCGTGGCCGAACCGGTCCATGATCGCCCTCGTGAAGCCATGGAGGTCCTCCTGCTCCAACCCCTGGTCCCCCAGGGGATCCCCTTCGAGGACGTCGAAACCACAGGAGACCAGGACAAAGTCCGGCTGGAAGCGGGCTTGAACCTCTCCCAGGGCCTCGTGAAACCGTTCCACGTACTCTGCTCGCGGGGTTCGGGGAGGGAGAGGCACATTCAGGGTGGCTCCCTCCCCCGGCCCGGTGCCCGTCGCCTCCGAAGGTCCCGTACCGGGAAAATGGGGCGCTTGATGCAGCGAAAGATAGAAGATGTCGGGGTCGGAGTAGAAGGCCTCCTGGGTTCCGTTCCCGTGGTGCACGTCCCAGTCCACGATCAGGATGCGGCGCCCCAGACCCTCATTCTGGATGTACCGTGCCCCCACCGCCACGTGATTGAACAGACAGAACCCCATGGCCCGGTCGGGCGTGGCGTGGTGGCCAGGAGGCCGCGCCGCCACGAATGCGTTTCTGATGAAGCCTCGGGAGACGTTGTCCACGGCCGCCAGCAGGGCCCCCGAGCTCCCGAGAGCGGCATCCCAGGAGGCCGCGGACACCCAGGTGTCGGGGTCCAATGAGACGGGTCGCTCCTCCTCCATGGCCCGATCCACCGCGGACCGGACGCGCTCCAGGTGGCCGGGGGTGTGAACTCGGAGGAGGTCCTCCTCCGTCGCCGAACGGGCCTCCACCTGCACCACCTTCTCGTGGAGGGCCACCATGTCCCGGCTCACCGCGAGAGCCAGAGCGCGAAGCCTCCCCTGGTGGTCGGGGTGACCCCAGCCGGGATCGTGGAGAGACGCGGCAGGGTGGAGCAGAAAACCCGTGGGTGCCGGGGTCGAAGCGTTCACGATGGAGCTCCGTGTTTGAGCGGCCGGGGTCAGTCCGATTGTCCGGAGATCCGGTCCTGGAGGGCCCGGACCCGGTGGGCCCGGCTGCGCAGGGCGATGAGGGCGTCGCACGCCGCGCTGGCCGCCGACATGGTGGTGAGGTAGGGGATGCTGTGGGTGATAGCCGCCCGGCGCATGGCGTAGTCGTCGTACTGCGATTTCTTTCCCAGCGGCGTGTTGATGAGGAGGTCGACCTCGCCGGAAACGATGGCGTCCACGATGTTGGGGCGCCCCTCACCCACTTTGAAGATTCTCTGGGATCGGAGGCCGAGGCGGGATAGATAGGCGTGGGTGCCCCGAGTGGCCAGGATCCGGAACCCGAGGTCCTGGAACCGCCGCAGGATCGGAGTCACCGTGGGTTTGTCGCGGTCGTTCACGCTTACGATCAGAGTTCCCCCGTGCTGAGGAACCTCGTTCCCCGCCGAGGCCGATGCCTTGGCGAACGCCATCCCGAAGGTGTCGTCGATCCCCATGACCTCTCCCGGTCGACCGCATCTCGGGCCCCAGGAGCGTGTCCACCTCGAATCGGTTGAAGGGGAACACGGCCTCCTTCACCGCGACGGCGGGCACCGAGGGCTCGGCGCCGATCCCCAGGCTCGCCACCGGCTCCCCCGCCATGACCCGGGCGGCGAGGCGAGCCAGAGGAACTCCTGAAGCCTTGCTTACGAAGGGGATGGTCCGGGACGCTCGGGGGTTCACCTCCAGGACGTAGACCGTTCCGTCACGGATGGCGAACTGGACATTGACCAGGCCCACCACGCCCAGCTCCATGGCGAACCTCCTGGTCACCTCCCGCATCACACCCAGCTCCTCCGCCCCCAGGAGGTACGGGGGGAGAACGCAAGCGGAATCCCCGGAATGGACGCCAGCATCCTCGATGTGCTGCATGATGCCCTCCGATCACCACGTCGATGCCGTCGGAGAGGGCATCCACGTCCGCTTCGAAGGCGTCCTCGATGAAGCGGTCGATGAGGACGGGGTGATCGGGAGAAGCCCGAACCGCCCGTTCGAAGTACCCCTGAAGCGACGCCTCGTCATAGACGATCTCCATGGCTCGGCCCCCCAGCACGTAGCTGGGCCGGACGAGCACCGGGTAGCCGATCTTCCTGGCGACTTCCAGGGCTTTGTCCTCGCTGGTGGCTACGCCGTTGTCCGGCACCACCGCTCCCACCACCCTGCACACTTCCGCGAACCGTTCCCGATCCTCCGCACGGTCGATGGCGTCCACCGACGTGCCGAGAATGGTAGCCCCCATTCGGCCCAAGGCCTCGGCAAGCTTGAGGGGGGTCTGGCCTCCGAGCTGGACAATGATCCCCTTCGGCTTTTCCAGGTGGATGATCTCCAGGACGTCTTCCAGGGTGAGGGGCTCGAAATAGAGCTTGTCGCTGACGTCGAAATCCGTGGAGACCGTCTCCGGGTTGGAGTTGACCATGATGGTCTCATAGCCTGCCTCGCGAAGCCCCAGCACCGCCTGCACGCAGCAGTAGTCGAACTCGATTCCCTGGCCGATCCGGTTGGGCCCGCTCCCGAGGATGACGATCTTCTCCCCACCGGAGGGCTCCGATTCGGTCTCGTCCTCGTAGGACGAATAGAAGTAGGGAGTAGCCGCGGGGAACTCCCCCGCACAGGTGTCCACCACGTTGTAGGTGGGGCGAATCCCCAGGCTCCAACGCCGCACGGCGAAGCTCACCCTCCTCCTCGCCCCGCAGCTCGGCCAGCTGCCGGTCACTGAAACCCTCCCGCTTCATGAAGCGCAGGTCCTCGGAGCTCACCTCCGCCCAGCATCCCGGTACCAGGCCTCGTTCTCGACGATCTGGGAGAGTTGGTCCAGGAACCAGGGGTCGATCTTCGTGGCGTCGAAGATCTCCTCCACGGCCGATCCCCGCCTCCAGGGCTCTCTTCAGCTGAAAGGGGCGCTCGCCCGTGGGCCGCCTCAGAGCC
The DNA here is from genome assembly GCA_963751255.1 of uncultured Gemmatimonadales bacterium. Classification (GTDB taxonomy): domain Bacteria; phylum Gemmatimonadota; class Gemmatimonadetes; order Longimicrobiales; family Gaopeijiaceae; genus CAVVTW01. Next base: position 82,693 of record CAVVTW010000020.1, on the reverse strand, counting down.
GCGAGGAGGGTCTCCGCATCGTCCGCGTCCAATCCGTCGTCGGCTCAGGCGGGCCCCGGTCACCCAGCCGTGGCGGTCGATCTCCAGGCCCCGGAAGCCCTTCTGCCAGGCGGAGCGGAAAGTCCGACCGATGGCCATGGTCTCCCCCACCGCCTTCATCTGGACTCCCAGGGTCGTGATCCACCTCCGGGAACTTCTCGAAGGCGAAGCGAGGCAGCTTCACCACCACGTAGTCCAGCACCGGCTCGAAGGAGGCCGGCGTGGTCTGCGTGATGTCGTTGGGGAGCTCGTCGAGATGGTACCCCACGGCCAGCTTGGCCCCGATTCGCGCGATGGGGAAAGCCCGTGGCCTTGGAAGCCAGCGCCGAGGAACGGGACACCCGAGGGTTCATCTCCACCACCAGCATCTCGCCGTCGTCGGGATCCACCGCGAACTGGATGTTGCAGCCCCCCGCCTCCACGCCGATCTCCCGGATGATGGCGATGGCAGCGTCCCGCATGGCCTGGTATTCCACATCGGTGAGCGTCTGGGCCGGAGCCACCGTGATGGAATCGCCGGTGTGGACCCCCATGGGATCGAAGTTCTCGATGGAGCACACGATGATGACGTTGTCCGACCGTCCCGGACCACCTCCAGCTCGTACTCCTTCCAGCCGATGACGCTGCGGTCGATGAGTACCTCGGTGATGGGCGACGCGTCCAGCCCCTTCCGCACCTGAGCCTCGAACTCCGTCAAGATTGTAGGCGATTCCTCCTCCCGGTGCCTCCCAGCGTGAAAGAGGGACGGATGATGGCAGGGTATCCCGCCTCCTCCACGATGGCCAGGGCCTCCTCCATGCGTCCGCGGCGAACCCGCCGTGGGGCACCGCCAGGCCGATGCGGTTCATGGCCGCGGTGAACGCCTCCCGGTCCTCCGCCATTTCGATGGAGCTGGCGTTCGCCCCAATGAGCTCCACCGCGTGCTCCTCCAACGCCCCGCTCCGGTGTAGCTCCATGGCGATGTTCAGAGCCGTCTGTCCGCCCATGGTGGGCAGGAGGGCGTCGGGTCTCTCCGCCTCGATGACCAGCTCCACCCACTCGGGGGTCAGCGGCTCGATGTAGGTCCGGTGGGCCAGGTCCGGATCGGTCATGATGGTGGCCGGATTGGAGTTGACCAGGATGACCCGGTACCCCTCCTCCTTCAGGGCCCTCACGGCCTGGGTTCCGGAATAATCGAACTCGCACGCCTGTCCGATGACGATGGGGCCGGAGCCGAGGATCAGGATGGACTGGAGATCGGCGCGTTTGGGCACGTCAGTCGTGGGCTACAGGCCAGTTCCGATTCCGGCGGGGACGGCCAAAGGTGCCGGAAACGGGGCGGGCTTGGCAAGGTGGCAGGAGGATATCCCAGGAATTTCCGGCCGGAATCTCCCGACCTTGCGGCAGGAGCCGTTCTGAAGGACACTTACACTACTGTAGAAGTCCAACCGGACCCCAGGAGGACGCCGTGCACACCTTCCACAGGCTGAGCGATTCTCGGCCGTAGCCCTGCTTCTCTATCTCCTGCCGGGATGCGTGCGGACCAGCACCCACCAGCGGACCCTGGACGAGCTGGCCTCGGCCCGGGCTCGGGAGGAGGAGATGGTGGACGACTGTCAGGCTGAGATCGCCCGGCGGGACGAACGGGAGGCGCGGTTGAGGGACCAGCTCGAGCGACCTTCAGGGCGAGCTGGATCGTCTGATCGAGGATCTCGGCAACTCCCGGAGGGAGACCCTCCGGGCCCAGGACAATCTCGACCAGGCGGAGCTGGAAAACCAACGGCTACGGAGTCTCCTGGATGCCCAGGGCGCCGAGGCCCAGCGACTGAAGGGCCGCCTGGACCAGCTCAGTGCAATCGAGGCCGAAATCCGGGAGCGGAACCGGATCTACGAGGAGGTCCTGTCCCGGTTCAGGTCCCTCATCGACGAAGGGCGTCTGAGCGTGTCCATCGTCCGGGGGAGAATGGTGATCAACCTCCCTCAGGACATCCTCTTCGCGTCGGGAAGTGCCACCCTGGGACAGGAGGGTCGCCAGACCCTCGCGGAAGTGGCGGGGGTCCTGGCAGGAATCGAGGATCGGACCTTCCAGGTGGAAGGCCACACCGACGACGTGCCCATCTCCACCACACAGTTTCCCAGCAATTGGGAACTCTCGGCGGCCCGGGCGCTCTCGGTAGTCGAAGTTGCTGGTGAGTCGGGGGGTATCGCCAGAGAACGTCTCGGGTGCGGCCTACGGGGAGTTCCACCCGGTGGCCACGAACGAAACCGCCGAGGGTCGGCGGCTGAACCGTCGGATCGAGATCGTCATGCTCCCGAACCTGGACGTCATCGCCCAGAGCCCCACGGGCTGACGAGAACCGGCCCCGGAATCCGGCGACGCTGACCGGGGAACCTACTCCCCGGCCTTGTCCGCCTCCTTCCGGATCGCGGTCTTCAGGGCCAGGAGGAATCCTCCCCAGACGTACGTGAGGATTCCGAGCATGGTAATCCAGGTGGACTTGGTCATAAGGAGAAAGTGGTGGCGCGACGACACACCGGCAAGACGGTCCGGCGTGGTCCGCCCCCCGGCGTTCGGGCCCCCAAGATCAACCGTACCGGCCCTCGATGTAGTCCGCCGTCTCCTTGCGCTTCGGGGTGAGGAAGAGCTCATCGGTGACGCGTGCTCCACGACCTGCCCAGGAGCATGAAGATCGGTCTCCTCACTGGCCCGGCGGGCCTGGGCCATGTTGTGGGTCACGATGAGGATGGTGTAATCCCCCCGCAGCTCCCACATGAGGTCCTCCACCGCCTCCGTGCCCGCTGGATCCAGGGCCGAGCAGGGCTCGTCCATGAGGATCACCGTCGGCTTCACCGGCAGGAGCCGGGCGATACAGAGCTTCTGCTGTTCCTCCAGGGAGAGATCCGTTGCCTGTCGGCTCAGGCGGTCCTTCACCGCATCCCAGAGGAGGACCTCCCGTGAGCGCCTTCTCCAGGATCTCCTCCTCCTGGCCCTGGTGACCCTCTTCCTACCCCGGTGGATGCGGTGGCTGAACAGAACGTTGTCCCGGATGGACAGGGGAAGCGGGTTGGGCCGCTGGAAGACCATCCCCACCTCCTTGCGGAGTCGTGCCGGCTCGACCTCGGGATCCAGGACGTCGTGGCCCAGGACCCGGATGCTTCCCGAGGCCCGGACGTAGCCCGAGCCGTTCGTTGATACGGTTCACGGTGCGGAGCAGCGTGGTCTTCCCGCACCCCGAGGGACCGATGAGGGACGTGATCATGCCCGTCTTGATCTTCAGGTCCACGTCGAAGAGGGCCTGGAAGTCGCCGTACCAGAGGTTCAGCCCCTCGGTCTCGATGGCCAGGGAGGAGGTCGACGCCAGCACTTCCGTGCTCCGGGACCTATCCAAACTTGCCCTCCACGTACTCCCGGGTCCGGGGATCCGGCACCGTCCCGGTGAAGAACGCTTCCGTCTCCCCCACCTCCACCAGCTCGCCGTTCAGGAAGAAGGCCGTCCGGTGGGCCAGGCGCCGGGCCTGCTGCACCAGATTGGTCACCATGACGATGGTCATCTCCCCCTGAGCTCCTTGAGGACGTCCTCGATGCGCATGGTGGTGACCGGATCCACGGCGATGGAGAACTCGTCCAGGAGGAGAAGCTCGGGGTCCTGCGAGAGGGCCCGGGCGATGGTCAGGCGCTGCTGCTGCCCCCCGCTCAGGAGGCTGCCCAGGGCGTTGAGACGGTCCTTGACCTCGTCCCAGAGGGCGGCCCGGCGCAGGCACCGCTCCACGATTTCGTTCAGGTCGGACCTTCTTCCTGACCCCCATGAGCCGGGGAGCGAGGGCCACATTGTCGTATACGCTCAGGGGGAGCCCCACGGGAAGGGGAATACCACTCCGATCCTCCGGCGGAGGGCGTAGACGTTCCGGAAGGAGTCCACCTCCTGACCGTTGAAGAGAACCTGCCCCTCCACGCTTCATCCCGGGCACGAACTCATTCATTCGGTTCACGGCCCGGAGGAAGCTGGTCTTCCCGCTGTTCGCGGGGCCGATGATGCCGAAGATCTCCTTCTCCCGCGACCTGGAAGCCCACGTTCCGGAGGACCGGGCGCCCCCCGTAGCTCAGCGTCAGGTCCCGGGCCTCCAGCTTCACCGGATTCTCGGACGTGGAGGGCCGCGCGTCCCGCCGGGGCGGCTCCCCAGGATGATATCCGACGAGGCCATCCCGCCGGCTACCACTTCTTCTTCCCCCGGAGGTAGATGCGGAAGGCGATGGAAGCGGCGTTCATGGCCAGGACCATGGAGATGAGGACCAGGGCCACCCCGTAGGGGAGGTCCTCGGGCACGTTCGGCACCTGGGTGGAGATCACGAAGAGGTGCAGAGACATGGCCATGGTCTGGTCCAGGATCCCCTGGGGCAGGAAGGGCGTGAAGAACACGGCACCGGTGAACATGATAGGTGCCGTCTCCCCGGCCGTCCGGGACACCTCCAGGATGATCCCCGTCAAGATCCCCGCTGATGGCATTGGGGAGAACCACCCGGCGGATGGTCTGCCAACGGGTGGCCCCCATGTTCCAGCACGCTTCCCGGAATGCCCTGGGAACCGCCTGGAGGGACTCCCGGGTCGCCACGATGACGACCGGGAGGGTCATGATGGCCAGGGTGAGGGAGGCCGCCAGGATGCTGGTCCCGAAGCGGAAGAAGAGGACGAAAGCCCCGAGGCCGAAGAGGGCATGCACGATGGACGGGCACCCCCGCCAGGTTGATGATCGCCAGGTTGATCACCCGGGTAAGCCAGTTGTCCGGAGCGTATTCACTGAGGTAGATGGCGGCGGCCACTCCCAGGGGAACGGACGCCAGGAGCGCCACCCCCACGAGCCAGATGGTTCCCACCAGGGCCGGGAAGATGCCCCCCTCCGTCATCCCGTTCCTGGGCATGGCGGTGAGAAACTCCCAGGAAATGGCTCCGTGACCCTTCACGACCAACACCGACAGGATGATGATCACCGGAAGCACCAGAATCACCGTCATCACCAGGAAGAGGGCCTTGAAAAGCCACTCCACCTGGTCTGTTCTCGCCGGTTCAGCGCCGTGGCCTCGAACATCACCGATTCGCCTTCCTCACCCCCCGGACCACCAGGTCCGCCGTGAGGTTGATGAAGAAGGTCACCACGAAGAGGAGGATCCCCAGGGTGAAGAGCGCCCGGTAGTGGTCCGAGCCGTAGGGGGTTTCACCAAGCTCCGCGGCGATGGTGGCGGTGAGGGCTCGGACGGAATCGAACACGCTGTGGGGAATGTTGATGGAGTGCCCGCTGGCCATGAGCACGGCCATGGTTTCCCCGAATCCCCGGCCCACACCCAGCAGGACCGCACCCAGGAGCCCGTTCTTGGCAGCGGGGATCACCACCTTCCAGATGATCTGCCAGCGGGTGGCCCCCATGGCCTCGGCCGCCTCCCGGTAGGTGTCAGGAACGGCCTTGAGGGAATCCTCGGCGATGGTGGTCATGATGGGCGCCGCCATGAGCCCCAGGATGATCCCGGCGTTCAAGACGTTCAGCCCCACCGGCACATGGAAGAGCTCGATGATGAGGCGGTTCATGATGCTGAGGCCGATGAAGCCCCACACCACGGAAGGAATGGCCGCGAGCAGCTCCACCAGGATCTTGAGCGCTTCCCGGAGCTTCCCCCGGGCGAACTCCCCGATGAAGATGGCGGCCCCCAGGGAGAACGGCACCGAGACCAGCATGGCCAGGCCCGTCACGGACGCCGTACCCACGATGAGGGCCAGCGCCCCGTAGGTGGGATTCTCTCCGAAGTGGGCCGCCAGGCCGGAGAGGTGAAGAACTCCTTCATGTTCGAGGGTGTGGAGGATGAACCCCATCCCCTCCTTCGTGATGAATACGAAGATCCCCAGGATGAAGACGATGGCCGAGACTCCCCCCACGAAGACGAAGGCCGCCACGCCCTTGTCCTGATACCAGGCCCAGTCCCGGCGGTGAAGGTCGCCGTGCCGGACACGGCCGAAGGCCGGGGGAATGGACGGGGGAGAAGCGGGGGCCCGAAGTCGGGGGCCCGGGCGAGTCAGACGGCATCCGGCCCTCTCAAGATCACCATGAGCTCCCTGAGCCTGGAGGCGATTCCCGGTAGATCCCCTCCAGTCGCTCCATGGCATAGGATCATTCTCCGACCGAACGGACACGGCCCCAGGTCCCAGTTCAGGAACACCGTCTTGTACGGGAATCTCTCCGATCATCTCGCTCGGCCTTTTCATCCAGCCCGATGATGACGTGGAAGTGCTTCGGCTCGGCCATGAGATCGGGCACTCGCTTGGGCTCGAGACCTTCCATGGAGAGGCCATGCTCCTACGGCGAAGGGCACGACCTCCGGCCGGATGGTGTCCGCCGGGTCCCACCCTCCGCTGGAGAACGCCCCGCACTCGGCGAACACCTTCCGCGCGTAGGCCTCGGCGAGGAGGGCACCGGCAATCGTTGGCCCGGTCCACGAAGAGAATGCGGTAGACCTTGGGGTTCTTGGTCTCCCCGGCCACGGCGAAGAGCGTCTCCTGGGCGATGTTCTCCGCCTGGTCCGAGACCCGGAGAAGCACGTAGAGGGCTCGCATATACCCGAAGAAATCCCGGACCGGGAGATTTTGGGTCTCGCCGGCGGTGACCAGGTCCTCGAAGGCTTTGTCGTGGGTCGATGTCCACCGGATAAGTGAGGCCCAGGGCCGTCCGGGCCGCCTCTACGTCCTCCTCCAGGAAGGACTTCAACGCCACCGAAAGAGAACGCCGGGCCTGTTGGGCGATGAGCTCGATGTCCCGGGCGATGGTCTCGGTGAGGCGGACCCGAGCAACGGAGGCTGTGGCGGCAAACGGTCACCGCGTAATCCCCGACCCGTTCCAGGGCGACTCACAGCCGGAGGACGGCCGAGACGTACCGAAGGTGGTGGGCCACCGGGAGATGGCGGACCACGAACCCGTGGCACAGCCGATCCAGTGCCCGCGTCTCCCGGTTGACGATGCGGTCCTTGAGGATGACCTGGTTCGCGAGGGCGAGAGTCGCAGGTCAGCAGGGCCTCTACCGCGTCCCGGACCTGCTCCTCCACCATGTCCGATACGGCCCGCACCCTGGAGCGGATCTCTTCGAGATCCCGCTCCAGGCGCTCTTGATAGTGAGTCACTTCGCTCATCCTCCCTGGGGGCACGTGGCCGGAGGGGGGAAAACCGGACCTACCCCGCGCGGGGGTCGGAACAGGTGAGTCCTCCCCGGACGGGGGCATACCCCTTCTCCACGAGGATGCACTGTCCCTCGTTGCTCAGGATCCAGTCCAGATACTCCTTGACCGCGCCCTCCGGCTCCCCTGCCGTGTACATGAACAGGGGACGGGATATAGGATAGCTCCCATCGAGCGCAGTCTCTATAGTCGGGGGCACGCAGGCGCTCCCCTCCTCGGCCGATACGCAGGGCATCTTGGTGTCATCGGTGGCGTAGGCCAGGCCGCCGAATACCCGATGGCGCAGGGGGTGTGCGCCACCAGGTCCACCACTTCCTTGGATCCGTTCATGTCCCGGGAGCCGAGCTTGTACTCGTTCTCCCCCAGGACCGTCTCCCGGAAGTAGGCATAGGTGCCCGAGTTGTTCTGGCGGCTGACCCGGACGATCTCCCCGCTGGAGCAGCCGGGCACCGTTACCCCCAGATCGGCCCAGGAGTCGAAAGCTCCCGCCTTCTCCGTAGATCTGGGCGAGCTGGTCGAGGGTCATGGAGTCGATGGGATTGGCCAGGTTGAGGAAGACCCCCACCGCGTCATGGCCCACGATGAACTGCTTCGGCTCCACACCACGGTTCGGCCGAACCTCTTCCACCTCGCTGGGCGCGGATCTCCCGGGAGGCGTTCGCGATGTCCACCGTTCCGTTGATCAAGGCGGAGAATCCGGTGCCGGATCCTCCACCGCTCACGGCCACCGCCACGTTGGGGTGGCTCTGGCCGTAGGCTTCCGCCCACGCCTGGGCGACGTTGACCAGAGTGTCGGATCCCTTGTTCTGAATCAGGGTTCTCGACGCCGGCGCCTTCACCGGCCTCCCCACCACCACAGGAGAGAGCCAGAGCTACGGTCGCCGTCAACACGATGGAGCGCTTCACGGTGACTCCTCGGTTCCATGTACGACCACATAATGCTCTTGTAGAGATCAATGGTGGAGAAGGCTGTTAGGTTTTTCAAGGAGGGAAGAAGGGCTTCGCCAGGTCGTTTCCGGATTGTGATCGTTCCGTTACAAAACGGCCCGGACCTTCCTCCACGCGTCGAGACCAGACAGATTCGTCGGGTCCAGAAGCTGAAGCCCGGGGTCGAACCGGGTGGGTCCGAGGAACCTGTCCGTTCAGGAGGGGAAAGAGTGGAAGACGAGTACGACGAGTTTCCTGGCCCGCCATCCGAGCTACGCGGAGACCTCGGTCCTGGATGAGCTCCGGCGCACGGAGTTCTCCCGTCTGGATCGTCTGGGGCACGTCTACGTCGATTACACCGGCGGCGGCCTGTTCGGAGATTCCCAGGTGAGGCGCCACGCGGATCTCCTCCTGGGCTCCGTGCTGGGGAACCCCCACTCCTCGAACCCCACCTCCGCCGACGCCACCGCCCGGGTGTCAAGATGCCGGAGGAGGGTCCTGGAGTTCTTCAACGCGGATCCGGAGGAGTACGTACTGATCTTCACTTCCAACGCCAGCGGTGCCCTGAAGCTGGTGGGCGAGTCCTACCCCTTCGAGGCCGGGGATCGTTTCCTGCTCACCTTCGACAACCACAACTCCGTTGTCGGGATCCGGGCCTTCGACCGGGTCCGACAGGCCGTCACCAGCTACGTACCCGTGGAGCCCCCGGACATGAGGGTGTCGGAGGACACCCTGGGCGAGTTCCTTCGCCGGGGCCGCCAAGCCCGGAGGAAGCTTTTCGCCTATCCGGCCCAGTCCAACTTCTCCGGCGTCCAGCATCCACTGGAATGGATCGCCAAGGCCCAGGAGCTGGAGTGGGACGTGCTCCTGGACGCCGCCGCTTATGTGCCCACGAATCGCCTCGACCTGGGGCGGTGGCACCCGGACTACGTCACCCTCTCGTTCTACAAGATGTTCGGATACCCAACGGGCGTGGGGGCACTCCTGGCACGCCGCCCGGCCCTGCAGAAGCTGCACCGCCCGTGGTTCGCCGGGGGAACCATCTCCTGGGCTTCGGTGCTCGCGGAGAGCCACACTCTCTCTCCCGGCTCCGAGGGTTTCGAGGACGGAACCCTCAACTACGCGAGCCTCCCTGCCGTGGAGATCGGGCTGGACTTTCTCGACGCCGTGGGAATGGAGACCATCCACGTCCGGGTGAGCGCCCTCACGGCCTGGGTCGTAGAGGCCCTGGCGTCGCTCCGTCATGGCAATGGAGCGCGAGTCGTACGCGTCTACGGCCCGCTGGACGGCGAGGGACCGGGGAGGGACCGTGGCCCTGAACGTCTACGACCAGGCCGGACGGGCGGTGGACCACCGAACCGTGGAAGAGCGCGCCAACGCCTGGAAGATCTCCCTCAGGACGGGCTGCTTCTGCAACCCCGGAGCCGGGGAGCTCGCCCTCGGCCTGGAACGGGAGGAGATTGTAGGCTGCCTCGTCGACTCCGGAGAGCGCATGACCATCGACGAGTTTCGCCAGTGCATCGACGGCAAGAGCACCGGAGCGGTCAGAATCTCGTTCGGCGTCGCGTCCAACTTCGCCGATGCCCGGACCGTTCTCCGCTTCTTCGAGACCTTCAGAGAGGGCTGAAGACGGCAAACCCTTCTTCAGTCGTTGACCCTCACCCGCGCCCAGTCCCACCCCTCCATGCCCCGGCCATTCACCGCCCGGACCGAGATCACGCTGCCTGCGGGCACGCCGGTCAGCCGGATGGAGGGTTCTTCGACGGTCAGGATGTTGGCCAGGGGATCGTTCTCAGGACCATAGGCAAGCCGGTAGCCCGTCACGTCCGCCTCCACCGCCGGTGTCCAGGTCACCGTCACCGCGCCTCCGCCCTGGACCACCGTCAGCCCCTCCAGGCGGGAGGGACTCGACGCCATGAGCATGATGGAGGCGGTGGTCATCTTGGAAACCTCCGTGATCAGCTGGTGGTTGACGGTTTCCAGCACGTCGCTGACCTGGTGGTAGTGGGGACTGGCCAGGATCGGGTAGGAGCCGATTCCCCCGACGATGTCCCCGTAGGCGTCGTAGTAGGCCGCCGCATCGGTGCTCTTGTAGTACTCGGCATCGTGGGTGACCATGTCTGACTGAAGAGGATGGCGGCCCCGTGCTGGAGGTCCCGGATGCCTTTGTTGGAGTATCGGATGGTGTTGTCCAGCCGATGATCTTCGGCGAAACCCACCATGTCGTTGTTCAGGGCGCCCACGAGGTTCTTCCCCGACTCCACCGCACGGCGAACGTACTCCCTGCTCCCCAGCAGCCCCGCCTCCTCACCCGTGAAGAAGGCGATCTCCACGGTGGCGGGGAGGGGCTTGCCGGCCAGCACCCGGGCCATTTCCAGGAGTCCCACCGTGGCCGAGGTGTTGTCGTCGGCTCCGGGGCTCCGGGTGTTCGAGTCGAAGTGGGCGCTGACGGCATACACCACCTCGGGGCTCACCGTCCCCGGGAGGCGCACGACGATGTTCGCCGTCCGGGCGCCCCTGGGCTCGAACCACTGGAGCTCGGGCTGATACCCCGCCTCCCGGAGCTCCCCCACAATGTAGTCGATGGCCTTTCCGTTCCCCGGGTTCGTGATGTACTTGCTTCCGAAACCGTAGAGTGCCTCCTCGTCCCGGAATATCCTCGAGGTGGAGATCTCGTTCAGCACGGAACGGATCTCGTCCACCACGGGTGCGTACATGACCTCCGTCCGGCGCCTGAGATCCCGCTCCGCAGCCAGCTCTCCCTGAATTCGGGCCAGGATTTCCTCCCTGCCGACCTTCCGGCTCAGGTTCAGGAGGTACACCCCGCGCTCCGGCGAGACGGTGTTGCCGTCCCGCTCGGCCACGATGAGGATCTGCGACCCGTCGGGACTCGGAGCCCACTCGTACTCCGGCGCCACCGTGCGCAGCGTGTTGTTTCGAAAGAGCCAGGTGGCCTGGCCGGTAGAGGTGTCGTACAGGTAGGAGCGCCGGTGCCGGCCTTCCCCTTTTGCAGTCAACAGTCGGCCGTCCGCCAGGAACTGGGGATAGAGGTCGTGTTGGATTTCCCAGGTGAGGCGCGTCGGGACCCCGTCGGCCTCGGCGGGCGCGCCGTCCCTCACGGGCGCCAGGTAGATCTCCCAGTCCTCACGGGCCATGCCCTGGAATGCCACCGTCCCGCCGTCCGGGGAGAGGGCGAGCCCGGAGAGGAGCGGGCACCCGGCGCAAGACCGGGAGCCGGACGTGGAGAGGCTGAAGGGAACCTGGGCGATGATCCGGGGAGTCTCGCTTCCGTCGGACAGGGAAAGCGCCTCGACCCGTCCCCCTTCCCCGTCGGTGGTCAGGAACGCCAGCGTCGATCCGTCGGCGGAGGCGACCGGCGCCGATCCCTGGAAGTTCCGTACCTGTCCGGTCACCACGTCGAGTACAGAGAAGCTCCCCCTCCCCGAGCCATAGACCAGGAAGGCCCCGGACCCGGCGAAGAAGGGATCGGACTTCTGGCCCGGGCCGTCGGTGAGGCGCTGAGCGTTGTCCCGTTCATCGATCCGGAACAGGTCGGACCGGTCCTCCGCCCCGTCCTCCATCCCCACGAAGTGGAGCGTTCCCTCCGGATTGAAGAAGAGGCTGGATACGGCAACCCCGGAGGGTTGGATCCGCCGTTCCTCCCCAGACTGAAGATCCCGTAACACGATCTGGGTGTGCTGGGCTTCCAGTCGTGCCAACTCCGTCCTCAGCCGCATCCGGGCGGCGCGGTCTCCTCCGGAGAGCTCCTCCTCGAGGCGGGCCCGGGCCTGGCTAAGCTCCTGACTCTCCACGACGGATAGGTAGGCAACCATCGCCTGGGAAGGACTGAAGACCAGGCCCCCACCCCGGACCGCGGTCACGGCTCTCGGCTCCCCTCCGGTTGCCGCCAGGACGTGGGTGACGATCTCGGACCCGGCTCCCGACTCATAGGCGCCGAAGCGTCCGTCTGGACTCCAGCGGACCGCTCCTCCATCCGCGGCCACCTCCGTTACGGGGTAAAGCTCGCCCGTGAGGAGAGCGATCCGGTCCAGTAGATCCCGGTCCGGAGACCGAGCCAGAAGGCTCTCCATCCCCTGCAAAGCCCGGACGAACCGCCCTGCGTCCATGTCGGCGCGAATCTCGTCCAGGCGGACGCCGGGGAATTCCTGAGCCCTGGTATTCACGGGATTGGCGGCGACAAGAATCAGGGCGAGAGTCGGAAGGCGTAACTTCATGGTTTCATCCTCGACACGGCGAATCGTTGGAACCGGGAGTCTTCTCTCCGCTGGGGATCGGGGGCCCCGCGGTCAGAGGGGAAGCTACGGCCATGGGTCCGCCAGGACCAATCCTGTCCCCCTCACCGGCTCAGCTCGCACTCCATGGCATAGACGTTCCCTACGAGGACACCGCCATCCTCGCCCCGGAAGGGAGCCAGGATCCGACTGTACTCCAGCCCCTCGAAGTCATCCAGGCGCACCCAGTGGGCAGGGAGGTCGGAGGAGACGAAGACGTAGGCGGGGATGTCTTTGCCCTCCGGGCACCAGCGCAGAGCGGGATAGCTCATGGCGGCACTCCACCCCCGATCCAACAGCTCTCCGGTCACCCAGCCCTTTCTCCAATCTCCCTTCAGATCGGAGAGGAGCCCGTGGTTGAGGCCTCCGGGCATCAGGCTCCCGTACACGATGAGGTGGTGCGAGGCGTTGAAGAGAGCCTCCAGTGCCCCCTCCATGAGATTCAGCACCGCGGGGTCCGGAGCCTCACGGGTACGGAGGATGTTGAACCGGATCAGGGCATCGTTCAGTTGCTCCCGGGTAAGGGCGAGCATGGACGGCGCGGTTTTCACCTCGGGCTCCTCTCGTGCGGCGTTTCCACCCTCGTGTAGCGTGTCTTCTTCGGACACCACCCGCTCTTCCCGCAATCGGGCAGGGATGCCACCGTCGCAGTTGTCACCTGCGTGCGGCCGCATCCCCCCTTCTTCCGATCAGGCTCCTACGTGAGCAGGACCGGCATCCCCATCAAAGGCCAGACGATCCAGACGAAGATCGCCAGAACCACCATCAGGAGCAGGCTGGCCGGGACCCCGGCCGTGAAGAACTCCTTGGTGGTGAACTGGCCGCTGGCGTACGCAATGGCATTGGGGGCGGCGCCGACCAGAAGAAGGAAAGGCATCCCTGCCGTGACCAGGGACGCGAACAGGATCACCTCCGGAGCCACTCCCAGGTAGGGAGCCATGACCAGAGCCACCGGCATGGTGATGGCGATGGCCGCCACGTTCATGATGAAGTTGGTCATCACGAGGACGAACGCGGCCATCCCAAGGACGAAGACCAGCCAGGGCGCCCCCTGGAAGAGGGTGAGCCAGTGGACCGCCAGCCAGGAGGCGGCTCCGGTCTGCCAGAGGCAGAGGCCGATGCTCATGGCCCCGCCGAAGAGGAACACGATGTTCCAGGAGGTCCCCTCCAGATCCTCCAGTGACAGAATCTTGAAGAGGAAGAGGAGGATCGTGGGCACCAGGATGATCGCGCTCTTGTCCACCGCCGCCAATGCCGGGATGAAGGAGCGGAGGCTCAGGATGCCGATGGCCGCCAGCACGATTACGAGGGCCATGATCTCGTCGCGGGTGACGGGTCCCAGGCTCTCGTTGAGGCGGGTGACCCTCTCCCGGAGCCCCGGGATCGTCTTCTTCTCGGGGGGATACCAGAGCATGAAGAACCCCCAGAGGAGAATCGTCATGAGGAGGCCCACCGGGAACATGTACTTGGAGAGCTCGAAGAAGCCGATGGTGCGCCCCGTGGTTTCGGCGAAGAAGCCGATGGCCACGGCGCCGCGGGCCGCCCCCAGGAGCGTGATGATGCTCCCTGCCCCGGCGACGAAGGCCATCCCCATGAACAGGCCCTTCCCGAACCGGGTTGGGCCCCTCTCGTCGGTGTACAGCGCGTAGACCGCAACGAGGAGAGGATAGATAGTGGCTGCCACGGCCGTGTGGGCCATGATCAGGGTCAGGCCCGCCGTCATCGTGAAGCAGCCCAGGTAGATCATGCTCGTCCTCTCACCGACCAGGGCCAGCATCTTGTACGCGAGCCTCCGCGTCAGACCGGTCTTGGTGAAGACCATACCGATCATCAGGGAGCCGAAGATGAACCAGACCGAGGGGTCCATGAAGTCGGTGAAGGCGTCCCGGGCAGGGCGGATCAGGAAGAGGGCCTGAATCACGCCGATGGTTATGGCCGTGACCCCGATGGGAATGACCTCCGTCACCCACCAGGTGGCGGCAAGGAAGAACAGGCCGAGGGCCAGCTTGTCCTTCCCGGCTCAGCGGGAACGCCTGGCCCATGGGATCGATGGCGTTCGGCGGAGTGGGCAAGAAGACGAGGACGGAGAAGAGGCCCAGGCCCAGGAGTATGAAGGCGGTTCGCTTCAGGTCGGTCTTCTGCGCTGCCGCCTGTTCGGGGCGCTGCCCCTCTCCTCTTCCACCCTTTAGCCGACGATGCCGGGGAGCACTCTCGGACGGGAGAGCCTCACGTTCCCCGATTTCCTCCGTCCGCTGGTCCGGGAGGGAGGCGGTGGATCCAGGTGAGCGTTCTATGGTCATGTGCGGACACCTATGCTCGAATCACCCCGGGCAGGGGGCGGTCAAAGAAGCAGCTTGGCCAGCTCGTGAAACACGTCTACAGACCGGACCACCCCGAGGACTTCATCCCCTCCCACCACCGGGATCAGACTCTCGTTCAGGGAGACCATCTCGTACACGGCCTTCATGAGGCGATCGTCGGGCTCCAGAGTAGTCGCGACAGGTCGCATCACGTCTCCCACCGGACGCCCCGCCTGCTCTCGAAGGCCCCTGAGGACCCTCTCGGAGGAGAGCTCCTCGGAGAGCTCGGTCAGGTGGTGATCCACACCCACGTCGAACAGCTTCACGCGGTACTCGAGAGGCTGGTTCACGAGGAAGTTGGGTTCCAGCCCTCTCATGATGTCGCGACGACGGACGACCCCAACGAGGTCGCCGTCGTGATCGAAAACGAGGAGGACCCGGGGCAACGACCGTCGGCGGCCCACCTCCAGGTGAGCGCCTTCGATGACGGTGATGGCCTCCTTCAGCGTGTCGTCGATCCGCACCGACGGATAGTCCTCCACCGGGATCATGATCTCCTTCACGCGCTTCAGGTCGCTGAGTGTCCTGGGCTCGGTATCGTCCATCGGCCTCACCAACCCTTCTTCCTCATGATGTCGGCCACCTTCTGCTCGATTCGCTTCTCCTCCAGGGACCACCGGCGGGTGGCGGCAAGCTCGATCTTGGACACGAGGGTCTCGATGTCCGCCGGCTTTTCCAGGAGGTCCAGGGCGCCGATACGGATGGCGGCGGCGGCTTGTTCCAGGGTCGCCCGTCCCGTGAGGAGGATGACCTGGAGGTCGGGATTGATCACCAGGAGCCCCTCGAGGGTCTCAAGCCCATCCATGCCGGGCATTGCCATGTCCAGGACGATGGCGTCGAACGTCCGCTCTCCAGCGGCGTCCAGGGCCTGGGACCCGCTGTGGGCCTTCGTGACGCTGAGGCCCCGGGCCTCGAGACGGTCGGCGAGGACTTCGACGAAGTCCTCCTCGTCATCTACCAGAAGGACCTTGTGATCGCTCATTCAGTGTTCCTCCACCCCGTTGGCCTTCTCTGCCCGTTTCGACCCGGCAGCGGTCAGGATCCGGACCAGGTTGTCGATCTTCACTGGTTTCATGAGATAGTCGAAAGCGCCAAGGGCCATGCCCTCCTCGACGCTGTTCACGGAACCATGGCCCGTAAGGAGCACGACCTCCAGGTTGGGCCTCTCATCCTTGATGCGCCGGATGACCTCCAGCCCGCCAAGGCCGGGCATCTTTACGTCGAGGAGGACGACGTCGCAGGGCTCCTTCTCCAGGTGCCGCAGGGCTTCGACGCCGGTGGTGACTCCGTCCGCCGCGAATCCCCGGAGATTCAAGCGCTCCTTCAGGGCGCTCACGAGCTCTGCCTCATCGTCGACAATCAGGACACGCAGGGCTTCCATGCACACTCCTAGACTTCCGGTCGACCCCTGGGCAGGGTGACGGTGAACCTGGTTCCCACCCCTTCGGTACTCTGGACCTCGATCTCCCCGCCGAGCTTCTGGACGATTCCGTACGTGATGGAGAGTCCGAGCCCGGTCCCGGCCCCCTTCTTCGTGGAGAAGAAGGGATCGAAGATATGGGAGAGGTGCTCCTCGGGGATCCCCACTCCGTCATCCTGGATCCAGACCGAAACCGCATCCGGCTCCGCCTCCCGGATCCCGATCTGGATTCGACCGCCGTCCTCGATGGCAGCGAAGGCATTATTGATGATGTTCAGGAAGACCTGCTGAAGCTGGCCACGATCGCTCAGGATATCGGGTGGATTCTCGGGGAAATCGAACTCGACCCGAACACCCCGGTACTCCGCCTCCTTCTCCAGGAATCCCAGCACTTCCTTCAGGAGGAGGTCCAGCTCGATGGTCTCGGTCTGGACCTGCATATGCTTCGCAAAGCCCAGTAAGTCGGTGAGTGATACCCCCGCACCGATCCGCCGAGCGAAGGACGGAGTCGACCAGATCCAGCATGCGCTCCTTCGGTGGAAGAGTCTCGGACATGAGAAGAAGGTCTCTCAGGAGGCCCGCCTTCTCGGTGATGATGGACACCGGATTGTTGATCTCGTGGGCCACGCCGGCGCTGAGGCGCCCCAGCGCGGCCATCTTGTTCGTGTATTCCATCTTGTGGTATGCGGAGGCTCGGAGGAGGTCCGCCTCCCGGGCCCGCCCCACCATCCAGGTCGAGCCCCAGATCACGACGCCCAGAATGAGAACGATGCTTCCGCCCAGGAAGAGAAGGAGATTCCTCCTCAAGGCGGGCCATCCCGCTTCCACGGCGCCTGCCGGGCTCACCATCACCAAGGTGAAGGGGGACCCGTCGACGGAGGCGTAGGAGATAAGCTCGTTGTCCCCACCGTCTCCCGCCACGTGCAGCAGCTCCGTCTGGGCGCTGAATGGAAGGAGCGGAATTTCCGCAGGCTCCAACACGCTTCCGTGGCTCAGGGACGGGGTCTGGAGGATGCCTTCCCGGTCCGTGAGGAACACATCCCCACCCGGCTGATGAAGAAGCGTCCGCACCAGGCGGTTGATGTACTCCGTGTCGATGGTAGCCCGGAGAATGAACCCCCGCCCAAACCCCGTCTCCCGGTAGATGGCGATCACGAAGTGGGGAAGGTCCCTGTAGCCCAGGAACACATCGCTCACGTAACTCCCCCGTCGGAGAACCTCCTGGAACCACGGAGAATCCCTGTAGTTCCGGCCGACGAGCTCGAACGGACCGGCGTAGGAGGCCTGGGTGCCGTCGTCCTCGATGAGTCCGAGATCCATGAAGCCGCCGAAGGACTCCTTCATGTCGCCGAGGATTCCCGCAAGGACCCCCGAGTCGTGGAGCTCCTCGGCGGAGCGTTCCAGGAGGATGAAGTTCAAGGCGGCGGTCCGGGCCTCGAGGAAGTCCTCCAGCGACTGCTTCCCGTTGGCCACGAACCGGACCATGGGGCGGGTCTGTTCCTCCCGAAAAGCCTGTTCGTACTGGTGGTAGTTGACCCAGGCGAGGATCAGCAGCGGCACGATGGCCACGAGGGAAACGGAGAGGACCGCCGCAAGGAGAGTCTTGCGGTAACGTCCCTGGGAAATCAGGGATTCCTCTCCAGGGCCGGGAGTCCCTCCCGGAGGCCGGCCCTCGGGAATCAAATCCGACATGGAGATCCCCCTCTCACCTCTCCGGACCGGACCGGGCCTCCACCGCCTTGCGCACCGTCTCCATCAGCTCGTTGATGTCCACGGGCTTCTGGAGATAGTCGAAGGCCCCGAGACGCCGGGCCTCCACCTCCTCCCTGTCGGATCCGTGTCCCGTGAGGATGATGACCTGCACCTGGGGGAAAGCCCGTCTTCACCCTCTCCAGGACCTCCATCCCCCCCATGCCCGGCATCTTCAGATCGAGGACGATGACGTCGGGGAGGTCCTCCTCCAGCATGGCCAGAGCCTCCTCTCCCGTGCAGAGCCACGTCACTCCCCACCTCCCGCATCTCCATCCGCTCGGCCATGGTTCTCGGACGTAATCCTCCTCGTCGTCAACCAGAAGGACCTTCAGAGCGCCGGGCCCGGAGCTGCTCTCCGGAGGGTCGGCCCCGCCCATCATCCCCCGTGCCTCGTCCGGCAGCCCGCCCTCGGCGAGGGCAGCCGCGGCCATGCGTCCGGTCGAAGTCCTCCTTGGATTCCCTGAGGAACTCCTTGGCGAGCTGGATGCTCTTACGCCATGCCCCCTGGATCGTCCTAACCAGGTCGCCCATGTCGGCGGGCTTCTGGAAGTAGTCGAAGGCACCCAGCCGCCGGGCCTCCCTCTCCTCCTTTTCGCCGCCATGACCCGGTGAGGATGATGACCTGAATGTGGGGGTGATCCCTTCGGACCCTCTCCAGGACTTCCATCCCCTGGATCCCGGGCATGCGGAGATCCAGCACGATGACGTCGGGGGGATCTTCCTCCAGGACCTTCAGGGCCTCCTCTCCATTCAAGGCTATCTGGCTTTGCAGATCACGCATGTCCATGCGCTCTGCCATGGCTCTTACATAGTCTTCCTCGTCATCGACGAGAAGCACTCGGATCTTGCTCATGGTTCTCCGACTTTCCGGGATGTGCTCATCATCCCCTCCACCCCTTGGATCGTGTGCCCAACCGGAGCGAACGAGGTCAGCCTCTCGCACCCTCGGGAAAGAGGATCCGGAGGCCGAAGCCTGACGAGGAACGCTCCAGGCGGCCCCCGATGGACTCCACCAGCGCCGTGAGATCGGACCAGGCATCACCCTCCGCCGGGGACCCGATCTCGGTGCCGTCCCCCGGCCTGCCGGAGAACTCGACGGCGGGCCCCTCTTCGCTGCGAACCACCCCGACACTGATGGCGGCTCCCTCCGGGAGCTCCTCGAGGCAGCGCTCCATGGCCGAGAAAAGGGCCATCTGGAGATGGAGCGGGTGGACAGCCACATCGGCTTCGGACTCCTTCGCATGGGCCACTACCCGGTGACCCTTTCTCCGGGCGAACCGCTGGCTCAGGAACACCAACTGCTCCACCTCCTGGTTGAGCTCCACCGCCGCTTCCTCCTGGTCCAGGGAGTGGGAAAGACGGTTGAGGTTGGTGAGGAGATCAGCGCCGCGTTTGACCTGGGTGTCGATCCGGTCCACGGCCCGGTACACCTTCTCCTGGTCCAGCTGGCCCCGCTTGGCGAAAACGTGGACCATGTCCTCGATGAGCCCAGCCGATTCCTTGATGATGGCGAGGACGTTGCGAACCTCGTGGGTCGCGCTGGCGGTCATGATCGACAGGAACGCGGCTTCCGGGTGCTGGGAGGGTCGCATCCTCTTGCATTCCCTTCGGGCTCGCATCGCCCGCCTGACGGTGGGACAGAGTTGAAAAACCCGCTCCCGAAGGAGCGGATCGGCTCAGGCCATCGACGGGGTAAAGTGGAGGGGAAAGCCGGTCCCCGGCAAGAGGGAAAAAGATCACGAATTCGAAAAATGGGCCGGGAGAAGGTGAAAAGGGGCTCCTCGAGGCTCAGCGCCTCAACCTCACCCGGTAGTCCCCGGTCACGGGAATCGTGCGGTTGTCGTCCCCCACAAGGCTCACGAGGCTGGCACGGGGCTTTCCAACCCCGAGGTCCTGAACGGACACCTGGAATTGAAGGTCACCGGCCGAAGGGGCGATGATTACGACCCGATAGGTATTCGGCGCGGCCTGAGGGGCCCAGAACACGCGGGTGCCGCCGGCACCGGAGAAGCCTTCGATCTCCTTCCCCGCCACCTCGAGCACGGCCCCTCCCAGGGGCGCCCCCGCGGCCTGGATCGTGCCGAGATACTTCCCCGGCCCGCTGGGCCCCGAGTCACACCCCAAGGCCAGGAGAACCGCCAGGCTCAGGGCAAGCGCGGTCCGCTTCATGGCCGCTCCTCCCTCGGGCCGGGTGCCAGGGGTCGGAGGCGTGAATCCGCGCCTAGCGGAAGAAGGATGGGCTCCACGACACCGCCTGCCCTGTCCGAAGAGGGAAGGCTCGGGTTCCGGAGCACGAAGGCCCGGAAGTCGCCCAGGTCGTAGGCACCGTTGTCGTTACCGGCCCGGTCGAGGTACACCTGCTGATCCGAGGTGAGCGGGGAACCGCTCAAGAGGAAAGGCGAAGCCAGGGTCTGGACGCTCAGAGGCGGATCCACGACCTCCACCTCCAGGCTCAGGTCCGCCTGGAGTCCGATGGCGTCGGTAACCCGGAGGGCGAGGGGAAAGGAACCCCTCTCCAGAGGCGCACCGAAGAGGACGCCCTGATTGGTAAGGACCATGGGAGGGGGAAGCTCTCCCGAGAGGAGGTCCCAGACCACCGGAAGATTCGCGTTTTCCACCTGGAGGGCCAGGGTCTGGTCCACCGTCCCCTGGAGCTGGACGTGAGTGGGGTTGGTCGTCACTCCGAAGCTCACGTCGAAGGAAGCTCCGGCCTGGAGGGGCTCGTCCACGGTGATGGTGGCTGGGTTGGGTCGGCCGGCCAGGGCCCCGCTCCACGCCTGGAAGGCGAATCCCGTCCTGGGGATTGCCGTGAGGGTCGTGGTCTCCTCCCGCCGGGATCCAGCCGGCCGTGTCCCCGGAGGAGAACTCGATGTGCCCGGGCACGATGGGGGAGGCGGGGCTGGAGAGGCTGACCGCCACCCGGTACTGAAGACCTCCGTACCGCGCCGTGAATGCCGCGTCCTCGAGGCCCGTGACGTACTCCCTGACCCGGGGGCCGCCATCGGCCCAACCCTGAAAGGGCACACGGATCCCGGCGGCCATCTCCTCCCCCGGCGCTGCCTCCATGACACGCTCCTGGAAGGGGGCCGAGGCCAGGTCCCAATCCGCAGAAGGCGCCTGCTGGCCGTCCACGGACACGAGCCCGCTTCCGGAAGGAGACCCCTGAGTTGTCAGCGTCAGGGTCTGGTACCTGGTCAGGGCCCGGAAGGACACATCCTGGCCCACTTCAGCGATATCCATCAGCGTCAGCCCCATGGCCCGGCCCGCGTGGGACCAGGATCCAGGGTTGGAGCCGGCGTGGAAAAGCGTGTTGCCCGTGGATCCCGGGAAGGGGTCGCCGCCGTCTCCCCTTCCCCCGTCGGCCTCGGCCAGCTCGTTCAGGCCGTCGGCCTGACGCAGCCACACTCCCATGTGGTCGGGGTCGTTGTTCACGCCCGTGTTCCATCGATTCTGGATCGTGGCAGGGTCGATCTGCCACACCAGGAGACCGGGGGCGTAGAGGTGCTCGTCGAAGCCGAGGGCCTGGCGGTTCTCCAGGAGGAGGTACTCACCGGACCCGTCGCCGGAGTCCATCCGGTAGACCTTGCCCGAGGTCTCTACGGGGGGGAGAACGAGGGTTCCCAGGTCCGTCCCGGAAGGGAGCGTCTCCACGTCGGCCCATCCCAGGAACGCCTTGCTCCACGCGCTCATGTGGCAGGGACTCCAAGCGGTCTGGCCATCGCACCCCCACGCACCGGTCCCCATGAGTCCCCAGTTTCCGATCCCCTCGTGGCCTCCCGATCCCCCCGTCACGTACAGGTCCGGGAGCCCGAACCCGTGGCCGAGCTCGTGGGCGAAGACGCCGATGTCGTTGAGGCCATCTCCATCGCAGTTCCGGACAGGCTGGATCGTATAATCCAGGATCTTGATGAAGGGGACTCCGGGAGCGGCCGATGGGCTCCGTGTGACGTAGCCTTGGTTGAGTACGATGGCCTCCGCCATCCCCGGCGCCCAGATCCACCCTGACTGGGGCTGGGCGGCGGACTCCAGGTTCCAGCGATGGGACCAGACCCGGTTGTTCCGGTCCCATTGAGGCGCTCGGCACTCCCCCCCGGGTGTGGGGTGCACCACGGCGAGCACGTCCACGTACCCGTCGTCGTCACCGGAGTTGGGAAGCCCGTCCGGGCCGTCGTTATCGAACACCCCCCAGTCCACGGAGCCGTCGTCCAGAGCCTGCAATGTCCGGACGATGAACTCCCCCACCCGGGAACCCGCCCCCAGGCCGCTCACGCCCGCAGCGACCTGGCTCTGGGTTAGAGGGGTCCGCTGCCAGTCGAAGGCGGCGCCGGTGAGGGTGATCCGCCCTCCAGACACGGCATGGTAGTAGTCGGGCACCGTGCCCACCGCCGAAGCGTTGGACTGGGGGCCATCGAAGAACTCGGCCTGGACATCGGCTCGGAGGAACCCCGGCGAGGGCTCGGGAGAATCGGAGAAGAGCCCCAGGATCAAGGGAAAATGGAAGGTCCCGCTCACCGGCTCGGACTCCGAGCCCGCAGCCGCGAGCCTGGCGAAGGCCCCCTCGTAGGCCACGGCCCCCGTGCCGGCCCCGGCGCGAAGATCCGGAAGATCCCGCATGCGCAGACCCCGCCGGAAAAGCGCCCTCCTGAAATCGAACGCGCCCGGATCCCGATCCTTCATGTCGTAGTAGGCCTGAGGAGGCCGGGTCCCGTGGATCTTCCCCAGGAGCTCCACGTCCTGCCCTTGGAGAGGGGCGGGCGCGGAGACGGCGAACAGCCCGCCCAGGAGAAGAACTCCAAGGAGCGTCGGGGGCATGGAGGGAGGGGGGAAACGGGTCATGGCTCCGGTCTCGGCGTCCCCCCAACCCGATAGAGAGGCTCGAACTCCGCCGTGAAATGCCTCAGCGCCGGAGCCTCGTAAGTGAACCGGAACCCGCCGATTCCGTCCCGCCTCCGGTGCACCTGAACGATGGCCTCCACCATGAAGTCCACGTGGCTCTGCGTATACACCCGCCGGGGCATGGCGAGGCGCACCAACTCCATCGCCGCCGGGTGCTCGCGGCCGGTCTTGGGATCCTTCCTGCCGAACATGACCGAGCCCACCTCGACGCCCCTGATCCCGCCCTCCACGTAGAGCTCGGCCACCAGGGACTGTCCCGGATAGTCCAGAGGCATCCACATGGGGGAGAAACGCCGCAGCGTCGATGTAGACGGCATGGCCACCCGGGGCTGCACGATGGGCACGCCCTCCGCGGGCGATGTGCTCACCCAGGTACCGGACCGAGGCCAGGCGGTATTCCAGGTAGTCCTCGTGGAGCACCTCCTCCAAGCCAATGGCGATGGCTTCCAGGTCCCGGCCCGCCATGCCGCCGTAGGTCGGGTACCCCTCCGTGAGAATCAGGAGATCCCTCTCGCGGCGCGCCAGCCGGGCGTCGTTGGTGGCCAGGAATCCCCCGATGTTGGCCAGGCCGTCCTTCTTGGCCGACATCGTGCAGCCGTCGGCGTAGGAGAACATCTCGCCGACGATCTCGCCCGACGGACTTCTCCCGGTACCCCTCCTCCCGCGATCTTGATGAAATAGGCGTTTTCGGCAAAGCGGCAGGCGTCGATGTAGAGCGGGATCGCATGCCGCCGGCAGATCCTGGAAACGGCTCCGGATGTTCTCCATGGAGACGGGCTGTCCGCCCCCGGTGTTGTTCGTGACCGTGATCATGCAGACCGGGATGGCCGAGGGACCGACCTTCCGAATCAGCTCCTCCAGCTTTCCCACGTCCATGTTGCCCTTGAAGGGCCGGAGGTCGGAGGGGATCAGGCCTTCCGGAACCGGGAGGTCCACGGCCTGCGCGCCGGCAGCCTCGATGTTCGCCCGGGTGGTGTCGAAATGGGTGTTGTTGGGCACCACGTGACCCGGCTTGCAGACGGTGGAGAAGAGGATCCGCTCGGCTGCCCGCCCCTGGTGCGTGGGAATCACGTGCTCGAAGCCGAAGATGCTCTTGACCCGCTCCTCGAAACGGAAGAAGGACGGGCTGCCCGCGTAGGACTCGTCTCCTCGCATGACCCCTGCCCATTGCTGCGAGCTCATGGCGGCGGTCCCGGAGTCTGTGAGCATGTCCAGGAGCACGTCGTCGGCCTTGAGCTTGAAGACGTTGTAGCCGGCCTCCAGCAACCGGTCCAACCGCTCGACGCGCGTGGTCATGCGAATGGGCTCGACGACCTTGATCTTGAAGGGCTCGATGATGGTCTTCATGGCATCTGTCGATGGGGGCGAGGATCCTCCCAGGAGAGTTCAAAGATAGGTGCTTTCATCCCCCCTCCACACCCCTCCCCGTGCATGAAGCTTGAAACCCATGGCGATTTTCTGCACGTAGGGCTCTGTCGATGGGGTCGCCCACCACCTGTTCACGAAGGCGGATTGCCATGCGTCTCGACGATCTGAAGTACGCGGTTCGGCGCCTCACCAGGGCACCGGGCTTTACAGCGGTGGCCGTCTTGACCCTGGCCCTGGGGATCGGTGCCAACACGGCCATCTTCAGCCTGGTGAACGCGGTCCTCATCCGCGACCTGCCGGTGCGGGCACCCCGGGAGCTGGTGGAGGTGTACACTTCGGAGGCGCACGGTACCCCGTACTCCACGAGCTCGTATCCCGACTTCACGGACCTCCGGGGCGAAACGGACGTGTTCAGTGGAGTGGTGGGAAGCCGGACGTTCCTGGCTCGGATGGACGGAGGCGAGCGTCCCCGGCTGGCCTTCGGTGAGCTCGTGTCGTGGGACTACTTCCAGGTCCTGGGCGTTCCCATGTCCCTGGGGCGGCCCTTCCTGGAGGAGGAAGATGCCACTCCGGGCACCCACCCCGTGGCCATCCTCGGATACCGGGAGTGGGTCACCGACTATGGCCGCGATCCGGACATCCTCGGGCGCACGCTACCGGTGAACGGCGTCACATTCACGGTGGTCGGCGTGGCGCCCGAGGCCTTCACCGGGACCATGCCGGTGCTGGTCACCAGTCTGTACGTGCCCCTCATGATGACCAACGAGATGATGGGGGCAATCGCGGCGCCTGGATCCGATCAGCTCCACCGCCGTGGAAGCAGGAGCATGTTTCTCAAGGCCCGCCTGAGGAAGAACGTCACGGTGGATCAGGCCAACGCGGCCCTCGGGGCCCTGTCGGCCTCCCTGGCGGAGCTCTACCCCGAGTCCAACGAGAACAGGGTCTTCTATGCCGTCCCTTCCGGGAAGGTGGCGATTCACCCGTACGTGGATCGAATGCTGAAACCCGTGGCGGCCCTCCTCCTGGGCGTAGTCGGTCTCGTCCTTCTCATCGCCTGCGCAAACCTGGCGAGCTTCCTACTGGCCAGGGCCGAGGACCGCCGCAAGGAGATCGCGGTCCGTCTGGCCCTGGGAGCGAGCCGGCGCAGGCTGGCTCGACAGCTACTGGTCGAGACCACCCTCCTGGCCCTCCTGGGGGGCGTCGCCGGCCTTCTCCTGGCCGACTGGCTCCTGAAGGTTCTCATGGGCTTCCAGCCACCCCTCCCGGTGCCGGTAGACCTGGACATCTCCCTCGACCGGACGGTCTTGCTCTTCACCGCCGGGGTGACCTTGGCTACCGGTGGCGCGTTCGGGCTGACCCCGGCGCTTCAGGCCACCAATCCCGACGTAGCTCTCACCCTCAAGGACGAAGCCGGCGCCATGCGCAGGTCAGGGCGCTTCACGCTGAGGAGTGCGCTCGTGGTCATCCAGGTGGCGTTCTCGTTCGTCCTGCTCATCGGAGCCGGGCTGTTCGTCCGGAGCCTCCAGAAGGCCCAGAGAATCGACCCGGGATTCTACACCGGCTCGGGGGCCATTCTCTGGCCCATGACGGAGCTGTCGGGGTACGGCGACGGGGAGCGAAGCATGAGGACTTTCTATCGGGTGGCCCGGGAGAGGCTTCTGGCCAGCCCGGAGATCGACGGTGTCGCCATGGCCGACCGCCTTCCCCTTGGATCGGGCGTCCAAACCGGCGGCTATCTCCTCCCGGGAGTCCCCTCCGACGCCCCGGATGGCCGACATGACATCGACAACACGACCGTCGCCCCCGGCTACTTCCGGACTCTCGACGTCCCGATCCTCGCTGGCCGAAGCTTTCAGGACGCGGACGTGGACGGTGAGCGGGTAATCGTGGTGAGCCAGGCGCTCGTGGATCGTTTCTATCCCGGAAAGGATCTCGTGGGAACCACCATCGAGGACGGCGCCGGACGTCCCCTCCGCATCATCGGCGTGGCCGCCGACACCAAGGTCCGGACCCTGGGCGAGGCTCCCCGACCCTATGTCTACCAACTCCAGGGCCAGCCCGGCTACATCGGCGTGCAGATCGTCCTGCGGGGCCGCGGAAGCAGTGAGGCGATCCTGGAGGCCGGACGGCGGGTTCTGGACGAAGTCGACCCGAACCTGGCCTACTTCGAGACCAAAACCATGGAAGAGCACCTGGCCCTTCTTCTCTTCCCACCGCGCATGGCCGCTCTCCTTCTGTCCGTGTTCGGGGGACTGGCCCTTCTACTCTCCGCCATCGGAGTGTACGGGGTGGTGAGCCACGCCGTGGCCCGGCGAACCCGGGAGCTGGGAATCCGGATGTCCCTGGGCGCCTCCGCCGGTGACGTCGTGGCCATGGCGGTACGTGGAGGAATGCGCCTGGTGCTCGTGGGGGCGGTGGTAGGCGTGCTCCTGGCCGCCGGCGTGACCTGGTCGATCTCCGGATACCTCTACGGCGTCGGATCCACGGACCTCGTGACCTTCGCCGCGATTCCGGCGATCCTGTCGGGGGTGGCCCTCGTCGCGGCCTTCGTCCCGGCCCGGCGGGCCGCCTCCGTGGACCCGGTCCGGGCGCTGAAGGCGGAGTGAGCCACGAGAGGGCCGGGCGTCACCGGGCCTGGAGGTCCTGACCTCGGATGCCCAAAGCCTCCCCGGCCTCTCGCATTCCGTCGATGACGTTCTGGATGTGCTCCGACCGCTCCAGTCCGATGAGCTCGATCCCCACGGCGACCTGCTCCCGGTCCACCCCGGCGGCGAAGGTCTTGTCCTTGAGCTTCTTCACCACGGACTTGGGCTTGATGTCGTCGATCCCGTTGGGACGCATGAGACACGCCGCGTAGACCAGGCCACAGAGCTCGTCGCAGGCGAAGAGAACTCGATCCAGGTCCGTCTCCGGCTCGACCCCTGTGTAGTCGGGGCGATGAGCCAGGACCGCGTGGATCACCTCCTGGGGATACCCGCCATCCTCCAAGGCTTCCACGCCTTTCATGGGGTGGACATCCGGGAACCTCTCCCAATCCAGGTCGTGGAGCAGGCCAGCCAGCCCCCAGACCTCCTCGTCGGCCCCCATCTTTCGGGCGTAGAAACGGACGGCTGCCTCCACGGCGACCATGTGCTTGCGAAGGCCTTCGTTCTCCACCCACTCGTGGAGAAGGGCCACGGCATCGGTTCGATCAGGCATGGATCTCGGGGTTGGGGGTTCAGGCGCGTACGTCCGACCGAGCCCCCTCGGTGAGAGGTCCCGGTCCGGGTCTCCAGGCTCAACCTCGCCCGTTTCCGTGACCCTGGTCAAGCGCGCCGGCACTTTGCGAGGAAGCGGGATAGAGCCATCTTCCCGTGGACCGAAGGCCTCTGGCGTCCCTCCCGGGGAGTGCGATGAAGTTCGACCGCAAGATTCTGGCGCTGTCCCTCCTCTTCGGGCTCGGGGCAGCCATCTTCGACAACGTCCTCGACAGCCTCTTCTTCGTCGAGGGGGGCTTCTGGGACCTCCTCCTCTTCGACGTCCCTCCCTTCGAGCTCTACATCCGGGCCTTCATCCTGGGCACGTTCCTCCTCTTCGGCGCCATCGTCTCCCGAATCGTCTACCTCCGGAGGGAGACCGAGGCACGGCTGGAGCACCTGAACCAGGTTCTCCGGGCGATCCGGGAGGTCAACCACCTGATCGGCGAGGAAACCAGCGCCATCCCTCTCCTGGACCGGGCTTGCGAGATCCTCGTGAGCACTCGGGGCTACCACAGTGCCTGGGCCGCTCGAATCCGAAATGGCCGACCGGTGGAGCCCTTCCATCACGCGGGCTTCGACGCTCCCTTCGCCCCGATGGCGGACCGCTTGAAGAAGGGATCGCCCCCTCTCTGCGCCCAGAGGGCCATGACCGAGGGGGAGGTGGATCTGGTCCTGGACCCGGTCGTCGAGTGCGGAGACTGCCCCAACGCACCGGGATACCCGGAACGGGCGGGGATGACCGCAGCCCTTGGCCATGGAGAGGAGATCTTCGGTTGGATCACCGTGTCGGTCCCCCGGGCCTACGCCTCGGACCCCCAGGAGCACGAACTCCTGCGGGAAGCCGCCTCGGACCTGGGACGAGCCCTCTGGAATCTTGAAGCCGAGGCCCGGAGGCAGGAAGAGGCGGACGCGGCGTATCGAGCGATCCAGGAGAGCGAGGAGCGATTCAGGACCCTGGCGGGCCTGCTCCCGGAGGCCGTCTTCGAGTCCGACCAGGACGGAAACCTGACGTATGCCAACCGCCGGGCGTTCGAGCTGTTCGGGTATTCTGAAGGGGATTTCGCCGACGGTCTCA
The DNA here is from genome assembly GCA_963751255.1 of uncultured Gemmatimonadales bacterium. GTDB lineage: Bacteria > Gemmatimonadota > Gemmatimonadetes > Longimicrobiales > Gaopeijiaceae > CAVVTW01. The sequence continues at coordinate 54,132 of CAVVTW010000020.1, read as the reverse complement.
ACGGCATCGAGATGCTGGTCCCCGAGGACCGTCCCAGGGCAAGAGCCGCCATGGAAGAGCGCATCCGCGGCAAAGACGTGGGAGCGGCAGAGTACACCGGCCTGCGCAAAGACGGCACGACCTTCCCGGTGCTCTTCCACGCCGCCACGATCTTGAAGGGGGACGAGCCGGTCGGACTTCGAGGACTCCTGGTGGATCTCACCGAGCGAAAGGAAACCGAGGAGGAGCTCCTCGCCGGCGCAAGAAGGATGGCCAACTTCCTGGACTCCTCGCCCATGGGCATTCTACGGTATGAGCTCCGGGCCGGGGACGAGCTCGTCCTCGTGGGCGCCAATCCCGCTGCCGACCGCTTGCTGGGAGGGGGCATCTCCGCCCGCAACGGGGAGACGCTGGAGGAGGTGTTTCCGGGGCTCGTTGCGACGGAGGTTCCCCGCCGGTACCGGGAACTGGCCACAAGGGGCGGTACCTGGCGGGCGCCTCGCTTTCCCTACGAGCTGTACGGGCAGCAAAAGGTGTACGAGGTGGTGGCCTTCTGCACGGCGCCCGGTGAGATCGCGGTCCTGTTCCTGGACGTCACGGACCAGGACGCTGCGGAGGCGGCGTTGAGGGAATCGGAGGCACGCTTCCGAGGCGTCATCGAGCAGGTCAACGATGGGATCTACATCCTGTTCGAGGATCGGTTCGACCTGGTGAACCGACGCTTCTGCGAGATCACCGGCATCTCGGAGGCGGAGGCCCTGGCCCCGGGATTCGACCTGTGGACGCTGGTGGCCCCGGAGAGCGTAGCGCTGATCCGGGCGCGGCAGGAGGCTCGGGCCAGGGGACGGGACGTTCCTTCCATTTATCCCTTCGGTCTTCGGCGCAGGGACGGCACGGCCGTGCATGTGGAGGCCTCGGTCATCGAGATCGATTACAAGGGGGGGACGGCGGTCCTGGGCCTCCTTCGCGACGTGACGGAGCAGAGGAGCCTCCAGAACCAGCTCAGCCAAGCCCAGAAGATGGAGTCCATCGGTCGCCTTTCCGGCGGCGTCGCCCACGACCTGAACAACCTGCTGACCCCGATCCTCGGATTCGGGGAGATGTTGACCCACGAGCTCTCCGAGGAGGATCAGCGGAGAGGCCTGGCGGTGGAGATCGTCCAGGCCGCTCTCCGGGCACGGGAGCTGGTCCGTCAGCTCCTGGCTTTCAGTCGCCGTCAGACGCTTCAATTCAAGCGACTGGACCTGAACGCCATGGTGGGCGACTTCGAGGGCCTGCTCCGACGCACGGTTCCGGAGAACGTCGAGATGCGCCTCCAATTGGCACCGACTCTCCCTCCGATCCAGGGAGATCGGGGCCAGCTGGAACAGGTCGTCATGAATCTGGCCGTCAACGGCTGTGACGCCATGCCCGAGGGAGGGGTGCTGATCATCGAATCGGGAGTGGCGGAGCTGGACGAGGCCTATGCGGCCACGCACCCCGGGGTAGCGCCAGGCCGGTATTCGTTGTTGGCCATCAGCGACACGGGGACCGGTATGGACCCCGAGACCAAGGCCAGGATCTTCGAGCCCTTCTTCACCACCAAGGAGAAGGGGCGAGGCACGGGCCTGGGGATGGCGACCGTGTACGGAATCGTGAAGCAGCACCGGGGGAACATCTGGGTCTACAGCGAGCCGGGGCGAGGGAGCACCTTCCGGTGCTACTTCCCCGTGGACGAAGAGGCCGAGGCGGAGCGAGAGGCCGAGCCGGCGGCGGCCCAGACCACGTGGGGGCTGTCGGGAGCCGAATCCGTGATGGTGGTGGAGGACGAGGAGCCGGTTCGTGCCCTGACCGTCGGCATCCTGGAGCGTCACGGCTACGCCGTCACCAGCGCGGGAGACGGAAAGAGCTGCCTGAGGGCTCTCGAGGAGCGAGATGGGCCCTTGGACCTCCTTCTCACCGACCTGGGACTCCCGGGGATGAACGGGCGGCAACTCTACGAGGAGGTGGCCCGCCGGCATCCCTCGGTGAAGGTCCTGTTCATGTCGGGCTACTCGGAGGATGTCGTGAGCCACCAGGGGGTCCTCGAGGGAGGCATCGACCTCATCCAGAAACCGTTCTCCATCCAAGCCCTTGCCCGGAAGGTCCGGGAGGTCCTGGACGGAGAGCCGTAAAGAGGGCCGCCGGCCAGGTCCTGCCCGGGAAGGGCCATGGGGCGTATCCCTCGAGGGACGTGCCGGAGGGGAGCCCGGGGAAGTCCAACCGAGACAGGAGAGATCACAATGGATGGTCGAAAGACGCTCCGGGCGGCCCCGGTGGCCGTTGCAGCGCTGCTGCTCGGGGCCTGTGGAAACCCGTCCCCGGAGCCTGGTTCGCAACCCTCCGCCGAGCTTTCGGACGAACAGGAAGGCGGCTCGGTGCCCGCCTTTCCCCAGCTCGACCTGGAGTCGGCATCGGTCTTCGCGCAGCTGGCCCTGGCGGGCATTACCCGGGAGTACCCGAACAAGCTCGACCACGTCATGAACGGGCCCGAAGACGTACGAAGCCCGTCGACCCTTCACCCCGCGTTCTACGGGAGCTACGACTGGCACTCCTGTGTCCACGGTCATTGGATGCTGGTGCGGCTCTTGAAGCTGTTCCCGAACCTTCCGGAAGGAGACGAGATCCGAGCCACACTGAACGCCAGCTCACGCCGGACAACATCGCCGTGGAAGTGGCCTATCTGGATCAGCCGAATCGGGCCTCGTTCGAGCGTACCTACGGCTGGGCCTGGCTCCTCAAGCTCGCCGAGGAGCTCCAGGGGTGGGAGGACCCGGACGGTCGCCGCTGGGCCCAGGCGCTGAGACCCCTGGCCGACGCCATGGTTCAGCAGTACCTGGCCTTCATGCCCAAGCAGGACTATCCCATCCGGCGGGGGGTCCACCCCAACACGGCGTTCGCCATCGCCTTCGCCCTGGACTACGCCATGGCCGCGGGGGAACCCGAGTTGGAACACCTCATGCGGGAGCGGGCCGGCACCTACTTCGCCCGGGACCGGGATTATCCCGCCCGGTGGGAACCCGACGGGGACGACTTCTTCTCCCGGTCGCTCATGGAGGCGGACCTCATGCGCCGGCTCATGGAGCCGGATGCATTCGCCCAGTGGATCCGGGCGTTTCTCCCCGGACTGGAGCGCGGCGAGCCCGCGTCCCTCCTGGAACCGGCCCGGGTTTCGGACCGCTCAGATCCCAAGATCGTGCACCTCGATGGGCTCAACCTGAGCCGCGCCTGGTGCATGCGGGGAATCGCCGCTGCGCTGCCCGATGGAGATCCGCTCCGGCCCGTTCTGCTGCGCTCAGCGGCCCGCCATGCCGAAGCCACCCTTCCCCACATCTCCAGCGGCAACTACGAGGGCGAGCACTGGCTGGCGACGTTCGCCGTCTACATGCTTACAGGCTAGCGAGGAGAGAATCTCGACGGCCGGAAGGCGCCGCGACTCCGGCGGGGGGCCCTCTGCCCTCCGGGGAGAGTGCCCTGGCTACCAACCCGCGTCCCCCACGGCTCGCCTCAGCGCGTATCGGTTCCTCGTCAGGTCGTAACGGGCGCTCAGCTCCATGAGGCGTGCCTCCGACAAGGATGTCTGGGCGTCCAGCACGTCCAGGTTGGTGATGACCCCCGCCTCGTAGCGAGTGTTGGCCAGCGCCAGTGCGGCTTCCGCTTGCTGGACCTGCATCTGGGCGGCACGAATCTTGTCCTCGCTGGCCTGCACGGAGGCCACGGCCTGCCGAACCTGGGTGACCAGCTCCCGCTCGAGGGCCTGGATGTTGGCCCGGGCCTGGTTCAGGCTCGCCTGCGACTCCTCCACCTGGCTCCGGGTCCGGTACCCGTTGAAGAGGGGAAAGTCCACCGACATCCCGGCGACCCAGTTCGGCTTCAGGGCGTTCAGGTGGGGAATGTACCCGTTCTTGGCACCCACGGTGAGATTGACGCTGACCGATGGCTTGTCACCCACGGAAGCCAGGCGGGTCCGGACCTGAGCTGTCCCTTCGGCGCCCCGGGCCATCCTCACCTCGGGCCGCTGGTCCATGGCCAGGTTCACCAGCGAGTCCACGTCGAGGCCCGGGGGCCCCTCCTCGAACTCCCCGAGCAACCCCAGGGGAGCCCCCGGACCGAGCCCCAGGAGCTGGCGGAGCTCGATCCTCCGGCTCTCCAGGCTGCTGGCCACGTCCACTCGTCGACTCTGGACGTCGGCGATCCGGACCCGGGTCGTGAGAACTTCGAAGTCCGTGGCGGCGCCTGACCGCACCTTCTCCTGCGTTACCACGAGATGCTCGTTCAGGGCCTGAAGCTCCTGGTCCTGCACCTCCAGGTTCTGTTGAAGGAAGAGGATCGCGTTGAACGCGCCGATGGTCCGGTACGCGAGCTCGGACCGAACCAGCTCCACATTCTCCTGGACCGTACCCTCCACGGAACGGGCCACGTCCACCTCGATCTCGCGCTTCCCGGCGTCGTACACCGTCTGGCGAAGGGTGACGGAGGCGTTGTAGTTGTTGCTCGGATAGAGAGTGATGGAGCGATCCTGGAACTCCAGCGACGGGACCGGGCCCAGATGGGAATAGAGTCCCGTGGCGTCCACCGACGGGTAGAGCGCACTCCGCGTGCTCGCCACCCGGGCGCTGGAGACCGCCACCCCCTGCCGGGCCTCGTCGATGGCGGGATGGCTCTCCAGGACAATCCTGACCGCCTGATCCACCGTGAGCGAGTCGGGTGGGGCCGTGGCGTCGATGTCCCGCGTCGCTCTCGGCTCCGGCATGGGCCCCTGTTGCTGGCCAGCGGATATCGGAGGTCCCACCGCCAGAAGGAAGAGCGTCATGGTAGGAAGAGCGACACGTTTCATGGGCTGAACCCTCTCTGGTTCCGTACCTGCTCGCAGGTCGCTGCACTCGAGGTCCATCGGATACGGCTCACTCCATGGAGGCCGCGGCCTTCCGGGAAGCGTGGGTGTGACGCCTCAGAGAAGAGGGTGGGTAGGAGCGCGGCGAGGATGATGAAGATCGCGATGCGGAAGACGTCGTCCATGGCCTCCACGAACGCTTGCTGTTGAACGAAGGACACGATAAGGGCCCTCCCCTGCAGTGCGGCGTCGCTCATGGTCCCCCCCGTCATGTCCAGGGAGAAGTGCTGGAGGCCTGCCAACGTCTTCCGAAAGATCTCCGAATGCTGGTCGATCTGCTCTCCGTACAGAGCCGAATGGAAGATGGTGCGACGGGTCAGTACCGTCCCGAAGACCGCCACCCCGAAGCTCCCTCCGATCTGCCGGATCACGTTGATCAGTCCCGAGGCCTGGGCCATCCTGAAGTTCGGTATCTCGGAGATGGCCATGGTGGTGAGAGGGGACATCAGCAGGCCCATGGCCACACCACGGACGTAGAGGGGAACCAGGATCTGGGGCTTCTCGGAGAAGAGCGGAGAGAAAGCTGAACTGGTAGAAGGTCAGGGCCAGCAGAGCGAGCCCCACGAACACCGGGATCCGGCCGTCGAAGCGGTCGGCGAACATGCCCGCGAAGGGGGCGGTGACCCCCACCAGGATCCCCACTGGGAGGAAGACCAGACCGGCCTGAAAGGGAGTGTAGCCCAGTGCGTTCTGGAGGTAGATGGGCACCAGGAAGTTGGCCCCGAACATCCCTACGCCGAAGATGAACAGCACCAGGTTGCTCACGGTGAAGTTGAAGCTTCGGAAGAGGGAGATCTGGATCAGCGGATTGGAGATGGTGAACTCCGTGGCCAGGAAGACGAGGAAGGCCACGCCGGAGAGACCGAAACAAACGAGGATGAAGTCCGAGGTCCAGCCGCCGGTGTTCCAGGCAGAGTTTCCGTTGGACAGAGCCAGCAGGAGGGCCGTGAGTCCCGTGGCCAGGGAGAGGAATCCCGACGATATCGAAGGCTCCTTTCGGAGAGGGACGATTCTCCCTGAGCACGATGGCCGCTACCGCGATCCCCATGATCCCCACGGGCACGTTCACGTCGAAGATCGTATTCCATCGGAACCGGTCGATGAGATACCCGCCCAGGGTCGGGCCCAGGGACACCGAGGCCGAAGCCGCGACGGACCAGAAGCCCAGGGCGATGCCACGCTTCTCGGGGGGAAACTCCCGTGTGATGATGGCCATCCCTACGGGCATCAGGAAGCCCGCTCCGGCTCCCTGGATCACCCGGAACGCGATGAGCACCTCGATGGTCCACGCCAGACTGCAGAGGAAGGAGCCTACGGTAAAGAGGAAAAGCCCCAGGATGAACATCCGCTTGTATCCCCACCGGTCCGCCATCCAGCCCGACGAGGCGAGCATGACGCCGAAGATGAGGAGGTAGGCGGTGAGAATCCATTCCACCCGGTCCACCGAGACGCCGAAGGTCGCCATGAGCTTGGCCAGGGCGACGTTCACGATGGTGGCGTCCAGGACCGCCATGAACGTAGCGATCATGACCGTGCCCAGGACGAGCCAACGGTAGACCGGGCTCTGGGGATCCAGGGCCGGGAAGCGCTCGACCAGTCGCTCTCGGAAGTGGGAGGTCGCCATGGTGAAGGGGGCGGAGGACGGGCTCAGCGGCCGAAGGGCCCCTGCCTTCTACTCCTCTCCCCCGAGAATCCGGACCACCACCGACATCCCCGGGAGAAGGCGGGGGTTCTCGCCCGAAGGCGGTTGTCCGTCGCCATAGTCGTCGATTGCGACCCTCACCGGGACCCTCTGCGTGACCTTCGTGAAGTTCCCCGAGGCGTTGTTGGGGGGAATGAGGGAGAACTGGGACGCGGCGGCAGCACCGATGAGAATGACGGTGCCTTCGAACGTTCGGTTCGGGTAGGCGTCCACCGAGAGCCGCGCCCTGGACCCGAGAGGAATGGAGCGGAGCTTTGTCTCCTCGAAGTAGGCCGTTACCCAAACGTTGGCCAGGTTATACAGGGTCAGAATCGGCTGGCCCGCCTGGACTACCTCTCCCTGGAGCACCCACCGCTTGGCCACCACCCCCGTGAACGGAGACAGCACCCGCGTGTCGTCGACCTGGGCCTGAACCACCCCCAGGTCAGCGCGAGCGGTTTCCACCTGGGCCAGGGAAATCGCGTGCTGTGCCTGGGCTGCGGCGAGGGACGAACGGGCATGGTCCAGCTGCTCCTTGGGAATGGCATTGCCGTTGAACTGGACCTGAGCCCGGTCGAAATCCTCCTGTGCCCTCTGGACGTTCACCTCGGCGAGCTTGACGTTCTCCTGGGCCAGGGAGAGGTGTGCCCGTGCCTGGGAAAGGCGGGCTTGGAGATCCGAATCGTCCAACTGGACCAGGAGCTCTCCGGTCCGGACCGTGTCTCCTTCATCGGCTCCCAGAACCGTGATTCGACCGAACACCTTGGTGCTGACCGCCATTCGATCCCCTTCAACCGTGGCGTCGTCGGTTTCGATCACCCCCCGGATCTCCAGGTACCAGTAGGCTCCTGCCCCGAGGATCAGGAGAACCAACACCAGCGGAACGGCGATCCCCACGATCCGCCGCCCCCCGCCGCGACGCTTCACTCCTCCACCCCGGTCCGCCGGGGGAGTACCGCGGGAGCGTCCGCACCGGGCCCTCCGGGGGAAACGGAGCCGGCTCCCTGCGGGGGAGAGGGCATCGAGGAAGCGGGAGCGCCCGAGGGGTCGCCCACGCCCTGAGGCGGACCGGAAGGTTCGTTCGTTGAGCCTTGGTCGTCCATGTTCACCTGGTGGTGGAGGGCAGGGCAGCAGAGCCCGCTCTGGTTCTTCCCACATCCGGAATGCGGTCAACAAACATGAGAAATCCCCGGTTCTTTGAGTACCCCTCGCCCCGGCATCGGTTTTCGGGCTACACGGTGGAGGAAGGGCAGAGGTGGGCCACGGCGCACTCGGGGCACTTCGGCTTCCGGGCCACGCATACCCGGCGACCGTGGAGGATCAGGAGGTGGGACAGGGGGGTCCAACGATCCTGGGGAAACAGCTTCATCAGGTCCTGCTCGATCTTGTCCGGCAAGCTCTCCGTCGTGAACCCCAGCCGCCCGGAAAGCCGCTTCACGTGCGTGTCCACCACCACCCCCTCATCGATCCCGAAGGCATTACCCAGAATCACGTTGGCGGTCTTTCGGCCAATGCCCGGAAGCCTGGTCAGAGCCTCCATGCTTTGGGGAACCTCACCTCCGTGCTCCTTCACCAGCCCTCGTGCCATCCCGATCAAGCTCTTCGCCTTGCTCCTGAAGAAACCCGTGGAGTGGATGAGCTCCTCGAGCTCCTCGGACCGGGCCTGGGCCAGCGAGCGGGCATCGGGAAAACGCTCGAAGAGCGAGGGGGTGACCCTGTTCACCCGCTCGTCGGTGCATTGGGCCGAGAGAATGGTGGCCACGGCGAGCTCGAAGGGGTTCCGGTGCTCCAGCGCCGTGGTGGCGTCGGGGTATTCCCCCTCCAGCAGCTCGTAGACAGCGGCCGCTCGATCCTGACGGCTTTGCTTCGTTTCCCGAGACACGTTCAGCCCTCCTCCCGGACGATGCGCCGGTACGCCAGGCCGCTCGGCCTCGGCTCCCCGTGCCGGGTCTCTCCCGGAACCCCCTCCTTCACGGATCCGGGAAAGGCGTCCAGGTACCAGAAGACCCGCATCGCCAGCTTCACTGCTTCGGCCCCGGCCTGCACCTCGTAGAGGTGCTCGAGCTCCCCACCGGGCAGGGAGGAGCGGAAGTCGGCCCCGCCGGAGCGAACGTCCATGGACGCCCACTGCCCCGCCGCCGAGAGCGGGAGGGTGGGCAAGGGAATCACACTCAGTCCGGGCCGGTCCCTCCGGATCCCCATCCCCACCAGGAGGGAGACCTCCTCACCACCCGGGGCGGACCAGAAGAGCCCGTCCAGGGACTCGGGGGGCGGCCCTTCGCCCCCCCCTAGCCAGAAGAGATGCTGAGGGAGTTGAACGTACCCTGCCGGCGTCGGGAGCGACGGGGTCCAGGTGCCCTCTTCGGGCCCCGTTTCCACGAGGTAGCGGGCCACCCCGGTCTCCAGGAGGAAGAGGGGACAGCCCGTGTCGCCAGAAGTGGAAGGCGTGGAAGAGCAAGACACCGTGGTGCTGGATCAGCCGGGGATCCTCGTCCTCTCCCCTGATTTCCCGGAGAACCCGCCCGGCCTCGCTCAGCAGCGGAAAGCGCTCCGGATCGGAGAGGTCCACCCCCCGCTGTTCGGCCTCGGACTGGATGAGGGGAAAACGATCGTCCGCGAAGCCCGCCTCCGGCAGGAGGAGCTCGAAGGGAGAGATGCGGGCGTACCGGTCGTGCAGCGGCATGGCGTCTCCTTGCGGAGCGGCGGACCCCGATCACCGGGGCCCGCCGCGCTCCTGTTACCCGTGGTGGCGCTATCGGTTCTGGTATTGCCAGCGTCCTTCCGACAGCATCCGCAGAGCCTCGTCCACCGCCGCCTTCAACTCTCGATCGAAGCCCTGGAGCTCGTCCTCGGGCATATTCTCGGCCCAGACGTCGGGAGCCACCCCGTAGCGCTCCAGATTGATGCCGTAGTTGTGGGGTTGGGTGGGGTCGTAGGTCACCACCAGGGATCCAGGCGTACGGATGGAACCCCCGTTGATGAGGCGGTAGCTTCCGGTGGCAATGACGGCCCCCATGGTCGGGGTGCCCACGATGCTCCCCAATCCCAGGTCCCGGAATCCCATGGGGGTCACCTCGCTGTCCGAGGCGGACCGGCTGTTGATGAGCATGACTTTCGGGCCCGCGATGGCCTGGCGAGGCCGGCGACCCGAGCTGGGAGCTGCCCACCGGTTGTTCCAGTACTCGTAGGGGCGGCGCTCCAGGACGTCCAGAATCTGCTGGTCCGTGTTTCCTCCCCCGTTGTAGCGAATGTCCACGATGATGCCCTGAGCGTTCCAGAATCGATCGACATCATTGAGGAACACGTCCAGCGAGGGCTGGTTCATGGACTGAATGTGGACATAGGCAATCCTCCCGCCCGACTCTTTGTCCACGAAGTCCCGGTTGTTCTCCACCCACTCCTGGTATTGGATTCCCCGCAAGGACGTGACGGTCTGGATGCGGAGATTCCGCGCGTTGGTCCCGTCCGGAGAATCCGCTACGCGGACGGTGACGTAATCGTTCAGTGCGTGGTTCAGGATCTCCCAGTAGTTGTCCTGAGCCCGGACTTCCTGCCCGTCCAGGGCCAGGACGAAGTCTCCCGGCTGGATGTCCAGCCACTCCTTGTCCGCCGGCCCCTCTCGGTACACATGGCTCACCTGGAGGCGGCCCTGGGCCGGCTCGAGCTCGATGCCCAGCTGCCGCGTCTGGTACTGCCGCTCCATGTTGACGCTGGAAGGCCCGCTGACCCCGACGTGAGAGGCGTCGAGCTCGCCGATCATCTGGTTCGCCAGGTCGTAGCAGTCCTCGTAGGTCCCCACGTGAGCGAGGAGCGGCCTGTACTCCTCCCGGATGGCGTCCCAGTCCTTCCCGTGCATGTCCGGGTCGTAGAACCGGTACTTCATGACCCGCCAGGCTTCGTCGAAGATCTGCTCCCACTCCGCCCGGTGGTCCACTTCGACCTGGAAGGAGAAGTTCACTCGCTCCGCCCTGGGTGAGGCGCCCGTGAGAGGCATGTGGTAGATCTCCCCGCCGCCGCCCGACCCACCCCTTCCGCCACCGGAGCTCCGGGAGAAGAACACGGTCCTCCGGTCCCCCGTGGGCTGGAGGTTGCCGAAGCTGCCGGCCGAGACCTTCCGGGCCTCCCCACCGTCAATGGAAATGGAGAAGAGTCCGGGCCCCTCGTCGTCGCTGGAGGTGAAGTACACAGTCTTGCCATCGGCGGAGAGGAAGAAGTCTCCGGCACCGTTCTCCCCGGAGGTGAGCTGGCGGGCGCGCTCCCTGATCCCCTGGGGGTCCACCTGCAGGGGTGAGACCTGGGAAGGGCCGGTCCCGGTCCCCTCCTCCGCACCCCTGGAGCCGCGCCCGCCGCCGCCGGTGGACTCCTCCGCCGCCGCCTTCCGGGCCTTCACGAGGGGGTCACCGGGATCCTCGGTGAGGCGCGCCAGGGACGCGACGAAGAGATGGTTGGTGCCCCCGTCCCGGTTGGAGCGGAAGACGATGTGAGTAGCGTCCGGCGTGAGGGCCCCTCCCATGTCCCGGAAGGGATCCTGGGTCACGTTCACCTCCCGGCGCGAACCCACCTCGAGCAGGTACACGTCCGAGTTCTCGTCGTTGTCGCTCCGGGTGTAGACCAGCCAGTCCCCGCCGGGGGAGTACTCCGACAGGCTGAATCCCCGGTTCTCATTGTAGCCGAGCTCCGTGCTTCTCCCGCTCGCCACATCCGTCTCGAAGAGCCGGTTCGCCGCCACGAAGGCAATCCGTCTGGAATCGGGCGACCAGACGAAATCGCCATCCTTGTACGAGTCGTGGTTCGTCAGGCGACGGCGTTCCCCGGTTGCCAGGTCCGCGATCCAGATCTCCTCCCGGGCTCCCTGGTCGGCCTGGTCGGTCACGAAGGCCATGAGCTTGCCGTCGGGCGAGATCTTCTCGTAGCGATCCCTCCACGCGGAGGCGGTGAGCTCCCGCTTCTCGCCCAGCTCCTCATCGGTGGGCACGAGGAAGATCTCTCCCCGCGAGTCCACCGCCACCGCCTTGCCGTCGGGGGTACACCGAAAACCCGTCGGCCTGGTTGGTGACCTCCACCCACTCCACCTCGTTGATGGATGGATCGAAGGAGAGCGAGACCGGCACCTTCCGGGGCGAGCCGTCAGGCACGTCCAGCAAGTAGATCTCCTGGTCGTCGGTGTAGATGATGGTCCGGCCGTCCGGGCTCATCGCAGGGGTATTTGACGCCCCCCGTCGTGTAATGCGTCACCTGCCACGGGATTCTCACCCGAGGGCGACATCTTCCAGATGTTGAAGGTCCCGTCGCGCTCCGACAGGAAGTAGATCATCCCGTCGGCGCCCCACATGGGAACGCCGTCGGGTACGTGCTCCCGGAAATTCTGGAGGTCGGTGTCGGTGAGTTGGGTGATGCTTCCCGTCTGCCGGTCCAGGAGCCAGACATCGGGGGACCGGTTCCCTTTGTAGCCCTTCCGGGTCGTGTTCACGCCGATCCGGTTGTACGCCAGGTACCGCCCGTCGGGGCTGACGGCCACGTTGGCAGCCTGATCCATCTCCATGGGGAGGGGAAGTCCCCCCTCGGGGGAGACGGTGTAGATGGGGGTCAGGAAGGGATTGGGGCCACTGGAAGTGGTGAACGTGATTCAGTCCCTCGGGCGTCCACCCCTCCACCATGTCGTTGGCGGAGTGGAAGGTGAGCTGGGTCGGCTCTCCGCCCTCCACCGGCATGAGGAATACGTCGTAGTTCCCGAAGCGATCGCTGGAAAATGCGATCCAACGCCCGTCCGGGGAGAACCTGGGAGCCACGTCCCGCGCCAGGTGGTTCGTGAGCTTCCGCGGCTGGGTCCCGTCCCTGTGGGCCAGCCAGATATCCCCCTGGTAGGAGAAGGCCATGAGGTCCCCGGCCACGTGGGGGTCCCGCATGAAACGGATGGGCTCGGGAGGAGGCGCTCGGCGGACGCCATGGCTTCGAACGCCCAGGACAGCAGAAGAGGACAACGAGGTCGAACAGGCGCCGGGTCTTCATGGCCAGCTCCAGGGTCCGTATCCGACGGGATTTGAGGTCGCTGGGAAAGGTACGGCGTCGAGAGATGGCCAGGGAGTGCCATTCCATCGCCCCGGAGGCCCGGGAGCCTTATGTTGCCCGGTCACAGATCCCGCTGGCTATTGAGGAACGCGACACTCCGGAGGAGCCCGACATGTTCCGCAGACCCAGCGTTCTCCCTCTCCTGCTCTTCGCTCGCCTGCTGGGTCCCTGGGCCTTCTCTCGGCTCGGCGCCCAGGCCTGGCTCCAGACGCCCGGCGGAGGCCGTCAACTACCAGGAGGGCGGCACCCTGTACGAGCCCCTCATGGACTTCGTCTACGAGCTCGAGTCCCGTACCGAGCTCATGAACGTCGCTGAAGCTCACCGAGACCCTTGGCGGGCGGGACGTCGTCCTCTGCGTCCTTTCCAACCCCCCGGTCTTCCAGGCCTCGGACCTGGCTCATATCGACAAGCCTGTGGTGCTGATCGTGAACAACGTCCACGGCGGCGGAGGTCGCAGGAAAGGACGCCGCCATGGAGATCATGCGGGACCTGGTAATGGGCGACCTCCGTCCCCTCCTGGACGACGTGGTGGTTCTGGTCGTTCCCACCATCAATCCCGACGGCGCCGAGGTTCGGCGCCGGACGAACGACGAGGGCTTCGACATGAACCGGGACTACCTGAAGCTGGAGTCCCAGGAGATTCAGGCGCTCGTCACGAAGGTGATGGACGAGTGGAGTCCCCACATCCACGTGGACACACACCACGGCGGATCGGTACCCTACGTCCTGGTCTTCCAGACGAACATGAACCCGGCCGGCGACCAGAACCTCACCCGCGTTCGGGAACGAGCGGATCATTCCCCAGATCCGGGAGGCCCTCCGGGCCGAGGATTTCGAGGGCTTCTGGTATTCCGGCCCCACTACGGTGAACGGAGTCGAGGGGTGGGGGCCCACCTCGGTGGAGCCCCGGAAGCAGCACGTCTACTCCACCCTCGCCAACATCGTGGGGTTCCTCTTCGAGACCCCGCGGCAACACCTATCGGGTGGTGGACAATGGGACCCGGGTGGTCCCGGTCCCCAAGGGAGGAGGTCTACCAGAACCAGGTACGGGGCCAGTACATCGGACAGCGGGAGCTGATCCGCTTCGCCTCCGCAGAACGCCCAGGAGCTCATGGACGTCGTGGCCCAGGCCCGCATGGACGCCATCGCCCGGGGCAACGATGACAGCGACAACGACCTGATCCCCCTGGAGTACGAGCAGGTGGAGAACTTCCGCGAGCCGTTCTGGCTCCGGCAGGGAGGCGGGGGCCGGGGGGGGCCGGGAGGCGGGGCCGCCGGTGATGCCGCTGCCCAGGAAGTTCAGTTCGAGCTCGTGGAACGCCCCATCTTCACCAAGTGGCAGACCACCCGGTCCACGACCCGGCCGTGGGGGTACCTCTTCCCCAACAGCCTGGCAAAGATCATTCCCGTCCTCCAGGACCACGGGATCACGGTGAAGGAGCTCACCGAGCCCGCCGAGCTCGAGGTGGAAGTCTACGACGCCACCGAGATAACGGACGGGGAGTACTTCCAGGGCCACTACCTGAAGCAGGTCAAAGCTCAGAAGCGCACGGAAACCATGACCTTCCCCGCGGGGACCTTCTTCGTTCCCAGCGGGCAGCCCAAATCGAACCTGATCAGCTACCTCTTCGAGCCGGAAACCAACGACAACCTCATCACATGGGGTTACCTGGACGGGCAGCTCCAGAGGACGCCGTCCGCGGAGGAGATCGCCGCCCAGCGGGCCGCCGCCGAGGAGCAGATGCGTGAGATGACCGCCGAGCAGCGCGACCAGTTCATGGCCCGGCTGGAACGGCAGGCCAATCGCGTCCAGGAGATTCCTCTCTACCGGCTCATGAAGAAGGCGGAGCTTCAGGGGGTGCTCGTGCAGCCCTACAACGGATACGAGCGAAACCGCTACATCCGGTGACCGCCGACCCTGCAGCACGGGGCCCGCACCGGAGGATGCTCTGACCGAGCGGCCTTCGAGGGACCCCAGCCCGGACGAGCCATGGCCGTCTTTCCAGTGGATCCGGCTGACGAAGCCCTCCTGGCAGAGGCTCTCGCCTTGGCGGAGGCAGGCGCCACGACGGGCGACCACGGTCCCTTCGGTGCCGTGGTCGCGCGCTCCGGGGTGATCGTAGGCCGAGGCTGGAACCGGGTCGTGGAGCTCCGCGACCCCACCGCCCACGCCGAGATCCTGGCGATCAGGGACGCGGCGGCGCGCCTCGGGACTCCGGTCCTCGCGGACTGCACCCTCTATTCCAGCTGCGAGCCCTGCCCCATGTGTCTCTCCGCCCTCTATTGGGCTCGGATCCGCCAGGTCATCTTCGCCGCCGGCCGGGAGGACGCCAACGCCGCCGGATTCGCCGACGTTCGAATCCTTAAGGAGATTGGCCGGCGTTGGGAAGATCGGGAGATGGCCTCCGGCCGGGCCCTCGAGGAGGAGGGCCGGGCGGTGCTACGGGCGTGGACACGGAATCCGAAGCGGATCCCCTATTGACCGGTGGGCAGGGCTTCGGCTGTGGCCTCGGACTCCCGGATACGCGGCTCCCTCGCGTCGCTCTGCCCTCTGCCCAGCCCCCTCAGCCGCTCGCGCCAGCCCATTTTCCGAAGGAGAACCAGCTGGAGGGAGCCGGGACCCACGTCCACCCCGTCGATCCATACGTAATGCAGATCCCCCAGCTCCGCGGGCCGGGGGATCCGCCACCTCGTTCCGTGCCACGAGAACTCGATCCAGCGGGCCGCCTGGAACGCCTCCTCATCCCACACCTGCTCCAAGAAGAAGTCGTACTCCACCTGGAACACCGTCGGAGCGATCTCCAACCCCGACTGGTAGTAGAAGGGATCGAAGTCCTCGCCGTCCGCCCGGCGGAAGGATTCCTCCATCGCGTAGTCCACGCCCGCCAGGTCCTCCTCGCGGGCCAGGTGCTCCAGGTGATGACGGAGCTCGTGGGTGAGGGTCTCCCAGAGCTCCTCTTCCCAATCGAACTCCCGGTTGCGCCGGGCCAACGCCACGAAGGAGCCATAGTAGAGGACCACCACTGAGCGTAACGTGTCCGGACCCGTCCAGTCCGAGGGGTATCCCTCGGTGACACACTGACCCAGCGTGAACACCCCCCGATGCGTGGGACTCGGCAGGGCCTCCGCGCGAACAGTCAGGCCATCCACCCCATCCCGAAACTCCTCCGGGATTTCCAGAAAGGCCTCGTGCGCCGCCCGGTAGAAATCGTTGAAGGTCACGGGACTGCGCCCCTCCGACCCTTCCCCCGTTCCGTCCGGGCCTTCTTGCGCTCCTTTGGACCCGCCCCGCTCTCCTTCCCTTGCCCCCCGGCCCCCTCGTCATGACCGGTGCCTTCGTGCTGCCCACTCCGGGCCCCGAATGCTCCTTCCCAGAGCCCTTCGAAGAAGCTCCGGGCGTTGGCACCCAGAGTGCGGGTGCGGTAGCCTCCCTCCTGCACCACGACGGTGGGCAGGCGCAGGGACCCGATCCTGCGGCCGTTCTCCCGGAAATCGGCGGCGCCCAGGGTGAACGAGCCGGTGGGATCCCCTTTGGCTGGGTCCAGCCCGAGCGCCAGAACCAGGTAGCGGGGTCCAAACCGACGAATGCGGCCGAGGGCCTTCTCCAGGTGGAGGAGATAGCGGGGGCCATCCAGGCCCTCGGGCAGGGGGATGTTGATGTTGAACCCTTCCCCGGGGCCCCGGCCCCGTTCTTCTTCGAACCCGGAGAAGTAGGGGTACGTGGTTCTGGGATGACCGTGCAGTGACACGGTGAGGACGTCCTCCCGGTCGTAGAAGATGTCCTGCGATCCGTTTCCGTGGTGGTAGTCCACGTCCAGGAGCACCACGGTCCCATACTGGCTCAGGAAGTGGGCGGCCACGGCCGAAGAGTTCAGATAACAGAATCCCCCGAAGTTTCGGTGCTCGGCGTGATGGCCCGGCGGCCGCACCAGTGCGTACGCGAGACCCTGCCCCTCCAGGACCCTCTCCGCGCAGGCCATGGCACAGTCCACCGCGCCGCGTGCCGCCTTGTAAGCGTTTTCGTTCAGTGGAGTGAACGTGTCGATGCAGTAGTAACCAGCCCGTAGGGGAAGCTCCTTCGGAGGCCGCGACGCGTTCCGGATGGGAAACACGTAGGGATAAACCGACCTCCCCGCCGGCACCTTCTCGCACGCTTTCCGGAGATACTCCAGGTAATCCCGGTCGTGCACCGCCCGAAGATGTTGGCTACCGTAGCGGCGCACCGGCACCTCCTCGAAGAGACCGGCCCGGGAGACCTCCTCGAGGATGGAAGCGATCCGGACGGGGGCCTCCACGTATCCCCGCTCGTGAACGTGGTGGATGGCGTGGCCTCGGTTGACCGCCAGGGCGATGCGCCCGTCCTCGCCCGGAGTCCGAGCCCCGGCTCCCCCCCGCCCTGGTCGGGTGTACCGGGGCGGCCGCACTCTGACAGGATCATCCCGAAACGATTCAACCACCATGTCCACGTAGGTCTGGGGAAGGACGCCGCGGTATTTCCGCTCCAGGATCGCCCGGACCATCTCCCGGGCGGAGGCCAGGCCGAGGGGCTCGGTCCGGCCCAGAGGATCGTAGACCAAGTACGGTGGGTCGGCGTCCCCCGGATTCACGGGCGTCTCGTACGCCGTGCCGATGATGGGATAGGCCCCGTACCGCTCGTAGAAACGCAGTCGGGCGCCATTTTGCTCCCGGATTTGAGGATCGGGGGAAAGAGCCGGATCATCGGGGAGCGTCTCGAAGAAGAGGCCCACGCCACCCAGAGCCCGGGCCTCCCGGCGCACCCGCTCGTAGAGGGCGCCCCCGATGCCACCGCCGGTGGCTCCCGGCACGGCGGAGATGAACTCCAGGTAGGAGAAGCCCAGATCGGGAGCGTGCAGGAGGAGGGCAAAGCCCCGAAGCCGATCGCTTCCCCCTTCCGCAACCAGAAGAACCGCCCTGAACCGGAAGCGGAGAGGATCCCGCAGCATGGCCGGGAGCCGGGCCACGTCCTCGGGATCCACGCCGGGAAACTGGATAGGTAGGATCTCCTGGATCCGGGCCACCACCGCGGCGTTTCTCTCGGTCGTGTCGTCGTAGACCTGGCGGATCCTGAACATGTCGGCTCACCGGAGAGGCAAGGGAGAGGACGGACCCTGCGAAGGGTCCTACCCCTGAGCCTCGTCCTCGGCCTGAAGGGCCTGCCGGGGACCCGTTTGGCCCAGCCCGCCGCCACCATCGAAGTCGGCCAGCCCACGCGAGCCGAGGGTCCGGCCCACCAGGAACCGATTCAAGGCGAGGAGCACGATGAGGATGAATGCCCACTGAAAGATCGTGCTCCCGATTCCAAAGGTGGTGAAGGGATTCAGGGTCGCCGCCAGGCCCTCGCCCCTGACCTGAACGAACCACCAGACGATGAGAACCACCGCCTCCACGACGACGAGGCGCATGGCCCAGTCCCACCACGCCCCGATGCGAATGTCGGAGTACCCGGTGTTGATGTAGGTCTCACGCCATTTGGTGACGCCGAACCGCAGAACCGCGACCGCGAAGAAGAATCCCGAGAGCATGAGCCCCACGCCCCACACGAAGTCCTGGTTCTGGAAGAAGGCCATGTTGAGCGCACTGGGGATTCCGCACAGCACTCCCGCCACTCCCACGATCCCGATGGCCCGGCCCCGGGCTACACCCAGTGTCCTGGAGAATCCGGCTGGCCAGCTCGATCATGGAGACCAGGCTGGTCCAGGCCGCGAACACCAGCGCCAGAAAGAAGATGGCCATGAAGAACTGGCCCCAGGGAATCCGGGCAAAGAGCTGCGGGACCCAGATGAAGGTGAGACCTTCGTTCCCGGCGCCCACGATCTGGCCTGCCGCATCGGGCATGATGGAGAAGACGGTGCACAGGACCATGATCCCGGCCAGGAGGGACATGGAGTTGTTCCCGAACCCCACCACGAAGGCGTTCAGGGCCGTGTCCTCACGCTTTCGCATGTACACGGCGTAGGTAAGGGCCAGACCCCAGCCAGCCCCCGTGTCCCAGGCGTTCTGGGTCAGGGCTTCGAGCCAGACCCGGTAGTTCGCCAGATCCGCCAGGTTGGGGGTGAAGAGGAAGGCCAGTCCCCGGGAGGATCCCGGTAGCGTGATGGCCTTCACCGCCAGGACGATGACGAGGACGATGAGGCTGGGAATGAGGAATCTTGGCCGCCCGCTTCGATCCCCTTGATCCCCCGGGACACCACCAAGACCCCTAGGCTCATGGCGATGACGTGGGTCAGGAGAGCCCAGGGCGTGGCGGCGAAACCTTCCCAGAACGCCCCGGGCACCTCGGTGGGGATCTCCCGGGTGAGGGTGGCCCAGAAGAAGCGGATGGTCCATCCCATGACCACGCTGTAGTAGAACATGATGGCTGTGGCGGTCCACGCCACCCAGGCCCCCATCCAGCCGAACCTGGGCCCCATGCGTCTTGGCGAACGCTCCCACCGTTCCCATGCGCGTCCCCTTCCCCATGCCGAACTCGAGGATCAGGAGCGGCACGGACCAGAGGAGGAGGAACACCGCCCAGGCCACCAGGAAGGATCCCCCGCCGTTGGAGGCGGCGATGCGGGGAAACCGCCAGATGTTCCCGGTACCCACGGCCATTCCCAGCATGGCCAGGAGCATTCCCCAGCGGGAGCTGAAGACCTCGGACTTGGATGCCACCTGCCGCCTCCTGCCTTGAATGCCTCACGGTGCGAAGGCAGGATAGTGCCCACTCGGGTGCCCGGGGGCAAGTTGAGCGCCGGCCCCTCCCCTCAGGGGCAGATCAGCATTCCGGGAGTCCAGCCCATGGGAACGTGGGCCCCGTACGACAGGACGCAGAAGCGTCCAGACTCCGGGTCCGTCACGCGACCCATCCATCCCTCCTGGCCGGCGAAGAAGATCGTGATCTCCAACTCATCGGGTACGGACATCCGGGGATCGGAAAAGAGCTCCCCCTTGTTCGACGTGTAGGTGTAGTGCTCCGAGTAATAGATCTCCTCGAAGGTGGCCATTGTCTTCACGAAGTTCTTGAGAGGCGCGAGCACCTCCTGCTCCCCGGGGGACAAGGCCACCTTCCGCTGGGGGGCGACGGCCGGTGGCGAGGGATCCAGACCGGGGCCCGGCTCGCTGTCGGCAGGCTTCTCCAGTCCATAGACCCGGATGTAGTTGACGTCCATGTCGTCCGTAGACCGGCCCACCACGTAGTCGGGTCCGATCTCGAAGGGCGTGAAGCGGGGGGGAGTGGTGACCTCTGCCACCGGACCGCCTTCCAGGTCGTAGACCGTCCAGCTGAGGGCCGAGTCGGCCGGAGGGCGCACGTCGGAGGCCCAGATCCGCCCCTGGGCCGTCACCTTGAGGAACACGAGGCCCGCCAGGGAGTCGGGAACCGGTATGGCACGGGCCGCCTCCCGAATGGGCTCCCGCGCCTGGGGCCGCACGGGGCTGTCGATCCAGAAGCTACCCAGGATCCACTCGTCGCCCGGAAAGAGGATCTCCTGGGTGGGATACAGCGGGGCGGGATCCCAGAAACTCCCCCACTCGCTGAAGAACGACACACGCTCCAGGCCCTGATCCCAGACCAGGAGGGAGTCGGTCCCCGACTTGCGCATCCAGGTGGGGTTCCGGAACTCTCCCGGACCCTCCCCCTCCCGGCCGACGGCCAGGAGGAACCGACCGTCGGGCCCGAAGAACCTGAGCTCCCGGCTCCCGCCGTTCAGCACTACGATCCGGCCGTCGTCCAGCCGAACGGCGCCCTGGGCCCGGTGCAGCTGGTAGGGCTCCTCTCCCTCCCGCACCCCTATTTCCAGCAGGGGATCCTGACTCAGGTCCCAGCCCTCCACCGTCCCGGTCCCCTCCGGGGCTTCCCGGCGGAGCCACTGTCGCCGCCTCCCGGTTGAGCCACCTCGCAGCGCCGAGGCGTGAAGGAGAATGAGACCGGGGACCAACACGAAACGGACGAAGACGATGGCGAGGGCGCGCGCCATGGGTGAGCTCCGGTTCTGGGGAACAGGCGACGAAGTGTATCATTTCTACGAGTACACCTCGCCACCGCGTCCCCGCAGCCCTTTCGTTCCGCACTCCGGCAGCCCGGCCAGGAGCTCAGGCCCACCTTCCCGCCGGCCGGCAGGCGCTCAGCCACCCTACCAGACGCCCCCGATCCAGGACAGCACGCCGTCGAGAGGAACCCGGATCTGCTCCAGGGAGTCCCGGTCCCGGATGGTGACCGTGCCGTCTTCGTTGGTCTGCCCATCCACGGTGACGCACCACGGCGTGCCCGCCTCGTCCTGCCGTCGATAGCGCCGTCCGATGGAGCCGGCAGCGTCGTAGAAAGACGGCACGGCCGCGGCCCGAAGCTCGTTGTGGAGCTTCTCGGCGAGCTCCGGGAGGCCGTCCTTCTTCACCAGGGGAAAGACCGCGGCCTTCAGGGGCGCCAATGACGGGCGCAAGGCCGGAGCACCACTCGCTCCTCCCCCTCCACTTCTCTTCGCGGTACGCGTCGGTCAGGACCACCAGCAGCGTCCGGTCCACCCCCACGGACGTCTCGATGACGTAGGGGATGAATCGCTTGTTGGACCGGTGTCGATGTACTCCAGGCGCTTGCCCGAGTACTCCTGGTGCCGGGACAGGTCGAAGTCGGTCCGGTTGTGGATTCCCTCGAATTCCTTCCAGCCGAAGGGGAATTCGTACTCGATGTCGAAGGCGTTCTTGGCGTAGTGGGCCAACTCGTCGGGCGTGTGCTGGTGGAAGCGGAGCTTCTCCTCCCGAATGCCCGAGCCCCAGGTGCCACGCCATGCGGGCGGCCTTCCAGCACTCGAACCACTCCTCGTCCGTGCCCGGGCTCCACGAAGAACTGCATCTCCGCCTGCTCGAACTCCCGGGTGCGGAAGATGAAGTTCCCGGGGTGATCTCGTTCCGGAACGCCTTTGCCGATCTGGGCGATTCCGAAGGGCACCTTCTGGCGGGCCGCGCCCTGGACGTTCAGGAAGTTCACGTAGATCCCTTGGGCGGTCTCCGGCCGGAGGTACACCTGGCTGGCCGCCTCCTCCACCGGTCCCATGAAGGTCCGGAACATGAGGTTGAACTGCCGGGCCTCGGAGAAGGCGTCCGGTGTCCCGCAGACCGGGCACTGGCCCCCCTCCACCTCGGGCATGTCGGCCCGGAACCGCCGGTGGCAGCTCCCGCACTCCACCAGGGGATCGGTGAACCCCTCCACGTGCCCCGAGGCCTCCCAGACCCGGGGATGCATGAGGATGGCAGCATCCAGGCCCTCGATGTCGTCCCGCTGGTGGACCATGGCGCTCCACCATCGGTCCTTGATGTTCCTCTTCAGCTCGACCCCCAGGGGGCCGTAGTCCCAGACCGAGCCAGTGCCTCCATAGATCTCGGAGGACTGGAAGATGAATCCGCGCCGCTTGCAGAGCGACACGAGCTTGTCCATCAGTTCATTTTCAGCCATGGGAGGAGGGCTCGTCCGTGTGCTTGGGGAAGAGGATGTTCGCGTGTCCTGGAGGTCCATGTCGAAGGCCCGGGAAGGTAGGGATACCCACCAGAGGCAGCAACGGGTCCACCGATGCGGCCCGTCCTTGCATTCCGGGCCGTAGTGGGGATATTCAAGGGGGTTGGGGAGGCCCGAACCTGGCCGACGCGTGGGGTAAGAAGTAGGTGGAATATGTCGGGTGCGGCAGATCGGACGCACCCATCAAGGAGAGGGATATGGAACTGACCATCACCGAGCGCGCCCAGGACGTGGTTCGGACATTCATGGACCAGAGCGACGGCGAGCTCCGCGCTCTTCGGATCGCGGCACGCCCGGGGGGAGTGGCCGGCCCCCGCTTCGAACTCACTCTGGTGGCTGATTCCGACCGTGCCGACGACGACGTTCAGGTGGACATGGGCGACTTCCTCGTCCTCGTCTCCCGGGATAGCGCCGACCGGCTGGAAGGCGCCACGGTGGACTTCGTCGAGCGCGTGAACGAGAGCGGATTCGAGATCCGGCCCGGCCCGAGGAGGCCCCAAGGTGGCGGGCCCGCCCAAGGGAGCCCTGGCAGAAAAGGTCAAGGACGTTCTGGAGGGTCAGGTGAACCCCGCCGTAGCAGCCCACGGCGGCGAGATCGTGCTCGTGGACGTCCAGGGCACGGAGATCTTCATCGAGATGGCCGGGGGCTGCCAGGGATGCGCCCTTTCCCGCATGACGCTGAAGCAGGGAGTCGAGCGCATGGTCCGCCAGGCCATTCCGGAAATCACCGGCAGTGCACGACGTCACCGATCACACTTCCGGGGAGAATCCGTTCTATTAGCCGCCCGGTGGCACTCACCCCTACATAATGATGATCCCTCCGCTGGAGCCGTCGATCCGGGGGTTCACGATGTTGTTGAAGATGGAGCCGAAGCTGTAGCGCAGGCCGATGCTCGTGGAGTAGGAGTAGTCGGTCTGGAAGAGCCGTCTCCGCAGGAGGATCTCCTCGTCCGTCGCGTCCCCCGCTACCACGGAGATCCGGTCGTGAACCCTGGAGTAGGTGCTCGAGAGGCTGAGGGACAAACCCCGGGCAATCCTGAGACTCAGCAATCCACCGACGGTAAGGTGGTGGCGGCCCGGGTCCGAGAAATGGTGGGCGCCCGTCACGTAGGTGAAGGCCGTTCCCCAGGGACGCGTGAGCCTGAGTTGTAGGCTGAGGCTCTCGCTGAGGACGGTTTCCTCGGTCTTGAAGTAGATGGTCTCCTCGGCGTAGTCGTAATAGCCCAGGGACGGACCGTATTGCAGCGTCAGGCTCCGACGGGTGGCGTCCGAGTAGGGAAAGAAGCTGTACTCGAGGACCGGGCTGAGCTCAGCCGCCAGGTCGTAGTTGTAATACGTGGAGTTCTTGACCGAGGCCATAAGGCCAAGGGACCACTTTTCCTTCAATGCGTTGATGAGGCTCCCGGAGAAGGCGTGCTCTCGACGCACGTTCTTGTAGCCAAGATCCGTGTAGTTCGCCTCCGTGTAGGACGAGGAGAGCTTCAGCCCCACTTTCCACTCCTCGGTGACCCGGGAAGCGGAGAAGGATCCGCTAAGACGGGTCGACTTGTAGGATGACTCTCCACTCAGCCCACCGGAGGCGCTCGTGGACAAGACCCAGAAGTCCCAGGGATCCTCCTCGGGGAGAGCCGTGGATCCCGGGCGCGAAGGCCCCGCCGGACCTCTTTCAGGTACCTGCATCCCGATGGTGACTTCCCGGGCGATGGACGTCAGGCCCACGTATCGCATCAAGCCGATCTTGATGATGCCCACCAGGCCCCGGCGCATATCATCGGCCGTGGCGTCGAACGCCGAGACGTAGGCCAGTGTGTCCGCCATCCCCTCGAACCTGCCCTGTCCCGTGAAGATCATCTCGGACGAGCTTCCCCCGGCACCGGTTGCCTGGGAGGTGACCAGGAGGTAGACGTCGGCGTCCCGAACGTCCCGGACGAAGTCCACGAACCGGATCTCCGTTCGGAGGTAGTCCAGGTCGTAGCACCCCGAGGCGTGGCAGTCCAGGTATAGACGGACGGGCTCGGCCGTCTCCTGGGCCGGAGGCGGCGCAGGTATCTGGGCAGAGAGTCGGCCTGGAGTCGCGGAGAGGAGGGCCAGGAGAACGAGCAGGAGAGGCGGACCAGGAAACGCACGGTGTGTGGACGTCATTCTTCACCCGGATCGAAGGGTGGTCCATTTGTTCCCACTTCGGTCACGACTCTCGCCAACGCCACCCAAAAAGGAGGACGTAGCGAGGTCGTCGAGAGTTGCCCGGGGGGAATGGGCAACTCGATTAAGTACTACAAAGATCGTAGGATTGTTCCCCGCACCGGATCCACCGGAGCTTCAGGCCGTCCCCAGCACCCGGTTCACGGCGAGGGAGAAGGCCTGCCCAATGGGACTCCTCTCTGGCCAGCTGCTTGCGGCCGGTGGGAGTGAGGGCGTAGAACTTGGCCCGCCGCCCCGTGGAGGTGACCCCCCAGCTGCGGCCTCGATCCATCCCCTTCCCTCCAGGCGGTACAGGGCAGGGTAGAGGGAACCCTGGTTCACCTCGAGAACCTCCCGGGAGATCTGCTCGATATGCTTGGAGATGGCCCACCCGTGCATGGGATCCGCGGTCAGCGAGCGAAGGATGAGGAGGTCCAGCGTGCCGTGGAGAAGGTCCGGCTTGCCTTTGCCCATGAGAACAGCCTTCCGGGGTGGAGCGCCGGGATCGGGATGACACCTAGATTATCGACAACCTAAGGGAAAGGCCCACCTCCGTCCAGACTCACCCGTGGCGGGGGAGACGTTGGCTGCCGCCTCAGTCCAGGCTCTTCCGGAAGCGCAGCCCCGCCGCGACGAGGGCGCCCAGGGCCATGACCGTGAGCACCAGGAAGTGGACCCAGAGTTCCCGGAATCCCTGCCCCTTGAGAAAGATCGCCCTCACCATCTCCATGAAGTAACGAACGGGATTGAGGAGGGTCAGGTGCTGGAAGACCGCGGGCATGGTGTCGATGGGATACATGAAGCCCGAGAGGATGATGCCGGGCAGAAGGAAGAGGAACATGGTGAGGAAGGCTTCCTGCTGCGTCCGGGAGATGGTGGAGATGAGGAGACCGAACGCCAGCCCGGCCAGAACGTAGACGAACGAAGCCAGGAGCCAGGGCCGGCCAGGGACCCCCGCAGAGGAACCTTGAACCACAGGATCGCCACAGTCGTGATGAGGGCCAGGTCCACCATGCAGACGATGACCACCGGAATCGTCTTCCCAGTATGAGCTCCTTGGGGATTGATGGGGCTCACCATGAGCTGCTCCAGCGTTCCCAGCTCCCGCTCCCGCACCACCGCCAGGGCTGTCAGTAAGGAGAGCCATGAGGAGGAGGAGCAGGCCGATGACCCCGGGAACGTTGTACACCTGGCTGGCCAGCTCCGGGTTGTACCAGGCCCGGGCCCGCAGGTCCACGCCGCCCTTCATCGCCGTCCCCGTGCTTCCAGCCTGCTCCACAGCGAACTGCCTGGACGATCCTCCACATAACCCTGGGCCACGGTAGCGGTATTGGAGCTGGTCCCGTCCATGAGAACCTGCATGGTGCCGCCCTTCCACCCTTCAGATCCCACGCGAACCCCGGCGGGATCTGCATCCCCATCACGGCGGCACGCCGTGGGCCAGGGCCTCGTCGATTGCACTCCACGCGTCGACGCGCTCCACGATTCGGAAATAGCCGGAAGCCGTGAGGTTGTCCTGGAAGAGGCGAGACCGCGGTCCGGTCCTGGTCCACCACCACCGTGGACAGGTTCCGGACGTCGGTGTTCACCGCGTATCCGAAGAGAAGGAGCTGGAGGATGGGAGCCCCGAAGGTGATCCGCTTCGTCTTCGGGTCCCTGAGGAGTTGTCTGCATCTCCTTCTGGACCAGGACCCGGACCCGCAGGAGGGAAATCATCAGACCTTGATCTCCTTCCTGAACACCCGGGTGGCCAGCGTGAGGCCCAGCGATGGCGAAGACAAGCATGAACAACGCCTGGGGCCAGAGGACAGCCGGCCCCCACCCCCTTCAGAAGGACCCCCCGGGTCACGGCCACGAAGTACCGGGCGGGGATGAGGTAGGTCACCGCCCTCAGGATCCAAGGCATCCCGGCGATATCGAAGAGGAACCCCGACAGGAGGAGGGCCGGGAGGTAGGTGGCCACCATGGCCAGCCTGCATGGCGAAGATCTGCGAGTCGGCCACGGAGGAGATGAAGATCCCCAGCCCCAGGCGCCCAGCAGAAATAGGATGGACATACCCGCCAGGAGGAAGGGATCCCCTCGAAGGGCACGCCGAAGACCACGATCCCGATGGCCACGACCATGGCCACGTCGAAGAAGCCGATAGGAGATAGGGCAGGAGCTTGCCGAGAACGATCTCCACGGCCTGCACCGGGGTGGACGCCAGCTGCTCCATGGTTCCACGCTCCCACTCCCTGGCGATGGTCAGGGACGTGAGCATGGCAGCGATGATGGACATGATCACCGCGATGAGACCCGGGACCACCATGTTCCGGCTTGCCAGGGTCTCGTTGTACCAGATCCGGGTCTCGGCCGAGGCGACCTGGGGAAGGCGCCCGACCCTGCAGAAGGGCGTGGACGGAGTAGCGGGTGACGATGGCATCGGCGTAGTTCATGGCGATGGTCGCGGTATTCGCATCGCTCCCGTCCAGGAGGAGCTGAACCGGAGACCGTCTTCCCGGCGGCCAAGATCTCGCTCGAATCCCGGGGGAATCACCAGGGCCGCCCTCACCTTCCCGGCATCCACTGCGTCCGCCGCCTCCCGGTAGGAGCGCGGTCGCTCCTCCACCGAGAAGTAGCCCGATGCCTCGAAAGCCTCCATCAGCTCCCGGCTCGCACGGGTCCAGTCCTCGTCCCGGAGAGCCAGACGAATGTCCTTCACGTCCCA
Source organism: uncultured Gemmatimonadales bacterium (assembly GCA_963751255.1). Classification (GTDB taxonomy): domain Bacteria; phylum Gemmatimonadota; class Gemmatimonadetes; order Longimicrobiales; family Gaopeijiaceae; genus CAVVTW01. Next base: position 27,093 of record CAVVTW010000020.1, on the reverse strand, counting down.
GGTGATGGCGTATCCGAAGAAGAGGACCATGAATAGGGGCAGGACGAAGGCCAGGATCAGGCTTCGGGTATCCCGGCGGAGCTGGAGGGCCTCCTTCCTGGCGATGGCGAAGAGGCGGAAGAAGTCGATTCGCCTCATCCCTCCACCGCTCCCCCCTCATCCCGAATCAGGGCCACGAATACGTCTTCCAGGGAAGGGACCACCCGTTCCATGGATTCGAGCCGGATGCCTCCGAGAGGCCAGGACCGACGTAATCCGGGCCCGTCCCCTCGCCTCGTCCTTCACCACCACGTGCACCCGGCGGCCGAACATGGCCGCCTCGAGCAACCCCCTGCTCGCCTTCAGGCCCTCCACAGCCCCCGGTGGGTCCGAGGTCTCCAGCTCCAGGAGGGGCTCGTCCATCCGGCCCCGCAGCCCTGAAGGATCGTCCAGGGCCACCACCCGTCCCCGGTTCATGAGGACGAGGCGGTTGCAGTACTCGGCCTCCTCCATGTAGTGCGTGCTCACCAGGATCGTGGTTCCCGCCTGGGCCAGGTGGTTGATGAGATCCCAGAAGCGGCGCCGGGCCGAGGGGTCCACGCCCGAGGTGGGCTCGTCCAGGAAGAGGATGGCGGGCTCGTGGAGGACCGCACACCCCAGAGCCAGTCGCTGCTTCCAGCCCAGGGGCAGATCGGCCGTGAGGCGGCTCCACCTGATCCTGCAGCCCGGCCATCTCGAGGATCCATTGTCGCCGCTCGGCGAGGTCGCTCCCCCGTTACCTCATAGAGGCCGCCGAAGAGGGCAATGTTCTCGTCCACGGTGAGGTCCCCGTAGAGACTGAACCGCTGGGACATGTAGCCGATCCTTCGGCGGATCGCGTCACCCTCGGTTCGGATGTCCAGCCCCGAAACCCACCCGTAACCGGAGGTGGGCGGGAGGAGGCCCGTCAGCATGCGGATGGTGGTGGTCTTCCCTGCGCCGTTGGGCCCCAGGAACCCGAAGATCTCCCCCTCCCGGACCTGGAAGGTGACCTGGTCCACGGCTGTGAAGTCACCGAACTGTCAGTGAGGTTCTCAACCCGCACCCGTCCTGGGGTCCGGGATTTCCACTCGAACCCTGGCAGTCCACGCCATCGTCAAGCCCCTTCTCGGCCGCTCCTCCTCCCCCCTCACCAGGTGGAGGAAGACGTCCTCCAGAGAAGCCTCCACGGCAGCCACCTCCACCGGTCCCAGCTCCGCCTCCCTCCAGGGCGCTCTCACCCTCTCCCGCCTCCCCGTCGTCGGCCAGGACCGCGTGGACCAATTTCCGAAAAGGGCCGTGCTCAGAACGCCCGGAAGCTCGGCCACTCGGTCCCGGGCCTGCCGGGGTCGTGGACTCGGCCACCGAGACGCACCTCACCCGGAAGAAGTCCAGGAGCTCGCCGGGGTTCGTCCATGGCCAGGACCCTGCCCTCGTGGAGGAGCGCCACCCGGTCGCACCGCTCCGCCTCGTCCAGGTAGGAGGTGGAAACCAGGACGGTGACGCCGTCCGCCACCATCTCGTGGAGGATGAGCCAGAGATCCCGGCGGGATATGGGGTCGACCCCGAACGTGGGCTCGTCCAGGAGGAGAACCTGGGGCTGGTGGATAAGGGCACAGGAGAGGGAGAGCTTCTGCTTCATGCCTCCCGACAGGTTCCCGGCCAGCCGGTCCTGGAAAGCCCCGAGGTTGCTGAAGGCGTAGAGCCGCTCCATCCTCGCCGGGCGCTCGGCCTTGGGGACCCGGTACAGGTCGGCATAGAACTGGATGTTCTCCCGGACCGTGAGGTCCTGGTAGAGGCCGAACTGTTGGGACATATAGGCGATGTGAGGCTTCACCCCCTCGGGATCCACCGCCACGTCCACCCCACACACCAGACCCTCTCCCCCGGTGGGAGGGAGCACCCCCGCCAGCATTCGAAGAGTCGTGGTCTTTCCGGCCCCGTCAGGGCCCACCAGGCCGAAAAGCTCTCCGGCCCGGACCTCGAAGGAAAGCCCGTCCACGGCCGTCTCCCCGCCGAAGGCCCGGCTGAGTCCCCGAACCGACACCAAGGGCGCCGTCTCCGCTGTCCACCCCATCTACTCCGCCCCCTGGGACGGTTCCGGCGTCCTCCGGCCGGAAACCCCAGGATCACATCCGCGGGCATCCCTGGCTTCAGGTCGAACGCCGGGTCCCAGTAATCCGGACCTTCACGGCATACACGAGCTTCACCCGTTCCTCCGTGGTCTGGACGTTCCGGGGGGTGAACTCGGCCTCGCTGGCAATGAAGATCACCTCTCCGTCATAGCTCTTGTCCGGGTAGGTGTCGGAGGAGATGGAGGCCCTCTGCCCAAGGCTCACTTCCCCGATCCGATCCTCCCGGATGTAGATCCTGCACCCATCGGTCCCCCGGATCCATGAGAGTGAGAACCGGCAGGCCCGGGGAGACGGTCTCCCCCGGCTCCCTGTGCCGGATCGTGATGATGCCCGCGAACGGCACTCGGACGACGGCATTGGTGAGGGTCGCGTCGATCTGGTCCACGGCGGCCTCGGCCTGGGACACGGCCGCCCTCTGAGCGGCGATCCTCTCCGTCCTGGGGCCTTCCTCCAGGAGCGCCAGCCGCTCCTCGGCCGCCGCCACGGCCGCATCGGCCACCCCGGCCGCGGTGCGGGCCTTGTCCAGGATCTCCTGGCTCACCGCCCCGCCGTCGAAGAGCCGCTGCACCCTCTCCAGATCCCGCTGAAAGTTCATCCTCTCCGCTCCTGCGCCTGGCGAAGGGCGGCCCGTCCCTCCGCGATCTCCTGGGGACGGGAGCCTCGTTCGATCTCGTCGAGCACGGCATGGGCGGCCTCCAACTGGGCCACGGCGGCGCTCCGGCGTGCCAGGCAGCTCACTCCGGTCGAGCACGGCTACCTCCTGCCCGCCTGACCGAATCCCCCTCGTGGACCTTCACGGAGTCGATCCGTCCAGCCATCTGAAATCCCAGATCGGCATCCGTGGCCTCCACCGTCCCCGATGCCTGGATTCCGGAGGTGTCATCCCCCCCACAGGAACCGAGCACAGGTGCAAGCATGCCCAGCAGCAGGACCAGAGCCCGAATCCTCCTTTCAGCGGTCATCGTTCCACCTCCGTATTCTCGTCGATCCAGGTGAGGGTCAGCTCTCCCATGACCCGGGCCAGTTGAATTCGGGCCAGGACCTCCCCGTGCCGGGCCTGGGCCAGGGACGCCCGGGTCTGGAACAGCTCCGCCTGTGCCTGGAGATAGTCGGTCTGGACCCCCGCCCCGGCCTCCAGAGAGAGTGCTTCGATGCGGGTGACCTCCTCTGCCTGGGCTACGGCCTGCTCCAGCGCTTCCCGCCTGGCCCGGCTCTCGGAGACGGAAGCCTCGGCACTCTGCACGTCGTCCTCCAGCGACAGCTCGGCAAGACGAAGCCCCTCGGATGCCTGCCGTGCCTCGGCTCTGGCACGCTCCTGCTCCCCCACGCGAGCCCCCCCCGTGAAGAGGGGATAGGAGACCCTCAGGGACGCCTGCCATTCCTGGCTGTGGCCACCGGAGAGCGTCCCGTAATCGGTGTACCGCCCCCCGGCCTCGAGGCGGGGGAACCAGGCCGCCTCCGCCTCTCGAGCTCCCGCGCTTGCCCCGGCGAGCCGTTGCCGGGCCGCCGCCAGGTCGGGATTGGCCTCCCGGGCTGCCGCCAGAGCCTCTCCCTGGGAGGGCGGCTCGGGAATCCTGAGCCGGACCCGGCCCAGACCCCGGGCCGGACACCTCCCTCTCGTCCAGGCCCGTGAGGCGGGCCAGGCGCCCCCGGGCGACCTCCAGGTTGGATCGCACGGAGATCTCCGAGGCCTCGGCTCGACTGAGGGCCGCCTGGACCCTCAGAAGGTCGACGCGGGCCGCCTTCCCTTGCCCGAGGAACTGCTCGACCCGGCTCAACTCACCCTCCAGCGCCGTCCTCTGGCTCTCTGCCGCCTCCAGGAGGTCCCGCTGGGAGAGCACCTCCAGGTAGGCGGCGCTTACCTGAGCCGCCACCTCCATCTGCGCCACCTCCCGTCCCGCACCCGCCATCCCCTCCCCCGCCTCCGCCTGGTGGATCCTGGCAGCCCGGGCCCCGCCGTCCCAGAGAAGGTAGCCGGCGGAGAGATAGCCCTGAGCGAGGCTCCGGTCGAACGTCGGGGGAGCCGTGGGATCGAATCCGTGGAGAGGGGCCACCACCATGGGCTCCTGGAACCGGGTGAGGTTGCCCTCCACCGACAACGCCGGGTACAGGGCCCCCCGAGCCTGCCGTACCGCGCTCGCGGCGGCCGCATGGAGAGCCTCGGCCTGTCCCACCGCTGGGTGGTGGTCCAGAGCGAGGGAGATGGCCTCGGAAAGGGTCAAAGGAGCGGGGGGCTCCTGGCCCCGGGCTTTTCCCAGGGGGATCAGGACCGCCAACCCCAGGATCACCGGGGAAGCTCTTCCATGGCCTCGGCGCGGTCTCCGGTCTCCTCGGCGTCGAACGGTCATTCGTCTTCCTCCTCCCGAGTCAGCAAGGCCCTGCGCAGAGAGTGCACTGCGTGGTCCTCCGCCGACCGAGTCGGTGAAGGGAGCTCGGCGCGCCTCAGGTCCTTCCGCGCCAGAGCGGTGGACATCAAGGTCAAGTAGATCGGCTGCGACATCACGGTCAGGGCCTGAAGAACGGGGTCTCCGGGAACGATAGACCCATCTCCCTGTCCATCCACGAGCACCTTCCTGAGGGTACCCAAGACCGTTCGGGCAGTGTCGATGGTTTCAGGCGAGGGACGCTCACCAAGGACCAGCTCCTGAATGAAGAAACGGGGGACATCCGGCGTCAGGGCCAGAATCCGGAACATGCCCCGAACCACGCGCTCCACCCGGTCAATGGCCGGCTCCGGAAGGTTCCCGACTTGGAGGAAGAGCTCCCGCACAGGCCCGAAAACTTCCCCGAGTACCGCCTGGTACAGCGCCGCCTTGGAGCCGAAGTGGTACGTGACCGCTCCGAGGTTCGCTCCCGCCTCTGTCGTCAGCGCCCGGACGGAAGTCCCGTCGAACCCTCGCCGGCCGAAGAGGCGGCGGCCCGCCTGCAGTAGACGGCGAGCCGTGTCCGATTGGGGAGTAGGTTGATTCATACGTTTGTATGAATAGCCGACCAGCAGATTCCCGTCAAGACCCCGCGAGAGGATCGGGCCTCAGTATCGGAAGGTCAAAAGCGAGGAGCTCTGCCTCCCGGTCGGCCCACGGCCCACCTCACCCCAGAGACGTTCCCGTGTAGATCTCCTGGCCGCCGGTGTGATGCACCGTCATCCGGGGAGCCCGTCCCGTGGGCATGGAGGCGCACCCGTAATCCCCTGCCTTGTTGATGGCCACGAACTTCTCTCCGGGGACGAAATCGTTTCCGATGGCCCGGTACCGGTCCACGATCATCTGGATGGCATCCTCGCAGGCCTGCTGTGGAGAGCGCCCGGCGCGCATCTGCATCACGATGAAGTAGGTGGCGCACGACTTGATGACGTCCTCTCCCCTGCCCGTGGCCCCGGCCGCGCCCACGGAATTGTCGACGTACAACCCGGCTCCGATGATGGGGGAGTCCCCTACCCTCCCCGGGATCTTCCAGGACAGTCCACTTGTGGTGGTGATGCCGGCGATGTCGCCATCGGCGTTCACGGCCAGGACATTCGTCGTACCGTAGTGGAACTCCGCCAAACCCTCCATCAGCCGGTCCGATCGCCCGCCGGTCCCCTGCCCGCGTAGGTGGTCCGGAGGGCCCCAGTCGTCGGTGTCGGAGAGGTTCTCCCGCCACCGGATCCAGGCCTGTCGGGACCGATCGGTCAGGAGATCCTCGATCTCGAAGCCGAAAGAGGTGGCAAAGTCCTGGGCCCCCTTCCCCACCATGAGGACGTGGTCCGTCCGCTCCATCACGAGCCGGGCCACCGACGAAGGCGTCTTGATCCCCTCCAGGCAGGCCACGGCACCGGCGTTGTAGGTCCTTCCGTCCATGCACGAGGAGTCCAGCTGGACGACACCGTCGGCGTTGGGCAGTCCCCCGTATCCCACGCTGCTGTCTTCGGGATCCACCTCAATGACGTTGGCCCCTCGTTCCACCGCGTCCATGGGGGAGCCACCGGAGGTGAGAACCTCCCAGGCCTGGCGCATGGCCTCCTGCCCGGTCTCGTTGGTGTGGCTGGTGATGACCAGCGGTACGCCGGCCCGGCGCGGCGGCATCGCGGCCCAGGCCTCGGGGGCCTTTCCGAGAAAAGCCATTCCCGCCCCGGCCACGGCGGTCCTGCGAAGGAAGTCTCTCCGGTCCACTCCCTGTCGGATATCAGCCATGGTTGCCTCCTGATTCAAGGGTCCGGCGTGAACCTACTCGGGGGAAGGGCCTGGCGCCAAAGGGGCGCCGCCGAAGGGGCACACTCCGGCCCCGGCGGAGTACCGGTGCAGGCGCACCCATTGCCGGCCCCCCGGCACCCCATCCGAGTAAGGAAGGAGAATCGAATGGGCAGGAGAGACCCCCGGGTGGACGCCTACATCGAGAAGTCCGCCGGATTCGCCAAGCCCGTCCTCGAGTACCTGAGGGAGGTGATCCACGCCGCTGCCCCGGAAGCGGAGGAGACCCTGAAGTGGGGATTCCCCCACTTCACCGATCACGGCATCGTCTGCAGCATGGCCTCGTTCAAGGAGCACTGCACCTTCGGCTTCTGGAAGGGCCCTCTCGTGGTGGGAGAGACAGACGCTGCGGATGAGGCCATGGGCCAGTTCGGTCGCATCACCGCCGTGTCGGACCTCCCGTCCAGGAAGACCCTGAGCGGGTACGTCCGGAAGGCCGTGAAGCTGAATCGGGAGGGGGTCAAGGACCCCACCCGCTCCAGGAAGAGACCCCAGGGCGAGGTCGAGATCCCTGGGGACTTCCGGGCCGCCCTGAAGAAGGACAAGCGGGCTCAGGCCACCTTCGATGCCTTCCCGCCGAGCCACAGGCGAGAATACGTGGAGTGGATCACGGAGGCCAAGCGGGAGGAGACGCGACTGAAGAGAATGGCCACGGCCTTGGAGTGGTTGGCTGAGGGCAAGCCCAGGAACTGGAAGCACATGAAATAGCGGACCCTCCAGTCCTCCAAGGGGGTTTCATGGGGCAAATGTCAAACGGACTCCGGTGGATCGCCTTGGCCGGCCTCTGGGCCGTGCCCCTCGCTTGCTCTGGCAGCCCGCGGCCGGAGCCCATGCCGGCCCCCCCTTCGACCCGCCCCCCCGCCTCGGCCGCCCCGAGTGGGTCTCCGACCGGGGAGGGCGCGGCCGGCAACCGTCCCTCTCCTCCGGCTCAGGAGCCCCCCGCCATCGAGGCCGGGCAGCCGCCAGGACCGGGAACCTACGCACCCGGGATCGACGTACTCGCCTATGATCTGGAAGTGGGGGTATCCGATACCGCAGAGTGGGTCGGGGGTGTCGCCCGGCTCCGCGTAGCCGTGAGCCAACCGCCGGGAAACGTCCTGCCGTTGGACTTCACCGGGCTGACGGTGGATCGGGTCTCCGTTGATGGGAGTCCCGCGAGCCACTCCTCGGACCCCGGACATCTGTTCGTGGAGGTTCCCCCCGGGGGTGCCGGAACCGACACCGTGGACGTGGAGATTGCCTACCACGGGGTCCCCGACGACGGACTGGAGCTGGTGAAGACCGTCCACGGCGTCCCGTCCGTCTTCGCGGACAACTGGCCCAACCGGGCTCGCTTCTGGTTCCCCTCGGTGGACCATCCCTCCGACAAGGCCACGGTGCGGTTCACCGTTCATGCCCCCGCGTCCTGGGAGGTCGTGGCAAACGGCCGCCTGCTGGGCGAGCCCACGGCCAGCGCGGCGGACGCCCCCGGCCCCCCGGGGGACCGCCGCACCTGGATCTGGCGGGAGGACGTGCCCATTCCCACGTACGCCATGGTCTTCGGTGCGACTCGGTTCGCTCGAAGGAGCGTGGGGGAGGCCGCGTGCGAGCGGGCCCCGGTAGCTCCCGTCCCCCACGGTTGCGTGGACGTGACCTACTGGGTCTTTCCGTCGGATACGACGGCCGCCTCCCGGGACTTCCGAAGGGCGCCTGCGGCAGTGGACTATTTCACCGGCCTGGTGGCACCGTTCCCTTACGAGAAGCTGGCGAACGTTCAGTCCGCCACCCGATTCGGTGGGATGGAGAACCCTTCCGCCATCTTCTACGACCAGCGAGCCCTCGCGAGTGGGAGGGACATTGAGGGCACGGTCGTCCACGAGATCGCACACCAGTGGTTCGGGGACTCCGTCACCGAGGCGAAGTGGGCGCACCTCTGGCTCTCGGAAGGCTTCGCTACCTACTTCGCGGCGCTCTTCTTCGAATCCGCCGACGGCGAGGAACGCTTCCGGACGATCATGGAGGAGAATCGCCGGACCGTCGTGGGCTCCACGGTCGCCGACCGGCCCATCGTGGACTCGACCTACGCGAGTCTGTTCGACCTCCTGAACGCCAACAGCTACCAGAAAGGGGCATGGGTCCTCCATATGCTCAGGGGACGTCTGGGTAATGACGTCTTCTTCCGGGGCATCCGCCGATATTACGGGGACCACGCCAACGCCAACGCCCTCACCCCGGATCTTGAAGCCGCCATGGAGGGAGAATCGGGTGTGGACCTGGCGGAGTTCTTCCAGCAGTGGGTGTACGAGCCCGGCTTCCCGGTCCTCCACGGAGACCTCCGGTGGGATGCGCAGTCCGAGGAGGCCGTAGTTACCGTGAGTCAGGAGCAAAAGGCGGACTGGCCCACATTCAGATTCGACCTGACCATCGAGTTGCAGGCTCCCTGGGGCTCTACCCGGGCGGCCCTACCTATGGAAACGCGACGGGACAGTCTCCGGGTGCCCTTGCCTGGGCCTCCCACAGGCTTGACGCTGGACCCGGACGGCTGGCTGCTCAAGGACATCGCGAAATGACGGCCGACTGTCGGTGCGGTGACCGAGGCACCCTGGCCACCCGTTTCCGAGCTGCCTCCAGGACCTGGGACGCTTCAGCGAAGACGGATTCGGGAAGATCCATCCGGTAGGCCTTCAGGGAGACCAGATCGGTCTTGGGGTCCCGGGTCAGGGCGAAGATCAGACCGTCCCGGAGGGTGAAATCCCTCCAGGGATCGGGGAATTCGAACCTGGCCAGATAGACTCCGTTCTTCGAAAGGAAATGGAGCGTGGCCCTCCCCGAGCCGAACTCATCGGGGTTTTGCTCCAGGAAGGCCGCGACTCGACCTGAGGGATCGAGGCGCAGGGGTCCGAACCGGCATTTCACGCGCCATCTCTCCTCACTGACCGCCAGGTTCTGCTCGATGAAGGGAGGGGGGAGGCCCCTGCCCGCCAGTGCTCGTCGCAGCTCGGCGAGAGCGGACGTCCGTTCCGCGTTCGAGACAGCCTCGATGGGGAGGTCTACCTTGATCTCCCTCCGGAGCCCACCGGAGGGGTCGAAGACCTGGATCTGAGGGGTCGTGAACCGCATGCGGGCCGCCACCCCGTCCCAGGAGGAGAAGTCGGAGCATTGCACACCCTGTTCTTCCGGAAGTGGGTCGAGGCCAACCGAGGTAAAGGCGCTCGGGTCTCTGCCTGGGCCGACCCTGACCCAGTCCCCCGAGGATGCCTCTCCGGGGTCGGAGAGAAACTCCCCCCTGAGGAGCAGCTCTCCACTCCCGAGAGCGAAACCTCCCCACGCCTGCCCCTCCACGTGCTTGGAGCTCAGGTAGTTCCCCTCCAGGTCCAGGTATTCGACGCTGCTCTTCCCTCCATCGAGAACCACGAGCCGGCCGTCGTCGGGAAAGGCGTCCAACAGATTCACGAACTCGCCCGGGCCGCCGCCCTCCCTCCCAACGGATCCCTTCGCTTCTCCTGAGGTGGAAAACAGATGGATCTGGCTTCCCGAGGGATCGACGACGACGACAAGCTCCGACTGCGCGTGAACCCGAGAGGGATTCACCCAATGGCTCGGCGGAACCGACCAGAGTTCAGATATGGAGCCCGTGTCCGGATAGAGAAGAGGCACGCCTGAATTAGAGACGAACTCCACACCACCCCAGGTCTCGACCGATCCGGTCCATCGGGGGGCTTCCGAGCAAGCGAGAAGAAGAGACAGCAAGATCAAGGGCAGGGTAAGCTGCCCTGGGGGCCTGTGCTGTGGCATGGATGAGGTACCCTCTCCCATCTTCCCGTCGGGTGCATACGCGGGACTCCCGAGCCTTTCAATGTTTGAGCGGAAGGCGGGGCGCAAGCGTTGCCCGGCTCCGAGATGCTCTTCCCTCGGATAGAGGTCTGCTGGAAATGATGTTCAAGCTCACGCCGCTGATCCTGCCCCCCCTCCTGGCTCCATCAGGCCCAGCTGGGCCCAGGGCCCGGAACCGTACCGAACGAAGTATCACCTGCAAATCCAAGGGGACACGCTTGGAGGCCCGGCTTGGTCCGCACTTCTCATGATGCAGGGAAGATCTCCCGAGTGCTGCCCTCTTGGCCTACACTTCGTTTTCCGGCTCCACCGGGCGCACCGTCATCACAACGGTCACACGGGGAAGGGGCGGGAGAATCGGCTCCTCGAGAATCCGCCTCACCCGACGGTGTAGCTGACGAGTTGGAAGACAAGGGGCCCACCGGCGTAGAAATTCAGCTCCTCCCATTGGACAAGCCCTACGTCGGGCGCCCACCATTCGAAGGTAGTCCCCGCGTCGGTGCAGGACGCGGCGGTGTGCCGCTCGATCCGGAGGCAGTCATGAAAAGTGCCCGCCGGTGTCGTGATGGGATCCGCCTCCTTCACTGCGATAAAGGTCGCCTGATCGTCGCACTCCCACGGGTCCCGGTGCACCCACGAAGCACCCCTCTGGAAACGGTAGAAGGGCAGAGACGAACCGCCCTCCTCCACCAGATCGATGGCGTCGAGACGGTCCACCAGGATCACTGGCCCTGGGTGCGATCCAGCGGGAGGTCGGTCCAGCGTCACCGTATCCTCCTGTCGTTCGGTTACCTGCCACTCGAAGGGGTCGCCGAACTGGGGATCCTCCGGGGCATAGGTCCAGGTGTTCCCGACTGACAGAGGAAAGTACTGGAGGCCGTCCTCGGGGCCGGTGCCCGAGTCGTCGCACCCTGCCAGGAGCGCGAGGCAGGCGAGGTTAACGAGGCAGCATCGAGCGAGCGTTCCAGCCATGATGACTCCCATGATACCGAGTTCAAAGGCACCTTCCGTGTGTGGTGAAGAACGTCTCGCGGCATGTAGATGTGACAGTGGAGGCGGCACGCCAGAGGGGTGTGGCGGAGGAGGCCAGAAGGAGGGGACCTGCCGCCAGGCGACTCTCACCCGGCGGCGTCTCCGGGCCGGTGCTTGCCCCGTCGCTCCCGAGAGCGTCGTTTTATAGCTGGGGCGGAGCGCCCCCATCAAGTCGGCTCGAGAGGGGAAGTCTCAAGATGAAGACGGAAGCAGGCCGGTCCGGGACGCCCTTCGCCGCCCTTGCCTTCGCGGCCGCTACCCTGATCGGCTGCTCCGCAGAGCCTGGAGCCGACGTGTTGACCGGGATCCGTCGAGACAGCGCCGGCATCGAGATCGTGGGGCATCCATCAGTGGACGCATATGCCGGCCCCAGGTACGATGTGGAGTACCTCCTCACCGTCTCGGACACGCTTTCCTCGGGAGCGGGAGAGTTCGGCGGCGTCACGGATGCCGACCTCCTCCCGGACGGAAGTCTCGCCGTCCTGGACGAAGTGGCGGCCGAGGTCCGCGTCTTCTCTCCGGAGGGAACCTTGGTGCGCCGGATCGGGCGGAAGGGACAAGGCCCCGGGGAGCTCAGTGGAGGGGGGACCCTCGCCCTTTTGGCCCTGTCCCCGGGGAGACTGGCCCTCCCGGACATCGTGAACCAGACCCTTCTTCTGTTCGACACCGCCGGAACGTACGTCCAGGGCTTCTTCCTGGACTTCATGGGTGAGACCATCCCGGAGTGGCGTCCCCTCGCCGGGGACACGGTGATGGTCCGCGTCGAGACCGCGACCACGAACACGTTCGTAAGACGCACTCTGGACGGGAGTTGGCGGGACACCGTGACAGTGGAGAGCACTCCGTCCCTACCAGGTTCCCAGAGCCCGACCCCCAGCCCCATCTTCCCCAGTCGCTATAGTCTGGTCTACCTCCGCCCATCCCGATCACCTGGCCCTCTCCTGGATGGCCCGCCCGAGCCTGGCGCTCTTCGAGGGGAAGAGGCTCCGTCGATTCATCCGGTGGACTCCGGAGAAGCTGGATCTCACCGAGGAGGAGGGCCATCTTCTCATGCAGGTGGTGGCTCGGGCCATGGGAGATTCGAACGCCGACCCCCGGACCGCAGCCCGGTACTTCCTTCCCCCCCGGCGGTTACCGGCCATCGCCGATGTGGAGGTGGGGCCGGGAATCGTCATGGCCCAGCGGTTGCGGCCTCTCGCCCAGATGGACCGGCGTATCCTCTCCACCCTTCGCGCTTCGGGTTTCGGCGGACCGACTTGGGATGTGTTCTCCTGGTCCGGCGAGTACCTGGGCACCCTGGATTTCGGAGGAAACGTGGAGGTCTTTCGGGTCCGCGGAGACCGAGTGGTGGGGATTCGAGAGGACTCTCTCGGGGTGGCCCACCCCTTCGTGGCCCGGCTGCCTCGAGAGCTCGCAGGTGGCGATGGGTCGTCGGACAAAAGACAATGACGTCTGATCGGGAGCCGGTTGGTGGACGCCCGGAGGGAGGCGCCGTGGAAGCTGCGGCCCGCCTCGAGCTGGAGGAGCTGGAGGGGAGGCTGCAGCGGGCCCGGAAGAAGGAGCGGCGGCATCTCATCTGGACCGTCCTGGGGCTCTCACCCACCGCGGTTCTCCCCGCCCTGGGCCTGTTGAGGGAATCCAACTTCGGTCTCCTCTTCCTGCTGGCCCTGCTGGTGACGGTGTCGGAAGGGATCGCGTGGGCCAGATCGTCCAGGGAGGCGGAACGACTGGAGGAACAGTGCCGGGCTCGCAGGGCGGAGTGAGAGGGCCCCCACCGCGGAGGAGGTGTGACAAACGTGATGGTGACAGTGCGAACGTCGAGAAGATGGATAATGGGCCTTACGGTTCTGGGGTTGTGGGCTCCAGGATTGGCCGCCCAGGGTCCCCAGCCGCGTGATACGCTTCTGGCGGCTGCGAGGGAGATCATCGCGTCCGCCCGGTATTGCGGGCTGGTGACGATGGGGGACCAGGGCCAACCCCACACCCGGACCATGGACCCGTTTGCTCCAGATCAGGATTGGTCCATCTGGATGGGAACGAATCGGAATACGCGCAAGGTCCAGGAGATCGAGCGGGATCCCCGTGTCACGCTTTATTACTTCTCCCCCGAGCTCGTAGGCTATGTGTCCGTCTCCGGCTCGGCACGTTTGGTGGATGACCCTGCGGAGAAGGGCAAGCGATGGAAGGCGGGGTGGGAAGGGCTGTACCGGAACCGGGGGGCCGAGTACCTCCTCATTCAGGTCGTGCCGGACCGCCTGGAGGTGGTCCACTACTCTCGCGGAATCGTTGGGAATCCCGAGACCTGGCAACCACCTTCCGTGGTGTTCCCAGGACGGCCCCCGCCCTCCCGCTGAAGGGGAGGCGTTGACCCGGAGCGTGGAGGCAGGAGGCTACCCCCTCCCTCGGTGGTGGACGGACCAGCACGGAGAAAGACGAGAGTGTCCAATAAAGCAAGGGTCTTCTGGCCGACTCTGATCACCGTCCTCCTCGCTGACCTCGCCAGCAAATGGGCGGCCGTGGAGTTCCTGTCCACCCAGGGACCACCCCGGGACGTGGTGGGAAAGCTCCTTCGCCTGGCCCTGACGTTCAACCGGGGGGCCGCCCTGGGTCTTCCCGCCGGATCCCACGGAAAGGAGATCCTCGGCGCCGTGGGGGTGCTCGTCGCGGTGGTTCTCTTCGTGTGGTACACGAGATCCAGCCCGGATTCGGTTCTGCTCGCCTTCGCCCTGGCACTCGTCATCGGCGGAGCCCTGGGGAATGCGTGGGAGCGCCTCCTCTCGCCCCGCGGGGTCGTGGACTTCATCGATATCGGGATCGGGCGAACGAGATTCTGGACCTTCAACGTGGCGGACATGGGCACTTCCATCGGCGCGGGCCTTCTCGCGTTGACCCTGTGGCGGAGCGACCGAACCGATCCGAGGCCGTCGGCCGACTCGAGCCAGCCAACCGGATCCAGGTGAGGGAGGAGACAATGCCGCGGCATGTTTCGCTTCTTGTGTTCGCCTTCGCGATCCTGGTCCCGACGCACCGTCCCCTGCGCGGCCAGACGCCCTCGCCGCCCTCCGGCGGCCCTCCTTCGCCGGTCCGGGAGCCGAAGGCCTGCACCGTCACGAAGATCGTGGACGGCGATACCCTCGACTGCCAGCCCCTCGGCCGGGTGCGCCTGATCGGAATGGACACCCCGGAGGCCGCCCAGAAGCCGTTCGGCACCATGGCCACGGAGGCTCTGGCGAAGCTCGTGCCGGTGGGAACTGAGGTTCTGCTCGAGCCCGACGTCGATGCGAGGGACCTCTACGACCGATTGCTCGGCTATGTGTGGGCGGACGGTGTCCTGGTGAACTGGGCTATGGTCCGCCAGGGGTTCGCGGTCCTCCTCACCTATCCGCCCAACGTGCAGTACGTAGACTGGCTGAGCGCTGCCCAGACAGCCGCCCGGGGAGATTCGCTGGGGCTATGGGCCGTCGACGGCTTCGCATGCCTTCCGGTGGAGTTCCGCCGCGGGAGGTGTAAGGGCGGAGCACCCCGACCCGGCCGTACAGCGCCGGCGGAGGGGGTTGTCATACGAATCCCGTAGGAAAGCGCACAAGGAAGACCGGAGGGACACATGAAGCTCCAGGGGCAACGCACCCACCTCGCCGCGCCATTGATCGCTTCCCTCGCCCTTCTATCCTCGTGCCGGGGGCCTCGTGCCGAAGACCAGGGCCCTCCCGAGGTCGTCAATCCGGCGCCTGCACCGGAGTCCATCCTCGGGGCCAAGGAGATCTTCCGCATCGGCCGGGGTCAGGGGGAGGGCCCCGACGTGTTCGGGCGGATCGATGTTCTGGCGGTCGATCCCCGGGGGAATGTGTATCTCGTGGACGGCTTGGCCAACGAGATCCGCGTGTTCGGAGCAAACGGTGAGCACCGGCGGAGCTTCGGACGGGAAGGCGAAGGGCCGGGCGAGCTCGAGGGAGTTCGAGGCGTGGCCTTCCATCCCGACGGAACCGTCTGGGTGTGGGATCATTCCCTCCAGCGGTTCAGGGTCCCCTTCGAGGGGGGCCGGGGGTGGACACTGGAGCCCGACGGATCCGGGTGGTTCACAGACGGCCATGCCTATCGAATCCTTCGGAGGGAGGCAAATGGAGACACAGTCCTCGCCTTCTCCCTGGACGTGGAGCCGCCTCGGGTCACCCAGGCCGAGCTCGATTCGGTGCTGGGGAGCATGAGTGGATGGCCTCCCGACCAGGCACTGGATCCGAGCGTCATCCCCGAAACCCGGGCGTCCGTCGACCGACTCGTGCGGCTGGCCCCCGGCTGGCTGGGGGCATTCCCCCACGTCGGAGCGGAGACGGGCCAGATCCTGGACGTGTTCACGCCGGCAGGGACCCACCGCGCCCGGATCGATCTCGGGATCGCTCTTTCTCTGACCTCGCCGGCGCCATGCTGGCGGAGCGGCAGACTCTTCGGCGTGGTCCGCGACGAGATGGATGTCCAGTACGTGGTGGCCCTGGACCTGGGCCTGGACGAGCTTCGAGGGGACGCGTCCACATTCCCGGATGGATGAGATCATGAACCGCCCTTGGAAGCTGGGCCGGAGCCCGCGCGCGGAGTCAGGGACTTCGAGAGCGAGGTGCCCCCAGATGGATACCACAGATCCCAGGCCACCCTCGCCACCTTTCCGGGCTCCGCGCTCCAGGTGTTCACCAGCAACGGAGAACGCATGGCCTTTCCCTGATCATGGGTCGCGGCGCCCGATCCACCGTCTCCCGGGTCGCGGTCTTGATGACCTCCCGTCTCCCGGGTCGCGGTCTTGATGACCTCCACAGATCATCTGGACGTCCGTGCGTACGATTCCACGGACGTGTTGTCGGCCAATCCTCCGGGCCACTCTGTCTCCCCGGGTCCCGGACGCCGATACGAAAGGGCGCTGGATGGAGTACGTTCTGAGCCGAATCGATCAATCGGAGGCGCGAGGCGACGCGGACGGCAACCTCTGGGTGCGAGAGTTCAAGCCCGACTACCCGGAGGGTCCGGATCTGTGGTGGGTGTTGGGAGCCGATGCACGCTTCCTCGCCCCGGTCGCGACACCGGAGGGGTAACGGCCTCGAGTTGGAATCCGGCTCCCCCCGACCTTCGCCGAACTCGAAGCGTCGGGCGCCTCCCCGTGGACCTCGGGGAGAGCGGGCTGCCCTCTGAGCGATGCGAGGGAATGATCAAGCCATGGCACCTCGTCCGCTGAGTTTCCGCGGAGAGGCATCACACCTGTTCGAACTCGGAGAATATGCCGGAGACACCGGGGGATCTCGAGGAATTCCAGCAGGCAGGCCCGGTGGAGGCCGTGCACGACGCGAGAAGGCGAGGGCTCGGCCTCCTCGCCATCCTCGTGGTGCTGCTGCTGAGCACGTGGTTCCTGGCCTGGGAGTTCGACGAGTGGCTCCTCCTGGCCGTCATCGCCCTACCCCTCATTCAGGGCAGCCGCTTTCTGTACCGGGAGTTCCGGCGCCCCGACAGGCTCCTCCGTCCTGTGATCGACGACCCGGCTCTGGAGATCCTCCGGCGGTGGAACGAGACTGGACCGGGCTCCGGCCCCCGCTCGGCCGCCCCCGAAGAGCGCCTGGTGCAGGCTCGGATGGACCTGGACCGCCTGCACCCCGGGGAGACCTTCCTGCGCCGCCACCGGGGCACCCTGGCGAAGGTTGCCTCTGTCCTCGGCGTCGGCGGGTCCTTGGCCGCCGGTGGCGCCACCCTGGTGACTCACCACGATCCGCTGGGAGCCCTGATCTCCCTCGGTGGGGCAGCCCTGTTCGGCCTCATGGGAGGGCTGGTCTGGAAAGGAGAAGGGCGGCGTGCTGAGGCCCGTGCTCTACTGCGGGCAGAAATCGCCCGGGCCAGGAAGGCCTTGTCCGACGGGGAGGCAGAGCCTTGAGAAGCTTGCCCCGGACCCCTGTTCTCTCCGCATCAGCAGTGTTCACGATCGCCCTGGGCATCGGCGTGGCGAGCACCCACGACGCCGCTTTCGAGGTATGGCTCCTGCGGCGTCCGAGGCGGCCGGCCGTAAGCCCGGGCGGTCGTAAGCCCGGGCGGCCGCGTGGCGGTGCCGAGCGATGGGCCCTTCAGGGGATGGGCCGTGCCGGGAAGCCCACGCCCCGCGTTCACCGCCTTCACCGCCTCCACCGCCTCCAGCGCCTCCACCGCAGGCATGCTCGCGCTGGCGGGTGCGGTGCCGCAATACCGGGTGGCTATCCTGGACGGGTCTCTGAGGGACTCCGTCGTCTTCTGCGGGGACGGCCCTCCCCTGCCCTACACGAAGGAGGAGAGGGGTGAGGGATGTTCTGGAGACGGGCCGGAAGCTCTTCTGACTGGTCTCGAGGGTGCGTCGCGCCCAGCGTTTGGACAGGCCTTGGGCGGAATCTTCCTGGGAGAGTGGGGAAGGCGGACGATACGAGGTGATCGAGGCCGACGGCTCCCTTGCCGGATCGGTCCAGGCGCCGGCCCGGGTGGTGCTGTTCGGAGAGGCGGCGGGGCGGGTCTATGGGATGCTCCGGGGCCCGTACGACGAGATGTACCCGGTGGCCTACATGTCGCGTTCACTCCAGTGACGGGGCCACCGCCCAAGTGTGGCCATGGCTTCGAAGCCAGAGGCAACGGCCCCCCGGTTCTCCGCGCACCCCACAGTCGTGAAGGTGGATCGGATCCCGTGACGAGCTCCCCATTCTCGGTGGGCGGGGATGGATACAATGGAGAAAGCCCAATGCCGACACGGAGGGATCGATCAGCATCGGACTGGGGCCTGGAGGGGAGAGCCTGTCGGATGAGACGTGAGACGAAGGAAAAGCTCCAGGAGACGATGCTCTCCAACCTGAACCCCATGCTCTTCAGCTACCGACCCGGTGACGACCGGCTGATTCTGGGGGAGCGCTTCGCTCTCGACGGAGAAGTACGGATCGGGAAGTTCGTGAGGCTTCCCTTGGGTGTGGAGTGGTCGGTGGGGGGAGGACTCTCGTTCCTGGACGATCTCTCGAGGATGGATCTGGCCTGGCCCATGCGGGAGTCATCGGGGGTGCGTTTCTACCTGTACACGGGCGCTCTCTTCTAGCGTCCCGGCCACCCCGGAGCCACTCCACGTTGGAACATCCGCCCATTCTGTGTTCATATTAGGGAGAGGAGCTTCGGGTCCGGGCGTGCCGCCTGGCGGGGTCACCGTTTCCCGCCCCCGTAGAGCTCCCGCGGATTGAACGACCTGAGCCGGAGGCGATGGGCCGGCCTCCACACGCCGGAGAGCGACGCATGCCACTGACGGTGGAGGTCCTGGTCACGGAGGGATGCCCCCATGCGGGCCAGGCCGTGGAGCGGGTGGAGCGGGTGCTCCGATCCCTGGCTCCGGAGGCCGCTCTGACGATCCGGACGGTCCGAGATCGGGACGAGGCGCTGGCGCTCGCGTTCCCGGGCTCTCCCACCATCCGGGTGAATGGCACGGACCTGGAAGGCGCCGACGTTGCCCCTCCCGCTCTGGCCTGTCGACGGTACGGCGCGGAAGGGGCCCCTTCCCCCTGGCTCATCGAAGCCGGCGTTCTCCGAGCCCTTGCCCCGAAGCACATCGTCTTCCTGTGCGTCGCGAACTCCGCCAGGAGCCAGATGGCCGAGGGGATCGCTCGATCCCTGGCGGGCGAGGGCGTGAGGATCAGCTCCGCCGGCTCGGAGCCCACCCACGTTCGTCCAGAGGCGATTCGGGTCCTGGAGGAGATCGGCGTCGACGCCGGTGCTCAACACGCCAAGGGGATGAACGTAATCCAGGACCCGGTGGACGCCGTCATCACCCTCTGTGCCGAGGAAGTCTGTCCCGCGTGGCTTGGAAACGCGTGGAGGCTGCACTGGGGGCTACCGGACCCCGTCGCTGCCGGCGGAGACGAGGAGACCCGGCTCGAGGCATTCAGGAGCGTTCGGGACGAGCTGCGACGGCGGCTCTCCGTGGTGTTCGGCCCTGAGTCCACGCCTTGAGCTCCTCGACACCGTGACAGACCCAACGGAAAGGAGGTGGGTGCGCGCGTGGAGCTGACGATCCGCCTCTCGTCAGCGCCCCTCTCGCCGCCCCCTCTCGCCGGGGGCCCGGACCCGCTCCGGGTTACCCGTCTGGCCTGCGCCTGGCAATGGCTCGTCCCGGCCCTGGCCTCGTTCGCATTCCTGGCATGCGCCGGAGAGCCGGAAGACCCTTCTGCCACCGTGACAGCGAGGGACAGCGCAGGGGTGGAGATCGTGACCTCCTTCTTGCCTCTCTGGGCTGCGGGAGCCGGAGGCTGGAATCTGGCGGAGGAGCCGAGCCTGTCCCTCAGTGGGGATCCCGATCATCCCGCCCAAACCCTCTTCGGGGTGACCGGGGTGCAGCTTCTCAGCGATGGGAGAATCGTGGTGGGCAACTCGGGAACCGACGAGCTGCTGGTGTTCGACTCTGGGGGCTCGTTCCTCACGGTCTGGGGCGGACCGGGGGAAGGCCCCGGAGAGTTGGACGGTATCCGAAGCCTCCTGAAATGCGGCGGCGATACCATCCTCGTGGAAGAGCGCGCACGCGTCAGTCTGTTCGATCCCCAGGGGCGCTTCATGCGGGCGGCGACCACGGTCCGGGGCTTAGCCCCCCACAGCGCCTTCGATCTTGTTGGCGCCACCCGGGACTGCAGCCGCGTCCTCCTCGCGGTCCGTCAGACCCCCCATCCCGACCACGCCGGCGAGGTGCTCCACCGTGAGGTCGAGACCTACTGGGCCGCTCTGCGAGGGAGAGAACGGAAGGCCCTGGGAACGTTCGCGGGCAGTCAGGTTCTGGCCGTGGACCTGGGAGGAAGCCTCACGGTGGTCCGATTCGCCTTCGGAGTGGAGCCCCAGTGGGCCAGTGACGGGCGCCTCACCTTCTATGGCCCTGCAGACCGGGACGAGATTCGGGTTCTGAGTGAGGACAGCCGCCTGGTTCGGATCATGCGGTGGGAAACCCCTCGGGACTCCATCACGGAGGAGGAGTGGAACCGTTGGTTCCAGCAGCGGGACCGGTATCTCGCCCAATCCCCGTACGAGGCCCCGGCGTTTCCTCCCCGAGGGGAACATCCGGACCCTGGATTCAAACCCGCCTACGCCGGTCTCATGGTGGACGAGGCTGGTTACCTCTGGGTGCGCGAGTATACGTTCCCTACTTTCATCGAGCCCGACCGCGGGCCCCAGCGATGGTGGGTCTTCGATCCAGAGGGTCAGTGGCTGGGCGAGATTTCCACCCCGGCAGGGTTCCGGGTTGAGGGCATCACCAAGGACTTCGTGATGGGGGTCAGCAGTGGAGGAGACGATGTCGAACGAGTGGAGCTGTACTCGCTTCGGAAGTAGGCCGAGATCGGTGATGTGGCGAGCGATCCGGCGGCCCCTCGTCTCCGGCCTGGGAAGAGGGCGACGGTGGGGGTTCGTCGTTGCTCTGGCGGTCCCGTGGCCCGCAGCAGCATGCGCCATTCAATCTGCAGGGCCGGGGGACTCTCCCTCGGCAGGGCCATCCATCGACGTAGTTGAGCTCACCGCGGAGCAGATCCAGGAGGATCTGGCCGAAGGGAAGTACACGATCGTGCAGCTCACTCGGGCCTTCCTCGACCGGATCGATCGATACGAGGGCCGCTACAACGCGTTCATCTCCATGAATCCGGGGGCCCTGGCGGCCGCCGCCGCCCTGGATGAAGAGTATCGGGCTCGGGGACCCCGCGGACCCCTCCACGGCGTGCCCGTCGTCATCAAGGACATTATCGACATCGGCGGGCTGGTGACCACTGCCGGCTTCTCGGGATTCAGCAGCGCCACGGGCGGCCTCGACATGACTCCCGACGACGACGCCGCGGTGGTCGAGCGTCTGAGAGAAGCAGGTGCGGTTATCCTCGGCAAGACCAATCTCCCCGACTTCGCCGGCCACGGGACCAGGACCAACAGCTCGGTGGCAGGAACGACGCTGAACCCGTACAACGTGGCCAAAGCGCCGGGGGGATCCTCAGGCGGAACCGCAACGGCCGTAAACGCGAGCTTCGCCGTCCTGGGACTGGGGACGGAGACCGGCGGCTCCATCCAGAACCCGGCTTCCGCCCAGGCACTGGTGGGGGTCAAGCCCACCTACGGCCTCGTGCCTCTGGAGGGAGTGTTCCCCGTCAATGCCAGCTATGTGGACGTGGTGGGGCCCCTGGCAAAGACCGTCCAAGATGCGGCCGCAGCGCTGGACGTCCTGGCGGGCCCCACGGAGGAGGACCTGGCTACCTTTGCGGCCGTCGGTCACATTCCCGCCGAAGGCTACGCGGCCGCCTTGACCGACGGGGCTCTGGCCGGCCGGCGTTTCGGCCTCGTGGGGGAGGGCTGGCGGACCTCCTATCTCCCCCTCGACCCCCGCACCGAGGCCCGGTACCGTGACGCCATCGCCGCCCTGGAGGCCCAGGGAGCCGAGGTCGTGGCAGACCCCTTCGCCGGCAGCGGTTTCGTGGACATCTACGGAGAGCGTCCCCGGGTTCCCTCCCAGAGCGCATACGACCGGCTCATCTACTTTCGCGGGCTAGGCCCAGGCGCGGCCTTCCACAGCATCCAGGAGTGGGAGGCGCAGACCGGGCGAACCTTCGGCCGAGGCCGACGTGACGGCATACCGGCGAGACCCAGCGCAACCGAGGAGGGGGATGCCTTCCAGGCCTGGCGCATGGAGATTCGAGCCCTCTTCCGACGCGTGCTGGAAGAGCACGACCTGGACGGGCTCTTCTTCCCCCAGGCGGGGGCTCCCATTCCCGACCTGATCCAGGATCCGGAGCGACCGGACTACAACCCGAACAACCATCCGGAGCTCCCCAGTAACATCATCAACGAGATCGGGCTCCCGGTGGTCACTCTCCCCTTCTCCTACTACGACGACGGAACTCCCTTCGTCCTGGCTTTCATCGGCGACCTCTGGAGCGAAGCCGACCTCCTGGCGTACGCTTACGACCTGGAACAGGCGACGCGGGCCAGGATCGCGCCCCGCCTCGAGGAGCTCCCGGACGCCGTCGAGGCTCCGGATGCCCCTCGTGACCCCTCGGGAACCGGGTCCCAAGCGCCTGGTCTATTCGACTCCGACCCCCGTGAATAGCGCCGCGTTGAAGAGAACGCGAAAGCTGCCGAAGGGCTGCCCCCTCCACTGTGGGCGGAATCCGATGAGGATGACGTGACCCTCCCCGTGCCGCACGTCCAAGGCTGCGGCTAGGCCCTGGAGGTTCTCCTCCCCCAGCAGGTACCCGGAGAGCAGAGGGGACCCCGTCTCGGCGTAATGGGCCAGGATCGCGCCCTCGAATCCTTCCTGCGTACGGAACGCAGGGCTCTGGTTCACGAACACCGCCGCCCGGAGCGGCATACCTGCCATGACCGGATGGGACGGCTCCGTCTGAATCTCGAGAATGGACCCGCTCACGAAGAAGCTATCCCGCCTCAGCCCCCGCACGGCGTTCTCCACGGGCAGATGCAGCTCGTCGATGGCCAGATCGCTGGATTGGTTGAGACAGACCAGAGTTCCCCCCTCCTGCACGAAGACGTCCAGCGCCTCCAGTCCTTCCGAGCCCATCCCTCCCTCGTACCGGGGCGGCACGGATCCCTTGGCGTAGCCGTTCGTCAGGCTGGCCGGGCGCTCAGAGGGGAGGATGATCACGTCGAAGTGGTCCAGGAGCTCGCCCGCCTTCAACTCGGCGGGGCCAACATTCACGAAGGGAATGGCGTAGCGCTCCAGGAGCCAGCGGGTCCAGCCCTCGTCCATGCTGGGGTTGTAGGGCCGGTAGAGTCCTACCCGTGGTTGTGGGAGGGCCTCCCCGGCCCGGGAAGTGCGCTGGGCCTGGAGCGCCAGGTCCCGGACCCAGCCATCCACCCGGTCCCCACCGACCCCGGACACGACGTACCATCCGTGGTCGTCGTCCCCGCTCGGTCCTCCGGGGAGAAAGCCCACCCGCCCTCTGTAGGCCCAGGCCTCACCCACCACCCGGAAGGCGTTGTTCTGCGCCGGATCCACGGCGAGGTTGGCTCCGCTTCCGGTCAGGCGGCCTGGAAGAGGCAGGATGCCAGCCGCCACGGGGTCGGTATCGAAGCCGATCCCCGGGGGAGAGTCGAAGGGAGAGACGTCTGCCTCGGTCTCGGTCGGGTCGGCAGTGCGCCAGTCCACCGAATCC
The DNA here is from genome assembly GCA_963751255.1 of uncultured Gemmatimonadales bacterium. Taxonomy (GTDB): domain Bacteria; phylum Gemmatimonadota; class Gemmatimonadetes; order Longimicrobiales; family Gaopeijiaceae; genus CAVVTW01. Next base: position 3,732 of record CAVVTW010000020.1, on the reverse strand, counting down.
CCTCGGACCGGGGAGAGCGCATCCAAGACGCTCTCAGGGAGGGGCTGGCTCGCCGGAACCACCCGCACTCCCATCTGGAGCGGAAGGGTCCATCCCGCGGCGTCATACGGCTGCTCGGGAGGCCCTTCGGGGTACTCCCTCAGGTCCGGGTAGACCTGAACCTCCATCAACTCCCGGACCAGTTCTGCGAACTCCTGGTCCATGAGGATGACCCACGTACCCGCCGGGTACGCCTGGCCTTCCACCGCCGCCTCGTCCCGGAGCTGGTCCACCCGGACTCCGTTGAACGCGAGGCGCCGCAGCATCTCCACCGCCGCCACGGGATCCCGTTGCCGGCGGGGAATGAAGTATGCGAAGGGTGGCTCGGCTTCGTATTTGGCCATAACCTCCCGTCCGGACTGGTACCGGTTGAAGAGGAGGACCTCCCTGTAGCGGGCCGCATAGTCCAACACGGAGAGGGATGCCACTTCCATGTACTCCACCGCATCGGCGAGGCGCCACCACCCGCCCTTCCAAGGGCTCGGATACAAGGACTCAGGGCGAAGGTCCCGCTTGTCCGCGGGGAAGTCGCTGATGGTGTAAAACCTCGGGGTCGCATATGCGTACAGGGCCGTTTCCGTCCAAAACGCGGCCTGGTGCTGGAAGAGGGGCATGTAGTCGATGTAGCCAGGATACCAGGCGTCGAAGCCCGTGCCCATATGGGTGGCCCCTTCCAGGCCCCTGGATTCCAGGCCTTGGGCCATGGCCATGCCGATCATGTTCACCTCGGTGGAGATGATCGGCGGAGCCTCTCTGGCGATAGGCTCCGCAAACGGCGGGAGCCAGATCCGGGTGGGAAACGGTGAGGTCTGGTGGTGGACATAGATGATCTGGGGCTCCCAGCCTCGCCAGGTACGCTCCACGACCCGGGACTCCACCATGTTCAGCATGTACGCGTCCCGGTTGTTGTCGTGCCCAATGTACTTCTGATAGAGGCGCGGGAGGGGCGCCACTTCATAGGGAGTCCCCAGGTTCTGACGATACCAGTTGGCGACGATGTCCTGGCCGTCGGGATTCAGGGAGGGCCAGAGGATCAGAACCACGTTGTCCAGGATGTTCCGCGTTTCCGGATCCGCTGCCCCGGAGAGGAGGTCATAGGCCAGGATCATGGTGTGCTGGGCACCGGCCACCTCCGAGGCGTGGAGTCCGCCGCTGATGTCCACGAATGCCTTGCCCTCCCTGGCCAAGGTGCGGGCCTCCACCTCCGACAGCCCCTCCGGATGGGCCAGGCGGCGGGCGATCTCCTGGTAGTGGTCCAGGTTCCGGAGGTTCTCGGCGCTTGAGATGACCGCCAGGTACCAGGCTCGTCCCTCCGACGTCCTCCCCACCTCCACCAGACGCAGGAGGTCGCTGGCCTGATCCAACACACGGAAGTACTCGAGAGATTCCTCGTAGGTAGCCAGCTTGAAGTCGTCTCCCGGCGTAAAGCCAAGCACCGACGCCGGTGTCGGTACCGTAGCGCCGCCCAGCGACGCCTGGGCCAGAGCCTGGCCCGGGAGAAGAAGGACCGTGGACAGTACCGAGAAGAACAATCCCAGCAGGAGCAAAGCGAGCGGAGGCGCGCGGCGGGCGCCCGGCATGGACGACGCAGGACGGAGAACCATGGGAGCTCCACGGACCGAGGGAACAGAAGCTGGCTTGGGAAGGCTATAGAGGTTTACGCGGCTCCGCCACAGGGCAAGCCCGCCGCAAGCCCATAGCGCCGGCAGGCAGTCCGGGCGGCGGGATCCGCCGGAGATGCCTCCTAGGGTTGGGACGGATCGTCCTTCGAATGTCCCGCCAGGACTTCTCCCACGGCCCTCAGCACGTCCACAGCCCAGGGGAGATCGATGGCTTCTCCCCACCAATTCGGCGTCGGAGTCCAGGCATCGGGGACCACGCCGTTCGCAGCGTGCGTCCGCACCAGCTCCGCCACCGGCGCCGCGGGAAGAGCGGGCGGTCGCGGCACCGGCGGGATCAATCGTCCGTCGGGCCGGAAGAACCGCGGCTCCCCATCCGCCCCCACCTCCATGCGGAATCCACCCTCGTGCACAGCCCTGTGGTGGACCCGGCAGAGCGCTCCCAGGTTGGGCAGCTTGGTCTCTCCCCCATCGGCCCAGGGATGGATGTGGTGGCCCTCCAGGTAGCGGCAGCCACAGCCGGGAAAACAGCAGCGCCCCCCATACCGTACCTCCATGGCCAGGCGCAGCGCCGGCGGGATGGTGCGCCGCTTCCGGCCCACGTCCAGCACCTCTCCCTCCGATCCGTGGACGACGCCCCACACCGTGGCGTCGCACGCCAGGCGCCGCGCCGTCTCCGGGTGCAGGCTCTCCGGGTACAGGGTTCGCGGCCCCGGGCTCTCGTTCCCGCACCCGCACCCGGGCCCGGGACCGGGCCCGGGAATCTCCGCGGAAACGCCTCTGCTGTCTGGCTTTTCGCATCCGCACGTCTCCGCGGAGACGTCACCAGCCCCGACCTCCCTGTGCCCAGGAATCTCCGCGGAAACGCCTGTCTCATCTGGCTTCTCGCGCCCGCCCGCTCTCTCGCAGGCGGTGCCCGCCCCGGTGGCGTCCGCCGGCACCTCTTCCGCGCTCCGCTGCAGCGTAGCGGCGTCCACGTGCACCACCACCTGGAACCGGTCCGGTCGGCCCAGCGGAGGACGAGCGTTGGCTCCCCCGGACGCCTCTTCGCCGACTCCGTCGGACGTCCCTTCTCCGGCCTCGCCGGCCGCGCCTGCCGAACCGTCCGCGCCGGCGCCGGCTCCACCTTCGTCCAGCGTCCGCTGCACCATGGCCCGCTCCACCACCAACCCCAAGGCGTCCGCCCATCGCTGCTCCGGGGAGGTCTCCTCTTCGCCCGTGTCTTCGGCCTTGCCTGTGACTGCGGCTCCGCCCGTGTCCCCCGCCTCGCCGGCCTCCCGGCGGTAAAGCGCTTCGCCCGCCCACTCCAGCGCCGTCTGCAGGAGCGCCCCCACCTCCGGATCCAGCCGGCCCCGAAGGACCCAGCTCCCGTCCTCCGCCGGCCACAGCTGCAGGTTCCGGCTCCGGTGCCGCGCCGCCTCTTCCTCCGCATCCTCCAGGCGGTCCACCCGGCGCCACGCCCGCACCAGCTGCTCCAGGTGCGAGGCCGGGGCGTGCCGGGCCACGTTCAGCAGCTCCTCTTCGTTGGCTGGAGTGGCCCGGCGGGTCATGGCACGAACCTTCGAAAAGCTCATCTCGCCCCGGGCCATGGCCTCCGAGATCCGCGGGAGCTCGGCCAGAGCGTGGGCCACCCTCACCTTCTCACGGCACGGCCCCAGGCTGATCCCCGTTCGCCAGGAGAGCCAGTGAGCGCACGAGCGAAAGCCTCCACCGCCCCAGCCCTCCCGCTCGTCGAAGGCCCGGATCAGGACCAGAAGACGGTAGGTCGCGGCGTGGATGTGGGCCGCCAGCGTGGCGATCTCGTCGCCCAGCCTCTCCAGGTCGATGGTCTCGGGGTCGCCGGTCGCCAGGCTCGGGGCCGAGGGCTTCCGGACCGCGGGCTTCCGGACCGCGGGAGCACCGGCCTCGGCGTGGGCATCGGCTGTCGCGGGCTCTGCGCACAGGGGCGTCTCGATGGGGTCAGCATCGAGCGGCGCCTCGCCAAGGTCGGAATCCAAATCGGGGGCAGCAAACGCGATCATTCGAAGAACCTCCTCCCCTCTTCCTCTTCTCGGGCCATGGGTCATGGGTCACG
>CAVVTW010000019.1:0-267167 GCA_963751255.1 uncultured Gemmatimonadales bacterium | reverse complement strand
TCGGCGAGATGAGGTAGAACTGGGAAAGCCCCGCAGGAATCAGGCGCGGGATCAGGCTGACCGGAACGCTCTCTTGGATGTGCCCCGAGGCGAAGAGCTTCGCTTGGTACAGGGGCACCAGTTCGTCGGCGGCGATTGGATAACGCTGGTAGATGAATGCCGCCGCGAGGATGAGTGCCGAGAGGTAGCCGAGAAGCGGAAAGACCAGGGAGCGTGGCTCCCTCAACTCCGGAAGTGGCCAATGGAATCGAGACACTCCAGCCGCCAACCCGATGATTGCGATCCAGAGGAGGGCTCCCCTTCCGTCAAGGACGAGGAGTCGCCCGAAAATGCTGATCTGGTCCAACTCGCCTTCTGAGAGTCGCCAGACTAACACGGACATGGCGAGGGCGGCAGCGGAGAGGACCAACGTGACGACCCAGGGAAAGGCGAGGGCTAGGAATGTCTCGTCGCTCTTGCTGCTGTCTGTGACCGGGCTCTCAGGCTGTCTGTCTGGCTGCTCTTCGGTTTCTCGCATGGATCGTTGGAGTACCTGCTGGCAAAGCGGATCCAAGGAAATCAACGGACCACGCTCCAAACCATCTTCGTAGAGCGGTAGGTTCATCCGGGAGGGGGAGTGAGGACTCCCTCTCCGCAGCGCCCGCGCAGGCAATGGTGTGCAGGAGCGACGGCCGGCTCAGATATGTGCACTGTAGTTCTTCATGTCTCTTCAGACCTATCGTTGTCCAGACGCTGTGGTGTCCGCCAATGGCGGCGGCTTCCCCACGGGGAGAAGTTGGGCCTCACAGTTCTGCACCCACCGCATCACATAACCCTCGCGGTCGGCAAAGCGCTCCATGAAACGTTGGTCCTCCTCCGGCCCGAGATCGTTCACCCACAGCACGTCCCGCTGGAGATCCGGATCGTTGACCGGCCTGAAATTGACGAAATGGTGCGGCATTTCGCCACAGCGTGGGGCGAACGGTGTGGGAGCGAAGATCACTGCACGGTGGATGCCGGCCCGTCCAGGAGCATCGAGGGCTTTCGCGACATGAGCCGTGATCTGCTGCAGCGCATGGAGCCTGACCGGAACGAATCCCACCTCCGCCGACACGATGAGGCCAATCAGGAGGCCTGGGGCGAGGAGAGGTCTCACGAGCCGGGTCTGGAGGCTCTGTACCCCGATGATCGAGAGGATGAGGATCGGCAGGGTGAGCTCGAACATGTGAACCGGTCCGAAAGAGTCGATCCCGGCGTCCATGACGAAGAAGAACACGAGGACGAACCCCGCGACCATGGCCCAGAGCACCCCCGTCTGGCGTGTCATCCCACGGAAGGCCAGTGCGGCCAACGCGAAGGACGAGGGCCAACCGAACATGTCGAAGTTGAGGCGGAACAGGCCGGCGGCGGTTCGAACCGCTGCGACGAGTGGACTGGTCAAGACGAGGCCTGGCACCGAGGTGACGAGCTCGGGGCGAAAGGTCGTGAACAGGAAGTTGTTCTCTGCCACATAGTGCACGTAGCGGGCATACCCTGTCATCCAGGGTGACCCATTCTGTGACCAGAGGGTGGCCAGAAACAGGACCGCGAACGCTACACTGGGGACCGCGAAGGAGCCAACCGCTGCGAGGGCACGGCCTTTCGAAAGACGCCGGAGGTCCAGGGTCCAGAGTAGGAGGAGAGGAACGCCCAGGGCCAGGGCCGACTGAGGTCGTATCCAGAACGCGGCCGAGAAGGCGACGGCCAGTCCGGCATGGTTCCACGCGGTGGTCGCGGGCTCCCTTGTCCTCAGGAACATGAGGAGACAGCAAGTCAGGGCCAGAAGACAGGAAGTGTGGGAGAGCTGGGTGGCCGCCGCGATCTGAATGAAGGGAGAAGAGAGGAAGAGGAGGGTGGCAGCGCGGGCCCATCCCGTGCCGACGAACCGACGAGTGACCGCGAAGAGTGGTGGGATCGTCAGCGCCGAATAGACCGGATTCGCGATCCAGGGCACACCCATCCATACGGCTGGGGCCAGAAGGGCGGGCCATCCGAGGAAATACATCGGATACAGGCGGCCGTCGTTGATCATGAAGTTCTGATCAAAAAAGAGCTTCAAGGGTGGGGAGGGTGCCCAGAGGCGCCCGCTCGCCAGGAGCTCTGCCGCGAAGCGGTACACACTCTCATCATCCGTGACCGGGCTCCCGCTCATCAAGGCCGACCTGAGCAGCAGTGGAATCAAGAGACCGAGCGCACACGCCGCGATCAGGAACTGGCGATCGGACAGCGCATCCCATCTTGCGCGGACCGCCCCGAAGGCTCCGGACCTGGAGCACACCTGTGCCACACCGAAGGAGATGAGCACGGCCGCGACGGTCCCGAACAGGACCCAGGGGAGCACGAAGCGCAGATAGCCCTGGGTAGGCAGGATCACAGATCCCAGGTCCAGCGCGAATCCGTTCCAGAACAGACGGCCCAGGAGATGAAAGGCCGCGAGAACCAGACCCGCCGCCAGGAACGGGACCGAGCAGCGAAGACCAGCCAGCCGATCCGAGTGGCCCTCGGATGGCTGGATGAGCCGCCGGACCGGTGCTCCCGAACGATCAGCGGATCTGGTCACGCGCAGTCTCTGAGTCTCTTCCGCACCGGCTTCGCCCCTCTCCGTATGCTCGCGCATGGACACAACATAAAGTGTCACGATGGCTCCAGGCGAACCATCGACTGCTGTGCGGGTCTTGCCCTTTACCTCTCCTCGGAGGGAGAGTATTCCGAGCCGACCCTCCTGGTAATCGGGGCAGAAAGGGTTGGTGTGTTGCGCGACCGCTATACGTTGGCGCATGATATCCACGCCGGTACGGTCATGCGAGGACGGCCGATGGGTCCTGTCTTTCCCTCAGGAGCCGGCCGTCGGCCCCAGGAACGAGCACCTCGGGCACGTCCATTGCCGAACAGGTTTCCTGAGAGGCCCCTGCAACACCCTCGGACTCCTGAATCGGCAAGCTTGCCCTGGCCTCTCGCAGACCATTATCCTTCAGATGGGTGTGTGGATCACAACCACACTCTAACAGCCCCATCGGCTCGCTCGTATGCTTCCCCCGAAGGGCTGTCGGCACGTTTCTTCCGGTTTCGACCGGTCGAAGCCCGCGCTGTGGCAACGGTCCTCTCCCGGTATGGTGTCTCCCCGAGGGACGACGCGCGGTCTGAGAACTAGGAAGCGGTAAGGAATACCATGGGTCGTGGAATCTGGAGAGACCGGAAGGGAGCGGCGCTCGTCGAGTTTGCCCTCGTGATGCCGGTACTCGTTCTCTTGTTGGTGGGGTTGATGGAGTTCGGGCTTCTGCTCTACAACCAGCACGTGATCACCAATGCCAGCCGGGAGGGTGCGAGGTACGGGATCGTGCAGCGACCTGATCGGAGAGACCTCGGTGAGATCACCACGGTGGTGGACGAGTACTGTGCGAGCCGGATGATCACTTTCGGAGGCGATACGCCCCATACGAGTATGGAACCTGCTGACGCCACCGGGGCGGTGTTCGGGGACGATCTGACCGTAACCGTGACCTTCCACTACGATTTTCTCGTCCTGCCCGCGTTTGTAGGGTCGCTGATCGGGGGCACGGATCTGCACGCGCAAACGACGATGAAGTACGAATGAGAGGGAGGCTCTCATGAACCCCATCTGCCGACGTGTGGGCCAAAGGGACTCGGAAAAGGGCGCCGTCCTGGTGCTGGTCGCGATTCTGATCGTGGTCCTCGTGGGTTTCGTTGGTCTCGCGGTGGATCTGGGCTATTTCTTCGTGACCCGGAACGAGCTGCAGAACGTGGCGGATGGCAGTGCTCTGTCCGGAGCCAGGACCCTGGGGGTCATCTACGAGGGTCTCACTTCGGAGGAGCAGCAGGGGTTCACCTGTAGTGACGGAGGTCAGTGCGCGGATTCGATTCGGGGGATGGCGGAGGAATTGGCGGCGGAGAATCGGGCCGCAGGACGTGCGGTGAGCCTGCCGGGTTTCGATGTGCTCATCGGAGACTGGGACGGTGAGACCTTCACCGTCGACGATGTGATGCCGGATGCCGTCCAGGTGGTCTCCCGGCGGGATGAGGTGGCCAACGGTCCCGTGTCCACCTTCTTTGCTCGTGTGCTCGGGATCGAGAGTCGGTCTGTGACCGCCATCGCCGTTGCGGCCCTCACGGGCCAGGGCACCACGGACGAGGGGGAGGTCGAGCTCCCGATCGGGATTTCGAGGTGGTTCTTCGATTCCCAGGCGGAGAACCAGGAGTTCTGCAACCAGGATATCCAGTTCTACCCGACCAACGATCCGGCCTCCTGCGCAGGGTGGACGTCGTGGGAATACGGCTCCAACGACGCCACCCTCAGGAAGATCCTGGACGAGGACGCGGGGTACGATAGCCCCGTGACCATCGCCTACGAGAGCATCTTCAATTTCACCGGGGGGACGCTCAGCAACCCCACCTTCGATGCTCTTCTGAGCCTGTTCCAGAGGAAGGGCTATGACGTGGACGCGAACTGGAATTACCTCTACTCAAACGGGCCGGATGGCCAGCCGCAGCTTGTGCATCAGGCGGATGCGACGGGAACGTATTACACGTATGACCCGGACACCGGGTCGACCCATTCCGCAACCCCCGTCGCGTTGATGGAGTTGGGGGCCGACGGGTTGCCGGTGATCGGTAATGATGGGAATCAGATTCAACTGGAGTACCCTGATGGCACCCCCCGCAACATGCACAAATGGGAGACCACGCTTCCCGTCTATGACCGGGACGATTGCTCGAACCCCAACCAGTCCATCAGGATCGTCGGATTTGCCGAGATCGAGTTGAGGGATGTGCTGAATGCACCGGACAAGCTGGTCCGCGGGACGGTGAAGTGTAATCTGGTGAGCCCGGAGCCGAACCGCGGAGGCGGCGGCGAGTACGGCGTCAAGGGGAGCATCCCGGGGTTGGTGAAGTAGAGATTCCAGCCGGAGGAGAGCCGCTGAACCGGCGTCGGGCCGGGGAGGGGCAGGAGGGCGACGGGGAGGGAACGATTCCCTCCCCGTTCTTGCGTCAATGTGGCCTCATCTGTCGCCCACTCGTCTGGGTCGGCAGAAGGTTCTTCCTTTACCCCTTTGAGCAGGCCCCGCCCACAAAGCGGAAACCCGAGCCGGATTCGGTCAGATTGGGAGTTCCCGGACGGCCAGGATCGCCTCGTGGTTCACGGCGAGGCGCTCGATGACCTCGTCCGAGGTCTGGACCTCGGCGGACCAGAGGGGCACGAAACCCGAGTTCGCATCCAGGTAATCGGTCATGCGCTGTTCCTCTGCGATGTTGAGCGTAACCCTCAACACCGTACCGTCCACGAGTTGAAGCTCCACGAGGCGAGGGGCGCCCGTAGGGGTAGAGGCCGTCGAGACATGCAGTGTACCGTCCAGGGGGACGATCCACACGAGGTTGGAGAGTCTGAGACTGAGGTGATCGAAGGGGTCCTGGTTCGAGGGGTCTGGCCCGAGGCGCTTCACGGACGTAAGGTTGAGGAAGTAGCGTTTGGTGCCGAGGAAGTGGAGCAGCGGGAGCCCCTCCGGTATGTGGATCATTCCTTCTAGAGAATGCCCTCCCCTGAGGAGTACGCGGACGAGTTTGCGCTGCAAGTGGGACGTGGATCGCGAGAAATCGGAAGAGACCATAGTTGACCCTGACGCTTGAATGGAGTCGGCCGAAGCCCGTCGGGCCGCTTTGGAAGACGAGCCCCAATCGAAATCTGCCCGGTGCACCGGCCGGCGACAACACCTTTCTTCCCTGCGCCCTCCTGCGAGCGGCGGGGATGCCGCACAAGACCCTTGTGATGCGGCACCGGGAAGGCCAATGTTGGAAACATATGTTTTGTTGCCGAGATTGGATGAGGGAGACGGCGTGTGGACTCATCCACCTCGAACCGGGGAACTCCCCCCCCAAACGGCTGGGAAGATGTCGCTGAAAACCAAAATCATCCTGCTCTTCCTGGCCCTGGCGGTGGCGCCGCTCCTGTCTTGGCGGGATTCAGTTACTGGCAGGCCCGGACCCTTCTCCGGAAGCTGTCTCGGGCGAGGCCCAGGGCACCGGCAGAGGCCGTGGCGACCGAGCTGGAGACTTCGAGAGCCGGGATCCTGGTGCGATGGAGGCCTTCGATGAGGCACCAGACTCGCTGATTCCGGCTCCGCGCGGGCAGACGGTGCAGAGCTATGGGGAGGCCTAGTGGCTGGGCCCCATCCTGGGCAAGGCTGTGTTCCTGCTGGGGCGCGGTCCGGCCGGACCGATTCATCTTTTCAATGGGGAGATTCCCCCGACCTCGATTCAATGCGCCCCTGGAAGCAATACCAGGCTGGTAGAATTCGGGACCCCGGAATCGCCTGGAGAGAGGACGGGCCTTTCGACGGCAGGGTTCTGGGCCTCGGATCTGATCTCCGCGGAGCTTCGGAGTCGTTTCCAATCCATCCTCGTTCTGGACCGCGAGAGTATGCAGATCCTGGTAGCTCCCGACTGCCAGGCGGTCGAGAGCCCCGGCATCACGCTCTCCACGCTGGGGCTCCGCAGGATCATGAGGGGCCCGGACACCCGTGGAACGTTCACATTCGAGGAAGGAGGAGAGCAGAGACTGGGAGCTTTCGTACCTGTCGGTGGGACGGACTGGACCGTGATCGCCTCCTCCTCGGCGGCGGCCGTGGCAGCTCCACTTCATCGGCTGATCGTGCTGTACTGGGTCTTCGTGCTGGGGCTCGCACTGCTCACGGCATCTGGCATTTTCGATTCTCCTGGGGAGATTCACCCGGTCTCTCGGGGAGCTGGCGCGGGCCGCCGAGGAGATCGGCACCGGAGAGCTCGATCCCTGGCTTCCCCTCCCGACCTCGGGAGAGATCGGCCAGGTGACGCTGGCCTTCAACCGGATGCTCGGCAGGATCCGCCAGATGATGGCGCAGGTGGACCAGAGTGGCCGGCTGGCCGTCGTGGGACAGCTCTCGGCCTACCTGGCCCACGAGATCCGGAATCCGCTGAGCTCCATCAAGCTCAACCTCCAACGTCTCCGTCGATGGACCCGAGAACGGCAGCCTCCCCGAGTTCTGCCTGGAGCCGCTGGAGATCAGCCTGAGAGAAGTCGAACGGCTCGAGTGCATCGGTATCGGGGGTGCTTCAGCTCAGCAAGGCCCAGGATTCCCCCAGAGAGGTGGTGAGCCTTCACCGCCTGGTGGAAGAGGCGGCCGGATCTTCTCTCCGGGAAGTTCAGGCGGCAAGGGGTCGAGCTGAGCCTGGATCTGGACGCGGAGGCGGATCGGATCGTGGCCAGGGCCGGACAGGTGAAGAGCTTGATTCTCAATCTGATGGTCAACGCTTTGGAAGCGCAGCCCCAGGGAGGGGAGCTGGACGTCCGGTCGGAGCTCTCCCGAGGGCTTCGAGGACTGGGAGCCCGGTGGTTGCGCTTCGCTTCAAGGACCGTGGGGGAGGTGTGCCTGGCGAGATCCGAGACCGGATCTTCGAGCCCTTCTTCACCACGAAGACCGGGGGCTCGGGAATCGGACTGGCCATGGCCAGCCAGGCGGCCCGGGAAAACGATGGGGAGATCTACCTGGAGCCGCTTTCCCTGCCGAGGGGGTGCGGAGTTCGTGGTGGTGTTCCCCCTCGCGGCCGCAGATAGCCGTCCGGCGCGGACACCGCCGCTCGCCACGGCTGGGCGGCAGGAGCGATCCGCGCGATGGAGCGCAGTGCCGCGCAGGGCCAGGGATCCGCAGGCGGGGAGCCGAGTCCGCCCCGCCCACCTCATGACCCCGGAAGGCTTGGAGGCGGTTCTCGCCCTCTCCCACCGGACCCGGAGGAGGCGAATTGAAGCCTTCCCGCATCATGCTCGTGGACGACGACGAGGACCTGCGGCGCACTCTGGGCCCTCATCTGGAAGACCTGGGTCACGAGGTCCTGACGGCAGAATCGGCCGAGGCTGCCCTCAACCGGATCGCCGAGTTCCGAGCCGGAGTCGTCTTCACCGACGTGCAGATGCCCGGGATGGACGGGTTCGAGCTTCTGAAGAACCTCCGGAGAGGCCTGTCCGGACATCGATGTCGTGATCATCACCGGGTACGGGGGGGTCCAGGGGGCCATCGACGCCATCAAGGACGGCGCGACCGACTACCTCCTCAAGCCTCTGGACCTGGACGAGATCGAGGGGGTCATCGAGCGATGCATGCAGGACCGATCCGCCCGAGACGGCCGAGCCAGGGAGACGGCGGATTACCAGGCGGTGGCGCCGGGGGGCCTCGTCGGTCGGCATCCCTCCATGCTCAGCGTCTACAAGAAAATCGGCGCGGTCTCGGCGAGCCGGGCGGCGGTTCTCATTCAGGGAGAGACCGGCACGGGGAAGGAGCTCGATCGCCCGCACGATTCACGAGAATTCGGCGGACGCTGATCAGCCCTTCATCGCGGTGAACTGCGCTGCCGTTCCCGAGACCCTTCTGGAGTCCACCCTCTTTGGCCACGTCCGAGGCGCGTTCACTGGAGCCGCGGCCGACCGGCGGGGACCCTTCGAGCTGGCTGGTCGGGGCACGATCTTCCTCGATGAGATCGGCGACACGAGCCTCGCCCTTCAAGCCAAGCTGCTGAGGGTTCTCGAGGAGCGGGAGTTCTACCCCGTAGGCAGTGAGCTTCCCCGCCGAACGGAGGCGCGCGTCATCGCCGCCACCAACCGCAACCTGGAGCAGCTTGTCCGGGACGGGAGCTTTCGGGGTGATCTCCTCTTTCGGCTCAGGGTGATCGAGATCGTGGTTCCCCCACTGCGAGACCGCCGCTCCGACATTCCCCTGCTGGTTCGGCACATCCTGTCGAAGACCGCCGTGGAGCTCGGCCGCCAGGTTCCGGGGGTTTCGCAGGAGGTGATGGCTTGGCTCCTCTCCCGCGATTGGCCCGGGAACGTGCGGGAGCTGGAGAACACGCTCATCCGTGCCATGGTCATGGCCCGCGCACCGACGCTCTCCCTGCACGACGTCGAAGGAGATCACTGGGGGTCCGAGCTCGGGAGCCGGGCGGATTCGGGCACGCCGCCCGAGGCAATGGTCAAACTAGCGTCGGGAGCGGAGCCAGGGAGTCTTGCAGACGTCGAGCGGCGACACGTTCAAAGAGTCCTCCTCATGACGGGAGGGAACAAGAGTGCTGCCTCGAAGATCCTCGAGGTGTCGAGGCCCACGCTCAACCGAATGATCAAAGACTATGACATCGTCCTGCCACAGTGACACCCCCGGTAGCTGCGTCGGGGAGGAGGACGGGTTCGCATACTCGCCCGAATCGTCTGTAAACCTCCTTTACGGGAGGGGTGGCAAAGGGGTTTACATGCACCCTGCTGATTGCATTGGGGTGATCCATGTAAATGTCGATGTATCAATCACTTTCGCGTCGCCTCGACTTCTGGCCCAAGACTTGTTTGGCATGAGGTGGAATCCCGTGATCGTCAGGTCCGGGATCGCCACCGGCCTCCACCCGGCCGGGAAATCGGACGGGCCCCGGATGGGTCCAACCTTTTCTAAGAGTCGGCCGGAGGGCCGAGAGGAGAGTCACGATGAAGGAGCTGTTGAAGTCGTTCTGGAACGACGAGTCCGGACAGGGGCTGGCAGAGTACGCCGTCCTCATCGCCCTGATCACCCTGGCGCTGGTCCTCGTGATCAAGCCGTTCCGGGAAGCCATCAAGAACGTGTTCAACGCGGTGACCGGGGCGCTGAACAACGCCACCAATACCTAGAGTCCGGGAGACGCGCTTCAACGCGTCACCGGAAACCCCGGAGGCCAGGGGGCGCTCCGCGCCCCCTGGCCGATTCACGCAGAAGGATGTGGCACACACTGGGGAGAGGTTAGAATCGATGACGCCCGTTTCCGTCCTGCACTTCATGGCTCTCGCGATGCTGCTGACGATCGCTGTGGTCACTGACCTGAGGGAGCGGCGGATCCCGAACAAGCTGACCGTACCTGCGCTTATCGTGGGCTTGGTGCTCGGCGGACTCCTGGAGGGTGGCTTTCCAGGTACGGCGTTGACCGGTGCCGCTGCGGCGCTGCTGGCCACCCTTCCGATCTGCGCCATGGGAGCGCTCGGGGCGGGGGATGCCAAACTCCTGACGGCCGTTGGGGCGTTCGTGGGGCCCGGCGGCCTTCTCTCCGTCATGGTCTACGGAGCGATCGCGGGAGGGATCGTTGCCCTCGTGAGCGTGATCCGTCGAGGCGCTATGCTGGATTTTCTTCGGAGCTTCGGGAATCTCCTTCTCTTTGGGATGACCTTTGGCGCGAAGGGGCGGTTGATCAATCTGAACAGTCCCGGAGCGCACACGGTCCCTTACGGCATAGCCATCGCCGCAGGGGCTGTGCTGACCTGGTTCGTCCCCTTCTCACTGGGGAGTTGGCTGTGAGGAGAGACCGGCGGCACGTCTGCATCTCCTGCACGATTGAATCGGAGTTCTTCGGATGAAGAATACACGGGTATTTCTGCTCCTGGCTCTGGCCATTATCTGCGGTCTGGCCGCGGGCTATGCTGCTCTTCGTTACCTGAGTGACCGGCCGCCTCAGGTGATCACGCGGAACGAGTCGGCAACGGTTCCGGTGGTGCTGGCGAGCCGGGACATGGCCATCGGTGACATCCTCCAAGAGAGTGATCTCATCATCGTGGACTGGCCCGCCGGCTCGGTCCCGGCCGGGTTCGCGAGCTCCAAGGAGGAGCTGGTGGGGCGAAGCCTGGTGGCCAACGTTCAAACCAATGAACCCATCTTGTCCACCAAGCTGGCCGACACAGGGTTGCTGGGTATCATCCCACTCATTCCTACGGGGATGAGAGCCATGAGCGTGGCCGTCAATCAGATCGTAGGGGTGGCCGGATTCGTCACCCCCCAGACCAGGGTGGACGTGATCTTGATCATGAGGCCCCCAGGCGGCTCCGAACCAGTGAGCAAGATCATCCTTCAGAATGTCCAGGCGCTCGCAGCCGGCGAGGAGATCCGAGAGTCGGAGACCGGAGAGCCCATCACGGTGAATGTAGTCACCGTCCTGGTGTCGCCGGAGGATGCCGAGAAGCTCTCCCTCGCCGAGCATGAGGGCGCGATCCGGCTGGTCCTCCGAAACACCCAAGACCTCGAGGTCGCACAGACCCCGGGAGAGCGTGTTTCCCGCCTCTTCACCGGGACAGGTTCCGGATTGGCCCGCCCGACTGTACGAGTCGGCTCCACGACCGCCACGTCGCGGGAGAGCATCATCGAGATCTACCAGGGCGGAGTGAGAACCCTGATATCCTATTGACCCGAAATCCGAACCTTCCGGAAGGAGACATGTCGCTTCCATGAGCAATCGACACTGGCAGATCCGGCTTACCCGGAGAAGTCGTCGTCTGGGGCGGTGCCTCGGGCCACTCCTCATCGCAGCCTCGCTCTGGGCAACCCCCAGTCTGCTGGCGGGGCAGGAGGTCATTCAAACGGCCGCAGAGCGGATGATCACGATCTCGCGCGGTTCCACGGCGATCCTGACGAGGCCAGACAGCATTACCCGTGTCGATATCAATGACCCCCAGGTGGCCAGAGTCCAAGTGCACCCGTCGCTTCCCAATCAGGTCTTGATTTACGCTCAGGGGATCGGGACCACGAGCCTCATCATCTGGGGTAAGACGGGGCCGGCACGCCTCTACACCGTGGAGGTCACGGCGGACATCGCCTCTCTTCAGCGCCAGATCGACGACCTGTTTCCGGGTGCCGGTCTATATGTCAGCAGCACGGGCACCTCCGTGGTGCTCTCGGGCGAGGTGCGTGACCCTGCCGTAGTCCGGAAGGCCATGGAGTTGGCGGAGAACCAGGGCATTCCGGTGGTGAACAACGTGGACTCGCCGGCCCCCGAGCAGATCCTTCTCAAGGTCGAGGTCGCCGAAGTCAGCAAGTCCGCGGTGCGGGAAGCGGGAGGGGACCTCGTGCGCATCCTGAATCCCGAGACCCTGGACGGGGCCTTCGACAAGGATGACACGCATCAGATCGAGACGGTCTCCGAGGGCTTCATCACCCTCCTGATTCAGGGCGAGGAGAGCAGGCTGGACGCGATCATCAGGGCGCTGAAGAACACGGGGGATTTCCGGAGCCTGGCCCAGCCGAACCTGGTCACCCGGGAGGGTGAGGAGGCGACGTTCCTCGCAGGAGGCGAATTCCCCTTTCCCAGCATCCAGTCTGGCGCAGCCAGCAACGCCGTGACTATCCAGTGGAGGGAGTACGGCATCCGACTCAACTTCACCCCGACCATCACCAATGCAGGCAACATCCGGCTACAGGTGAACCCGGAGGTGTCGTCTCTGGACTTCGCCAACGGCCTCAGTTTCCAGGGGTTCAATATTCCCAGTCTCCTGACTCGACGCGTAGAGACCGATGTGGAGCTCCGCCCGGGCCAGACGCTGGCCATCGGGGGTATGCTGGATAGCTCCATGCTGAGCGACGTGGACAAGATCCCAATTCTCGGAGACATCCCGATTCTGGGCTTCTTCTTCAGGTCGGAGGGGTCTCGACAGGACCGAACGGAGCTCCTGGTGCTGGTGACCCCCTATATCCTGGACATGGAGAATCTCCCTGCCCAGGTGCTGCCGACCGGGGACCCGTCGACGTGGGATTGGGATCGAGAGATCCGGGAGTGGATCAGGAGCAGGCCCGGTGCCGGTGGCGGAGGCGGGGCCATGGCGCCAGGGTTGAAAGAGAACTGACATGAGCGAGTGGAACGGCTCCTGTCAACCGGCCTCTCACCCTTGCGCATTAAGATAGGGAGGAACTTGCATTGCTTGAGTGTGCCCTGATTTCTTCAGACGAGGGTTTCCGTCATGCCGTTCTTGGGATCCTTCGGCAACCGGATCACAACGCTCGGCTGGCGATCGACCTCCAGACCACAGCCGACGGCTTGACCAAGGATGCCGTGGCGAAGGTCCTCAGGGCGGCTTCCCGTGTCGTCTTCCTGGATCTGGGGACGGATCCTTCCGGCGTGGCCGGTATCCGGGTCCTCAGTCAAGAGGCGCCGGACGTTGCGCTGGTCGTTGCGGGTCCGTCGCTCTCCGCGGAGGGCCTTCTGGCCGTGATGCGGGCGGGCGCTGCGGAGTACCTACCTCGTCCCATCTCCCCGGATGAAATCCTGGAAGCGTTCTTCAGGGTCCGGAGACGCGCGAAGGCCGGGGCGGCCGACGCTCCCGCCATGCTGGGACGGGTGATCTCGGTTCTCAGTGCGAAGGGCGGCACAGGAGTGACCACGGTGGCCACGAACCTGGCGGTGGCGCTGCGTATGCTCACGGAGCGGGAGGTTCTCGTTCTGGACCTGGCTGCACTCCTGGGGACTGCTGCCATCGCCATGGGCCTTCAGCCCCGCTATACCTATCTGGATGTGATTCGGAACTTCCATCGAATCGACGCCGAGCTCTTTCGTTCTTTCCTCGAGGAGCACGAATCCGGCGTCCACCTCCTGGCTTCGCCATCGATGCCGGCGGACGCCGGCTCGCCGTCCAGCGACGATCTCCATGACCTCATCTCCCTTTGCAAGCAACACTTCGACTACGTGGTGATCGATGGCGGTAGCACCGTGTCGAGCCTCATGCCTCAGCTCCTTCACGAGTCCGAGGATCGACTGTTCGTGGTCACTCCCGAGCTTCCCGACACTTCGCAACCTGAAGCACGCCCTGGATCTTACGGCCGGGGCAACGGCAAGGGGCCGCCCGCAGGTGATACTGAACCAGTACAAGGAGGGGGTCGGCTTGTCCGCCCGGGACGTGGAAGACGGATCTCGGGCATCGCGTTACCGCGATCCTGGAGCGGGACGACGTTCGGGTTCTGCAGAGCATCAACCTTGGCCGGCCCGAGGTGCTGGGCCGCAAATCAAAGCTGGCCAAGGCCCTCCTGGATCTCGGTGCCGAGATTGCCGGAGCCGAGAACGTGGTGTCGCGCCGGAGGGATTCCTGAGTCTCTTCAGCCTCCCCTCCAAGAAGGGGAGCGAGAGCGATAGCGATAAGGAGACGAGCTGATGGAGGGGGATGGAAGGAGCCGGTCCGATCGGGAGGGAACGCTCCTCCGAAGCTGATCTCAGCCGAGAAGCATGGTCTTCCGGAATCCGCTGACCTCGCCGAGCTCAAGGCGAGCATTCACCGGAAGCTTCTCGAGCGTTTGAATCTGGCCAACCTGGACACCGTGGGACGGGAGGAGGCCAAGGAGACGATCCGGGAGGTGATCCAGGATCTCCTTCACGAGGAACGGATTCCCGTCGCCCTGAACCTGAGGGAGCGGGAGAGACTTGCCCAGGAGATCCTGGACGAGATCTTCGGACTGGGCCCCATCGAACCTCTCATGAAGGATCCCGAGGTGTCCGATGTCCTGGTCAACACCTTCGATGACGTATGGGTGGAGCGGAAGGGGAAGCTTTTCAAGACCGACATCCGATTCCAGAACGACCGTCATCTTCTCCAGGTCATCGACCGCATCGTCTCGGCGGTGGGGCGTCGGATCGACGATTCCTCTCCCATGGTAGATGCTCGACTGCCAGACAACTCCCGGGTCAACGCCATCATCCCACCCTTGGCCGTAGACGGACCCCACTCTGTCCATCCGGCGGTTCAAGCTCGACGTTCTCTCCGGGGAGGATCTGCTCGCGAAGGACACCCTCACCGAGGCCATGCTGGAGGTGCTGACCAGTGCCGTGAAGGCTCGGCTGAACATTCTCATCTCAGGGGGCACGGGGGCCGGAAAGACGACCCTACTCAATGTGCTCTCGTCGCATATCCCCTCCGACGAGCGGATCATCACCATCGAGGATTCAGCGGAGCTCCAGCTCAGGCAGCCTCACGTGGTACGCCTCGAGTGCTCGCCCGCCCAACGTGGAAGGGAAGGGCGAGGTTGCGGTCCGCTCCCTGGTCATCAACTCCCTTCGGATGCGACCGGACCGGATCATCGTGGGGGAGGTCCGTGGCCCGGAGGCCGTGGATATGCTTCAGGCCATGAACACCGGGCACGACGGCAGTCTGACCACGCTGCACGCGAACACACCCAGGGACGCGCTGAACCGTTTGGGCACCATGGTTTCCATGGCCAACCTGAACCTTCCCGATCGCGCCGTCCGGCACCAGATCGTGGGGGGGATCCAGATCGTGATTCAGCTCCAGCCGGCTCTCGGACGGAACCCGGAAGATCGTGTCCGTTTCCGAGATCACCGGGATGGAGGGAGACGTGATCACGATGCAGGAGGTCTTCGTGTTCGAGCGGGAAGGCCTGGGGCCGGATGGCGAGGTGCTCGGGACGATTCAAGGCCACGGGGATCCGGCCCAAGTTCTCGGATATCCTCAAGGCCCGGGGCGTGGAATTCGACTCGGCCATGTTCCTGGACCTGGGCCGCGGTGCGAGCGGGGAGAACCGTGCGACGGGTTCGAAAGGAAGAGGCTGGGGGCTATGACCAGTTCCATCTGGCTTCCGGCTCTACTGGTCTTCGTGGCGGCCGTGCTGGCAACGCTGTCGCTCGCCATGCTCTCCGAGGTGGGGCGCGAATGGTGGCAGCGACGAGAAGTCGCGAAGAGGATGAAGCCTGTTCTTTCGGGTCAAACCTCGCGGCTCGGAGGGGGGCGACCTTATTCGGGACGGCGAGACGAGTGGTTTCCTGGATTCGTTCGTTGCGCGCTTGCCTTGGGCCGGGCGCCTCGAGTTGATCCTGGAGCAGAGCCGCCTGGACTGGAGCGCGGGGACTCTCCTCGTCCTGGCGATCGGCATGGGGCTGACATTCGGGCTCACCGCTCTGGTGGTGACGTCTTCCCTGGCGGTGACCGCCCTGACCATCGGAATCGGCGCCTCCCTTCCGTTCCTCTATGTGGGCCATCGGCGAAGAGCCCGTTTCAGGCAGTTCGAGGAAGAGTTCCCTGAGGCCATTGACCTGCTGACTCGCGCCATCCGCGCTGGCCACCCTCTCTCGGCAGCGTTGGGAATGGTGGGTGAAGAGGGTCCGCCGGAGGTGGCCATCGAGTTCCGAAGAGCCTTCGAGGAACAGCGTTTCGGAATCCCCTTCGAGGAGGCCCTCCTGGGAATCGTGGACCGGACCGACCTGGTGGACGTTCGGATCTTCGCCATTGCCGTCCTGATCCAGCGTGAGGTCGGCGGAAACCTGGCGGAGATTCTCGAGAATCTCGCCCACACGGTCCGCCGGCGCTTCTACGTACGCCGGCAACTCCGGACCTACACGGCCCAGGGTCGCATGACCGGCTACACCCTCGCGGCGCTGCCCCTGGTGGTGGGGTTTTCCATCTTCCTCATGGAACCCGAATACATGCGCGTGCTCTTCACGGAGAGCTTTGGGAAGGTGCTGGTGGTCACGAGCGTCGTGCTCCAGATCCTGGGGGCTTTGTGGATCCGGAAAATCATCCGAATCGATATCTGATGGGGCTTGGACCGTGATATATCTCATCGCGTTCGGCGTGGCCTTGGCTGTAGGGTTGCTGGTCGTTGGCATCGCGAGCCTCCTTCCGACCCAGAAACGCCCCTCCAGAGCTCGACTGATGGAGTTGGGGTTGAACGAGGCGTTCACCAAGGATGCGGAGCGGAGACGAAACCGCGGCAGAAATCGGCTGAAAGGAATTCTGGCCTACCTCGGCCAGAAGATGGAAACACCGGAGCGGAAATGGAGCGGGGCCCGGGAGCGTCTCGTTCATGCCGGGTATCGCCAGCCGGCAGCACTTTGGATCTTCCTGGGGGCGCGGATTGGGGCGGCAGGGCTCCTGTACTTCTATGGCGTGCTCTACGGGTTGGGAGTTGAAGCTTCCGGGTCCATGGCCATTCTTGTGGGTCTCTGGGGTGGGGCTGTCGGATGGATCGTGCCCAACTTTCTCCTCTCGGTCCGCATCGCGCAGCGACAGAAGGAGATCCAGAAGGCGTTGCCCGACACCATCGACCTCCTGGTGATCTGCGTGGAGGCGGGCCTTGCCCTGAACCAGGCCTTCAACCGAGTGGCGGTGGAGATGCGCCACGCCAGTGATCTCCTGTCGCAGGAGATCTCCCAGATGAACCTGGAGATCCGGGCGGGGACTCCTCGGGAGCAGGCTCTCATGGACCTGGCGGAGAGGACCGGCGTTGCGGATCTCCGTTCTCTGGCCACGATGCTGGTCCAGACCGAACGCTTTGGTACTTCCATCGCGGACTCGCTTCGGATCCACGCCGACACCATGCGGACGAAGCGTCAGCAGCGGGCGGAGGAGGCTGCGGCCAAGACCACCATCAAGATGGTATTTCCTCTGGCAATCTGTGTATTCCCCGCTTTGCTGGCGGTGATTCTCGGACCCGCTTTCATCCAGATCCTGGCGACTTTCTCCAACCTGGCGCAGTGACCGTCGATGAGAATCGAGAACCGGACCCGTAAGACCCTCCTCGGCTCGAGGGTGGAGCTCGCAGCAACGTGGTGGGCTCGTCTTCGGGGCTATATCGGTCGCCGGAGGCCAAAGACCGGTGACGGCCTTCTTCTAGTACCCTGCGACGGGATCCACACCTTCTGGATGTCCTTTCCCATCGATGTCCTCTTTCTCGATGACCAAGGAAGAGTCCTTGAGCTGGCCGGATCCCTGCGTCCCTGGAGGTGGGGTCTCAGGGTCCGGGGAGCCCGGTACGTCCTGGAGGTTCCGGCAGGGACCATCGATGCTTCGGGCACTCAAACAGGCGACGAGCTGACGTGGCGTGAGCCAGCCCCATACTCCATCTCGGTCCTTTCCACACCCCGCAAAGAGGAGGGGTCGCGCTCTGCGGCCAGTGGAGGAAGCAGCGGATGAAGACATTCGAGGAGACCCCGGAGACAACGTCGGCACTGCCGAGGACCGAGACCCTCCCGGTTCCTTCGGCTCCCCAATCCATGGAGGAGACGGGACTCTCCGATTCCCAGGTCACGGCTCTCCTGTTGAAGACCCTGTATCAGCACGGAACCCTCCTGGGGAGCGAGCTGGCGGAGAGGACCTGCCTGCCCTTCGTGGTCCTGGACGATCTGTTGCTGTCGGCGACCCAGCGGCACTTCGTCGAGGTGCTCGGGACGTCGGGACACAGCCGGGCGGGATACCGGTTCGAGCTCACCGACGAGGGCCGAAGCCGTGCAGAGGCGGCGCTGGCCGCGAGCCGTTACGTAGGCCCTGCCCCGGTTCCCCTGGTGCAGTTCAAGGAATGGGTGGACACGGCAGACCGTGAGGAAGGAGAAGGTCTCCAGGCAGCTTCTCGCCAGGCCTTCGGCGATCTGGTGCTCCCGGACGAAATCATGGATGCCCTCGGCCCGGCCGTGAACTCCGGCGCCTCCATCTTCCTCCACGGAGCCCCGGGAAACGGGAAGACGGCCATCGCCGAGCGGCTGGGAGCGCTGATCTCCTCGGAGGTCTACCTTCCCTACTCCATCATCGTGGACGGGCACATCATCGTGGTCTTCGATCCCGTATACCACCATGCGGATGGAGGACCCTCGGAAGCCCCATGGCGGGACTCTGGGTCTGGTCAGGAAGACTTCTCCACGGATCGGCGGTTCGTGAAGGATCCGGCGCCCCACCGTGTTCGTCGGTGGCGAGCTTTCCATGGACCAGCTCGACCTCCAGCTCAGTGAGTACTCGAAGATCTACCGGGCTCCCTTCCAGGTGAAGGCGTCGGGGGGAGTGCTGATCGTGGACGACTTCGGCCGCCAGAGGATGAGCCCCGCCGAACTGCTGAACCGTTGGATCGTGCCCCTGGAGAAGGGATTCGACAGTCTCACCCTGGATACCGGGGTGAAGTTCCCCGTACCCTTCGACTGCATTCTGATCTTCGCCACGAACCTGAATCCCAGGTACCTGGTGGACGAGGCCTTTCTGCGGAGGATCCAGTTCAAGGTCGAGGTCGAGAGTCCGGATCGTAAGGGCTTGGAGAAGATCTTCCGGATGAACTGCGAGGAGACGGGGATGGATTACCGGCCCGAAGCCGTGGACTTCCTCTTCCGACGGTTCTATGACGCCTACAACATCAGGCCCAGGGGCTGTCATCCCCAGGGACATCCTGCACCACATTCGGTCTATCGCCAGCTTCGAGGACAGGTCTCCGGCATTGGAGCCCGACCTCGTGCGCCGAGCCGCCCACTCCTACTTCCTCGTGATGGAGGAGGAGATCCAAGCTGGAATCACCTCCATCTCGTCCCAGCCCTGAGAGGAATCATGACCGACACACCCGCAGGACCCTCCGACATGGCGCGGATGAGGGACATGGAGGAAGACCGGTTCCGCCATCGCCTCCTGGCTCTGGAACGAGAAGCGGACAGCCTTCGGTCCCGTGCCCGCATCTTGACCGTGGGTCTGGCGGTGGCCTTGATCCTCGCGGCGGTGGGGTTTCTGGGCTACGGTCCGGGAGGGGGGAACGGCAGCTCGGTCGACCTGGAGGTTCTCCGGGCGGAGCGGATCGTGCTGCTGGATCCCAGCGGCAGTCCTCGGGGAGAATGGACTGTCGACGGCGAGGGTAATGCTCGGCTGGCGCTCCTGGACCATCAAGGACGACCCCGCTTGAGTCTCTCCGTCCTCAGCGGTGGTTTCCCGGGGTTGTCTCTCATCAACGCCAACGGCGCCAGGCGTGCTGCTTTCGGATTGCTGCCCGATGAAAGCACCAGCCTCGTGTTTGCCGACGCCGCGGGCGTTCCACGGGCCGTCCTGGGGCTCTCCCGGGCCGACGCGGCTCACTTGGTGTTCGCCGATGCCGAGGGTGTCAGTCGGGTTGCCCTGGGCCTGGAGGGTTCGGGGCAGGGGAGTGTGATCCTGCCGGAAGATATGCAGGCTGCTGATACATCCGGTGGCGGAAGGTGACGAGACGATGGATCCTATGAGCGCAGAACCCCCGACGATCTCCTACCGCTCGGGCGCCGAGCCGAGAGTGGAGGATGGGCGAGTCTCCGAGAGGCTCTTTCCCGAGGAAGAGCCGAAGAAGGGCGGCCTCCGGTCCAAGGCACAGGTGCTCTCTCCCTATCTCCAGGTCGCGGGTCGCATCCTGTCAGGCCTCACCTGGGTCGTTCTCGGAGTCGTCCTCCTCTTCTGGGCCGTGATCGGGGCCGTCTTCTGGATTCCCCTCATGGTCCGGGCCATGCTCCGGTTCTCCATCAGCCTCATCGAGGCCATGTTCGAGGGCCAGAGGCCGGTGGAGGCCGGGAGGATCCTCCGCAACGCCGTGGGCTTCTACCGGCGGGGCTTCGTGGTGGCCATCGAGGTGGTGACCCGGGAGGACCTGAAGGAAGAACGTCACCCACGCGTCCAGCCGAAACAGGATCGCCTCCTCCTGGAGGTGGTCTGGGCCATCGTGGTGTGGTATTTCCTCTTCCTCTGGTTCGGATGGATCCAGACCTCGCCGCTGGACATGTGGCACTGGTTCGTGGGCCAGCCTTGGGGCGAGGCCTGGCGGGGACTCCTGGACCTGGTGGGACTCTGAGGGTAGGCCGGTAATCCTCCGGTCCGGGCGCGCCTCCCCCTGTCAGCCCGCCACCCGGGGGCGAACGGGGTAGCCGCGGGCTTCCCAGTCCCGCCAGGAGCCGTCGTAGAGCCGGGCCTCGTACCCGAGCATCCGGGCGATCATGTAATCCACCCCGGCCCGGAGCCCCGTCACGCAGTAGGTGACCACGGTGTCGCCGGGATCGGCTGACACCCTCTCGAAGAGGTACGCGAGCTCGTCCCTGCTCAGGAATCTTGGCTGCTCCCGGCTTTCGATGAGCCGCTCCCAGTTGAGCTGGTGGGCGCCGGGGATGTGGCCGCCCTGGGCCTGTCCCCCCGAATCCCCGTCCTCCCCTGCGTACTCGGCCGTGGAGCGGGCGTCCAGGACGATAAGATCGTCCCATCCCAGGTGCGCCAGGATCCAATCCGCGGTGGCCAGCTTCTCCGGGTCCAGCTCCGCCGTGAGCCGGCCCCGGGACACGGCGGGCGCCTCCTGGGTCCAGGGTCTTCCCTCCCCGGTCCAGACCTGGCTGCCCCCATCCAGGAAGAGGGGCACCCCCGCCCCGCACCGGTCACGTCCAGGGTCGTCCAGAGGCGAGCCGCCAGGAGGGGGCTGCTGCCATACACCACTACGGTGCTTCCGTCGGACACGCCCGCGTTCTCCAGGGCCGCCCGGATCTCGTCCACGCTCCGGAACTCCACCCCCGCCCCTGTCTCGCCCGCCCAAGAGATCTGATCCAGGAGAACCAGGCGTGCCCCCGGGATGTGGCCTGTAGCGTAATCCTCCCCGTCGGAGCTGGCCTGTAGAACCACCAGACCGGGCCGGTTCAGGTTGGCTTCGAGCCAGTCTGCCGACACGAGAATGTCCGGCGCCGGGGCAGTCTGCGGCGCCCCTTGCAGGAGCACGCCGAGCAGGAACAAGAGGCCGTGCGGGGACATGGGATCCATCCGGGACGAGGAAGACTTGGGCAGGAAGCCGCCTGCCGGGAAACACGGACTTACAGTCTCGGGGCCCGGAAGGTTCCGCCCCACTTCCGGGCCCTACCTCAAATCTATCCGCGTCCGGGCGGGCGCCCCAAGAGTTTTCTCAGCGGGCCGCCGGCGCCTCCTGCCCGTCCAGCACCAGGCTCTCGATGAAGAACTCCATCATCCGGTCCCGGTTCACCCCGCTGTGGCCCCGGTCGGGCCCCACCTGCACCTCGAAGTGTTTGCCGGCCTCCTGGAGGGCGGCGATGAGCTGGAGGGTGTTGGAGGGGTGGACGTTGTTGTCGGCGGTGCCGTAGTAGAGCATCAGTTCCCCGTCCAGGTCCTCGGCGTACATGCATGGCCGATCCCGCATCGTAGCCCTCCTGGTTTTCCTGGGGGATCCACATGTACCGCTCGGTATAGATGGAGTCGTAATTCCGCCAGTCCGTGACGGCGGAGGAGGCGGAGGCCGCCTTGAAGACGTCCGGGTTCCTCAGGAGCGCCATGACCGAGGAGGTCCCGCCGTACGAGGTGCCGAAGATGCCCACGTTCTCACGGTCCACGTAGGGCCGGTCCCAGAGGGCCCGGATCCCCGCGGCCTGGTCGTCGATCTCTCCCGTGCTCAGCTTCAGGTAGATGGCGTCCAGAAACCGCTTGCCCCGGCCCGCCGCGCTGCGGGAGTCCATGGTCACCACCAGGAACCCGTACTCCGTGAGGGGGTTGGGCAGCGAGAACGTCTCCCGGGCTCCGTTGGTGGCGGGACCCGCGTACACGCTCACCAGGACGGGATAGCTCCGGTTCGGATCGAAGTTCGACGGCTTGTGGAGCATGCCGTGGAGCTGGGTGACGCCGTCCGCGCCGGTGAAGGTGAACATCTCCACCCGCTGGAGGCCGAGCTCCTCGAAGCGGGTCAGGTCGCTGGTGGCCAGCTCCTCCAGGACGTTGCCTTCCCCGTCCATGAGACTGGGTGAAGGGAGGCTGGTCGTGGGTCTGGGCCACGTCCACGAAGTACCGGCCATCAGGAGAAAGCTCAACGGAATGGTTGAACGCCGGATCGGTGAGGCGACGGTCCCCGGTGCCGTCCAGCCCCACCCGGTGGAGCTGGAGCTTCATGAAGTTGTCCCCGTCCCGGGCCATGTACCAGACGACCCCGGCCTCCTCGTCCACCTTCTCGATGTTCGCCACCTCGAAGTCGTGGTCGGTGAGCGTGGCCAGGAGCTCTCCGCTCAGGTCGTACAGGTAGAGGTTCCTCCACCCGGTGCGCTCGGAGATCCAGAGGAAGCGGTGGCCGTCGCTCAGGTACTGCATGGGGGGATGGTTCTCCACCCAGCTGGCCGGCCACTCCTCCCGGACGATCACGCGGCAGGCGCCGCTCGCGGGACTGCAGCCGGCGAACTCGAGGATGTTCTGCCGGCGGTTGGTGCGGTGAATGAGGAGCTCGCTCCCGTCGGGGGACCACTCGATGCGGTAGACGTAGTGGCCCACCACGTCGTTGGTGAAGGGCTTCCCGTCCCGCACGTCCATTCGGGTGGACGTGCCGGAGGCCACGTCGTAGACGAACAGGTCCACCACGGGGTTCGGGGCCCCGGCCTTCGGGTAGGCCTCCACGTCCAGGCGAGTCCTGGATCTGGGTCTGGTCCATCCCCAGGTAGTAGTCCAGGACCGGACCCTCGTCGAAGCCGTAGTAAGCCAGCTTCGACCCGTCGGGCGACCACCACATGGCGGTATTCTGGCTCAGCTCCTCCCCGTAGACCCAGCTCGCCGTGCCGAACTTCGTCCGGTCCGCTTCACTGCCGGCGGTGGTGATGGCGATCTCACCACTCCCGTCCGGAGCGCTGATGTAGAGGTTTCGGTCCCGGTAGAAGGCCCGCAGCGTGCCATCCGGGGAGTCGGCCGAGGAGTACTGACGGCCCCGAGCCGGGCCTCCACGCCCGCCGAAGCGCCCTTGGGGCGTGGGCGGCCCCCCAGGCAGCAGCTCGGCCTGGCGCCGGGCCACGTCGTACCGGTACGGCCTCCCCTGCCAGACGTAGTCGAACGACTCGCCGTCGTCGGCCCAGGTCACGGCCAGGGCCCCGGAGACGAAAGCGTCCCGCATCTGGGGAGCCATCTCCTCGTACCGGTCGTAGCCCGGCATGAAGGGGAGACGGTCCTGGCCTGCGGCCGGCCCTGAGGCGGTGAGCGCCAGGGCGGTGGCCAGGACGAGGACGAAGCGTCTGCGGAGGCGTGTGTTCATGATCCGAGCCTGGGAAGAAGGGGTTTACGAAACCGGGGTAGGATAGACCCGGGCGGGAGTGCCGGGCAACCGTGACTATACGCCTGTGGCCCACCCCAGGACATCCGTGAGCAGCCACCACACGGCCACCGCCACGATCGCCGTGGGAATCACCCATCGGATCCAGAAGCGGAGGAAGAGGGTTCGGGGTGAAGTGGCGCCCCCGATTCCCCCCATCTCCTCCAGGACGGCGGCGCGGGGCATGGCCCACCCCACGGCCAGAACGGCCACGAGCACTCCGGCGGTCTGGGCCCCGGAGCCGAAGGTCAGGTCCCAGGGCACGAACACCTTCATGTTCACCATAGGGGGAAGCGCAAGCAGGAAAACCACGCCGGCCATGATCCAGGTGGCGCCTCTCCGGGTCAGGCGGGTGTTGTCCGTGAGGCCCGCGATGAGGACCTCGAAGGCGGCCACGGCGGAGAGGAATGCGGCTCCTGCCAGCGCCACGAAGAAGAGGGTGCCGAAGAGCCAGCCCGCAGGAATCTGGTCGAAGACGCGGGGCAGCGTGGCAAAGATGAGGCCCGGCCCGCTCCCGGGCTCGAGCCCCATGGCGAGTACGGCGGGGAAGATGGCGAACCCGGCGAGGAGCCCCGCCGCCGTGTCGCCCCCCACCGTCCAGAGGGCGTTCCCGGCCAGGGAATCCTCCCGGTTCAGGTAGGATCCGTACACCACCATGAACGTTCCCCCCAGGGCGAGGGAGAAGATGACCTGGCCCAGGGCCGCCAGGGCCACGGTAGGGGTCAGGTCGGATGGCTGGAACTTGAGGATGTACCACTCCACCCCGGCCCACGCCCCGGGAAGCGTAAGAGAGCGGGCGATGATGACCAGGAGCGTCCCGAAGAGGAGAGGCGTGAGCACCGCGCTGGCCTTCTCGATTCCCGACCGGAGGCCCCGGAGCAGGACCAGGACGGCCGCCGAGAGGACCAGCCCCGTGCACAACATCTGCAGGAGGAGCGAGCGGGCCCGGAGACCCTCGTCGGGTGGAAGCACGGCCGAGCCGTCCAGGCGGATTCCCACGGCTTCGAGCGCCTGGGCCGCGCCGTGGAAGACCACCCAGCCGATGGCGTTGGTGTAGTAGGCCGTGGCGGCGCTCACGGTAACGAAGAACACCCAGCCAAGTGCCCGCCCGCCGGGGAGGCCCGCCTTCTCGAAAGCCCCCACCGTTCCGCGCCGGGTATGGCGGCCCAGCGTCCACTCCGCCATGAGGGCGGGAAGCCCGATCACCAGGGCGAAGAGGAGGTAGAGGAGCACGAATGCCGCGCCCCCGAACCTCCCCACCATGTAGGGGAACCGCCAGACGTTGCCGAGCCCGACCGCCACGCCCACCATGGTGGCCAGGAGGGCGAGGCGGGAGGAGAAGGTCTCCCGGCTCAAATCAGTTCCCGCAGACTGTCCAGCAGCCTCTCCACGTCGCTCTCGTCGTTGTAGAAGTGGATGGAGGCACGGAGGCCGCCCACCCCCGAGGTGTAGCGCTGAGCCAGGAGGATCCGCCGGTCCAGGAGCTCCTGGAGAAGGGCCCGGTCCTTCACCGGGTCGTCGTACACCGTGAAGATCGTGATGCCGGAGCGGGCCCCGTCCGGCGCTCCCGGAGACACCACGTGGGCTCCGAGAGCCTCCAGCCCTGCCCGCAGCCGATTACCGAGGCCGAGGATGTGGCTGTGAATGCGGTCGACGCCGATCCCGTTGATCTGGGCCAGGGAGGCCCCCAGCCCTACGGCTCCCGGGTAGTTGGACGTGCCGCCGATCTCGAACTTCGACGCCGCCTGTCGAAAGCTCCAATCAGCATACGGCGTAATGGAGGGCGTCTGGAAGTATGTGCCCCAGCCGCCCTCGGGGCTCTCCAGGGCCAGGTAGCCCCAGCTGTCCGGGTCCAGGGTTTGGATCCGCTCCGGCGAGACGTAGAGCACACCGCAGCCGAAGGGTGCGTTGAGCCACTTGTGCCCGCCCGCCATGAGGAAATCCACGGGGGTGTCCTGGACGTCCAGGGGGCAGGCGCCGAGCTGCTGGATGGCGTCCACCACCAGGAAGACTCCCCGGGCCCGGCACAGCTCTCCCAGGGCCCTCAGGTCCACCCGGTACCCGGAGCACCACTGGACCGAGGACACACACACCACCCGGGTCCGGTCCGTCATGGCCTCGAGAAAGTGCTCCGGGGTGAGGACGCCGTCCGGTCCTGTGCGCACCGGCACCACTTCCACGCCGACGGAGGCCTCCTTCATCTTCCACGGTATGGCCACCTGGAGGAACTCGGTGTCGGCGATGAGGACCTGGTCCCCACGCTCCAGGGGAAGGGCGTTGGCGGCGATGTTGAGCCCATGGGTGGTGCTCTCCACCAGCGCGATCTCCTCTTCCTGGGCGTTCAGCAGGAGGGCCGCCTCCTGGACGGCCCGTCGGCGTCCGGCGTCCAGGAAGAGGTGGTGCTGGGAGGCGGACGCTCCCTGGGGCTCCAAGCAAAGATCCAGGAAAGACCGCACCGCATCGTAGACCGGCGTCGAAATGAGGGACACCGCCGCCGCGTCCAGGTACGTCAACTCGAGGGTGGCCGGAAACGTCCTCCGCACCTCCCTCATCAGATCTGTCCGAAGAGGCTCTTGCCCGCGCTCAACAGATCGCTGCAGGCGACTCCAACGCGCTCGGCCATCCCCGCCTCGGCCTTCTTCAGATAGCTCCGAGGATCGTACGTCTTCTTGTTGCCCACCTCACCGTCGATCTTCAGGATGCCGTCGTAGTTCTTCAGGACATGATCCACGATGGGCCGGGTGAAGGCGTACTGGGTATCGGTGTCCACGTTCATCTTGACGACGCCGTAGGCCAGCGTCTCCCGGATCTCCTCCAGGAGGCTCCCGCTTCCCCCGTGGAACACCAGGTCCATCTCCGCCTCGCCTCCGTACTTGGCCGTCACGGCGGCCTGGCCCTCCTCGAGGATCCGGGGCTTGAGCTTCACGGCACCGGGCTTGTAGTGCCCGTGGACGTTGCCGAAGGTCGCGGCGAAGGTGAACCGGCCGATGGGGTGGAGCGCCTCGTACACCCTGAGCATGTCCTCGGGGGTGGTGTAGAGCTTCTCCGCCGGTGTGTCGTGGCTCCCGGAGGCCCCGTCCTCCTCTCCTCCCACCACGCCGGCCTCCACCTCCAGGATGATCTCCTGCTCGGCGCAGAGCGCGAGGTACTCCCGGGAGAGCTTCATGTTCTCTTCCAGGGGTAGAATCGAGGCGTCCAGCATGTGGTTCTGGAAGAGGGTGTTCTCGCCCCGCTCTCGGCGCCGGGCCGTGGCCTCGATCAGGGGCCGAAGGAAGGTGGAGGCCTTGTCGGGGGGGCAGTGGTCGGTGTTCAGGGCGACGAGCACGTCGTAGCGCTCGGCCAGTCGGTGGGCCGCCTCGGCCAGGACGATGCACCCGAAGGCGGCGTCGTTGTTGGCGAGCCCGGAAGCGAACTGCCCGGCTCCCGTGGAGAACTGGATGATCCCGTCCGAGCCCGAATCGGCAAACCCCTTCATGGCCGCGTTCAGGGTGATGATGGAGGTCACGTTGATGGCTGGGAAGGCGTAGCTGCCCTGCTGGGCCGCGTCGAGCATCTGGCGGAACTGCTGAGGCGTGGCGATGGGCATGGTGGCTCCTTTCGTCCGTTCGCGATGGCGGCGGCAGGTAGGATAGAAGATGCGGTCCCGCTTGGCGAGGTGCGTCAACAAGACCGAGAGGCTCGCGATCAGGACCGTCGCCGGATTTCACTCGTGCACTCCCGTTTCCCGGACATTAACTTGAAATATGGACCTACCGTCAGGATCTTGAACCCGCGTGTGCCGATGCCCGTCCCTTCTACCTCAGCGCTGTTCCTCCGTCGAAACGACTCCGTTCTGGTTCAAGCCGCCCGCTACGGTGTCACCGGCCTGGTCGCCTTCCTGGTCGATTTCGGACTCCTGGTCGCGCTCACGGAGCTTGCGGGGATGCACTATCTCATCGCGGCCGTGTGGGGGTTCCTGGGAGGCCTGGTGACGAACTACGCTCTGAGCATTCGATGGGTCTTCAGTAACCGGGTCCTCCGGGACAGACGGGCCGAGTTCATCGTGTTTGCCCTGGTTGGGATCGCGGGTCTCCTCGTGACCGAACTGGTCCTCTGGACAGGGACGGAGCTCCTCCTTCTGGATTATAGGATCTCGAAGCTCCTCGCCGTGATCCTTGTTCTGGGCTGGAACTTCGGACTCAGGAAGGCCCTCCTCTTCAGAAACGCCAGAAGTGCCTGAACCTATGGCTCGAGAGACCGCCATCATCATCGGAGCCGGGCCCGCAGGACTGACCGCGGCCTACGAGCTACTAACCCGCACGAAGATCAGGCCGGTGGTGCTGGAAGCTAGCGGTGCGTTCGGGGGCATATCCCGTACCGTGAGCCACAACGGAAATCGGATGGACATCGGCGGACACCGATTCTTCTCCAAATCGGATCGGGTCATGAAGTGGTGGCTGGACATGATGCCCCTGGAGGAGACGCAAGACTCGAGCTTCGTCATCCAGTATCAGGGATCCGAGCGCGAGATCGATCCTACCAAGCTCCGTTCGGACGAGCGCGATCCCGAACGGGTGATGTTGGTGCGGACCAGAAGGAGCCGGATCTTCTTCCTGCGCCGATTCTTCGACTATCCGCTCCGCATCAACGTGCGCACGGTTCGAAATCTCGGGGCGAGGCGGATGATCAGGATCCTCGCGAGCTACCTTCGTGCCCACCTCCGGCCGATCCGAAACGAGTCGAATCTCGAGGAGTTCCTCATCAACCGGTTCGGCCGGGAGCTCTATTTGACCTTCTTCAAATCCTATACCGAGAAGGTGTGGGGCGTCCCCTGCGACGAGATCAGCGCCGAATGGGGTGCCCAGCGGATCAAGGGCCTCTCCATCTCGAGGGCTGTGGCACACGCATTGAGAGAGCTCGTCAGGAGAGATCAGTCTCTTTCCCAGAAGAAGACCGAGACGTCGCTGATCGAGCGATTTCTCTATCCGAAGTACGGGCCCGGACAGATGTGGGAGGTCACCGCGGAGGAGGTGATGAAACTGGGTGGAGAAGTCATCACCCATAGGCGCGTTACGGCTCTGGCGAAGGAGGGAAGCCGAATCCGGGCCGTGACGGCGGTGGATCCCCGCAACGGAGAGCGCTCCAGGTTCGAGGCGGACTACGTCTTCTCCACAATGCCGGTGGTGGACCTCGTCCGCGGACTGGAGCCCAGCGCGCCCGCCAACGTTCTGGAAGTAACCGATGGGCTGCGATACCGGGATTTCATCACCGTCGGGATACTGATCGATAAGCTGAACATGAAGGACCCCGATTCAGCGAACGATGGACTTCTCCAGGACAATTGGATCTACGTCCAGGAGCCCGACGTTCTCGTGGGCCGGCTCCAGATCTTCAACAACTGGAGTCCCTGGATGGTGGGGGACCCCACCAAGGTCTGGATGGGGATGGAGTATTTCTGCGATGAGTCCGACGGGCTCTGGCAATTATCGGACGAGGAAATGACGGCGTTGGCCGTGGACGAGCTGGAGAGGCTCGGGTTCATCCAGCCCGGTGGGGTGCGGGACGCAACGGTGATACGGATGCCCAAGACCTATCCGGCCTATTTCGGGACCTATGACCGGTTCGGTGAGATTCGGGAATTCCTTGACCCGATAGAGAACCTTTTCCTCGTCGGTCGAAACGGGATGCATCGCTACAACAACCAGGATCACTCCATGCTCGCCGCCATGACGGCCGTCGACAACATCCTGGCCGGGACCAAGGGCAAGACCAACGTGTGGGAGGTCAACACCGAGCAGGAATACCACGAGTCCAGATGAAGGCCGCCCGCGCCTCTTACCTCCTCACTCCATAGAGCAAGAACCCGCCCGTCACACTCGAGTCCAGTGGGATGGGCTGGAGCCAATCCGGGACCTCTCCTGCAAGGAGCAGGTCGTGAAGGGTGGGGCTCCGGTCCCCATCCGAGCCGGACCCATAGACTCCGGCTTGAAAGCGGCAGATCAGAATCAGGTCCACCCCCCTCTTCTCGACGACCCTCCGGCTTTCATTCAGGTCTGGATCGCCGAGGATGGTGAAGAGGGCGAGGATGCCCTCCGCGTTTCGGTGGTACGGAGTTCCAATGACCCGGTGGCGAGTCCGGTAGAGGATCTCGGGGCCGTAGTCCAGGTGCGCGGCGATCGTATGCGTGGTCTGGCCGAGAGCTTCCCCATTCAGCACATCGACCATCTCCGAAACCGGGCAAGCTTCAGCCGAGGCGTGCTCCGCGTCCCCTTCCTGGCCTTCCACCTGTCCCGACGCAATCATCCACGTGCCCCCCAGGAACATCGGCCCCGCAAGAACAAGCGCCGCGGTTCCGGCGCGCATCAGCATCCGGGGCACAGCCCTCTCGATACGTTCGAAGCGAGGAAGAATCCGAGACAGGAACGCCACGGAGACGACGGCGAGGAGGATCTCCGGGTAGGGCACGAAACGGATCCTGTAGAGCGCGAGGGCGATGAAGACGATCAGCCACGTGGCCGTGAGGAGCCATATGGGCCAGGTCGGCGCCTTCCGATCCTTCTTCAGCATCCATCCCAGGAACGGAATGCACACCAGGGATGCTCCCAGGAAGATCAGTAGCGTTCCCATCTTGTCCAGGTGGAACGAAGCCGCCAGGCCCCGGTCCTCCGCGACCATTTCGCGCCAAATGGGCGCAAGCCTCGGCTCCACGTTTGCCTCCGGTCCACGAAAGAAATCCGGGTAGAGGAAGTACTGGACGAACAGTGTCGCCCCTCCTCCGAGAACGGCGACAACCAGTCTTTCGTGGAACGCCAGCTCCCCTCGTCCCCTGGCCTCCAGTCGCCGGACCGCGGCCCAGTAGAAGAAAGCCAGGGCCGCCATCAAGAGGTACGGGGCCGAAACCCGATCGTACTCCGTCTCGAGGATTCTTGAGGACGGATGCTCAGCAACCAGGGCCAACGCCAGCACCCCCAATAACCCCAGGGCAAACCAGAGGTTTTTCCTTGCGGCCTCCTTCTGGTCGGCTAGCCATAAGGCCATTCCGGCCAAGAAGACCAGGGCCAAGGGTATGATAAACTCCGTACCGACCCACAGACCGAGGCCCACGACGGCTCCAAGGCCCAAAGCAATCGCTCTGGAGAAGGGAGTCATCGTCCATCGAAGGGTCAAGCCGAACGTTGCCGTGAAGAGCAAGATCAAGAGCACATGATGGTCTGCCCGACCGGGCAGGGAATACCCCATCACACCCACCTGAGCCAGCACCGCGATCATGGTGTAGTAGCGGTACTCTCTCCCCACGAGAGGTAGGCTGGCCCAGCCCAACACAAAACAAGCCAGCAGAAGCAGGAGCGGCGGGAGGACGATCGCCGAGAAGTCCAGGGCCTTTGAGAGGGAGGTGAACGGAAGTGCGACGCTGGTCATGCCAACTAGAAGAACGTCGAGAGGTCTCGTCCAATGCAGTTCTTCACCGAACGGAGCATTGCTCCGAGGAATGGAGTTGTCGTACCAGCTGCCGGTTTCGACGAGTCGCTCGACTCGCAGCATCCGCATGTAGTCATCGGGATCGGAGAACTCCCCCTCCATCACTTGCGGGATCACCTTCCAGATCAGGACCAGGAGAATCACCCCGAATGCTAGAGCAAAGAGGAGGTGCCCACCTGCGTCACTCCTCCGGGTGGATCCAATTCCCCCACCGTCCCGGTGCGCATCGAGAGGCAGGTTCTCATTCTCCGTGAGACTGTCGCCCCCTACGCTCGAACCCTGAGCGCTCACTCCTTCCTCCCCTCGAACGTCGTCACCCCGTACTCGTTGACGATGACGTCGAAGAGACTGAGGTCCACGAGGTCGTGGGAGTGGCTGAGCATGGAGAACGGGGTCTCGGCCTCCGTTACCTCGGTCTCCTGGCGGTGGATCTGCTGGGTGGCGGCGGTGCCCCGGGAGTAGTGAAGCGTATTGGCGAAGAGGTAGGAGCGGATGCCGGCGAGGTGACAGATGGCCAGGACGCTGGCCGTGCCCAGGGGCGCCACGATCTTCCGGTCCGGGGTCACGGTAAGGGCCCCGATGAACAGCTTGTCCACCTCATCCTGGTAGTGACACAGGTCGTGCATGGGCACGATCAGGTGGGGAATCGCCTCCTGCTTCAGCCGGCGTGCCACCTGGGGGGTCCGGATGGGATCGAGCTGGAGCACCAGCACATGGAAGACCCGGTGCATGGTCCGGGTGGCTTCGATGAGAATGTTGGTCACGACGGAGCTGGCCGAGTGGACCAGGATGGTGTCCCCGTCGCTCACGTGCTCCAGTCCCTGGGACGTCACCGCCGCCCTCTTGGACTCGTAGAGGGTGATCTTCTCGTTGAGCAGCCGAATCGCCTGGCTCCGGGCCTCTTCCATGTCGCCGTTCTGGGAGAACGACCGGAACTCCTCCTGGAATTCCATGAGGAGGTCGATGAGGGCGATGAGCTTGGGACGGGTGTCCTGGACCGCCTCCAGGACCTCGCCCAGAAGGCGCTGCATCTGGGGGGGCGTGGCCTTCACCTCCTCGAAGGCCCGAACCAGGGACTTGAGCCCCAGAACCGTGAGGCGCGCCGCTCCGATGGCGTTGGAGTGGTAGCGAAGGAGCTCGTCGAGGGTCTCCTTTTCCTGCTTGATCATGTGGTGAGCCAGAGAAGGAGAGTCAGGTAGACCGAAGAAAGGGAAAGCGTGACCACCGTGACCAAAGCGCTCGTCTTCATGAAATCGAGAAAGGAAATCTCAATGCCTGCTTGTCTGGCCGCTCCCACGGACACGATGTTCGCCGAGGCGCCCACGAGCGTCAGGTTCCCGCCGAAGCAGGCCCCCAACGCCAACGCCCACCATAGAATGTGGTGCGGTACCGGGGACTCCACCAGCATCAACTGCACCACGGGGACCATCGTGATGGTGAAGGGAATGTTGTCCAGGAAGCCCGACACGATTCCCGACACCCAGAGGATGGTCAACACCATAAGATAGGGATTGTGGCCCAGCCCCAGGAAGACATTCTGGGCGATCCACTGGATGACGCCCTCCTCCTCCAGGACCCCCACCAGCACGAAGAGGCCGGCGAAGAAGAGGAGGGTGCTCCACTCCACCTCCTTGAGCACGTCCTCCACCGGGACCTTGGCGAACACTAGCAGGACCATGGCGGAGAATACGGCCACGACGCCGGAGGAAAGGCCGGTCCAGGTCTGGGTGACGAAGAGGGCGACCGCCAGTCCCAGACACAGAACGCCTTTGCGGAGGAGGGTGGGGTCCGTGGGGGTCCGGACGAACTCGAACCGGATCTTCTCCAACAGCAGCTCCACCGAGAACAGTTTGGCCAGGTCGTCACTGATGGGGCGAAACCGGTCCCGGTTCATGAGCCAGAGCAAGCCCAGGCCGGCGGCGAAGGATGCCAGCACAGCCGGTCCCAGGTAGACGACGAACTGGTTGAACGTCAGGCCCACCCTGGATCCGATGATGATGTTGGGCGGGTCCCCGATGAGGGTGGCCGTGCCGCCGATGTTGGAGATGATGGCCTGGCTGATCACGAGCAGCTTCGGGTCCATCCCGAGACCCAGGGCCAGCTCCACCACGATGGGGATGATGATGAGAACCGTCGTCACGTTGTCCAGGAACGCGGACAGAAGCGCCGTCACCGCCGAGAAGAGGATCAGGATCTTCAGGGGATTGCCCCCTGTCATCTCCGCGATCCGCACCGAGAGAAGAGAGAAGATGCCGGACCGCCGAAGGACCGCCACAATGGTCATCATCCCCAGCAGGAGGAGGATGGTCTCGAAGTCCACGAAGCTGATGGCGTGGCGGTCGTCCACGATGCCGAGAATCACGAGCACCATGACGCCCAGAAGGGCCGCCACGGCTTTGTTCACGAGATCGAAGGTGATGACCAGGTAGACGAGGACGAAGACGCCGAGGGAGATCGTGACGCTGCCCATGGGGGGTCCCTGGGGGCTGAGACGTGGCTGAGGCTCTCGCTCTCTCCCCCGACCCGGGCCGGGCTCGGAGAGGGGCAGCCCCGCCCGGGTCAGGTGGTCACTGATCTAGAAGAGCGGGGGGGCCGTGTCAACCTCTTCAGGGGTGGTTGGGGCCACCCCGGCAGAGGGCTCAGCTTCCCGGCTCCTGCTTCCGGTAGATCAGCGTGCCCTCGACCTTCCCGAAGATGGGGTTCTGGATCTCTCGCTTCACGATCAGGCGACCGTTGCTGTCGAGAGACATCTTGTCCTTCACCCCGCCGCCGCCGTCCACCTTCCGGTTGATCTCCAGGCCCTTGTCGGTCCATTGGGCACGGGCGAAGAACGTGGCCTGCGCCTGATGGATCTCCTCTTCCTCAGCACCCAGACCGAGGGAGACCATGATGGTCCGAGGTTCTTCCTCGGCGATGGTGACGGAATCCGCATGCAGGAGAAGCTGCATTTCCTCCGGTGCCTGGGAGAGGACCTGCATGGACTGCATGGCCTGGCGCATCTCCTCGGGGTCCCCTCCACCGGGGAAGCCCCCGCCCATGCCGCCCACGCCCGGACGGCCACCGGTCACGCCGCCGCCTCTCCGTCCTCCAAGCATGCCGCCACCGGGCTGCAGGCCTCCCCGTCCGCCCGCAGGCCCCCTCATCTTGGCGGCGAGGTCATCACTCTCCGTGCGCAGGAGCACCCAGTTTCCCGAGTACGCTGCCATGAGGCTCGCTCCCCCCGGGCCATGGAGATCGGGGCCCGGGCCCGACGCACAGGCCGCGAGCGCGAGAGCGAGGGCCAGCGGGGGAACCGGCAGGATCAATTGATGAGTCTTCATGAGACAGATCCTCTTGACACATTCGTCAGGTACGACACACGAACGGATGCTCCCCTTGGCTTGGGGATCCACATGAGATCAGACCCCGTTCGGGGCCGGGACGTTAACCCTTCCTCAGGGGCGCCGTCTTTACTCGTCCAACCGCCGTTCTTACCTTTGGACCGTGGGTAAGGATCCGGAGTCCGGCGCATGCGCCGGATTTCTTTTCCTGGGGAGCGTGCGAGTAGGGATCGCTGGCGAGGCCTTTCGGGGCATCGCTGGAGGAAAGTCCGAGCTCCGCAGGGCAGGGTGCCGGGTAACGCCCGGGCGCCGTGAGGCGACGGAAAGTGCCGCAGAGAGCAGACCGCCGATGGCTCCTCGCGGAGCACAGGCAAGGGTGAAAGGGTGCGGTAAGAGCGCACCGGGCCGCTGGTAACAGCGGTCGCATGGCAAACCCCACCCGGAGCAAGGCCAAATAGGGGACGAGGCGCGGCCCGTGCCGACGGAGTCCCGGGTAGGCTGCTCGAGGCCGGCAGTGATGCCGCGTCCCAGAGAAATGATCCCTCCCCGCGCATGCCACCGCCGAGAGGCGCGGTTGACGCGGCGGACAGAACTCGGCTTATTACGCACGCTCGAACCCATGCGCCCGTAGCTCAGCTGGATAGAGCGCTGCCCTCCGGAGGCAGAGGTCGCGCGTTCGAATCGCGCCGGGCGTATTGAAGACCGGCCCTCGGGCTTCAGCCCGGGGGCCGGTTTGCTGTCAGGCTAATTCGGCCTTTGTGCCCGTGGTTCGAGCGGGGGGCGACGAAGCCAGGCCCGTTACGCTACCTGGTGTCTTCTGCCAGGTTCAGGGAGCCTTCCCAAGCCCCCTGGCGAACATTGCATTCAGCTCGGCGAGCTCCTCCTCCTGTTGTCTCTTCCTTTCCTCGTGCCGCCGTTCGATGTCCGCCAAGTATTGTTCCCTCTCCACCCGCCGTCTTTCAATCTCCGCTAGATGTTCTTCCCTCTCCACCCGCTGCCTCTCGACGTTCGCCAGGCTATCTGCTGGCTGTACTATTTCGTCGAACTTGGTCAGAATCATTGACCCTATCTCCTCGAGCTCCTCCTCCGTCGCCGGTGCCCAGGCCCTGGCCTCCAGCGCGTCTGCCAGCTCCACCAATTCCGCCGCTCGCCTCCTCGCCAGATAGGCCAGGTCCCCTTGCCAAAATCGTGGCGGGGGCAGATAGGCCCGGGAGCCTTCCTCGAGCATGGCATGTTGGATGTCCTCGACCGAGACGCCACACTCTCCCGCCATGTCCTGGTAGCTGACGGGTCTCCTCAGCTCTTCGGCTGCGGTCCTGAAGTCTTCGGCTGCTCTTTCAAAGTCCATGGGTCATGTCCCCTCCTGACCGGACGGTCCTTACTTAATGTCTACACAGGAGGCGGGGAGGATACCACCCTTTTTTCGGCCCATGGATCTCCGGGTCCTGCTCGTAGCCCGTCGCATCTCCGTCCAGAGAGAGGAGCCTCCCCCTCAGAACGACAGCTTCTTGAAGACTCCCTCCGGCAGGATCCGCACCACGAGCATGATCCATCGCCAATACCAGGGGAGGTACACCACATCCTTCGACCCCTCGATGGATCGAACCAGACCTGCGGCGATACGGCCGGGAGTGGCCCATAGGGGTCCGCTCCTCATCCCGGCAGTCATCGGGGTGTCCACCAGTCCCGGTTTGACCGTCAGAACTCTCACGCCGAATGGATACAATCGGCTTCGCAAGCCTTGAAGGAAGAGGCTTACCGCGCCCTTGGCGGACCCGTACACGTAGTTGCTCCGCCGTCCGCGCTCGCCAGCTACGGAGGATACCACCGCAATGATCCCCCATGCCTGGTTCTCAAGGCGAGCGGACACGTACGTGAGGAGAGACATTACGCTGAGGGCGTTGACTGCGAAGGCGTCCAGCGTGAGGGCCGGCGAGGCCTGGCAGGCACGCTGGTCCGGCAGGTCTCCATGCGCCAGGATGACGAGATCCACCCACCCCAACGTCTCGAACGCCTCGGAGATGATCACCTCATGCTGGTCGAAGTCGCGCACGTCCAGGATTCCGACGTGCACCTTTGCACCGTAACGGACCGCCAGGTCGTTACTCACGGCCTCGAGCTTCTCCCGGTCCCGGGCCACCAGGAACATCTCGTCTCCAGCCTCCGCTAGGAGCCTCTCCGTTGCCCGGGCGATGGCCGACGTGGCGCCGATGACAATCGTCCTCCGCTTCCCCGGGATCTTCATGATGCGGCGTTGCCGTCGGTCACCCTCCGCCAGAAGCTGGAGGAAAACGCCGGATCGATGAAGGAGCCGAGCCGCTTCCATTCGGGGAAGCCGTCCTTGAAGAGGGCGGAGCCCATCCGGGCGTCCTTCGATGGATTCAGGGCGCCGCCGCACGCTGCTGTCACCTCGTCGAGCCGACTCAACAACTCCAGGGTCCGCGCTCCACGATTCGGGAAGTCCAGGGCCAGTGTGTATCCCTCTCTGGGGAAGGAGAGCAGGCCCGGGGAGGCGAGGCTGCCGAACCTCTTCAGGACGGTGATGAAAGAGCCTTCTCCGGAGTCGGCGATGCGCTCCAAGAGCTCTTCCATCGCCAGCTCCCCGCCGGACAGCGGGACCACGCACTGGTACTGGAGGAAGCCCTTCGGTCCGTACACTCTGTTCCAGTTCCGAACGCCATCGAGGGGATAGAAGAAGGGCGCCAGATGGA
Source organism: uncultured Gemmatimonadales bacterium (assembly GCA_963751255.1). Taxonomy (GTDB): domain Bacteria; phylum Gemmatimonadota; class Gemmatimonadetes; order Longimicrobiales; family Gaopeijiaceae; genus CAVVTW01. The sequence goes on along the minus strand of CAVVTW010000019.1, from coordinate 230,033 downwards.
CCTGTTCGGCCTTTCCCTCCCGAACCGGCTTCCGGTAGTAGAGGGAAGAGAGAATCTTCAGGCTGAGGGGATGGAGGAGGGAAACCGGGGGTGTGAAAGGGATTCCCAACCGTGGATCCTTCGGTGCCCTGGGAGAGTGCCCGGGTTGCTCCGCGTGGTTTCCCCGGATGAAGAGCCCCCGTCCTCGCGACGTTCTCTTGGCGAAGGAGTCGACCCAGGCCACGGTGTATTCGAAGGACCCATCCGATTCGTCCGAGAGCTGCCGGAACTCCTCGAGATTGGCGAATCGGATGACCTGTTGATCAATGAACGCGGTCCGGGCGCGCTTCAGCTGGATCTCGGCCGAGGTAATGAGGCCGGTCAGGCCCAGGCCTCCGACGGTTGCGCCGAACCACTCGGGGTTGTCGTCCCGGGAGCATTGAAAGCGGGAGCCATCGGATCGGAGCAGCTCAAGCCGGAGCACGTGGCGTCCGAACGTTCCGGCATGATGGTGGTTCTTCCCGTGCACGTCATTGGCGATGGCTCCTCCCACCGTTACGAATCGCGTCCCGGGGGTGACGGGAAGAAACCACCCCTTCGGAACCACGAGCTCCAGAACTTCCGACAGGAGAACTCCAGCCTCACAGCACACAACACCGCTTTCCGCGTCGAATGCGATGAATCGATTCAGCGGACGGCAATCGAGAACCGTTCCGCCCTCATTGAGGCAGACATCCCCGTAGCTCCGGCCGTTGCCATAGGGAAGGAGACCAGTGGAGTCGGGCCCGGAAACGTCCGGCAACGGATCACTTCGCCACCAGACCTTCCTGCCGAACTGGGGGAAAGAAGGATAGCCTCCCCACGAGCGGTAGCGACGGGGGCTCATGCTAGATGGCTAGCCAGAGGAAGAGAACCGCGAAGGCCGCCAGAATGTAGCTTCGCGAATCGACCAGAATGAAGACCAGCGGATCCTCATGGACCTGGCCTCTCCGGGCCAGAAGCCAGAGACGGCTTGTGAGGTAGAGAAGGAGGGGACAGAGAAACCAGAGAGCCTCGGGATTTGAATAGAGGACCCGCACCGACTCGCTGTTGATGTAGAGGGCTAGGACCAGGACGGCCATGTATGCACTGGCACTCCCGAACTGGGCCAAAGTCTCCAGGTCCACAGCAGCGTAGCCCCGTCCCGGCGGTCGCGTTCCGCCCTCGCTGATAAGGTTGAGGAGCTCGGTATACCTCTTCACGAGTCCAAGGCTCAAGAAGAGGAACATGGAGAAGGCGAGAAGCCAGAAGGAGATGGGCGTTTCCGTTGCCGCTCCGCCGGCCAGGATGCGCATGGTGTAGAGCCCTGCCAGCATCAGGACATCGACGATGGCGGACCGCTTCAGGCGCCAGGAGTACGCCATGGTGGTGGCAAGGTAGAGCGCCAGGAACCAGAGGAAATCAGGAGGAAGCAGGAGGGCGAGAGCCACGGAGCTCAGCAAGAAGATAGCGATGAGCGCCTTCGTCGTTCCCAGGGAAAGATCGCCGGCCGCCAGGGGCCGGTTGCGTTTCGTGGGGTGGACACGATCGGCGTCCAGGTCGAGAACATCGTTGAACAGGTACCCTGCCGAGGCGCACAGAGAAAAGGAGAGGAAGGCCACGGCGCTGTGCAGGAGGATGGAGGCGGAGGCGATGCTGTGTGCCAGGATGGTTGGGGAGAACACCAGGATGTTCTTGAGCCAGTGGTGTACTCGCGCTGCGCGAACCATGATCCGGGCTCGTGTCCAGGCCCCTGGCGGGTTCGACGAGGATGTCGAGGCAGCGGATTCAGGTACGGCCATGGTCTTCATCCTGCCCCCCGGCGCAACCATGGGTGAGGGTTCGCAATCTCATTTGGAGGGACCCTCGGCGGGGGCACCCGCACGAGCGATCCACCGCTGGGTGCCCCAGGCCAGGCCCCCAAAGAGGACGAGCGCGTAGGTGTAAGAGCCCGCCCGGACCAGGGCCACGATGGGATCGCCTGTCAACTGCGCCGTAGAAATGAGGCCTCCCGGGACCGTGGATAACAGCCAGGCGACCAGAAGAACCGCCCGGAACACCCTCCGCCTCGCTAATCCCTCGCTGCCTCGCCACAGGACCGCCAGGGAGATGAGGAGAAACACGAAATAGTACATCCATCCGAAGGGGGAGGCCAACAGCATCACCGGGATGCAAACGGCGAAGGAGAGCTCGTTTGCTAGACCGGAGCCGGGATGGCTCCTGTCCGTCCGGACCAGGAAGAAGAGGGATCCTAGTGCCAGGAGGCTCAAGGCCTTCGACAGGAAGGACGCGAGATGGGGCACGGACAGGACGGGGACGTTTCCGAAACCCCCGAAGATCCGGGCGAAGAACCCCGCGAACGATCCGTTCCAGCTCGCGGAGTACCAATTCGCCTCTCTCAAGTTGGAGAGGTAGGCCCCGAAGGTCTCCAGCGGCACCACGGCGGCTGAAATCGCCAGGCACGCGAACCAGACCAGCACGAAGGACAGGGCAGCACGCCACTCGCGCCGAGCCAGCATCAGAAGGAAGAAGGCTCCGAAGAACAGCTTGATGGACGCAAGGAACCCGACGATCCCTCCCGCGAGTGCCCACCGACCGTCCCGCCAGCTCAGCCAAGCCAGCACAAGCACGAAGAACGGGAGCAAACTCCACTGCCCAAGGAGCACGCTGATGAAGGTGGGGAAGTAGAGAAGCAGAATGAGGATGTATTTCAGGGACCTTCGCAGGGGATGCCCCGTCCGATCAGTCGTGAATCCAAGCAGCCCTGCCCCAGCTATCGCGCAGAGAAGCCCCATCAGCGTCCAGCTCAGGTAGGCCGCCCTGTAGTCGAGAAGGCCCAGGGGGGCGATGAGCACGGTCTGAAAGGGAGGATTCAGATTACTGTGCAAGAAGGGGGAGGCCCCTTCCGGTATCGTGTCGCCTTCGGCGAGAATCGCTCTCGGGATGGGAGCGTAGATGTCTTCCCCGTGAACCAGCCTTTGGGCTCCGATATGGAACTGGGCAAAGTCTCCCCGGCCGCGATGCTGGGACCAGATATTGGCGAAGTAGCCGTAGGGAATGAGGGCGAGCAGGATCCCGTAGACCAGCGCGACATTCACGAGCGCTGGCCTCAGAGTCCGCCATCTGAGGTCCAAGGAGCCAGGTGATTGTCTCGGACGTGCCATGCCGGGGACCGGAGGGGGCAGAGTAGACGGACGGTCGCGAGGTGCGGCCACGGCCGCCCGACTATGAGCCGGGCCGGAGCAGTCACTGGGGCTCCACGTGGCACTGCGCCAAGACTGGAGCCAAGTGTACGTCACCGGTGACTAAGCGTCCACCCTCATCGCCTGGACCGGGTCGATGCGCGTGGCGGCACGGGCGGGAAGGAAGCAGGCCAGGAGGCCCACGGCTCCCAGGGTGAAGCCGATCATCAGGTACACGCGTGGGTCCGCGGTTTCCACGCCGTAGAGAACGTACGCCATGGGCCGGCCCATGGCCGCCCCGGCCAGGAGTCCCACCGCCATCCCGACCCCGAGCTGGCGCACGCCCCGGTTGAGCACCAGGCGGACGATGGACATTCGCTCCGCCCCCAGCGCCATCCGCACGCCCATTTCCCGGCGGCGTTGGTTCACCGAAAAGGCCATGACGCCGTAGAGGCCCACGGCCGCCAGGAAGAGGGCCAGGGTTCCGAACACCGTGAACTGGACCCCGAAGAGCCGGAACGCCCAGGTGGCCTCCGTGAGGGCCTGGCTCTCGGACGTGAGGTCGTAGACGGGGAGGTTCGGATCCAGCTCCGCCACGATGGTCCGCAGCCGGGGGGCCAGGGCCTCCGGGGGACCCACAGTCCGGAGAGCCAGGGCGACCCGGCGGGGGTCGGAGTATCCCCTGGGGAGGTAAATCTGCTCCGGGCGGCGGCGGTCGTCGCCCAGGCCTCCCACTCCCCCGCCCACGTGCAGGTCGGGGACCACGCCCACCACTCGCATCCAGGGCTGCTCCGAGCCCGATAGGCCCAGCCGGATCCTGCGGCCCAGGGGCGAGCCGGCGCCCAGGTAGCGGTCCGCGAAGCTCCGGTTCACCACCACCACGGGTTCCCCCCCGGCCTGGACCTCCGGGCGGCGGAAGTCCCGTCCTTCCGACGGCCGCACGCCGAACGTCCTGAAGTAGTCCGTGCCTACGATACTGGCGTTCACCGAGGGGTAGTCCCGGTCGTCGGCGTAGGCTTTACCTTCGACTCCGAGGTAGTAGGTGAAGCTTCCCAGTCCGGGGAGGTGGCTGCCGAGGGCGACGGAGACGACCCCGGGCTCGGCCTCCAGGCGCTCCTTCAGCCGGGTGAAGAACTGATCCCGCGCCTGGGCGCTCGGGTACTGGGACTCGAACAGGGCGATCCTGCCAGTAAGGACATTCGACGGGTCGAACCCCAGGTCCACGCGGGCTACGTTGATGACGCTCTGGATCATGAACCCGGCCCCCACCAGGATGGCGGCCGAGACGGCGATCTCGCTCACCACCAGTCCCGTGCTGAAGCGCCCCAACCGCAGGCTGGAGGAGCCCCGGCCCTGGTCCTTGAGGGTCTCTCCGATCCTCACGCCCGAGGCCCGAAGCGCAGGAACGATCCCCGCCGCGAGGCTCGCCACGGCGGTGGCCCCGAGGCTGAACAGGAGGACGGGGAGGTCGATGCGCGGGTCGATCCAGAAGGGCCGGTCGATCCCGGCAGCGAAGGCGTTGTAGATCTTCATGCCCCAGGCGCTCAGGAAAAGGCCCAGGGCGCCTCCCAGGCAAGCGAGAACGGCCGACTCCACCATGAGCTGGCGCACCACCCGGAACCGGCTCGCCCCCATGGCCGTCCGGATCGCCACCTCCTTGGTCCGGACCGTGGCCCGAGCCAGGAGAAGGTTGGCGACGTTGGCGCAGGCGATGAGGAGGACGCCGAAGGTGGAGATGAGCATCAGCCACATGACCGCCCGGATCGGCCGGGGCATGAACCGGAGCTCGTAGGGTTGGAGGCCCATCCCAACTCCCCGGTTCGTTTCCGGGAAGCGCGCAGCCAGACCCGCGGCGATGGACTCCAGCTCGGCACAGGCGGCTTCCATGGACACGCCCTCCCTCAGGCGCCCGAACACGTCCAGGTCCTCGCCGGCCCCGCGGGGCAGGGAGGCCGGGTCCATTCGGTAGGTGAGCCAGAGATCCTCGTTGAAGGGAAAGCGAAAGCCCGGGGGCATGACGCCCAGGACCTCGGCGCTCTCGCCGTTCACCCGGAGGGCCCGGCCGAGGACCCGGGGGTCACCGCCGAACCGGTTCTGCCATAGATCGAAACCCAGGACCACCGCCGGAGGGGCGTCGGGGGCGTCTTCTCCCGGGAGAAAGACCCGCCCCAGGGCGGGCCGCACGCCCAGGTGGGCGAGGGCGTTCGCGCTTACGTAGGCTCCGGCGAAGCGCTCCGGCAGACCGTCGTCCCCGGCCAGGTTCACCGTTCCCTGGTAGAACGCTGCCACGTCCTCGAAGGAGGTCTGCTCCCGCCGCAGGTCCAGGAAGTCATGGATGGACATCTCCGTGGACTCGATCCCCAGGTCCAACCGGTTTTCGTCCAATGCCATGAGGCGTTCCTGGCCGGGAACCGGCAGCCCCCGGAGGATGCTCCCGTAGACCGCGGAGAACGTCTGCGTCGTCAGCCCCACTCCCAGGCCGATGGTGAGAATCGCCGCCAGGGAGAGAAGAGGGGTCTTGGTCAGCACCCGGAAGCTGAACCGGAGATCGGTGAGAAGGCCGGTGGTGGAGCGCCCACGGGGGCTCCAGCCCCCTTCGAACGACAGCGCCTGCCGCAGGCGGGTCCAGGCGAAGCGCCCGGCCAGGCCCAGGGCCGAGCGCCAGTACCAGAGGCGGGGCCAGCGGAGGGATTCGGCGAGGGTGAGCTCGTCGTACTCCTGGTGGAGGTCACCGAGGATGCTGAGTCCCGCGACGCCGTCCGGCAGCGCCCGCCGGAGTAGCCGGTCGGCCAGGGGCGGGGGCGGCGTCGGCGAGGGATCGTCTGGGGTCCGGTCCTTCATCGGGGCTCCAGGAGCTGATCCAGCCCGCGCCAGAGCCGGGTCAGGGCCTCCCGAGCCCTCCGGAGCTCGTCCAGGCCCGCGGGCGTCACGCGGAAATGCCGCTGGGGAAGGCCACTCCTCCCCCCCTCCGCCACCCGGGCCTCCCACGTCAGGTAGCCCTTCTTCTCCAGCCGGTCCAGGGTGGTGTAGAAGGCGCCCTTGCTCACCTTTCGGTTCGCGCTGGCCTCCAGCTCCCTGCGGATCTCCAGGGCGTTGGCCTGTTCTCCCCGCTGGAGAATGGCCAGGAGCACCATCTGCTCGAACTCACCGAGATACGTGTTGGTCGCCATACCGGGTCGGCTCCTCAGGGTGAATGGAGGAACAGTATACATTGTAGACCTGGGGGGCAAGAGGGATGAGCCAGGGCTCCCCGATGAGGAGATTCACACGGCCTAAACTCCGACGTCTCAGGTGACGACACTAAGGCCGATAACGGGTCGGCGGCATCCCTCCCCGGCCCCGGCGCTCGTGCACCGACCCAGGAGGCCCCGTGTCGATGATTCCCGTGGACCGTGCGCAGGTCGGAATGGTGCTGGCCAGCGGCATCACCGACCGGAGAGGCCGGCTGCTCATTCCGGCCGGCAAGGAGTTGAGCGAACGGTACCTGGAGTGCCTTCCCATGTGGGGGGTGACCCACGTGGACATCGAGGGAGAGGAGCCCGGGGCCGCGGAGGAGGGAGGGGAAGCGGCGGAGCCGTGGGCGGTCAACCGCGCCATGGAGGAGACGGGCGAGCTGTTTGTCCTCACCAACCGATCCCACCCGGCCATGGAGGAGCTCGAGGCGATCTGCATCCAGCGGCGGGCCCGGGAGATCCAGCGGGAGAAGACAGCATGAGCGCTCCGGCCCCCCGAACCTCCGCCCCGGGGCATCCCTCCGACCTCGTCCAGGGCGCCGTTCAGCTCGCCTCCCCGCCCCTCATCTATGAACGCTTGGTGGAGGTCATCAACCACCCCAGAGGGGGGGCGGCGGACGTCGCCAACGTGGTCCGGGAGGATGCCGCGCTCACGGCCCGGCTGCTGAAGGTGGTGAACAGCGCCTTCTACTCCTTTCCACGGCCCATCGACACGGTCTCGCAGGCCGTGACCGTCGTGGGGACCTCCCAGATCCGGGACCTGGCCCTGGCCACTTCCGTGGTCCAGCTCTTCAAGGATGTGCCCGAGGACCTGGTGGAGATGGATGGGTTCTGGCGTCATAGCCTGGCATGTGGCGTGGGGGCCAGGGTCCTGGCAGGACTCCGCCGCGAAGGGAACGTGGAGCGCTTCTTCGTGGCGGGGATCCTTCACGATCTGGGCAAGCTCATCATCTACGAGCAGTGTCCCGACGAGGCTCGCATCGTTCTGGAGGCGGCCCGGGCCGGGGAGGCGCTCCTCCACCAGGCCGAGCGGTCCGTGCTGGGATTCGACCACGGGCAGGTCGGGGAAGCGCTCCTGGACCAGTGGAACATGCCCCCTAGCCTTCGGGAGGCCCTGCACTTCCACCACAACCCGCGGCGGGCCTCGCGTTATCCCGTGGAGACGGCTGCGGTCCACGTCGCCGACATCATGTCCATCGCGCTCCACTTCGGCCAGGGAGGCGAGAGGTACGTGCCGCCTCTCTCCCCGGAGGCATGGGACGCACTGAGCATCGAGCCCACCCTGCTCCGGTCCTGCGTGGAGGAGATGGAGCGCCAGTTCCAGGCGGCGGTCCACCTGGTGGGGCTGGAGCCGGGTTCATGAGCGGCCTCGGCATCGAGGCGGCGGTGCCGGTGGAGAGCGGTCGGGGGCTCGGGAGCGGGGACAACTATGAGTGGCTCAGGGATGCCCTGGACGCCGTGGCGGCCCTGGGCCAGACCTTTCAGACCGAGCTGGGGACCGGCGGATCCCCCGAGCAGGTGTTCGCTGCGGCCCGGCCTGCCCTTCTACGACTCGCCGATTTCAATACCGTCGCCTTCCTCAACGTGGACGCCGACGGCCTGGGCTTCGAGCTGGCCGGCGTCGACCCGCCCCAGGCCGGGGAGACGGTACTCGAAGAGGTGGCCCGTCAGACCGAGGACGGGACCTTCGGCTGGGCGCTCTACCAGGATCGTCCCGTCCTGGTCGCGGGTCAGAGGATGGGGCGCTGGATCCTGCTCCACGTTCTCGCCACGCCGTCGAGGATCTCGGGGATGTTCGTGGCCTCGCTGGAGGAGGAGGTCCCCTTCATCCCGGACCTGGCCCAGAAGGTTCTGTCCATCCTCCTACAGAACTGCGCCGGCGTCCTGGAGAGCAGGGGTTCTCTACGAGGAGCTGGCGGCCCACAACCGCAACCTGGAAGCGATCATCGAGCGCAGGACACGGGAGCTCCGCCGGTCCGAGGAGGCCGCCCGGGCGGCCAGCCGGGCCAAGAGCGAGTTCCTGGCCAACATGAGCCACGAGATCCGCACGCCCATCAACGGCATCCTGGGCATGACCAGCCTTCTCCTGGAGACGGACCTCTCCGATGAGCAGCAAGAGTTCGCCCGGACGACCGAGCGGTCCACCCGGGACCTCCTGGCCCTGATCAACGACATCCTGGACTTCTCGAAGATCGAGGCGGGACAGCTCACGCTGGAGGCCGTGTCCATGGACCTGAGGGAGTCGGTGGAGGACGTGGCCGAGATCCTGGCCCCCAGGGCCGCCGAGAAGGGAGTGGAGCTGGCGGTGCGGTTCGTTCCTGGAACACCGCGCCATCTCGTGGGCGACCCGGTCCGGATCCGCCAGATCGTGACGAACCTGGCGGGGAACGCGGTCAAGTTCACCGACCAGGGTCACGTCCTGGTTCAGGTGGAGGAGGAGAAGAGCTCCGCGGGCGGGCGGCCGAGGATCCGGCTATCGGTGGAGGACACCGGCATCGGAATCGAGCCGGAGAACCTCGCCCGGGTGTTCGAGAAGTTCGAGCAGGCCGATGCCTCCACCACCCGGAGGTTCGGAGGCACCGGGCTGGGGCTCTCCATTTGCCGCGAGCTCTCCGAGCTCATGGACGGCGAGATCCGGGCACAGAGCCGGCCGGGCCGGGGGTCCACCTTCTGGGTGAGTGTTCACCTGGGCCTGGACCCGGAGCGAGACGCGGCTCCCGGCCGTCCGGCCTTCCGGTCCGAGCCCTCGGCGCTGGTGGTCTCCTCTTCGCCCCTTCTTCGCATGATCCTGAAGGAGGAGCTGGAGGCCAAGGGCGTCACGGTGGGAACGGCGACCACACCCCGGGAGGGATTGGAGGTGCTCCAGGCGTCTGCCGAGCGCGGGGTGCCTTTCTCCCTGGCGCTTCTGGATGAGGCTCTGGGCGAGGGCGAGCTCCATGGCGCGATGCAGGAGATACGGGCCGATGCCGGTCTTCGTGATCTTCTCCTGGTGCGCCTGACCCGGAGCCAGCTGGCTCATGGGGCCGCCCAGGGCTCAGGGTTCGACCTGGACCTTCCCAAGCCCTTGCTGGAGCGACGGGTGGGTCAGGTCCTGCGCCTGCTCGAGTGGGGGCGGAAGGGGCAGCCCTCCGGAGCCGGCACCGGCGAAGGATCCGGGGAGGCTCCGCCCGATCGGAAACCGGTGGAGATCCTCGGAGGCCGGGTGCTCCTGGTGGAGGACGACGAGATGAACCGGGAGGTCGCCGCGGCCATGCTCAGGAAGATCGGCGTCACCATGCGCGCGGCCGAGGACGGGCTCAAAGCCCTGGAGATCCTGGAGAACGAATCGTTCGACCTCATTCTCATGGACTGCCAGATGCCCGGGATGGACGGATTCGAGACCACGGCCCGGGTCCGGGCGAGGGAAGACAACGGGTTCCGGGTGCCCATCCTGGCGCTCACCGCCGCAGCCCTCCAGGGGGACCGGGAACGGTGTCTGGCCGCCGGCATGGACGATTACCTGTCCAAGCCTCTCACCCTGGGCCAGTTGAGGGACATGCTTCGCCAATGGCTCCCGTCCCCCCCGTCCGTTGCGAGGGCCTGCCGGTCTTCGACCGGACCGCCGCCCTCCGCCGGCTGGGTGGGGATTCGGCGCTCCTCATGCGGGTGTGCACCATGTTTCTGGACGCCTGGCCCGAAACCAGGTCGGCCCTTGCCCGGGCCCTGGCGGAGGGGAATGCGGAGGAGGTCACGCGCCTGGCTCATCGGACCAAGGGGAGTGCCGGTAGTCTCTCCGCGAAAGGCGTGTCCGGGATCGCGGCGGAGCTCGAGGCCAGAGGATCGGAGCGCCGGCTGCAGGATGCCGAGGGGCTCCTCGAGCGACTGGACCAGGCCGTGGAAGGATTCGGGATCGCCGTCTCAACGGCCGCCGGGGAGCTCGCTGACCTCCAGGGTGAGCTCCTCTGAGGCGACCTGCCCGAAACCCCCCACGTACGGGTCGAAGTAGGAGAAGAGGACCGGTCCAATGCGAAGAGGTCCGGGCTCCACGGGCACCACCATCCAGGTGAAGGTCCTCACCCCGCCCATGACGCCGTCCCGCACTTCCCGGGCGGCCGCGTCGCCGGACGGAGCGATCTCGGCCCCGTAGACCGGGCCGATCTCGGGCGGAGGCAGGAGGGCCACGTTGCCGACCCCCAGGATCCTCACCACCAACAGCGCCGCCTCCCCCACCGCCACCTTCTTCGGTGTGATTCCCGCTTCCAGGCGGTAGCGCCCTACGGCTCCGGCGTAGCCGGGAAGATCCGCGACCTGGGGCACGGGGAGCACGGTGAGGGCCATGGCGTGGGTGCTCAGGGTGTCCCAGGCGACGGGGCTGGAAGAGCCGGGAATCCCGCCTCCCGGGCTGAAGGCGCCCCCGCCGGATCCCGGGAGGAGGAGCCGGGCTGGTGGTACCAGGAACTCCCCGGCCCTGAGGGGGAAGAGGGCCCGCCGGAAGGTGTAGCTCTGCATCACCTGCCCGCCTGCCGCCGTGGGTGAGGCCTGGAGCGGATCGGGCAGATCCACGGTCCAGAAGTCGCTCGGGGAGGGAGGAAGGTACTCGGGATCCGCCCCATACCGGAGGTGGGCGCCGGGCTCGAGGGACACGGTAGCGACGAGGGTGACCTGCTGGCCGGCGAAGACCCGCTGAGGAGTGATGCCGGCGGCCAGGGTGGCTAGCCCGTCCGGGCTCCGCACCGAGCCGGCGTAATCCAGGAGCTCGGGAACGATCTCGGACCACCAGGGGTCGCCGGTGGCGGTCTCGGCCCATCCGCCCCCCAGTCCGGTCCCGGGAGGGCCCGGAATCGGCGTCGGGTCGAAGGATCCCGGTAAGCCCGGAAATGGCGTCATCGGCGAGGAGCCGGGAGGGGGCAGCGTCCAGCCCCCGTTGGAGGAGGCCGGGGGCCACGACCCGTAGCCGCCGAAGGGGCCGTATCCCGTCCAGCCGCCGACGCCGGGCACACCCCACGGGTAGGCGGAGGTATAGGGTGGATAGCCCCACCACTGGCCGTAGGGCGTGGCCATTCCTGGAAGGGCTTCGCCCATTTCCCCTGTGGGGGGAGGCGTCCCCTCGGGCAGGACGGGCACCTCACGGCGCGAGGCTCCGGGGGCTGCTCTCCCCGGGTTCGGCCGGGGCGCGCTTCCGGGCCAGGCAAGGGGGCTCGAGCTCACCGAGAGCTCCGGGCCCTGCCCCGTGAACAGCTCCCCCTGGATCGCGACCTGGACCGAGGAGAGAGCGTAGGTCCCCGGCTGGTCTCCGCGCAGGACGATCTCCCGCTCCAGGATCCACTGCCGCTGGGGCCCGGTCCCGATTCCCGCCGACGAACGGTCCCTCACGTCTTCCACGGCCAAGCCGGCCGGGGGGACGAACTCGACGAGCTCGGGAAGGCCCGCGCTGGAGCGGACCTGGACCGTGAGCGTGGCCCGGTCGCCGACCCGAATGGCGGTGGGGCGGATACCGACGGTGATCTCGGGGGCCTGTTGCAGCGCCGAGGCCGCCAGAATCAGGAAGGCCGCTGCCCCGGCTACCACGGGGGTCCCCTTCGTGCGGGGGAGGCCGCGGCCGATCCCGGGGCCAGGGCGGAGCGGTTCACCCCCGAGCGGATCACCCGGGAGCGGGCCAGTTCGGAGCGAATCACTTCGGCACTCTCCTGTCTCTCCAGTAGCTGGAACGATGCCAGCAGCCGGAGGGCGTTCTCTCGCGTCATGGGTGGCCCCTGGGGAGACGGCTCCCTGGGGGGTTCGGCTCGGGACCGGACCCCCTCTTCCTCAGTATCGGACGGAGCGGGCTGAAGCTGTTGTCCCGCATCGGCGTGGCGGTCTTCGCCGGCCCCCGCCCCCCCGGGCGGGCTGCGACTCACGGCGCCTTCCGTGGCCTCCAGCTCCTGTAGGCGACGGAGGGCCAGCTCCAGGTTTCTCGCCGTGCCGGAGTCGTCGGAAGCCGTGGACGACAGTCGGAGGGACGACTCTCCATATCGGACCGCCTCCAGCGCTGCGGCCCGGGCCGGCTCCCCCTCCTCGTCCCGGGCGGTTTCCAGGCGCATCAGGCCGAGGTTGTGGAAGGCCACCCTCCGGATCTCCGGGCTTCCCTCCCGGACGGCGGCCAGGAAGGCCGCTTCGGCTCCTCTCCGGTCCCCTGCGCCGAGAGACTTCAGTCCCTCCCGGAGCTCGCCGCGGCCGGGGTCGGCCCCGCCCACGGACCAGGCCAGGGCACCGGCCGAGAGGGCCAGGAGGAGGGCGAGGGCACCCCGGAAACGGTTCACCGGGAGTCCTTCCCTTCGGGCCGGCGTGCTCCGCTCAGAGCCGCTTCGGCGAGGAGGGCGGTGAGGGCGAGGGCCGCGAACCACGGCCACCGGTCCACCGGCTCCGGCCGAACGGTCCCTGATTCGGCTCCCCCCAACCTGCTCCGGAGCCAGTCCAGGAGCGTCCGGACCTGGCCGGGATCCCGGGCGTCGGCGAAACCCCCACCTCCGGCGTCTGCGAGTTGCCGAAGAACGTCGGGTCGGGCGCGGGAGATGGGGGGGCCGGTGCTGGCGGGCCTCGGGAGCGTCTCGGGGCTGTCCGGGTGCGAGCGACCCCCTGCGCTGAGCGGGACCAGGCCCGGGACCGGACCTCCGGCCTCGGTCCCGAACGACACGGCGGCCACCGCCCCCCCGGCGTCCCGGATGGACGCTGCGGCGTCCCTGAGGGCTTCCAGGTGGTCGGAGCTCTCTCCGTCCGTTAGGACGAGGAGCACGGGGGTCTCCGGGTCGGCTGGCCGGGACACACTCTCCAGGGCGGCTGCCAGGCCTGTGCCCTGGAGCGTCACCATGGACGGATCGAGGGCGTCCAGGTAGGTGAAGAGGAGATCCCGGTCCATGGACGGCGGGAGTAGGGGGTAGGACTCCTCCGCGAAGACCGTCAGGGCCAGGGGTGCGGCGGGCAGCGCCTGCGCCACGCGGTGGGCCAGGAGGCGGGCCGACCCGAGGCGTCCCCAGGGGACGTCCTCGACGCTCATGGAGCGGGAGACGTCCACCACCAGGACCAGGGGGATCTGCCCCTGAAGGACGGGGACCTCCCGGGTGCCCGCCCTGGGTCCCGCCGACGCCAGGACCAGGGCGAACGCGGCAATGCCCAGCAGGAGCCCTCTCACGCGCCACGCGGAGGGCAGGGGAAGGTGGCTCGGTGGCTCGGGCCAAAACCCCGTTTCCCGGGCTCCGTCGAGGTAGTCGGCGAGACCGCGAGTGCGCTTCCACCCGAGGTGCACGGAGACGATCAGGAGGACCACCAGGGCGGGAAGAAGAGCCAGGAGGGCCGGGGCGCTGAAGCTCATCCGATCCTCCCGCCGGGGGCCGCGCGGAGTCCGGCTTCAAGGACCAGGACGAGGAGGGCGAGGAGGAGCAAGCCCTGGTGGCGGGACTCATGGACCAGCCCGGCTTCTTCGGTGATGGGACCCGTCTCCATCCGGTCCAGCGCCTGGAGCACGTCCCTCAGCCCCCGAGCGTCCTCGGCCTGGAAGTATTTCCCCCCGCCCACTCGGGCCACCTCCCGGAGGACGCCCTCGTCCGCCGGCTCCAGGCTGTCCCTACCTCCGAGCCCCACCGTGTGAATGCGGATTCCCAGGGCGGCGGCGGCGCCGGCGGCGGACACCGGGTCCATGGTGCCCGCGTTGCTGCGGCCGTCGGTGAACACCACCACGACCCGGGAGGGGGAGGGGCCATTCAACACATGGTGCGCGGCCAATCCGAGCCCCATCCCAAGGGCGGTCCGCTCGTCGGGGTCGTCCACCCGGAGGCTTCCGAGCGCCTGGAGGAGGGGGCGGTGATGGGTGCTGGAGGGCACCCGTGTTACGGCCCCTTCCCCGAAGGTCACGAGCCCGATGCGGTCCTGGGGTCGGGCTTCAATGAAGCGCCCGATCTCCTGTCGGGCGACCTCGAGCCGCGTGCGCCCATCGGCCCCTCGCGTGCTCATGGAGCCGGAGAGGTCCAGGGCAAGCATGAGGGCGAGCCCGTTCCCGGAGGACCCGGGCCGCGCCTGGGTCACTCGAGGACCGGACAGGGCCACCACCAGGCTGGAAAGGCAGATCAAGCGGAGAATGCCCGGTAGGGAAGGGGGGAGGAACCCCCGGCGCCGCGCGCTGGCCTGGCCGCCCAGGAATTGGGGGAGCGTGACGCTTCTTCGCCTCCAGTGACCCAGGGCGGCCAGGAGAAGCACCGGGAGGAGTGCCAGAAGCCAGGGACGGGCCAGGTCAGGCATGGGCCCTCGGGCTCGCGGAATCTTCCGTGGGCGGAAGAGAAGCCTGAAGCCAGCCTTCGAGGTCCCGCCGGAAGCGGCGGGTCGCCTCGAGGCTGGGGACCCCGGGGCCGAAACGGGCGTCCTCTCCTTCCCGGAAGATCCGTTCGAGGAGCCGAAGGGCGCCAGGGTCGGTGCGAGGGGCGAGCACGGCCAGCAGCTCGGGAGTGGTGGAGGCCGCCAGGCTTCGGAACGCCCGGTCCTCCAGGAGGGAACGGAGCAGGGGCACGGCCGCCTCGAAGATCCCCAGCGCGTCGTCAGGCGAGGCCGGCTCCGCCGCCAGGATCTCGAGAAGGCGGGCCTGCAAGGGCGGCTCGGGGAGAGTGGGCTCTCTTCTTCCCCGGCCCTCCCCCCCGCTTCCCCTCCGTGGGTTGGTCCGGCGCCACCCCCACCCCCCCAGCACCACCCCCAGGAGGGAGAGGAGGGCCGTTACGGGCGTGCGCAGCGGAGGATCGCGGGGAAGGATGAGAGGCGGGGAAGGCTCGAGTCCTCCCGCGGAGCCAGGGAGGACGGAGCGAACCCCGATTCCTCCCAGGGGCAGGGGGAGGCTCTCCAGCCGGCCCTCCAGGAGGGCCTTCCCCGAGGGCCCGACCCCGATGGAAAGGGTGGGCAGCGGGAGGTATCCGGCCCGCAAGGCCAGGAGCGGATAGCGGATGGTCCATGGGCGCCCGGACTCGGATGGTACTCCCCGGAGGACCTCCACTGCTCCGGCGGGCTCCAACCCTCTGAGGCCCGGGATGGAGTCCGGGGCACGAAGGAGCCAGGGCTCCGGGAGCACGGTTCGGATCTCAAGGACGAAATGGTCCCCGAGGCGCACCGTGTCGGGTTGGAGCGTGACCTCCCATCCGTCCGGTTTCTGGAGGCCCGCCAGGGGCGCGGGCCCGAGGAAGAGGGCCACGAGCGTGGTACCCAGCACCGATCCCTGGCAGGGGAGAGCTCGGGAGGGGCGCCATCCGCCGGGCCTACCCATGGAGTGTGCTCTTCCGCGGCCCCCTCGGTCGCACCGACGGAAGCCGGCCCCCGCCTCTCCGGGGCCGGTACATCTGCCGCCTCAGGCTCTCCGCCACGGGCTCTCCGACCTGGAGTGTCCACTCGGCCAGTCCCAGACGCCGGAAGGTCTCTTCCACTGCCTCGTCGTTTCTGGCGAGGGCCCTGCGGAGCGCCTCCGCGGCTCCGCGTCCCGGGTGCCGGCGCAGGGTCCCGTTCCATGGATCGGACAGGTACACGGTACCCGAGGTGGGTAGGTCGCCCTCCCGGTCGTCCCGGATTCGCACGGGGATCACCGTGTGCCGCTCTCGGAGGCGGCTGAGGGCGCGGCGGAGGGCTGGGAGCTCCTGTGCCGGAAGCTGGAAGTCGCCGACGAGGAAGAAGGCCGACCTCTCCCGGGTCGCCCGGCGCACACCCTCGAGAGCCTCGGCCAGGGGCATGAACCGGACTTCGGTGGGTGGTGTTTCCAGGAGAAGCTCAAGGATCCGCTCCATCTGGGTCCGCCGTCTCCCCGGGGCCGCGCCCCGTCCGCCCCCCTGGCCCGTCAGAACGAGGCCCACCCGGTCCCCTTCCTGGAGGGCCAGAGCCGCCAGGAGGGCGCTGGCCTCCAGCGCCCGAACGGCCTTCACTCCCCCCCTACCGGCATGGAGCGTGGGAGTGAGGTGGAGAATCACCAGAACGGGCGCCTCCCGCTCCTGGCTGAACTCCTTCACGTGGAGGCGACCCCTACGGGCGGTGACCCTCCAGTCGATGCCCCTGACCTCATCCCCGGCGTGGTATTCACGGACGCCGGTTACCTCGATGCCCTGACCCGGCATGGACGAGGGATTCCCGCCCTGGAGCAGCCCCTCGGCCATGAGTTGGAGCTGGAGACGGAGGGCTCGGATCCGGTCCTGCAGCCTCCTCGGCAGCCCGGTGGAGGGCATCGACGTACCGTCCGGTGCGACGGGCCCCATGGTGGTTTGCCTCAGGGCACGGGCGTGACCGAGAGGATTCGGTCGATGATAGCGTCGGGGCCGATGCCCAGGGACTCGGCCTCGAAGGTCAGGACAATCCGGTGCCGGAGGATATCCGGCGCCAGTGCCTTGACGTCCTCGGGAAGCACATAGGACCGGTTGCTCAGGAAGGCCCGGGCCCGCGCTCCCTCCTGGAGATGGATGGCGGCCCTGGGGGAGGCGCCGGCGGCGACCAGGCTCTCGGTCTCGGAGAGACCCATGGCCCTGCGGTCCCGGGTCCCCTGGACGATTTCCACGATGTACGCGCGGATGCGGTCGTCCACGTGGATCCGGCCCACCGCCGATCTGGCCTCCAGGATCTCGCGGGCGGCCACTTCCGGCGCCAGGGGGCCGGCTCCGGCCTCCGACGCCAGACGGAGAATCTCTCGCTCCTCGGCGCTGGACGGATAGCCCAGGCGGAGGTGCATCATGAAGCGGTCTACCTGGGCTTCGGCCAGGGGATAGGTGCCATGGTGCTCCAGGGGATTCTGCGTGGCAAGGACCAGGAACGGCTCCTCCAGGGGGAAGCTCTCCCCCCCGAGGGACACCTGGCGCTCCTCCATGGCTTCCAGGAGGGCCGACTGGACCTTGGGTGGGGCTCGGTTGATCTCGTCGGCGAGGACGACGTTGGCGAAGATGGGGCCCGGCGCGGGAACGAACGTGCCGGTCTCCTGCCGATACACCATGCTCCCCAGGATGTCGGAGGGGAGCAGATCCGGGGTGAACTGGATGCGTTTGAAGGATGCGTCGAGGGTCCGGGCGAGGGTCCGGGCCAGAAGAGTCTTGGCCAGCCCCGGGACCCCCTCCAGGAGAACGTGGCCCCCTGAGAAGAGGGCTACGAGGAGCCGGTGGGTGGCCCTCCCGTGACCCACGACGCGCCGCCGGAGGGCGCCTTCGATTCGGCGATAGATCCCCGGCCCGGGCTCAGGGTCGTGTAGGGTGGCTGCGATCGTTGGCATGGGACCCTCGGGTCCTCTCCTTCCAGGTTCCAGAGCTCGACGAGGATCTCCGCCACCTCCCGCAGGGTGGCCTCGGAGTCCTGGAGGAGCTCCTGGCGGTTCAAGGTCTGTCCAGACAAAGCTCGTCCACCTGCTTCAGAGGGGGGCGCGACGCCCGCCTCGACCGTCGGGGCGAGCCGCTCACAAGGAGAGGTCACCGGACGCGAGGATCCTGCGGGCGACCTCCTCGGCTGTGGAGGGCAGATCGTAGAAGCCATCCAGCATACGCTGACGGATCTGGTTCAACTGCCGCTCGGAGAGGCCCTCGCCCTCGTCCAGCTCTTCCCGGTTCTGGGACGCCAGAACCCTGGCCTCGGGGGAGATCTCCACCCGGTCCGGGCGCTTGGCTCCGGCCACGCCTTTGGGGCCGTCTTTCTCCCGGGCTCGGGGCGCTTCCTGGGACTGCAGGGCCGCCTCGGCCATGAGGTGGCTCGCGGCGAGCTTGTGAATCGTCATGGTTGGAACCTCCTTCTACTGACAGGTTCGACCCTTCTCGCGAGAACTTTAGGCCCCGCCCTCCTGGAGGCGGATGTTCAGCCGTGCCCTCCTGTCGGCGCACGTTTGTTCCCGCTCTCCTACAGGCGGACGTTCAGTCGGGCTCGGCCCTCGCCGCGAGACGCCTTCTCCCCCGCCAGGTATCCGTCCAGGGGCTTGCCTCTTCCATCCACCGTGCGAACGTGTTCCCGGGCGTCTCGCTTCATCTCCTGGAGCCGGCTCATGAGCCGGGCATCCCGCATGCCGGCCTCTCTCAATTCCTCGTGGATCCGTTCCAGCAACGCCCGGGTCTGCTGGTCCGGCTCCTCGTCTTCGGCCGGGGGAGGCGGTCCGGCACCCAGCTCCTCCTGAATCGCCTTCCGGGCCCGGGCCAGGTCCTCGAACCGCTGCAGGTCCTCCGCCTCCAGGGCCTCCTCCTGGTGACGCACGAGGGTCGCATAGCGGGCATATATGGCCAGCAGGTCCTCCATTGGCCTGGCGGCGGCTGCCCGGATGCGGGCTTCCTTGCCGGGAGGCTCCCTCATTCCGGGGCTCCGGGTGCGGCCCGGGCCTCGAGGCCCGCAGAGGCCTGGCTGGTCTGTGCCGCTTCCACCCACGCTTCGTGCAGGGTGGAGACCATCTCGATCAGGGGATCGAGGCGGCTGGCCTGGAGCGAGCGGCTGGCCTCCTGCACTTCCTTGAGGAAGTAGGTGTAGAGCGAGGCCAGGCGCGGGGCGATCTCGCCCCCCACGTCGAAGTCCAGGCTGGCCAGGAGCTCGTAGAGGATCCCCGTGACCTTCTCCACACTGGTGGCCTTGCCCTCGATGTCCTTGGCCCGGATCTGCTTCGAGGCCCGCCGGAGACCCATGAGCAGGTGCTCATACATCAGGGGGACCAGCTCCTCCCGGCTCGAGCTGAGAACCGAGTTCTGACGGTAGGCGTTCACCTGTCTCTGGTAGCTCATCTTCCCCTGCTCTCCGATCTCGTCTATGCGGCGGCCGTCCCGTTGTGCTCGGCCCCGGGGCGTTGGTCCTCCGCGCCGGCCCGGCGCCGGATCCCGCGCCCCGGGTCAGTCGCCCTTGGAGTACTTCGGGAGGTTCGCGAGCTGGGACGTGAGCCATTCCGACTGGCTCTGGGCCATGGCCAGGGCCTCCTCGAGGCGAGCGAACTTCTTGATCAGGTTCTCCCTTCGCAGCTCCAACCGAGCCTCCAGGTTGTCGATTCTCTCGTTCAGCCGGTCCACGAGGGGATCGATATTGGCGATCAGGCCGTCGATGCTTCCTTCGCCGGCTCCCAGGAAGAGGTTGGCGGCCGTTTCCACGGCCGACGCGATCCCCCGGCTGAACACCATGCTTCCTACGCACCCAGTATCGGCGCCTTCGTACCGGATCATGAGCCCCCCCACCGCGGTGTCCTCGCTTCCGGTGAGGACGCGGCCCGATCCCGTGGCGGCGTGTCCGCCGATGGTGCCCTGGACGTCCATGCCCGCGTAGTGACCCGCGGCGAGACCGAAGGAGGCGGTCCCGTCGGCTCCCCCGGCGGTATAGGAGACCTCGAACCCGTAGGAGGACGCCATAGTCGCCGTGGGCCAGCGAGAGCTGGCCACCTTCGTCGGAGGCGGCGATGTCCACCGTGCCCCTGCCGTCGTCGTGACTTCCATGGCGCCCAAGCTCAGGCTTCCCCCGCCGGCGTTGTCGGAGGTGATGGCGAGGCTCAGGGAGCTCGCGCCGGTGGTCAGGGAGGAGACCGTGAGGCGGCCATCCTGCCAGGCGACCTCTTCTCCGCTCCCCACCGCATCGGCGACGGCGCTCCTCAGGCTGCCCAGCGTCTGGGTGGTGACGTCGATGACCTGAAACTCCTGGAGGAAGGCGCTGCCGTCGGCCCGGGTACCGCTGAGGGTGAGGACGTCGCCGTCGGCCACCCCCAGTGCGGTGCCCGACGCGTCGTGGAGGTCCTGGAGGAGCGTGGCGTTGGTCGCCTCCGTCCCGGCTCCGTCGCCATAGAGGGCTGTCGCGGCCTGGACTTCCTGGGCCTTGGGCGTCGCGAACTCCGTGTTCAAGGCCGAGACGATCTGGGAGAGGGTCATCCCGTCGGCCAGAGAGACGGAGTAGGTGGAGTCCGTGCCCAGGTCCCGGACGGTGAGGGTGTCGGGTGTGCCGTCGTCGGCATACACGCCGGAGAACCCGGTGCCCGTGACCTGGGCCCGGGCCGCGGCCTGGGTGATCTCCACCTCGTAGGTCGCCGGCTCGATGTGGCGCTCCCCGCGGAGACGAAGCCCAGCGCGCTGGTGCTTCCGGAGCCGTAGACCCCGAGGAGTCGCTGGACCACGGCAGGGTCGCTGCTCCAGAGCCTCCATCAGCTTGCTGGCGTCGACCTCGAACAGGCCGTGCTTGTTGATCTCCACGCCGATGTCGGCGAACCGGGTCAGGGTGCCGCCCACGGCCGACGAGAGCTCGGAGAGGAGGGCGTTCTTCAGGGTGTCCCTCATGTGCCGGAGGACGCTGTCCCCGGCGAGGGGAGGCGTGTCCACTCCCTCTTCGGCCCCGGCTCCGCTGAACTGGCCTGTGACCCACTGGCCAGCTCGTTGTAGGCCTGGACGAACGCCTGAACCTTGCCGGCGATGTCCTCGTCGTTCCGGGTCACGTCGATGGTGGCCACCGTATCGGAGGCACTGCAGGAGGCGGAGGGTCACCCCGGGGATGGCGTCGGTGACTACGTTGCTGGACCGGGTCATGTACGTTCCGTCCACCTCCAGGAGGGCGTCCTGGCCGGCGGCGATCTCCCTGGCCCGGCCCGTCTGGTGGTGGCGAAGCTCCCGAAGTCCAGGGTGCCACCGCCCTCGTTGTGGGCCACGATGTCCAGGGCCAGCCAGCTCCCCCCCCCCTGGTCGTCGGTCACCACCAGACGGCCCTCGGCGGAGACGGAGGCGGTGGCGGTCCGGTCCCCGGCCTGGAAGCCGTCCGTGGCGGAGTTCAGAGCGTCCACCATATCCTGGAGCGTGTCTGCCGGCGGCCACCGTGTAGGCTCTTTGTGAAAGTGGTTCCGTCGCCACGGGTTCCAGTGAGGGTCAGCGTGTCTCCCAACCTGGACGCCGGCTCCCGCTCCGTTCAGCCAGAGGTTCTGCAGTATGGTTGCGCCGGTGGCCACGGTGGAGGCGTCCCCGTCGGTGAAGGCGGTGGTCGAGGAGACCTCCTGGGCCACCTCGGACCGGCCCGCCTCCAGGATCCCCAGTGTCTCCAGGATTCCGTTGGCGTCGGAGAAGCTGGTGGTGCCGCTGATGTCCAGGCGATACGTGGTCTCACCCCCTCGTCCGTGGATCTCGCTCACCACGGAGGCCGAGACGGCGCTTCCGGCGGCCGTTGCGGCCGCGTTGATGGCCGATGCCATGTCCTCCAGGGACATGGTGCCGAGGTCCATGGCCACCGTGAAGCTCCACCGCACCCCGACCGGAAGCGGACGGCCGGCAGGTCGGTGTGTCCCAGGAGGGATGCCACGGCGGTACGTGGCGAGAAGGCTGTCCCTAGTGGCCCCGTCGGAGGTGGCCTGGCGCGATCTGGGTGGTGGTGTCCAGGAACCCCAGGGCCTTCAGGGCTCCCGCCGGATGCCATCGGCCAGGCTGATCCCCTCCGCCCCCGTGGCGTCGGACGTGAGAACGACGGAGTAGGCGTCGGTGCCCCGGGTGAGAATCGAGGCCGTGACCCCGGAGCGGTTCGGACCCGGTGTTCGCTCCGGTTGACAGCGCCCGACGATGGCGTCCAGGGAGTCTTCCGCCCGCACTCGAACGGCTCACCCCGTTGACCAGGAACTCGCCCTCGAGCCCAAGGGCGGAGGTCCGGGAGGAGAACACGTCGCTTCCCAGCTTCTCCTTCGCCGCCAGCTGGACCACCCGGGCCTGGTAGGTCCCCGGCGTGGCTTCGTCTCCGGCGGTGGCGCTCAGTGGAGCCCGCGCCCGCCGAGCTCAGGTAGGAGACGGACGTAGTGAAAGACTGGAACGCCGCGTCCGCACGCCAGCTCCGAGGCCTGGGTCTGAAGCGCCTGGACCTTTCCCCGGAAGGTGGACCATGCGGCGGAGCGCGCCTGGGCCTGGGAGATCTGGCTCTGGTAGCGCTGCACGGGCCGGGACTCCACCTGGATGATCTGCTCCACGAGGCTCTGGAAGTCGATGCCCGAGGCCAGTCCGCTGAAGCTCGCGATGGGTTCCATGTCGTCGTTCCTCGCTCTGCCCGGAGGCGTCTTGCCTGCGTCCTGCGGCCCTTCGCCGGACCGGGGTCGCGCCCTTGCGCAAACCGCAAATCCCGGGGCCAGGAAACTCTCACTCCCGGCCCCGGGCGGGGACGGAGCCGGGGAGACTTCCCCGGCTCCGTGTTCGGGTGTTGCCACCCGGCCGATCACTCCCGGCGAACTTATCCCAGGAGGCTGAGGATGGTCTGGGGAGCCGCGTTGGCCTGGGCCAGAACGGCCGTGCCGGCCTGCTGCAGGATCTGGTACTTGGTCATGGTCGTGACCTCGGCCGCCATGTCGGCGTCGCGGATCACGGACTCGGCAGCCATGAAGTTCTCCACCGCCGTGTCCACGTTGCTCCGGGAGAACTCCATCCGGTTCTGGGCGGCGCCGATGTCGCCGAACACGCCGGAGACCACGCCGATGGCGGAGTCGATGGAGGTCAGAGCCGTCCGCGCCAGGGAGGCATCGTTGAGGGCGTTGCCGTCGATGGCCAGCGTGCTCGTGCGCAGGTCCATGGAGGAGAGCGAGATGAGGTCCTGTCCGGCGTAGTCGCCACTGGAGCTGACCATGAAGTTCACGCCCGTGCCCGTTACGGCGACCGCGGTCCCGTCCAGCGCCTGGTCGGCGATGGCGAAGGCCGAGTCGGTCTCGATCTGGATCCCGAAGAGACTGAAGTCGAGGGTCTGCGCGCCGTGCCACCGTCGCCGTGAGGGTCTGGGTGAGGCCGCCTGCACCGTTGTCGACGGTGATGGCGCCGGCGGCGTGGCTGCGACGCCATAGCTCCCGGCCGCTGGCGCCGCTGATGGTGACTTCCGTACGACGCCTGCGGCGTCGTCTGGCGTCACTGGTCGCGGCGTCGAGCGTGTTGCCCAGGCTCCCGTTCAGCAGCGTCTGCCCCTGGAACTTGGTGGTGTCCACGACCCGGTCGATCTCCTCGCGCAGGGCGCACGAACTCGGCCTGGATCTTGACGCGGCCGTCGGCCGTGGTGTTGTCCGAAGCCGACTGGGTGGCCAGCTCCTTCATCCGCTCCAGGATGCCCTGGACGACCTGTGCGGCGCCCTCGGCGACCTGCAGGAGCGAGTTCGCCTGCTCGGCGTTCCGGGAGGCCTGCTGGAGGGAGCGGATGTCGGCCCGCAGCTTGTTGGCGATTCCGAGGCCGGCGGCGTCGTCGCCGGCCGTGTTGATCCGGAAACCGGAAGACAGGCGGCCGAAGGCCTTGCCGAGGGCCTGATTGCGTCTTGCCGAGCTGACGGAGGGTGTTGACGGACGCGATGTTGGTGTTGATGCGCATGGGGGCTCTCCTTCCTTGGATGTGAATGTCGGAGCTTCCTTGCTCCTGGAGCTTCCTTGCTCCTGTTGGCACGTCGGTCCCAAGTCCGACCGCTGAACTGCAGTATCGGCTCAGGTCGGGAAAGGTTTAGCGCTCGCTCCTCCCGGCCCGTTCCTGCGGGCGTTCATCCCCGGTCGCGCCCCAGCGGGAGGAAGTCCTCGGGCATGGGAGCGGATCCCGATACGGTCAGCGCCCACCGGCTCGAACTCCTCGGTATCGTAGGCTTCCTGGAACGGAAGGAGGACGGAGATCCGCCGGTTCCTGGGATCCAGGGGATCGTCGGGGTTCTTGGGCTCCCGGTCGGCGTATCCCCGGACCTCCAGGAGGCGCTCGTCCCTGCAGGCCCGCCGGACACCAGCACCCGCCGGGCGGCGTTGGCCCGGTCCACCGAGAGCTCCCAGTTGGAGTAGCCGGGGCTCCCGAACTGGAGGCGTCGGTGTGGCCCTCCACCACCACGTCGTTGGGCAGGGCCTGGAGCTCGGAGCCCACCACCCCCAGGACCGAGACGAGGGCCGGCTTCAGCAACGCCGAGCCCGTCGTCGAAGAAGATCTCTCCTTCGCCGGTCTCCATGAGCTCGATGCGGAGGCCCTCGTCGGTGACCACGATCTCCACGGCGGCGGCCATCCCCGCCACCATGCCTTCCCGGGCTGATCTTCTCCCGAAGGACCTCGGCGGTCTCCTCGAACTGGGCCTTCTGCTAGGCCCGGGTCATGAGGACGGCCCGCCTGGAGGTCCAGGTCGGCGGGGATGGAGCCGGAGGAGAGGGGGTTGGCTCCGCCGGAGAAGCGCCTTCTTGAAGCCGACGGGATTGGAGAAGTACCCCTGGACGAGGTCCTTCACCTCCTGGCTCATTCCCAGGAGCCACATGACCAGGAAGAACGCCATCATCGCCGTCACGAAGTCGGCGTAGGCGACCTTCCAGGCACCGCCGTGCTCTTCGTGGTCGGCCTGCCTCCTCTTCCGGACGATGATGATCGGTCTTCCGTCCTTGCTCATGCCGCCTGCTTCCCTTTCCGCCGGGTCAGGTCCTCCAGCTCGGAGAAGGACGGGCGGTCTTCGGGCTCGATGTTGCGCCGGGCGAACTCCACGGAGGTGATGGGGGGATCTCCCCGGGCGAAGGAGAGGAGGGCGGTGCGGATGGTGGCCAGGTAGCGCTTCCTCGGCCTTCACCCTCCCGGGATGGCCTGGGCCAGGGGCCCCACGACGCCGTAGGCCAGGAGCACCCCCAGGAAGGTCCCCACCAGCGCGGCGGCGACGCTCATACCCACCTGCTCGGGCGAGCCGCCGATCTTGCCCATGGTGATGATCACCCCGAGGACCGCCGCCACGATGCCGAAGCCCGGGCAGGGCGTCGGCGACCTTGGCCAGGGCCGTGGGAACCTGGGTCGCCTGGTGGTGGTGCTTCTCCAGGTCCAGGTCCAGGATCTCCGAGAGGTGATGATCGTCCACGGCCCCCGTGAGGAGGACCTTCATGGTGTCGGAGAGGAAGGCCACTGCCTCGTGGTGGTGATAGAACGAGGGGTATTTCTGGAAGAGCTCGCTGGACTCGGGGTCTTCCACGTGGGACTCGATGCCCACCAGGCCGTCCTTGCGGGCCACGTAGAAGACTTCGTAGAGGACCTGGAGGAGCTCCCGGAAGGCCTTCTTGCCGTAGGGGTTCGGCTTCAGGATCCCCAGGGTCTGGACGATGATGCCCTTCACCACGGAAGGCTTGTTGCCCACCATGAGCGCACCCGCGGCGCTGCCGCCGATGACGATGTACTCGTTGACCTGCACCAGCACGGCCAGGTTCCCGCCATGCATGGTGTACCCGACGCCCACGCTGGCGAGGACCACGACCATTCCGATGATGATGAGCACGATTCCACTTCCCCGGATCGGCAGGCGAAAGGGATCCATTACGCACGAAGATGGAGGACAAGGTCCTCGGGGAAGAGTATCGGCGGGGCCCGGGAAAACTGGAGCGAGCCGGGAGCCGACTCCCGTGGCTCCCGCCCGGGGGGCTCGCTCGCGGAATTGGCCGCCGCCCGGCACGCGCTACCGTTTTGGACCGCGATCCGATACCATGCAGGCGAGGCTGCCGGCCCCCGAACAACACCGACGCTCGGGAGACCCCTCTTGACCGGAGAGAGCCGTCCGTGACGACCGTCCTTCCCTTCGATCAATCCCTGGTCCGCCGTCTGGACGGGGCGGGCTGGCCTACCCTGGCGGACCGGGTCATCCGAGGACTCTGCCACGACTTCAACGGTCGGACGAACACCCTCTCGAGCCTCCTCTATCTCCTGGAGTCGGGGAGGGAAGGGGATCCTTCCGCGGCGGGCCTCATGACCACCTTCCGGGAGGAGGTGGAACGCCTCGAGGAGACAGTCCGGCTTCTCCGGATCCTTCCTCAGGACAAGGAGAGCGTCGAGCTTCTGGCACCCCAGGAGCTCCTGGCGCCCCTGGCGGCTCTCGTCCGGGTTCAGCCGGACCTGGACCAGGTGACGGTGGGGGTGGACGTCTCCGCCGATGTCCCCGCCACTGCCATGAACCGGGCCGTGTTCTCCCGGGGATTCCTGCTCCTGCTCACGGGCGCGGCGGAACAGGCTGTGAGGGAGGGGAGCAACCGTGTCGGGCTGGTTTCGGTGGGCTCAGAAGGGTGTTTCAGGATCTGGCCCGCCCGGGAGAGGGGGGAGGAGAACCGCCCGTCCTCACCGGGGAGGGCGCCCAGCAGCTCGTGCTGTCCATGGAGGATACGGTGGCCGATGTGTTCCGACGAGCCGGAGGATCGGTGAGTCTCCGGGGGGGAGGTGGTGGCGACGGGGGGCTGGAGGTCCGGCTTCCGGAAGCCCGGCCGAGGTAGGCTATTCGTCCTTCTCCTGGTCCGACTCCTCCGGCTTCGGCGGGTCCAGGGACTTGAGCCACGCCTCCGCCGCGTCCGTCACTCCGGCACGGACGTTCTCCTCGGCGATGCGCTGGGCGACCTCCTCCCGGACGATTCCTACGGAGCTGGGGGCCTCGATTCCCAGGCGAACGCCGTTTCCGTCCGTCCCCAGGACGACGATGCGCACGCCCCCGTCGAGGAGGATGGCTTCTCCGGTGCGGCGACTGAGAATGAGCATGTTGACGTTGCCCGGCCTCTCCGTGGAACCGATCCCCGGTCCGAATCGAGCGCAGGAGCCGTGCGGGCTGCCCGGTTACATCCGAACCAAGGTCTCCATCATCTCGTTGGCGGCGGTGACCACCCGGGCAGCGGCGGCGTACGCCGTCTGGAACTGCATGAGCCGCATGAGCTCTTCGTCGGTGGACACCCCGCTGAAACCCCACCCGGCGCGCATCCGCCTGGCTCACGAGCGTCTCGTGCACTTCGGCCGCCTCCCGGGCGGAGCGCACGGAGAAACCTATGTCGGCGGTGAGCCGACGGAAATGCTCACCGAAGCTCATGCCCAGGAGACCGCTGTCCTGACCCCTCAGGGACGCCAGGGCCAGGGCGAGGTCGTTGGCACCGGCCCTGTACTCTCCGCTCGGTCCCGCGGTCCCGGCGCAGATGGCGTCCACGCTGGCCAGGACATCGGTGGAGAGGCTCAGGGAGGAAGCCGTGAGGCCGGCGGGATCGAAGAAGTCGACCCCGGTGTTTCCATCGGGACCGGTCCCGGTCCTGTGAATGGCATTGATGTCCGTGACGATGGCCTCGGCCAGGTCGTTCAGCTGGGCCTGGACCGCCGGAAGGTCGGAGTTCAGGGCCCGAAGGGCGGCTCCGATGGCACCTCCATGGTCCGGGAGGAGCCCCGCGTGGCCCGCCAGGCCCACCCCGTAACTGCCCCCCAGGTCTCTCAGCTCCAGCTCGTTCACCTGGCTCCCGTCGACCAGGGAGAGCCCGGAGGTCACCACGGCCACGCTTCCGCTCTCCCGTTCCAGGACCTGGACCGGAAGGAGCGTCGCGAGGTCGTCGATGGCCCGGTCCCGGGCGTCTCGCAGGTCACCGGCGGTCTCCATGCCGACCTCGGCGACGACGATCTTCCGGTTGAGCTCCGCGATGGTGTCCGCAAGTTCGTTCACCCGGCCGACGTCGGTAACGAGGCCGGATTCCGTTTCCTCCCGGAGCGCGCTGAGGTCTCGGGACAGTCCTCCCATGACCTCGGTGAGGCGCTGCCCCTGGTCCCGGACCCAGGCCCGGGCGGTGGAGCTCGTCGGGTCGGAGGCCATCCCGCTCCAGGCGGAGAAGAACGCGTCCAGGGCGCTGCTCAGTCCTTCTTCCCCAGGCTCCGACAGGACCGCCTCGACCTGACCGAGAAGTCCCGAACGCAACTGGCTCTCGCCCAGGAGACTGGACTCCCGCCGGTATGTGCCGTCCAGCATCCCATCCCGGATTCGCTGGATGGACTCCATCCCGACACCGGTTCCGAAGACCCCCGAAGGAGTGGTGAGGGGCGAATTGGCGCTGAGGATCGGCTTCTGCCGGGAATACCCTTCCGTGGAGGCGTTCGCCAGGTTGTGGGCGACGACGTCGATGGCCTCCTGCTGGGTCCGGAGCGCCGAGCCGGCGATCGAGAGAATGCTGCCAAGTGAGGGCATGTCAGATCCGCCTGTTGATGATCGTTCCGTGCTCACCCGGGCTGGAGGGCGCTGTGGCGCCCGGCCCGTAGGTGCCGGCGTCCTTGCTCCCGCCGCCGCCCAGGACCCGGATGAGCTCCTGACCGGACCGAATCGCTCCCTGGAGGACCTTCCGGTTTACCTCCAGCTCTCCGGCGAGCGTCAGCGCCACGACGTGAAGCTCCTTGAGGGCCTCGGATACCTCGGGCGTGACCTTGGTTGCCAGCACCTCCTCCACCTCGTCCAGGGGAAGGTGCGGATCCCCGCCGACGATCTCGAGAAGGGCGCGCCGTCGCAGCCGCGCCTCCGCCAGGGTCCGGAAGATCCGCTGCGCCGAGAAGATAGTATCGTCCACGGCCGCCAGATCTTCAGCCGCCACGGCCTGGCGCTGCTGCCGGAGGACCTCCAGAAGGTCGGTGAGGAGCTTTGTTTCCCGCCTCAGGACGAGGTTCAGCTCCCGGAGCCCGGATTCTCCGCCGACGGCGTCGGAAGGGAAGGCCGAAGCCTGGAGGTCTCGTAGGCTCACGATCCGCTCTCCCTTCCCTGGGTAAGCCATCGGTAGAGGGCCTGGCCCAGGCCCCTCTGGGTTCGGGTCGCCTCCACCTCGGCGAGGTGCTCGTCCAGCATCGTGGTGAATGAGGCTTCCCCCGAGCCCCCGTCCAGGAGTCCCGATTTCGGAACCGACTCCCGCATCGCTTTGAACAGCTCCTGGTAGAAGGTGCTCTCCAGGCCGTCGGTGGCGGCCCGGAGCCGGGCCTCGTCCCCCCGGAGCCGGCCCGTGCGAAGGGCATCCAGGATGCCTCCGGTACCGGAGCGTCCTGCTGGGCTGATCCCGTCCGGGCCACTCATCGGATGGTGACCTCTGCCCGGATCGCGCCCACGTCGCGGAGGGACTCGAAGACGGCCCCGATGGCGGAAGGCGGGGCGGCAACGGCATGGAGAGCGGCGGCCACATCCTGAACGCTGACCCCGGCCTCCATGCGGACGTCGCCGGGGACCGGGGACGCGGTGGAGTCGGCCTGGGGGCCGCCCACGACGAGGGTCATGCTCCCGTGGCTCACCACGGCTTCGCCCACCACCAGGTTGCCGCCGGCGACCACCGTCCCATTTCGCCCGTCGATGATTACGCGGGCCTCCCGCTGGGGGGAGACGGTGAGCTCCCCGATCCGGGCGAGGGAGGAGGCCCGGTTCTGGCCCGCCTCCCCTTCCAGGGCGAGGGCTCACGGCCCCCGGATCCTGCACGACCGCGGTCCCCTCGCCCATGGCGTCGTTGACCGCCTGGGCAATGCGCGTGGCGGTGGAGAGGCTGGGGCTGCGGAGGTAGAGGACCGAGGCTTGCGCGAAGTCGGGTGTGGCCAGGGCTCCCTCCAGGATCCCTCCGTCGGGGATGCGGGCCGTGGTCTCCACGGCGTAGGCATTGGCCCCGTACCCGTCCGATCCTTCGCTTACCAGGAGCGCTCCCTGCGCGGTAGCCACGGGGGCGGCGGAGACATCCGGGACCAGAGGCGTCATCCAGAGGACGCCACCCCTCAGGGATACGGCGTCGCCCACCGAGGAGACGTGGGTCTCGAACCGGCCCCCGGGCCGCAGGTACGGCGATACCTCGGCCGTGACCAGGACCGCGGCCACGTTCCGGGTGCGGAGGAGCTGCTCGGGAACCTCTACGTCGAAGCGGCGAAGCAGATTGGCCACGGACCGGACGGTGTGGCCGGAGCTGAACCCGCCGATGACCCGGTCACCTGTGCCGTCCAGGCCCACCACCAACCCGTACCCCACCAGGCGAACGGGCACGTCCTGGTTCGTGACGGTCAGATCCTGGATTCGGACCTCCTGGGCCCGGACGGGGCCGGGAAGAAGCGCCCACGCCAACAGGGCCGCGCCAGCCAGCCAGGGCCGCGAACCGGGTAGGGGCCGCGTCCCGTGTCGACGGGGAGGGAAGGGAACGGGAGCGCTCATGGCCAGATCCAGTTCAGGAGTTTGGACCAGAAGCCCTTGGACTTGCCCAGGCTTCCGTTGGAGGTGAAGAGGATTTCGGCGTCACTCAGGCGCCACGACTCCACGGTGTTGGAGAGGGAGAGGTCCTGGGGGCGAACCCAGCCACGGACCGTCATCGCCTCCTCCACTTCGTCGATCTGGAGCTTCTTGGTGCCCTCCAGCCGCATCATGCCCGTGGGGGAGACCTCCAGGATCCGGGCACTCAGCTCGCCGGAGAACCTCTGCTGCCGGGAGCTCTCACCCCGCTGGCGGTCCCCCGTGTCATTCCGGGTCCGGAGGGTGATGCCCGAGGTGGAGCCGGGGCTGTTGGCGCCGAAGCCCAGGTCCCGGTCCCTGAGCTGGGTGGCGGACTGGTCCTTCTTGGCCGAGGCCAGGAGGTACTCGTCCACCAGGACCGTGATGATGTCGCCCTCCTGCAGGACGTGCCGGTCGGAGGTCCAGGAATGGA
Organism: uncultured Gemmatimonadales bacterium; assembly: GCA_963751255.1. GTDB lineage: Bacteria > Gemmatimonadota > Gemmatimonadetes > Longimicrobiales > Gaopeijiaceae > CAVVTW01. The sequence continues at coordinate 199,310 of CAVVTW010000019.1, read as the reverse complement.
GGGTCCGGACCGGCGTTTCCTGCGCCGGAGGGCTCCCCTGCCGGGCCCCGACCTCTGCCGGAATCAGGGGCAGGAGCGCCACGACGGCGACCGACAGGTAACCGGTCCAGGACGTCGTCCTCCCGGTGGGTGTCCCTCGTCTCATGGGAATCCCTCTCCTCTCGAGTTGTGGAGGGTCACTTCGGCGGGGCCGGTGACCACTCCTTCCATGCGTTGGCCGGATTCGGTGCGAACGAAGACGTCTTCGCCCAGTGCGGCGGATCCCACGGCCTCTCCCCGGACGGTGATCCGCACGGCGCCCGCGCTCCAGACGATCCGGACGAGGCGGCCGGACACGACCAGGAGGGGCGGTCGGACCGCCGGGGGAGCGAGGAACTCGCCTGCCTCGATGACCCGCTCCACGGCCCAGCCCTCTCGGGGGGAGACCGGGTCCTCCGTGGGCGGCCCCCAACACACCGCGGGGCGATACTCGATGTCGGACGCCGAGAGGCTCTGGCCTCTGGCCAGCCTGGTCCGGGCCACCGGACGGGGAGCGACGATCCCGGCCCGAAGGGCGACGGAATGAACCTCTTCCTGCCCGTCGGCGGCGGTGCGGTGGAACGAGACCAGCCAGCGGCCGTCGCGGCCGGAACCCAGGAGCTCGGCGCCGTCGACACTTGCGTAGAAGGGGTCTTCCCGGAACCGTCCCCAGTCCAGGCGGAGCGCGCCCGGCTCCACCTCCCATTGCTCCGCCACGAGCCGGGCGGCCAGGTCGGCTGCGGCCTGGGGAGGACCGCTCGCTTCCCGGCCCTGGGCCTTGGCGGTCGGAGAGGGCTCGGCGACCTCCCGTCCTTGCGCCACAGCGGCGCTCCCGGGCCACGCTGCCAGCCCAGCGATACACGCCAGGACGCCCGCCGTGGCGGCCCGTCGGGGCCACCCCGCCGATGCCGTGGGGCGCATCGGGACCCCGGCCCTGGCGGTCCTCCGCCAGCAGCCGCGGGTCGGGTCCGGTCCATGGGGCGTTCCGGAGGTGCAGAAGGGCATTGCGGTTCCCGTGTCCTATCGGATCAAGGAGTTGGCGATGTCGGCCATCTGCTCGGCGCTCTGGACCGCCTTCGAGTTGATCTCGTAGGCGCGAAGCGCCGTGATCATGTCCACCATTTCCTGGACGATCTCCACGTTGCTTCCCTCCAGAGTGCCCTGGAGAACCCGGCCGAACCCGTCGTCCTGGGGAAAGCCCATGGTGGGCTGGCCCGAGGCAGAGGTCTCCTGGTAGAGGTTCTCACCCAGGGCCTTCAGGCCGGGGGAATTGGGGAAACGGACGAGCTCCAGGCGGCCCACCTCCACCGGCTCCTCACTGCCTGCCAGGAGCACCGAGACCACGCCGGTGGTTGAGAAGGCGAGGTTGGTGGCGTCCTCGGGGACGGAAATGCCGGGAACGACCCCGTAGCCGCTGTGGGTGACCAGCGCGCCTTGATCCGAGATGGTGAAGCTTCCGTCCCTGGAGTAGGCGAGGGTTCCATTGGGGAGCTGGACCTGGAAGAAGCCGTCTCCCTCGATGGCCAGGTCCAGGGGCCGCCCGGTCTGCTCGAGGGGTCCCTGGGACTCCACCCGCTGTACGGCGGCGAGTCGGACCCCCCGGCCGACCTGGACCTCCTGCGTCACGTCGGTCTCGGCCGTTTGTACGTTCTGGGCTTCCTCCACCGTCTGGTAGAGGAGGTCCTCGAAGTGGGCCCGGCTGCGCTTGAAGCCGGTGGTGTTCACGTTCGCCAGGTTGTTGGCGATCACCTCCACCCGGGTCTGCTGCGCCATCATTCCGGTGGCCGCTGCCTGCAGGCTGGGATCCATCTTATCTCACCTTTCCCAAATCGTTGGAGATCCGGTCCAGGACACCGTCCATGACCAGAACGGAGCGCTGGAGGGCGGCGTAGGACCGCTGAATCTCGATCATGTCGACCATGGCGGTGACCGGGTTCACATTGCTCTGCTCCAGGTGTCCCTGTGCCACCTTCACCTCCCCTTCCTCCACCCGTCCCGATGGGAGATCGGCCCGGAAGCGAACGCCTTCCTCTCGTCGAAGAGTCGCCCCCTTGGCCGGCCGCTCGATTCGGAGCTTGGCCACGGGGACGTCCTCCACCTTCACCACTCCGCCGGGGGTGATCTCGAGGTCCCCCTCCGGGAGGACGATGGGGCCGGTATCGCCAAGGAGGGGGTTGCCGTGGGCGTCCACCACCGTACCCGAGGCGTCGAGCTGAAAGGAACCGCCCCGGACGAGGCGTTCTCCGGAGGGCGTGCCCAGGACCAGAAAGCCGTCTCCATCCAGGGCCAGGTCCAGTGGACGCCCGGTGTTCTCGAGGGCGCCGGACTGAAAGTCGGTCCTGGAAGCGGGCACGACCCCTTCCCCCTCCATGAGGGACGCGAAGATCCGTTCACCCTTGAATCCGGGGGTGGAGGCGTTGGCCAGGTTGTGGGCCACGGCCTCCTGACGGCGTTCCAGGTACCGGAACGCTCGAGCGGCCTTGTCCAATGCTCCGGGGCCCATGGTTCTCACCTCCTGCCTTCGGGACTGCCGACCGCGAAGAGGACCGACAGGGCGTCTTGAGCCATGCCGGTTCGTCGGGCGATCTCCAGCAGGGTCATGCCGCCCTCTCTCAAGGCGAGGGCCAGACGCTTCGGGTCCTCTTCCCCCCGGGTCGTCGATGGCACGCTTCCTCGGCGGGAGCCGGGCTCGCCGGTGCCGGCCCCGGACCTTCGCCCGATGGAGAACATCCTCAGGGCGAGGACCAGGAGGGCCAGGCAGCACAGGGCCAGGAGGGCCGGGGCCAACCAGGGCTTCCGGGAAGCCAGCTCCTTCCCTCGGCGAATGGTCTCGTCCATCCAGCGCCCGCCGGCATCCACCACCCCGGCGATCCGTCCGACGACGCCCTCGGTCCCGGGCGCGGAGGACGGACCCCGGGCCAGGGCCGGCTCGTCCGGCATGAACGGCGTCGCGAGCCCCACGGCGGAGCAGGCCAGGGAGTCGGCGACCGACACGGCGGCTCCCAGCTCGGTTTCCCTTCCTGAGGCAGGGGACTGGAGCCTGCCGAGGGCCAGGGCCAGACAGGCCCAGGTCTCCTCCCGTTCCGGTCGGTGCAGGGCCTCCCGGATCAGTTGGGTCACGCGCGTCCCGGCGGAGGTGGAAAGCACCGAGTCCGGGGAGGCCGGGGGCGCCGGTTCGGCGGCCGGCGGCGCGGGGTCGATGGAGGGGAGCGCGCCGGTTTGGGCCGGCGTGAGAGCCAGAATGAGGACCGCGACCGCCCCGCTCACGCGACCCCCTCTCGGAGCCGGCTGAGCCTTGTGCGAAGCACCTTGATGGCCCTGGAGCGGATCTGGGAGATCCGGGACTCGGTAACCCCCATGAGGGTCGCGATCTCGTGCAGCTTCAGGCCCTGGAGGTAGTAAAGGGAGACGACGAGGCGATCCTGATGCGTGAGCTTGAGGATCTCCTCCTTCAGGATCTCGACCTCCTCCTCGTAGGCGAGGCTCTCGTCCATATCGTCATCGTCTTGGAGCGGGAGTCCGTCGTGGGCGGAGCTCAGGATGTCCGTTCCCACTCCGGGAATCTGGTCCAAGGACACCGGGTAGGCCCGCTCGGCCTCCTGGCTCCAGCGCCAGTATTCCTCCAGCCCGATTCCCAATTCTTCCGCCGTCTCCTCGGGCGAGGGGCTCCGGTTCAGGCGGTGCATGAGACCTTGCCGAGCCCGGTTGACCTCCCGCTGTTTGCGGCGGACCGACCGCGGCACGGTGTCGCGCTTGCGCAGGTCGTCCAGAATGGCCCCCCTGATGCGCGGGGCGGCCAGGGTGGAGAAGGCCAAGCCTCTGGAGGGATCGAAGTTCTCGATGGCGCTCATGAGGCCCAGGGTGCCGGCGCTCAGGAGCTCCTCGAACTCTACGTCGTGGGGGCAGCCCCGCATGATTTGCCAGGCGACGTGGTAGACCAGACGCAGATGTTCCGCCACCAGCTCGTCCCGGGCGGTGGGGTCGCCGCCCTCCTGGTAGGCTTCCCATAGTGCGGTAGAGGCCATCGTGGATTCCCTCGGTTGTCCGTTTGTGCTTCACGACTGCTTTCTCGTTCGAGGAGGAGTCGGGCACGTGCCGTACCAAACGAGGCGAGGTCATGAGGGATGCCGATGCGTGATCGTAAGTGATTGTGTATTAGCGAGATACGGCACATGATAGACGTCGCCTCGACCCGGATGTTGAAGCCGGCGCCCTCCGCGGTCGGAAGGATCTTCCGGGTGGGAGTCGGCGGGCTTTTCCGGTTCCGGCGCAGTCCGTGAGGCGGAGGGTGTGGTGAAACGCCGATGGGGTGTGGTGAAGCGCCGATGGGGTGTGGTGAAGCGCCGATGGGGTGGTGAAGCGCCGATGGGGTGGTGAAACGCCGATGGGGTGTGACCTGCGGGGGTGGGGAGGCGCCGGGCCGCCATGACGCCGTGAGGTTGGCCGGGGCGCGGCGCGGCCCCGGCGGCGAGCTCAGCGAACGGCGGAGAGGGGAAGGAGGTCGGCTCCGAGAGACCCTGCGGCCTCCTGCTCCGACGCGAGGCGGGCGTGGAGACGCTCCGCGGCTCGCGGGGCGGCCGTGCCGAAGTCGACGGATCGGAGCGACCGCCCCTCCGCGTGGAGCTGTTCCAGCTCGGGGTCCCTGGGAATCGAACCGCCGTACGGGACCTCCAGTCTCAGGAACCGACTACCCGCGAGAAACATCATCCTGAACACCTCCTCGGCCGATGCAGGGTCGGTCCCATTCACCACGATTTCCATGGGAAGGCAGGGGAAGCGCTCGGTGCCGACCTTGAGGAGCGCGTAGGTGGCCGCCATGGCCACCCGGTCGGGTGTGGTCAGCGCCAGGAGCCGCTCCGCTCCCGCGCCGCAGGCCGCCATGACCGACGTCAGGTGGGATCCTCCGTCCAGCACCACCAGATCGAACTCGTCGTAGAGTCCGGCCACGCGCCGGAAGAGGGCGCGTCGCTCCCCCAGGGCCAGGGCCAGCGTGGCATCCGCACCCCCACCGCCGCCGGGGAGGAACCACAGGTTCTTACCCAGGCGCCTGAGGAGGTCCCGGGGAGTGAGGTCCCCTCCCCGAAGGGAACCGATGCCTGGGCCGGCGTCGGTCAGTCCCAGGAGGAGGTGGAGCGATCCCGCGCTCTCGTCGCCGTCGAGGAGCAGTACCTTCCGCCCCTCTGCGGCTGCCGCCAGTGCCAGGAGGGCGGAGACGGTGGAGGTGCCGACCCCACCCTTGCCGGAGCCCACCACCACGACTCCGGGAGCCGGAGCCCAGGGCGGTTGGTCCTGGGTCTGCCCCAGATAGGCCTTCAGCGAGCTCAGGCTTTGGTTCATGGCGAGGTCAGCTCCGGTCCACGAGGTCGATACGGTTCATGATGGGGTTAGCTCGCGGCCCGGACGTCGATGCCGCCCGCGGATCCGGGAAGGCCTCGGCCCAGTGCGGCGAGGATCCTGGGGGTTGCGGGGCGCAGGCTTCCCGGGACCTCGTGGCCGTCGGCCACCCAGCGGGCCGGGAGACCCACCGTCTCCACCATCTCGGCCAACCCCACGTCTCCCGGCACATGATCCAGCTTGGAGGGAAGGACGTGGGTGGGCGCCAGCTCCTTGGCCGAAGCACGAAGGTGCCGAGCCACATCGTTGCGGATCCCCGCGGGAATCACCAGGTGGACCTCGTGGGGGGCGATCTGCCTCAGCACGTCCTCCCAGGGGCCGAAGCGGCCCATGGTGTCGGGGGTCCGCCCGGGGGTGTCGACGACCACGACCTGACAGTTCCGCAGGCGCGCTACCGCACCTGCCACTTCCCGCCGGCTATAGACCACCTCGAGGGGCACGCCGGCGATCTCGGCGTACGCCTGGAGCTGGTCCACCGCCCCGACCCGGTAGGTGTCCAGCGTGATGAACCCCGTCCGATAGGCAGCGAACGCATGGGGGCTCAGGGCCAGTTTGACAGCGGTGAGCGTCTTCCCGGCCCCCGGAGGACCGACCAGGGCGATGAGCCGGGGGCCGATCCGGAGACCGTCTCGTAGGCTGGCCCCGGCCCCGGTGACCGTGGCCCCGCTACTGGGCGCCGGGTGGTCCACCGCTTCGTCGTCCGCCATTCCATATCCAACTCCGACTCGGTTGGGATCCAGGCTCCTCCGGAATGCTTCCACCACGGAGGCGGGGGCCGCAGCGATCTCGGCCCACCGCTTGCCTTGCGTCTCGCCCGACCGGCTGGAGAGGATCATGGCGTCCTCGCCCAGGGTTGAGCGAACCTTGGTCATGGCCTCTCGCAGGGTTCGGCCACAATAGCACTCATGCTGCATGGTTCAACTCCCACGTTGCGACGGTCCGGAGGTTCACGTTGGCGGGAAGCTCCGCCAGGGATACCACCGGAATCTGAGGAAGAATGGGCTCGATGAGGCGCCGGACCCCGACGCGGAGGCCCGGAGGAGTGATGAGGGGAACGCTCCGCCCGTCCTTGGTGGAGACCCGCGCCAGGTGGTCCAGTTGTCCGAGGAGGGCAGTGAGTCGGTCGGGGTTCAGCATTTCTCCCCCGTTCTGGCCTCCCCTGGGACCGAAGAGCCCCATGAGGGCCGCTTCGAGACGGGGGCCGATGGTGATGCCGTGAATGGAGCCCTCGGCCCCCTGGTGGAGCTCGACGATGACGTTGGCCAGGCTGCGCCGGACGTGCTCGGTGAGCATCTCGGGGTCCTTCGTCTGCTCCGCCACGTCCGCCAGAGTCTCCAGTATCGTGACCAGGTCCCGGATGGGGATCCGCTCCTTGAGGAGACGCTGAAGCACCCTGTGGAGGACGCCCAGGGAGATCTTGGCGGGAACCACCTCCTCCACCAGGGCCGGGTAGCTCGCCTTGAGGGTGTCCAGGAGCTCCTGGACGTCCTGGCGTCCCAGGAGGTCCGCCGCGTGGCCCTTCAGCGTCTCCATGAGGTGCGTGGCCAGAACCGCCGAGGGCTCCACGGCCACGTACCCATTGGTCTCCGCCTCCACTCGCTTGGCTTCGGGGGATCCACCGCGCGGGCATCCCGAAGCTCGGGTCCAGCGTCTCCTCCCCGGTGACTATCTCCGTGACGGCCCCGGTGTCCAGGGCCAGGAGGAGTCGGGGGCGCACGTCGCCCGCGAGCGGCTTCGGAGCCCCGGATCTTCACCAGGTACTCGTCGGGAGGAAGGCGCACGTCGTCCCGGATCCGGATGGGAGGGATGAGGATGCCCAGCTCCTGGGCGGCCTGCCGCCGGAGAAGCCGGATGCGCTCCATGAGGTCCCCGCCCTGGGATTCGTCCACCAGAGGAACGAGAGCGTACCCGATCTCCAGCTCCACCGGATCGATCTGGAGGAGGTCGTGGACCGGGCTGTCCTGGGTCGGGGTGGGTGGCCACCTCCTGCTCCTGTCGCGGACTCGAGGGCGCGGCTCCAGCCTTTCCCCTTCCCCGCTCATGCGGGCCATGAGGGCCACGCCTCCGGCCAACGCCAGGAAGGGAACGGCCGGCAGGCCCGGCAGGAGGGCCAGACCCGCCAGGAACCCCGAGGCGATCCACGCCGGCTTGGCAGCGGACTCCGATCTGGCGCACTACCGCCTCGGCCACCCGGCCTCCCCCTGACGAAGAGGTGACCATGATGCCTGCCGCCGTGGAGATGACCAGCGCCGGGATCTGGCGTCACCAGGCCGTCACCCACGGTGAGAAGCGTGTACTCGGAGACGGCGCGTCCCAGGGGCATCCCCCGCTGGACCATGCCCACGAAGAGCCCGCCGAGGATGTTGATGGCGGTGATGAGGAGGCCGGCGATGGCGTCGCCCCGGACGAACTTCGCGGCGCCGTCCATGGCCCCGTAGAAGTCGGCTTCCCGGCTGACCTCCTCCCGGCGCTGCTTCGCCTCCGCCTCGTCGATGAGGCCGGCGGAGAGATCGCCGTCGATGCTCATCTGGCGGCCGGGCATGGCGTCCAGGGTGAACCGCGCCGCCACCTCGGCCACGCGCCCGGCGCCCTTGGTGATGACGATGAAGTTGATGGCCACGAGGATCAGGAAGATCACCACCCCCACCACCATGTTCCCGCCGATGACGAACTGGCCGAAGCTCTCGATGACCTTCCCCGCGTCCCCTCGCCCAGGATGAGCCGGGTGCTGTTCACGTTCAGCGCCAGCCGGTAGAGGGTCAGGAGCAGCAGGAGGGCCGGGAAGGACGAGAACTGCAGCGGCCTCTCGACGTAGAGGGCCACCAGAAGCACCAGGAGAGCCGAGGCGATGCTCAGGGCCAGGAACAGGTCGAGTAGGCCGGCGGGCAGGGGGAAGACCAGAAGGCCCACCACCGACACGATCCCCACCACGACGAGGATCTCGCCGTTCTCCCTGAAGAGGCCGGCTCAGCTTCTCCGGCGCCCATCCGGTCCGTGCTCATGCCAGTCCCGCTCCCTTCCATCCGCCGTGCATGGCTCTACGCTGTCGATGACCCAGGCCAGGATCTCCGCCACGGCCACGTAGAGCTCGATGGGGATGGGAAGCCCGACCTCTGGCGGTCTTGTAGAGAGCTCGGGCCAGCGGTTTGTTCTCCACTCAGGGACACCGCGACTCTCCGTGGCGATCTTCCTGATCCGCTGCGGCCATCTTTCGGGCCCCCATGGCCAGGACGATGGGGGCCGGGGCTACCTCGGGATCGTACTTGAGGGCCACGGCGATGTGGGTGGGGTTGGTGACCACCACGTCGGCGTCGGAGACGGAGAGGAGCATACGCCGCCGTGCCATGGAGCGGGCCATGGTACGCCGACGGACCTTCAGAATCTGGTCCCCCTCGGTCTCCTTGAGCTCCTTTTGATCTCCTCCTTGCTCATTTGAGCGACTTCTCGTGGCGCCAGACCTGGTACCCGTAGTCCGCCAGGGCCAGGACCAGGTACGCCAGGCCGGCGGTCATCAGGACCCTGGCCGCCTCATCCTGGATGAACCGGACCAGGGCGATACGGGCCCTGCTGGGCCAGGCCGGGAAGCTTGTTCTGCGCTCCAGCGCAGGGCGAAGTACATGGCGCCGGAGATGATGCCGAGCTTGAGGAGGGACTTGGCCAGCTGCACCGGAGCCTGAATGCCCCAGATCCGCTTGATGTTCTCCTGAGGGTTCAGCCGGGACCACTTCGGCTTGAGGGGTTCCAGGGACAGAACCCCGCGGGCCTGAATTCCTCCCACCGCCAGGGCCGTCCCGGCCATGGCCAGGAGAATGGGAGCCAGGGCACCCGAGGCTCAGCCACGCCACCTGGCGGAGCCAACCCACCGTTCCATCCACCCCCCAGTTGCCGCCGTTGGCGCCCATGGCGGCCTGCCCGAAGACGCCTGCCATGGCCTGGGCGAGGGCACCGGCTCCCCGGGACACGACCAGCGCCCCCAGCCAGGAGGAGGAGGGCCGTGGTGAGCTCCTGGCTACGTGGGATCTGTCCCTTGTCCCGTGCGTCCTTTCGGCGCTTGGGGGTCGGGGCCTCGGTGCGGTCCTGGTAGGATTCGGACGCCATCAGGCCCCTCCTCCCGTCGGGACGAATCGCTCGAGCACTCTGGAGATGAGGCTCCGCGTATTGCTCGGGCCAGTCTCCGAAGAACGCGGCGATGAGGGAAAGGGAGAGGCCCAGCGTCACAAGACCGATTCCGATCTGAAGAGGGAAGGCCAACATGAGGACGTTGAGCTGGGGAACCGTCTTGGCGGTGACCCCGAGGACCGCGTTGCCGATCATCATGGCGGCCACCACCGGTGCCGCGAAACGGAGCCCGAGGACGAACTGGGATCCCAGGAGCGCCACGGTGGCCGTGACCCCTCCCTCCAGGTTCACCGGCCCGCCCGGGGGAAAGGCCTGGAGGGAACGATGCAGGACCTCCAGGAGCGCAAGGTGGCCTCCCGACGCCAGGAGGAGCGCCGTCACGAAGAGGCCGAGGAACTGGCCAATGACGGGCATCTGGGTGCTGGAGATCGGATCCAGGACGTTGGCTCCCGAGAGGCCCATCTGCACCGCCAGCATGTCACCGGCGGACTCGGCCGCGGCGATGAACACCGCTGCCCCCAGCCCCAGCGTCAGACCCAGGACGGCCTCCGTGCCCAGCGTGGCCGCTCCCAGGTGGGGCATCCCTCCGGTGCCGTTCCACGGCCGCGCTCAGCGCTATCGGGGAGGAGGACGAGGGTGAGGAGCAGAAGAACGCCGGTCCGGATGCGCATGGGTACGGCCCTGGACGAAAAGAGCGGAGCCACGAGCAGGAGGCCGGAGAGGCGTGTGGACAGGAGCCCGATAGCCTGTGCGGTATCCGTCTGGAAGAGCTCCACGGCCGGCCCCTAGTTCACGAATCCCGGGATACCCAGGAACACTTCGGACGTGAACCTCATCATCGTCTGGAGCATCCAGGAGAGAAGGATGATGAAGGTGACGCCCACGGCGAAGAGCTTGGGTACGAAGGAGAGGGTCTGCTCCTGAATCGAGGTCACTGCCTGGATGAGGCTCACCAGGAGTCCCACGAGGAGCGCGACCCCCAGGAGAGGGCCGGCCAGCATCACGGCGACGGTGAGGGCGTTTCGGGCGAGGTCCAGGACGAGTCCCAGGGGCATGGCGGCGATCCTAAGCGAAGCTCTGAACCAGCCCCCCGACCACCAGGGACCAGCCGTCCACGAGGACGAAGAGGAGGAGCTTGAACGGCAGGGACACCATGACCGGGGGAAGCATGAACATCCCCATGCTCATGAGGACCGAGGCCACGACGACGTCGATGACCACGAAGGGGAGGAAGAGGGCGAATCCGATCTGGAAGGCGTGCTTCAACTCGCTCGTGACGAACGCCGACGTGACCACCACCATGGGAATCTCCTCCACGGTGGCCGGGGCCCTCCCGCCGTGCATCTCCATGAAGGCTCTCAGCTCGTCGTCTCCGGTGGCGGCCAGCATGAACCGACGGAAGGGGCCGGAGGCGGTCCGGAGCATCTCTACTTCGTCCATCTCTCCGTTCATCCAGGGTACCAGCGCCGCCTGGTTCACCTCGGTCAGGGTGGGAGCCATCACGAACCCCGTAAGGAGAAGAGCCATGGCTGCCAGGAGGTGCGCCGGGGGGGCTGTCTGGGTGCCCATGGCCTGCTTCAGGAGGTGCAGCACCACCAGGATCCGGGTGAACCCGGTCATCATGAGGAGGACGGTGGGCAGGAGGGTCAGGAACCCGATGAAGAGCACCGTGCCCACCGGCCCGCTCACCGACAGGCCGTCTTCGTTTCCCAGCTGGAGGTCCATAGAGGGGAGCCGCCTCGCCAGGTCCAGGAGGGATCCGTCGGGAGACGGAGCTCCGGCCGCGGGAGGCGTGGCCTGCACCGCCCCGGCGACGGAAGGCCCCGGGATGGTCTGGGCCGCGATCTCCCGGGAGCCTCCCATGAGACCCACCAAGAGCAAGGCTCCCAGCCCGAGTCCCGCCGCTCGCTTGGCGCGCCTCCAGACCTTGGGGAAGGAGGGGGCCGGGGCGGCCGGTGTCAGGGCCTTCTCGGCGACCGGGTTCTCGTCGGGCGCCTCCTGGAGGAGGCGCACCCCACCCTCTCCATACGAGAGGAGGAGGAGCCGGTCCTCGAACCGGGCCACGGCGATCCCCTGACGGGGAGAAAGGGGATGCCGGGAGAGGACGGCAACCGAGGGGCCGGTTCGGGGCCCGACCAGGTCCGGACGGAACCTTCTGGCCACGTGCACCACCAGGGCCATGAGCCCCAGGACCACCGCCAGCCCTGCGGCGAGGGAGAGGAGAGAGCCGGGGCTCAACTCGGGGCTCCCGCGGGCCGAGGGCCCTTCTCCAGGATGCGGGTGATCCTGACGCCGAACTGCTCTCCCACCACCACGACCTCTCCCTCGGCGAACCGCCGGTCTCCCACGAATACGTCGATGGGCTCACCGACCAGGCGATCCAGCTGCACCACGGAGCCTCGCCCCAGGGCCAGGACCTCCTGGACGGACATGCGCGTTCTCCCGAGCTCGATGGCCACGGGGACGGAGAGGTCGAAGACCGTGGAGAGGGCCGCCGGGTCGCCGGAAGGTCCGTGATCTTCCAACTCCCCGAACTCCGGGACGGCTTTGCCCTGGACCTCGGACTCCACCGGGATATTCTCGATCTCGCTCAAGGCTCAGTACCCTCCTCGACCGGGTTGGATGAGGTCGTCGGGCTCCGGGTCCAGGGATTCCTTCACCAGGGCAGCGAGCTGGGTGCCCAGCTTCCCCGGGGCCCCCACGAACCTGCTCTGGCCGGCGACCATGATGAACAGCTCGGAATCGGTGGTCAGGCCCGTCTTCATCACGCTCCCCACCTTCAGGGAGGCCAGCTCCCTCAGGGTCACGGGGATGTCTCTGAAACGGGCCTGCACGGGAATGCGGGCGCTGCGGAGTGTGTCTTCCACGCTCGTACGCTCTACGGCCCTCTCCTCCGAGTTCCCTTGCGCCAGCGGGATCTTCCTGCTTCCCGGGCTGATGAAGAACTTCTCCAGGGCGGAGACAGGGAGGCAGAGGCTGAGGGGAGAGGTCATGTCTTCGGCGGAGACGCTCAGCGTCCCCACCAGCACGGGGTCTTCGCGGTTCGCCACCTGGAGCATCTCGGGAATCGCCTCGAAGCCCGAGACCCCGAGGCGCATCTCCACGTGGTCCTTCCACGCGTCGCTGAGCTGGGTCGTGACCCGCTCGGCGACAATGCGAACCAGGAGTCGTTCCGTGGGGGTGAGCGAACGCTCGAAGAGGGCCGGGTGGCCGGTGCCCCCGAGGAGACGATCCACCAGGAAGAAGGCGAACTCCTGGCCGAAGTCGATGACGCCCTGGGGACCCGCACCCCCGTTCACATCCACGATGAACGATGCGCAGGGGGAAGGCAGCCCTTGCCTGAACTCTCCGAACGTGAGCTCCTCCACGGACTGGAGCTCCATGGTCAGTGGGTCCCGGACCCGGCCTCGGAGCCACCCCTCCAGGGCCTTTGCCAGGTGCCCGTAGATGGCTTCCAGGGACCGCTTTCGGTCCTTTGAAATCCGCGCCGGCCGGCGGAAGTCGTAGACGCGGACCGACGGGCCCGGATTCGGGGCTTGGGCCTCCGAGGGAGGCTCGTCTCCGCCGGAGAGGAGGAGATCGATCTCCTCCTGAGGGAGACTCTCCGAGGATGGGGGCTTACTGGATGACATATTGCGGGAGGTAGATTCGGTTGATGATTCCCGGCCCGGCCACGCTCTCCAGGGAATCCTGGAGCTCGGCGACGAGGCGGCTCCTGGAGGAAATGTCCGTCAGCTCGGGGACGGTCTTGGACCCCAGGGTGGTGAGGAGGACGTGTCGGAAGGCGACCTCCATGCCCGCCAGATCCTCCACCATCTCCGGATCCAACGGTTCCACGGCCACGCTCACCAGGAGGTAACGTGTGCCCTCCGACCCTGCGGGGTTCACCACGAGGTTCTCCAGGATGTGCAGAGTGGCGGCCGGTTCGCCGTGGCCGCCCCCGTGCCCGCCTCCGCTTGGTTTGCCCCCTTCCTCGGCCCGGGCTGCCAGCGCCGGGGCCACGGCAGGCCCAAGGAAGGTCATTCCCAGGCCTCCCCCTACCCCCGCGGCCACGAGGGCCAGAACGAGGGGAACGAGGATCCCCGGCTTGCTCTGGGGGGCCTGCTCCTCCTGGGCCGCTTGGCTGGGTTCTTCCGACATCGTTCCTCCTGCTTGCTCGGGCGGGGACGGACATCCCTCGCGTTCCAAGCCTCCCATGGGCAGGGGCCATACCAGTGGGAGCGCCCGGGGGAGACGGTTCGAGTATTCCACGTAAGATCATGTAAAAAGAATAACTTATGATATCCATCCGGGCGGTGTTAGCGCCTGGAGGAGGAAGGGGGTTGCCGGGAAGGAGGAAGGGTTTGCCGGGAGGGAGGCGGACAGATCTTCCGGGATGGCGGTGGGCGGCTCCGGCCCGCCTCCGAGCCTGCTGATTCGGAGGAGGGCCGGGCATGGTGTGCCGTGGAGCGCCCAGAGGGAGGTGGTGCCGGGGGGCCCGCTGCCGGACCCTGGGGCTCGAGGCCCCCGCGGCGCAGCCGTTACCGCTTCAGGTTCACGACCTCCTGGAGCATCTCGTCGGAGGTGGTGATGACCCGGGCGTTGGATTGGAAGCCCCGTCTGGGCGGTGATCATCTTGGTGAACTCCTGGGCCAGGTCGACGTTGGACATCTCCAGTGCGCCGGCCGTGATGGTGGACTGGCTTCCCTCCCCGGCGAAGCCAAGGACGGCGAGCCGGAGTTGGCGGACACCTGGTACATGTTGTCTCCCACCCGGACCATCCCGGCGGGATTGTTGAAGTCGGCCAGGGCGATCTGCCCCAGGGTCTGGGTCACGCCGTTGGAGAAGGCGCCGCTGATGGTGCCGTCCTGATCGATGCTGAACCCCTGGAGGTTCCCCATGGTGTTGCCGTCCTGCTCCCTGAGCACTGCCGTGGAAGGTGCGGCGAACTGGGACAGTCCACCCATCTCCCCTTCCTCGCCCCAGTTGATGGCGATGGAGACGTCGGCGGCCCCTCCGTCGGGGGTGAAGACGAACGGGTCGGTGGGAACCGGGGCCGCCAGGCGCCCTTCGTTATCGAAGGTCAGGGTCCCGTGACCCGCCCGAGACCGTGGCGCCGTCCGAGGCCGTGATCGCTGTAGTCCCACGTCGTCGTGGAAGCTCTTCTCGAACGAGATGGTCATCTCGTGGGCCGACGCCCGTCGCGTCGAAGACGGTGATGCTGGTGTCGCGAATCGCACCCACTTCGGCTTCCAGCGTCCAGGTTCCCGGTGATTGTGGCGGTCTGTGTGGCCCTGGCCGCGCACTTCTGTCCGAAGGGGATGCTGATGTCGGTGATCTGCATCGGTCAGGACTCCGTCGGTGGCCATCCGCCCCTGAACCACGAAGCCGTTGGTGGACGCTACCAGGCGGCCGTTGGCGTCCAGGACGAAGTTGCCGGCCCGGGTGTAGAAATTCTGGACCCCGTCGGAGACCACGAAGAAGGAGTCGCCCTGGATGGCCAGGTCGGTGTTGACCCCCGTGGCCTCCAGGTTGCCCTGGGTGAAGAGCAGGTCGATGGATCCGATGTTCATTCCCAGACCCACCTGGGTGGGGTTGAGGCCGCTCACGTTGGTGTACGAGCCCGGGGGACGGGCTCCCTGGACGAGCTGGGCAAACGCCTCCTCGAAGGTCACGCGGCTGGCCTTGAAACCCAGCGTGTTCACGTTGGCGATGTTGTTTCCGATGACATCCATCTCCACCTGATGGTTCCGAAGGCCAGAGACCCCGGAAAAGAGCGAACGCATCATGGTCCAATCCTCCTTTGATCCTTGTGATTCGGTAGGGGCGGGCGCGTTGCCATCGGCTTGCCGCGGCGGTGTCGGAATCGGCTCCGCCCGGGCGTGTGCCGAGGGTCCGGCTTCCCCTCAGTCGGCTGAAGAAAGCACTTCGACCACGTTCGAGAGGGGAATCTCGAGGTCTCCGGATATCAGCACGGGTCCCCCCGGCCCGTATCGAACCCCATCTATGTGCACTCGGGAGAACGTCTGGATTCCAGTGCCGTCCCCGTCTCGTCCATGAGCTCCACGGTGTAGCTGTAGCGTCCGGGCTCCAGGCCCGAGATGGCCTGGTCGATCTCGATTTCCTGTCGGCCCGGACTCCAGCGCCCCCAGCTCCATGCTGGCCACCTCTTCGCCGTCGTCGTCGAGGATCTTGAGGGTGCCCGAGCTGGCCTCCCCTCCGACCCCCACGACGAGGGGTCCGGCCCCGCCCTCCGTGATGTCCAGGGCGCTCCCGGCCGCCAGGACGTCCCTCCCCACCACGCTGAGGGCTGTGGTGGCGTTCATGGCGTCCATCAGGGCGGCGGTCCCATCCGTCTGGCCCTCCAGGGTCTCGTTGATCTTGATGAGCTGCTCCAGGCTGGAGAACTGGGCGAGCTGGGCCGCGAATTGCTCCGCGTTCAGCGGATTCATCGGATCCTGGTTCTTGAGCTGGGCTACCAGGAGCGTGAGGAACTCGTCCTGTCCCAGGGATCCGCCTGGGTTCTTCGGTTCGGCCACGGCCCCCGTGGAGGCGGCCCCGGCTCCTGCGCCGGCGACGGATTCAATCACCTCTGCTCCTCCTTGTTTCGATCCCGTTGAGGGGTGTCTCTGAAACGCTCCCACCCACGCTGGGGCTCCTGACGGGTGTGGCGCTGATCGCCACTCCGGGTCTCTGCGCCGGAGCTCCGGGTATCCATCATCCTCGCCAGGCTCTGGAGTGGGTCCTTGGTGAGCGCGGCCAGATCGCCGTCGCTCCGGCCGCTCCGCTCCAGTCCTGTCATGACCCGGGCCTCCACGGCCCTGGCATCGAGTCCCTGTCGCGAGAGCGCCTCGTGCAGCTCGCCGATTCGTCTTCGCATCCGGTCGGCCAGGGCCGGATCGGAAAGGTCGAGGCTACCGGCGAGGGCCGATCCACGGAGTGCGAGCCGGATCCGGGTACCGGCCCCGTCCGCGTCCTGGAGGTCGAGGAGAACGCGCCCTGGTGCCCGGGAATCCCATGCGTCTCCCATGGATAGGATCTCGTCGACCCGCTCGGCTGTCCCGGGCCGCTGGATGGCTTCGGCCCCCGGGACCCCACCCCAACTCCGGGACCTGTGGACCTCCGCGGGTCCCCCCGAGAGGGCGGGCATGGAAGGAGCGGCGCTCCGCTGCGGGACCGGCTCCCGGAGGGTCCTCGTCATGTCCCGGTCCTTGGCGTCGGACCCGTCATCGGTCCGGGGCTGGGGCGCCGGAGGTCCATTGGAAACGCACGCAGGTGCGGTCGCTCGCGGTGAGGCGATCGGGCTGCCCTGCCCCGGGACGCCGGACGTCCCGGTTCCCCCGACGGCCCCAGGCGGTGCGACGCGGGCCGTGGGTGCGACCTCGGGCCGGATCGTGGGCCCGGGGGAAGACCGGGGCGTGGAGGGGGCCGGGGCCGCGGATGCCACCGAGGCACGCACGGTGGCTTCGCCCGGGGGCCGTGCCGGCGCGGCGACCCGGGCGGGACGGGAAACGGAGGCCTGAACCTTCTCCGCCCACCCCGACCCCAGCGGCCGGCTCCCGCTTCGTCTTGCCTCTACGGGGGGGGACCCCTTCCCTGGAAGCTCCACATGTCCGGGATCCTTGTTCCCCAGGACCCGAAGGCCCTCCTCGGCGGCGATCCGCTGGAGGTGGGCGTAGCCCTCGGCATGGTCCCAGGAGCCATCCACCTGGAGGTCCGCGGCCCTCCCCTGGGTGTGGAGGGAATCGCGCGTCCACGTGGCGACGGGTCCCGGCTGCGTCCGGCCCTGGGCGAAGATGGCCTGCTGCCGCTCAGGGGAGCGGTAGCCCTCCACCAACTCCACTCTGTGCCCGTATTCCCTCTCCATTCGAGAGGCGACCCGGGCAAGCTTCTCCCGGAAGGCGGGATCGAGCTTCCCCGGATCCTGGTCCACGGGAAAGGAGTCCGCGGCCCTGGACGCCTCCCCCAGCCGCCTCGGCCGCAGCTATGGGTGCGGCGCTGGTGGCGGAGTTGGTGGCGGAGCTGGTGGCGGAGTTGGTGGCGGAGCTGGTGGCGGAGCTGGCGGCGGCGCTTGCGCGGCGATCCCCGACAGTGTGGGTGGCGACGGTGCCGTCGATGGCCCCCGTCTCGCCATCGGCTTCCGTGGTTTCCGCCGCCTCGCCGGCCCCCGACTGGCCGGAGGCGCCGCCGGTGGTCGGACCCTGGGCGAGAGCGGGTGCCGGCGCCGAAGATCCGGAGAGGAGCTGGAGGAGGGTGGACGCGAATGCGTTGGCCGCCGATTCCTCCGAGGAGGGGGAGTTCCCGTCGCGGCCGGTGCCGCGCCCCGACTCCATTGATTCCGGTCCCCGGGAAAGCCCTGGAAAGAGGGAGCCGATTGCATTCATCATTGCCCCTATGAGTTTCATGATGCGCCACCACCCGGTGAGCCGAGCAGGTTCCTGCTGAGCTTCGCGGCCCGGTCCGGTTGGAAGTTGCCGAGGATCTCTGCGGCCTTCCGGTCGGTGAGATGGAAGAGGATGGCGCGGATTTCCGCGTCCTCCAGTTTCTCGAGGACCGCCGCCGCGTCCTGGGCCTTCATGGCTCCGAAGATCTTCGCCAGACGCTGGGAGGCCTCATTGGCCCCAGGAGTGGTGGGTGGATCGTCGGCCGCTCCGGAGGAGAGTCCCGGCGTCTGGCCATGGGCTTCTGCCGGAGAGCTGTCGGGCCCCTCACCGCTCGCTCCCTGGGCCTCGGCCACCGGCCCGGCGCTCAGCTCGGGCGCCGATGCTTCAGACTTCCCTCCGCTCACTACGGCTTCCCCCTCCGGCGCGCCGTCTTCCGGGGGATGCAGTCCTTCCCGATTCTGCTCTTCCCGGTCCTGGTCCGTTGAGGCACCAACGCCTTCCTCGGCCGCTCTCCGGCGCGCGGCTGCGACCTCGGCGGCCTTCTCGGCCTCCAGATCGGCCAGGATCGCGGCCTTACCCTTCAGCCCTCCCACGGCCGATCCGCCCAGGAGGCCCAAAGTCAGGCCGCTGACGGCAAAGATGATCATGAGCTTCATGGGTCTTCTTCCTCAGGTGCCCGACGGGTCCGAAGTCAGGCGACCGTGTCTTGTGATGGCGACCTCGTCGATCTCGTTCTGCTCCCGCCGGTTCTCCTCCAACTGCCACTCCGCCATGCGACGATCCCGAAGGCGGTCCAGGCTGTGCCGCTCCCGGAACGCCGTCGTGTAGTGCTTAACCGATTCGACGAGGCTCTCGTCCGCCTCCTGGCAGACCGTGTCTGCGGCCTTCAAGTGGTGCTCCATCCTTTCGAGAACGAACTCCATGTTCCTGAGGACGCCGATGGAGCCGCCGGCCCGGTGTGCTTCGGCAAGACTGGCTCGTCCGGCTTTCTGGACCTCGACGAGATCCTCCCGGGCCCGCCTCGCCGCCTCCGACCTACGGCGCGCTTCGGCCAGGGACCGGGCCCGCTCCTCCTCCTGGTTCCGCCGAAAATCCAGGAGCCTGCCCAGGGAGAAATGGAACCGGCTCATGAGGCCCTCCCGGTCCCTGCAGGCTCTGCCGTCTCCGTGATGCTCAGGAGGCTCTCCTTCGTCGCCTGGAACCCGGAGCACTCCTCGGGCGCCTGCTGGAGGAAGCGCAGCATGGGGTCGCGGAGCCGGATGGCCTCATCCGTCTGTGGGTCGGATCCCTTCTGATAGGCCCCGACGGAAATGAGGTCCTCCTTGTCCCGGTAGGTGGCCTGGAGAGCCTGGAAGCGATTCGCGGCGGACCGGTGATGGGGATCGATGACCCGGTCCCGGAGACGGCTGGCGCTTCCGAGGATCTCGATGGCTGGGAAGTGACTGGCCGACGCCAGCCTCCGGCTGAGCACGATGTGACCATCCAAGGCCGCCCGAGCGTGGTCCGCGACGGGCTCGTTGAAGTCATCGCCCTCCACGAGGACCGTGTAGATGCCCGTGATCCCGCCGCGTTCTGCGTTCCCCGCACGCTCCAGGAGGCGCGGCAGAGCGGCGAACACCGAGGGCGGGTATCCCCTGGTGGTGGGGGGCTCGCCCACCGCCAGACCGATCTCACGCCACGCCATGGCGACCCGGGTGACGGAGTCCACCATCAGGAGGACCTGCTTTCCCTGATCTCGGAAGTGCTCGGCGATGGCCGTGGCCACCAGCGCCCCCCGCGCCCGGATGAGGGCCGACTGGTCCCCGGTGGCCACCACCACCACGGAGCGGGCCAGGCCTTCGGGCCCCAGGGAGCTCTCGATGAAGTCCGTGACCTCACGCCCCCGCTCCCCCAGGAGGGCGATGACGTTGACGTCGGCGGAGGCGTGGCGGGCGATCATGCCCAGCAAGGTGCTCTTTCCGACGCCGCTGCCGGCGAAGATCCCGATCCGTTGGCCGCGGCCGACGGTGAGGAGGCCGTCGAGCGCTCGGATGCCGGTTTCCAGCGGCTCTTTGATGGGGCGCCGGGAGAGGGGATTGGGCGGATCGGCGAAGAGGGGAACGCGATGGGTGGGCCCGACGTCGCCCCGGCCGTCCATGGGATAGCCGAGGCCGTCCAGGACCCTGCCCAGGAGGCCCGGGCCTACGTGGGCGTCGAAGGTCCGGCCCATGGCGCGCACTGCGCTCCCCGGGTGGACCCCCTCCAGCGCCTCCAGGGGCATCAGGAGGATTCCCCGCTCGTGGAACCCCACCACCTCGGCCAGGACCATGCTGTCGTTGGCCAGGCTCCGGATCTGGCAGAGCTCGCCCACGGCCACGTCGATACCTACGGCCTCAATCACCAGACCCACGACCCGGGTCACCCGCCCGTACTGGGCGAACCGGGAGAGGGGCTCCATGCGTCGGCAGATGCCTTCAATCATGGAACACCGTCCGGTAGATACGTTCAAGGACGGAGTCGAGTCGTCCGTCCACCACGTGCTCCGGTCCTTCCACGAGGCAGCCCCCTCGGGCCACCGATTCGTCAGGCATCCAGCGAACCTCTCTTCCTCCCGCCTCGGGCGCCCGGCGGCCGGGGCCTTCGCCGGTAACGAACGCCAGGTCGGCGGGGTTCAGTCGAACCCGGACCTTCTGGTCCAGGGGAAAGTGGGCCAGGGCCTTCTCCACCAACTCCGCCACGATTCCCGGGTCGGCGCGGACCTCTCGATCCACGACCTTCCGCGCGACGGCCAGCGCCAGGGCCATGACGTTCTCGCTGAGGCGGCTCTCGATCTCCGCTTCATAGGCCGCCAGGGCGGAGGAGGCGGCCTGGGCGGCCTGCCGAGCGGGCTCGACCTCGGCGAGCACTTCTTTTCGGCCCGCGGCCTCCCCCTCCCGGAGCCCCTTCTGGAACGCCTCGTTCAGCTCGGCCTCCCGCTGGGCTTCCTGCGTTTCCGGTGTTGGCCCGCCTCGGGAGGTGACGCCGTCGGCCAGGAGCCCCAGGTCTTGCCAGTCCCAGCTCATGGCTGGGCCTCCCCCGGGGGGGCGGCCCAGGCCGGGTCCCTTATCGGGCGCATCACTCGACCACCATGTCATCGCTGCCCCCCACCACGATCTCGCCGGCTTCCTCGAGGACGCGCACGGTCCTCACCACGGTGGCCTGGGCGTTTTCCACCTCGCTCACCCGTACCGGGCCCAGGAACTCGATCTCTTCCTGGAGGGCTTCCCTGGCGCGGTTGGAGAGGGTGGAGAAGAGTTTCTCCTTCAACTCCTCCGAAGCCACCTTCAGGGCCATGGCCAGCTCCTTCGTATCCACGTCGCGCAGCACTCGGGCGATGGCGGCGTTGTCGAGGTTGACCATGTCTTCGAAGACGAACATCAGGTTCTTCACCTGTTCGGCGAGCTCCGGGTCCCCGTTCGCCAGGGTGTCCATGAGCTCCTTCTCCGTTTCGGCGGAAGCCCGGTTCAGTACCTCGGCGACCACCTTGGGTCCTCCGGCCCGGGAGCTTTCCACCCCGCTGACCAGGTCGGACTCGGCACCCAGGGACGCCTCGATGACCTTGAGGGCGTCGGGGTGGATCCTCTCCAGACGGGCCATGCGGAGGAGGACGTCGCCACCCAGGCGGGTGTCGAACCCCCGCAGCACCGCCGCAGCGTGGTCCGGACCCAGGAAGGCCAGGAGCACGGAGATGATCTGGGGGTGCTCGTTCCGGATGACCGCCGAGAGTTGGGCCGGATCGGCGCTCTTGAAGTTCACAAGGGAGATGTGGTCGTGTAGCTGGGACTCGATCCTCTGGAGGATCTGGGAGGCCTCCTTGGCCCCGAACGCCTTTTCCAGAACCCGACGGGAGTAGTCCACCCCGCCGTGGGCCATGGAGAAAGCGGCTCTCTCCGTGTGGTGCCACTCGTCCAGGACCGCCTCCACGACGTGCGGCTCGACCCGGCCCATTCGGGCGATCTCGAACGAGATGTCCTCCACCTCGTCGGGGGCCAGGTGTTTGGTCAGAGCGGCCGAGCCCTCCTCCCCGATGGCCATGAGGAGAACGGCGACCTTCTGTCGGCCGGTGAGCTCGGAGATGTCGGTGATGCTCTTCTTGGCAACGGCGGTGCCCATGTCAGCCCTCGTTCATCCAGGCCTTGACGACCTTCGCGGTGACAGACGGATCGGTGAGCTCGATACGCGGCGTCGAGGCTGGGGCCCCAGCACCGCCTCCGCCGCTGGCCAGCTTCCCGGCGGCTCGCCCGGCGCCGGAAATCTCCTCCTGCGATCCCGGGGAGAGGCTCCCGGGCTCCGAAGGTCCAAGGGGGATCGAACGGGCGAGGCGGAGGGTCTTGAGACCCAGGATGAACGCGAAGGTGAGGGCCAGGATCCCGATGCCGGGTCGGACTCCGGCCTGGACCAGGCCCAGGATGTCCGGCCCCGCTTCCTCTTCCGCCGGAACGATGGTGTCCCTGTCGAAGGGCATGCTTACCACGGTGATGGCGTCCCCCCGGTCCTCCGAGATTCCCAGGCCGCTCCGCACCAGGGATTCAAGGCGCGTCAGCTCCTGCCGGTCCCGGGGGGTGAACTGGGTGGCCTCGCCTTCACCCTCCTGCCGGTCGCCCACCACCACGGCCACCGTCAGGCGCTCCACCCGGGAGCCCATGCGGGCATAGGTCTCCACCGTCCTTGGGGTCTCGTAGACGGAGTTCACCGTGACGGAGCTCGCCCCCTGGTCCTCGGTTCCGGGGATGATCTCGGAGCGATCCTCCTTGACGGTGACCTGCTGATCCAGGTCGAAGCTCTCCACCGTCCGGCCCATCTGGTCGAAGTCCAGCGAGGCGGAGACGCGGACGGTCACGTTGCCCCGCCCGACCACGGGCTCCACGAGTTCGTAGGCCTTGTCTTCCAGGTAGCTCTCGTAGTCCCTCTGAATCTTGAGTTGGCGCGTCGTGAGTCCGGTGGTGAGAAGGTCTTCCGCGGACTCGGAGAGGAGTCTCCCCGAATCGTCCAGCACCGTCACGTTCTCCTTCACGAGGCCCTCCACACTGCCGGCCACCAGGGACGCGACCCCCTCCACCATGGCCCGTTCCGGGCGGGCGCCCGACCTCAGGGCAAGGACCACCGAGGCCCCGTTCTGGGTCTCGTCCTGCCGCAGGATGGAGGACTTCTGAATTGCCAGGTGGACCTGGGCCGCCAGCACGCCCCTCATCTGGCCGATGGTCCGCTCCAGCTCCCCCTCCAGGGCGCGGCGGTAGTTGACCCGTTGTGTGAAGTCGGTCATCCCCCAGGCGGCCTGATCAAAGAGCTCCCAGCCCGGCCTCCCGTTCGCGGGGAAGCCCTCCTGGGCGAGGGTCACCCGGGCTCGCGCCAGGTCCTTGTCGGTCACGGCCAGCGTCGCGCCCCCGGATTGGAGCTCATAGTCGATGCCCTCCTCGTCGAGGCGCTGAGCCATCTCCCCCACCGATTCCGCCGGGAGGCCGGAGAAGAGGGGGACCATGGCCGGCTTCATGGCCCAATGGGAAAGGGACCACAGGAGGGCTACGGAGCCGATTCCCACGAGGGCGAGGAGAAGCCGGCGGCCGCCGGCCACAGGATCCAGGAGTTTCGTCAATGCGGTGGGCATGGTGCCTCAGCCTGCCTCAGTTCTGCATGTTGATGATGGAGCGATAGGCTTCCGTGAGCTTGTTCCGGACCTCGATGAGCATTTCCAGGGCAATGCCGGCTTCCTCGGTGGCTGCCATGACCTCGTGCACCTCCACCGGGTCGCCCCGTACGAAAGCCGAGATGGCGTCTCTGGCCTCGGTCTGGAGGTCCGACACCTGACCCAGGGCCTTCTCGAGGGTGTCGGCGAAAGAGGCCCCTTCCTCACCCGGCCGGAGGGGGATCTTGAAGCCCCCTCGTTCCGTCTCCTGGATGGCCTGGGTGCCAATGCCGCGAGTGCCGATGCCGTTGGCGCCGGTGCTCTGTGCGCCGATGGGTCCGATGCCTTGGCTCATGGTCAGGCCCTCACATCCAGGCGACCGCCCCGCTGGAGGCCCAACTCGGCCAGGCCCAGTCGCCCCGGCGTGTACACTACCGGCCCCATGGCCTTGGCACGGGCGAAGTAGCGCCGCTCCTCGCCCGTGAGCACGCTCCAGAGATCGGGGTCGGTCCCGGGAGGGGCCTGGACCGGAAGGTCCTCCCCCGTGGAGCGGTCGAGAGCCCAGGGCTCACGTCCCGAACTTGGTGGGGTCCTCGCCGCCTCGGCCCGGTCCCGCGGTGGGGCCTCGTCGGGCCCTCGTGGGCCCTGGGGCTGGGGGAGGGGTCCCCCGGGCCCGTAGATTCCGCCAAGACCCTGAATCGACATGTGGACCTCTCCTTAGAGTTGGGTGGCTCGTCTGAGCATGGACTTCACCGCGTCGAAGACCGATGCGTTGGCCTCGTAGAGGCGTCGGGCCTCCATGAGGTCTACCATCTCGTCGGTCACCCGCACGTTCGGCATCTGGACGTAACCATCTGCGTCGGCATCCGGATGTCCGGGGTCATAGACCACGGGGCCTTCGGTGGTGTCCTCCACGGTGCCCACGACCCGCACCCCCCCGGCCTCACCCCCGGCCACCGGGGACGCCACCCAGGGGCTCGGCACCGTCCCGGCGCCTTCCCGTTGGGCCACGAGCTCCGCGAAGGGGATCTCCTCGAGCTGGACGGTCCGCCGACGGTAGGGTGTCCCGTTGGCGGTCCGCGTTGTCTCGGCGTTGGCGAGGTTGTCGGCGATGACCTCGATCCGGGCCCGTTGTGCCGAGAGCCCGGAGGCGGCGATGCCCATGGACCGAAAGAACCCCCGGGGCCCGCTCAGGGCCCCCACCGTCCCGGTCAACGGAATTCCACTCCCTTCAGGCACGATTCCTATCCTTCCCGGACGCTGTACCGGATTTGCTGGTAGACCTTCTCCATCAGGCGGGCAGCCGCCTCGAAGCGCAGCTGCTCATCGGCCAGGGCGACCATTTCCCGCTCCAGGTCCACCCCGTTTCCAGCGATCTCCCCGTTGGCTCCTTCCAGTGCGGAGGCGAAGCCCCCGTCCAGGCCCGAAGAGGCGTTGGCCACCCGATGGGCGATCTCCCGGACCGATCGGGTGGACTGGTCCAGGCTGGTCTTGAGTGCCGGAAGGGACGATTCGCTTCCGAACAATCGGTTGAGCATGATCTCGCTCCCGTGAGAGGGCCGGTTGATCCGCCCGCTGTCCTGACGGAGACGATCGAACGCCCCCACCGTGGTGAGAGGTACGATCGAACGCCCCTGCCGTCGGCAAGGGGTATTCCAGGCCCTCACGGAAGTGGTTTTTCCGAAAATACAGCTGGCGGCGAGGGAGGCTATTCGGGGAGAAACGCTTAGTGAATTAAGGACTTCTCGTGAGGCGGGCTCGGATCGGAAATCAGTCTTTCACACTTTTCGCCCCAGGCCGGCATCCGGGCGGGAACGGAGAGAATGCGGAACGAACTTCCGGGGAGGGGGCGGCGACTTTTTCCGGTTCCTTGCCGCTCAGCCTGCCTGACTCGGGGATTGGGATCCGGTGCCGATGGGCCGGAGTCCAGGAGCCTGGAGAGGGACAACGTGGCGGACCGGCCGGCGGCGGGGCCGCACCTCAGGGCCGGTTCAGCTTGTTCCGGAGGGTGCGGACGCTGATGCCCAGGAGGTCCGCCGCCTTGGTTCGGTTCCCCGACGTGGCGTCCAGGGCCCTTTGGATCAGGGTCTCCTCCGCCTCGGCAAGCTTGAGGGTGTCGAGGAAGACCGGGGTGCGGGCCTTCCCGTTGGCCCCCCCCGAGGCGTTCGGCGGGTCGGCATCGGAGGTCTTGATGGCGGGTGCGTCGGCCAATCCCGGCGTCAGGCCGAAACGGCCTCGGTCGAAGGCTTCGGGAAGCAGCACGTCGGAGGTGCCCAGAATGATGGCTCGCTCCACTTCGTGGGCCAGCTCGCGGACGTTTCCTGGCCAGGCGTAGCGCTGAAGGACCTCGATGGTCTGCGGCGCGACGCCGGAGAATCCCTTCCCGTTCTCCGCTGCGGTCCGCTTCCCGAAGTGGTTCACGAGGAGAGGGATGTCCTCCATCCGCTCCCGCAAGGGGGGGATCCGGATGGGAACGCCGCTCAGTCTATAATAAAGGTCTTCCCGAAACCGCCCTGCCTCCACTTCCTTGGCCAGGTCCCGATTCGTGGTTGCGACGATCCGCACATCCACCCGGATAGGCACCGTGCCCCCCACCCGCTCGAACTCCTGCTCCTGAAGGGCCCGGAGGAGCTTGGCCTGCAGGTCCAGGCGCATCTCCGAGATCTCGTCCAGGAGGAGGGTCCCGAAGTTGGCCCGCTCGAACGCCCCCCGCATGGACTTGACCGCCCCCGTGAACGCGCCCTTCTCGTGCCCGAACAGGGTGCTCTCCACCAGGCTCTCGGGGAGGGCGGCGGAGTTTACCGGAATGAACGGTCCCTGGCTCCGATCGCTCATCTGGTGGAGGGTTCGGGCCATGAGCTCCTTGCCCGTCCCCGATTCACCCTGAAGAAGGATGGTGGCCCGGGTGGGGGCCACCATGGCCAGGGTCTCGTAGATCCGGGTCATGGCAGGGCTCTCGCCGACGATCTCCGAGGCTCCCCGGAACCGCCCGACTTCCTCCCGGAGCTGGGCGTTCTCCCTCCGGAGGCGGACCAGCTCCAACGCCTGCTCCACCGCCATCTGGAGCTGCTGCGGCCGTACAGGCTTGGTGATGTAGTCCACCGCACCGGCCTTGATGGAGGTCACAGCGTGTTCGATGCTCCCGTGGCCCGTGACCATGATGAGGGGTACGTCGCTCCCCTCTCTCTCCATCGTGGAGAGGAGTTCGAGCCCCGTGGCCTGGGGCATACGGTAGTCGCAGACGATGAGGTCGACGCCCCCTCGTCCGAGGACGTTGAGGGCGGCCTGCACGTTCCGCACGCCGATGGTCTCGTGCTTGGCCTGTTGGAGTGCGCCCTCGATGACGGTGAGGGACGCAGCCTCGTCGTCGACGCACAGAATTCGAGCCATGGGATCTCGAAGTGGGCTAAAGTCGGAAGTCAGGAGAACCGATAATCCAAACGTACGGAAGGCTTGGAGGGCCTGCAACGAACCACCGGCCCATGAGACCCCGGCCCAACCCGGAATGGAATCGCGGTGAGAATCACCAACCAGGTATTGTATAGCCAGGCGCTGGGGAGCACCCAGCGCCTGATGGCCGAGATCGGCGACCTCCAGAGGACCATCACCTCCGGGCTCCGGGTGGAGCGCCCCTCCGACGACCCCGCTGCCATCGGGTCCATCATGAAGACCTCGGGCGGCCTCCGCGCGCTGGAGCAGTACCGGGACAATCTGGGCATCGCCCAGTCCCGCCTCTCTCTGGAGAACGGGGTCCTGGACCAGATCACCGACGTCCTCACCCGAGCGAAGGAGCTGGCCCTTGGCCAGGGAGGCGCCACGGCATCCACCGAGACCAGGGAAGCGGTGAGGAAGGAAGTGGAAGGCCTGACGGCCCACCTCATCGACCTGGGGAACACCCAATTCACCGGAAGCTACCTGTTCGGGGGGGCCTATGCGGACCAGCGTCCCTTCAGCACCGCAGGGGTCGATCCCGCCCGCCCGCCTGCCGACGACTTCATGGTCGAGGGGGGAGCGGGGAGGACCTTCCTTGGCAATCACGGGGGGCAGGAGGTGTTCGTGGACTCGGGGGCGCTGGACGCACTCGCCGCGCTCTCACAGGCTCTAGCGAGCGACTCCCCGGACGGAATCCAGAGCGCCATCGGCGACATCGACGACGCCTTCCATGCGGTACAAGCCCTCACGGCCGACGTCGGCGCAAGGATGAACCGAGCGGACAGAGCCCTGGAGAATCTGGACTCTCTGGAGATGGAGCTCCTGGAGCAGCGCTCGGGGCTCCAGGACACGGACATGGAGGAGGCCATCACCAAGCTGGTCAACCGACAGGTGACCTACGAGGCCGCCATGATGGCGAATGCCCGGATCATGAACCTGACCCTCACCGACTATCTACGATGACCTCTTTCTTCTTCCCCCAGGGGATCCTGGGATTCCCCGCGTGCCGGCGGTTTCATCTCTTCCCGGCCGAGAAGAGCGGCCTGTATTGGCTTCGATCCGCGGACTGCGGATCCCTGGCGTTCCTCCTGGTGGACCCCTTTGCGTTGGTGGACGACTTCTTCGTGGACCTGAGCGACACCGACCTCAGCCATCTCGAGGCCGGGGACGGCCCGCGGATCGGCATTCTGGCCATCGTCACACTCCCCACCACGTCCGATGGTGTGGCCACGGCGAATCTTCAGGGCCTGGTTGCCCTCAACTTCGGCAACCAGATCGGGCGACAGATCATCGTTCCGGATTCCCGGTATGGAACCCGGTGGCCCCTGGATCGCGAGCGCCTGAGACTCGCGTCCTGACCCTCCTCCTCCTGCTCTCACGCTGTCCCGGCCGAGGGAGCGAGGATCCTCATCGTCCTTATTCTCTCCATCGCGGCCCGCGCGCGGGAGCGTCCTGTATGCGCTCCATCAAGCAGCCGTTGTCCCGAGATTTGACTCTCTGCCATGGGAGTGTATTCTTCCCCCCGGCCGGACCCGGCCAGGGCCGCGGCCAAGGGTTCTCCGGAGGAGACATCACAGACCGGGTCGGGTCATGGCTGACGAAGCGGGTCCCTTTCAGGCGGCAGCCTGCGCGGTGGGCTTGGGGGTAGCGGTAGAGGGGCCGGACGGCCTTCACTTTCTCAACGATCGCGGCAGGGAGCTGTTCTCCCTGGTGGACGCCCCGGGGGCGAAGGACCGCGATCCCCCGGCGGTTTCGGTGGAGGCTCTGGCGGCGAAGCTTCAGGACCCCGACGCTTTCCTGGCCTGGTGGCGGGGAACGGGCGCCCCGCGCAGGAGGGGGCGATTCCGGACCATTGAGGGCCAGGTGCTGGAGATCGACGTGGGTGGGGCCCCGACAACCGGGGCGGGCCCTGCGGTCTGGTCCATCCGAGAAGGCGGAAACGGGGTCGGGAGCCAAGAGGAGCTGCTATCCGCACTCCGGGCCCAGGAGGCGGCCGGAAAGGCCAAGTCCGATCTCCTGGCCATGATGAGCCACGAGATCCGTACGCCGATGAATGCCATCCTGGGGATGACGGAGCTCCTGCTCTCCACGCCTCTTACCCGGGACCAGTGGAACCTCCTGGACACGGTCCGCTCCGCCGGAAGCTCACTGGTGGGAATCCTGGACGGCGTGCTGGAGATCTCCAAGGTGGGCTCGGGCACTTTGCCATTACGAACACGGCCCTTCTCCCTGGTGAGTCTTCTGGAGAGCATGGCCGAGGAGATGGCGCCCCTGGCTGCCGACAACGGGCTGGAGCTGAGCTGCCGGGTCGATGCCCGTATCCCCGATCCACTCGAGGGGGACCCCCACCGGATCAGGCAGATCTTCATGAACTTCCTCGGGAACGCGGTGAAGTTCACCCGGAGCGGAGGCGTACTCCTCGGCGCAGAGTTGGCCGGGGAGGACGAGGACGGGGTGGAGGTCCGGGTCTGGGTGGAGGACACGGGTCCCGGAATCCCGAGCGAGGACCTGGACCGGATCTTCGATCCTTTCTTCCAGAGTGACCGGCGGGATCTCGCGGAGGGCCGGGGAGTCGGCTTGGGGCTGTCCATCGTCCGCTCACTCGTGGAGATGATGCGGGGCGTGATCGAGGTCAGGAGCACCCCGGGGCAGGGAACGACCTTTGCCGTGGCACTCTCGATGGGCCGTTGCGAGGGGAGGTTCCCGAAGCGCAGGGTCTCCGACCAGACCTTCCCCGAGATCCAGGGAATCCTCTTCTCACCGTCGGAGCGCCTCCGGTCCGCCGCGGCGGAGATCTTCGTCTCCGTGGGCCTCACGGCCGTGATCTCCAGGGATCCGGAGGAGCTCGTCGGTCTGTTGGCGGATGTGGATCCAGGCCGTCCCGCGGTGGTCTTCGCCGACCAACGCCTCCGTCCGGAGGAGCTGGAGTGGATTCGGCATCGACTCTCTCTCGTGAGGGGGGAGTTGGACGTCTCCCTGGTGATTCTCATTCCCCCTGGATCTCCGCAGCCGCGGCGGGCCTCCGCCTCTTCGAAGACATACTCTCTCCACAAGCCCATGACCCGGCGCATGGTGGCCGGCGTGCTTCAGGAGATTCAGGGGGAGCCGATCGCGCCCGGTGAGCCGCCGGAGAGCGAGGTGGATGACTCGGCGCCGCGCCTGAAGGGCCTCCGGGTCCTCCTGGTGGAAGATCGAGCCGAGAACCGTTTCTACCTCGCTCACGTGCTTCGTATGGTGGGGATGCATGTGGACGAGGTCTCGGACGGGGAGATCGCGGCCTACCAGTTCCGGACGCGCCCCTACGACGTGGTCCTGACGGACCTCCACATGCCCGAGATGGATGGGTTCGGGCTCCTGGAGAACATCCGAGGGTTCGAGGCGCAAGCGGGGCGGGATCCCGTACCCGTGATCGCCATGACGGCGTTGGCGGTGCCGGGGATCTCCCAGCGCTGTTTCGCCGCCGGCATGGATGCGTTTCTGACGAAGCCCCTGGGGAGGACAACGCTCCTGGAGGCCATTCGGGACGCCACGGGCCGGCGACCCTTGCTCCTGGTCGTGGAAGACGACCCCCGGGGCCGGGAGGTCATGCTTCGCATTCTGGAGAGGGAGGGCTATCGGGTCGAGGGAGTCAGCGCGGGCCTGGCGGCGGTGGAGCGGATCGGCCAGGGCGGCGTCTCCGCCGTGCTCCTGGATATGTCCCTCCCCGACATCCCAGGATTGGATGCCGCGCGACGAATTCGCGCCTTGCCCCACTTTTCCCGAGTTCCCATCGTGGGGGTCACGGGACACACCGGCGCCGACGAGGAAGCACGGTGCATGGCGGTCGGCTGCTCGGCCTTCGTGGAGAAGCCGGTAAACTGGAACGCGTTGTGGGAAGTCCTCGAGGACTTGTTGGGGGCAACCCCACCGGCCGCGGGCCTCCAGGAGGCGTCCGGGGGGCGCTAGCCCACGGCCTGAGGATCGGTTGCCGTTCAGGCTCCCGTCGCCACCCGGTCCAGGACCTCGAGGAACTGCGGGGGCTCGAAGGGCTTGCGCAGGACAGGGCACCCGGTCTGCCCGCTGAGCTCCTCGGTGGCCTCCCGATCGACATCCCCGCTCAGGATTACGGTCCGCGCCAGCAGGCGCGGTGCGACTCGTCGCAACTGGTCGAGGAACCAGGATCCGTTCCCGTCCTGCATGCTCAGGTCGGTCACGACGATCTCCGGGAGCCTCCCGCTGGTGACCTGAGCCATGGCGCTCCTGCCGCTCCACGCCTCCCGGACCTCGTATCCGATCGTCTCCAGGAAGCCCCGGAGGGCTGCTCGCTGGATCTCGTCGTCGTCCACCAGGAGGATCGTCCGGGGCCGGGACAGGTCCAGGGGCACGGGACGGAAGACTTTCACGCGATCCGGGGCCTCTCTGGGCAGCTCCATTGACAGGCGAAGGTGTCCCGGTTCCGGGATCTCGGCCCACAGGCGCCCATCATGGGCCCGGACCATGCCCTGGGCCACGGCCAGGCCCAGGCCGGGTCGCCCCTCCTTGGTGGTGAAGAAGGGATCGAAGATCTCCCCGAGCCACTCCTCTGGAAGGGGGGCGCAGGAATTGGTCATCCGCAGAAGCACCCCGTCCGAGCCGTTGGACACCTCAAGTCTGAGGAAGGGGCGAAACGTACCCTCGAGGGCGTCCAGGGCGTTCTCCAGGAGGACCTCCAGGATCCTGGCCAGGTACCCGCGATCCGCGTAGACCGCAGGCACGCTCGGCCCAATCTCGAGCTCGGGCAGGACTCCCATCCCCTGGATCCGGGGATCGACGAGCGCCAATGCCTCGCGGAGAATCTCCGGGAGGGGAATCTGCCTTCGTCGCAGGGTTCCGGGGTTTCCGAACTTGGCCACCGCCTCCAGAAAACGCCGGAAGTGGGCGACCTCGTCATGAATGACCTGGACGTCTTCGTCGCAGCCCTCCACCTCGGAGGTCAGCTTGGACACCGCCCCGTCCAGTCGGGACAGGGCATCGGCGATCCGGTGGGCAATCCCGCTGGAGAGGGATCCGATCTGCGCGAGGGGCTCGGCTCGCTCTGCCCGGTCGCGCCACTTGTGGGTGACGGAGATGTCCCTGCCCACCAGGAGAATTCCGAGAACCCGCCCCGTCTTTCGGTCCAGGTGCGGAGAGGCGAAAACCTCCACCGGAAACGAGCCTCCGGCCTTCCTCCGGTGCCACTGCACTCCCGACCAGGGACGCCCCTTTCCCACCTCGTCCAGGAGCTCATCCAGGTTCTTCTCTCCGTCACGCTCTCCGCCCAGGAGCTCACGGTACGGTGTCCCGAGGATGGAGTCGGAGTCCTGGAAGTGGGTCCGCTCCAATCCACAGGAGTAGCGGATCCTGCCGGTGCGGTCCGCACAGAGCACGAACTGGCCCGGGAGGTTCTCCGTGAAGCTCATGAGTTGGGCTGTCTCGGGCCGCCCTCCCCGCACAGCATCCACCTCGCGGAGGAAGAGGAGAAGCCCGTCCACGACGCCCTCCCGTCCGAGTGGGACGGCACGGATCTCCTGGACCCTGGGGAGGCCGTCTCCTCTCCGAAACCGGGACCTCCACTCGGCTGCGCTTCCATCCTGGACTTCCCGGAGATGAGCCTCGCTCTGGGATCGGTCCGACGGGACGATGAGGTCCAGGAGCGAGGTGCCGCGGATGCGCTCCGGGGGACGCGCCACGATTTGGCAGGCCGCCGGGTTGACGTCCATGATGCGTCCGGCACGATCCAGGATGAGGGTGCCGACGGGGGATTCCCGGAAGAGGGGCGTCAGTCGGGTGGCGTCGGACATTTCTCCCGCGTCGTGGCTCAGGGGAAGGGAAGCGACGGGGGGATGCCCTCCTGGCAGAGCCTCCCGTGAACATTATCGGCAGGGGCGTCCGCGAAGTTTACCGATCGAGGGCGGAATCGTCTGGCCACCGGTCCTACGGGGGCCACGCTCGAACCAGGCCCGGACGGCGTCGGCCAGCACGCGGTACCCCTCGGCGTTCGGGTGGCTCAGGTCGGCGTACAGCTCGGCAGTAAGGTTGGGGGGGCGTAGTGTACGAAGCCGTTCCCATTCAGCCATGCCCTGACGCCAGCCATGGTCTCCCGGTACGCCGTCGCGCTCGAGGGGGCCAGCATGTCCTCGTTCAGGGGGCCAAGGAGCATCGAGACCCGGTTTCCCCGGGACCGGAGCCGTTCCGCCGTCCGGCGGAAGGCCTGCCATTGGAGGGAGCCCAGCCAGAGGAGGCTCAGGTGCAGGAGAATTCGCTCGCCCCGGAGCAGGGCGCAGTGATGCCGTAGAAGACCCTCCATGGCCAGGGGACGAGCCCCGTCGAGGCGGGCGTTGACAAACGTGTCGGATCCGGCACGCTCGTTGAGGGCGTAGTGAGGGTCCGGGCCGGTTCGACATGCTGTCCCGAACGAAGGAATCACCGAACGCCAGCGTCCGGCCGGTCCCGTAGAGGGCCAGGCGAGTCCGCCAGCGCCACCTTCTTGAACAGCTCCACGCCGAAAGGGAGAGGCCGTCCGCGACGTCGTTGCGGGTGACGGTCAGCTCGCGGCGGAGCTGGAGTGAAGGAGGTGTCCGGCCCGCTCCACGGGTCCGCCAACCAGTTGTAGGTAGAGAGACACGACTGGCATAGCGGCCGAAGCTTCTCACCCGCACCGGAGACTGCCCCGGTAGGGTCGATGGTGTAGACTCCAGGCTGGAAGACGTAGAAGGAGATACCGCGGGGAGCAGGAGGTCAGGAGATGGGGGAGGGTCCATGGGATGCCCAGGGCCGAGAGGAGGCGGTTGAGGTGCGCGCGGCGTATACGCCCCGCACTTGAAGAAGATCCGAGGAGACGAGGTCAGTTCGAGAACACTTCATTTCTTCGTCATCCTTCCGCTCCCCGTCCCGGCACCCAGTCCGGCTCCTTGTTTGGCTCCCGGGTGGTGATCCGAACCCACTTCCCTGGGCGCGCCCTAGATCACAGGTTCCATCCCCGCCCCGTGCCGACGGCCCGAAATCCGCATCGGTGAAGTGCCACGTTGCTGAAGGCCAGGTAGCGACCGTCGGGGGACCAGTCCACGTGGTAGACCTTCTCACTCCTGTCCACCACGACCACGGGCTCCTGGTCCACCACGCTTCTCGGTGCGCGCCGCGGGCTCGAAGGTCCCGATGCGCAGCTCCTGGTCGGCGTCGAAGAGGATGTCCCCACGCCTCCCGCCCCTGGACGTCGCCACGAACCAGCGCCCGTCCGGTGACGAGGTCAGGTGGTAGAGCATCCGGAGGTCGCTGTCGGAGTAGGGGCGGACCGATCCCGTCTCCAGGTCGAGGATCACCAGGCCCTCGTTGGAGGTCATGTCGCTGCTGTACTAGATGTACTCCCCCGGCAGATAGGCAATGGCCGAGCCGTCGTCCACCCAGTTGGGCTGGTAAGCGTTCTCGGCGACACGGCCCTGGGCCCGAACACTCGCCGTCCAACATCCAGCGGGGGCCTGGTTCCAGCACCAAACCTCCAGGATCAAGATACCCCCTGCCTTCCGACGGTGTTTGAAGAACTCGGAAGAAGTGTCTAAGAATCCGGGCCGGGGAATGCGGTACGGGGACGAAGGCTCTATTGTGCTCCGAATGCGAGACCCCAGCGAAGGATCGGCACAATGACGCACGGCAGAGTAATCGGAGCTGGCAGCACGGTGGTGGCGGAAGACGGGACGGCCAGGCCAGCCGATGGAGCCCACCCGCGCATGGAGGAGATGGCCCGGAGAGCAAGGGCCGGGAGGCGGGCTGCAATGCGGGTGCTCCTGGGCGTCAGCGCGCTGAGCCTTGCGGCAGGGAGCTGCGCCCCCCCCGGGGAGCTTCCCCTGGTCCCTGACCCCGTGGTCTACGTCGATCCCCTCATCGGCAGCGCCAACGGGGGCAACACCTATCCCGGAGCCGTGGTCCCCTTCGGCATGCTCCAGTGGAGTCCGGAGACCACCAACGGCGATCCGACACGGCGTCCGGCCGCTGGGGGATATCAATACAACGCCAATCGAATCCGGGGCTTCAGCCTCACCCATCTCTCCGGGACGGGGTGCAGGGGCGCCTCGGGCGACGTGCCCTTCCTTCCCTACCTGGGCGAGATGATCTCGTCACCGTCGGCGGACACCACCGACCGCCGCTACGTGGGGAGCTTCGATCACCCCAACGAGACGGCCCGGGCCGGCTACTACCAGGTCCGGTTCCGAAACGGGGTGAACACCGAGCTTACGGCCACGGCCCGAACCGGCTCGGCGCGGTTCACCTTCCCGCCCGAGGGACCGGCCTACGTCCTCATCCGCACCTCGGACTCGGAGGTGGGGAGCGGCAACGCCCACGTGGAGGTGGAGCCGGGCGGACGGACGGTCACGGGGTGGGTATCCAGCGGGAACTTCTGCGGTTACATCGATCCCGTCGTGCGCCATGACTACTACACCCTCCACTTCGTGGCGGAATTCGACCGGCCCTTCACCGAGGTGGGCACCTGGGAGAACGACATCCTCACCCCCGGCGCCACGGCGGCGGACGGGGGCACGACCTACGGAGACGACGGTTACCCGGTAAAGGGGCTGGGATCGGGGGCGTACGTGGGGTTCGACACGTCCGACGACCCCACGGTCGGAGTGCGGGTCGGGATCTCGTATGTCAGCCTGGACAACGCCAGGGAGAACCTCCTCCGGGAGAACGCGCCGGAGACGTCGTTCGATTCGGTGCGGGCTCAGGCGCGGGAAGCGTGGAGGGAGGCCCTCTCGGTCATCGGCGTTGGTGGTGGGACGGAGCGGGAGCTCCGGATCTTCTATACGGCTCTCTACCACGCGCTGCTCCACATGAACCTCTTCAGTGACGTGAACGGCGAATACTGGGGGTTCGACGGGCAGCCCCACACGGTGGGCCCGCGGCAGATCGCGCAGTACGCCAACTTCTCGGGGTGGGACGTCTATCGCTCCCAGCTCCAGCTCGTGGCGCTTCTGAGGCCGAAAGTGGCCGCCGACATGGCCCAATCCCTCCTCAATCAGGCGCTCCAGAATGACGGCGTCTGGGATCGCTGGACCCACAACACCGGGGCCACCCACGTCATGGAGGGGGATGCGTCGGCCATGGCGGTGGCGGGGATCCATGCCTTCGGTGGGACGGACTTCGACGTCCAGGGCGCCTTCGCCTCCCTGGCCCAGGCGGCTCGGGTTCCCACGGCCCTGGACTCCAGCAACGTGGGGTGCTCGGTCATGTGCCCGGGTCAGCGGCCCTCCCTGGACCAGTGGCTGAGCCTTCACTACATCGCCGCCGAATCCAACGCGTGGGGTGGGGCAGGGGAGACACTGGAAGATGTCTCGGCCGACTTCAGCCTCTCCCAGCTCGCCCTTCGGCTCGGCGACGAGGCGAGTCACACCGAGTTCCTGGAGCGCTCCGGCTACTGGAGGAACCTCTTCAATTCCGAGGCCACGCCGGAGGCGGGCTACATCCAGAACCGGAATATCGACGGATCCTGGCCGCCCTTCGATCCCGGCTCCACCCGGGGGTTTGCCGAGGGGTCCAGCGCCCAGTACACCTGGATGGTCCCCTTCGACGTCCAGGGACTCATGGACGCCATGGGCGGGAAGGACCGGGCCAACGTGCGCCTGGACGACTTCTTCCACCACGAGGACGGCGGATGGGCGCTGACGGGGTTCGGTGGGCTGAAGGCGGAAATGGACAACGAGCCTTCCATCGGCGCCCCGTGGCTGTACCTCTTTTCCGGAAAGCCCGCTCAGGCCCAGGAGATCGTCCGACAGGTTCAGACCACCCTGTGGAGCGACCAACCCACGGGAATCCCGGGTAACGACGACCTGGGGGCCATGTCCGCCTGGTTCGTATGGTCGGCCATGGGCCTCTACCCGGGAATCCCGGGTCGGGCGGAGCTCCTGGTCGGGAGCCCCCTCTTTCCCCTCATGGTGATCCAGCGGCCGGGGGAGCGGGCCATCACGATTCGGGCGCCGGCGGCAGCCGTTGACGTGCCCTTCGTCCACGAGTTCACGGTGGACGGGAACCTCTGGACCCGGCCCTGGCTGCCCGAGGAATTCGTGGCCCGGGGTGGGGAGCTGGACTTCCACCTCACCGCCACGCCGGATCCCCTCTGGGGGAGCGCCCCGGAGGACGCGCCGCCGTCGTTCGGGCCTTCGGGCGGAGGCGGGGCTGCTCCCTCCTGAGGCGCATCCCCCCCGCAACGGCGGCCGACGGCTACCGGCGCGGGCGGTGGGACTCCTTCGCCGGGGTGTGTGTTCAGCCCCCGCCGCCCCGGTGGGTCCAGATTACCACCACCCCGCAGCCTGCGTTGGGGCCGTTGAACTCCGAAGGGACCTGGGAGGGTGTTCGGTAGACCTCGATGGCGGCGACGTCCTGGGGGGCCACGATCTCGTCCAGGGCCGTGGCGTCCACCCCGAGTCCGCCGGTGGCCACCAGGTGGCGGTCCACGTAGACCATGGGGAAGCAGATGCCCGAGACCCTGCGGCCGGACCGGAAATAGACGGCCCGGGGCCCCGCTCCGTACATGGGCTCCATGACCGTAGTTCCCGGGAGCCCGAAGAAGAGGTCGGTGACCTTCTTGGGCCGACGAGCCTCCATGACCTCCGGCGTCACGTAGATGCCGCGGTTATCGATCTGCCGCTGATAGAAGCCCTGCATCTCCAGCTGGAAGTCCCGCCGCTCCGCCGACACCACGAGGGGGTCGAGCTCCAGCGCCGCGGGAGCCATCCGGACCTCGAGGACGGTGAGCTTGTCCCGGACCACCTCCACGACCTCGCCCTCGACGCCGGCATATCCCAGGGCGTTCGCGGAGAAGAGGAACCGCCCGGGCAGGGGAGTCCTGAGTCGGAAGAAGCCCTTGGTGTCGGTCACTCCCGTGGCCAGCACCGTGCCGGATGCGTCCCGCAGCTCCACCTCGGCGCTCCGGATGGGGGTCCGCGACCCGGGCTCCAGGAGGATTCCCTGGATTCCCTGGACCCCCGCGTCATCCAGAAGCGCTCGGGGAGTCGCTCGATCGGAGAGGAGGCCAGGGGGAAGGTTCACCTCGAGGTCCAGGAGACTCGCTTCACCTTCCGCGAGTGTGGGCTGGAGCGCCCCGCCCTCCCAGCCCAGGAAGGTGGCCTGGACCTGGAGGGGCTGATCCGACGGGATTCCGCAGGCGGTGTACCGGCCCCGTGCGTCGGTCGCGACCCGGAGGCCTGCTTCTCCGGCGGCTTCCCGGGGTCGTCGTTCCTCGGGTGGCGCCCGGCGTGGCGGGTCCCCGGCGGCGGCCGCACCAAGCGTGGCGGAAGGCTCCGGCCATTGGATCGCGACCGTGGCTCCGGGGACGGGCTCGCCCGTGGCCCGGTCCTTCACGATCCCGGTGAGGGCCGCGCTGCCTGGACCCCGCGTCGGGGCAGCGGGTGCGGCGCCGGACGGGGATGGCTCTCGCTCTGTGGCCTGACAGGACGCCAGCGCGATGGTGGAGAAGGATGGCACGGCCAGCCGCACCTCCCTGCTCTGACCCGACAAGACCTCCACCTCCACCCCAGGCACCACGATTCCCAGGGAGTCCAGCCGCTCGTGGTCGAACGCCGCCGCGTACACGCCTCCCGGAAGGTCATGGATCTCGAACCGGCCGGCCTTGTCGGTCAACGCCGCGTACTGCGTTCCCGACAGGGTGACCGTCGCCCCCTCCAGGGGAGCCGCCCGGGTGCTGTCCCAGACCAGCCCCGTCAGGGAGCCCCGCGTCGTTTCGGTCAGGCTCTCGTCGGTGAGGGTCGAGACCTCCGTGACCTCTCCGCCCGTCTCCCGGATGCCCGTCACCCGGATGCCCGAGTCCCCCGCCCGGACCATGTCGACACGCCGAGCCAGGATGGGGGCGCGGATCCACCAGCGGTCCACGATCCAGGCCCCGTCGGGAAGCGCCTCGAACTCCATCCGGCCGCTGGCCAGCCCCCAGGCCTCGGGGTAGGGGGCCCAGGTGTAGCGGTATTCCAGGAGCTGGAGCCGGGACGTCGCCTCCTCCAGCCAGAGTGTGCCTTCGATGTCCGGGAGCTGGACTGCGCTCGTCGGCTCGAAACGGAGCCCGATGGAACCGGGCTGGTCACGGGACCGGGTGAGGCGGAGGCAGTGGGTGTCCAGGAAGGGCTCGGAGAGGAGCGTGGTGGCGTCGGGGCCGTAATACTGGTATCCGCCGTCCCCGGTGGGCCGGACGAACCCTCCGGCCAGGAGGTCCTCCACGGGGAGGCTCCCGAAGGGGATGGCGTCCACCACGGTGCCGGACCGGCGGTCTTCCCGCTCCACCCGTCTCCCAGCCGGATCCAGGTCCCGCTCGTAGGCCGTGAGCTGCCGGCGGTAGAGCCCCGCCGCCTCCGTCCACGCCTGTACCTCGAGGGCCTTGCGGGCCTCCTCCCAGACCCGGGCTGAGCTCGGAGGCCTCGTCGGGGCGCATTCGGCACTGCGCGTCCGCTTCCACCTCGATCCCCGCCAGGGAGATGGCGTGGACCGGGAGGGCGAGGGTGACCTGTTCGGATGCCCCGGCGGCAATGGTGACCGCCTCGCTTTCACCGGTCTCCCGTCCGATCATCTCGGCCGTTACGCGGTAGGTCCCGGCCTCCGGCACCAGAAAGAGGAACCGGCCCTCCCGGTCGGTGAGGGCACTTCGCAACACGCCACCGCTCCCGTCCAGCAGGGACACGAAGGCGCCGGGGATGGGCTGGCCGGATTCGGACGCGGTGACGCGGACGAGGAGGGACTGGGCGGAGGCTCCGGCCGCGAACGGAAGGGACGATAGCGCGGCCAGGAGGGCCGCCGTGGCGAGCATCCTCATTCCATCCTCCCGAGGACGGGACCGGACCGCGGACAAGTTTCCTACCTTGGCGGATCGCCGGGGGTTCCCGATGGGGTCCGGAGCCGCTCGCTCCTCCCTTGGGCAACCTGGCCCGGCCGGAGTATCTTTGAACAGCAGTCGGGTTCGGGCAACCTATGGCTCTTTCGGGAGCCTCACATCGAAAATCCGGAGGACGTTTCTTCCATGAAATCGCTGCTCTCGTCCCGGTCCATCGGTTCCGTTGCGGTTCTTGCCCTTTCCGCGGCGTGGTGGGGTGCCGGTTGCGCCTCCATGACCAAGACTCAGGAGGGGGCCGCCGTCGGCGGCGCCGCAGGCGCGGTTCTCGGGGGGGTGATCGGGAAAGCCACCGGATCCACCGCCCGGGGGGCCATCATCGGCGCGGCGGTGGGTGGGGCCGCCGGCGCTGTCATCGGCCATCAGATGGACCAGCAGGCCGACTCGCTGAAGGAGGAGCTTCCCAACGCCACGGTGCAGCGCATCGGGGAGGGCATCGCCGTCACCTTCGACTCGGGCATCCTCTTCGACTTCGACTCCTCCAGCCCTCCGGCCCGAGGCCAGGACGAATCTCTCCGAGTTGGCGGCCAGCCTGCTCCGTTACCCGGAATCGGACGTGCTCATCGTGGGCCACACCGACTCCAGCGGCTCCGACGACTACAACCAGCGTCTGTCGGAGCGGCGGGCCGACGCCGCCAGCGGCTACCTGATGGCCGAGGGCGTGGCCCCCGAGCGGATCCGGGCCGTGGGCATGGGCGAGCAGGAGCCCATCGCCAGCAACGATACCGAAGTGGGGCGTCAGGAGAATCGCCGGGTGGAGGTGGCCATCTTCGCCAGCGAGGAATACCGGAAGCGGATTGGCGGAGGCGAGGACGCCGGAGCGATGCAGTAGATGCCCGAGACCGGCGAGCCAGCCAACGGCCGGGGGGTCCGTCCCCCCGGAGACGTCAACCCCCGTTCCGAACCTGCCCTGGACTTTCCCGACAAGCCCCTTGGGGGGATGACCCCCGCCGACTACGAGGTCCTGGGGTTCATGTCGGGCCTGGAAGTCCACCAGCAGCTTCGCACCCGCTCCAAGCTCTTCTGCCGCTGCCCCGCCGGCCGGCGAGTCACCAAGGTGGACGCCGAGGTGCTCCGCCACATGCGCCCCACCCTGAGCGAGTTGGGGGAGTACGACGGGACGGCCCTCATGGAGTTCAAGACGAAGAAGGAGATCGTCTACCTCCTGGAGCGGGGGACGGTGTGTACGTATGAAATGGACGACACGCCCCCCTTCGAGATCGACGAGGAGGCGGTGCGAATCGCCCTGGAGATGGCGGAGCTGTTCAACCTGAACCTGGTGTCCGAGCTCCATGTCATGCGCAAGCAGTACCTGGACGGCTCCATCCCCACGGGCTTCCAGCGCACGGCCATGGTGGGGCTCACGGGATCCATCCCCTTCCGGGTCCCGGAGCTGGGGGTCAACCGGGAGCTGAGCATCCGCCAGCTCTCGTTGGAAGAGGACTCCTGCCGGGAAGTGACGGACGTGGGCCACCGGATCACTTTCCGCACCGACCGCCTGGGCATGCCTCTGACGGAGGTGGTCACCGAGCCGGAGCTTCTCACGCCCCGGGAGCTGCAGGCGGCGGGGAGGCTCATCGCTCACGTGGCCCGCGCCACCGGGAAGGTGTTCCGCGGGCCGGGAGCCGCCCGCCAGGACGTGAACGTGTCCGTGGCCGGGGGCCGCCGGGTGGAGATCAAGGGGGTGCACCACCACCGGGGGCTGCCCCTGCTGGTGCACACCGAGGCCTTCCGCCAGCTGAACCTTCTGAGGGTGCGGGAGGAGCTGAGGCGCCGTGGGGTGGAGGAGGAGAACCTGCGCGATTCCCCGATCGGGCCCTCCCTGGGAGATGTCCCCCCTCGTGGCGGACGTCAGCGCCCTCCTCCGGAGCTCCAGCTACCAACCGGTCCGGCAGGCCATCGGGAGGGGTGAGGTCGCCTGCGCGGTCCGCCTCCGGGGTTTCGGCGGCCTCCTGAGCCACCCCACCCAGCCGGGCGTGACCTTCGCCCGGGAGCTGGCGGACCGGGTCCGGGTCATCGCCTGCCCCGTGCACCAGCCGTTCATGACCCACTCGGACCTGGGGGTCGAGAGCCTCAGCGGACAGCACTGGCGCCAGATCGCAAAGGCCCTGGGGGCCGGATCCGGGGACGCAACCGTCGTGGTCTGGGCTCCCAAGGACGACGCCGCCACGGCGGCGCGGGAGGTGTTGATACGAGCGACGGAGGCGCTCCGAGGCATTCCCGCGGAGACCCGGCAGGCCTTTCCCGACGGAACCACGGGCTTCGAGCGGATCCTCCCGGGGGCCGACCGCATGTACCCTGACACGGACACGCCGCCTCTGCCCATCGCCGACGCCCTCATCGCCGAGGTGAAGGAGGAGATGGGGGAGGCGCCGTGGATCCGCGAAGGAGCGCTACGAGGGCATGGGCCTCGATCCAGGGATGGCCCGTCGGTTGTCGGTGGCGCCGTGGGCCGGCCTCTTCGACGAGCTGAGGCCCCGGCCGGGAGAGGTGGCCCGGAGGCTCGCCGGGGTCCTGGAGAAGCGGATCCCCTTCCATGCCCGCGCCCACCGGGGATCGAAGCCCCGCGCCCTGGAGGAGCTTCCGCCGGCCGAGCGGCTCGCGCCTCTCGTCCGGGCCTTGGAGTCGGGAGCGCTGGGTCCCCAGGCCGTCTCCCGGGCGGTGGACACGATCCTGACGGATGCCGGGGCGGATCCCGAAGACGTGGTGAACGCGTTCCGCCCTCGCTCCGATGACGCCCGGCGGCTGGAGGGGCGCATCGGCGAGGTCCTGGACCGGGCCGGGAGGATGGAGGGGCGGAGCCCGGAGACCCTGCTCCGCTGGGCCATGGGGGAGGTCATGAGGGGCTTCCTGGGTCGGGTGGACCCTGACGAGGTTCGCGAGCGTCTGCGCCAGGCGTTGGGGGCGGCTCGTGAAGCGGAGGATGGCCAGGGTCCGTTGGCCGTGGCGGAGCGAGCCGGCCGGCCGGACGCACGGGGGGGAGACGCCGCATGAGCGACGCCGTCAAGGACCTGTACCAGGGCTACCGCGGCCCCTGCCTGGAGGTGATGAAGCGTTTCGACGATCACGGTGTGGTGCGAGGTGCGTGCCAGAGACCACCCGGGGCGAGTTCGAGGGGCTCCTGCTGCCCCGGTCCGAGACCAGCGACGAGCTCCACCTGGTCCTGAAGCTCGGACTCGGGCTACAACATCGGGCATCCGGCACGACACGATTCTGGAGCTGGAGAAGATCGGCTACCGGGAGGCCCATTACCAGATCCCCGAGAAGGAATTTCCCACCGACCCGGCCCACCCCAACGTCAAGCTCCTGGGCACGGGGGGCACCATCGCGTCCCGGCTGGACTACCGCACCGGCGCCGTGATCCCCGCGTTCAGCCCGGGGGAGCTCTACGGCTCCGTGCCCGAGCTGGCGGACATCTGCAACCTGGAGACGGAGAAGCTCTTCGGCGTCTTCAGCGAGAACATGGGGCCCGGAGCAGTACCTGATCCTGGCGGAGAAGACCGGGGAGGCCATCCGGGAAGGCTACGACGGCGTCGTCATCGGCCACGGCACCGACACCATGCACCACACCGCGGCGGCCCTGAGCTTCATGGTGCAGCGCCCGCCGGTGCCCATCGTCATGGTGGGGAGCCAGCGCTCCTCGCGACCGCCCTTCGTCCGATGCCGCCCAGAACCTCATCAACGCCACCTGGGCCGCCGGCCACGGACCCATCGCCGAGGTGATGGTGTGCATGTTCGGCCCCACCTCCGACCTGTACAACCTGCTGCACCGGGGGACCCGGGTGCGGAAGATGCACAGCTCGGTCCGGAGCACCTTCCGGACCCTGGGCGACATTCCCGTGGCCATGGTGGAGAAGGGAAAGGTCACGCCCCTC
Organism: uncultured Gemmatimonadales bacterium; assembly: GCA_963751255.1. Taxonomy (GTDB): domain Bacteria; phylum Gemmatimonadota; class Gemmatimonadetes; order Longimicrobiales; family Gaopeijiaceae; genus CAVVTW01. The sequence continues at coordinate 155,588 of CAVVTW010000019.1, read as the reverse complement.
AAGGACGACTGGAGCCCCCGGCGGGACGATCGGGAGGTCGCGGTGCGCGCCGTCTTCGACGACCGGGTCACCCTCACCTACTACTACCCCGGCATGCACCCGGACGTCATCGATGCCCTGGTGGACAAAGGCTACCGGGGCATCGTCATCGCCGGCACGGGCCTGGGGCACGTGAACCGCCTCATCTACCCGGCCCTGGAGCGGGCCCGGGCCGCCGGCGTCCAGGTCTACATGACGCTCCAGACCCTCTGGGGCTTCGTACAGATGCACGTCTACGAGACGGGCCGGGAGATCCTGGAGCTGGGGGTGGTGCCGCTGGCGAACATGCTCCCGGAGGTGGCCTACATCAAGCTGGGCTGGGCCCTGGGCCTCCACCCCGACGACCCCGAGGCCGTGCGACGGCTCATGACCACCTCCATCGCCGGGGAGATGACCGAGCGGGAGCCCCACGACGGGTACCTCATCCTCCAGGGAGGCATCCCCGAGGTCCAGGCGTTCCTGGAGAAGGTGTGGCGGTAGGGCCGTCCGGGGCCCTCGATGGCTCCGGCTAGAGGACTCTGAGGATTCCCTTCATGGCCCGCTCCAGCGCCTCCCGCACCTGCTGTGCGGTGGCGCCGCGGTGGAACGCCGCCACCACCGTGCGCCGCAGCAGGGCCTCCAGCCAACCTTGGGTGTCGGGTGCTCTCTTCTCCGAGGGCTGGGACTCGGCGACCCGCGTGCCCCTGGAGCCCTCGGTCTCCACGACGCCCCGCTTCTCCAGCTCCGAGTAGGCCCGGGCCACGGTACCAGGGGCGATCTCCAGCTCCGCCGCCAGGTCCCGCACCGAGGGCAGACGTTCGCCCGGCTCCAGGCTCCCGGTCGCGACGGCCTCCTCGATGCGGGCGATGATCTGCTCGTAGATCGGAGTCCCCGATTCCTCGTCGATGAGCAGGTACCACGCCGAGTCTCGTCCTCGTGGCCGGCCCGCCTTCGGCGCACTCGCCCGGGGCTCGGACTCGCGGGGGCCGGGTTCGACTCTCGTCGCCTCGGTCCCGGGCGCGTCCTTCTTCGCACCCAGGAGTTGAAGAACGGTGGCTCGCGCGAGCTCCAGAGTGATCCCTGCCTCCTCGAGCGCAGCGGCGGCGATCCCCTTTTCCTCCGCCACGAGGCCCAGGAGAAGGTGTTCGGTGCCGACGTATGGGTGGCTCAGGACTCTCGCTTCTCCCATGGCGAGCTCGAGCACCTTCTTGGCTCGCGAAGTATAGGGGAGCTCACCCCGGGCGACCGGCCGTTTCCCTTTCCGCACCATCCCCTCCACCGCCTGCCGCAGCTCTCCTGCCGCAACACCCATGGTCTCGATCGCAGCCAGGCCCGTGCCCCCACCTTCCCTCAGGAGTCCGAGGAGAATGTGCTCGGTTCCGAGGTAGTCGTGTCCCATCCGAATGGCTTCCTCCCTCGCCATGGCGAGGACCTTCCGTGTCCCATCCGTGAAGTTGTATCTCATAGAGGCAGCTCCCTGGCCGTGCGCACCTGCATTTCTCGAATTGTATCACATGGAATAGTACAAGGAGCCTTCGCCTTGTGTCAATACTATTGATACAAATGTGCGTTGCTCTAGAAGATATTGCGTTTACTTGCCTAAAATGGCATTTTAGTGCAATGAAATTTTCAGAGCTTCTGGAGACCGTAGGAGGCCTGCCTCTCTTCCAAGGCAGCCTTCTTCTGGCCGGAGATCGGGATCCCGGGGATGTCCGACGCCAACTCTCACGCTGGACGGCATCCGGAAAGATCCTCCAACTCCGACGCAATCTGTATGCCCTCGCCATTCCCTGGCGCCGCGTCCAGCCCCACCCCTTTCTGATCGCAAACGAGCTCCACCCCCCATCCTACGTAAGTCTCCAATCCGCCTTGGATTACCACGGCATGATCCCTGAGGCGGTTCCGGTGACGACCTCCGTGACCACGGCTCGCCCGATTCAAATGGACACCCACTTCGGTCGCCAGATCTACCGCCACGTAAGCCCGAAGGTGTTCTTCGGATACGACCGTGTGACTCTTCCTCGGAGGCAGGAGGCCCTGGTGGCTGACCCTGCCAAGGCTCTGTTGGATCTCGTCTATCTGACGCCAAAGGGCGAAACGGTGGAGCATCTCAGGTCTCTTCGCCTGGAAGGGATCGATGGTCTCGAAGAGGAAGTCTTGCGGCGCCATGCTCGCAGGTGGAAGAAGGAGAAGATTCACCGGGCCGTGGAGAACATCCTCCGCATAAAGGAGGAGACTGTTTCGGGAAGACGGGAAGAACCATGAAAGAACAGCTCCTGAACATCGTCGGAGACGCCGAGAGCCCGGTGCTTGCTGGAAATCTGGCCCGGGAATACCTCCAGGCCAGGATCCTTCTGGCCATGCAGCAGGCCGGGGCCATGATTCCCCTGGCCTTCCAGGGTGGAACGGCTCTCCGCTTCCTCTTCGGACTTCCGCGGTTCTCCGAGGATCTGGATTTCGCCCTGGAAAGACCCGGGCGGGACCCGTTCCACCTCTCTCAGGTCGAGGGCCGGATCAGGGCCCAGCTCACCCGAGAAGGTTACCGAGTCGTCACTCGTGGGAAGACCGAGAGGGTGGTGGAGAGACTTCTTGTGGGCTTTCCCGGTCTGCCGTACGAAGCAGGGCTCTCTCCTCACCCATCGCAACGGCTGAACGTTCGCATCGAAGTGGACACCCAACCTCCACAAGGCGCTGGTCTGACCACAACCGTTGTGCGGCGCCATGCCATGCTGAATCTGCAGCATCACGACCGCCCCTCCCTGCTGGCTGGAAAGCTGCATGCCATCCTGCTGAGGAGCTGGCCCAAGGGCCGGGACCTGTTCGACCTCTTCTGGTACCTGAGCGACCCGACCTGGCCAGAACCCAACTTCGGCCTGTTGAACAACGCCCTGATTCAAACCAATTGGGAGGGACCGGTCCTCGACCCGTCAAGCTGGAAGCCCGTGACCCGCGAGCGCGTGGCCTCCATCGATTGGAAAGGGGCGGAGAGAGATGTCGCACCCTTCCTGGAACCCGGTCCTGCCACGGCGCTCTTTGACAGGGAAAACCTGCTGAACCTGTTGGAACGATAGACTCGCCCCGCTTGCCTCCCACTCCACGCTTCTTCGTCCGTTGCGGGGGCGGGCCCGGCCCTGCGAACCCCTTCACCTCAAACGGAGTTCCCGGGAGCGGAAGACCAGGCTGGCGAGAAGGACCAGGACGAGCGCGTACCCGGCGTTCTCCACGAGGACCTGGACGACGAGGCCCAGGTCCAGGGCGATGGGCTCCCGGTCCAGGCCCATGGCCATGATGTTCTGCGTGAAGCTCGCCGGCATCAGAAGGTGGAATGCGGTGGAGAGGGCCCGCAGCCCTGCGAAGGGGCTCCTGTCGGCCATGGACATGAACCCGCCGAGCATCGCCAGGAGAATGGGCACGCCAGCGGCGAAGACGGGGGAGGTCACGGTCGCCAGAGCCATGGCTGCGCTGCTCGCGATCACGACCCCCAGGTAGCTTCTCAGCACCCCCAGCCAGAACGGGACCGAGACCTGGGCCCCGAAAGCCAGGATCGCGACCACCGCCACCAGCACCCCCGCAGCGAGGAACGCCAGGAGGAAGGTCTCCATGCCGAGCCACTTCGCCACCAGGAAGCGGCTCCGATCCAGGGGCTTGGCGAGCACCGTCACGATGGTCTTCGTCTTGACCTCGGACGAGATCAGGGTGGCCCCGATGAAGAGTCCCAGCCCCGTTGTGGCCGCACTCCAGAGCCCGATCGTGAGGAGTAGGCTCTGGGCCTGGAATTGCACCACCGCGTCGGTCTCGCCAGCCCTCGATGCCATCTGCATCATCAGGTAGGGCATGACGGAGAGCGCGGCCACGATGACGGTCAGGAAGAGGCCCACATAGAAGACCTTGCTCCGCACGATGCCGACGAGCGTGTTCTTCCAGATCTCCCGGTAGGGGTTGGGCCGCGAGGCTCGCATTGGCTTCGGGCCTTGATCCGGCGGGGCGAACCCCGTCCCACCCGTCTCACCCTGCCCGATCATCGCCGACGTACTGCATGTAGAGGTCCTCGAGGGATCGGCCGGTGCGGCGGACGGTGCCGATCTCCACCTGGGCGTCGACGAGTCGACGAAGCAGCTGCGCCTTGGCCGAGGAGTCGCAGACGAGGAAGGTGGAGCTTCCCCTTTCCGGAACACCCCGATGCCCTCGGTGGAAAGCTGCTCTCTCATCGTCCCATCCAACTCCGGCACCTCGATCTCCCACGCATCGGAGTCCGAGTTGAGCTCGGAGAGAGCCTTGGAGAGGACGACCTTCCCGTCCCGTATCATCACAACCTTGTCGCAGTGCCGCTCCACGTCGGAGAGAATGTGGCTGCTCAGAAAGACCGTGGTGCCCTTGGCGTGTTCCTCGCCGATGATGTCCCCTACCAGATGCCGACCCTCGGGATCCAGCCCCGTGGTGGGCTCGTCGAGGATGAGGAGGTCGGGACGGTGGAAGAGGGCTTGGGCCAGCCCCAGGCGCTGCATCATGCCCTTGGAAAAGGTCCCGACCTTCCGGTCGGCGGCGTTGCGGAGGCCCACCCGGTGGAGGAGACCGGGAATGCCGGGTTCCAGCGTCTCCATGTCGGCCTCCGAGAGCCGTCCATAGAAGCGAAGGGCCCGACGGGCCGTGTGGTAGGGATAGCTGTGGAAGATCTCCGAGAGGAAGCCCACTCGTCTGCGGACGGCGGCGGTGCCGGCGCTTTGACCGAACAGGCGGATCGTCCCCGAGTCCGGCTCCAGGAGCCCCAGAAGCAGAAGGATCGTCGTGGTCTTTCCCGCTCCGTTCGGCCCGATGAAGGCAACCACCGATCCCGGTTCCACGGTGAGGCTCAGGTCCTGCACGGCCACCACAGGCTGCCGACGAGGCCTCGTTCGGAAGGTCTTCGTGACCCCTTCCACGGAGATGGCCGGCTCAGCCATGGCTGCCGCCGGAGGCCGAGGTGTCGTGCTCAACCATGACCGCCGCCGGAGGCTGAGGTGTCGTGCTCAACCATGACCGCCGCCGAAGGCCGAGGTGTCGTGCTCCGCTTGTCCGATGATGGTGGTGACGTAGGTCTTCAGGAGAGGATCCACGCCCTCCTGCGAGCGGAGGACCTTTCCATCTCCATCCACCATGACCGTGGTGGGCAGGGCCCTCACGGAGTAGGCTGCGGTGACCAGTCCGCCGGGGTCCAGGAGGATGGGGAAGGGATAGGCGTTTGTCCGCAGGAACGCCTCCACCTCCCCCGGGTCCTCCTGCGTGATGGCCAGGATCGCGAGTCCCTCCTCCCCGAACTCGTCATAGAGCTCGGCGAGCTGGGGCATCTCGATCCGGCATGGAGTGCACCAGGTGGCCCAGAAGTTCACCAGCACGAGTTTCTTCTCGCCGACGATCTGCTTGAGGTCCACCCGTTCTCCGTCCAGGGTCTCCAGCACCAGGGGTGGCGCCTCCCGCCCACCCGCCAAAGGGCCCAATGCGGTGGACTCCGCCAGAAGGCGTAGCTTCAGGCGCACGCTGAAGGCGGCGAAGATGGCCAGGGCCAGGAGAAGGATGGCTCGTTTCATCACAGCGGCTCGAGGGTATAGGCGATCACGTATTCCACGCCCAGATCGTCCGTTGTCCGGCCCCAGATCCGATCCGCCTCGAAGTCCAATGGGACGAACCCCGGCGGGGTCTCCACCACCTCCCGGAGGCGGCCGTCGGGATCGAAGAAGGCCCAGCGACCGCTGGCAGAAGGTTCGAGGGACGCCTGGCTCACCCAGAGGCCGCCTTGATTTCCAGGGAGGAATTTGCCGTAGGCGGGCCTGGACTCAGGAAACGCCATCTCCCCGAGCTCCCGTTCCGCCTGGGCCCGTTGCTCCTCGGGAAGCTCCGCGGCCCTCGCCCGGAGGCGCTGCAGGTAGGCATCGATCTCGGCGTCCCCCAGGCTCAGGTCTACGTCGGGAGCGCGGATGGAGCGGAGAAGCTCCCCCCCGGGGGAATAGACATCGATCGTGAACGTCTCGGCCGTCCCCACGTACACCCGATCACCGGCGACGGCGTAGGAAAGGCTCCTGGCGAACGGGGGCGGGCCGAAGGCCATCCCGCTACCCATCTGACGCAGCCAGACCTCCATCCCCGGGAACAGGCCCAGCGTGTCGGCCCGGCCTCCATCGGCGGAGAGGCGGATGAGGGGGGTGGGGACCCGAAGAATGCCCGGCTTCTGGTCAGGAGGCAGCTGGGAGGAGCTGAAGCCGCTGACCCCGGTGAGGTACGTACCGTCGGACAGCCGGAAGACGCTCCCGGGGGGGCCGGGGAGGATGGCGAGCGACGTGGTCCCGGCGTGGGTCCCGTCGGAGGCGTAGGCAACCACTCGCCGAGCCCCCCAATCCGTGGCGAGGAGCGTGTCCGTCCCGGCTCGGGTCAGGTTGCCCAAGTACGAGAATTCGCCGGGGCCTTCTCCGCTCCCGCCCCGCTCGAAGAGAAAGGTCCCCTCCCCGTCGAACCATCGGAGCGTGTTGGTGCCGGCGTTCGCCACCACGACGCGGCCGTCGCCAAGAGCCACGATGCCCCGGACGCCGTCGAACAGGTAGGGCTCCTCCCCCTCCACGGCTCCGATGCGCAGGACGGGCTCGCTGGAGAGCCTCCGGAGCCGGGGCGTCGCCCAGACGTCCCCGCGGTTCTCGACGATGGCGACGCCGGCACTGTCGCGAACGAGGGAGGTGTCGCTTGCGTCGGGGACTTCGCCACAGGCCGTGAGACCCGCGAGCCCGATCCCGCCGACGGCAATCGTGAGGGAAAGGAAGCCGCGTGCGGCCGCGGGACGGATCGCCAGGCGGTTCGCCGAGAGGCCGTAGCCGTTCATTGGGCCCATCCTGACGGGGCGCGCGGAAGCCCCCTGGCCCGCCCACGTAGCCTGTCCCAGTCCCATGAATGCCTCAGTTCCACGAAGCCCCGACTTCCCCCGACCGCCCGGGTCCCCTTCCGCCTCCCAAGATAGGCGCCAGTCCGGGTGGCGTGCAAAGACGGGCCCTCCAGCGCCCGGAGGGCCTTCTCAATCCGGCAGGCACGCGTCACCGGTCCGAGACCCCGGGACACTGGACGGACATTCCGAGCCCGCCCGGGGTTGACTGGCCTGGACTCTGGAAGGGCCCGCCGGGCTCCGGCCCGCGAACCTCGGGGCCTCTCAGGGGATTTCAACCCAAGGTTCGGTCGGGAATTCCATGTATACCGCTCGCTCCAAGGCCAGGAGGTGCCGCCATGACAACGCAACAGAAACCCTCGGGAGTGGGCGGGCGTGGAGGCCCGAACGAAGAGGCCGTCGCCGCGCTTCGACGCCACCTGCGCGGCGCCTTGATCGGTCCCGGCGATGAGGGCTATGAGGAGGCCCGGCGGGTGTACAATGCCATGATCGACCGGCGGCCGAGGCTCATCGCCCAGTGTGTGGACGTCGCGGACGTGATCGGGGCCGTGACCTTCGCCCGGGAGCACGATCTCCTGGTGGCCGTCCGGGGTGGAGGACACAGCGGTTCCGGAATGGGAGTCTGCGACGGGGGGCTGGTCATCGACCTTGGACGGATGAAGGGGGTCCACGTCAATCCCGATGCCCGCACCGCGCGGGTGGAGGGGGGATGCACCTGGGGCGACGTGGATCACGCCACCCACGCCTTCGGCCTGGCCACCCCTGGGGGCTTCGTATCCACCACTGGTGTCGGCGGCCTGACGCTCGGTGGAGGCGTGGGCTACCTGTCCCGTCGATACGGATTGACCATCGACAACCTCCTTGGTGTGGACATGGTCCTCGCCGACGGCCGCTTCGTGAACGCAAGCGCCGACTCCAACCCGGAGCTGTTCTGGGCCGTCCGGGGGGGCGGGGGCAATTTCGGCGTGGTCACGTCGTTCAAGTTCCGGCTGCACCCGGTGAGCATAGTCTACGGGGGGCCGATGCTCTGGCCCCTGGAGCGGGGCGCCGAGGTGATGAGGTACTGGCGTGACCTGATCCTGAATGCGCCCGAGGAGCTCAGCGGTTGGTTCGCCTATCTGACGGTGCCCCCGGGACCGCCGTTTCCCGAGGAGTGGCACCTGAGGAAGATGTGCGGGGTCGTCTGGTGCTACACGGGCCCTCTGGAGGAGGCGGAAGGCGCTTTCGAGCCGATTCGCGCAGCCCTTGCGCCATCCCTCGACTTCGCCGGGCCCATCCCCTGGCCCGCGCTGCAGACGCTCTTCGATCCGCTCCTGCGGCCGGGCCTCCAATGGTACTGGAAGTCGGACTTCGTGGCCGAGCTCACCGATCCAGCCATCGAGCTGCACGCCCGACATGCCGCGGAGCTGCCCACCATGCTCTCCACGATGCACATCTATCCCATCAACGGTGCCCCCCAGCGTGTGGCCAGCGGGGACACCGCCTTCAGCTTCCGGGACGCCAGCTTTCTGCAGATGATCAGCGGCGCCGACCCGGACCCGGCGAACAACGAGACGATGATCGCCTGGGCGCGGGCCTACTGGGAGGCTCTGCACCCCTACTCGGCGGGAGGAAGCTATGTGAACATGGCCATGGACGAGGGCGGAGATCAGGTCAGGGCATCCTACCGGGACAACTACGACCGTTTGAAGGAGGTCAAGGCGAAGTACGACCCCACGAACCTCTTCCGCATGAACCAGAACATTCCGCCGGCGGGGCAGGAGCGGGGGCGAGTTCCACCCGTGTAATCGGGTGAAGGATGAGTGGGGGGCTGCGCTGGTGGTGGGGAGCCGGCCCTGGGGGCAGTGGGGAGGAGGCGGGGCCCAGGCGGGTTGGAGGCGGGGCCCAGGCGGGCCGGAGGCGGGGCCCAGGCGGGCCGGAGGCGTGACCCAGGCGGGCCGAAGGCGTGACCCGGCCGGGATGGACAGGCGCTTGTGGCGGAAGGTATCCGGATGCACCTTCCCCTCGATCTCTGATCCGTCCGAAATCGCATCTCCCGGAGGAAGCGGTGAACCTGACCCGACATGCGGTGGCCATATGCCTCGTCGCCTTCTTGGGCCCCAGCCCCACCGCGGGCCAGGCCGGAGCCCAGCCATCTCCCGAGCTGGCGACGGTGCAGGCCCGTCTCCAGGCCCTCGTCGACGCCTACCACGATGGCGGGAGTTTCCCGGGCGTCAGCGCGGCGGTCTCTCTGCCGGACGGGAGCGTACTGGCGGTCACGGCCGGAGAGGCGGACACGGCCCGGCACCTTGCCATGAGCCCCGACGCCCGGATGCTCCAGGGGAGCGTGGGGAAGACCTATTTCGCCGCCGTGGCCATGCGGCTCGTGGGGGAGGGAAAGCTCGAGCTGGACGCACCGGTCTCCCGGTACCTGGGCGACCTGCCCTGGTACCCCAGGGTGCCCAACGCCGCCGGCATCACCGTGCGCCACCTCATGACCCACACGAGCGGGGTCATGCGCTACGAGTTCAAGGAAGCCTTCACCACGGACCTGACGGCCCAGCCGGACAAACACTGGGAGCCGGCGGAGCTCCTGGCCTACGTTCTGGACGAGCCTCCCTCCTTCGCACCGGGGGAAGGCTGGGAATACTCGGATACCAACTTCATCCTTCTGGGGATGATCATGGAGAAGGTCACCGGGCGAGCGTGCTATGACCTGATCCAGGAGTGGATGCTGGATCCTCTTGGCTTGGAGAACACGGTTCCGTCCAACACCCGGACGATTCCCGGCCTGGTTCAGGGTTACGCCGGCCCGGGCAATCCCTTCGGAGGGACCGACGCCATGCTCATGGAGGACGGGCGGTTCGCCGTCAATCCCCAGTTCGAATGGGCCGGTGGGGGGTTCGCCTCCACGGCGTCGGACCTGGCCCGTTGGGCCCGTGCGCTCTACACGGGCCAGGCGTTTGCTCCCTCGCTCCTGCCGCTGATGCTGGACGGCGTGCCCGCCCGCCTCGGGCGGGGAAGCCGATATGGACTGGGGGTGATCCTCCTGGACACTCCGGCGGGGCCCTCACAGGGTCACAGCGGGTTCTTCCCGGGCTACCTCACCGAAATGGCCTACTTCCCCGACCTGGACATCGCCGCGGCCATCCAGGTCAACACCAGCGTGAGTCGGGCTCTGGGTCGATCGCCCCAGGCGGTCCTGGTGGAATTGGCCCAGGGGGCTCACTCCGCCCTCGATGAGCCGGGCCCGGGGCCGTTCGTCCCAGACGGTTCTGGTTGAGCGGGCACGAGGGGCTCACTCCGCCCTGAGTGAGCGCACGGGGTCCACGGTTGTGGCCCGCCGGGCCGGGAGGTAACAGGCCGCCGTCGCCACGGCTCCGAGGAGGACGATCACGGCCAGGAGCGTCCCTGGATCGGTGGGCTCCACGTGGAAGAGGAACGACGCCATGGCGCGGGTGGCCAGGAGTGCGGCCACCAGCCCCACCGCCAGCCCCAGCCCTATGACGCCCAGACCCCGCCAGAGCATGAGCCCCACCACATCGGTCTTCTCGGCCCCCAAAGCCATGCGGATTCCGATTTCCTGCGTCCGGCCCTTGGCGGCCTGCGCCGTGACCCCGTAGACGCCGACGCCGGCCAGGGCCAGGGCCACGATGCCGAAGACGCTGAGGAGGACGAGGATCAGCTCCTCCTTTGCCATGGAGGTCCTCCAGACCTCCATGAGGGGCCGGGTGGCGGCGATGGGAATGAGGGGGTCCATCTCCTTGAGCGCAGCGCGGACCGCGGGAAGGAGGCTCAGGGGTTCGAGGCTCGTGCGGATCACCACCCAGTTGTCCCTCCCCCAGTCCTGGTTGCGGTTCTCGAAGACCTCGGGCCGGGGAGGTTCACCGGGGGTTTCCTGGGCCTGGTCTCCCACGATGCCCACGATCCGATACCAGGTGGAACTGTCGGAGGCCGCCCTGTCATAGGCGATCTCTTGACCGATGGGGTCTTCCCCGGGGAAGAACTCCTGGGCCAAGCGCTCGTTGATGACCACCACGAGGGGGGCGTCCGGACCATCGTCGGAGTCGAACAGGCGGCCCCGGAGGAGGGGGATTCCCAGGGCCTCGAAGTACCCCCGGTCCGCCCGCCGGTGGAGGATCTCGAAGCCGACCCGGTCCGGAGGCCACCCCCGGGCCTGGAACTGGCTCGACCAGCTGGCGCCGTTCAGGGGAAGCTGGCCCACGGTGCCGGCGCGCTCCACGCCGGGCACCGCCTCCAGACGTTCCAGGAACTGATCATAGAAGGTCAGCACCTGGTTGCGGGACGCATAGCGCGAGGTCGGGATGGTGAAGCGGACGGCGAGCGTGCCCTCGGTCTGGAATCCGGGGTTCACGTCCCGGAGGAGGAGGACGCTCCGGATCATGAGTCCCGCCCCCACTACCAGCAGGAGCGCGAGGGCGACCTCCGCAGCCACCAGCACGTTGGAGCCCCGAAGCTGCCGGCGACTCGCCGATCCGCTCCGTCCTCCCTCGGTCAGCGCGCGCTGCGGGTCCCGGGTGAAGGACCGAGCCGCCGAAGCGAGCCCGAAGAACAATCCCGACACCAGCGCGGCCCCGAGGGCGAATGCGACCACCCGATGGTCCAGGGCCAGGCCGGTGGCGCCGGGGATTCCCAGGGGCAGGAGCCCCCGTATGAGCTTCACCCCCGTCCAGCCCATCCAAAGGCCCAACGCTCCACCAGCCATGGCGAGAAGGAGGCTCTCCGTCAGCACCTGGCGAAGGATCCGGAGCCGGCCCGCACCCAGGGCGACCCGCACGGCCGTTTCCCGGCTCCGTTCGCCGGCCCGGACCATCATCAGGTTGGCCACGTTGGTGCAGGCGAGAAGGAGGAGGAGGCCCACGGCCCCCAGGAGAACCAGCAGAGGCGTCTGCACGTCCCTGATGAGAAAGCGCCGGAAGGGCATGAAGCCGGCCCCCATGACGGAATTGGTCTCGGGGTACCGCTCCTGGAGGCGCTGAACCACGACCTGGAGCTGGGCGTCGGCTTCGCTCATGGACACGCCGGGCTTCAGCCGTGCCACGGGAACCACCCAGTGGGCGCGCCGGAACCAGACGGCGTCCCGGTCGGCGCGATTCCAACCCCAGGGGATCCAGACCTGCGTCGCTGCACTGGGGAAGGTGAAGCCATCGGGCAGGACGCCTACGACCTCCACCCCTCCCGCGGGGAAGTCCAGGGTCCTTCCCACGATCCCCGGGTCGCCGCCGAAGTGCGTGATCCACAGAGCGTGGCTGATCATGGCCACTGCATGGTCGCCGTCCCAGGTCTCCTCCCACCGGAAGGTCCGGCCCATTTCGGCCTTCACTCCCAGCACGTCGAAGAAGTTGCCCGACACCTGGGAAAGGCCCAGGAGCTCGGGCTCGCCGTTGCGGATGTAGGTGGCCTGGGACACGAAGCTCGAGTACGTCGCCACGTCCTGGAATGCGTCGACTTGCTCCCGCCAATCCAGGACGTTCGCGGGAGCCGCGTCGGCGTCGGTCCATCCGAACTCGGGGTTCGTCTCGTAGAGGCGCACCAGACGGCCGGGGTCCCGGAAGGGGAGGGGGCGGAAGAAGAAAGCGTTGGCCGCCGAGAAGATGGCGGTGTTCGCTCCGATTCCCAGCGCCAGGATCGCGACGACCGTCAGGGTGAAGCCCGGGGCCCTGCGGAGGGTGCGCGCCGCCACCCGGAGCTCGGACCAGAGGCGTTCCGGCGTGGGCGCGGCCCGGTGGCCCTGTCGGGCGGCCGCCCTCCCGTCCGGTCCGCGCCCCAGCCACAGACGGAGAACGAGGAAAGCCATCCCGGTGACCTCCCGGAAGGCGAACCAGAGGCGGGCGCCGACCCGTCGTTCCTCCTTGGCCCGGGACCGATGGGTGGCCAGCGCCTCATCGCCGTACCGGGTAGTGAAGCGGGGGGGCGCAAGGCGGAGAAGGGCCCGGAGGATTCGCTCCGTCATGCCTGCCCTCCTCCGGCCAATCCCCTCTCGATCGCCGTCATGCCGGTCCTCCTCCCACCAGTCCTTTCTCGATCGCCGTCATGCCGGTCCTCCTCCCACCAGTCCCTTCTCGATCGCCGTAGCCAGAAGGGACTTAAGACGCACCGATTCCGCCTCCGCCAGCCGGCGCCCTTCGGGGGTGAGGCGGTAGTACCTTCGGCGAGCGTCCCCCCGGCCGACGGCCGGCTCCGGCGCCTCCCGGATGAGGCGGTCGGCCTCCATGCGCTGCAACGCCAGGTAGAGGGCCCCCGTCGAGGGGGTCGCGGCTCCGCCTTCTCGGCCCTCGATCTCCTTGATGATGCCGTAGCCATGGCGGTCCTCGTCGGCCAGAGCCAGGAGGATCTGGTAGGTGAGGGCCGTAGGCACACCGTGCCGGTCACGAGCTTCGGACATGAGGAACTCCGAGATAGGTTTCCGGAAAATGGATATGCAATTTATATATTGAATGGATGAGTAGTGCAAGGAGAGAGGAGACGGAGGAGAGGAAGGGGAGGGTGCGAGGAGGACAATCAGGGCGTCGGCGCCAGGCACTCCGTGGCTCTGACGCGGTCCCGCGAAACCCGTCTGGGGCGAAGAGCCCTACGGCGATCCGTCCCCTACCCACACTGGAGCGACGAGCCCTAAGGCGATCCGCCTCCTACCCGCACTGGAGCGACGAGCCCTAAGGCGATCCGCCCCCGACCCGTACGGGGCTGGAGCGGTTCGTCCGGGTTCCGTCCCCGAGCTGCCCGTTGCTGTTCAGCCCCCAGCAGTACTCGGCGCCGTCCCGGGCGAAGCCACACGTCACGCCTCCCCCCGCGAACACGGCGACGAAAGAGATATCCCCCGCCACCGGCACGGGGGAGGTCCGGTTCAGGGTGGTCCCGTCGCCGAGCTGCCCGTGGAGGTTCTGGCCCCAGCAGAAGAGCCTGCGATCGGTGAGCAGCGCGCAGGTGTGGACCGCGCCCGCAGCGATGGACATGACCGTGCCGGGGAGATCCGGTACGGTCACGGGAGCCGGACGGTCCTCTGTGGTGCCGTCCCCCAGCTGGCCGAAGGCGTTGTCGCCCCAACAGAGGACTTCGCCTCCGCTGAGGCCACAGGTGTGCCCCGCGCCTGCCGCCAGCGCCTGGAACGAGCCCCCGACACCGGTGGGGACCAACCGGTCCACTCGGCTCTCGTCGCCGAGCTGCCCGTCTCCGTTGGCGCCCCAGCAGAACACACGGCCTCCGGAGGCGAGCCCGCACGTGTGGTTCCAGCCGGCCACGAGGTCGCGGAAGGTGTGGCCACCGGAGACCCGCTCCGGGCGAAGCTTGTCGTCGCGGGTTCCGTCCCCCAACTGACCGGAGAGGTTGCGGCCCCAGCAATAGGCCACTCCGCCGGCGCCGAGCCCGCACGTGTGGGAGAGGCCCGCGACCAGCATGGAGAACCGGAGCGGGGTGTCCACGGGGACGGCAACCGAGCGGTCCCGGGTGGAGCCCTCCCCGAGTTGGCCGGAGTCGTTGGCCCCCCAGCACCAGGCGGATCCCGAGACGTCCAGGCCGCAGCCATGGGCCACGCCCTCTGCCAGGCTCACGAGGCCCACGAGGGATCCCCCTCCGCCCTGGCCCCGGTCGTTGGCCCCCCGGCACCGCGTGTCCCCTTCCACCAGGTGGCACACGTTGCTGCCCCCCACCGCGAAGGTCCGGGTCACGACGTCCACCGGGCCCGGTGCCGGTTCCAGGGCCGGGGTCGGGGCCGGGGTCGGTGGCGGGTTCTCCTCCCGGGGAGAGGGTGTCGGCTGGGCGGGCCCGAGAGCGGTCGCGTGGAAGGTGACGAGTGCGTCCTCCGTGTCGGGAACCACCGCGCCCAGGAGCTGCGTGCCCGGCGTGTCCCCCAACGTCCACCGTGCATAGGCCCGGCCGGCCTCGTCCGTCTCCGCCGAGGAGGGAGAGACCCGCCCTCCCCCCTGGATGACCTGGAAGCGGACTTCGACGCCAGCGACCGGGTTTCCGAACTCGTCCCTCACGCGCACCCCCACGGGGTCTCCCAAACGGGCCCCGGGGTCGGCGGATTGCCGGTCCCCATAGATGACGGCGGCCTGACTCGGCGAGCCCGTCAGGGCGGTCACCTGGAAGAAGGCCTCCACCTCCGGAGGCCCCGGCCAGGGAAGCCTGGACCACCACCGGGCCGGGCTCGGTGGGAAGTTGGACGGTTCCTTCCGCCAATCCTTCGGCGTCGGTGCGGACCACATCCTCGGGAAGGACCGCATCACCCACCGTGACCAGAAGCTGGATAGCGGTGTCGGCGACGGGGGCTCCCGCTCCTCGGTTCGCCTGGACGGTGAAGGGGATGGAGGATCCCACGACCCTTCCGGCTGGCCTTCGGACACGAAGGTCAGGGTCACCGGGCCCAGAGCGTCCACTCCCCCAAGGGAGGATCCCGCTTCCCCGAGGACGCCGGGATCGGATCCGGCGAGAGGGTACGTCCCTGCCTCGGCGGCCCCATCCCCGGAGAGGAGCCACCGGTAGGCCCCGAACGAACCTGCGGCGAGGACCATGACCGCCACAACGGCCCATCTTCCCCATCGTCTCCCCGAGCTGGCACCGAGAAGCCCCTCTCCGCCCTTCCCCTTCTTCTCCCCCTCGCTGGGCAGATCCTCCAGCCGGGAGGGTGACGTGGCCGCCCTCCGGATTCGATGGAGGACCAGTCCACCGGCGCCAGGTCTCCCGGGGGTGCCCCGCGGACCGGGGGAGGGGGAGGCACGCTCCGAGGCGGCAAGTCGCCAAGGTCCGGGATCTCCGCCGCGGCGGACGCGGGCCCCTGGCCCGACGGTCCCACTCGTGCGAGCTCGCTGAGGAAGGCCACCGCCGAGTCCCACCGCGTGTCCGGGTTCTTCTGCAGGGCCTTCTCCAGGAGGCTCGCCAGCCCAGGGAGATCGTGTCCAGCCCCAGGGCATAGACCGGCAGCTCCTCGTGCTTCTGCCGGTAGATGATGGTGAAGACGTTCTCGCCTTCCCAAGGGTGGCGACCCAGTAGGAGCTCATAGCCCACCAGGCCGAGACTGTAGACGTCGGTGCGTCCATCGATCTCCAGACCGTCGATCTGCTCCGGAGACATGTAGGCGGGTGTTCCCAGAGACGCCCCCGGAAGGGTGAGTCGGGCGTCCTGGTCCCAGGGGCGGGCCACGCCGAAATCGGCCAGCCGAGCGGCCCCCACCTCCTCGTCGATGTAGATGTTCTCGGGTTTGACGTCCCGGTGCACGATGCGGCGGCGGTGGGCGTACGCCAGAGCGGACGCCACGTCCTTCAGGATGCTTACCACCCTCTCCGGGGGGAGGGCACCCTCCTCCTTGAGCACTTCCTTGAGGTTTCTCCCCGGTACGTGCTCCATCAGGAGGGCCAGGCTTCCGTCGGGCAGCCTGTGGGTCCCATACAGCTTGACGATGTTGGGGTGGAGGAGCTGGGCCACGAGCTTGGCTTCCCGCTGGAGGCGAGCCAGGGCCTCTTCGTCTCCGCCGAAGCTGGTCCGGATGACCTTCAAGGCCACGTCCCGGTCCAGCGCCCGGTCCCGGAGGAGATAGACCACCGAAGTGGCGCCCCGTCCGAGCTCGCGGACGAGCTCGAAGTCGCCTTCCAGGCTCTCGATGGCCTCTTTCAGCTTCTCGATATCCTTCATGGACTCACGGTTTTCCCGGGGACCAGACCCAAACCAACGAGAGGGCCAGAATGATCACGATGGGAATCGTCACCAGCGCGATGATGGTCAGAAGCCCGCATCCGACGGCGTCGCATGCTCGTTCGGGGCGACCGGGTAAGCAAGGCCTCCGGATTCCAGTAATTTTCCCGCCGAGGTCGGGGGACTGGATGCCATTTCCCCTCGCTCCTTCCCCGGCCGGAGGACCAGGGCTGCAGACACGTTGTCCGCTGTCCGCCGGTGCAGAGCCGAGGCCACCAGGCGCCGGGCTGCCTCCGCCGGATCCGTCTCCCTCGTCGAGACTGTCTCCATGTCGCCCGGAGACAAGACCCCGTGGAGTCCGTCGCTGCACAGTAACAACCAGTCACCTTCATGCAATTCCAGGAGACCGTGGTCCTCCACCTCTACCGTCGTTTCGGCTCCCAGGAAGCGGGCCAGGGCGCCGGCCCATCGGGCGGGCGCATCCTCGCGCTCGGTCAGGATGCCGTCCCGGCCGCCTCCTCGGCCATGGTGTGATCCCCGGTGAGCTGAACCAGGCCGAGGGGATCCAGGTGGTACGCTCGACTATCGCCGACATGGGCGATCTCCACCCGGGTTCGTCGAGGAGGGCCGCCACGAGGGTGGTGCCCATGGGCCGGGACTGGGCCTCCCGGAACACGGCTTCGTTCGCCTCCTGGACCGCCTTCGCCAAGCCGACTCCGGCGGTCAGGCTCTCCGTGAGCGCCTTCAGTGCCAGGCGGCTGGCTCTCCCCCCCTCCGCCAGCCCACCCATCCCGTCGGCCACCGCCACCAGCCACCGGCCCCCGGGCAGTTCTACCGAGAGGATGGCATCCTGGTTCGAGTCCCGGGGCCCAGGATCCGTGTGGTGGCCGATGAGGACCGATCGAAGGGACTCGCTCATGGCATCAAGAACCGAAAGAGGGCTTGGCCGATTCGAACCTCGTCGCCGTTGGCGAGGAGATAAGGGCCCCGGGATTGGGGAACCGGCGTTCCGTTGACGGCGATGGGATCTCCGGGCGAGGCGCTCTCGATCATCCAGCTTCCTTTGGAGAATGTCATCCGGGCATGGATGGCGCGGATGGAGGGGTGGTCGAGGGTCACATGACGAGTGGGGTCCCCGACTTCCCAGCCGATTGTGAAGACGTGCTCGCCGCCTGAGTTCCGAGGGAAGCGCACCTCCTGCTGAACCACCTCTGTGTTCACCGGCTCGAGGCGTCCCGGCAGGAGCTGCATGGTGGCCCGATGGGCCGGCGGCTCATCTCGGGAGCCAGGACCGGATGCGGAGTCCTCGAGGAGGGTCCCCGCAGCCTGACGGCCGGCGGAGTCCTCGGCAGATCCGGAGGACTCCTCCGGGGACCTTCTCGGTGTTCTGGGTCGGGAGGGTAGAACCCACTCCACCAGGCTGCTGAGCCATCCCTTCATCCGGCCCGAGGTTGAGACGGACGGCTTCCCCGGCATGAGGATCCGGGACGGGCGTTTCCCACCCGGTCCCAATGCCGGAGGCGGGGTTCTGGCGTCCGGATTCTCAGGCATCAGGGATGGTGGGGTGGGGGAGTGATTCCCGGCGCGCGTCCGGAGCAGAAACCGATAGCGGCTGGGGAGCGGTGGTGGTGATCGTGGGGCTCGTGCCGGTGATGCCTCCGGTCGTCGCGGTCACTTCGACCGTCCCCGCGGTCACGTCTGTTGTGAAGGTCACCGTGGCCTGTCCGCTCCCGTCCGTGTCGCTCGTTGCCGGCGAGAAGGATCCTCCATTCGTGCTTCCCCAGGTGATGGTCTGACCTGGAGTGCTCACCGGGTTCCCGTTGGCGTCGGCCAATTGTGCCGTGATGGTCACATTCCCGCCGGCGGGGACACTGTAGCTGCTCGACGTGACGAGGTACTGAGTGGCCGCACCGGCGCTCACCACGCTGGTGTAGGGGCTGTCGTTCAGGGCCGTGCCGTTCATGGTGATGGCGACGTTGTCGGTGCCGGCGGCGGACGGCGTGTAGCTGGTCGTGTACGTGCCGTCTCCTCCGTCAGCGGCCGTGAAGGGGCCCGCGCTATTGGAGCCGGTCACGGTCACCAGCACGGTGGCGCCTGTTGTGGTAAGCGGATTGCCGCTGGCGTCCCGGGCCTGGACGGTGATGTTCGTAGCGCTACCCGCCGTACCGGCCGGCACGGTCGCGGTCGAGTTGGCCGGGCTCAGCGCACCGGCGCTCACCACGCTGGTGTAGGGGCTGTCGTTCAGGGCCGTGCCGTTCATGGTGATGGCGACGTTGTCGGTGCCGGCGGCGGACGGCGTGTAGCTGGTCGTGTACGTGCCGTCTCCTCCGTCAGCGGCCGTGAAGGGGCCCGCGCTATTGGAGCCGGTCACGGTCACCAGCACGGTGGCGCCTGTTGTGGTGAGCGGATTGCCGCTGGCGTCCCGGGCCTGGACGGTGATGTTCGTGGCGCTACCCGCCGTACCGGCCGGCACGGTCGCGGTCGAGTTGGCCGGGCTCAGCGCACCGGCGCTCACCACGCTGGTGTAGGGGCTGTCGTTCAGGGCCGTGCCGTTCATGGTGATGGCGACGTTGTCGGTGCCGGCGGCGGACGGCGTGTAGCTGGTCGTGTACGTGCCGTCTCCTCCGTCAGCGGCCGTGAAGGGGCCCGCGCTATTGGAGCCGGTCACGGTCACCAGCACGGTGGCGCCTGTTGTGGTGAGCGGATTGCCGCTGGCGTCCCGGGCCTGGACGGTGATGTTCGTGGCGCTACCCGCCGTACCGGCCGGCACGGTCGCGGTCGAGTTGGCCGGGCTCAGCGCACCGGCGCTCACCACGCTGGTGTAGGGGCTGTCGTTCAGGGCCGTGCCGTTCATGGTGATGGCGACGTTGTCGGTGCCGGCGGCGGACGGCGTGTAGCTGGTCGTGTACGTGCCGTCTCCTCCGTCAGCGGCCGTGAAGGGGCCCGCGCTATTGGAGCCGGTCACGGTCACCACGACGTTGGCCCCTGCCCGTCGAGAGCGGATTGCCGCTGGCGTCCCGGGCCTGGACGGTGATGTTCGTGGCGCTACCCGCCGTACCGGCCGGCACGGTCGCGGTCGAGTTGGCCGGGCTCAGCGCACCGGCGCTCACCACGCTGGTGTAGGGGCTGTCGTTCAGGGCCGTGCCGTTCATGGTGATGGCGACGTTGTCGGTGCCGGCGGCGGACGGCGTGTAGCTGGTCGTGTACGTGCCGTCTCCTCCGTCAGCGGCCGTGAAGGGGCCCGCGCTATTGGAGCCGGTCACGGTCACCACGACGTTGGCCCCGCCCGTCGAGAGCGGATTGCCGCTGGCGTCCCGGGCCTGGACGGTGATGTTCGTGGCGCTACCCGCCGTACCGGCCGGCACGGTCGCGGTCGAGTTGGCGGGGCTCAGCGTGCCGACGGTCGTCGTGATGGCGTTCGTCGTTCCCGTGACGGATCCGGCGGAGGTCGCGGTCACGGTATGCACGGTCCCCGCCGTCGTGCTCGTGGTGAAGCTCGTCGTGGCGATCCCGCCCACGCCCGTCGTCGTGTTGATGGGCGAGAGCGTGCCCCCATTCGTGCTACTGAAGCTGACCGCGACCCCGCTCGTCGTGACCGGGTTATCGTTGGCGTCGGCGAGTTGGGCCGAGATCGTCACGCTGCTACCCGCTGCCGGACTGTAGTTGCTGGAGGTCACCAGGTACTGGGACGGGGCACCCGCTGTCGTCGTGATGGCGTTCGTCGTTCCCGTGATGGAGCCCGCGGATGTGGCCGTCACAGTGTGCACGGTCCCCGCCGTCGTGCTGGTGGTGAAGCTGGTCGTGGCGATCCCGCCGGACCCGTCGTGGTGTTGATGGGCGAAAGCGTGCCCCCGTTCGTGCTACTGAAGCTGACCGCGACGCCGCTCGTCGTGACCGGGTTATCGTTGGCGTCGGCGAGCTGGGCCGAGATGGTCACGCTACTCCCCGCCGCCGGGCTGTAGTTGCTGGAGGTCACCAGGTACTTGGCTGGGGCCCCCACGGTCGTTGTGATTGCGTTCGTCGTGCCCGTGATGGAGCCTGCGGATGTGGCCGTTACTGTATGTACCGTTCCGGCCGTCGTGCTGGTGGTGAAGCTCGTCGTGGCGATCCCGCCCGCCCGGTCGTGGTGTTGGTGGGTGAGAGCGTTCCCCCATTCGTGCTACTCCAGCTCACCGCGACCCCGCTCGTCGTGACCGGGTTATCGTTGGCGTCGGCGAGCTGGGCCGTGATGGTGACATTACTGCCCGCCGCCGGGCTGAGTCGCTGGAGGTCACCAGGTACTTGGCTGGCGGCACCCGCCTGGGTGGTGATGGCGGGGCTCGTGTCCCGTGAGGGCACCGCGGATGTGGCCGGTCACGGTGTGTACTGTTCCGGCCGTGGTGCTGGTGGTGAAGCTGTCGTGGCGATCCCGCTGGCGTTGGTGGGTGTTGATGGGTGAAGAGCGTTCCCGCCTTCCGTGCTTACTGAAGCTGACCGCGACCCGCTGGTGGCCACGGAGTTGTCGTTGGCGTCGGCGAGTTGCGCCGAGATGGTCACGCTGCTCCCCGCCGCCGGGCTGTACCCGCTGGAGGTCACCAGGTATTTGGCTGGCGCTCCGGCCGTGGTCGTGATTGCGTTCGTCGTGCCCGTGATGGAGCCTGCGGATGTGGCCGTTACTGTGTGTACCGTTCCGGCCGTGGTGCTGGTCGTGAAGCTCGTCGTGGCGATCCCGCCCGGACCCGTCGTGGTGTTGATGGGTGAGAGCGTTCCCCCGTTCGTGCTACTGAAGCTGACCGCGACCCCGCTGGTGGTGACCGGGTTGTTGTTGGCGTCGGCGAGTTGGGCCGAGATGGTCACGCTGCTCCCCGCCGCCGGGGCTGTACCCGCTGGAGGTCACCAGGTACTTGGCCGGAGCGCCGGGGCTCACTGGACTGGGATACGGACTCCCGCTGATCGCCGTTCCATTCAGCGTGATGGCCACCTGGTCGGTGCCCGAGGCGGTCGGCGTGTAGCTCGTTGTGTACGTGCCGCTGCCGGCGTAGGCCGCCGTCAGGGGACCGGCGGTGTTCGCTCCCGACACACTCACCAATACCGTTGCGCCGCCCGTGGTGAGCGGGTTGTCGTTCGCGTCCCGGGCCTGGACGACGATGTCCGTGGTACTGCCCGCAGTGCCGGCGGGGACTGTCGCCGTGGAGTGGGCCGCGCTGACGGGGCCGGGGCTGACCACGCTGCTGTAGGGACTGGCGTCGAGGGCGATTGTGTTGATTGTGATAGCGACGTTGTCCGTGCCCGCCGCAGTGGGAGTGTAGCTCGTCGTGTAGGTCCCGCTCCCGGAGTAGGCCGCTGTAAGAGGTCCGGCGCTGTTGGCTCCCGACACCGTGACTCGGACTGTCGCGCCACCCGTGGTTAGCGGGTTGCCATAGGCGTCGCGGGCCTGGACCACGATCGTCGTCGCGCTACCTGCTGTCCCAGCGGGCACTGTGGCCGTGGAATTAGCCGCGTCGAGCGCCGCCGGACCCACCGTGCTCGTGAACGGGCTCCCGCTGATCTGGGTCCCGTTCATGGTGATGGTCACCTCGTCGTTGCCGGCCGCGGTGGGGGTGTAGCTGGCCCTGTAGGTTCCGTTGTTCTGGTCCGCGGCAACGATGGGTCCGGCGGTGTTGGCTCCCGCTACGGTGATCCTCACGGCCTCACCTCCGGTGGTGAGCGGGTTCCCGTTGGCGTCCCGGGCCTGTACCACGATGTCCGTTGGCTCTCCTGCGGTACCGTCGGGCACCGTGGCCGTGGAGCTGGCTGGGCTCGCGTTGCCCGCGCCGATCGTGCTGGTATAGGGGCTCGCGTTGAGCGCGATCCCGTTCATCGTGATGGCGACATTGTCCGTGCCCGCGGCCGTCGGCGTGTAGCTTGTGGTGTAGGTGCCATCGAGGTGGTCGATCGCTGTGAGCGGCCCGGCCGTGTTCGCCCCGCTAACGTTCACGACCACCGTTGCGCCACCGGTGCCGATCAGGTTTCCGTAGGCGTCCCGGGCCTGGACCACGATGTTCGTCGTGCTCCCAGCCGTTCCGTCCGGCACGTCGGCCGTGGAGTTCGCCGGGCTCAGGGCCCCGACAGTCACGGTGCTGCTGTAGGGGCTCCCGCTGATGGCCGAACCGTTTAAGGTGATGGCTACCTGATCCAGCCCCGCCACCGTCGGCGTGTAGCTGGTGGAGTAGGTCCCGCCTCCCGCATAAGTGGCCGTCAGGGGCCCGGCGCTGTTGGCCCCGGTCACCGTGACCCGTACTGTCGCACCGCCTGTCGTGAGGTTGTTGCCGAAGGCGTCCTTGGCCTGAACCACGATGTTCGTCGCGGCTCCGGCCGTTCCGTCGGGCACCGTCGCCGTAGAGGTTCCGGCGCTCGGCGGCCCTGGGTTGACCGTCGTCACGAAAGTGGCGGTGTCGTTGGCCGCGCTCGGGTCGGCGGTGGCCGCGCTCACGTACGCGGAGTCGGTGCGAGGCGCCAGGCTGCCTCCCACAGTCACGGTCAGGGTGTACGTCTTGTCCGCACCGGACGCGAGCCCGGCGAGGTTCCAGGTCACCACTCCACCCGATTCCGAGCCTCCATCCGACGCCGAAGAGAACGTGACGTCCTGTGGGAGCACGTCGCGTACGACGAGGCTCGAGGCGTCACTGGGCCCATTGTTCGTCACCGTAATGGAATAGGTCGCCGTTCCTCCTGCGGCAGCGGTGGCGTCTCCGTCCTTGCCCACCACCAGATCCGCCGAAGGCGCCAGCGTCGTCACGAATGCCGAGCGGTTGTTGCCCCCGTTGGGATCGTCGGCGAACGCCGTCACCGCGCCAATGTTCTCCACGGTGCCCGTGGCGTTCGAGGGTACCGCGAACACCACCGAGAGGACCGTATCGGCCCCCACCGGGAGATTGGGAATCGTGGCCCAGGTCACGACCCCGTTGGGGCCGGGCACTGGGTCGTAGGCCCCGCTCGCACTGGCGGAGACGAAGGTCACACCTGCCGGAAGCGTGTCGGTCACCACCACGCCGGCGGCGTTGCTCGGCCCCACGTTGGAGACTGTGAGGAGGTCCGTGACTTCGGTCCCCGGCGCTGCGGTTCCCGGCCCCGATTTGACCATCACCAGGTCGGCCGAGGATTGGAGGAAGGTGCTGGCCACCTGCCGGTTGTTTTCGGGGGCCTGGTCACCGGTCTCCGAGGAAACGACCGCCACGTTGGCCAGGCCTCCGGACGCGCCGGGGTCGACGTTGACCACGACCTGGAAGTTCTGTGGGCCCGCCGCTGCCGTGAGGTTCCCCAGGTTCCAGGTGATGGTCCCGTTGGGCAGGGCTCCCGCATCGTAGACACCGCCCCCGGTGGCGGATACGAAGGCCACGCTCTCGGGAAGGGTGTCCGTGACTACGGTGTTCACGGCCGGGTCCGGTCCTGCGTTCTGCACCGTGAGATCATAGGTGATCTGCGCTCCGGCATCGGCGCTGAAGGGGGCGGTCTTCGTCACCGACACGTCGGCCGCCTCCACGACGGTGGTGACCGCGGCCCGGAGGTCCTCGGTAGACGGGTCCGGGGTTCCGGACGCCACCTTCCCGACGTTGAGGAACGACCCGAACTGATCGGCAAGGAGGCGAACGTTAAGGGTTACGGTCTTGTTCGGCTCGATGGTCTCCACGTCCCAGGCTACGATCCCGCCTTCGAGCACCCGGCCCCCAGGTGCCGAGAGGAAGGTCAACCCATTGGGCAGGGAATCGAACACCGTGATGTTCGCAGCCGGGTCCGGGCCGGCATTGGAGACGGCCAGGACGTAAGCGATGGTGTCGAAGATCTGGACGATGGCGGGACCGCTCTTGCTCATGGAGACGTCGGCGGTGGCCCCCACGGAAGTGGTGAAGGTAGCCCGGTTGTTCTCGAGGTTCGGGTCGGGCAGGCTGGACGAAGCCCGCGCCACGTTGGTCAGAGCGCCGGCCGCATTCACGGTCGCCGTGAGCGTGGCGACGAAGGACTCTCCGGCGGCGAGCGTTCCTCCGTCCCAGGTGACCTGCCGGCCCTCCGCGGTCCCCTCGCCGGTGGCGGACACGAAATCCACGCCGTCGGGCAGGGAGTCCACCAGGACGACGGTCTCGGCCGGATAGGGGCCACCGTTCAGGACGGTGAGCTCGTACTGGATCGTCTCACCGAAGGTCGCCGTCGCTGGACCGGTCTTGGTGACCTGGAGGTTGGCCGAGTGGCCCGAGACGGTCACCGAGCTGGTGGCCCGGTTGTCTCCGGAGTCCGGATCGGGGATGGAAGAGGAGACCCGGCCCACGTTGGTGAGGGTCCCCTCGGCCGCGGCCACGGCCCACAGGGAGTCCACCACCGTGGCTCCGTTGGGAACGTTGCCGAGGTTCCAGGTGACCACGCCGTTGGTCTGCGTGGCGCCACCGGAGGCCCTCGCCCAGGTGAGGCCCTCGGGGAGGGAGTCCACCAGCACGACGTTCCTGGCTTCGCCGGGACCGGCGTTGGCGACGCTGAGGACGAAGACGACGGTGTCGTCCACCGAGGCCACCGTGGTGCCGCTCTTCGTGACGGCCAGGTTCGCCGATTGGGGAGGAGCCACGGTCAGCGTGACGTCCACGGACCGGGGACTGTTGAGGGCGGTAGGGGAGAGGACGCGGATCTCGGCGTGATAGGTGCCCACCGCCAACCCCGTGGGATCAGGCTGCACCTGGATCTCGCTGGGAGCCGAGGGGGAGGAAAGTGTGAGAGAGAGCCAGCCGGCGATCTCCTGGTAGAAGACCGTCGCCGTGAGGTTGGAGAGCGTTCCTCCTCCCACATTGGTGATCTGGAGCGATTGGGGAGCCGGAGCTGAGCCACCCGTCTCCACCTGGAAGGTCATCGTGGTGGGCTCCAGGTGAATCACGGGCTGATCCTGCGTCATGACCAGCTGCACAGGGACGGATACCGGGGAGTTCAGTGCCGTCGATGATTCGATGAGGACCGTGGCGCTGTAGCTCCCGGCGGCGAGGGAAACCGATGGTACCGACACCGTCAGGGTGGAGGGGGCGGTGGTCCCGGTGAGGGAGAGGCTCAACCAGCCTACGGCACCGCCAACCGGGTATTCCACTCGTGCGGACAGCCCGCCCAGGGTCCCTCCGCCCACGTTGGTGATCTCGATGGCCTCGGGATCCGGTGGCTCGGCACCCACACCGGCGAAGAAGCCGATGGAGGAGGGGGCCACGGCGATGCGCGGTCCCGCCTCCACGGTGACGGTTGCCGATCCCCGAACTCCGTCCAGGCTTGCCCATATGGTGGTCTCGCCCGGCGCCACCGCCTCGGCCTTTCCGTCGGATCCGATGGACACCACGGACTCCGGCGTCGGAGGACCAGGTCACCGCTCCGCTGGGGAGCACGCTCCCCGCCTCGTCCCGCACCTGCGCGGTGAACTGCTGGGTTTCGCCTTCGGTCAGGGTAGCCGTGGAGGGGCTCACCACGACCGAGCCCACGCTTACGCCCGTCACGTCCCGGAGGGTGCACGCGTAGGCGACTGCGACGATTCCCGCTGCGAGCCCCACGAGGAGGGCTCTTGTCCTCATCTTCACTCGACGTCTCCTGGCCTGGAGAGGCGTGGATTCAAACGACAGGTGCGGTGGTGACGGTTCAGAACCGCACCCCGATCAGACTGAGGGTCAGCCGGGAACCTCGGGTCCCAAGGCTCGGGCCGGCCAGGTGCAGGGTGCCGCGGTCCGGGCCCCCCTCCTCCTCCGCACTGGCGGTTATTCTCCGTCGGGCGCGGATGTACGCCTCCACGGCACCAATGAACCCAACCGCGCCCGCCGCTGCGAGTCCGGGGATGAGGTAGGGCCGTTCGGTATTCTCCCCGACGAGTCGGTCCGGAGGGCAATCGCCGCCCGAGGGCGAGACGCCCACGCACCGAACCGTGACCTTCTTCACCACCATCCCGGCCACTGCGGCACTCCCGGCGAGGGCCAGGACGGTGAGCCCCCCGAAGGTTCGCCCCGAGTAGAACTGACCGAGCCCGGGAAGGACCAGCCCCAATCCCAAGGCGGTGCCGGGGCGGGGGAGGGGGGGAGCGATCTGAAGCTGCCCGATCCGTTGCGACACGAGCATGGCGTCGGGTGCGTCGGGCTCGAGGGCGAGGTAGTGCTGAAGGTCCGCTGCGGCCTCGGTCCCCTTGCCCAATCGGGCGCGTACCACCCCCCGGTCGAAGACGGCGTCGGCCCATTCCGGCGCCAGGGCGACCGCCGCGTCGAAGGCCTGCTCGGCCACCTCGAGACGGAGGGCGTCGGCCGCCGCGACTCCCGACTGGAAGGCGGTCACCGCCTCGTCCGGTACCTGGGGTCGGTCCATGGCGGCCAGGACCTCCAGACGGGCCCGGGCATCCGCCGCAACCTCTTCTCCCGGCCCCAGGGACATGGTCCGGCAGAGCTCGTCCATTGCCTCCTGGCGCTCCCCCAGGTCCTGGAGGATCCGCGCGTAGCGGTAGGCCAGCTCCCCGGATGCCGGGTCCAGCTCCACCGCCCGGGCCAGCAGGTCCCGGGCGCGTGCCTGGTCTCCCAGGATCAACGCTTGCTCGGCGCTGGACGAGAGCCGGCCCGCTTCGTCCCTCTCCTCCTCGCTGACGGATCCCGGAGGGGGCAACCGGGGGCAGGAGACGTTCCCCGGCCGGGGGACGGTCCGCTTCAGAGCCAGCTCCTGGGCCGAGAGAGCGGTGGCCGCTCCGGCTGGGAGAAGAACACAGAGCCCGGCGGCAGCAAGCAGGCGGCGTGCCAGGCGGGAGCTTCGAAAGGACATGGATGGCTACCAGTCTGAAAGGCCCGATGCCCCGCGGGGTTCTCCCGTGCGGGCTCCGGGCAAGACGCGATCTTGACTCAACCTCCCAAGCGGGGCTTCCCCCGTCAAGCTTACTCGCCGGGCTCTCGCGGGCAGGCTTCCCCCGGCCTGGCCCTCCACGTCGCGGAGCCCTAGACTCTCCGGGTCACCTTCTGATTTCAGGCCGCCCACCCCGGAGGGTTCCATGAGGCGCCCGACCACCGCCATCCGGTTCAGCTTCCCGTTCATTCTGACTCTGAGCCTTCTCTCGGCGGCGATGCTCCCCGCATCCGCCCAGGAGATCCCCACGCCGGACGCGTTCTTCGGCTTTCGGATGGGCGCAGAGGGCAAGCTAGCCCACTGGGACGACATTGTGGAGTACTTCAACCTCCTGGCTTCCCGTTCCGACCGCCTGGAGGTGCGGGAGCTGGGGAGATCCACCCTGGACCATCCCTTCATCCTGGCGATCTTCTCAGCCCCCGGGAACCTGGCCAACCTCGAGCATTACCGCGACATCAACAAGAAGCTCGCCGACCCCCGGGGCCTGTCCGAGGACGAGATCGAGGCGCTGATCCAGGAAGGGAAGTACGTCAGCGCCCAGAGCTACTCACTCCACGCCACCGAGGTCGGCGGCACGCAATCCACGCCGGAGCTCGCCTACGAGCTTGTCACCTCGGACGATCCCACCATCACCATGATCCTGGAGAACACCATCTTCCTGATGTTTCCCAGCTTCAATCCCGATGGCGAGATCATGGTCACCGAGTGGTTCCGCCAATACGCGGACACCCCCTACAGTAACACGCGCCTACCCTACCTCTACCACTTCTACACCGGGCACGACAACAACCGCGATGCCTATATGCTCACCCAGGACGAATCCCGGCTCTTCGCCGAGGTGGTCTACAGGGACTGGGTGCCCGAGTCCTACGTGGACCACCACCACATGGGCAGCGGAAGCGCCCGATTCTATCTCCCCCCCTACCTGGACCCCCTCCATCCCAACGTCTCCCCGCTGATCTGGCGGGAACACCAGCTCTACGGCTCCCACATGGCGGTGGCCCTGGAGCAGGCGGGCAAGAGCGGGTTCGAGACCGGAGCTCCCTATACGGGATGGTGGCAGGCCTCGTTCCACATGGCCACCAACTACCACAACATCGCGGGGATGCTCACGGAGTCGGCCAGCGCGGACTGGGCCGATCCCGTCTACATCCTCCCCGACGAGCTCGGAGGAACCCGGGGCCGCCCGTCCTACGAGCCGGCCATGAGCATGCCGAGGCCGTGGCCCGGCGGGTGGTGGACCCTTCGGGACATCGTGGAGCAGCAGATCGTGGCTACGAAGGCGGTTCTGGAAGCGGGGGCCCGTTACCGGGAGTCCCTCCTGAGGAACATGGTCCTCAAGGCTCGGGAGAACGTGAGGCTGGGCCAGAGCGAGCCACCCTACGCTTACATTCTCCCCGCGGACCAGCACGACTTCCCCACGGCGGTGAAGCTGGCCAGGACGTTCCAGATGAACGGGGTGGAGGTTCAGCGCCTCGACGCCCCCTACCAGGTCGGGTCGCGGGTCTTCGCTCCAGGGAGCCTGGTGATCTCCACCGCCCAGCCCATGCGGGCCTTCGTGAAGTCCTTCCTGGAGCAGGTGAACTACCCCGACAACCAGTGGACCCGGGCCTTCGAGGACCACGCCCCCCTTCGGCCCTACGACATGGCGTCCTATTCCATGAGCGAGCAGATGGGCGTGGACGCGATTCCGGTTCTGGAGCCCCTCCGGGCCATCCGGATGAGCGTGGTGGAGGGGTGGGTCCAGGTGCCTGCGGGCTCGGTCGATGGGGCGGGCTCGGCGTACCTCCTCCGCCACGACGCGAACGAGAGCCTGCGGGCCGTGAACCGGCTCCTGGCCCAGGGCTTCACGGTGGAGTGGATGGAGGACCCCTTCGAGCGAGGGGGAGCGTACTTCCCTCCGGGGACGATGCTGGTGTCGGGGGGTGGGGAGCTGGAGGGGGAGGTCAGGCGGCTGTCCTCCGAGCTCGGGCTCGACTTCCAGGCGGCGTCTCCGGCCGCCGTACCCGGCTCCCGACTCCGCCTCGCCGCACCCCGGCTGGGACTCTACAAGCGCTTCGATGGGGGAAGCCAGGATGCGGGATGGACCGACTGGCTCCTGAGTGACTGGGAGTTCGAGCACGACCTCGTCATGAACGAGGACATGCGGGCCGGGAGGCTGAACGACCGGTACGACGTGCTGATTCTTCCCTCGGACAACACCTCCACGATCATCGAAGGGGATGATTCGGAGGAGACGCCACCGGAGTACCGAGGCGGGATCGGGGAGGGGGGCGTGGCCGCGGTCCGTACCTTCGTGGAGAACGGTGGAACCCTCATCACCCTGAATTCCGCCTGGGACTTCGTCCGGGAGGTCTTCGATCTTCCTCTACGGGACGCGGTGGCGGACGTGCCCGGCAGCGAGTTCTGGTGCCCGGGCTCCACGCTTCACATCGACGTGGACACCTCCCACCCCCTGGCGTACGGCATGCCGGCCCGGGCCCTGGCGCTCTTCTTTCGCGGCACTCCGTCGCTGCGGGTCTCCACCGGCGATCTCGAGGATGGGGTGAAGGTGGTGGCCCGCTATGCTGATGAGAATCTGCTCCAGAGCGGCTGGCTCATCGGGGAGGACTACCTCACCACCCAGCCTCTCGCCCTGGAGTTCGACGTGGGGCGGGGGAGGGTCCTGGTGCTGGGATTCCCGGCCCAGAACCGGGCTCAAACGCATGGAACGTTCAAGTTCCTGTTCAACGGCATCTTCTATGGAGCGGCCGAGCATGTGGGGAACCAGACGCAGAATCAGGGAGGGGCCGAGCATGTGGGGAACTAGGCGCACGATCAAGGAGCATGGGAAGATGTGGGAAGCTGGACGCGCGATCGGAGAACGGCCGAGGCTGAGGGGCGTCGCACGCGCGGCGTCCATCCCGCTGGCGTTCATCGCCCTCCTTTCCGTTTCGGGATGCGGGGGCGGGAGCTCGGGCTCCGGGGCGGACGCCCTGACGGGCGACTGGGACTATTACCGAATGCTGGGTGTGGCTCCCAATGGAGGGTTCGAGGCACGGAGGCGGTTCGGCTTCGCCCACTTCGAGGGGATGGATGCGTCGGGGGCCTGGCTGCGTCAGCGGGCCGGCGGGACGATGGAGGTGGTGAAGGGGCTGGAGTTGACGGGCGATTCCCTCGTTCTGTCTTTCGCCAGCGGAGCCGCCCTCCACGCCCAGGTCCGGGGAGACACCATCGGCGGGATCCTCTTCCGGGGCGGCGAGCCCCAGGACCGGATCTGGCTCGTTCGGCGGGACTCGCCGCCGGTCTACGAGCCCAACTACCCCCTCTGGTCCGGTCCCGTCTCGGACTCCACCTACGCCGTCACCATCGACCCGGCCGTTCCCATGGATGCCCGGGACGGCACGGTCCTCATGAACTTCGTGGCCCGACCGGTGGGGGAGGGTTCCTTCGGCGTGGTAATGGAGCGGACCCCCTACCTTCGGGTGGACACGGCCAACGGCGTGTTCTGGGCGTCCAGGGGCTACATCTACGTGAAGCAGGACGTCCGGGGTCGCGGGGGCTCTGGTGGCGTCCTGGACATGAACGCCATGCAGGAGCAGGACGGCTACGACGCCGTGGAGTGGGCGGCATCTCTGCCCGGTAGCAACGGGAAGGTCGGGATGATCGGCCGCTCCAACCCCGGCCTCTACACATGGTACGCAGCCATCGCGGCACCGCCCCACCTGGCCACGATCGCTCCGGTGGTGGCCACCGCCGATCCGCTCCGCCTGGTGCCCTACATCGACATGGTGTTCTCCCCCACCATCGTCCCGTGGCTCTGTCTCACGGCGGTCAAGGAGACCCTCTCGGACATCAGCAACGTGGACGAGGTGGCGGCGTTCAACCACCTCCCCGTCATCGACGCGGCGGAGCTGGCCGGATGTCCCCGGCCCCAGTTCTGGGACGACTGGTTCGATCACCAGCAGAAGGACGACTACTGGCGGGCCCTGAGCATCGAGGACCGGCTGGACCGGGTGAAGGTGCCGGTGCTGGGCATCGCGGGTTGGTATGACGATGCCCGGGGCACGATCCGCAACTACGTGGGCCTGGACACGCTTCCCGGCCATCCGTTCCAGCGGATCGTCATGGACCCCGGAGCCCACAAGGGGATCGACTACGTGAACGGGAACTTCGGGCCCCAGGGGCGCATCGACCATCGGGCCCTTCAGCTCCGCTGGTTCGACCACTACTTGAAAGGACTGGACAACGGCGTGGACCGGGAGCCCCCCCTGGACCTCTTCATCATGGGGGACAACACCTGGCGTCAGGAGAACGAATGGCCCCTGGCCCGGACGCGCTTCACGGACTTCTACCTCCACTCCGGCGGATCGGCCCACGGACCCGGCGGCGACGGGACCCTGGACACCACTCCCCCGGCCAACGAGCCCGTGGACACCTTCACTTATGACCCTGGCGACCCCACTCCCTACCTCGTGGACGCCCGGGAGCTGGAGTTGAACATCAACGAGGACTATGCCCAGGTGCACCGGGAGCGCTCGGACCTGCTCCTCTTCACGACGCCTCCCCTCGAGGAGGAGACGGAGATCACCGGACCCATGACGGCCACCCTCTGGGCGGCCACCGATGCCCGGGACACGGATTGGCACATCATGCTCCTCCACGTCTATCCCGACGGCCGGGCGCTGCGCGTTCAGGACGGGATCGTCCGGGCCCGCTTCCGGAACGGCTTCGACCGACCGTCCCTCCTGACACCGAACCAGGTCTACCCGTACGACATCGATCTGTGGTTCACGGGGCTCGTGATCCCGGCGGGGCACCGCATCCAGGTCGCCGTGGCCTCGGCTGCGTTCCCCAAGTACGACCGGAACCTCAACACGGGAGGGGATAACGAGCGGGATACCCTCTTCGTGCCCGCGCACCAGACGGTCCTCCACGACGCGGACCATCCCTCCCACGTGACGTTGCCCCTGATTCCCCGCTCAGGAGGCTAGCCGCCTCCGACTCGAGGTCGCCCCGGTGGCCCTGGAGGGCGCATGCGCGAACGGCGCGTGCGCCCTCCCGCGTCGATCACCGCTTCGCCAGCTCCGAAAGCAGCTCCAGCTGGATCTCCTGGATCTGGGCCAGGCGTTCCCACTGCTGGGAGAGGAGGTGGTCCATCTTCTCGTGGAGGTGCCGTATCTCCAGCTCGGCCTTGAGATTGACCTGGTAGTCGTTCAGGGCGCGGAGACGGTCCCGTTCCTCCTGGCGGTTCTGGCTCATCATGATGATGGGGGCCTGGATCGCCGCCAGGCAGGAGAGGAGCAGATTGAGGAGAATGAACGGGTAGGGGTCCACGGGGCGCCAGAGGAGGACGAGGGAGTTGACCGCGATCCACGCGGCGAGAAACCCCCCGAAGATGATGAGGAAGGTCCAGCTTCCCCCGAAGTCCGCGATCCGATCCGCCAGTCGCTCGCCCAGGGTCCGGGTCTCCTCCTCCTCGGCGTCCACGTTCTTGGACAGGAACTCGTGTTCCTGGAGGCTGTCCAGGACCTCCCGGTCCAGGGAGGTGAGGTCGCCCCGCTCCGATTCCAGGAGGGAGTGGACGTACTGGCCCCGGAAGCGATTGAGGTCGGGCCTGCAGATGAAGCTCTGGGGGGACCAGTCCGGCACCTCGCCGGTGATCTGGTCCGCCACCCCCGGACGGATGGCGCCTCCGGCCACCACATCCCGGGGTGAAAAGTGCTTCCCGCACACCGCGCAGGTCCGAACCTGGCTCGCCTCTGCCTTCATAGGTCACCTCTTCGCGATCGGGGGTACAACCCGACAACGTTCACCCTTTTCCGGGCGCCCTCGTGAGTGGGGGCGTGAGCAAAATGCCCCAAACCGTGCTCGGCGTCGATCCCCTCTGGATCGCCACGGGTCTCCTCGTGGCCACGTACGTGGCCATCATGCTGGACCGGGTGAACCGAGCCGTGGTGGCGGTCCTGGGCGCGTGCCTGGCCATCATCCTGGGCCTCATGTCCCAGGAGCAGGCCATCGCAGGGGTGGACTTCAACACGCTCATGCTCCTGGCGGGGATGATGCTCATCGTGGGCATCACCCGTCGCACGGGCCTCTTCGAGTTCGTGGCCATCTGGGCGGCCAAGCGGGTCCGGGCCCACCCGGCCGGGGTCCTGGCTCTGATGGCTATGGTGACCGCCGTGTTCTCCATGTTGCTGGACAACGTCACCACCGTCCTGCTGACCGTTCCGGTGACCCTGGCGGTGACGAAGGAGCTCAAGGTCGATCCCTACCCCTTTCTCCTGACCCAGGTCATCGCGTCCAATACGGGGGGCACCGCGACCCTCATCGGAGACCCCCCCAACATCATGATCGGCTCTCAGGTAGGGCTGGGGTTCGATCAGTTTCTGGTGCACATGGCTCCCGCCGTGCTGATCATCATTCTGGTTCAGGCTGCCATCGGCCACTTCCTCTGGGCCCGGCCCCTGAGGGCCACCCCGGAGGACCGGGCCCGGGTCATGGCCATGGACGAGAAGGCGGAGCTCAAGGACCGCCCCCTTCTGGCCCGCTCCCTTGCCGTGCTCGCTGCGGTGATCACCGCCTTTCTCCTGGCCCGTCACATCGGCCTCGAGCCCGGGACCATTGCCATGACCGGCGCGGCCGTTCTCCTCCTCACGGACTGCTGGGGCCGCACGCCGGAGGAGCAGACCCATCACGTGCACAGTAGTCTCAGCGACCTGGAGTGGATCACGCTCCTCTTCTTCGCCGGCCTCTTCGTGATCGTGACGGGGGCGCAGCACGCCGGGCTGCTGAGTCGGTTGGGAGCCTGGCTGGTGGAGGTCACGGGTGGGAACCTGACCACGACGGCGCTGGCCATCCTGTGGGCGTCGGCGTTGCTGTCGGCCATCGTGGACAACATACCTTTCGTAGCCACCATGATTCCGTTGGTGCAAGGCCTGGCCCCGGAGTTCGGCGGGGAGGCCGGCCTCCTGCCCCTCTGGGTGGCCCTCTCCCTGGGGGCCTGCATCGGCGGAAACGGAACCCTCATCGGCGCCAGCGCCAATATCACCGTGGCGGGTATCGCCGAGCGCCACGGCGTGAAGTTCGGCTTCGCCCGTTATACCCGGTCCGCCGCTGGCCTGACGGTTCTCAGCGTTGCCATCTGTCACGCCTACATCTACCTGCGGTACCTTCGCTGACTCCTCCCTTTCCAGGTCCTGGCGATCCCCTCGCCGGTCACGGTAGAATTCCCCCCTTCTTTGCCGACGGGCCCGGGAGGGGCGACGGCCGGGCCTGCGAACGAGGGATGACAGTGCTGAAAGGGAAGCTCGGGGCCGGGGTGAAGTCGGGGATCCTCCTCCTTCTGTCAGGGGGAGTGGCGCTCCCCGGGCTCGGTGCGTGGGGCCCCGGTCCGGTGGGGGCGCAGCAGGTCCCGATTCCTCTGGACACGCTCATGGTCCAGGTGGGGTCCCGGGTCCGCTCGCGCCTGCCGGTGCTGACCCGGAGCATTCGGATCTTTGAACGGGATGAGATCCTCGACCTCCCGGTCCGCACCGTGTCCGAGCTTCTGGCCTGGGCCACGGGCGTGGAGATCCAGTCCCGGTCGCCGGCCCAGAGCGACCTGAGCGTGCGTGGCGCCGGATTCGAGCAGGTCCTGGTCCTGGTCAACGGAGTGCGCATGAGCGATCCGCAGACGGGACACTTCGACCTGGACCTGGCCGTGCCCCTGGAGGAGGTGGAGAGGGTGGAGATCCTGAGGGGGCCGGCGTCGGCCTTGTACGGGGCGGACGCGGTGGGGGGGGTGGTGAACATCGTCACCTCCCAGGATCAGCCGGGCGTCCGGGCCCGGGTGGAGGGAGGCTCCTGGGGAACGGCCCGGATGTCCGTGGAAGGCGGCCTCGAGGGGACCGGCGGGGGCTCGCTGCAGGCGGGGGGAGAGCTGGCCCGCTCCGACGGTCACCGGGCAGGTACGGACTACCAGACCCTCCTCCTGCATCTGTCGGGAGTCCATCCCCTCGGGAGGGGGCAGCTTCGGGGTGAGCTCGGGCTCTCCCGGAGAGATTTCGGGGCCCGGGATTTCTACGCACCCTATCCTTCCTTCGAGCGCACCCGGACCTACACCTCCGCCTTGAGGTGGTCCCCCGCTTCCCATGGGGCCTTGAGCCTGGAAGTGGGTGGCGCGTTCCGCAGGCACGAGGACGACTTCACCCTGATTCGGGAGAACCCGGCAGCCTACCGCAACCGGCACGCCTCCTCCCAGTCCGGCGCGGACCTGGCCCTTCGGGTAACGCCCGGGAACGGGCTGGAGCTGGCCTTCGGAGGGGAGATGTTCTGGGACTTCCTTCGAAGCAGCTCACTTGGGGACCGGACGGAGCCCCGGGGGGCGGCGTTCGGAGAGATGGTGGTGGGCAAGGGCGGAGACGGGGTGTTCTCCCTGGGCCTTCGAGAGGATTGGCACCACGGGTTCGGTGCGTTCTTCTCTCCCTCCGTCTCCGCCTCCTACCGGCTGGGGTCGAGGCTGCGGCTCCGGACGTCCCTGGGCCGCTCCTTCCGGGCACCCACATGGACCGAGCGGTACTACCAGGACCCCGCCAATGTGGGGCGGGCCGACCTTCGCCCCGAGCGGGCCTGGTCCGGTGAGGTGGGCGCCGACCTGATGGGGGGCTCCTCCGCGGACCTCTCCCTCACCGCCTTCGTGAGGCGGTCCACCGACCTCATCGACTGGGCCCGGACGGTGAACGCCCCGGAGAGCACACCCTGGGAGACCCGCAACGTGAAGGAAGCGACGTTCAGGGGTCTGGAGGCGGACCTGGGATTGGAGGGGCCCTGGCACTCCCGGTGGAGCTTGGGGGGCACCGTTCTGTCCCTGACCTCTGAGAACGCCGGCGGCCTGTTGTCGAAGTACGCCCTCCGGCCCCTCCGGGAGCGCCTCGTCGTCGGAGTGCGCCGCAGCCTCGGTCCGGACCTCTCCGTGGCACTCCAGGCCCAGCGGGGCCGGCGGACGGGGGAGGAGCCCTTTCACCGGGTGGACCTCCGAACCAGCCTTCGACTGGGATCGGCCTGGCTCTACCTGGACGCCACGAACCTCGCCGACGAAGTGTATCCGGACATCACCGGAGCCGCGGCGCCCGGGCGGGCCCTGTTCCTGGGGATTCAGCTCGGGGCTTCTGGAGCTCGCTGATCCGGTCGTCGGGGTAGCCCAGGGACCGGAAGTCGATGACGCCGTTGGGGGAGTGGCAGTCCCCGCAGGAGTAACCCACGCGCTTGACCCCGTGGCTGACGGAGATGTAGGAGGTCTGGGGTACCTTCATGGGCATCCACTCGCCGCTCCACTTCAGCCCGAAGGGTTCATAGGGTTTCATTCCTGCATCGATAGCCCGGGCCACGTCCCCGGTTTCGTTGTAGATCTCACGGTTGGGCGCGAGGAGAAGGGGGAACTCCGCCATCCCTGCCTGACTCTTGAGGAAGTCCATCCCCGGGGCCTGCCACATCTTGAGGTTCTTGTCGAAGAGCATGGTCTGGCTCAGGCCGCGCACCGGGTAGATCATGGCCCCGTTGTCCTCCCGTGCGGCGGTGGCGAAGGCCATCCAGCTCTGGGCCCGTGGGCGGGTTCCTGCGTTGGGGACGCGCCAGACGACGTCCGACGGGGCCCGTTGGATCTCCACCGTGGGTACCCAGACCCCGGGAAGGGCGGGGAGGCCGTCGTACTTCGAAAGCGCGCTGTACGCTCCCTTGGCGTCGTCCTGGACCGGCACTCCCCAGTCCTCGCTGACGATGCCGCTGGTCGCGCGAACGTGGCAGGTCTGACAGGAGAGCGTGTGCGTGTGGCTGTTCAGCGCCGCGGCGCTGGCTCCCTGGTGCGGCTCCCAGCCGTGGCATCCGGAGCAGGTCACGGGGTCATCGGGAAGGTCGTTGGCCACCATGTCCGACTCCCACTGGCCCTTGGCAATCTTGTGGGCCCGGGTCGTGTGGCACGCGGTGCACGGCATTCCGGCGGCGGCGTGCACGTCGTTGGTGGGGTCGAATGGCGTGCCGCGCTTGTAGTCCGTGGAGAAGGCGTGCTCGTGGCACCGTAGGCAGGCCTCGGCGGTGGGGACACGGGTGATGGACAGGGCCGCCACGAGGGTGGTGTCCTGGCCCCAGTGCTTCTTGCCGTCGGGGGTGGTGAGGAGCGTCTTCCGGAGGCTCATGTCGTAGGTTCCGGCGTGGCAGACCAGGCAGTCCACGGTTCCGGCCTCCGCCTCGGTGGCCTCACGCCCGGCAGGCAGGGGCGGGGCGGGCAGGGCGGCGATGTGGCACATGCCGCAACCGGCTGCCTGCGGCGTGAAGGTTCCGTCCGTGGCTGCCGTCCAGTTGGCCAGGGCCGTGCTTCCGGCCAGGGCGCACTCCCGGTTCACCATTCCCCACCAGGACCCGTCCGGGAGTCCGTCGACGTTCCTCACCTCCGACGAGACGTACCAGTGGACCGAATGGGTGATCTCGTCCAAGGCATCGGGGATGGCAGGTGGCGCAGGTTCCGGCCCCCTCGTACCCGGAGCTTTGGATGACCGGGGCTCCAGGGTGCACCCAGGCCTGGGGCACGTCTTGGACGGCGGGGACCATTCCCGGTGGCGCCGACGGCCCAACAGGCTCCGCTTCATTCGATTGGGCGGCGGAGACGGGGAAGGCGGAAGAGAACGGCGGGAGGAGGGTGAAGAAGGGGAGAACGGCAAGGGCGACGAGCTTGTTCATGATCCGCACCTTCGGGGTCGGGTTCTCGGAACTCTCCCTTTCCTGTTGACACCCTTCCTCCCCAAAGGTGTTTCGGCGCCGACGACTCCCCAGCCCTGTGGCAGCTTGCTGCTTGCGGCGTCTCGGGGCTTGCGGTGTCCCGGGGCTTGGGTGTCCCGGGGCTTGCGGCGTCCCGGGGCTTGCGGCGTCCCGGGGCCGATGACGTCCTGGAGCCTCCAGCTCCTAGGTGCTCCAGGGCCCGGAGGTGTTGCGGGATGGCCCTCCTCGCCGTACGAAGGTTCATGGCGCCTTCCCGATTCTACGATGACCTCGCCGAATACTACGATCTCGTCTATCCCGATTGGGAGGCGAGCATGGAGCGGCAAGGGCGAGCCATTGCCCGAATGCTCGAGGAGGGGATCCGCCCGGAGCCTTTGCAGGGATTGCGCGTGCTCGACGTGGCCGCCGGCATCGGGACACAGACCCTTCCCCTCGCCCGACTCGGCTGTCGTATGACCGCCCGGGACCTCTCGGGAGCGGCCATCGCGCGCCTCCGGAGGGAGGCGGCCCGGAGGGATTTGGAGATCGATGCCGCGAAGGCGGATATGCGCACGCTGTCGGGCTCTTTGAAGGGCCCCTTCCATGCGGTCATCGCCTTCGACAATTCGCTTCCGCACCTCCAGAACGACGAGGAGATTCGGGCAGCCCTGGAGGGTTTTTGGGAGCTCCTGGTCCCTGGTGGGCAGATCCTCGTCTCGGTCCGGGACTACGACAACATGTCCCGGGCGTCGCCTTCCACCCACCCCTACGGCGCGCGCACCCGGGAAGGTCGAGCCTTTCGCCTGGCCCAGCACTGGACATGGATCGATCGGGACCACTACCGGACCACCTTCGTCATCGAAGAGCGTCGCGGTGTGGAATGGGCCGAGGTCGTGCGGACGGATGCCCTGTACTATGCGGTGCCGGTTCGCCGACTCCTCGAGTTGATGGAACAAGCGGGATTCACGGGGTGCCGGCAGAGCGAAGTGCCCTTCTACCAGCCCGTTGCCGTGGCCGGCCGCCCCAGGTAACGCCGGGGGCCGGCGTCCGGTCCGGCCTCCACCGCGGCGGGCCCGATCCTCGGGACCCCCGCCGGGGCCTCGGGCTGCCACGCCTATGCGCTCCCGGTGACCCTCCCCATGACCAGCCGCCCCGAGACGAAGCCTTCCTCCCGTCCCTCCAGGAGCAGCTCGAGACGGTCCCCGAGCCCGGACACGACGCCCTCGGCGATCACCTCCAGGGTCTCGTCGGAGGTCTCGGCGCACACGGTCACTTCCCGCCCGATCACCATGGAGCGTCCGCGGTACGCCTCGATGAGGGGATCGGCACCGTCCAGGAGGAGGATGGAGTAGTTCCGGTCCAGGGCCGCCAGGAGCTCCTCGAGCATCCTCCCCCGAACATCCGGGGCGTCCGGGGGAAGAAAGTCCCGGACGGAGGCCACCCGCGGCACGGAAGGGGTGGGAGCCACACGAGGTGTGGTCTCCACATTCAGTCCCATCCCCAGGACGGCGGAGGTAACGGTCTCGGCCTGACTCTGGGTGTACGCCAGGATTCCCGCCACCTTGGCGTCGTCGAGGAGGATGTCGTTCACCCACTTGATCCGGGCCCGGCCTTCCGTACCCAGAATCCGGTCGACAGCCTCCGCTACGGAGAGGGCGGCCAGGGCGGTGAAGGCGATCTCGAAGCGTCCCAGGGGCCGGCCCGGAGAAAGATGGGCCACCAGGTGGAGATTGCCCGGAGCCGACTCCCACCTCCGGCCCTTGAACCCGTGAAAGTTCTGTCCGGAGCCGGCCAGGCAGAAGACGCGATCGGGAAGGTCCGCCCTCGAACGGGCCAGTTCGATGAGCTGGTCGTATTGGGACCGGGGAGACGACTCGGAAATGAGCAGGTATCCCCGGGGGAGTCCGTCGAAGGGGATGTGGAGGATTTCCCGGGCTCCATCGAACACGCGTTCCAGGAGGAACGCCATTGCCGGCTGAGGGGAGCGGACCGGAGCGAACCCGTCCGCGACCTCCATGGGAAGAAGCTGGGAGGCGTATGCTGGGCTGTCCGTATAGACTATCATGGGCGCTCGACGGTTTCTCCGGGGATGACGAGGCCTAAGACTACGCGGTCGCCGGAGGGAGCAGCAATGGTCGGTGTCCGGGCTCCGTGGGACGGCGGCCGGAGTCCAGGATCGCGGCGATCCGGCCGCGCCCGGCTCCGATTCGACGGAAGGGAAGAGGGTACGGGATGGTCGACCTGGTGGTGGTGGGGCTCTACTTCGCGGCGCTGGTCTGGATGGGGTGGCGGGCCCGCCTGGGCTCGCCCGACGCCTATTGGGTTGCGGAGCGACGCTACTCGAGTCTCCCGGTGGCGGCCTCGCTCGTCGCCACGATCTTCGGGGCCTCGTCCACCATCGGCATCATCGGCCTGGGCTACTCCCGCGGATTGACCGGGGCGTGGTGGTCCCTGGTGGGTGGCCTCGCTCTGGTCCCCTTCGCCCTCTTCCTGGCAGGGCGGGTGCGTCGGCTGGAGGTGTACACGCTTCCCGACATCCTCAGCCGCGCCTACGGACCGAAGGTCGCCGTCGTGGGGGCCGGGGTCATCGCCCTCGCCTGGTGTGGGGTGGTGGCCGCCCAGGTCGTGGCCGGGGCCCTGCTCCTGGGAGGCGTGCTGGGCGTTCCATTCGAGGTGGCCCTGGCTTTGGTGGCGGTGATCTTCGTGCTCTACACCCTGCTCGGGGGCCAGACCTCGGTGATCCGTACGGACTCCCTGCAGATTCTCCTGTTCGGGGGTGCACTCCTGACCACTCTCGGCCTGGTTCTCTGGACCGGGCTCCGAGAGGGTGTTGGAGTGCTGGGTGGGGTTCCGGCGGGACACCTGGCCTTTCCCGTTTCCCCGGGCTTCGGATGGTACCAGCTCCTGGTCTTCTATCCCCTCATCGTTGGCATGCCCTACCTGGTCGGGCCGGACATGTACTCCCGCGTGCTGTGCGCCCGGGACAGCGGAGCCGCCCGCCGAGCCAGCCTCATGGCCGCGGGGCTGGTCGTCCCCCTCTCCTTCCTCTTGGCGCTTCTCGGAGTCCTTCTCCTGGGGCGATTCCCCGGGCTCGCGCCGGAAGGGGCCCTTCCGGCGGCCCTCACCGCGCTGGCCCCCCCGGGCCTGAGGGGATTGATCGTGGTGGGTCTGCTGGGTGCGGTCATGTCCTCGGCCGACACGACCTTGATCTCCGCTTCCACGATCCTGTCCCTGAACGTGGTCGGTCCTTGGGCCAGGCTGGACAAACCCCAGGGGCTCCGGCTGACCCGGGTCTTCGTTGTGGTGGTGGGGATTGCGGCGTGGGGTCTGGCCGCCTTCCAGCAGGGGATCATCAGCTCTCTCCTCCTGGCCTACACGGTGTTCGTGGGCGGCGTTGCGCTGCCCACGCTCGCCAGCTTCTGGAAGGACCGGCTCGGCGTGTCCGCATCCGGAGCGTTCTGGGCCGTCGTTTTTGGGGGGGGGCTGGCCGTGCTGGGTGAGGCCGGGGGAGGCTCCGTGATCAGGGCGTTGCTGGGTGAGACAGGATCCCGGATCCTCGAGGAGATGCTCGGGCCCGGCTACCGAAGCCTGCTGCCCCTCCTCGTTTCCGCGCTGGTACTTCTCGTTGTTCGCCCGCGTTGGACGGGAAAGGGGTCGACTCGGGTGGCTCCGAAGCTCAGAGCTCCGGAGGGGCGTACTTCTCCAGGTAGTTGAGGTCGAGCTCGTCGTACCGGACGACGTAGACGCTGCCCACGCCGAATCCGATCACGCGTTTGCCCGGATCCAGAAGGACGGTCCCGACCCGGTTCCCTGACGGGTCGAAGACGTCATAGGTGCTGGGCCCTCCCGCCGGGACATGACGGCGCACCCAGGGCCGGCCGGTCCGATCCACAGGAATCCGACCGGCGTAGAAGGGGGGTTCCCGTTCCGGCCAGGAATACTGTTCGATCTGTCGGGCCACCGTTTGCCGACCTCCCCGGGCGAAGCTCATGGTGGCCTGGCCATTCACCATCTCGACCCCCACGGCGATCCCCCCTCCGGCGCGGCTTTGATCCGTCAGGTACTCCTCCTTCTCGGCCGTGCCGACGCGTACGGGATCGAAGGGAATCGCGGGCCCACGGGTGACCGTCCCGTCGGGGGCCACTCTCTCCAGGTGGTAGTCGGAGGATCGAGCCAGGATGACCGAACCGTCCGCGCCCACACCCCACGCATCTTCCGGCGAGAGGGGAACGGGGGAGATTCGCACGTCCCTGTTGTCGGCGCCGCCGGAGCTGACCTGGGTCACCGCCTGGATCTTGAAGTTGGCAACGGGCTCCCACGTGCGGGTGGCGCGATCGATCCTGAGAATGGCGGCCGAGTCGGGGTAGGCTTCTCCCCCGAGTCCACCCATTCTCCGGGCGTAGATTCGTCCCTGCCCGTCCACCCCCTGGGGGATGGCCAGCACCAAAGGCTGACCCGGCTGGAAGGTGCTCAGGGTGATGGGCATGGTGGGACCGAAGGAGAGGTCGGCCCCCAGCGCCACGAGTCGTCCATTGCCAAAATCCACCAGGAGGGTCGAGTCAGCGGGGAGCGGCCAGACCGCATCGGGTTGGGCATACTCGCTGGGGCCCGCCCCCTCACGACCCACCACCGTGCGTTTCCCCGTGGTGAAATCCACCACGTAGAGGGCCTTCCCCAGGGGGTCGGCCACAAGGACCCGGCCGTCTGGGAGCTCCCGAACGGTCTGGATGGCCCCGAAGTCCTCCGGGAAGGTGGCTGCCGGCTCCCCCAGCATCACCTGTCCGCTGGCCGGGTTAGGCCGGGCGCCCGGGAGGGCGCCCAGGACACCGGCGAACAGGGGCAGGATCCACAGGCGACGGGTCTTCATGGGACTCCTCCATCGGTTCTCACGCTGTAAAGCTGCTTTACATTCGTCCCTGCCAAGGGTTTTTCCAATACCCTGGCCCCAATCCCGGGCACATGAAGGGAATACCCTGCCGGCATTGGATTGTGGCCGTGTCTGCTCTCTGGCCCGGATCCTGAATCTCCGTCGCCGTGGGACGGAGGTGTGGGGTGGACGGGCGCGAGGGGTCCTCCTCCGGCGACAGCGCCGCTCCGGGTCCAAGCCCTGCCCGGTGCGGCCCTTGCAACGCTTGGTCCCTGTGAGAGTTGGAGACCGGGTCTGCCGGGAAGGGGTCCCAGGAGGCAACAACCCTTCTCCGGCGCGGTCTCCCGCGGTTCCCGGAGGCTCTCTTCTCCTCCTGCGCCGGCGGGAGGATAAAGGGTCTTCCCGAGGGAGATCAGGCATTCTTTTCCGGAGACCGGAAACAAATGTTTTGATTCGGGATGCCTCGATCCCAGATTGGCCGTGGTGCCGGGCTCCGATGACGACCACTCCGGTGGCGTTCCAGGGCCGCCCCCTTCGAGGGGAAACGCGACCGCCAGGGGACTCTCATGAAGGATCTGGAACCGAACAGCCATCTGCGGGCCGACGAGGATCCGCAGACCAGGAACGATGTCGAACCGAACAAGGACCTCGAGCAAGATCCGGGTCCCGATTCGAAGCAGGACCCCGAACAGAACAGAGAGCTGAGCCGAAGAGCCATGGAAAACGCCGCAGAGTCCCAGCCCCAGGTGTCCGGGGAGCGCGCGGATCCCCAACTCCGTGTCGTGCCCGATGATGCCCTCACCATTCCCGGAGTCGCCTCCGGAATCCGACGCCTCGATGAGCGCCTGGGTGGGTTCGAGAGGGGTGGGGTGTATCTGTTTGCCGGTCCTCCGGGGCCCTCCAAGATGGTGGCGGCCCTTCAATTCCTCCACCAGGGAATCTCCGACGGGGAGAAGGGTCTTCTCCTGAGCACATCCGAGGCGGAAGACATTCTGGACGTGGCCCGGGCCTGGGGCTTCGACCTGAGTGGCGCCTGGAAGGAGGGGCGGCTGGAGGTGATCGGCTTCAGGGACGACTTCGAAATGCGGGTTCTTCGCTCCACCGAGCCCGAGGATGCCCTGGAGGAGCTGAGCCGGCTCGTGGGGCACGAGATCTCCAGGATCGCCGTGGATCCAGGGTCCCTCTTCCTTCAGGGGGGGACGAAGACCCTCCTGGGGAGGACCTTCCTGGAGTGGGCGAGAAGACACCCGGCCACGGTGGTGGCGACCCTCCCCGTGGATTCCGACGGCAGCCTCCCGGCCGCGGCGGAATGGTTGGTTCACGCCAGCAGTGGCGTGTTCCTCTTCGAAAGGAGGCCGGACGGGCT
This sequence comes from uncultured Gemmatimonadales bacterium, assembly GCA_963751255.1. Taxonomy (GTDB): domain Bacteria; phylum Gemmatimonadota; class Gemmatimonadetes; order Longimicrobiales; family Gaopeijiaceae; genus CAVVTW01. The sequence continues at coordinate 111,254 of CAVVTW010000019.1, read as the reverse complement.
TCATCAGATCTCTCTCCAGCGATCGTTCCCGGGCATGGCGGGAAGCGAGGATCCCATCACCCTCCAACTCCTGCCGGGGAAGGGTCTCACGGCTCCGGACCGTTTCCCGACCCGACGGCGCTCGGACCGCCCCGCAGGAGATGCGGACCGCGTTCTCCTCCTCTCTCTCGTGGACCCGGGGACCTCGGATCTGGAGGGGTGGGTGAGGGGCGCCTTCAGGGCCGACATCGTGGAGACTCCTCTGGAGGCCGTGGCGGCGGTGCGGGGGGGTGGGAGCTTCGGGGGGGTGCTCATCCATGCGCCCCGACGGCGGATCCGGGAGGCGGCCCAGGCCTGCCGGGCGATCCGCCCCCTCACCGCCGCGGCCATCGTCGTGGCCTCCGACGACGCGATCCGGTCCACGGACCGGGTGACCTTCCTCGAGGCCGGCGCCGACGACTGCCTCAGCGGTGGTGTGGACTTCAGGGAGCTGGGAGCTCGACTCGATCAGGCCGTAAAGGTGGGGGGAAAACCCCATGGGCAGGGCGACGGCGTGAGGGCCGTCCCCGCATCCCTCCGGGGTGGGCTCGTGGACCCGGGCTCCTTGGCCTCCGAGGTGGCTCGCCGAAGGGGGGATCCGTCCAACTCGGTCTTCAGCCTCGTGTTGATCGGCTCGGAGTCCGCGGGGGACGCCGAGCTTCTGGACGTCCTCGCCGGCGAGATCCGGGGAGACGAGGGCGACCTGGTCAGCCGGGGGCGGGAGGGTTGTCTCGTTCTCCTCCAGGGAGCCCGTCGTGAGCCGGCCCGGGCCTTCCTGAGCCGTGTCCGCGCCTCCCTGGAGATGAAGCTCGGGGGCGACTCCGCCCTGCGCTTCCAGGTAGGGACCCACCCTGCCGAGCCCGAACTGCTGGAGTCCCTGATCACCCGATTCACCACGGCCACCGGCGGTGGGGACGCTCCGTCGGGTCCGGGAGGACCGGATGGCCCGGAGGCCTGATCGGGGCTCGACGTCCTCGGGCTATTTCCTCGGCTTTGGCCTCACCGCCCTGGCGCTGGGGGGGCTGACCCTCGTCCTGGTCCTGGTGGTCCTTCCCCGTCGGTATGTCCTCAACGCCGGCCTCAGGGAATCGGGAATGAGCTTTCCATCGGAGGCCGCTCCCTTTCGGCCGCCCGAGGCGGTGCGCCACGAGCCTCCTCCTCCTGCTCCCCCTCCCGCCGAGCCCGCGCGGGGCCCCGCCGAGATCTTCTGGAGTGAGGTCGAACCCCTTCTGCGGGCGCAGCGCTACGCCCGGGCCCTCCCCCTGTTCGAGGCCTACCTGGGCGAGCATCCCGGAGATCGAGGGGTGCGCCGGGAGTACGCGATCTCCCTCCAGCGGGCCCATCGCCCCGATGCCGCCGCCCTCGTCCTGACCCGTCTCCTGGAGGAGGAAGACGACCCCGGGACGCGGATTCTCCTGGCACGGCTCCTCAGGGACATGGGACGGATCGAGGATGCTTCCGCCCAGTATGCGTTGCTCCTGGAAGAGACCCCGGAGGACACCTCTCTGGCCCTTGAATGGGGCCGGGCCCTGTCCTGGGGAAAGGAGTACTCCCGAGCCGAGGAGGTTCTGAGCCGAGCCCTTCGCCAGGATCCGGAGTCCTCTCCGCTCCGGGTGGAGCTCGCACGGGTCTACTACTGGTCGGGCCGCCTCGATGAGGCCGATCGCCTCCTCCGCGGGATGGACAAGGAGAGCCTCCGGGAAGAAGGGGCCGAAACGCTTCGTGACGAGGTCATCGCAGCGCTTACCCCCCCCGAGGAGGAACCCTCCCAGGGGAACGCTCCGGAAGCCGCGCCGCCCACGCCCCTGGAGCAGGCCGTGATCGCCGTCTCCGAGCAGGACTTCGAGACGGCGGCGCCCCTCTACCGGGAGGCTCTCCAGGAGAGCCCCCTGGACGCCAACCTCTGGAGGGCGTACGCCGATGTTCTCCAGTTCGGCTTGGAGGACCTGGAGGGGGCGAGGGAGGCGCTCCTCGAGGTCGAGGAGCTGGGCGGCACGGACGCCCGTCTTCGGTTCCGACTCGCCCAGCTGGACATCTGGACGGGCAGGAACGGCGAGGCCTTCCGAAGGCTTGACGCGCTGCTGGAGCAGCTCGCCCTCGAGGAGCCAGGGACGGAGCCCTCGGCGGCGACGCAGGAAGAAGGGGGCCGGTTCCGGACCGACGAGACGGCCGAGATCCGGGCCCTTCTCGGGGATCTTCGCCGATGGGAGGGTGACCGGGTCCGCTCAGGCGACGAATACGTGGCAGCGCTGGACCTCGACTCGGCCAACGCAAGGGCTCGAACGGGCCTCGACGAGCTGGGAGAGGAGGCCGTGCGGGAGGTGGAGGATGTGGAGCGCCCCCGGCTGGGCGGAAACGCCTATTCCCTGATGGACTCCGACGAGTTCAGCCAGGTGGATCTCGGGGCCGAGGGGGTGCGGATCGACGGTGCCTGGGTCCTGGGAGTGCGCACCGGGTCCCGTTGGCTTGGAGGGGTGGACCTGTCCGGCGTAAGCCAGAACGAGCAGGGCCTTTTCGCCGAGGTCGAGGGCGCCCGGTGGTGGAATTGGGGGACCCTGCGCACGGGCGTCCACCTGGGGATGGAGCAGGTCCGCGCCGGCGCCACGGACGTGTCCTTCGGCGCCTCCCTTCGGTTCTCCGACCTGGGCGGATTTCGCAGCGACTTCGGCTACGACCACGGCCCGGCGTATCCCCTGACGGCGACCCTTCAGAGTGTTCTGGCCCGGGTGTCCCTGGACCGGGTGACGGCCAGTCTGGCACGGGAGCTGAGCCCGCGTTGGAGCCTCTCCCTTTCCGGGGACGCCGCCTGGCTGGATCCGGGGAGGCTCGGCGCGTTCGACGGGGGCGTGGGGAGTTCCGCTGCAAGCGCAGGGGGCCTGTCCGGGAGCCCGGGGGACCCCTCCGGAAGCCTCCGGCTCGAGACCGGCATGAGCCTGGGCCGCCTGGTGAGCGACGATTTGACCCTCGGCGTCAACGCCCGGGCCCTGACCTACACCGCCGCGTCCCCCGTGGTGGATGGTCTTCGCCTCTTCTGGGATCCCAGCGCCGTCCTCGCCGGCGGCGTCTATGCCCAATGGCAGCGGGATCTTGCGGAACCTTGGCGAGTCAATGTCCGCCTGAACCCGAGCCTTGCCTTCATCGACGAGCGCAGCCAGGCCGGATTCCAGAGTGTGCCCCATGTGTCGGCCGAGGCGGGGCTGGCCCACCTGGGGCGTCGATTCCGGACGTCGTTGGATGCGTTCTACTACCAGGGACGATTCGACGGGTACCGTGCTTACGGGCTCCGCTTGTCGTTCAGTGCCCGGGACTGGTTCGGGGGAAGGGGAGCTCGATGAGCCGCAGGACACGAGCGTTCGCCTCGCTGGCGCTGGTGGAGATCATGGTGGTGGCCACCATCGTGTTCATCCTCTGGGCGGTCCGCTCGCCGGCGGCGACCCAGGCCTTCCTCGTGCGGCTGGTCCTGGTGAGTCTGCTCATCTTCCTCGCCATTCTCTTCGTCCGGTACTTCACCCTCCTGTGGTTCGCCTACCTCGGGCACGCCGAGAGGAACGTCCGAGGCGACCGGAAGGCCAAGGAGCTGCCTCCCGTCTCCATCATCGTGCCGGCCTACAACGAGGCCGAGGTGCTCACCGGGGCCCTGGCGAGCCTGGCGCGGCTGGATTATCCCCAGCTCGAGGTGGTGGTGGTGGACGATGGGTCGGACGACGACACGCTCCGTGTCGCCGCCGAGTGGGAGGGCCGGCACGGAAGCGCCGATTTCCGCGTCGTCACGAAGCGCAACGGGGGAAAGGCCACGGCCCTGAACACCGGAATCGCCGCCTCGAGCCATCCCTTCCTGTTCTGCATGGATGCGGACTCCAGGCTGGAGCCTTGGACCCTCCGAACGGCCATGGCGCACTTCAACGATCCCTCGGTGGGCGCCGTGGCGGGCAACGTGAAGGTCAAGAACCGGCGGGGCGTGCTCACGAAGCTCCAGGCCCTGGAGTACATCGAGGGGCTGAACCTTCCCCGACGGGCCCAGGGATTCGTCGCGGCCGTGAACATCGTGCCGGGGCCGGTGGGCCTCTTCCGGAGGGAAGCGTTGGAGGAGGTAGGGGGGTACGACACGGACACCTTCGCCGAAGACGCCGATCTGACGCTCAAGATGGTGGCGGCCGGCTGGAAAGTGGTCTACGAGGACAGGGCCGTGGCCTGGACCGAGGCCCCCGAGTCCTGGCTGGATCTGGTCCAGCAGCGATACCGGTGGACCCGGGGGATTCTCCAATCCATCAAGAAGCGGAAGGCGCTCTTCTTCAAGCCGTTCCCGGACTTCCCCCTCTGGCTCTCGGCACTGGAAATGGGGTTCGAGGCGGTGGTGTGGCCGATACTGAACGTCTATGCCCACCTCTTCTTCGCCCTGATTGCCCTTCTCTTCGGGGCCGGGGAACTGCTCTTGTACTGGTGGATCCTCCTTACGCTCCTGGATCTGGTGGCGGCCTTCGTCACGGTTTCCATGGAGGAGGAGTCCCTCTCCCTGGTCCCGCTCGCGGTGATCTACCGGTTCTTCTTCATTCTCTTCCTGGACGTGGTGAAGGCCTTTGCCGCCCTGGAAGAGCTGTTCAACCTCGGGATGGGCTGGGAGAAGCTACGACGCACAGCCTCGGCCTGAACGAGCGAGAGAACCCTGGAGTGAGCTCATGAACGTTGTCGATCTCCTCATCACCATCGTGGTGGTCACGATTCTCGTGACCATCGTGTTGGCCGTGGTCACGTACGTGGCCTACAAGCTCCGTCTGGCCCGGCAGCCGGCCGAGTCCGGGAACGACGAGGGCGACCTGAGATACTTCGTGCGGTACAGCCCGCCGGAGAGGGGTGCGGGGCAGGAGGCCCATGCATCCCAGGCGTGATCCCGTCCCCCGGGCCCGGGCCGCGGGTCAGTGGCTGGGGGGAATCCTGCTTCTGGGCCTCCTGGCCGGGGGCATGGTGACGGCTGCCATGCTCCTCTGGGAGAACCTGGACGTGCGCCAGCTCGCTCCTGCCCTGGCCTCCGCTCCGGGTCCACTGCCCGATCCCGAGCCTCCGCCCCCGCCGGCCCTGGGGCCGGCATCCTTCTCCGCGGTCCTGTTCAACTCTCCCCGAAATGGCGCGTACTTTCCCGACGCCGCCTTCTATCCCGCCGCGCTGAGCCGCTGGCGTGGCATGGTGGAGGAGGTTGGCGGAGAGGTGAGGGAGGCGGCGTCTGCCGATGACCTCCGGGCCCTGGCACCCGAGGATCTCCTCGTGCTCCCCGAGGCCCCCTGCCTCTCCCGCCAGGAGGTGGACGCCATTCGCCGGCACCTCCGGGCCGGCGGGAGCCTCGTATCCAACTGGGCGGTGGGGGCTCGGGACGAAGCGTGCGAGTGGCGGGGATGGGAGGTCGTAGCGGAGATGACCGGCGCCGGGGATGTACGGGAGCTGGAGACCCGGGAGGCGCTTTATCTCACGGTTCCCGGCGGAATGGCGCTCTCTCCGGGGCTGGATCCAGGGACCCGGATCGAGCTCCGGCCCGAGCCGTCCCTGGCCCTCACGTTACCGGGCCAGCGGGTGTACTGGTCGGATTGGGCCCTGAACTCCGCCCCGGACGAAAGCGGTGGGGGGGCGGATGCGGCGGCCACCGCCGAGACGCTGGACGCCGGGAGCCGGTCGGCCTGGTTCGGGTTCCGCCTCTCCCAGGCGGCGACCCCAAGGGACAGCGTTCGCATGGCTCGCCTGGTGGAGAACGGTATCGCCTGGGCGGCGGGGGTACCTATGGCGTCGGCGGCTCCCTGGCCCGACGGCCGGGCGGCCGCCCTTCTCCTGGTGGAAGACGTGGAAGCCGAGTACCAGAACGCCTCCGCCTTCGCAAAGCTCCTCCAGGACCTCCAGGTCCCGGGGACCTTCTTCGCCGTATCCCAGCTGGTGGAGGGGGACCGGGCTCTGGGCAAGGCGTTGTCCGCTGCCGGCGAGGTGGGGAGTCAGACGTCGGACCACGCACCCGTGGCGGGGCTGACTCTTCAGGACCAGACGGTCCGTCTCCGCCGGAGCTGGAGCGAGATCGAGGCCTGGGCGGGAACGGCGCCCCAGGGTCTGAGGCCCCCGGAGGAGGCCTTCGACGCCAATACGCTGCGGGCCTGGCACGCCGCCGGGGGGCGGTACATTCTCGCCGTGAATCAGGCCCGGTCCGCGGCCCCCGAGCTCCATCGCGTGGGCGATGGCTCGGTGATTCTGCTGCCGCGCCTCATCAAGGACGACTACAACGTCTTCGTCCAGGAGGGGGCGTTGCGCTCGGACCGGCTCACCGGGGCGTTTCTCGAGGGGATCGACAAGCTGCGGGCCCTGGGCGGCCTGGCCGTGATCGGCGTGCACACGCAGATCGTGGGCACCGGCGCGCGGCTGGAGGCGGTCCGGGCCGTAGCCGACACGGCTCGAGCCCAGGGGGGATGGTGGATGGCCAGGGCGGGGGAGGTGGCGGACTGGTGGCGGAGGAGGGAGGGTGTGGAAGTCCGCTTCGTTCAGGCCGACGATTCGATTTCAGAGCCTCGCTCGGCGTCCCCTTCGGATCCCTCCGCGGAGACTCGTTCGGAGTCGCCCCCGGAGCCTTCTTCGGAGTCGCCCTCTGAGCCTTCTTCGAAGTCGCCCTCGGAGCTTTCTTCGGACTCCCTCTCCATGGCTCCAACGCAGACCTCGTCGCCGCATCCGCCCATGGGCTTTGACCTCCTCGTGAAAGCGCCCGCGGCGGAGAGTGTGGAGGATCTCTGGGTGGATGTAGTCCTCCCCGGAGGCCTCGGCGATCTTCAGCCGGCCGTGGACGGCGCCTTCGTGGCGTTCGCCGCCACGGAGTGGGGCATCCGTGTCCCGGTGGGCGATCTGCCCGCGGGCACGACTCGACGGATCACGCTTCGCCACGTCTCTCCCCAGGAGTGAAGCGAGGAAATCGCTCTCCCCCACCCCGAAGACCCGCGAAATTGACTGGTCGTTCGTACAGGCGTGTTTTCGGGGGGCGTGCTCGTGCGTGTTTTCGGGGGGCGTGCTCGTAGTGTTTTCGGGGGGCGTGCTCGTAGAGAAGACCGTATGAGCGTTGGCAGGACGGCCCGTTTGTCCCCTTCGGCCACCGACGGTGTCCCCAACGTACCCTCGACAGCAGTGACCCCCTCCGGCCGCGGATCCCCTCGACACGGACAGCGGTCACCGCGCCCCTGCAGTTCCTGCGCCTCCGGCGGTCACCGCGCCCTTGCGGACCCCGCGCCTCCCCCGGCGAGAGTCAGGGCCCCTCCTCCGCCAGCCAGTGGGTGAACCACTGCCGGAGCCGGCCCAGCCGGTCCACCAGGAGCCAGGGCTCCCCCGTCCGGGAGAGGTCGTGGGTGGACCGGGGATAGCGGACGAACTCCACGGGAACACCCTGTTTGCGGAGAGCCATGAACCACTGCTCGGCGTCGGTCATGGGCGTCCGGTGGTCCTCCTCCGACTGGACCATCAGGGTGGGGGTGGTGACGTTGGCGACGTACTTGATGGGCGACAGCTCCCAGTAGAGGTCCGGGTTGTCCCAGGGCTTGCCGTAGAACTCGAACTCGGTGAGGCTCTGGGCGTCCGACGTCCCGTACCAGGAGAACCAGTTGCTGATCATCCGGTCCACCTGGGCCGCCTTGAACCGGTCGGTCTTGGTGGTGACCCACGCGGTCATGAACCCGCCGTAGCTCCCGCCCGTGACGCCCAGGTGTTCCGCGTCCACGTCCGGGCGCTGGATGGCGATGTCCACGGCCTTCATGAGGTCCTGGTAATCCTCCATTCCCCAACGCCCGCGGGTGGAATAGGTGAAGTCGGCTCCGTACCCGCTGGAGCCCCGGGGATTGGTGTAGAGGACGAACATCCCGGCGCCGGTGAGGTTGTGGAACTCGTCGAACCAGCCCTCGCCATACGCAGAGTGGGGTCCGCCGTGGATGTAGAGGACCAGGGGATACTTCTTCCCGGATTCGTAGCCGTACGGGTATTGAAGCCAGGCCTCGATCTCCAGGCCTCCAACCGACTGGAAGGTGAAGCGCTCGGCCTTAGGCCAGGCGATCTCCTCGTTCAGCGCATCGTTGAAGCCGGTAAGCCGTCGCTCGTTCCTACCGTCGATGTCGGCGAGGAAGAGCTCCGTGGGCTTGTCCACCGAGGTGGCCACGAAGGCGACCTTCCGGTAGGCCTCGTCGTAAGAGAACCCGTTCAGGCGCCTCCGTCCCGAGAGAACCTCCGTCATCTCCCCGGTTCGGGGATTCAGGTGGAAAAGGGCGGTCCGCCCGCCGATGGAGGCACTCATCACCATCATGCCGTCCGGCATCCACTCCGTCCCGCTGGGCTCGAACTGCCAATCGCCCAGAACGTTGCGGGGCTCCCCACCCCGGCAGGTCCACCACCCAGATCCGGCTGTTGGACGTACGCTCCAGGCTGGAGACGAAGGCGATCTGCCGGGAGTCCGGCGACCACATGAGGCGGCCTTCTGAGCCGTCTTGGCTCGTGAGGCGCCGGGGCTCTCCGCCGGTGGCGGGGATGACGAAGATGTCTGCGTCGTTCCGAGGAGCCTCGTCTCTGGCCTCGTCATAAGGGAGCCGGGCGATGGAGTCCCTCTCGGCCTGGATCACCGAGTCCGGGCGGAACGCTGGATCGGCGACGAAGGCGATCCAGCGGCCGTCGGGGGACACCAGGGCGTTCCGGTGGGAGTAGGGAGTGTCGGTGAGCTGGATCCCCGTCGTATCCCCGGAGACCTGCTTCCAGATCTGGGAAGCCGTGTAGGTCCGGGGCTCCTGGGGATTGGGCAGGAAGCCGCGTCCGTTGGCCTTGTAGGGGAAGTCCACGATGTGCCGGCCATCGAAGCGACGAGGGTCCACCGGTACGGTCACCGCTCCCATGGGGGGACGGGCCATGGGCTGCATCCGGGCGAGGGGATCGGTCCGAGGGGCCGTCTCCTCCTCGCCGCCGCTCCCGGGCTCGTTCCCGGAGCCTCCTCCGTCCAGACCACGAAGGAGCCGTCGGCGGGTTCCGATCCCCGTTGTCCCTCCTCCATCTGGAACGCCTCTCCCATGCGGGTCCCGTCCATCTTGAGGACCCACGTGCTCCCCTGGCCCCCATCCCGCCGGGAGGTGAAGAAGAGGTACGCCCCGTCGTCGGACCACCGGGGACTGGAGCTTTCGGTTCCCGGCGAGGTGAGGCGAATCGGTTCCCCGCCGGAGCTGCTCACCATCCAGATTTCCGAATGGCGGGCATTGGCCGCCTCGTCGATGGTGGTGACGGTGAACGCCACCCGACCGCCGTCCGGGGAAATGGCTGGAGATGAAACGGTCGTGACCTTGTACCAGTCTTCCGGGGTGAACGCTCGCCCTCCGCCGGTGGAGGACTGCTGCGCAGCGACTGGCGCTGCCAAGGAGAGGAGGACGACGAGGAGGAGGCTGGCACGACGCATGACCTGGACTCCCAAAGAGAGGTGAATCGGCGCGGTCCCGCACGCAAGGTCCGGCACGATAGCCAGAGGTGGGAGGAGGCGTCAACGAGGCCGGGCGGCCGGTGTGCCGCTCTTCACCACGCTCGGGCCGTGCCCGGCCCGCAGCGGTCTCTGGCACCGGGGACAGTGGGGGAATTACCTTTGAGGTTGCACATTCAGGTGTCTCTCTCGTGGAATCGAGACCGAGGTGATGCGATGACCTCTCTTCGTCGTTCGTTCTCTTCGACTCTTCTGACCCTGCCCCTCGTGGCCTGCCTGCACGTGTCGGCCTCGGCCCAGCAAAGGGACACGATTCCCCGGGACACGATTCCCCGGGACACGGCAGTATTCCGAGTCGAGGGAATCACGGTCCAGGCGAAGAGGGCCGTCACGACCCTCGGTGGCGCCAGCGCCATCGAGGTGACGGTGGACTCCCTGGTGCTCCCGGCGGGTCCCACCGCGGAAGAGCTTCTCCGGGAAGTGCCCATGCTCCACCTCCGCACGAACTCCAGGGGAGAGGCCGAAATCACCGTCCGGGGGTCCGAGTCGCGGCAGGTCGCGGTTCTTCTCGATGGCGTTCCCCTGACCCTGGGATGGGATGCCCGGACGGACCTCTCGGTCTTTCCCGCCGGCGCCATCTCCGACGTGACGTTGGTCCGGGGCCTGTCCTCCATCCTGCACGGTCCCAACGTTCTTGGCGGGGTGGTGGAGATGAGCGTGGGCCGGGGCCAGCTGTTCCCCTCCCGCTCCTCACTCTCCGGTACGGCGGGGATCGATGACCGGGGTGGCTACGCCGGCTCCGTCATCGGGGAGAACCCCTTCGAGACCACCGGTGGCAAGGGGGTGGTGCGGGTCGGGTGTGGGATACCGGGATTCCCCGGGATTCCCCCTCCCCGGGGGAGTGGATGAGCCGGTGCCGGTGGCCGACAACCTCCGTCTCAACACCGACGCCAGGAACGTGAACGGCTTCCTCGCTTTCCGGTATGCCGGGGACGGGGGGGCCTGGGGAAGCCTCTCGGCCGCCTCCTTCAAGGCGGAGCGGGGGATCGGCGCCGAGCTGGGAGCGGAGGACCCGCGCCTCTGGCGGTACCCCGACATCCGGAGGACCCTCGTGGCGGCCTCCGGCGGAACCGGGGACCGGGTCACCCCGTGGGGCCGTGGAGACCTGGAGGCCAGTCTGGGAGTCGACGCGGGACACTCGGAGATCCGCTCCTACGCCACACGGGCCTACGACGAGATCACGGGTACGGAGGACGGAAACGACCGGACCGTGACCTTGCGCCTCCTCGGGGATCACACGCTCGGCTCCAGGACCGATCTCCGGAGCTCCTTCACCTACTCGGACATCAACCACGAAGCCATCGTGGATGGGGAGTCGGCGAAGTACGAGCAGCGGCTCATGAGCCTCGCGGGGGAGACGGCCTTCCGCGTTCTGGACGCCCCGGACGCCGCGGTCCAGTCGGTCCGGCTCAGTGTGGGTGGGGCGTGGGACCGGGGAAGCACGCCGAAGACCGGGGGACTGGAGTCTCTGGGAACCCTGAACGACTGGGGAGCCCGCCTGGGGCTGTCGGCTCTGGTCCATGACGGCGCGGCCCTCCTTCACGCGGGCGTGAGTCGTCGTGGGCGCTTCCCGGCCCTCCGTGAGACCTACTCGGAGGCGCTGAACCGCTTCGTGCCCAATCCCGACCTGCACCCCGAGCACCTTCTGGCCTATGAAGGGGGCGTCACCACGAGAATGGGCAACGGGGATCTCCAGGTGGTGGGCTTCCACCACGAGCTCACCGACGCGATTCGCCGGATCACCCTGCCGGACAAGCGGCGAATGCGGATCAACTCCGACGAGCTTCGCAGCACCGGTCTCGAGGTTCTGCTTTCCCAGTCCTTCGGGTCCTTGAACGTCGGGGGGGAGTTCACCCTTCAGTCCGTGGACCTCATCGACCCGGGGACCTCCCTGTCCTCCGAGCCGGAGAACATGCCCGAGAGAACGGGGAGCGCCTACATCCGGTTCCCCCTCGGGGCGGGCTTCGACGCTTTTGCGGAGGCGCAGTACACCGGCTCCCAGTTCTGCCAGGATCCCAACTCGGGGGAGGATGTGCAGCTGGACGGAGGCACCTGGCTCAATGGCGCCCTTTCCAGGATCTGGAGGATCGCGGGAGGCGCCGGGATGCCCCAGCGCCTGGAAACGAGGGTATCCGTCGACAACGCTGGAGACGTGGCCCTCTATGACCAGTGCGGACTTCCCCGGGCCGGCCGGCTCTTTCGCTTCCAGATCCGGGTGTTCTGAGGACGAACGCCGCTCCGGCTACGGGACCACGCCCGGCTCAGGGCCACCACACGAGGCCCACTCGAAAGCGGGTCGACTTTGCGTCGATGTCCAGGTTGTTGAGGGAAAGGGCTCCGATCCGGATCTCGTTGAACTCCCCGCTGGAGAACTTCAAGCCCACGTCCAGGGCCAGCGTCTCCTTCAGGTAGGCCGACAGACCTCCTCCGACGGAGAAGGACCCTCCGCTGATGTTCACGTCCCCCCCGGGTTGGCCGTTCACCTCCACGTCCTTCACGCTGGCCCCCCGGGCCCCCACCGCCAGATCCAGGTAGGGGACCCAGGACCGGAGGCTGTTGGCGAAGTGGATTCTCGTCCCCACGTCCGCATGCCCGAGGGTCCATGTGCCCTGGAACGTCGTCGAGTTCGAGGACTTGACCGAGACGCCATCGGCTTCGAAGTAAAGCGAGAAGATGCGGTTGAGGCCGTAGCCCACCCTGAAGCCGGCGCCGCCGCCGCCCTCTCCTTCCGAGCCTTCCACCGAGAGGGAAGCCGCTTCCAGGTAGAAGCCGAGGTTCAATCCTCGCGTCGTGGATTCCTGGGCACCCAGGGAGGTGATCCCCATGGCCCCCGGCAGACCGAGGGTGAGAAGAAGGGTGGCCGGGCCGGGCCGGCGGAGTCGAAGGATGTTGTGCATGTTCCTCTTCCGGTGATGGCTGAGTGCGCTCTATTTCAAACTTGTCCCCCTCCGTCCCCTCGGCACAATCACGACGCTGCGAGCCTCAGAGAAGGAGGGCGATGATCACGAGCTCGTCCACGGGATGAAGGAGGATCTCGAACAGGCCGAAGGCGGCGTTCGAGACGAGGATCACGTGCCCCACCACCACGGTCTCGCCGAACGTCAACGGATTGCCGGTGGCGCCGGTGAACGTCGGCGCGTCGGGATCTCCCGTGACCGTGGCGAAGAGGTCGCCGTTCAGCTCGAGGGTTCCGTCGATGGAGCTCTCGGTGCTCGTCAGGGACAGGTCGAACCTGTTCGTACCGTGCTGAACCGAGAGGTCGACCTGGCCGCCGCTTCCGTCGTCCTCCTCCACACCCAGCGCGGAGCCCGTGATGAAGAAGTTTCGGGATGCGATTCCCATCTGGAACTCGATGTCGAGTGTGGAGCCGCCCTGGGGGCCCGAGGCATGGACCTCGAGGTCGAAGTCCAGGCGGTTCAGGGGACCCTGGATGAATCCCTCGGCGGTGACCCGCCCTCCGTTGGCCAGGAAATCCACGGTGGTACCGTACTCGATGACCGTCTCTCCATCCTCCACCACCTGGAGACGGAGAGCGATCTCCTCGGCGCTGTGGTCTCCTTCATCGATGAGGTCGGCGTAGCCGGTCTCCTGGTCGGGATCAGGCTTGCCGTCGGGGCCCGCCCGGTAGAGGATGAAGCGGACGCCCGTCTCCGGCGCCCCATCCCGCCCCTCGTCCATCACGTAGCGTCCTTTGTCAGCATCGTAGACGAAGGTCTTTCCCCGCCGGAACGCCGAGATGATGGGGTTCTGGAGGGCCACGGGGTCCAGGCCGGCGCCGAGTCCGGCCAGGGCGCCGGCAAGAGGCTGTCCAGAGGGTGCGGCGGAGGATGTGGCGAGGACGGTGGCTGCGGACATGGCCCGCCTGACCTCGGGCCCGAAGGTCTCGAGGGTGATGCCTCCGGCCATGGCCTGGAAATCCCCCAGGGTCGTGGACGAAAGGACGGAATCCATGGCCCGGTAGTCCGCCAGGGCCGCTTCTGCGTCGAAGGTCTCAGGCTCTTGGACCTCGGTTCCCGTCTCACACCCGGTCACGAGACCGACGGTCAGGCCCACGGCCAGAATCGGAGTCCAGCGCTTCCTCTTCATGCTCCTGCTCCTTGTTCGGTGGCGGGGGTCCCACGGAGGCTTCTCAACGCCTCCTGCTGCTCGGGAGTAAGGATGTTCTTGATGCGAATGAGCAGCTCCAGGTGAGCCCGTTTGATCTCCATCTCCGTTTCCAGGGCGGTCTTGAACCGGTCCATCACCCGGTCCAGGTCCACCCTGGGGCCCGAAAGGGCTGCCTTCACCGATTCGGTCTCATCCAGCAGCCGCCACTGGAGGCCAACGGCCCGGCCCTGGAGGTCCTCCAGGAGCCGCGTAATGGCGTCCCTCTGCTCATCGTTGAGCTCGATGGCCCTCCGATGCTGCATGATCTCCTCGGGGGTGAAGAGGAGGGCGGCAAAGGGGTCTTCTTCCGGCTGTTCCTGAGCCCTGGAGGCTCCTGGCACCAGGATCAATACCGCCAGGACGAGCAGCAGACGAACGCGCATCATTCTCGGCTCCTCAGAGTTGGTTGCGCCGGGGGCGTGGCCCCGGGGTTCCAGGCCAGTTCTTGTCTCCCAACGAGGGCACCGAAGAGAGAAGGTTCAGGCCCGGGAGCTTCAAGAGGTCGTCGGTAGGGGATTTCCAGGCGCCGGTGGCCGGGTCTGTGCTGAAGGTGCGGACCACCCTCTCGAACTCGGCTTCCGATGTCCCGGGAGACCTGACCAGGAGGAGGGCGGCCACCGCGGCGGCGGCCAGAAGGCCTCCCTTCCACAGAAGCCTCAGGGGCGTGCCCGGGGCCGCCAGGATCCTCCATGGTCCCCGGGAGACCCGGGATCCCGCCGGGGCCGGAGAGGTCCTCGAGCTCGGCGGGCCCGAAGCGGCTGCCCCTTCCCGTGCCTCGGCCATGGACTCCTGGAACGCCGGGGTCCTCTGCAGGTCCTCTCGCCTGAGCTCCTGGAAGAGCTCTCTCAAGTCGCGGTCCTTGGGCTCAAGCGTCACGTCGCACCCCCTCCGCGAGAAGCTCCCGCAGACGCGCCTTCCCCCTCTCGTAGTGGGTGCGGGCCGATCCCAGGGAGACACCCATGACCTCGGCGGCCTGGGCGATGGTGAGTTCCTGGTAGAACACCAGGTGGAGCACCTCTCTCTGCCGGTCCGACAGCTCCTCCAGGGCCTGGAGCAGTCTGCGCGTCCGCTCGGTGCGGGACAGCTTCAGGACCACGGCCTCGCCAAAGTCCCCGGCGTCGGCTCCGGCCTCGGCCTGGGCCGACACCAGCCTCAGCCGACGTCGTTCCCGGGCTCGCATCCTTCGCGAGGATTCCTGGGCGGTTCTCCGGATGACTCCGAAGAGCCAGCTCCTGAACGAGGAGCGGCCCCCGAACCTGGCCTTACCGGAAACCACTCTCAGATACGCCGTCTGAAGCACGTCTTCCGCCTCCATCTGGTCACGACCGCAGCAGCTCAGGGCCCAGCCGAAGCTCTCCGGGTGAAGGCGTTCCAGCTGAGCCTCGAGCTCGGTCGATTTCATCTCAGCCGGTGCCTTCCTGGGTTCGTGGCGCGCCGCTCTAGTGTATGAGTGACACGAGGCGGGTCCCTATATGACAGAGGCGGGGTGGGTCAGTGGCCCATGGTCTCAATGGGGTAACGTTAGGGTCACGGGACCCCGGGGGCGAGCGCGCTCTCCGGGAACAACAAACCGGAGGGCACGCTCACGGGCGGTCAGGAAGGGGATCTGTCGCTCAGACCGGCGAGGATCCGGAACTCCGCTCTGCGGCTTTGTGCCCAGCTCGTCTCGTCGTGGCCGGGGGAGTGGGGCCGTTGTCCTCGAGCTTCACGACCACCGCTTCCCCCCCCGCGACAGCGATGAGGAGGGTGAGGGTGTTCAGCATGAACCTGTGCCGGGTCCGGGCCATCTCCGCGAGAACGAAGGAAAGGGGCTGGGCCACTTCGTAAGCGCCGGCGATCTCCTCCTCCGATCCCCGGAGAGCCCCGAGTACCGAGTAGGCGTCCGTTTCACGGCGGGCCTCCGCCACCATGTTGGTCTCTCGCTGGTGCTGAGCCCAGATGGCGAAGACGATCATGACGGCTGTGACGGCCCCGACCAGGGGAAGGAGAAGCCGGGTGCTGAGCTTCATGGCCGGGGCTCTGCTCCTAGGCCGGACCCGGCGCCCCGAACCTCAGAAGGATGGTGCGGACGCTGTCCGGCGCGAAGGAAAGGACATACAGCCGGTCGTATTCCATCACCTCGTAGGCGGAACCCGGCTCCCCGCCGAGAGCCTCCACCAGGGCGGGTGTCGTGTCACTGTGTCCGACCACCAGGTGCCGCCCGGGCGTGTCCCTGAGCTGGGCCGCGAAGGACTGGAGGTCGGCGGGGTCGTAGATCTCGACGTCCACCCCCAGCTCCGTGCTCAAGGGCTCCACCGTTTCCCGGGTGCGGAAGTAGTCGGTGGAGTAGAGGTGGTCAATGCCCGCATCCTGCAGCATCCGGGCGAGAAGGGTAGCCCTCGTCCGGCCCGCTTCCGAGATGTGGGGGTCGCGGGTGCCGTCCTCCGCCCGCTCGGCATGACGGACCAGGAAGATGATGTCGGCTTGTGGCCCGTCGGGAACCGGCGCGGGCTCGGAGCACCCGAACAGGGCGAGGACCAGGACGGCCAGCGGGACACGCAGGGTTTTGAGGCTCATGGGATCAGAAATACACCGAGATCCGGGTGAAGAACAGGTCTCCGTAGGATCCGTACTCGCTCCGAAAGGCCAGGCTGGGGATCGGTGCCCCTGGATTCGATGAGAGATACGGGGTCTGCCCGAGGGTCACGAGCCCCCCCAGAGAGGCCCGGGTATCCTGCCCGAAGTCATAGGTGCAGACCGGTGTGAAGGCCCAGCTCCCGTCCCGGAGGTTCGCCAGCCCGGTCACGCTCAGCGACAGCCGGTCGTTTCCAGGGGTCCAGGTCGCCAGGCCTCCCAGATAATCCCGCCCGAGGTAGTAGCTCTCGCCGCGTGAGAACGGCGCGTCCTGGAGTACCGCCGCATACCCCTGTGGGTGGAGAGCGCCGATCCCGTTGAAGTGGTACTCGGCCGAGACCAGCGTCTCCCCACCCAGCCAGTCCACCCCGAGGGTCACCCTCGGGCGCTTCAGCTCGTCCTGGTCCAGGTTGTAGGGGAGGACTCCCTCGGCCCTGAGCTTCCAGCTCCCCACGAGGGGCCGAGATCCCCGCCATGGCCAGGGCCTCGTTCCAGAGCTTCCCCCCGCGCCGTACAGGTCCGCCCAGGGAAGGGATTTGCTGGCCCGGAGCCCGGCGGAGAAGTTCCTGGCGGTTCCCCGATCCGCCACCACGGCGTCCAGCTCCCACCCTTCGCCAGGGTAGCTCAGGAGCCGGGCCGCATCGATCCCGGGCTTCTCCTCGGTGTCCAGCTCGAAGGGGCTGAACTGGGCTCCAGAGGTCGGCGACGGGAAAGAGGTTCGAGATCCCCCACGTGATGGCCTGCCGGCCCAGCGTGAGATCGCCCAGGCCCGTGTAGACGGTGAGGGCGAGGCGATCTACGTCATGCCAAACCCGGAGCCGGTCCTCCCGGACGAAGTCCTGACGACAGGTCCACGGCCCTTCCCGGGACCACGCTCACGCCGAACCCCACAAGGGATCCCGTGAGGCCGGACGAGGAGGAGGAGACCTGGGCCTGAAATCGATCGTGGACCTCCAGGATCACGTTCTCTCCCGCCTTCCACGTCCACTCCAGACGGCCCACCTCGGCGTTGAAGCCCGAGGTCCGATCGGTGCCCGGCAGGTCGTATCCCAGGTCCAGGATTCCGAAGAGCGTCCGGACGTAGCCCCCCAGCTCAAGGGTGGATCCCCCCGCATGGAAGAGGGTGATCTGGCCATTGGCCGGGGTCGGGCCGGCGAGGGCCAGAAGGAGGCAGGGGAGGAGTCCGGCGGCCGATCTCGTCGATCCCATGCTGGATTCCCTCAGCTCGGGACGGGCTCCTGACGGAGGGCCCCCTCCACCCGTCCGTCCAACAGACGCACGACTCGCCGTGCCCTCTCGATGACCACGGGATCGTGGGTGGAGAACAGGAACGTGGTCTTCAGCTCCTGGTTGAGCTCCAGCATGAGATCCAGGAGCCCGGCGGATGTCTCCGAGTCCAGGTTTGCCGTAGGCTCGTCGGCCAGGACGATGTCGGGACTGGTGGCAAGGGCACGCACCACGGCGACCCGTTGCTGCTGGCCGCCACTGAGCTCGCTGGGGCGCCTGTCCCGCATCTCCGAGAGGCCCACCCGCTCCAGGAGGGGCATCACCACCTTCCGCCGCTCCGAAGGATCCACCCCCCTCAGGAGCAGAGTGAACTCGGCGTTCTCGAAGGCGGTGAGGACCGGGACCAGGTTGTAGGCCTGGAAGATGAAGCCCACCCGGTCCAGCCGCCAGTCGGCGGCGTCCCCCTTGGTGAGCCTGACCACGTCGGTCCCCGCCGACCTCCACCCGTCCCGAAGTCGGCTGGTCCAGTGCGCCGATGATGTTCAGGAGCGTGGTCTTGCCGGACCCCGAGGGGCCCGCCAGAGCCGTGAACTCGCCCTCGGCCACGTCCAGGTCCACCCCTCGGAGGGCCAGGACCTCCAGGGCTCCCTCCTGGTAGACCCTGGTGACCTGGCGGAGGCGGATGACCGCCCCGTCGTGCCAGGTCGCCTCTGCGCCACCGCCGGGAGTCCCGGATCCGCCCCCCGTTCCTTCCCTATGACCGCTCGCCTCCGCGGGGGGGGTCACCTGGTCCCTCGATTCGCTGTTCTGCCTGTCCAGGTTCATCTGTCCAGTCCTCTCGGGATCAGCCGAAGAACCGCATAGCTTCGGCGGGGGCCAGACGTGACGCCCGCCACGACGGATACAGAGCACTGCCCAGGGTCACCACCACGACGAGCACGGAGGCCGCCACCCACTTCACGGGGATGATCTTGCTGTGCATCACCATGTTGGCGTAGTCGATGCCCGAAACCTCGATGTCCTCCACGCCCCAGAGGGCCACGGGAATCCCCCAGTGGTTCACGGCCAGGTGGCCCCGCGAACCCCAAGACGAAGCCCGCGACCATGGCCACGACGGTCATGAGGACGGTCTCGGCGAGGAGAAGTCGGGCCACCCCGGTCCCTCTCATCCCCAGCGCGTTCAGCAGGCCCAGCTCCCGGACCCGCTCCATCACCGCCATGAGGAAGGTGTTCGCGATGGCGAAGGCCACGATGGCGAAGATGACCAGGAGATAGATGTAGAGGAATGCGTTGTCGACCTCGATGAAGCCCACCATCTCCGGAATGGCCTCTTGCCAGGTGAGGATCTCCAGCCCGCTTCCCGCTCCTCCTGTGGCGGCGCGGATGTTTCGGACGACCGTGGCGGGTGGAACCCCCGGGATCGAAGATCACTCCGATCTGGGTCAACACGCCCGGTGCGTCCACGGCTTTTCGGGCGGCCTGCAGGGTCGTGAATCCCACGACCTCGTCCATCTCGGCGAGCCCGGTGTGAAGCACTCCGGTGAGGTGGAAGAGGGCGCGGGTGAGCTCACCGTCGGGGGCCGTCGTGGTGAGGACCACCCGATCTCCCAGCTGGAGCTCCAGCTTCTCCACGATCACCGACCCCAGGACGATGGGATCGCTCCGGTCCGTGGAGGCCAGGAACGTTCCCTCCGACACGTCGCCGGAGATAGTCCTTCAGCGCCCGCTCCAGAACGGGCTCGATTCCCTTGAGAACGACGGGCCGGTTCCCGTACGCGCTGCTGACCAGGCCGTTGAGGATGAGCCGGGGGATGGCGGCCTGAACCCCGGCGGCGGACTCGCACCTCCGCGAGGACCGCGTCCCCGTTCTGCATGACCAGGTCGTTGGATTGGCTTTCCCAGTACCCCTTGGCGTGGACCAGGATGTCCCCGCCGGCCCCCTGTGCGGCCTGCTCCAGCATCTGCTGGTGGCCGTCGTCTCCGATTCCCATGGAGAAGAGGGCGAGGCCGTAGGAGAAGGCCACCGCCGAAGCCATGATCAACGTCCGGGTCCTGTGCCGCCACAGGTTCCGCCAGGCGATTCGCCAGAGCATCATTGCCTCCCCGCAATGGTGGGAGCAGGATCCAGCCTGGCCGACTTCAGCGGCGGGCCAGAGCCCGGCCAGGAACGCCACGAAGACCATGACCAGGATGGGCTGGAGGGCGGCGGTGGGGGTGAGAATCGAGTAGATCCGCCCGGTGAACGACACCCCCATGAAGGTGAACTCCCCGTGGCGGGTGAACATGCCCAGGTCGAGACCGCGGGTGGCGTGGTACCAGGTGACCGCCATGCCCAGCGCCGTCCCCACCAGGCCCCCGAGGGTGCCCAGGACCAGGGACTCGGTGAGGATCATCCGGAACATTCGCCGGGGCCGCATGCCGATGGCCATGAGAACGCCGAACTCCCGCTTTCGCTCCAGGGCGCTCATCCTCTGGGTGTTCAGAAGACCGATGGCCGCCACCAGGTAGATGAGGAGGTAGGTGATCCAGTTCGATTGGCGGCTGATGGCGAGCATCTTGTAGATGCCCGGGAGAATCTCCTGCCAGGGCCGCACGAGGAGGGCGTCGGGGTCTGCGGCGGTCTCCGCCGAAGAGGCCCCGCCCTGGTGCCGCGCGGCGTCCTCCTCACGGCGCCATCCCCGGGGCTGACTCCCCTGGTCTCGGCTCCCAGCACCGCGGCCACCAGCCCGGCCGTCTCACTGGGCCTCCAGCAGATCGCCGGTCTTGATCACGATCTCGTGGGCCTGCCCCTCCAGGGCCGCGAGGTACCGGGCCTCCTCGATGTGCAGGTAGGCGGTCATCCGGTCCACGGAGCTGTTGGCGGTGCTGGACCACCCCCACCACCTTCAGGAGGTCGTTCCCAAGGGATCCGTCCGCGGCCTCGAGGAACACCACCAGCTCGTCGCCCGGCTCCACGCCCAGCTGCTGGGCGAACGCCCGAGCCCAGGACGACTTCGCTGGGGGAAGGGTACGCGGGAGGGATCTTGAGCCAGCCACCGGCCCTGGACCACCGCGTTCCGCGATGGGGGTGGTCTTGGCCTCCAGAGTCCGGATCCACCCCGAAGATCCTGGCGACCTGGGACTTTCTCTCGTGCCCGATGAGTCCGTTGAGCTCCAGCCGCGGGGAAACCGCCTCCACGCCGTCCACCGCCAGGATCTTCTCGAGCATGCGCCACGCTGGCCGGGAAGCTGTATACACCCGGGGATTGTCGGCAAATGCCCGGGTCGTGACCTGGACCTGGCCGGTGACCACGGCTGTGGCCCCCCGGACCATCTCCCCCATCCACCCGTCCATGAAGCCCAGGACCCAGACCATGAAGGCCACGGACACGGCGATACCTCCCAGGGTGAGGCCGCTCCTCCAGCGATTCCTGGCGAGGTTCCGGAAGTCCGACCTTGGCCGAGATCATGCCGTCGCCCCTGCCTCCAGTCTATCCACGGGCCACGCGGCGCAGCCCCTGGCGAGTGAATAGGTCGCTGTCCACCGGAATGTTGAGCTGCAGCTCCAGGTACTCCACCACGGTGCTCTCGTCCGGCTTGTCGGCGGGAACCAGCGTCATCTTCATGGGGATCTTCTTCCCGGAGATGGTCTGAACGTCGTCGAAGGTCATGGTCCGGACGACCTTGCCTTCGTCGTAGTACTCGGCCATCACCGGCACCCAGTCGTTGGGTGTGAGGAGGAAGACGAGCTGGGAGTACACCACGGGGGCATCGGGCTTCGGGGTGAGCGTCGCCTTGAGGTACGTCGTCCCGTCGCGCACCTCCGAGGAGAGGGAAGCGTGGTAATCGTCCAGGTAGCTGGTCTCACGCATGAGGTCGTCGTTGGTGAAGTGGCTCCCCATCCAGCTTTCCGAGAGAAGTCCCGTCGGGATGCGGATCAGGCGATCGGCCCGGGGGGCGTAGTTCCACATCCCGTCGGCGGTCATGAGCGTGGCGGTGCCCGCTTCCCGCGCCGGAGCTCGAATCACGATGAGGGCATCGTCCTCGCCTTTCGTCCACCCCTCCATCTCCAGCTCCCGGGTCCCTCGCTCCTTCACCACCGTCATCCGCATCCGGGAGTGGGAGGACTTGGAACGGTAGAGATCGTCGATGTGCTCGATGACCTTCTGGACGTCGGGGATCGGCATCTGCCCGGCCGACGGAGCCGGAAGCGCTCCCCCCACGAACAGGAGGGTCAGGACTACGGCGCCGAGGCGTGAGGCGCCTCTCCCTGCGAATCGTCTCAAGGCTCCCATCCTTCATTCTCCTTGGCGAGCATGTCCCGGAGGAGGTCCACCCGCCCGTCCACGATGCTCCTGAGCTCTTCCTCGGACAGGTCGTCCCAGTGATCCAGCATCCACCGGTCTCCCCCCTGATCGGCTCCCATGGCGATCTCCACCAGGAGGTCGAGGGGGAGATCACTGCGGATGACCCCGATCACTTGCCCTCTCCGAATCAAGGCCCTCCACCAGCCCCGGCCCAGGTCCTCGAGCCTGCCGCTGGCAGCCTCGGCTCCCGGCTCCCTCTGGAGGCGGTGGATGGCCCGGGCCAGCCTGACCCACCACTCGTCGCGCCGGATGAAGTCCACCGAGCGGTGCGTGAGCTCCATGACCGCCTCCCAGAACTCGTCGGGCTTCAGGACCTCCAGGGAGAGCCAACCGACTTCCCCCATCATCCGGCTGACGGAGCGTTCCAGTGTCGTGGCGAAGAGGTCGGCCTTGTCCTCGAAGTAGTAGTACACCGAACCCTTGCTCATGCCTGAGCGCTCGATGATCCGGTTGATGGACGCCGACTCGTACCCCTTTTCGGCGAACTCCTCGCCGGCGGCCCGAAGGATCCGCTCCTGCTTTTCGGGCTCCAGCTTCTCGAACCGGTGGCGGGCCATGGTGGGGTGTCGGCGCTCCCTGAGCTCGAAGTGTAGACCTTAAGGTTCGACCGAGTGGTCTAATCTTCTCCCTCGGGGAACCTGTGTCAAGGGGTTTTCCCCCGGGGCTGGATTCATCCCGGGGATCTGGACGTGTCCGGCCGCATTGGCTAGGGTTGGGGCCTGCGGTGAAGCCGCTCAGCATCTCGAGCGGATGCTCGGGATGCGCCCGTGCGTGGAGGAGTGTGTCCGTGTCCTTTCGAATCAGGGCTTTCGGTCGTTCCGACATCGGCAAGGTCCGGGCCCGGAACGAAGACACGATGGTGGTGGAGCCGTCCAGAGGGCTGGTGGTGGTGGCCGATGGGATGGGGGGGGCTCCGGCCGGACACCTGGCCAGCTCCCTGGCGGTGCAGGAGGTCGCCCGTGGGATCCACCAGGGCGAGGGGATGCCCGTGGCGATCCAGCGGGCCAACCGCCGGATACGCGAGTTCGTGAGGGGTCAGCCCGAGCTGGACGGAATGGGGACGACTCTGACCGCTCTGAAGATCGCCCTCGACTCGGGCGACTTCGTGGTGGGCCACGTGGGGGACTCCCGAGCCTACCGCCTCCGAAACGGGTCCCTGTCCCAGATTACGGAGGACCACACGCTGGTCCGGGACATGGTGAAGGCTGGGAAGATCTCCGCCAGGGCCGAGCGCGGACACCCCCTGGGGCACATCCTCTCCCGGGTGCTGGGTACGGATGACGAGGTGGAGGTGGATGTGGTGGAGGGTGCGGCGGAGGACGGCGACCTCTTCCTCCTCTGCTCCGACGGCCTCATGAAGGTGATGGAGGAGGAGGAGATCGAAGAGTGGACCCGGCGAGGCGGTCCGGGGGCTCTGGAGGAGCTGACGGCCTCCATCGTGGAGGAGGGGAACCGGCGAGGTGCCCCCGACAACATCACCGTGGCCCTTCTGGCGGTGAAGGCTTCTCCTTTCGCCAGGGGGCCCTGAGGGCGAGAAGGGCGTCGAGCCCGCTCAGGTCCAGGGGGCCGCGCACCGGGTAGATGTCCGGCCATCCGAGAAGGGCGTCCCGTCTGCTCACCTGTCGCTCCATCGCCCGAAGAAGCTGGGCCTGGTGGTCTTCCGGCATGCTCTGATTCACGACGATTCGCGTAACGAGGCTCCGGCGGGTCTCCACGGTAGCCGGTGCGGGGGGCTCTTCCCTCACGACGGCTTCCCCGGTGGTGATGCGGAAGAAGTGGGTCTCGGCCCGCTCCAGCGCTGGATTTCGGTCGAAGAAGAACCCTCGAATCACCTCCTCGAGGGGGACGACGGTGGCGCTTCCGGGCACGGCCAGCAGGGACGGAGTGTCGGGTCCGAGAATGAGGTGGAGGAAGCGTACCTCCTCGCGTGCGGACGTCCGGCAGAAGATCCCCACCGCACACCCTGCCGGGGGCATCTGGGGAAGGAAGGAGGGCCCCCATTCCGGCGCCACCACCATGGAGGGGAGATAGCGTTCCTGGAGAAGCCTCAGGAGAGCCATCCGATCCTGGTGCATCAGACCGCTCCATCCCCGAACCTGGACGTCCATCGCCTCCAGTCCCGGCAGGAGATCGTCCATTACCGACGCGCTCAACCGGTCGAGGATTCCCCGGACGCGGATGGAAACGACATCGGTGAACAACATGGCGGACTGGACCTGGTTTGCCTCATCCACCGAGAGTGCCTCTCCCTTCGCTGCCGAGACCTCACCCAGGAAGAGGCTGGCGAGGTCCCGGGCCAGGCGGGAGGTGGCGGCGACTCGCTCTTCGAGAGGGACGCTTCGGTTCTCCGCGACGTGGAGGGCTTCCAGGAGTTTCTCCAGGGAGGCGAGGCGGCCGCCCAGGCTTGGATCGGGATCGGAGAGGAGACCCCGGGCGTCGTCCGGGGAAGCTGCTCGACCTTCCCTCTGGCCATCGGGCACCGGGGCGTGTCCGGAGACCCAGGGCAGGCGGCCCTGAAGCCTGCGGCGCGTCAGGAGAAGGAGCGCGGAGATGAGGGTGGGATCCCGGAGTTCGGGACGCCCCACGTCCTGCACGAGGCCATGCCAGGGATACCACACGAATTCACCGGCGTGGGGGAGGCTCTGCTCCCCCACCTCCGGGTCCGGCGCCATCCAGATCTCCAGCGCGGGCCTCCCGGTGCGGGCTTCGGTGGTACCTACGCGCTGGAGAGGATAATCGGCGTGGGCCAGGATGTCCCCCGTGAGGGCACGGGCAGCGTCCTCCCCGGAGCCGCGGAAGGTCGGCAGGGAGAGGGCTTTCCCCTTCCTGCGCAGCGCCACCCGTCCGTTCTTCACGACCACCAGAGCCAGGCTCAAGGCGTAAGGGGACAGCTCCGGCCGGTCGCTTCTCCCCGCCGCGGACAGGATCCGGTAGGCCCGCTGGAGCGTGGTCAGCCCGTCGGGGAAGAGGTGGTGGCGATCCCTCAGCGCCTGGGCGAGCTCCCGCACCGAGGGCCCACCTCTCCGGTGCCGCCGAACCCGGACCTCGTGAAGGGTCGTCGAGGCGCCTCCGATCTGGACCGTGATCCGATCGAAGTACAGGTCGAGGATAGGCCGGTGAAGCACCCCGCCGCGAAAGCTCCTCCCCAGACGCTGGATATCCAGGGCGAGCTGGGGGCGGAGGCGCCCGGGATCCACAATCCTGCGGATGGTGACGGCAGGCTCCGAGCTTCCTCGAAGGGTCTCGAACACCCCGACCCCGATGGCTGCGGCGGTGAGCCGGGTGCGTGAGGTGATGCCCTCGGAATCCGGCCCCTCCCCGGTTGTGACGACCACCGTCGGCGGCTCGCCCCGCGTTTGCCGGAGCTTGCACGTCATGCCTCGACGCCGAAGCGCGTGATCAGGCGTGTCGAAGTAGGTTTCCCGGAGGAACCGGATGCGCGGCGGGCCTGCGGGAACCCCCAGGGGCCGGTCCCCCGAGGCCAGCCGGACCAACAGCTCCGGAGATGGGACGAAGAGGTTCAGCTCGGTTTCTCGGATCACGGGGTGCCGGGTCCTTTCCCCATGATGGGCACGTAACGGCTCAGTCGCCCCCGTCTTCCCCGACCCTCGTCGGCCAGGACCAGGGACCCGTCCGGCAGGACGGCCAGCCCTTCCGCCTGGGGATGCTCTTCCTTGATCAGCTTCCGGCCCACCAGGAACCGGCCCTGGGGAGTGAGCTCGAGCATGGACTCGTCCTGAGCGGAAACCAGGAGGAGGGTTCCGGTCTCCGGGTGGACCTCGATGGCGGAGGGATGGAAGGCCGGCTCCATGCCCAGGGCCGCCAGCTCCGAGAGAGGGAGAAAGACCCGGGGCACCACCTCGGGCCTCATGGAATCGAGCGGTAGAGAAAAGACGACAACGTGACCCTGGAGGCGAGACGAGCGAGGCTCCTTGCATGGGATCAGGAGGGTGTGCTCCGTGGGGTCGAAGGCCAGCCCCTCGATCTCGCAGAGAGCTCCGAGGCCCGTGAGGTGAAGGCGATACGGGGACATGGCTCCGGCCTCCCCTTCACGGAACTCCAGGAGGTGACCGTCGGAGCGTACGAGGAAGAAGCGCTCCGACGCGACGGCGATTCCTTCGAAGTCTCCCGGCAGTCCGCCGATCCCGACCGAAAAGGCCTTTCGGATGGTGCCGTCCTCGGGATCCAGCTCGTACACGATGGCCCGCTCGTCATCATGGCCGAAGAGCCTCCCGTCCGGGGTCGTGGCCAGCCCCGAGATCTCTTCCAGGACCCGGGGAAGCTCGACCTCGATCCCCGCGCCTTCCGAGAGGTCGTAGCCCATGAGAGCCGACGCCGGAAGCTGGAGCGGGGAAGCCACCGTGCCGGTGAGAAGGCTCGGCAAGGCGAAGAGGGCGAGTCTCGCCGGAAGTGGGGTCCCCCGACGGGTCCGGTCGGGAGATGGTGACGCCCGGTCCGCGTTCATCGGGAGACGGCGAGCCCTTCCAGGGAGCGATATTCCGCGGCCAGGATCCGGTTGCCGGGGGCGCTCTGGAGGAGCTCCAGGAGACGGGCGGGAGACTCCTCCTTCCTCAGGCGCACCATGTACTCCAGGACCGAGGTGGTGCCGGCTCCCGGCAGGATCTCGGCCAGCTCCCAACGCATGGCCATCTGGCGGAGCACCTCCTCCACCAGGGCCTGGGCCCCCACCAGCTGATCGGCGTGAACGATGAGGAGGGCGTTCAACCGCTCTCTCTTCTTTCGAGTTCGCTCGGCTTTGAGATAGCGCTCCATTCGCGCCACGCGGGTGGCGACGTCCCGAATCTCCTCCTGGGTCATGGCGTCCAGCAGCTGGGGGTCGCCCACGGAAAGGGCCGTCGCCGCCGATCCGGGTCCAGCCAGGACGTCTGCCAGGCCGAGTGCACCGGTCCGACTCCGCTGATCTGCGTAGATGTTGCCGAAGTTGGACCAGTAGAGGTACAGGATCACCACGTTGAAGACGAGGGAGAGAATGGCGGCAACGCCCAACGCCTGGGCCCCCGAGGCCAGGCCCACCCCGATGGCGAGGAAGATGTAGACGGCATCCTTGGTGTCCTTCAGGGTGCTCCGGAACCGCACGGCCGCGACGATCCCCGCCAGGGCGAAGGCCAACTGCAGGCTGAACTGCACGATGAAGATGATCCCCGCGACGGCGATGGGGAGGATCAGCATGGCCTGGACGACGGACTCGTCGTATCCCCGGCGCTGCTTCGTGAGGAGGTAGACCCAGGCCACGGGGATCATGAGCGACAGCCCCCCGAGGAGCGAGATCACGGCCATGAGGGTGAACGCCTGCCCCGGATGGGCCCCGGAAAACACCTCTTGAATGGGTGTGGAAGTGAGAGCGTCGGTGACCAGCAGGTCTCCGGTCGCCTCCCCGCTGAGACGGAGGAGGCCTCCGAAGACCACTTCCTCGAACACCGGGAAGGGACGGGCCAGGAAGTAGGAGGCGGTGAAGAGGATCAGGTAGTAGAGTGCGATCCGCCAGAGGCCCGCCAGGGGACTTCGAATCCTGACAGGGTCTCGACCTGCTCTACCACGCTTCTCTGCCAAACCCGGAGCCTCCTTTCATGCCGTGATGAGAAGGTGCGGACCGCTTCCCGGGGAGGTGTGCCCCATGATTCACCGCGACGGGTTCTCCGTGCAAGCAGATTGATGGGGGCCAGGAGGCCGGCACCGTGGGCGTCCAGGTTCCTCTCCGGGAATCGCCGTGTCGGCGCCCAACCCCCTGATCGGGGAGGCTCCTCCCGTCTATCGAGGGAAACAGGACCACGATAGCTTTCGTACGGAGGCGCACGGTCTCCCGGGCTTCCCACGGTCGACCGGGCTATCGACCGACGCGGCGCATGATCGCCTGAAACCGAGAGAGCATCGATCCTTGCCGGACCTGCGAGTCCTCCTGCGCGAAGTGGGCCGAAGGCACGTGGCCCGGGTCGCCGTCGTCTACGGCGCCGCCGCCTTCGGCGTCCTGGAGGTGGCCGACATCGTCATTCCCGCCCTCGGCTGGGGGGAATGGACGATCAAGTGGATCATCGGGCTCGCCATCGTGGGTTTCCCCGTCACGCTGATCCTGGCATGGGTCTATGACCTGACCCCTGGAGGCGTCGTCCGCACTCCCGCCCTGGAAGAGGGCGAGGGTGTGGAGGAGAGGGGAGGGGGAGGGGAGGGGGCGACAGGTCGGCGGCGGAGGGTGGACCGGAGCCACCCCGTGCTCTCGGGGGTCCTCCTCCTGGCAAGTGGAGCGCTGGTAGCCGCCGGAGCGTTCCTCACGTTCGAATGGTCCCACGACGAGACCGGGCCGGGATCCCCGGTTTCCGACGCCACCGCCGATGGGCTGAATCCCCTCCGAATCGCCGTTCTCCCCTTCGTGGACCTGGACAATTCCGACTCCGGCGGCTTCTTCGCCAACGGTATCCATGAGGACATCCTCAACTACCTGGCCAAGATCGCCAGCCTCGAGGTCATCTCCCGCACCACCCTCCTCCAGTACCGGGACACGGAGAAATCAGCCCGTCAGATCGGAGAGGAGCTCGACGCCGGGTCTATCCTGGAGGGGAGCGTCCGAAAGCAAGGGGGCCAGATCCGGGTGGTCACTCAGCTCATCGACGCCCGGAGCGATCGACACATCTGGTCCGAGACCTACGATCGGCCCGAGACGGACATCTTCGAGGTCCAGAGCGACATCGCCCAGGAGATCGCTCAGGCGCTCCAGGCCCAGCTCACCCCGGAGGAGCGACTGCTCCTCGGCGCATCCGCGCCCGTCAGCGGGGAGGCGTACGAGAAGTACAGCCAGGGAATCTTCGAATGGGATCTCCGGGAGAACCGGGTGAACGCCCTCCGGGCCGCCAATCTCTTTCAGGAGGCCACCGAGCTTGATTCCGAGTTCGCGCTGGCGTTCGCCGCCCTCTCCCAGGCCCGGATGTGGCTCTTCTGGAAATTCCCGGGCTTCCAGGACCAGGCCGAGCTGGCCGGGGAGGCGCTGGATCGGGCCCTGGAGCTGGCCCCCGAGGCCGTGGAGACCCGCCTGGCCCAGGGGTATTTCTACTTCTACGGCCGGGCCGATTCGGAAGAGGCGCTTCGCTACTTCACCGAGGCGGAGGCAGGGAAGCCCAGCGATGCCAACGTCATCAGCGCCATCGGCCTCATCCATCGGGGACAGGGACGGTGGGAGGAAGCGGTGGCCGCGTTCGAGCGGGCACGCACCTTCGACCCGCGGTCCTACAATCTCAACTTCACCCTGGCCGAGACCTACCTGAGGATGCGACGCTTCCCGGAGGCGGAGCGTTACTTCGAGCTCGCGGCGACCCTCGCGCCGGAAGTCCCGGTGGTCTACCAGGATCTCCTCCGCGTGAAGCTGGCCCAGGCCGGTGACACCGCGTCGGCCCGCGCCTTCGTGCAGGGACTGCCACGGTCCGTGTCCTCGAGGGTGCGGGAATCCCTGAACGCGGAGCTCGCCTACTACCGGCGGGACTTCCAGCGGGCTCGTGTCTCCTCGGACCCCCAGGGCCCAGGGGGTCGTCCTTACGAGCGTCTCGCCCTCCTCTACCATGTCATGGGGCAGGACACGCTCCGGGACGCCTATGCCGATTCCCTCCGGCAGAGCAGCGAGGCGGTCCTGGCGCAGGCGGGGAGGAACCGCGGGGCGGTCCAGAGCGGCGTCATCGCCCGGGCCCACGCCAAGCTCGGTATCGCCAATGCACTCCTGGGAGACGGGATCAACGCCTGGGTGGAGGGGTCGTCCGCCGTCAATCTTCTCCCGGTGTCCGTGGACGCCTACGAAGGGGCCGATCTCATGATGGACCTGGCGACCATCTACACGCTGATCGGAGAATCGGAACTCGCGGTTCAGCAGCTTCGTACCGTGCTTTCCATTCCGTCGGCCCTGACCCGCTCGGACCTGCTCCTGGACCCCGTGTTCGACCCGCTCCGGGACCAGCCTGCGTTTGCCGATCTCCTTTCCCCGGCGGAGTAGGCCTGTTCAAACAATCTCCGCTCCAGCGGGATCATAACATGTGAGGAACGACGACACCTTTTCCGGAGAAGGCATGGGAGCGGTCCCGTTGACCAGGGCAGAAGCTGCCGGTTTCTGGGAAGGGATCAGCACCGAGGCTCTGGTAGTCCGAGCCCAGGATGGGGATTCCAGGGCCTTCGAGGCCCTCTACCGACGGCTCGTGGGGCGGGTGTACGCTCTCTGCCTGCGCATGGCTCGGGACTCTCAGCGGGCCGAGGAGCTCACCCAGGACGTGTTCGTCCGGGTGTGGGAGCGGCTGGAGAGCTTTCGAGGGGACAGCAAGTTCACGACCTGGCTGCACCGGCTGGCGGTGAACGTGGTCCTCCAGGCAGGACGAACCAAGGGCCGGAGAGAGTCCAGGGAAGAGCTGACCGAAGATCCAGGAGAGTACCTGGCCAGGGTGAAGGTGGAGTTTCCGGGGACCAGGTTGGACCTGGAGCGGGCCATCGCCTCCCTCCCCCAGGGCGCCAGGACGGTGATCCTCCTGCGAGATGTGTACGGGTACAAGTACGACGAGATCGCCCAGATGCAGGGTGTGGCGCTGGGGACGGTCAAGGCCCAGATCCATCGGGCCCGCAGGATGATGAGGGAGAAGCTGAGATGAAGACAGGTCACCTTGACAACGGTCTGCTCCAGGACCTCCGGGAGGGTCTCCTCCGTGCCGAGGCGGCGGAGGAAGTCCGGGATCACCTGGCGGCGTGCCCTGCCTGCCGCCAGGAGTACGAGGCGATCTCGGCGCTCATGGACGGTCTGGCGGAACTGCCGGACGAGACCCAGCCTTCGCGGGACCTCTGGCCTCAGATCGCGTGGCGGATCGAACAGGACCCGGCCCGGACCGGGGACGCCCGAAGGCTGGAGGAGCGGGCCCAAGCGAGCGCAGGGCAGCCGGCGCGCCCGACCGCACGGGACGGTGGCCCGGCATCTGGCTCCATGCCTTGCGGAAGGCCGGCCGGAGGAGGTTCAGCGTTTCGGCCTGGCAGATGTTGGCCGCCAGTATCGTCGTGGCACTGCTCTCCGGCAGCGCGGTCTGGGCCTTCCTATCTCGGACGACGATCCCCGGTGCCGCCGAGGACCCGGGGCCCGACCGGTGGCCCAGACGGCAGGCTGGATGGACGCTTTCGGGGGATACGACCAGGCCCTGAGTGACCTGGAGATGGTCCTGGAGGAAGGACGGGATGTCCTGGATCCGGAAACCGTCAAGGTCCTGCAGGAGAACCTGGCCACCATCGACCAGGCCATCGAGCAATCCAGGGAAGCACTGTACCGAGACCCGGGGAGCCTCGTGCTCCAGCGGCTCTTGTCGGAGAACCTGCGAAGGAAGATAGACCTCCTTCGCCACGCCGCACTCGCGGTTCTGGCAAACACCTGAGCCCAGCAGAGAGAACCATGTTCACAGGACTCGTGATCGGCGCCCTGAGCGCCGCGGCCCTGATCCAGCAGACGGACACCATCATCCCGGCCGGGGAGGCCACGCGCCTGGATCTGGAGAATCTGAGGGGAGAAGTGGTGGTGCAGGTCTGGGATCGGGATGAGGTGCGGGTCGAGGCGGAGCACGCCGAATCCCGGTCGATCAACATTCGTCGGTCCCGGCGGGGCATCTCCGTCCAGGTGGAGGTCCACCGGGGGATGGGTTTGACCGGATCCGTGAATTTCCAGCTCACGGTCCCCCGGTCGTTCGACCTCCACGTGGAGGGAATGGCTTTGGACGTGGACATCCAGGGGGCGGAGGGCCAGGTAGAAGTCACCACCGTCCAGGGACCCATCCGGGTGATGGGGGGCCGCGGCAACATCGTCCTCGAGTCCGTGAACGGTGAGATCACCGTGGATGGAGCCGAAGGGAATTTGGAGGTGAACGGGGTCGCGGGTGGAGTTTCCATCCGGAACTGCTCCGGAAACATCGTTGCCCAGAGTGTTGGAGGGCCCATCACCCTCGAGGGGATCACCTCCCGGGACGTGGAAGTCGGGTCGGTTGGCGGAACGGTCCGGTACGAGGGGACCATCGAGGATGGGGGCACATACAGCTTCGGGAGTCACGGGGGGCAGATCTGGCTCTACTTCCCGGCGAGCATCAACGCGCGGGTGGACGTGGTCACCTTGGCGGGCAACATCGAAGTGGAATACCCGGGTGCTCCCTCGGAGCCCACCCGGGGCCACGGCATACCCGGGCTGAACGAGAAGGAGCTCAACTTCGAGCTGGGTACCGGGAGCGCTCGGGTCGAGGTGGAGACCTTCGGAGGGACGGTACACATTCTGAGACAGGGCAGCGGCGGAATCTGACGTCCCCTCCACGCGGGTGCCGGCCGCAGTGCCGGCCGAGGGGCCGGGCGCCACCGGGCGCCCGGCCCCTTGTGCAAGTCCCCTCCCGTCAGGCGTCATTCGGATCGGAGCCAGGGCGGGCGGGGAAGCACCCAGCATCCCCCGGAGCTCCCCGGCCGCGACCGGAGGATCGGGTGGCTGGCTCTTTGAACACCGGGCCGGTGTATGCACTGAAACGGCTTCGGACGGTGGCGAGGGCAGGTCGCCTTGGAGGGGGCAACGCCGAGTGAGCGTCGACTGGGGAGAGGTGTATCGGAACAGCTTCGAGGACCTGGTGAGGTTTCTGCACCGGAAGGTCTGGGACCTGGAGCGGGCACGGGATCTCGCCCAGGAGGTCTTCGTCCGGGCCCTGCGCCACGACCCGGAGCGTCCCCGAGCGTGGCTGTTCAGTGTGGCCACGAATCTCGCCCGGGACGAGGCTCGAACGGTCCTGCGAAGGAAACGGCACCTGGCCCTCCTCCGCGAGGACACGAAGGACGACGGCCGGGCCCCGGGCCCGGAAGATGCGATGGTGGCTCGGGAGGAGTGGGTCCTGGTTCGCCGGGCCCTCGACGGGCTGAGTGACCGGGACCGGGAGATCCTACTCCTCTGGGACGCGGGACTGAGCTATCGGGAAATCGCGGAGATCACGGATCTCGCCCCGGGGGCCATCGGTACTACCCTTGCCAGGGCCCGTCGGCGGTTGGTGGAGGCTCACGGTGAGATGGAGCGGCGACATGCGGCACGTAACTGACGGGGAGCTTCACGCGTTCCTGGACGGGGCTCTGGATCTGCTCCCGGAACATCGGGGGGAGGAGGTCCGGGCCCACGTTTCGGAGTGCTCCGCCTGCCGCGAGCGGTTGCAGGACGAGGAGTCCCTGAGGGCGCGCGCCGTGGAGATCCTGGGGGATCCCCGCGTGGGCTCCGTGGAGCTCCCCACCTTCGAGGAGCTGAGGGAACGAGCCGAGGCCCGTGACCTGGACCCGGAGGGTGGGGCGGAGATCCGTTACCGGGGCCCACTGCGAGGAGCGCCCCTGGCCTGGGCCGCCACCGTGGTCCTCGCCCTCGGGGTCGGTTGGATGGGAGGGGAGATCTGGCACACCCTTCCCCGGAATGGGCGGGATGCATCTTCCGGATCCAACGTCGTGAACCGCGACTCGGTGTCTCCGGAGCTGGAGATGGCGCGGTCCCGGATCGAGCCTTCCCAGGAGGCCCCGTCGCCTTCCTCGGAGTCCGGTGCCGGGCAGGATCCCGCGTCCAGGTCGGCGATCACTTCCCCCCCCGTCTCCCGCGCCGCGACCCCGAAGTTGATCTCGGAAGACCAGGTCGGGGCGCCTCCGGCCCTGGACCGCGTCGTAGCGGAGGGACGCTCGGGTGACGACACGTCCAAGGCACCCTCCCCCCAGTTCGGGCTCGAGGAGGGCATCCGTACCGCTCCACTCCGACGGGAGCTCGAGGAACCGGCGTTGCCCGACGAGAGGTCTTTTGCCATCCCCGGCCTGAAGCTCCTCTCCGTTGAATGGGAGGAGTGGCTGCCGGGCGAACGGGCCCTCCGCATCCGACAGCTCTTGTCCATGGGGGACACGCTGGAGCTCCGGTACCTGGGATTGCTCATGGGAACGGAGCCCAAGGAAGGAACCGGTGCTCCCTCCGTCTCCCCGCCCCAGGAGGACCTGACCAAAGAGCTGCCCCTCTCCCCGGCGGTCCTGGAAGCCTCTCTTCCGCCGGGGTGGAACCAGGTGGAGATGCGCTGGGGGAGAGGGTGGCTGGTGGCTCGCGCCCCCTTGCCCGAGGAATCCATCAAGGCCCTCCTTCGCTCCCTCCGCTGATTCGGCGGGCGGGCGCCCCTCCCACCGAGGGTTGGACACTTCCTCCCTCTTCCCCGTAAGTTGGTCGGCGGTTCGCTCTGGGGGTATTCGTGAATCCGACCGGTACAGCTCAACGTTCTGCCGAGCCTGTGACAATACTCATGGGAGAGGTGCAGGAAGAGCGGAGGCGGTAACGGTCGAGATTCAAGGGGACCAACCACTGGCCTGTGTGGCCTTCACGCTTCCGGAGCCCCGATCCGACGACGGGTTCGTCGCCTGGGGGTTCCTCACGGACATTCTGCGGGCGGGTGTGGCCTACCCCGTCCCTCGAGTTTCGCCGGGAGGGTCACCCTCCAACCACGCATCACCAAGGGATCCATCATGAGAAGATTAGCAATCCTGGTCCTTCTCGCCTCGTCGGGCCTCATGGCCTGTGAGCGGGGCGTCCCCGTCGATCAGGCGGCGGCCTCCATCACGGATACGGACTTTCTGAACAAGCTCGGGGTCATCGCAGACGACTCCATGATGGGGAGGGCCGACCCCAGCCCGGGCCTGGACATGACCGCCCAATGGGTTGCGGAGCAGTTCCGTAGCTACGGCCTGAAGCCCGGCGGAGACAACGGGACGTACATCCAGCACTACACGATTCGAGAGGTGAAGCCGGATTTCGAGGGCTCCTCGGCCCAGGTCGTCGGCGGGCCCCAACTGGCGTTCGGTACGGACGTGGCGTTCCGGGGAAGCGCGGCGGACGGTGAATTCACCGGACCGGTGGTCCTGGTGGTCGGGAACATGGCTTCGGCCGAGTCGTTTCCCGTTGATCAGGTCCAGGGCAAGCATGTCATCGTAGTTCCTCCGGCCACGCCCCCCAGCGCCGCGGGCCAGGGGAGGCGAGGCGGGTTCACGCGCCTCCCGGCGGGGATGGCCGAAGCGCAGCCGGCTTCGGTGATCTTCCTGGACCGGTCCTCGGATGAGGACTGGACGGCGCAGGTGGAGAGGACCATGGAGCGTGCCCAGAACCTGACCCCTTGGGACTCGCCGCCCTCCTACTCCACGCTGACCATCAGGGAGGCGAGCCTGACCCCGATTCTGGCGAGCCACGGTATCAACCTGTCGTCGCTGGAAGCCTCCGCCGCCCGGCAGGGCGGAGTGGTGGTACGTGAGGTCCCGAACATGGAGCTCGCTCTCACCACGGCTTCCCAGGAGACCGGGAGCTTCGAGCTTCCCAACACCGTCGGGATCCTGGAAGGGAGCGACCCAGCCCTCAAGGACGAGTACGTGCTCTTCAGCGCCCACATGGACCACATTGGCGTGGGGCGCCCCAATGAGGCGGGCGACAGCATCAACAACGGCGCCGACGACGACGGTTCCGGAACGATTTCGGTGGTGGAGATGGCCAAGGCCTTCTCCATGCTGGCGGAAAAGCCGGCCCGTTCGGTCATCTTCCTGACCGTGAGCGGGGAGGAGCGGGGTCTGTGGGGGAGTCACTACTACGCCGCCAACCCCTCGGTGCCCATCGATCAGATCGTTGCCGACCTGAACTCGGACATGATCTCCAGGAACGCGACGGACACCATCGTGGCCATCGGCAAGGAGCACTCGGACCTGGGTCAGACGCTCGCGGAGGTCAACGCGGCCCACCCCGAGCTCAATCTGACGGCCATTGACGATATCTGGCCCGAGCAGAACTTCTACCGGCGCTCCGACCACTTCAATTTCGCCCGGCGTGGCGTACCGATCCTCTTCTTCTTCTGCGGCACCACGGAGGATTACCACCGTCCCTCCGACGAGGTGTCCAAGGTGGACGCGGTGAAGGCCACCAACACCACCAAGCTGATCTTCTACCTCGGCCTGGCTGTCGCCAACAACCCGCAGCGTCCGCAGTGGAACCCGGACAGCTATGCGGAGATCGTGGACGGGGGCGGAGACGGCGGCTGAGCGAGACTGTCCACTCTGGAGGACGGTCGATGCGGACGGATGACGCGTAGGCGCGTCATCCGCTGACGAGGGAAACCCCCAGCCCGGTCCCGGGCTGGGGGTTTTCTCGCGCACATCCGAGTCGGATGGGGAAGAGCGCCCCGGGGAGATGGGCCGTCAGTCCGAGACTTCTCCCGAAACGGGGAAGGGCCTGAAGAAGCGCCCCAGCCCCATGATGTGCAGACTCTGCCAAACCTCCAGGGGAACCCCAGCCAGCCACACCTCCCGGCCTTGTTCCTGGGCGTTTTGCTGAGCCGTCAGGAGAAGAGCCAGGCTGGTGAGGTCCAGCTGTTCGATCCCCGAGAGGTCCACTACAAGACCCGGGCGCCTGGTCGGCCGGGGCGCCTCCGCGGCGCCGAGGACGTGAAGCTCCTGCGTCCCGCTCTCGGTTCTGGCTTCCTTCTCGTGCTCGTTCATGGCTCCCTCCCGCTTCCCGCCGTCGGCTTCCCTTTCCTCTGCAGCCCTCCACCCGATTATTAAATCCTCAAGCATCGTGCCAAGTTCCCGTTTCCCCCGTTCGGCCCCGACCTTGCATCTCCCCCGAACAGACCGGAACCCCCCATTCTCCCGACTCGGCTGCGGATTGCTCTGCGGCCGAACGGCATATATCTGTAGAGGAGTCCATTGGCATCCCGGCCCGGAGGATCCCGTGAAGACCAGCTCCATTCCCGGCGTCACCCTCTTCGCCGCACTGGCGTGTGCACTGGTCCCGTCGACTCCCTGCGCAGGCTCTGCACAGGATGTGGATCCCAGGATGAAGGAAGCCTATTTCCGGGCCGTGGCGGACCACTTCGGGCTGCCCCTCCAGGAGGTGGTCATCGTAGGCGATTGGGACCTGGCTCCCGATGAGGTCCCGGTCGTGCTCTTCGTTTCACGGATGGCGGGGGTCTCCTCGGACGTGCTCATCGGCTTCCGCAGGAACGGAAGCCCGTGGATGGATGTTGCCGACCGGTTCGGGCTGGACGCACGGAGCTTCCACCTGGACCTCCCCGAGGGATCCCCTCTGGGGGTGCTGGCTCGGGCGTACGAGCAGTTTCGAGTCCAGCAGGCCCGGAACTGGGGGAGCATCCGTTTGGAGGATCCCGAGATCATCGCCTTGGTGAACATGCGGGTCCTGTCGGAGAGGACGGGTGCGCCGCCGCTGGACATTCTCAGGGCACGGGAGAGCGCCGGGAGCTTCGTGGCGGCGTTCGCGCGGCTCCGGGGCCGGGGTTGAGGCCGGGGGTATGTGCGGACGGTACACCCTCGCGGTTCCCCTTCCGGATCTGGTGGACGTCTTCGACGTTCCCGTCCCCCAATTCGAGTATCCGCCCCGCTACAACATCGCTCCCACGCAGGACGCCCCGGTGTTGGCCCGGTTCGGTGAGGAACGCCGGATGGGCCTGCTGCGATGGGGACTGATCCCATCGTGGGCCAAGGACCCGGCTATAGGAAACCGGATGATCAACGCCCGGTCCGAGACCGTGGCGGAGAAGCCGGCTTTCCGTGGGGCCTTCGAAAAGCGTCGGTGCCTGGTCCTGGCCGATGGGTTCTTCGAGTGGAGGAAGGAGCCGGTGGGGAAGGGGACGAAGACCCCCTTCTGGATTCACCTGGAGTCCCGGGAGCCCTTCGCCTTCGCGGGCCTTTGGGAGCGTTGGGAAGGGGAAGAGAGCCGGCCGCTCCATACGTTCACCATCCTGACCACGGACGCTTCGGCGAGAATTCGGGACATCCATCCTCGTATGCCCGTCATCCTCTCCCGGGAAGCCGGCGAGCGGTGGATCGACCCGGGATCGGGCCGGGAGGAGCTTCAGTCGCTCCTTGGCCCCTACTCGGGGGCGGACCTGGAGGCGTACCCTGTGGCCCCGGTGGTGAACTCGCCTCGGAACGACACGCCCGCCTGCATCGAACCGGTACAGTGAGATCCGGCGGAGGGCGCTCGCTCCCTCTCCGGCTCCCCTTCCGTCAGTTTGCCCGCACCGTGCGGCCCCGCGCCCACCGTCTGAGGGCCCCCACCTTCTCCGCCATGGTCACCGAGAGGGGGACGGTTCCGTCGATCTCCTTGCGAAGATCCGTCGTGGTGAGGGCCCTCTCCGCCGAGAAGACCGTGTAGAGGCCCGAGACCACCACTTCCTCGATCTCCGATCCCGTAAACCCCTCCGAGGCCTCGGCGAGTTGATCCAGGTCGAAGCCCTCCGGCGCCTGCCCCCGGGACAGAAGGTGGATCCGGAGGATCTCCCTTCGCGTGTCGGCGTCCGGAAGGTCCACGAAGAAGATCTCGTCGAATCGGCCCTTTCTCAGGAACTCCGGCGGAAGGCGCTCGATGTCATTGGCCGTGGCCACGATGAACACCTCGCCCTTCCGGTCCTGCATCCAGCTCAGGAAGGTTCCAAGAATGCGCTGGGACACCCCGCCATCCTCGGCACCACCCTGGGCGAAGGCCTTCTCCAGCTCGTCGATCCAGAGGACCACGGGCGCCATGCGTTCGGCTGCTTGGATGGCCCGCTTGAAGTTCTTCTCGCTCTCGCCGATGTACTTGTTGTACAGGTTCGACGTGTCGAACTTCAGCAGGGGAAGGCCCCATTCCGTGGCGACCGCTTTGGCCGAGAGGCTCTTGCCGCACCCGGGGACACCCAGGAGCAGGACTCCCCTGGGGAAGGAGAGACCGAACTCCTGGGCCCTGACCGGGTTTGCCACGACGTTTCTTCGCTTCGCGAGCCACTCTTTGAGGGTGGACAGGTCCGCGACACTGGCCATGGATTGCTCGACGGGATAGTACTCCAGGAGGCCCTCCCGCTCCACCACGGCCTTCTTGGCTTCGATGACGAACCGGATGTCCTGGGCCGTGAGGCGGCCGTCTTCGATGATGGCCTTGGTGAGGATCTTCTCGGCTTCCAGGAGGGTGAGGCCCGAAAGGTGCTTGAGGAGTCCGGCCATCTCTTCCTGGGTGAGGCTCACCTCCACGTAGCCCCTGCGGCTCAGATCCCGAAGAAGATTGGACAGGAGGTCCCGGTATTCCTCCTCGCCGGGTCCGGGAAGAACCACCGTGGCCGCAAGGGCCTCGAGCTCGGGTGTGAAGCTCACGTCCGAGCCTGTCAGGACCACGGCGCCATCCCGTTCCTCCAGCTTCTTCACCCCGGCCTTGAGCTGTGCCCGAAGGATCTCGTCCGATTCCAGGTGCCTTCCCAGCCCGTGGAAGTGGTAGATGGCCGCCAGGTCCGCCGCCGCCACGTGCGCCAGAGCCTTTCGGGGTTCCTTGGTGTCGAAGATCCCCCCCTTCCAGTCCACACGAGTGATTCCCTGGATAGGAGACCATGTGAACAGAGGGACGCCGAGGCCGTCGGCCAGGTGGCGGAGAAGGGTAAGGGCTCGATCCGCCTCCTCGGTATCGATGTGGATCAGACCGTACCGGGAACGAAGCAGGAGCTTGAGATCCTGGAGAACGTCCTTGGGGGCCATCAGCGCCGTTCCTCAGGCCGGTCCGGCCCGCCGGTCCACCTCTCCGAACGCTTCGGCAATGCGGCGAAGGGCCTCCATGAGCTCGTCCCTGGGGTTGCCGAATCCGATCCTCAGGTAACGGTCCATTCCGAAGTGGTCGCCCGGCACCACCAGGAGGTCTCTTTCCACCCGGAGCTTCTCGGCGAATTCCGAGGAGTTGACCTCGGGCCGGTAGCGCAGGTAGCAGATGGCGCCGGCGTCCGGGGGACGGTAGGAAAACAGGCCCTCCTGGGACTCGATCCACTCCCTCACGGTGCCGAAGTTCTCGCGGATGATGCCCCGAGTCCTATCGAGGATCTTGGCACGGGTGGCGGGCTCCAGGGCGAGCTTGGCCAGGTGGTCCGAGAGGGAGGCGGGGGAGATGGTGGTGTAGTCGGTCCGTCCCCAGATTTCCTGAATCGTGGCCGGGGGACCGATGAGCCACCCCAGTCGCAGCCCCGGGAGTCCGTAGGCCTTGGACAGGGAGTTGGTCACCAACACCCGTTCGGTCCTCCCCCAGAAGGACGGGGTCTCCTCTCCGGCGACCTCGGCTCCGCAGTAGACCTCGTCGGAGAGGATCCAGGCGTCGAACCGTTCGGCGAGACCCACGATCCCGTCCATGGCTTCCGCGGTTAGCACGGCCCCGGTGGGGTTGTTCGGGTTCGTCACGAGGATGAAGGACGCGCCCTCCTTCAGGGCGTCCTCGAGCTGATTCAGGTCCGGCTGCCAGCCTTCGGCCTCACGGAGGTGAAAGGGAAGGAGGCGGGCACCGAAGTTCTCCACCATGCCCGGCACCTGCATGTAGTTGGGAAGCATGACCGCGGCCGGCCGGCCCGTTTCCAGGAGATGCCAGTGGCCAACGAAGTTGGCCTCGGCTCCGCCGACCGTTACCAGAACCGAGGTGTCCCCGGCCCCGGGATACAGAGCCGCGATCCGGCTCCTCAGCTCGTCCGAGCCGTTGGACTGGCCGTATCCCAGCCGGACATGGTCCACCCCCTCGTCCCGTCCGGAGAGGGTCAGCAGCTCCGCAACGGTCATGGGGTGGACCCCGCTCTCAGAGAGGTTGATCTCGACCCGGTTCTCGTAGGTGGACTGCCATCGCTCCATCCTGAAAGGCGTGTATTTCACGGCGTTCTCCTGCACTCGGGCAAACGGGAATCCAAGGGGTCCCAGTATCGGGATCGGCATCCTACGGGGAGGGGTCCCGTATCGCAATCCGTGCGGGCGTCCCGGCCGCGCCCCGTTCTTGGAGCAGTCGGTTTATCCCCTCACCGGGCCGTGGTATATTGCTAAGCTACGTGCCTTCGGGGCACCGCCCAGTCCCCGTCTTCCGGATCGAGCTCTTGCACATGTCCGACATTCGCCTTCCCGACGCCCTGGTCGAGCATGGAGTGAAGGACAAGAAGATCGTCCTTCTCGTGCTCGACGGCCTGGGTGGCCTGCCCCACCCGGGATCGGGTCTCACCGAACTGGAAACCGCCCGGACCCCCCACCTCGACGCGCTGGCGGGGAGAAGCTCGCTGGGGGCCCTGATCCCCGTCCGCCCGGGGATCGCCGCCGGGAGCGGGCCGGGTCACCTTTCCCTCTTCGGGTACGACCCGATTCAATACCTCATCGGACGGGGAGCCTTGAGCGCCCTGGGGGTGGGTTTCGACCTCCGGGCCGGCGATCTGGCCGCACGTCTCAATCTTGCGACCCTGGATGAGGAAGGTCGGGTGCTGGATCGTCGGGCGGGCCGTCCTTCCGATGAGGAGGGGCGCCGCGTCGTTGCCCTGGCGCGGGACCGCATCGTTCCTCCGGAGGGCGTCCAGGTGTTCCTGGAGCATGAGAAGGAGCACCGGGCCGTCCTGATCCTGAGGGGGCCGGAGCTGGGGGCGGAGCTTACCGACACGGATCCCCAGGAGACGGGGGTGAAGCCCCTGCCGGTCCGGGCCCGGACCTCGGCATCGGAGCGGAGCGCCCGGCTGATGCAGGAGATCCTGGACCAGATCCGGGAAACCCTTCGGGGCGAGGATGTCGTCACCGGAGTGCTGGCTCGAGGCTTCGCCGCCTACGAGGGGTATCCGAGCTTCAGTGATCGCTACGGCCTCCGGGCCGTGGCCATCGCCCAGTACCCAATGTACAGGGGAGTCGCGCGGCTTGTGGGAATGGACGTGAAGAAGGTGCCGGGTACGCCGGACGAACTCGTACCTCTGCTCTCGGAGTACTACCGGGAGTACGACTTCTTCTTCCTTCACTACAAGTACACGGACTCCCGGGGCGAGGACGGTGATTTCGAGGCGAAGGTCGCGGCCATCGAGGCGGTGGATGCCCTCGTCCCCGGGATCACGGCGCTGGATCCCGAGGTGCTCATCGTGACCGGCGACCACTCCACTCCGGCCACATTCAAGGCCCACTCCTGGCACTCTGTCCCCGTGCTTCTGGCTTCCCCCTGGGCTCGTCCCACCGGCCACCGATTCACGGAGACGGAGGCCCGACGGGGGGACCTGGGCACCTTCCGGGGGAAGCACCTGATGACCCTGGCCCTCGCCCACGCCGGGCGCCTCTCGAAATTCGGGGCGTGAGCGTGGACGAGGGGGACCTTCTCCAACGGGCGCTGGGCCGGGGAGAGGACGGGGATTGGGAGGGCATGGCGGAGGAGCTCATGGAAGGGCTGGAGCTCACCCCCGATGACCCTGCGCTCCTCTGCTGGCTGGGGGTGGCCGAGAGAGAGCTCGGTCTGTCCAGCTCCGCGTATGACCGGTTCAAAGAAGCCCTCTCCCACGATCCCCGGGATCCTCACGTGCTGGCGACCCTGGGGACGGGTCTGGCCCGGTTCGACGACCCCGACGCCGAAGCCGCTCTCAGGTCGGCGGCCGTCCTGGCGCCCGAGCTGCCCCTGGCCCGCTGGATGTATGGG
This sequence comes from uncultured Gemmatimonadales bacterium, assembly GCA_963751255.1. Classification (GTDB taxonomy): domain Bacteria; phylum Gemmatimonadota; class Gemmatimonadetes; order Longimicrobiales; family Gaopeijiaceae; genus CAVVTW01. The sequence goes on along the minus strand of CAVVTW010000019.1, from coordinate 68,932 downwards.
GCGTACCTCTCCAGGGAAGGACTCTTCAAGGAAGCGATGAGGGAGCTCGAGGCGGCCGTAGAGTTGTCCCCGGAGGATCCCGTTGCCTTCTATGAGCTCGGGGTGGCCCTGGCCCTGCAGGGTGAGCTCGAGCCGGCCCTGGACGCGTTCACCCGGTCGGTGGATCTGGATGCGGGAGAAGGGTGGAGCCAGCTCGTAATGGGCCTCGTGGAGGCGGAGTTGGGCCGGATGGAGGAGGCTGCCCGGGACCTGTCGGAGGGGGCCCGGGAGCGACCCGAGGATGTCGAAGCTCAACTCCTGGCTGCCCTGGCGGCGGAGGCCGCCGGCTGGGAGGACCTGGCTTTCGAGATGTTGGAACGGGGAAGGCAAGGGGCCCAGGCCGGTGACGTTGCCCTCCTCGAGCTGGTGGAGACACGCCTGGACGCCGGTCCCGGGGACGCCGAATCCCTTCTGACGCAGGAGCTGAGCCCCGGAGCGCTCCGGGAGCGGCTCATGGAGCGTCCGTGAGAAGGAGAGCTCGGGATCTCCCGTTTCCAGGATGAGAAATCGAACGTACCAACCATGGGGCGGATCACCCGCCTGGAGGAGAGAAGAGCGTCCCCGTGCTGAACGTTCCCGTTGAACGACACCGTTTGCCCAATGGCCTGAAGGTCACGCTGTCCGTGGACCGGACGACCCCCATTATCGGCGTGAACCTCTGGTACGCCGTGGGCTCCCGAAACGAGCGCGCCGGGAGGACCGGGTTCGCGCATCTCTTCGAGCACATGATGTTTCAGGGCTCGGCTCACGTGCCCAAGAACCAACACTTCGAGCTCATCGAACGTGCCGGCGGGTCCTTGAATGCCTCGACCTGGTTCGACCGCACGAACTATTACGAGACGGTGCCCTCCCACCACCTGGAGCTGGCCCTCTGGCTGGAATCGGACCGGATGGGATGGCTGCTTCCGGCGATGACCCAGGAGAAGCTCGAGAACCAGCAGCAAGTGGTGATGAACGAGCGCAAGGAGCGCTACGACAACCAGCCGTACGGGGACTGGGACGAGCGCATCCAGGCCCTCGTGTATCCGGACACGCATCCGTACCACCACTCCGTCATTGGCTCCATGGACGACATCGGTGCGGCCACCGTGGAGGACATCGAGGAGTTCTTCCGGACCTTCTACGTCCCGAGCAACGCCATCCTCACCCTGGCGGGGGATCTGGAACCCGGCCCGGCCATGGAGATGGTGGAGCGCTACTTCGGCGAAATCCCCCCGGGGGACCCCCTGCCGCCGCTCCCAGGAGTGGTGAGCCTCCCACCGGTCATCGGCGAGACGGTCCGGGAGGAGGTGGTGGGGGATGTGCCACTGCCCCGGCTCTACCTGGCGGCCCGGGTCCCGTCCGTGGTCAACGAGGCCTTTCAGACCGCGGAGGTGGCGGCGACGGTGCTTGGGGGCGGGAGGGCTTCTCGCCTCTACCGGTCGCTGGTGCGGGAGCAGCGAATCGCGAAGGACGTTCTCGCGTACGTCTTCCCACTCCAGACCGGGGCCTCCCTCTTCCTCCTCTGGGTGACCGGCTATCCGGATGGGGAGCCGGAGGCGCTGGAAGGGGCGCTGATTCATGAGTTGGAGGGGTTGGACGCCGTGAAGCAGGACGAGCTGGACAGGGCTGTGGCCATGACCGAGACAGGACTCATGCGGAACATCCAACAGGTGGGGGAGAGGGCGGATCTCCTGTCCATGTTCGGTCAGATCTTCGACGACCCCGGTCGCCTGAATTCCGAGGTGGACCGGGTTCGTTCGGTGACCCGGGACGATCTCCAGGACCTTCGCCCAGGCCTACCTCGGAGCCGACAACCGGGCACTTCTCACTTACATCCCCGGAGGTGCCCAATGAGTGGCGAGGCACATTCTGCCCGGTCCAGGTCCATGCCCCCTCGGTCCGGGCCCGGTCCGGCCCTTCGATTTCCCGCCGGTGGTGTCCTCCACGCTTCCCAACGGTCTGGGCCTCAGGGTGGCCAGGATGGGCAACCTTCCGCTGGTCACCGTGAGCGTGGTCCTGGATTCGGGGGAGGCACGCCTCCGGGATGCGGCGGCCGGCCTCGCGGTCCTGTCGGGGCAGGCCCTGGAAGGTGGATCCAACAACCTCAGTGGGCCCCGCATGGCGGAAGCTCTGGAGGGGATCGGGACCTCGTTGTCCGTGCAGACGGGCTGGGACTTCACGGTGGTGTCGCTCACCTGCCTGGCCCAGCGGATGGAGGAGGCGGCTTCCCTGCTTGCCGAGGCTCTTCTGACGCCGGCCTTTCCCCAGGACGAGGTGGAGCGCCTGAGAAGCCAACGGCTGGCCGCCATTCGGCAGCGAAGGATGGACCCCGGCGACCTGGCCGAGGACGCCTCCTCCCACTTCTTCTTTGCCCCCGACGTGCCCTACCATCGCCCACTCGCGGGCACGGCCGAGTCCGTGGGGAGGATCGGGCCTGAGGAGATCCGGACGTTCGCGGATACCCACTACCGTCCCTCCGGGGCGGGGCTCGTCGTGGTGGGCGACGTGGAGGCGGCCGAGGTGGAGGCTCTGGCCGAGAGGCACTTCGGTGGGTGGAGCGGATCACCTCCCTCGAGAGGGCGACTTCGAGGCCTCCCCCCGATTCCGGGAGCGGAAGCTCCTGGTGGTGGATCGCCCGGGGTCGGTTCAGTCCGAGATCCGGATCGGGCAACCGGGTGCGCCTCGCTCGACTCCCCATTTCTTTCCCCTGCAGATCTTCAACACCGTTCTGGGTGGGGCCTTCACGAGCCGCCTGATGCTGAACCTCCGGGAGCGGAAAGGGTTCACATATGGGATCCGCTCCCGCTTCGGCTTCCGCCGGTGTGCGGGCCCGTTCAAGATCTCCACGGCGGTGGCCACCGAGGTGACGGCGGATGCGGTGAACGAGGCCTTCGCAGAGGTGGCGGCCCTCGTCGGGGAGGGGCCGACTCCCAAGGAGGTGGAGCGGGCCAGGGACTTCATCGCCGGCGTCTTCCCCCTGCAGCTCGAGACAACGGGGCAGGTCGCGGCCCGCATCGGTGAGCTCCTGGTGTACGGCCTGCCCGACGACTTCTTCTCAACCTATCGATCCCGGATCCGCGGCGTGACACCGGAGGCGAGCCAGGAGGCGGGTCAGGCCGTCCTGCGCCCCTCCGAGATGGTGGCGGTGATCGTGGGAGATGCCGAAAGGATTCGGGCTTCCCTGGAGGCTCTCGACCTGGGTTCCGTGGAGGTCGTGGATCCGTTCGAGGGTCAGGTCTGATCCTCTCCCCGTGCAACCCTCCGGAGGCGTCGACGTATCTGGTTCATATGGGCCAGGGTGGCTCATGGGAACCATCCTGGCTCTTTCGGTACACCTGCGAAGAGCTCATGAGCGATCGATCCGAGAATAGGGGGGCGGACGCCGGTCCGGCGGGCGGACCCTCGGCGCCCCGCCCCGGAGTTGGCAAGATCGACTCCCGACTCATCCACGATGGCCGGGTGGTCCACCTGTCCATCGACCGTGTGCGCTTCCCCGACGGGAGCGAAGGCGAGCTCGAGCTGATCCGTCACCGCGGGGCCTCGGCGGTCGTGCCTCTCGTGGGGCATATGGACGAGGCCGACCCCACGGTCGTGCTGGTCCACCAATACCGGTATGCGGCGGGAGGGTATGTCTACGAGATCCCGGCGGGCCTTCCCCACGACGGCGAGTCGTGGGAGCGCTGCGCCCGGCGGGAGCTGGAGGAGGAGACCGGGTACGTGGCGGCGGAGATGCTTCCCCTTACGCGGCTCTTCACCACGCCGGGGTTCACCAACGAGGTGGTCCACGTCTTTCTCGCGTCGGGCCTGTCCCGGGGGACGGTGAGGCGAGATCAGGACGAGTTCATGGAGAAGGTGGAGCTTCCTCTCTCCGCGATCATGGAGATGATCGCCCGGGGCGAGATCCAGGACGGCAAGAGCCTGGTGGGTCTTCTCTATGCCGACCGATTCCTCCGGTCGGGAGCCCGCCGGTGAGGTGTGTGAGTCCATGGGCCTGGGACGTCATAGCAAGTAGGAGCGGGGCCGATCCGTCCCCAAGAGGCGGGGCGGATCCGTCCCCAAAAGGAGCAGGCCGTGTCCGAAGCAGGGGACACCCCCCCCGGGAACGTTTGCGAGGTGTGGGGACTTTTCCTTTGGTACGGATCCTGCCGCAAGAGAGTTGGAGCGTGAGGGGGGAGCCCGGATGGGGCTCGGCCCAGCACCTAGAGAGGAGGACGGGATGACCGTGAATGTCAGCACAGCTGAAGACACCCGCGCAAGGGCGAAGGGGACCGTCTCGGGAGCCAAGGACGCCCGCCGGAATCTCGGCAATCTCACGGACAGCCAGGTCGTTCAGCGCTTCCTGGAGGGCGATTCCAGGTCCTTCGGAGAGCTGGTGGACCGCTACGACAAGCGTCTGTTGAACTTCGTGTATAGGACGGTGGGGGATCGGGAGCGCGCCCAGGACCTGGTTCAGGAAACCTTCGTGCGCGTCTACCGCCACCTTCATCGGTTCGACCAGACGAAGAAATTCTCGACCTGGATCTATACCATCGCGGGAAACCTGGCGAAGAATGAGCTCAGGAATCGGTCCCGGAACCCTCTGGTCCTCTTCCAGACCATCAAGAAGAACTGGGAGGCGGACCACCGGCCCCTGGAATGGGAAGATCCCGAAGTTCAGGCCCGATGACCTCTTCCGGAAACGGCATCTCAGGGAGATGGTGGAGGAGGCCGTGGCCCAGCTCCCGGAGCATCACCGAATCGTGTTCGTGCTGCGTGAGCTGGAGGGGAAGACCTACGAGGAGATCGCCGAGATCACCGGCTGCAACCTGGGAACGGTGAAGAGCCGACTGAACCGGGCTCGCAACAACTTCGCCCGGATCATCGGACCACTCCTGGACTGAGCGTCCCCCTCCTGTTCCGCCGCATCCCTTCGCCGCGGCGCTGGCCGGTCCTCCTTCGGGGGGACCGGCTTCTTTGGCGCCTTGCTGTCCTGAGTGGGTAAGGCGGATTCGAGAGGAGTACGCTCACCCCCTCACCCATCTCCGCTCGCCCCCTCGCCCATCTCCGCCCATCCCCGCACCGCATGGGGGAAACATCTGAAACCCCGGGGCGGGAACATGCGGGGGCGGCAGACGTAAGAGAGTTACCAGTCGGATCTCCCCCTCGCAGGGGTCTCAACAAAGGAGTCGTGGTCAGGCAATGGATTGCCAGGAGTACCTTGCCCGGTTCTCCGAATACGTGGACGGAAGGATCGAGGCCGAAAGCCTGGAAGAGATGGAGGCCCATCGTTTGACGTGCCTCCCGTGTGGGCGGTATTCCCGCGTGCTGGAGGCCGGCACCGAGCTCTTGAGGTCTTCCGCGCCCGTTGAAGTGCCCGACGACTTTCGCCCCCGGCTGGATCACAGGATCCTGCACGTGGAGGATGGGGCGGCGATCGCGAGGGAGTCCCATGGCACGGGTGCCACCACGGTGTCGGTGCTGGCCGTCGCGGTTCTCCTGGCCCTTTCGGCCTGGGCGCCGGTGATCACCGTCACCGCTCCCACCCTCGAGCTCCCTCCTCTGGTCGCTCACGCTCCCCATGTCATCTTTACGCCGGCCTTCTCCGGCCCGACCTTTTCACGGAACGCTTCGGTCTTTCCCACCACGGAGTTCCAGGATGGATTCTGGGGGGATTCCCACCAGTTGCTCCGAGAGTACTCCAATCTCTCCGAACCTCGGAGGGATTATCTCCTGGTTCGTACCGGAATCCAGTAACCAACGGGTGAGGAGCCCGGGATGAGCAAGGGGCCCCTGGGTCTTCCCGAGAAGGATCGGGGGGGCGTCTTCTTCCTGTACGGGGACGACGGGTTCCGAAAGGAGGAGGAGGCGAGGGCTCTGGTGGACTGGCACCTCGATCCGGCAACCGGGGATTTCAACTTCGATTCACTGAGAGGGTCGGAGGTCAGCATCGAGACTCTGGCTTCCGTGCTGGCCACTCCCCCGATGATGGCCGAGTGGAGGGTGGTGATCCTTCGGGAAGCGGAGGCCCTGGCCTCCAGCGCGAGGGCTCGGGAGGTCCTGCTCCGGACCGCTTCAGCCCCGGCTCCCGGACTGGCCCTGATCATCCTGGCCTCCATCCCCGATCGATCCGAGGCGAAGGTCTACAAGGAACTCAAGAGAAGGACCCGGTCCTTCGAGTTCAAAGCCATCGATCCCAACGACGTGCCCGGGTGGCTCATGGAGCGCGCCGCCGCACGGTATGGGAGGGAGCTGACGGAGGAGGCTGCCAGGGCCCTGGCGGCCGGAGTCGGAACGGACCTGGGCGTGCTGGTCCTGGAAGTGGAGAAGCTCCTGGACGCGGTGGAGGAAGGGGCCCCCATCGATGTCGACGCCGTCAGAAGGACCGGGACCCGGATCCCCGTGGAGGACCGCTGGGAGTGGATGGACAAGGTGGGGCGCAGGGAGTTGAAGGAAGCCGCCCGGGGCCTCCGGACCCTCCTCGCCCAGGGGGAGACGGCCGTGGGACTCACCATCGGCCTGACCACCCACCTGATCCGGCTGGGGATCGCTCGCACCAGGGGGGCGGCGACCCTGGAGTCCCTGCTCCCCTACCGCCAACGATGGCTGGTGAAGCGATTGGTCCCCCAGGCCCGACGCTGGACTGTGGAGGAGCTGGAGGAGGCCCTCCTGGGCTTGAGGCGGGCGGACCGGCTGCTGAAGTCCAGCCAGCTCTCGGAGGAGCACGTTCTCGAGGAGTGGCTTCTGACGCTCATGGCAAGGGCCCAGGAAGGAGCGACGTCCCGGTGAAGACCTTGATTCCTCTCGTCGTCCTGGCACTGGGGCTCGCCGCCCGACCTCTCACGGCCCAGAGCCGAACGCCGCCCTACCAGGTCTCCCTTGATCGAGTGGAGGTCCTCACGGCGGAGGGCAGGATCATGGCGGCGAGGGACGCCCTGGAGGCCTGGCTGGAGCTCATGGAGCCTTCGGCGTCGCGGGTGGATCTCCAGAGAGCCATCTGGCTCCGGGGGAGGCTGACGGTGGACCCCTCCATGGCGGAGGCGGATTTCCGGAGGCTTGTCCTGGAGTATCCCGGTGGCCCGTACTCCGACGATGCGCTGTGGCGGCTCGGGCTCTCGGCGGCCGCCCGGGGCGATTCGGCCCAGGCCCAGAACTTCTTCATTTCCTTGGCCCGGGACTATCCGTCCGGCCCCTTGGCCGGAAAGGCGGAGGACTGGCTACGAGGACACGGGGTGGAGGCGATGCCCCCGCCGCGCTCCCCGGAGCCGGAAGTCTCGGCGGCCTCCTCCCGGCACGGGCCAGGAGGAGGATGTCGGATCGTTTTCGGTCCAGCTCGGGGCCTTTCAGAACCTGGACCTGGCTCGTGGATTGGCCGAGAAGCTGCAGGTCGCTGGATACGCCCCTCGGCTCGTGCGGACACCGGGGAACGATCTGTCCAGAGTCCGGATCGGACGGTTCTCGTCCAGAGAGGGGGCCGAGGTACGCGCCCAGGAGCTCGCGGCCCGGGGCTTCGACGTGACCGTGGTCTCGGACGCTTCCCTGGAGCGACAGATCTTCTCCTCTCCCCGATAGTCTCCGGTCAAGACTCCCTCTATCCTAGAGGGCGTCCAGCACGCGCTCCATACGGGAGCTGACCTCCTCGGCGAGGTGGCGGATGTCGTCGCGTCCGGTGATTCCCAGTTGGACCTTCGGGTCCAGCACTCCCACCACGGACGTTCCCTCCTTCTCGCCGGCGTAGACGATAACGTTGCAGGGAAGAAGGAGGCCGATGTCGGGCTCGCTTTCCAGGGCCTGGTGGGCGAGAGGCGGGTTGCAGGCCCCCAGGATCTTGTAGGGGCGGAAGTCCACGTCCAGCTTCTTCTTGAGGGTAGCCTTCACGTCGATCTCGGTGAGAATCCCGAATCCCTCCTTCTGCAGCTCTTCCCGCAACCGCCGATCCGCCTCCTCCATGGGCAGGGACACGATCTTCTTGAAGCCATACGCCAGGGACGTGTTCTCCATGGTAACGCTCCTCGTCTCTTCATGGGGTGAGGGGACCACGTGCCGGCTCCGTTCCGGGAAAGAGCCTCATTCGGTCCCCGTTGATACGCTTCTTCCGGTCTCAAATTAACTGACGCATCAAGGGGAGAACGGTGCGCCCGGTAAGGGGCCTCTCCCCCCTCCCGCAGCGGAACCCGCCTCCGCCGAAAGCGTTGCGCTTTCCCGGCCAGGTGACGGAAATTCATGGCCAGCCGTTCCCAGGATCCCCAGAGTCTCCAATCCGGAAGGCGCCGTGTCCCAGACACCCACCGCGAGCCGCGAGTCACGAGGACACGGGTTCGGCACCAGTCCCGTCTTCCTGGCCAGCGTCAGCACCATCCTCGGGGCCATCATGTTCCTCCGCTTCGGGTACGCGGTGGGGAACGTGGGCCTCCTGGGAGCCCTGCTCATCATCCTCCTGGGTCACATGGTCACCGTTCCCACGGCGCTGGCCATCGCCGAGATCGCCACCAACCGGCGGGTGGAGGGAGGGGGCGAGTACTTCATCATCTCCCGCTCCTTCGGCGCCACCATCGGCGGGGCCATCGGGATCTCGCTCTACCTGTCCCAGGCCATTTCCGTGGCCTTCTACATGATCGCCTTCGCCGAGGCCTTTTCCCCCCTCTGGCAGCTTGGTTCAGTACGACCACCGGCCTGGGGTGGGATCCCCGGATGATCTCCCTGCCCGGCCACCATCGGTCTCGCCGTTCCTGGTGGTCACCCGTGGCGCCAACCTGGGGGTACGGGCCCTCTGGGGGGTAGTGGGGCTCCTGGCGCGTCTCTCTGGTCTTCTTCTTCCTCGGATCTCCGGTGGAGGGGCCGCGCCCGGAGTCGGTGAGCCTCTTCGGCGGGGTGGCCAACCCGGATCCGTTCATGCTGGTCTTCGCCATCGTCTTCCCCGCCTTCACGGGGATGACGGCGGGGGTCGGGCTCTCCGGCGACCTGGCCAACCCCCGCCGGTCCATTCCTCTGGGTGTCGATCTCCGCCACCCTCACGGGAATGGTGGTGTACGTGGCGGTGGTCCTGAAGATGGCGGTCTCGGCTCCCCCGGAGCTGCTGGCCTCCGACCAGCTCGTCATGTCGAGGATCGCCCTCTGGGGGCCCATCATCCCCATCGGCCTGGCCGCTGCCACCCTGTCCTCGGCCATCGGATCCATCCTCGTGGCCCCGCGGACGCTCCAGGCCCTCGGCGGGGACGGGATCCTGCCCGTTCAAGGCGTCGAATCCCTTCCTGGCCGCAGGGCGTGGGGAGGGCCAACGAGCCCCGGAACGCCTCCATGGTCACGGCCGTCATCGCCATCGTGACCGTGGCCCTGGGGAACGTGAACGTCGTGGCCCGCATCGTGTCCATGTTCTTCATGGTCACCTACGGGGCCCTCTGCGCCATCTCCTTCCTGGAGCACTTCGCCGCCCGCCCCTCCTACCGGCCCAGCTTCCGCTCGAAGTGGTATCCTGAGCTTCTGGGGAGCCATCCTCTGCCTCCTCCTGATGTTCCAGATGGACCCGCTGTATGCCGGCCTGGCCATCGTGCTCATGACCGTCCTCTACCGGACCATCCGGGTCTCCCGGCGAGACGAGGTCGACGACCTCTCGGCCATCTTCCACGGCGTCATGACCCAGCTCACCCGTTACCTCCAGATCCGGCTCCAGAAGACGCCGCCCCGGGACTGGCGGCCCAGCGTCATCATGATCACCTCCCGGACCTTCGACCGGTTCTCTCCCCTGCGTATGCTCTCGTGGCTATGCCACGGTACGGGTTCGGGACCTATCTCCATTTCATCCAGGCCATGCTCAACCGGGAGACCTTCCTCGAGAGCCAGGAGGTCCTGGATCGGCTCATCGAGGGGATCGAGGAGACGGACTCGGCCATCTACGTGGACACCATCATCAGCCCGTCCATGGCCTCGGCCCTGGCCCAGACCCTCCAGGTTCCCGGTGTCTCGGGGATGGAGAACAACACCATCCTCTTCGAGTTCTCCGTCCACGACTCGCCGGAGGTCGTGGAGGAGGTGGTCCGAGGGTGCCACCTGGCGTCGGCGCCCCGGATGAACCGACTGGTGCTCCGGCATTCGGACCACTTCTTCGGGAACCGGAAGAACATCCATCTCTGGCTCACCTGGCACGACTATCGGAACGCCAACCTCATGATCCTGCTCTCCTACATCCTCCTGGGACACCCGGACTGGGACGGCGCCGAGATCCACATCTTCGCCGCGTTCCCGCACCAGGAGGTGGAAGAACAGACCGCCCTGCTCAACCAGATGATCTCCGAGGGCCGGCTGCCCATTTCGGTGAAGAACCTCCAGATCATCCCCACCGACGACCGGGTGGACTTCGCGGCCATGGTGGAGAGGGAATCCTACGCCGCCGACCTGGTCGTCCTGGGCCTCACCGAGGCCCGGCTCCGGGAAAAGGGAGCCGAGCTTCTGCTTCGCCACCCTGTCCTCCAGGACGTCCTCTTCGTGTCGGCGGAGGAGACCATCTTCATCGAATAGCGCCCGGGCCCCCGGACCGCCGGCCCCGGCCGGCCACACGAGCCGGCGCTGCGGCCCTCGAGTCGGCGCCGCGGCCTTCGAGCCGGCGGCTAACCGGACGCCCCTCCCAGGTAACGCTGGGGAATGGGGAGATCCGGGCGCTCGGCGGTCCAGAAGATGGTGACCACCCACCACCGGCTTCCATCGTGCATGAGCTGAAAGGAGTTGATCCCCCGGGCGAACGGTGCCGGGTCGTCCGGCGAGCGCCTGGAGGCGTAGGCGCTGAAGAGCTGCACGACGGGCCCGAAGGCTTCTTCGGTCCTCCCGATTTCCGACTCGAAGAACCCTGTCTGGGCGAAGGCGGGGCCCGCGAGTTCGGCGTATTCCTCCGGCGTCATGGTCCGGTGCGCGGTCTGGCCCTGGGCGTTTACGCTCACCGACACCAGCCTGGCTCCGGGAAGGAAGAGGGAGGCCCAGCGGTCCCAGTCCCTTGGCTCCCCGGCCGGACCGGAGATCACGTCGTAGACCGCGGCGACGATGGCGTCAACCGACTCCACGTCCTGATCACGGGCCTGGGGAGGGGAAGGAGCCGTTTCCCGGGCGGGACGCCCAATGGCAAGCGGCGGGGGTGGCTGGGTGGTCGCCGGTTGCTGGGCTCTTGCCACCGACAGGGGGCCGACGAGGAGTAGAGCGAAGCCGACGAGGAAGGCTCCGGGTAGGGGACCTGTGGCGCCTGGTACCGGGCAGCGTGTCATGGAATCCTCCGGCTCGGGGGGAAGGGGCGGCCTGGCCCGTCATCTTTAGCGTCAGGGAGGTCCCCCTGTCGAGGGGGGAGTGCACTTGGCGCCCTGGTTGGAGGCCCGGGCCCCACGGGGAATGACCCGGGGGGTGACCACGGGGAATGACCTCGGGGAAGTGACCCCACGGGGGAGGATCCAGGTTGATCCCCGTTCCGGGCTCTCCTATCCTTCAAGGGTCAGATCGCGTCCCTTACTCCGGCTCCCGGTCGGGACCTTCTTCGGGGCCCCATGGCATCCACCTCCCAGATCGAAGACACCCCCCTCATGCAGCAGTGGCGGGAGGTCAAGGCCCGGCACCGGGATGCGCTGGTGTTCTTCCGGGTCGGGGACTTCTACGAGCTCTTCTTCGGCGACGCCGAAGTCGGCTCCCGCCTCCTCGGCCTGACGCTCACGTCCAGGAACAACGGCGCCGCCGCCCGGGTCCCCCTGGCCGGGATCCCGGTGAAGGCCCTGGACGAGTACCTGGCTCGACTGGTGAAGATGGGGAGGCGGGTCGCCATCTGCGAACAGGTGGAGGACCCGGCCCTGGCCAAGGGAATCGTCAAGCGGGAGGTGGTGGAGACGATCACACCGGGCACGGTGCTACAGGAAGAACTTCTCCAGGCCAAGCGGAACAATCACCTGGTCGCTCTGGCGCCGGGTGTGGACGGAGTCTGGGGGATGGCGGCTCTGGATCTGTCCACCGGGGAGCTCGAGGCCCAGGCGGTGGGGCCCGGCGAGCTCGGGTCCAGCTTGAGCCGCCTGGAGCCATCGGAGCTCCTCGTGGCCCGGAGCCTGGCCGAGGAGCCGGAAGTGTCCCGGCTGGCCCTGGCGTCCGGGGCGGCACAGACCGTGAGGGACGATTGGGTGTTCGACGCGGAGTTGGCGCGGGAGGAGATCTGCCGCACGTACGGAGTCCGCTCCCTGGACGGCTTCGGGTTCCAATCCGGGGACGGGTCCCTCGTCCGCTCCACGGGGGCCCTCCTGTCGTATGTTCGGGAAATCCGGCCAGGGGGCGTCGACCACCTGCGTCCACCCAGGCTTCTCCGCTCCGGCTCCGCCATGCTCCTGGACGAGATGACCCGGAGGAACCTGGAGCTGGTGGAGTCCCTTCGTCCGGGCCAGGGAAAGACGCTCCTGGAGGTAGTGGACGAAACGGTCACTCCCATGGGAGGCCGGCTTCTGAGGAAGTGGATCCTCCGGCCTTTGCTGGAAGCCGAGGCGATCTGGGCCCGGTTGGACGGAGTGGAGGAGCTGTTCGAAGATCGGGAGCTCAGGAGGCTCCTCCGCGAGAAGCTGGGGGGCATCTCCGACCTGGAGCGGTTGGCGGGGAAGCTGGGGACGGGGAGGGTGGGGCCCAGGGATCTCCTGGGACTCGCCCGGTCGCTGGCGCGCCTTCCCGAGCTCCGGGAGCTGGGCGATGGCGCCAACGCGGCTCTCCTGACCCGTCTGATGGGGGGGATGGACCTTCTCCAGGACATGGCCGAGCTCCTGTCTTCGGCCATCCACCCCGACGCGCCGCCGAACCTCCAGGATGGAGGCGTGATCCGCCAGGGCTATGACGCGGAGTTGGACGATCTGAGGGCTGTGCGGGACGGTGCCAGGGATTTCATCGCGGGCCTCCAGGCACGGGAGCGGGAACGTACCGGGATCGGCTCGCTGAAGATCGGCTTCAACAAGGTCTTCGGGTACTACCTGGAGGTCACCAGGGCAAACCTGGACAAGGTCCCCGACGACTTTCACCGAAAGCAGACTCTGGCCAACGCCGAGCGATACTTCACTCCCGAGCTGAAGGAATGGGAGGAGAAGGTGGTCGGGGCCGAGGATGGCATCCAATCCCTGGAGACGGAGCTCTTCTCCGCGCTCCGCCAGGCGGTGGCCGGGGAGGTCCGGCGCATCCAGGACACGGCGGGCCGCCTGGCCCAGGTGGACGTGCTGGCTGCCCTCGCGGAGGTGGCCCGGGACCGGGGCTACGTGCGCCCCGAGGTCCACACCGGCTTCGAGTTGGAGATTCACGCCGGCCGGCATCCTGTGGTGGAGACCATGATGCCCACCGAAGAGTTCATTCCCAACGATCTTCGACTGGGCGAGGAGGAGCGGATCATCATCCTCACGGGCCCGAACATGGCCGGCAAGAGCACGGTTCTGCGCCAGGTAGGCTTGATCCAGCTCCTGGCCCAGGTGGGATCCTTCGTACCGGCCGCCGCGGCACGGGTCCCGATCTGCGACCGGCTCTTCACGCGGGTCGGCGCTTCGGACGCCCTTTCGCAGGGGCAATCCACCTTCATGGTGGAGATGAACGAGACCGCGGCCATCGTTCACGGGGCCTCCGAGGCCAGCCTCATCCTGTTGGACGAGATCGGCCGGGGAACTTCGACCTATGATGGGGTGTCCATCGCATGGGCCGTAACCGAGCATCTCCACGAGTGGGTCCGTGCCAAGACGATCTTCGCGACCCACTACCACGAGCTGACCCAGCTGGGGGACCTGCTGCCGGGAGTGAAGAACCTGAATGTCGCGGTGCGGGAGGTGGGGGAGGATGTCGTGTTCCTCCGGCGACTTGAGGAAGGCGGGGCGGATCGCTCCTACGGGATCCAGGTCGCTCGTCTGGCGGGCCTGCCTCGGGGGATCATCGAACGTGCCCGGGAGTTGCTGGTGCAACTCGAGGGTACCCATTCGGGGGGAGGCGAGGGACTGGGGCGGAGGGGGAGGTACCGCCCGGCTTCGGAGCCTCCTCCCGTTCAGTTGTCGCTGTTCGCAGGGGATCATCCCCTGGTGGCCCGGCTCCGTGAGCTGGAAGTGGACGGATTGACACCCCTGGAGGCGCTCAACCTCCTTGCAGCCCTCCAGCGTGAGGCCATGGGCAGAGATCGGGAAGAGGAATGACACCAGAATCACAGGAACGGACCGAGTTGAGGGGGCGTCTCGGACGCGCCGAGATCCGGTCTGTTTCGAGTCGGGGCGTGTCCCGTCTCGTGACAAGGGTGATGGGAGCGGCGCTCCTCCTGGCCGCGCTGGCCGCCTGCGGGAGAGAAGGGGAGCTGGAGGAGCCGACTCCCCTCTACGGCGAGGTCCCCGTCGAATACCCCCTGGATCTCTGGGATGCCGACGTCGAAGGCCAGACCCTCCTCAGGGTCCGCGTCACGGACAGGGGCTCGGTGGATAGCGTGGAAGTCCTGGAGAGCAGCGGCTACCCGGCCTTCGACTCCGCGGCGGTGGCCGGGGCCAGGCAGCTCCGCTACAGCCCCGCCCGTCGCGACGGCCAGCGTCTCACCGTCTGGGCCAAAGTGCCGGTCCAGTTCTCCAAGGATCCCTCCTGATCCCCCCCCGGCCGGCGCGGTCCGCTTCTTGTAGTCCAGGATCACCCGAGTCTCGGAGACCGTGGCGCCGGGAGTCAACCAGGGAGTGAGAATGAAGATCGCCGTCCTCATGGGTGGAATCTCGGAAGAGCGGGAGGTTTCCCTGGCGTCCGGGATTCAGGTGGTGCAGGCCCTGCGGCAACGGGGCCATGAGGTGTTTGGCGTGGACACTTCTCACGGGGTGCTGACACAGGACGCCGAGGCGGCCCTGCTGAACTCCGAGATCAAGGAGCCGTTGCCACCGGCACATTCCCGGGACCTCCTGGGCACCGGGGACGTGAGCATTCTCACACGGGACCTCCGGATCTCGGAGGCGGACATCGTCTTCCTCGCACTCCACGGCGGGGGTGGGGAAGACGGAACCATCCAGACTCTCCTCGAGCTCGCCGGGATTCCCTTCGCGGGGAGCGGTCGGGTCGGCTGCACCCTCGCCATGGACAAAGATCTCTCCAAGCGGCTCCTCAGGGACGTGGGCGTCCCAACGCCGCCCTGGATCACGGTCCAGGGCCGGGAGGAAGGCCGGGGACGCTTGGACGAGATCCTGGATCGGTTTGGAGTGCCGGTCATCGTCAAGCCGCCCTCCGGCGGATCCACCCTCGGCCTCAGCGTCGCACATGATCGGAAGGAGCTGGAAAGGGCCCTGGACGTGGCGTTGGCCTACGAGAACCGGGTCCTCTTCGAGGCGTATGTGCCGGGCCGGGAGGTCACCGTGGGAATCCTCGGGGGGGAGGCTCTGCCGGTGGGGGAGATCATCCCGGAGCACGAGATCTTCGATTACGAGTGCAAGTACCGGCCGGGGATGGCCATGGAGATCTTCCCCGCGGAGCTCGAGGAGGGCCTTGCCCGGTCGATCCAGGATGCGGCTCTGGTAGCGCACTGGGCCTTGCGGCTCCAGGATTTCTCTCGGGTCGATTTCATCCTGGACGGGGACGGCACCCCCTGGTGCCTGGAGGCCAACGCGCTTCCGGGGCTCACCGGGAACAGCCTCTTCCCCAAGGCCGCACAGGCCGCCGGCATCTCCTTTCCCGAGCTCTGTCACCGGGTCGCGGAGATGGGCCTGAAGCGATGGAGGGCAATGGCGGGCCAGCCGGTGACGCCCAGCGTCTGACCGCCGGAACCCCCGGGCGTGAGGGGGGGTTTGAAGGAAGATGGCTCAATCGTAAGCGCGTCGAGGGCCCGGCCCGCCCCGGGTGCCTCTGTTTCGTGACCAGGAATTGACCGGACGGATGCGGTATTCAGCCCATCAAGCTTCTTTCGGATACACCCTGACGCCGTGGGTGAAGCGACTTCTCATCGCGAACGTGGTGATCTTCCTGATCACCCGGGTGAATCCGGAGTTTTCCTACGAGTGGTTCGGGTTCTCTCCGTCCCACGTCCTGACCCGACCGTGGGGCGCGGTGACCTACATGTTCCTCCACGGGGGATTCTGGCACCTCTTCCTGAACATGCTGGTCCTCTTCTTCTTCGGGCCCCCCCTGGAATCGAGGTGGGGCTCGAGAGAGTTCCTGAAGTACTACTTCATCTGTGGGCTCGGGGGCGTGGCTCTGAGCTTCCTCTTCGCCCCCTACATCATCATCGGTGCGTCGGCGGCCATTTACGGCTTGATGCTCGCCTTTGCGATGATCTGGCCCAACGCTCCCATCTACATCTGGGGCATCCTCCCCGTGAAGGCGAAGTGGCTCGTGGGCCTCCTCTTCATGCTGAGCCTCATGAGCGCCTTCACCGGTGCGGAGGCGGGGGTCGCCCACTTCGCTCACCTCGGTGGTATCCTCACCGGTTTCCTCTACCTCAAGAGGGACTGGCGGCCGGGCCACCCGGACAAGACCGGACCGCGAGGGGGCCGGGCGCGGAGGCTGGCCATCGTGCCCCGGGAAGAGCCACGGGAGAAGGCGGAGTCCCGGCGCCCCGGTCCGGGCGGCTGGTCCCGGAGAGAGGAGGCCCTTCTCGACGAAGTGGACCGAATCCTCGACAAGATCTCCTCTCAGGGGATCGGGGCTCTGACGCCCGAGGAGAAGAGGACGCTGGACGAGGTTTCCCGGCGGCACCGGTCGAACTGACATCTCCATGGCGATCCCGCTGCCTGGCCCATGAAGATCCCGCCAGGTCGCCGACGTGCCTTGACGTTGATTCCCAGGGGCTTCCGCGCGATGGCATTCCCCGCGGACCCGACCTTCCATAGACCATTCACGGATTCCCAACATGCGCGTTAACCGCAAGCTTGTCCGCTCCAGTCGGCTCGCAGCGCTCCTGGCGGCCCTTTCACTATCAGCCGCCTGCGCATCCGGACCGGAACCCATGCCAGCTCCCACCGCTCCCGGGCCCACAGCCCAGGCTCCAGCCGCCCCCACGCCACCGCCCCAGGCGATGCCCGCGGAACCGGGGCCCGAGGCGTTCGTGGATGCCTCCCTGGACACGGTCACGGCCGGGAAATTCGATGGTGGAAAGATGTGGACCTTCGAGTACCCCCCGATGACCTACTTCCAGGAGGAGTACGGGTTTTCGCCGGACTCCGCGTGGTTCGCGTCGGCGCGCCTGGGGGCTCTTCGTCTCTCCAACTGCACGGCCTCGTTCGTGTCTCCCCACGGCCTGGTCATGACGAACCACCACTGCGCCCGAGAGAGCATCGAGCAGGTGAGCCGCGACGGGGAGGACCTGGTCGCCGACGGCTTCTTCGCACCCACCCTCACCGATGAACGGCCCATCGACGACTACTATGCCGACCAGCTCATCGAGATTCGCGATGTCACGGAGCGGGTGGATTCCGCCCTCGAGGGGGTGCAGGGAGCACAGGCGCTGGCTCAGCGACGCCGGCAGGTGGAGCAGGAGATCGTGTCGCAGATCCTGGACGAGTTCGGAGGAGCGGACGCGGGGTACAAGGCTGAGATCGTCGAGCTCTATTCCGGAGCGCGTTCCTCGGCGTACATCTTCCGGCACTATACGGATCTCCGGCTCGTCATGTCGCCCGAGGTGCAGATCGCGTACTTCGGCGGGGATTGGGACAACTTCACCTACCCCCGCTACGACCTGGACATGAGCTTCTACCGGGTCTACGACGACAACGGACAGCCCCTCGAGACCGACCACTACTTTCCCTTCAGTGAGACCGGCACCTCCGCCGGCGACGTGGTCTTCGTGATCGGAAACCCGGGCTCCACCTCCCGCCTCCAGACCGTGGCCCAGCTCGAGTACCGTCGAGACGTGTCGGACCAAGCCATCGTGGACCTTCTCAAATCTCGGACTCCCGCCCTTCAGGACTACGGCGCGAGCCATCCGGAGGAGGCGCGGGAGATGGACCTGAGGAACACCATCTTCGGCTTTCTGAACTCCCTCAAGGCGTACGAGGGGATGGTGGCGGGTCTGCACGATCCGGTGATCATGGCGAAGAAGAGGGACCACGAGAGGAAGTTCCAGGCGGCCATCGATGCCGATCCCGCGCTCAAGGCCCAGTACGGGGACCTCATCCCTCGCATGGCAGACCTTCAGGACCAGAAGCGGGAATACGCGGCGGAGTTCTCCTCCTTCCTCGCCGTCGGCAATCCGGACCTCGGATCCAGCACCGTGGCACGGGGCATCGCCGCCTACCAGCTCCTCTCCGCCCAGTCCCAGGGGGCACCGGACCAGATGGTGACCCAGATTCGGCAGGCCCTGCTGGGCACCCCCGACCAGCCCCGGGAAATCAACGAAGCCCAGCTCATCCAGCGCTTCCACGACTTCATCCGCGCCTTCGGCCCGGATCACCCCTTCGTTGAGGAGGTCCTGGGAGGCCGGACCCCGGACGGTGCCGCCGCGGTGATCATGGCGAACTCGGCTCTGGTGGATTCGGCTTCCACGGCCGCGGCCCTGGCCTCGAACTCCCTGTCCATGGACGACCCCGCCGTCCAGCTCGCCAAGTCCATGATCCAGCTCCTGGCGCCGGCCCAGCAGGTGCAGGCCAGCGTGGGTCCCCAGGAGGCGGAGATCGCCACGTCCATCGGGCGAGCGGTGTTCGAGATCTACGGAACGGAGGTGCCTCCCGACGCCACGTTTTCCCTTCGCATCGCCGACGGTGTCGTGAAGGACTACCAGTACAACGGCACCCTTGCCCCGGTCCATACCACGTTCTACGGCGTGTACGACCACTACTACTCCTATGGGCCCGGGACCGATTGGGATCTGCCTAAGCGGTGGATGACGCCACCCTCGGGCTTCGACCTTTCCACGCCCCTGGACTTCGTCAGCACGGCGGACATCATCGGCGGGAACTCTGGATCTCCGGTCATCGACAAGAATCTCGAGATCGTGGGGCTCATCTTCGATGGAAACATCGAGAGTCTCCCCGGGGACTACATCTATCTTCCGGAGAAGAACCGGGCCGTGGCGGTGGACGCCCGCGGGATTCTCGAGGCGCTCCAGGACGTGTACGGGGCGGGGCGACTGGTCCAGGAGGTCACCACCGGGGAGCTGGTGGGGGCAGGAGCCGGCGGCTCATGATCCGGGCCACGGCAGCGTGGTCCGGGCTCCTTCTCCTGCTGGCCGCCGAGGCCTGCATCGGGAACCCTGGTCCGGGTGAGCGTGGCTATCCCTTCAACCTCTCGGGATACTTCGAGGGGGATGTGGTGATCCAGGACGCCCGGATCCGCATGGCGCTGGAGTTGTCCACCGGGCCGCCAGGGGTCGTGAGCGGGGCCTACCAGGCGCTGGACCCCATGAGCATGGAGGGCCTGGTGGCGGGAACGCTCGAGGGAGATACGGTGACCCTCGAACTCGATTATCGAAACGCCGCGGACGGGTGTTCCGGAACCGTCAGGGCCGTGGGGAGGGTGGATGAGGACGGGTTGGCCTTCTCGGGCCGGGCCTTCGTCGACGATTCCTGCAGCGGGTCTCTGGAGGGGACCTTCCGGTTCCGGAAGGGGTCTGCCCATCGTCCTTGACCCTACCCCGCGCCGTCTCTAGAATCCGGTCCCGTTTTGACAACCGGAACGTGATCCCGTTCAGGAGGAAGCATGGCGGCGTCGGGTAGAGAATATACCACTGAGCAGGTCCGGAACGTGGCGGTGCTGGGCCATGGGGGATCGGGCAAAACCACCCTTGTGGATGCCCTCTGCTTCACGGCAGGCACGTCCCGGAGAAAGGGGAGCGTGGAAGAGGGACACTCCCTCACCATGACCACCCCCGAAGAGATCGATCACGGCATCTCCATGCAGGTCACCCCGGCGCTTCGCCGAGGTCGGGGACGTGAAGATCAACCTACTGGACACTCCCGGCTACCTGGACTTCACCGGCGACGCCATGGCGGCGGTGCGGGTAGCCGATGCGGCGGTCCTGGTGGTGGGGGCCACCTCCGGGGTCGAGGTGGGCACCGAGGTGGTCTGGAAGTACTGCGAGGACCGGGGCATTCCCCGGATCTTCTTCGTCTCCATGATGGACAAGGAGCACGCTGACTTCGACAAGGTCCTAGGAGGATATCAAGGACCGCCTGGCCACCAACGTTCTTCCGGTGGAGGTCCCCATCGGGGCGGGAGACGATTTCCGGGGCATCATCAACCTCTTCACCGAGCGGGCCCATGTGTTCAAGGCTGGATCCGTGGCCGGAGAGTACGACGAGGAGGATGTTCCCCGAGGAGATGAAGGGGCGCTTCGAAGAGATGAAGACGGAGTTCATCGAGACGGTGGCCACCACCGACGAGGAGCTCCTCGAGCGGTATCTGGAAGGGGAGGCCATCACCAAGGACGAGGCCATCCAGGCCATGACCCGGGGCATGGCCATGGGCGAGGTGATCCCAGTCTTCTGCGGGTCGGCCAAGAAGGGGTTCGGGATGAGGTCCCTCCTGGCCAAGATGGTCGAGCTCTTCCCCCACCCCGGCGAGATGCCCCCCGAGAAGGGCGGGCGCCCGGGCCTGGACCAGGAGGTGGATCTGGTGTCGGAGGATTCCGGCCCCACCGTGGCTCTCATCTTCAAGACCGCCACGGAGCCCCACGTAGGTGAGCTCTCCATCTTCAAGGTTCTGAGCGGGACAGTGGAGAACGGGATGGAGCTGAGGAACGCCGAGAGGAACGTCTCGGAGAAGCTCAACCACCTCAGCGTGCCCATGGGCAAGGAACGGCTGGAGGTCCCACGCCTCCACGCGGGGGACATCGGCGTGGTGGCGAAGCTCAAGGACTCCCATACGAACGACACCCTGTCGGCTCCGGATCGTCCCATCACCGTGGAGGGCATCGCCTTCCCGAAGCCCGACATCTCGGTGGCCGTGCACGGGATGAGTCGTGCCGACGACGACAAGCTCGGAGAGGTCCTGTCCAAGATCCACGAGGAGGAGCCCACGTTCATCCACGAGTTCAACGCCGAGCTGGGCCAGACGATCTGCCGGGGATTGGGGGAGCTCCATCTCAACGTCCAGTTCGAGAGGATGAAGCGGAAGTACGGGATCAGTGTGGAGACGGAAGCTCCCCGGATCGCGTACAGGGAGACCATCACGAAGACCGCCGAGGGCCAGGGACGACACAAGAAGCAATCCGGAGGACGGGGGCAGTTCGGTGACTGTTACGTACGCCTCTCTCCCCGGGCTCGGGGGGATGGCTACGAGTTCGTCAACGCCATCAAGGGCGGGGTGATCCCCAGCAAGTACGTGCCGTCGGTGGACAAGGGCATACAGGAGGCGGCGGCCAGGGGGATCCTGGCCGGCTACCCCGTGGTGGATTTCAGCGCCGAGGTCTACGACGGCTCCTACCACTCGGTGGACTCCTCCGACATCGCGTTCAAGCTGGCGGGATCCATTGCCTTCCAGAAGGTGGCGAAGATGGCCGGGCCCACGATCCTGGAGCCCATCATCGAGGTGTCCGTGACCACGCCGGACGAGTTCATGGGGGATGTGACCGGCGACATGACCTCCCGGCGGGGCAGGGTCATGGGAATGGACTCGGAGGGTGGGCGAACCACGATCAAGGCCAGGGTCCCGGAGGCGGAGCTGTACAAGTACGCCGCTGCCCTTCGTTCCATGACCCAGGGCCGGGCCCACCACACCCGGAGCTTCGCCGGATATGAGCCGGTCCCTCCCGACCTGGCGAAGCAGATCATCGCCGAGTCCCGGAAGGAAGAGGAGTAGGGGAGAGCCAAGAGGAGGGCTGCCCGGCGAGCAGGCGATGCGCCGGGCCCCGGGCCGCCGTCGAGGTTTCCCTTCCGCCGCCGGGCTCCCTCCCGGCGGCGGTGTTTCGTATCATAGATCCGGACCCTGTCGATCTCACGATGGATCCTGGAGGACCGGTTTCCGGCTGCCCGGCCGGGACCGCGCGACCAATCGGAGGAGTGTGTGTCGGGACACAGCAAGTGGGCACAGATCAAGAGGAAGAAGGCCGTCACGGATGCTCGCCGGGGGCAGGTCTTCACGAAGCTCATTCGCGAGATCACCGTGGCGGCCCGCCAGGGGGGAGGCGATCCCAACTTCAACCCCCGTCTCCGACTGGCCATCGACACAGCCAAGGCCGCCAACATGCCGGCGGACAATATCGACCGGGCGGTCAAGCGGGGCACGGGCGAGCTGGAGGGGGTCCACTACGAAGAGGTCGTGTACGAGGGTTACGGACCGGGGGGTGTGGCCCTCTTCATCGAGACGCTCACAGACAACCAGAAGCGGACGGTGGCCGACCTCAGGCACATCCTGGATCGGCACGGCGGCAATCTGGGCACCAGCGGATCGGTAGCGTGGCAGTTCGACCGAAAGGGCCAGCTCTACGTGGATGCGTCCCGGTATCCGGAGGAGGCGGTGTTCGAGGCGGCCATCGAGGCCGGAGCGGAGGATGTGGCAAAGGAAGACGACGAATTCCTCGTCACGGCGGACCCCAGCACTTTCCAGGAGGTTCAGGAGGGGATGAGGTCCGCCGGGGTGGAGTTCTCACAGGCCGAGCTGACCTTCATTCCCAGGAACGAGGTGGCGGTGGGGGGCAAGGACGCCGAGAAGCTCCTGAAGATCCTGGAGGCACTGGAGGACAACGACGACGTGCAGAAGGTCCACTCCAACGCCGACATCGACGAGGCCGTGCTGACGGAGGCAGAGTAGACACGGTGGGAGTCCCCCCGGAGACGACCCGGAGGCGGGGCCCGGAGGCAGTGCCGAGGGTGGTCCTGGGCATCGATCCCGGAACCGCCGTTACCGGATACGGGGTGGTGGCGCTCCAGGAGAACCGGACGCTCTCCCTTCTGGAATGCGGCGTCATCAGGACCTCGGCACGGGAGCCGCTCCCCGGGCGGATCCGCGAGATCTATGAGGGGGTCCGGGAGATTCTGGAGCGGTTCAGACCGGCATCGGTGGCGGTGGAGGACGTCTTCCAGGGCAAGAACGTGCGGAGCGCTCTGACCCTGGGACACGCCCGGGGTGCCATTCTCCTGGCCGCGGCGCTGGAGGACCTCCCCATTGCCGAGTATTCTCCCAGGGAGATCAAGAAGGCGGTCGTCGGGACGGGCAACGCCACCAAGGAGCAGGTCGGCTACATGGTCCAACGCCATCTCCGGCTCAGGTCTCCTCCGGCCCCGGCCGATGCCGCGGACGGGGTGGCCGCGGCCCTCTGCCACTGCCTGGTTTCCGGAGCCCCCGGAGCTTCCCATGCCCTGCCCTGACGCACCGCCTTTCCGTTCACTCCAGTCCGGGAGCACCCGGTGATCAGTCGTCTGAAAGGCACGCTTCTGGCCAGGGAGCTCGCTTCAGTGGAAGTCGAGACGGCCGGAGGGGTGGTCTACGAGGTGGAGGTGCCCTTCACCGTCCAGGAGCGTCTTCCGCCGGTGGGGGGAAGCGTGGAGCTCCGAACCGTCCAGGTGGTCCGGGAGGACTCCGTGGCGCTCTACGGCTTCGTGGAGGCTCACGAGCGGGACCTCTTCCAGCGGCTCCTCACCGCGTCTGGCGTGGGGGCCCGTCTCGCCCTGGCCATGCTCTCCACCTATTCGGCCCGACGTCTGGCGCGGGCGCTGGCCGAGAAGGATCTGGCGGCCCTCACGCAGATCACGGGCGTGGGAAAGAAGACGGCGGAGAGGCTCGCCCTCGAGTTGTCCGAGCGGGTCCGGGACCTGGCCCTGATCCCGGAAGGCGCTCCGGAGGCACCCCCGGCCCTGGAAGAGGCGATGTCGGCCCTGGTGGCCCTTGGCTTCAGCTTTTCCAGCGCCGACGCCGCCGTGCGCAAAGCCCTCCGGGAGGAGGGGGAAGGGGCCACGGCGGAGGCGTTGATCCGGCGGGCTCTCGCGAGAAAATGACCTCCAGGGCGACCAGGCATTCATGACCCGATACCACGAAGTCACGACACCCGAAGAGCTCCAGGAAGACGGTCAGGCGGAGCTCTCCCTCCGCCCCCAGCGGCTGGCGGAGTTCATCGGCCAGGAGAAGGTCAAGGAGGCCCTCTCCATCGCAATCCAGGCCGCCCGCCAGCGGAGGGAATCGCTGGACCATCTCCTCTTCCACGGCCCCCCGGGGCTGGGCAAGACCACCCTCGCGGCGCTCTTGGCCCGGGAGATGGGCGTCAACCTCAAGACCACCTCCGGACCCGTCCTGGAGAAGCCCGCCGACCTGGTGGGGATCCTCACCAACCAGCGGGAGGGAGACATCCTCTTCATCGACGAGATCCACCGCCTCAGGCCGATCATCGAGGAGTTCCTCTATCCCGCCATGGAGGATTACCGGGTCGAGATCCGTCTTTCCGACGGACCCAAGGCCCAGACCATGACCATGCAGATCGAGCCGTTCACGCTGGTGGGGGCCACCACTCGCTTCGGTCTCCTGACGGCACCCATGAGGGCCCGGTTCGGCATCGTCCAACGTCTGAACTTCTATCCCCCGGCCGACCTGGCCTACATCGTCCGTCGGAGCGCCGAGATCCTGGGGGTGGAGGCCACGGAGGACGGAGCCATGGAGCTGGCCCGCCGGGCCCGGGGAACGCCCAGGGTGGCCAACCGGCTCCTGCGGCGGGTCCGGGACTATGCCCAGGTCCGTGCGGACGGGGTCATCGACCAGGAAGTGGCCCGGGCCGGCCTGGCCCTGTTGGATGTGGATGAGTACGGCCTGGACGAAATGGACGGGCGGATTCTCAAGACCATCATCGAGAAGTTCGAAGGCGGGCCGGTGGGGTTGAGCTCTCTGGCGGTGGCCCTGGGGGAAGACCCCTCCACCCTGGAAGAGGTCTACGAGCCTTTTCTGATCCAGGAGGGGTTCCTCATGCGCACCCCCCGGGGCCGGGAGGCCACGGCTCGGGCATTTCGTCGATTCGGATACACTCGGCCCTCCCCGGGGGAGGAGGGGCCCCAGTCCTCCCTCTTCGAAGAGTGAACGAGTTCCCTTCCAGCTCCGTACCCGGGGCCCAGGCCTCCGACTACGAGTACCACCTCCCGCCGGGCCGTGTGGCCCGCTACCCGGCCGATCGGAGAGACGAGAGTCGCCTCCTGGTGGTGGATCGCTCCAGGTCCGGTCCGAGACACCTCCTGTTCAGGGATCTGCCCTCCCTGGTCTCCGCCGGGGACGTCCTGGTCCTCAACGACACTCGGGTCCTGCCCGTGCGCCTCCTGGGGCGCAAGCCCACCGGGGCCCCATCGGAGATCCTCCTCCTCAGGCCCCGGGACCGCGAGGGGGGCGGGCGCCTCCTGCCGGGGGAGGAGGGGAAGACGTGGGAAGCCCTGGTCAGGCCCGGAGGCAAGCTCAAGCCTGGGCGGGTGGTTGACGTCTCGCCCGAGTTGAAGGTGGAGATCCTGGACTCCGCTCCAGGGGGGGGCCGGATCGTCCGCTTGGTCACCGAGCTCGAGGGAGAGGAGGCGCTCCGACGCTTCGGCCACGTGCCGCTGCCCCCCTACATCGACCGGGAGGACGAGCCCCTGGATCGGGAGCGGTATCAGACGGTGTATGCCCGTGTCCCGGGGTCCGTGGCCGCCCCCACCGCCGGCCTCCACTTCACGGAGGGGCTGCTGGACGAGCTGGCGATTCGCGGCGTGGAGCTCGCCCGGGTGACGCTTCACGTGGGGGTCGGGACCTTCCGGCCCGTGGAGGTGGAAGACCCCGGCCTCCACGAGATGCACGACGAGGCGTACAACGTGTCCCGCGCGGCGGCGGAGACGGTCAATCGAGCCCGCGCGGCGGGCGGATGCGTGTGGGCTGTCGGAACGACCGTGGTCCGCACGCTGGAGTCGGCCGTGGGGGATGACGGCCGGGTCAGGCCAGGCTCAGGGGCGACCCGCCTCTTCATTCATCCACCCTACCGGTTCGCCATCGTGGACCGGTTGCTGACCAACTTCCACCTTCCCCGCTCGACCCTCCTCATGCTCGTTGCGGCATTCGCCGGATACGAGCGAACGATGCAGGCCTATGCCTCCGCCGTCGAGGAAGGCTACCGGTTCTACTCCTACGGCGACGCCATGGTGATTCTGTGACGGGTGCCGAGCGGCCGCGGACAGGCGGCTTCGCCTTCGACCTGGAGGCCCGGGAGGGCTCGGCCCGAGCCGCAACGTTGCTGACTCCGCACGGGGTGGTGGCCACCCCGGGCTTCATGCCCGTGGGCACCCAGGGCACGGTCAAGACCCTCACGCCGGAGGAACTGGAGGCCCTCGGAGCCTCCATGATCCTGGCCAACACCTACCACCTGTTCCTCCGACCGGGGCACCTCCTGATCCGGGAGCTGGGGGGACTCCACGCCTTCATGCGCTGGACGGGTCCTCTGCTCACCGACTCCGGAGGCTTCCAGGTCTTCTCCCTGGCCCGGATCAACGAGGTGCGTGACGACGGCGTCGTCTTCCAGAGCCACATCGACGGGTCCCGGCACCTCTTCACTCCCGAGGGGGTCATGGACGTCCAGCGAGCCTTGGGCGCGGACGTGGTCATGGCCTTCGACGAGTGCCCGCCGGGAGGCGCCGACCGGGACACCGTGGCCCGGGCCAACCAGCGCACCCTTCGATGGCTGGAGCGTTGCCGGAATCGATTCGAAGCCGAAGCCGGGGCCCCGGGGGCCCCCTCCCAGGCACTCTTCCCCGTGCTCCAGGGCAACGTGTTCGACGATCTCAGGGTCCAGCAGGCCCGGGACGTCCTGGACATGGGGGACTGGGTGGGGCTGGGTATCGGGGGGCTGAGCGTGGGGGAGGCGAAAGAAGACATGTGGAGAACCCTCGAGCTCCTGGACGGGGTGCTCCCGGCCCATTCTCCACGGTACCTCATGGGGGTCGGCTATCCCGACGATCTCCTCCGCTCGGTGGCTCGAGGATGCGATCTCTTCGACTGCGTGGCTCCCACCCGGAACGCTCGCCACGGCACGGCCTGGAGTCGGGAAGAGGGGCAGGTGAATCTGAAGCACGCGCGCTTCAAGGCCGACACCCTGCCCGTGGATCCGGAGTGCGACTGCTACACGTGCAAGCGCTTCGACCGGGCCTATCTCCGGCATCTCGCCGTCGCGGGAGAGTGGCTCGGGCACCGGCTCCTGACCATCCACAACCTCCGCTTCATGGTTTCCCTCTCCGGGGAGGCCCGCGCCCGCATTCTGGACGGCTCCTTCGGGAGCTGGAGCGCCGAGTGGCTGGACCGGTACGCCATGGCCCGGGCCGAGGGGAGGCCGTAGGAGAGGCCGTAGGAGACGTGCGGAGCCGAAGGGGCGCCCCCTTTTTCGGGAGACCGGTCCTATTAGGTTTAGGAGTCCCAAGGATCGACGCGCCTTTTTGCCATGGAGCAGGCGGTGAGCGGAGCCATTCTCGCGGTACTGGCGGCCCCCCGGGAAGGGGGCAACGCCTCGATGATCTTCCTTCTGCAGTTGGTGGCCATCGGTTTCATCTTCTACTTCCTCCTCATCCGGCCCCAGCGCAAAGAGCAGGAAAGGCACCGGAAGATGATCCAGGAGTTGAAGAAGGGGGATGAGGTGGTGACCAACGGTGGGATCATCGGCACGGTGGTCCACACACAGGAAGACCGCCTCACGATCAAGACAGCAGACGACACCAGGCTCGTGGTACAGCGGGGACGGATCGCGCAGGTACTCTCCGATCGGACCTCCCGGTAGGCGGAGCTTCGGAGGAGAAGGAGGGAGATCGTGGCCATTCGTGAGATCAGGATTCTGGGCGACCCCGTTCTTCGGCGGCCGGCGGTGGCGGTGGAGGACTGGAACGAGGAGTTGAAGACCCTCGTCGAGGATATGCTGGAGACCATGTACGTCGCCAACGGCGTCGGGCTCGCCGCCCCGCAGGTAGGGATATCTCTGCGCGTGGTGGTGGTGGACGTAGGAGAGGCCGACGAAGAGGGCGTGGGCCCCGTGGTCCTGGTGAACCCCAGGATACTGGAATCCAGCCGAAAGACCGAGAAGGCGCCGGAGGGGTGTCTGAGCATTCCCGGTCTCGAGGAGGTCGTGGAACGGCCCGACACCGTGAAGGTGGAGGGCACCGATCCCGACGGCCATCCGGTATCCATGGAGATCTCGGGGCTCCTCTCCCGGGCCGTGCAGCACGAGATCGATCATCTCGATGGCATCCTGTTCATCGACCGGGTGACCCCTCTGAAACGGCGCATGCTCCTGAAGAAGTGGCAGAAGAGCCGGGAGGAGGTGGAGACCTGAGGATCCTCTTCTGGGGGACCCCTTCCTTCGCCCTACCGTCCCTCCGGGCCCTGGGAGAGGAGGGGTACGATGTCGTGGGAGTGGTGACCCAGCCCGACCGCCCGGCGGGAAGGGGACGAGCCCTCACGTCCTCTCCCGTGAAAGATCTCGCCTTCGAGGAGGGGTTTCCGGTCCTGGCTCCCGACCGGCCCTGGGGTGACGACTTCGTCCGGGCGATTCGGGGCATGGAGCCCGATCTCTCCGTCGTGGTGGCCTACGGTCACATCCTGAAGCCCGAGATCCTGGAGATTCCCCAGGGCGGGTCCATCAATCTCCACGCCTCCCTTCTTCCCGAGCTTCGGGGCGCGGCTCCGGTGAGCTGGGCCATTCTCAGGGGGCACAGCGTCACCGGCGTCACCGTCATGAGAATGGCCGAGGCCATGGATGCCGGGCCTATTCTCTATCAGATCCCCGAGGACATCGGGGCATCCGAATCGGCCACGGAGCTGGGGATGCGCCTCTCGGAGGTCGGGGCGGAAGCCCTGGTGGAAGCGCTGGCCCTAATGGAGCTCGGAGAGGCGGAAGAACGGGAGCAGGAGCACGACAGGGCCACCTTCGCCCCCAAGATCAATCGGGACATGGCACGGATCGACTGGGATCGGCCCGCCCAGGAGTTGGGATGGCATCTCCGGGGGATGGACGAAGTGCCCGGGGCGTGGACGCTGTTCGGCGGAAAGCCCCTGAAGCTCTTCCGCCCGGACCCGGACCCGGAGCGGGTCCACGGAGAAGTGCCGGGGACCGTGCTCGAGGCAACGGGCTCCGGTCTTCTGGTCGCCTGCGGCTCAGGCGTGCTGCGTGTGACCGAGATCCAGAGCCCGGGACGCCGGAGAATGGCCGTGAGGGATTGGCTCCGGGGCCAGAAGCCCATGGAGGGGGCCCGCTTCGAGTGATTCCCCGTCTCCACCTGATCACCGACGACGAGGTCCTGGCTCGGGAGGGCTTTCCCGCGGCCGCCCGGGCGGCTCTCGAGGCGGGCGGTCCGGCCATTGCCCTCCACCTGAGAGGGCCGGGCGCCACGGGCAGAAGCCTCCACTCCCTGGCCAGTGAGCTGCTTGGTCCGGCGGCCCGGTCCGGAAGCGCCATCCTGGTGAACGACCGCCTGGATATCGCCCTCACGCTGCCCCTCGCGGGCGCCCACCTCGGTCAGCGCTCGCTGCCTCCCGCCGACGCTCGACGCCTACTGGGGCAGGAGCGAGTCCTGGGGCTCTCGGTGCATGATGGAGGGGAGGCCCGCCTTCCAGGCGTGGGGGAGATGGACTTCCTGGTGGTGGGAAGCATCTTCTCCACGTCCTCCCATCCCCGCCGGAGGCCGGGCGGCCTGGAGAGGATTCGGGAAGTGTCGGCCGTGGTCCCGGGTATGCCCCTCGTGGCCATCGGGGGCGTGACGCCGGCGAGGGTCGGAGAGATCCGGGCCGCGGGGGCTCACGGCGTGGCGGTGCTGAGCGGGATCTGGGCTTCGCGGGAACCCGCGTCGGCGGTCCTGGATTACCTCGATGCCCTTGGGGAGCCCCAAGGCAGGAAGGGTCCGAGATCAAGGGGAGCCCCGGGATGAATGAAGAGGTCACAAGGGACGAACGGTCCGGCGCCGAGGAAGCGTCCGGTATCCAGGTTCGTCTCAACGGGAAGGAACGGCGGGTCCCGCCCCACCTCTCCGTGTGGAGCCTTCTCGAGTGGCTGGATCTCAATCCTGCCCTGGTGGTGGTGGAGCTCAATCGTGAGATTCTGGACCGTGGACGATACGGGGATGCGGAGGTGACGGAGGGAGACGTCCTGGAGCTCGTCCATTTCGTAGGAGGAGGCTAAGGGGAGCTCCCCGGGGGGGCGGCCGCCCTCCTGTCCTGGAGGCGAGCACCTCGAGGCCCGGGGTGCCGAACGAGGGATGGAGTCGACAATGAAGCCTGACGTGAATGATACTCCTCTCCGAATCGCAGACCGGGAGTTCTCTTCCCGCCTGATCGTGGGTACGGGGAAGTACAAGGATAACCGGACCATGGTGGAAGCGATCCGGGCCAGCGGGACCGAAATGGTGACGGTGGCTGTCCGTCGGATCGACCTGGATCGGAGCAAGGAAGAGGGGATTCTGTATCACCTCGATCCGGACGAGTTCCTCCTGCTACCCAACACGGCGGGCTGTTACACGGCGGAGGACGCCATCCGGTATGCCCGTCTCGCCAGGGCGGCCGGCTTCACCGAGTGGGTCAAGCTGGAGATCATCGGGGACCAGGAGACGCTGCTCCCCGATACCCGGGCCACCATCGAGGCGGCAAAGGTGCTGGTGGGTGAAGGTTTCAAGGTCATGGCGTACACCAACGACGATCTCGTCTCGGCTCTCCGTCTGGAGGAGGCCGGGTGCGTGGCCGTGATGCCCCTGGCCAGTCCCATCGGAAGCGGCCTCGGGGTCGTGAACCCCTACTACATCCGGGAGATCAAGAGGCGCCTGACGGTCCCCGTGATCGTGGACGCCGGGGTGGGAACAGCCTCGGACGCATGCATTACCATGGAGCAGGGCGTGGACGGCGTTCTCATGAACACCGCCATCGCGGCAGCCGACGATCCGGTGGCCATGGGGGCGGCCATGGGAATGGCCATTCAGGCGGGGCGATGGGCCTACCTGGCCGGAAGGATGCCCTCCCGGGAAATCGCGGTTCCCTCCTCCCCGGGGAAGGGGATGCTTGACTAGCTGGTCCAGGTGTTGAAGGGTTTCCCGTCCCGTTCGTTCCGGGTTCCGTGTCCGAGGTGACTCCCGGCCGACGAGCCGCCGCGGCAATCCTCCGGGCCGTCTCCAGAGGCCGCCGTCTGGATCGCGCCCTGGCCGAGGTCGCACCGACTCTGCCCGAGCGGCAGCGTCGTTGGGTCCACCAGGCGACCTATGGTACCCTTCGTCTCCGCGGAAGGCTGGATCATTTGCTGGGCCTCCACCTCCGGAAGGGACTGTCCAGCTTGTCGCCTCTTCTCCTGGATCTCCTTCGTCAGGGGGCCTACCAGCTCCTCTACATGGAGGGTGTGCCGGCCTATGCCGCCGTCGCCCAGACGGTGGACCAGGTGCGGGAGGTGGCAGGAGCGGCGGGTGCCCGCCTGGCGAACGGCGTCCTCCGGAGCTTGGAGAGGGAGGGGGGGACATATCCCGTTTTCCGGGCTATGGGGACGATCCTCTGGCCCACCTGAGCACGTGGGGGTCGCATCCCCGGTGGATGGTGGAGCGATGGCTGCAGAAGTGGGATGCCGAGGAGGTGAGGAGGCTCATCGAAGGCAACAACGCTCCTCCCCCCCTCTACATCAGGCCGGTGGGGACCTCCCTGGACAGGGCGGAGGCCCTTCTCAGCGAGGCTGGGTGGGGGGCCAGGAGGGTAGGCCAGGACGTGCCGTGCCTCCAGGTGGAGGATGGCACCAATCCTGCTGACATCTTGGACGTGGTGCCTGGCCTGATCCAGGATCCGGGTGCCGCGCTGGTGACCGTGTATGCGGACGCTCCACCGGGCTCGAAGGTGGCCGACCTTTGTGCCGCTCCAGGGGGGAAGGCTCTCGCCTTCGCCGGGGCCGGCTCCTATGTTCTGGCCGCGGACCGGTCCAAGAGCCGACTCGGGGTTCTGAAGGAGAATCTCGAGAGGCTCGCGGGTCCCGTGGTCGCGGCGGGGGGGCGGGTAGACGTGGTAAGAGCGGAGGGCAGGGCGCCGCCCCTGCGGGAGGCCCCCTTCGTCCTGCTGGACGTGCCGTGCAGTGGGACGGGGACGCTCCGGAGGCACCCGGACGCGAAGTGGAAGCTCAGTCCCCACCGGATCGTTCGGATGGCGAGCCTACAGCGCGAGATTCTGGAGGCGGGAGCCGACCTGGTCCCCAGGGGAGGACACCTGGTCTACTCCACGTGCACCCTGGAAACCGAGGAAGACGAAGGACAGGTGAAGACTTTTCTCGCTCGGCACTCCGAATTCCGCTTGGATCCGACGGCAACGGGGGCATCCGCCCACGTTGACGAGAGGGGATTCCTTCGGGTCCTTCCTCAGAGCACGGGTTTCGACGGCGCCTTCGCCGCCAGAATGGTGCGACGGGGATGAGGCTCGGAGGTTCCATGAGACGCCGTCGAGGCGGGGGAAAGCAACGGCCCCAGGGTCGGTGGGGCCAGCTCCTGGACCGGAACCTCTCCCGCTTCTCCTTCGTGAAGAACCCCAGGTTCTTCGCCGTGATGGGACTCCTTGTGGTCCTTGGGTTCGGGGTGGGATACCTCTTCTCCACGCGACTTCTCTTCCCCCTCCCGCCGCCTCCAGGAGACCTGGTTACAGTGCCGGACCTCTCCGGAGAGACGCCCGGGGAGGCTTCGGCCGCTCTCGCCGACCTGGGCCTGGTCCTTGGCTCGGTGGACTCCCTCCGCCACCCCAGGGTGCCCGACGGGGTGATTCTGGGGCAGAGCCCGCTACCGGGGCAGCTGTCCCTGGTAGGCGACACGGTGCGGATCACCATGAGCACGGGCCCGGAGACGAGGCCCGTTCCGGACGTGGTTCGCCTCCGAGCCGACAGGGCCCAGACCGTCCTGGAAGCCTCGGGGTTCTCCGTGGTGGTGGACTCCGTGGACTCGGAGATGCCCCGGGGTGGGGTGGTGGTCATGGACCCGGAGCCGGGAACCGAAGCCACGCTCCCCCGGGAGGTCCATTTGACCGTGAGCAAGGGGCCTCCACTGGTAGAGATGCCCCTCCTCGTCGGTCTCGAGGAAAGCAAGGCCGTGGCCCGGTCCTCGACTCCCTGGGCTTCGTGGTAGGGGAGGTGGAGACCCGGTTCCGTTTCGGGCGGGACCAGGGCCTCGTGGTGGATCAGGATCCTCCGGCCATGACCCTGGTCCCCCAGGGCTCTTCGGTCCGGCTGGTCGTTGGACGTCGAGGGGATGCCCGGAGTGACCGAACGGGCCCCGGGGGCAGGAACAATCGACCCCCGCGGACCGTAAGAAATTGCGAAACAACGTTTCCTTTCTTTGGCAGTGATCATGCGTCGTAAGAACTTCGTGGACTCCCTACGTCCTGGCGGCCGCAGGGGCTGCGCTGGTGGTGTTGCTGGCGTGGGTGAACCGTGACCGCCTCAGCCCGGTCGTTCCCGGACGAGAGGCCCCCGACTTCTCGGCCGCCGACCTCACGGGTGCTCGCAAGACGTTGGACGACTACCGGGGCAAGGTGGTCCTGGTGAATATCTGGGCTACCTGGTGTCCGCCATGCCAGGAAGAGATGCCCTCCATCGAGCGATTGTACCGGGCAGTGGACAATGCCGATTTCGAGGTGGTCGCCGTCAGTATCGACGCGCCGTTCGGAAAGCGGGACACCTTCGGCCGGGTTGGAGGGGACCTCCAGTCCTTTGCCGATTCCCTGGGTCTGACGTTCACGATCCTGCACGATCCGTCCGGCAAGATCCAGGAGACGTTCCAGACCACCGGGGTGCCCGAGTCCTTCCTCCTCGACCGAAAGGGAGTCATCAAGAAGAAGGTGGCCGGCTCCACCGCCTGGGACGCTCCGCAGAACGTGGAGCTCGTCCAGCGACTTCTCATGGAGGGCTGAGGGTGGCGGTCCTCCCGGGGGTCGTGACCCGCCACTGGCAGCTGAAGCTGTCGGCGCTGGCCATGGCGGTGATGTTGTGGACCGTCCCCCGGTTCGAGGCTCAGAGCCGTCAGCGGTACGAAGGCGTGCGTGTGCGGGTGGATCTCAACGATCCGGAGTGGGCTCTCAAGGGTGAGCCCATCCCTCCCACGGTGAGTGTCACCCTGTCCGGTCCTGCCCGGGACCTAATCGCCCTGGCGGTGGACAGGCCCTCCGTGGTGATTCCGGTGGAAGAGGTCATGAGCAGCGACACGACCGTGCTCCTCCGCTTCCCCTGGGTGAGGATTCCTGAGGGTCAACGGGTCAACGTGGAGGAAGTCCGGCCCGGCGCGGTAGAGCTTGCCTTCGAGCGCATCGTGGACCGGGAGTCCGTCCTGGCGGTGCGGACCGCAGCGGAGCTCCCGGAGGGCCTCTCCCTGGCGGCTCCGCTGGAGGTGTCTCCCCAGCGGTCCGCGTCTCGGGCCCCTCCAGTCGTCTCGAGAGCATCGACTCCCTCTACCTCCAGAATCTGGATCTCTCCCGATCCGTGACCCAGTCGGGTACCTTCGTTCTCCCTGTGGATACCGTACCGGTCTCGACTCAATCTCCCTATCCGTCATCCAGGCCTCGGTTCAGGTCCGGGTGGAGGAAACCCTGGAAAGGGTATTTCCCGGACCTCCGCCTCCAACCTACCCCAGCTGGAGGAAGACCCGCAGCTTACCGCCCGTCCATCCACCGTCACGGTGACGCTGTCGGGTGCCCGGAGCCTCGTGGAGGGGGTGGACTCCACAGACCTGAAGCTGACTCTCCCCCTCGGGCGGGTCAGGACCTTGTCTCCGGGGGAAGAGGAGAGGGTCCTGGTGGGCGTGGAGGGCGTGCCCCCCTTCGTCCGAGTGCTCCGGGTCGATCCGGGCTGGGTGCTCCTCCGACGTCCGGCAGGCCAGTGAGCCCCCACCTGATTCTCGGTCTGGAAACCAGTTGTGACGAGACTTCCGCCGCGGTGGTGGAGGGGCAGGATCGCATCCTGGGGCACGTGATCCATTCCCAGGACGTCCATGCCGGGTACGGGGGCGTCGTGCCTGAGCTCGCCGCCCGAGCCCATCTCCGTCGCGTGGAGGAAGTGGTGGACGAGGCCCTCCGCCAGTCGGGTCGGGGCCTGGAGGATCTGGTCGCCATCGGGGTGACGGCAGGTCCGGGTCTCATCGGGGCGCTGCTGGTGGGGGTGTCCTGGGCCAAGGCGGTGGCGTTCAGCCTGGGGAGACCGCTCGTGGCGGTCCACCACATGGAGGCCCACCTTTTCGCCCCCTCCCTGGAAGACCCTGAAGCCCACCCGCCCTTCGTGGCTCTCCTGGTTTCAGGAGGCCACACCATGCTCCTCCATGTCCCTGCCTGGGGCGAATACGAGCTCCTCGGCCAGACCCGGGACGATGCGGCAGGGGAGGCCTTCGACAAGGTGGCCAAGCTTCTGGACCTCTCCTACCCGGGGGGACCGGCCATTCAAGCCCTGGCTGAAATGGGGGACCCCTCGCGCCACGCTCTTCCGCGGCCCATGCTGCGAGGGAGCCAGGCGCCCGGGGATTCGGACTATTACGATTTTTCGTTCAGCGGCCTGAAGACGGCGGTGGTCAACCTCGTGAATGAGCTCGGGGCCAATGGAACCCTGGAGGAGGAGCGGCATCACGTGGCGGCCTCCTTCCAGGCCGCGGCGGTGGACGTTCTCGCCAGCAAGACCATGCGGGCCGTGGAGGAGAAGGACTGCCGCCGGGTCCTGGTTGGGGGGGGTGTGTCGGCGAACCGGCGCCTCAAGGTGGAGATGGCGAATCGATTGGGCTCGGAGGGGCGCCTGTTCTTCGCCTCCCCTCGGCTCTCCATGGACAACGGGGCCATGGTGGCCCGAGCCGCCCTCTTCCGCCTGGAGCGGGGAGAGGTAGCTTCCTGGGATGTGTCGGCAGACGCGAACCTGCCGTTCCCGAACTTGACCCCTAGGAACCCACCGCAGGGGCCGGAAGACTGACCCACGGCCGGGGCACGGCGGGCGGCCGGGGTACCGGAGCCGGGCCCTTCGGGAGGAAGAGAGCGATGCACCCCACTCTGTTTCGGTTGCCGGAATGGTTGCCTCTCATGGGCGGCCAGCCCATCACGTCCTTCGGCATGATGGTCTTCCTGGCGTTTCTGGCCGCGGCGCTCGTGCACCGGTCGGAGATGAAGCGCCACGGGCTCGATCCCGAGGTCACCTGGGACCTTCTCTTCATGGCCGTGCTGGGGGGCATCCTCGGGGCCAAGCTGTACTACATGCTCCTCAACTTTCCCCGCCTCGTGGCGGACCCGGCGAGCCTGATCTTCGCCCGGGGAGGGCTCGTCTTCTACGGCGGGTTCCTTGGGGGACTGGCCATGGTGGTCTGGCAGATCCGGCGGCGCAAGCTGAACCTCGCCCAGCAGGCGGACATGACCGCGCCGGCCCTCGCGCTGGCCTATGGAATCGGCAGGATCGGCTGCTTCCTGGTGGGAGACGACTGGGGACGACCCACCGGTTCGTGGGTCGGGATCCGGTTCCCGCAGGGGGCCCCGCCAACCCGCGTGGACATCATCGAGAGGGAGTTCGGGATTCACGTGGATCCTGCCCTCATCCAGAAGTACGGGGACATCGTCCCGGTGTACCCGACACAGCTATTCGAAGTGGGGCTCTCCCTTCTCATCTTCGCCTTTCTCTGGTCGATCCGCCGGCATCACCATGCCCGAGGTTGGCTCTTCATGCTGTGGCTGGCCCTGGCGGGCACGGAGCGGTTCTTCGTGGAGTTCTTCCGGGCCAAGGACGATCGGTTCTTCGGGATTCTGACGCTGGCGCAGCTCATCAGTCTGGCGCTGGTCACGGTGGGGATCGTGGGCATGGCCCGCCTCTGGAAACCCCGGGGGGCTCCAGAGCAGAAGGCCGCGGCGGGCTGAGAGCCTCTCCTGGCATGGTGACCATTCTCCACGGCTCGGACCTGCACTTCGGGAAGGCGTTCGATGCGGATGCCGCCGCCGCTTTCCGACGAGCCATCAGCGAGGTCGCCCCCGACCTCCTCGTGCTTTCGGGGGATTTCACGCAGCGGGCCAAGGTCCAGGAGTACGAGGCGGCCCGGCAGTTCCTCGAGGCGCTTCCCGACCTGCCCGTGGTAGTCACGCCCGGCAACCACGACGTTCCCCTCTACCGTGTATGGGAACGGATCGGGGCCCCCCTGCGAAACTACCGGCGCTACATCGCTCCGGAACTGGACACCGTGACCCGGATTGCCGGGGTCACGGCGGTGGCTCTCAACAGCACCGCCCCCCTTCGGGCCATCGTGAACGGGCGCCTGGGGGACCGTCAGCTCCTGTTTGCCGCCCGGGCGTTCGAGGATGCGGCCCCGGGGGATCTGAGGGTCGTGGTCATGCACCACCACCTGGCACCGGCCCCGGACTTCGAGTCGGACCAGATCCTACCGGGGTACCAAAGGTGCCTGGATGCCTTTGGGAAGATGAAGGTGGACCTCGTCCTTGGGGGGCACCTGCACCGGGCCTACGTCGCCAACTCCCTGGACGTCTACGAAGGCGGGGACCGGAAGCACGCCATCGTCATCGTCCATAGCGGCACGTCCACCTCCAGCCGAGGCCGGGCCCGGGAGCGGGGGAAGAACAGCTTCAATATCATTCGTGCCGGGGAAGGGCGCGTCGAGGTCACTCGGGAGGTCTTCGCCCCGGAGCTGGGTGGTTTCGCCCCTGCGGCGGTTCACGTCGTTCCCCGGGGGGGCAAGGAATTCCTCGAGACCGAGCCCGTCCTGGGTCAGCCCGGGCGGGCGGGGGGGAGGCAGCCGTGAGTGTGTTCTACCAGAGGTCCAAGCCCGGCCTGAGGGAGAATCTCCAGGCGGGGCTCGTAGCGGCGGGGCTCGCGGCAGGGGTCGCGGCCGTGTCCTTCTACCTGGTGCGCCTCTTCCTGGCGCGTGAGGCCCTGGAGCCGGTAGGCCTGGAGACCTCCGGTCCGGGAGGAGGGAGTACTTCGGGCCACGATCAGGCTCCTGAATGAGGGGGGCCGCCGCCGCCGGAGCTCTCATGCTCGTCGCCTGGCTCGTGCCCGGGGCGGGGGGGCGAGCGGCGGCCCAGGAAGGTCAGGAGCCGGTCACCGAGCTTCGCTTCGAGGGGAACCACCATTTCCCCGACCGGGTGCTGGAGACTGCCATCGTCACTCGGGCGACCACCTGCCGATCTCCCTTTCTATCCCCCTTTTGCTGGGCCGGCTTCGGTTTTGCCGTCGATCCCTCCTACTTCAATGACCGGGAGTTCCGGCGGGACCAGGCCCGGATCCGGCTCTTCTATTATGAGCGAGGGTACCGGGAGGCCGTGGTGGATACGGTGGTGAGGCGCCCCCCGGGCGAGGGGGTCAGGATCACCTTTCGAATCCAGGAGGGCGAGCCGATCCTCGTCACCGACGTGGGGTTCACCAGCCTTGAGGAGATGCCCGACTCGTCCATCCTGGAGAACCTCCCGATCCGGGAGGGGAGGCCCTTGAGCCTCCCGGCCCTCAACGACACCCGGGACACCCTGGAGGCTCGTCTCCAGAACCGGGGGTTCGCCCACGGGGAGGTGATGCTGGGCTACGACATTTCCGCCACGACCCCGCACGAGGCCGCGGTCTCCTTCGACTTGTACCCCGGTCCGGAGACGTATTTCGGCCCCATCACCGTGGAGGGAGAATCGGAGGTGAAGGAGACGGTGGTCCGACGAATGCTCCCCTTCCAGGAGGGGGATCTCTACCGCCAGGACCTGCGCTTTGCCGGACTCCGCAATCTCTTCAACCTCGAGATCTTTACCTATGCGGAGATCATCCCGGACCTGGCCCACGTTCCCGACAGCATCGTTCCCCTCCTGGTGAATGTCCAGGAAGGGGATGTGCACCGGGTCAGGGTCGGGAGCGGACTGAGCACGGCAGAGTGCATCAACGCGGAGGCTCAGTGGACCAGCCGGGATTTCTACGGAGGCGCTCGTCAGCTCCAGCTGACGGGGCGCGTATCCAACTGGCTGGCCCCTTCGCTCCATGACACCCCCTTCTGCAGGGATTCGGGAACCGGCTTGTACGGGGGCTTGAACCGGCTCCTTTCCGCCGACTTCACTCAGCCATGGCTCTTCTCTCCCCGGAACTCCCTGACGGGCGGCCTCTTCTGGGAGCGGCAGTCCGTCCCCAGGGCCTTCATCCGAAACACTCTGGGGGCGAGCCTGGGCCTGAGCCGAACGCTGGGCAGCACCACCGCCATGACGCTTTCCTTCCGGCCCCAGTACTCGAAGGTGGAAGCGGTGGAGATCTTCTTTTGCTCCAACTACCTGATCTGCAATCCGGGGGATATCAGCACGCTGCAGCACAGCAACTGGCTCTCACCCCTGGGCCTCCGGGTCTCCCGGGACCGGCGGAATCAGGTCCTCAATCCCACTCGGGGCTATTCGGCTCTCCTGGATATGGAGTACGCCGCGGGCTGGACCGGATCCCAGTTCCCGTACTCCCGTTTCCTCGCCGACGGGACGTGGTACGCCCAAGGGGATGCGGGCTGGGTCCTGGCCACCCATCTGAGAGGAGGGGTCGTTGTGCCGGGCCGATTCGGGGGGATTGCCGCAAGCACGGCGTCGGACCGAATCGTCCATCCGGACAAGCGTTTCTACGCGGGGGGGTCCAACAGCGTCCGCGGCTTTCCGCAGAACGAGCTTGGGCCCCGTGTGCTCCACGTCAAGAACGTGGGGGCCCTCCTGGCCCCTCGTATCGGCCCGTCGGGTAACGCCCTCCCGCCCCTCTGCACGCAGGAGACCATCAGCGACCGGACGTGCGACGTGGGTGAGCTCGGTGCCGACTACCTGGAGGTCCTCCCCACCGGGGGGACTTCCCTCCTGGAGGGAAGCGTGGAGGTTCGCTTTCCTCTGGCTGCCCGGCTCTGGGAGGGTGCGGCATTCCTGGACATGGGCCAGGTGTGGGGTGAGAACGACGAGGTGAAGCTGGGAGATCTTCAGCTCACGCCGGGATTCGGAATCCGGTACTTCAGCCCCATCGGGCCCATTCGGGTGGACCTGGCCTACCGGTTCAACCGTCGAGAATCCTTGAACGTGGTCACGGCCGAGGTGCGGCCGTTCGATCCGGCCACGGACGACCCGGGGCTCATGATCAAGCCACCCGTGGGTCCGCCGCTTCCCTATGTCCGGACCGACAGCCTGGCCTTGCTGGGCCCCCAGTACCGCTGGGGCGAAGCGTCCCTCTGGAGCCTGGGCCGGCTCCAGCTCAACCTCTCCATCGGCCAGGCGTTCTGATCGTGAGATCGTTGGAGAGACTCCTTCGCCTCCTGTTTCGCCTGGCCTTCCTGGGTGCCGTTGGAGTCCTTCTCCTCCTTGTTCTCCTGACCCAAACCAACTGGGGAAGGGAGCGGGTCCTCCACGTCGTCATAGGGCGGCTGGAGGGGAGTGTTCACGGCGAGCTTCGGGTCGGCGGGCTCTCCTCACCGGGGCTGCTCCGGGGTTTCACCCTCCGGCAGGTTCGGATCCTCGGAGAGAACGGACGCACCTTCCTCCGGGCCGACTCCGTGCGGGCCGGGATCAGTGCCTCCGCCCTGCTGCGGGGGGACATCGTGCTGACCCGGGTGAATCTCTGGAGCCCCAGGGTCACCCTCGAGCGGCTGCCGGGAGAGGACCTCTTCAACGCGGTCTCCATCTTCTCCCCTCCCGCCCCGCCGGATTCGGCCGACAGAGGAGCCGGGCTCGTGGACTCGGTCTCCACCGGGCCCGTGGGCCGGCGCCGGACCATTCTGTTCCGGGGACTCGAGATTCACGAAGGCTCCGTGGAGATTCTGACCCCGCTCACCGCGGAAGAGCGGTCTTCGGGCCGGGTCCTGGTGGCGCCGGGCCCGGACGGGTCACCCAGCATGCGACGGATGAGCTTCCGGGACATGGAGGTGGGTTTGGGGACCGTCACGATCCAGGCCCCGGATCAGGAAGGAGAGCACTTCGAGCTCCTCTCCCTCTCTCTCGTGGGAGAGGTATGGCCCGATCCCTTCCGGATCACCCAGGCTGCCGGTGAGCTCCGGCGGGAGGGGAGTCATCTGGTGGGCGCCCTGCGTTCCCTCGAGCTGCCCGACTCCAGGGCGGAGGGAACGCTTCAGGTGAGCTGGGGGGAGGAGGGAGGAACACGTACGGAGGTGAGAGGCGATCTGCATCCCCTGGCCATGGCGGACATCTCCTTCCTGGAAGACCGGCTGCCGGCAGGGTCGGCCCGGGGGCCGTTCGGCCTCCGCCTGGACGACCGAGGGGTGGACTTCGATTTCGAGGGCACGGAGCTGACGTCGCCCCAGGGCTGGATTCACGCCCAGGGAGGCTTGCTCCTCGGGAAGACCATCGGGTTCAGAGGCCTGGGGCTGGAGCTCCGGAACCTGGACGTGGCGGTGACCGACCCCTGGCTGGTGGAGCCGCTGCCCCTTCGTGGCGAGCTCTCGGGCGCCCTGGATCTCGACGGGGGAATGGACACCTTGGACGTGGCCGCCGACCTGAACCTCACGGACCCGGATTCAGTGGGAACGACCCGGGCTCAGGTGTCGGGTGCGCTCTACCTGGCTGGAGGGTTCGGCGCCGAGGATCTCCGGATTACCCTCGCTCCCCTGGAATGGGGCACCCTGGCGAGCCTCTCGCCGGCCATGACGCTCCGGGGGCCGGGTGCTCTTCGCGTGGAGGCGACCGGCTCCCTGGCGGGTGGGATGGGCGTCCGAGCCGAGGCCACCCAGGTCGGTAGCGGTACGGATTTCGGCCCTACGAGAGTGACGGCGGAGGGACTGATCCGCCGGGATTCCACCGGCTTCGTCCTGGATCTCGCCGGCGAGCTGAGGCCTCTCTCCCTCACGACCTTGCGAAGGAGCTTTCCGCGCCTTCCCCTGACCGGGGAGTATTCGGGAAGCGTGAACGTTATCGGACCCCTTTCCGACCTCCTGATCTCCGCCGAGCTGGAGACCTCGGCGGGACCGCTGGTGGCGCGGGCTCGTTTCGACGCCCAGAGACCGGGTGACCACTACAGCCTGGAGACCGAGGCCGACGGCTTCCTTCTCTCCCGGGTCCTTCCGAGCCTGCCAGAGCCGACACGGGTGTCGGGGAGGATCGAGGGCTCCGGAAAGGGCCTCTCCGCCGACGACCTGGAGGGGGAGGCGTCGGTGTTCGTGCGGAATGGGGAGGTGGGGTCCCTCCACGTGGACACGGCGGTGGTGGAGGTCCGGGTGCGGGACGGGACCCTCGTCCTGGATTCCCTGGTGGCGGAGACGGGACTGGGGCGGGTGGACGGGGGGGGCTCCTTCGGCGTGGCCCCAGGCGCCGCTCCAGGGGAACTCAGGGTGCAGGTCCGGAGCGACTCCCTTTCCGCCCTCCGTCCGTTCCTCATGGAAGAGCCTCCCCTCGTCCTGGATGAGCTGAGCCCGTTCGAGCGAAGGACCCTGGCCAGCACGGGGGTGGACCTGGACACTCTCCCCACTGCGGCGGACATCGCGGTGGATGGCCGGGCCCAGGGCAGAGTCGTGCTGCGCGGGGGCTTCAGGGCCTTCACGGGGGAGGGGGAAGTCGAGTTCCAGGACCTTCGGCTGAGGAGCGACTACGTGAGCTCGGGAAGCGTGAGCTTCACCGCCCGAGGCCTTCCGGGGGATGACTGGGGCTTGCAGGGACTCCTGCGCACGGACTCCGTCGAGATACGGACCCGGCGCTTCCATGGGACCGAGGCGGAGGTGGATCTGAGCCGGTGGGCGGGCCGGGTTCGGGTCGCGGTTCAGCGAGGGCCCGACGAAGACTACCAGGCCCAGGGGACGTTCGTCCTGGATTCCGTGGGAGGAGGGACGGCCAATCTGGACGAGCTTACGCTCCGCTTCGATAGCGCCCGCTGGAATCTCGGGGGTCCGGCATCCTTCGCCTGGGGCCGGGAAGGATACCGGGTCCGGGACTTCAGGCTGATCCGACCCGGCGACCGGAACATGAGGATCGAGGCCGACGGATTCCTCCCGCTGGAGGGGGTGGGCGATTTCCGGGTGGAGGTGGATCAGCTGAGCCTGACCCGTCTGGCCCGCCTGGCGCAGATCGAAACGCCCATGGAGGGCCAGTTGAGCTTCCAGGGGAGGCTGACGGGACCGCCCGATGCTCCCCAGGCCACGGGCTCGATCCAGGGTGAGAACGTGCGGGTGGGTGAGTTCGCCCTCGGCGGCTTCGAGTCCAGCCTCGGCTACGACCAGGAGAAGCTGACCCTGGATCTACAGGCCGACAATGGCGGACGGCGCGTGCTGACCGCCAGAGGCTATTTTCCCGCCGACCTGCGCATCCGGGATGCGGGTCCCAGGATCCCCGACGCTCCGGTGGACATCACTCTGATGGTGGACTCCTTCCCGGCCGCCACCGCCCTCGCCATGGTGGAGAGCTTCCAGGAAGTCCGGGGGGCCGTCTCGGGGGAGGTCCATCTCGGCGGAACCACCGGGGACCTCGCTCCCAACGGTAGCCTCACCTTGACGGACGGCTCGGCCCTTCTCCCCGCTCTCGGCGTCCGGCAGAACGGAGTGGCGGCGGAGTTCACCCTCACGCCCGACGGAGCGGTGCAGGTCCAGGGATCCGCGCGTTCCAGGGGAACGGCCCAGGTCACGGGATCGGTGAGCCTCAGCCAGGTATCGGACCCGGGACTGGACCTGCACGTCGAGGCGCGGGATTTCCTGGCGGTCAACCGCCGGGACGTGCAGGCCAGACTGAGTGGGAGCCTGGACATCACCAAGACCTACCGGCGCCCGAGAGTGGAGGGGCAGCTCACGGTGGAGCAGGGGGTTCTCATGGTGGAGGAGATCGCTCGGAGCGCCGAGGTGGTGGACCTCTCCGATCCGGCGTTCTTCGACGTGGTGGA
The DNA here is from genome assembly GCA_963751255.1 of uncultured Gemmatimonadales bacterium. Lineage (GTDB taxonomy): Bacteria > Gemmatimonadota > Gemmatimonadetes > Longimicrobiales > Gaopeijiaceae > CAVVTW01. The sequence continues at coordinate 25,284 of CAVVTW010000019.1, read as the reverse complement.
TACCGCGTTGGTGACCCTCACGCCCATCCTGCAGGCCGGTCAGAATCCCTTCCTCCAGAATCTCCAGCTTTCCGTCGGCCTGGACATGGCCCAGGACAGCTGGCTCAGGGGCCGGGACCTCAACGTGGAGATGGCCGGCAACCTCCAGGTGAGTTGGGACCGGACCGAGCGGGACCTCGCAATGGTGGGCGACCTCCAGGCCGTGCGGGGCGTCTACTCCGTCTTCGGCCGGCAATTCCAGGTCCGCCAGGGGACCGTGAGCTTCCAGGGCACGCCGGGGATCAATCCCAGTCTCGACATCCAGGCTGTGAACCGCCTCAGAATGCCGGATTTCCAGGAGGGGACCCTGGAGATCATCGCAACCGTAAAGGGCACGCTCCTCACTCCCCGGGTGTCTCTCTCCAGCAACGCCCCCTTCACCATCGCCGAATCGGACCTGGTGAGCTACCTGATCTTCGGTCGTCCCACCTACGCGCTCACCTCCGGACAGAGCTCCGTGGCCCAGAAGGCCTCCAGTGCTCTCCTGGCCGCCGCCGGCGGGGCTACGGCGAACCTGGGCCTTGGACTCCTGGCCCGGGACCTGAGCTCCGTTCTGGCCCGGGACGTGGGCCTGGACTACCTGGCCATCAGCCAGGGACAGGAGGGTGCGGGCTTCGGGGCCGCCGCCCTCAAGGGCACCGTGGCGGCCACGCAGGTGGAGATCGGGCAGTACCTGACCCAGGACATCTTCGCCGCGGTCATCCTCCGGCCCCTCTCCGGCCTGGGAGGCGCGAATCAGACGCAGTTCGCCGGCCTTCGGACGGAGTGGCGCCTATCGGACGCCTGGACGCTGGAGGGGTTCGTCGAGGACCGGTGGCTCCGCAGCCCCCTCTTCCGCGCCGTGGATGCGGCCTTTCGGTCCGAGCTGATCAAGGGTTTCTTTCTCTACCGGGAGTGGGGGTACTGAGTCAGGCGCTCGGCGCCCCGGTGCAGGGCTTTTCGCGGGATCCAGGCCCTCCCGGAGGGGTACATGAGAGCCGGGTGATGGGTTGGGTACGTGAGGACCCGGGGGCGCACGGGACCGAGTCCAGAGAACGATACAGGCGACGGGATCGCCGAATCCGGGGAAGAGCGATGCAGCACATGAAGATCTTCGTCATGATGGCCGGCCTGACGGCCCTCCTCGTGGCCTTCGGGGGATACTTCGGAGGTCAGAGTGGGGCCATCCTGGTGTTCATCCTGGCTGCCGCCATGAACTTCGGGATGTACTGGTTCAGTGACCGGGTCGTGCTGGGGATGTATCGGGCGCGAATCGTAGGTCCGGAGGATGCGCCTGACCTGTACCGCATGGTGGACCGCCTGCGACAGCGAGCCGGTCTCCCCATGCCGACCGTGGCGGTGGCCCCGTCGGAGCAGCCGAATGCCTTCGCCACGGGACGGAATCCGGAAAACGCCGTCGTGTGCGTCACCGCCGGGATCCTCCGGGCCCTTCCCCCAGAGCAGTTGGAAGGGGTCCTGGCCCACGAGCTGGCCCACGTCAAGCACCGGCACATGCTTACCGGTACCCTCGCCGCCACCATGGCGGGTGCGGTGGGCATGCTGGCCTCCATGGCCCGCTTCGCCGCCATCTTCTTCGGTGGCCGGAGCGACGACCGAAATCCCATCGGCCTCCTCGTCATGTCCATCGTGGCACCCATCGCGGCCATGATCATCCAGTTCGCCATCAGCCGCCAGAACGAGTTTCAGGCCGACGCCACCGGAGCCCGGATCGCGGGGAATCCTCTTCCACTGGCCGCTGCCCTGGAGAACCTGGAGCGGACCGCCAAGCGGATTCCCATGAAGGTCAACCCGGCTGCCGCGCACCTGGCCATCGTGAACCCTCTCGCCAGCTTGGGTGGAGGAGGGATGATGAGACTCCTCCGGACCCACCCGGACACGAAAGAGAGGGTGGCTCGCCTCAGGGAGCAGGCGGCCCGGGGGGACTACTGAGTCCACTGAATCCACCTGCGCGGGGCCAATCGAGCCTCGCTCGGTTCGCGAGAGCACATCCATGACGAAGATCGTCGGCATACTCGGGGGCATGGGACCCATGTCCACCGTGGACCTCATGAAGATGATCACCGAAAGGACCCCCGTTGAGGAGGAGCGGGAGCATCTTCGGCTCCTGGTGGACAGTCGTCCCCAGATCCCCGATCGACCCGCGGCCCTCCTGGGGACCGGCCCATCACCCGTTCCCATGCTCCAGGAGTCGGCCCGGCTCCTGGAGAAGTGGGGCGCCGAGCTCCTGGCCATTCCCTGCAACACGGCCCACGGTTTTCTGGAGGAGGTTCGGGAGGCGGTCTCCATCGAGGTCCTGGACATGATCGGCCTCGTGGGGAAGGAGCTGGCTCGGGCTTTTCCCCGGGGGACGCCGGTGGGACTGCTGGCCACCACCGCCGCCGGCAAGGCCCGGGTGTTTCACGACCGGCTCCCCGACGTCGAGCTCCTCCTCCCCTCGGATCGCGTTCAGGAGGACATGGTCACCGCGGCCATCCTCGAGGTAAAGCTCGGCAGCGGATCTCCAGGGGCCCAGAGAGAAGCTCTGGAAGGCCGTGGCGACACTCGCCGATCCGAAGCCGGCCGCCGTCATCGCCGGCTGCACTGAGGTGGAGCTGGCGTTGTCCAGCGCCGGGGATGCGTCTCTCCCGGTCTTCCGCCCCATGGAGCTTCTGGCGAGTGAAATCGTGCGGAGAGCGTGGAAGGGGGAGGGCGGAGCGACGCCTTCCCGCGCCGGACGGACGGGCTCCTAGGCATGCCCCAGGAGTTCCTGGTCGTCCGCGGCGCACGAGAACACAACCTCCGGAACATCGACCTGGAGCTGCCGAGGGAGAAGCTGGTGGTGATCACCGGCCTCTCGGGCTCCGGGAAGTCCTCCCTGGCCTTCGATACCATCTACGCCGAAGGCCAGCGCCGGTACGTGGAGTCCCTATCGGCCTATGCCCGCCAGTTCCTCGGGCTCATGGAGAAGCCCGATGTGGACAGCATCGAAGGCCTGTCTCCGGCGATCTCCATCGAGCAGAAGACCGTCAGCCGAAACCCCCGGTCCACCGTGGGGACGGTGACGGAGGTCTACGACTATCTCCGGCTCCTCTGGGCCCGGGTGGGGATTCCTCACTGTCCCCAGTGCGGCCGGCCCGTTCTTCGGCAGTCTTCCTCCCAGATCGTGTCCCGGCTCCTGGAACTGGAGGAGGGGACACGGATCGAGGTCCTGGCTCCCCTGGTGCGGGGCCGGAAGGGGGAGTTTCGAGACCTCTTCGACCGGGCCCGGAAGGAAGGATTCGTGCGGGTCAGGGTGGATGGGAGACCTACGATCTCTCGGAGCCTCCGACCCTGAACCGGTACGAGAATCACGACATCGGCGTGGTGGTGGACCGCCTCGCCATCAAGCGGGAGGAGCGGGACCGGCTTGCGGACTCGGTGGAGACCGCCCTCAGGACGGCCGGTGGAACCGTGGAGGTCCTGGAGTACTCCACCCGGGTACCCGAAAGCCACCTCTTCAGCGAGCGATACGCCTGCGCCAACTGCGGAATCAGCCTTCCGGAGCTGGAGCCCCGCCAATTCTCGTTCAATTCCCCCTATGGGGCCTGCGAAGAGTGCGGGGGCCTTGGGACACGGAAGGAAGTGAATCCCGAGCTCGTGGTCTCCGACGGGAGTCTCTCCATCCTGGAGGGGGTGATCCTTCCCTGGGGAGAGCCGACGGGCCACATCCGGAACTCCGTCCTGGAGGGTCTGGCCCAGGCGTACGAGTTCGATCCCAGGGCCCCGTGGGCCTCCCTTCCCCACGATGTCCAGCAAGCCATTCTGCACGGATCGGGGAAGATGAAGATCCGGTTTCCCTACCACTCGAGGCGATTCGAGGGTCACTACGAGGACGTCTGGGAGGGGGTGGTGGCGAACGTGGAAAGGCGGTACCGGGAGACGAAGTCGGACGCGGTCCGGAACCAGCTCGAGGACTACCTCTCCACCCTTCCGTGCACGGCGTGCAGGGGAACCCGCCTGAATCAGCAATCCCTGGCGGTGACCGTGGGGGGGCGGTCGCTGGGAGATCTGGCCGACCTGTCCATCGATCGGGTCCAGACCTTCCTGGCCTCCTTGCCGGTGGAGGGAGGCCCGCACCCGGAGGGAATCGAAATGGCCCCGGGGCCCCACCTTTCCGCCGAGATCGCGGGCCCGATTCTGAAGGAGGTGCGGGAGCGTCTGGGGTTCCTGATGAACGTGGGTCTGGAATACCTCACGCTGGGCCGGTCCGCGGACTCTCTGTCCGGTGGGGAAGCCCAGCGGATCCGGCTGGCGACCCAGATCGGCTCCCGCTTGGTGGGGGTCCTCTACATTCTCGACGAGCCGTCTATCGGGTTGCACCAGCGGGACAACCATCGGCTTCTGGGTACTCTGAAGCGGCTCCGTGACCTGGGGAACACCGTCATTGTCGTGGAGCACGACGAGGATACCATCCGGTCCGCGGACTACATCGTCGACCTGGGTCCCGGAGCAGGGACGGCGGGTGGCGACGTGGTGGTCCGGGGGTCGTTGAAGGACGTGGAGGGGGAACCCTCCTCCCTGACCGGCGCCTATCTGCGCGGGGACCGGGAAATTTCGGTCCCCTCCCGGCGCCGGACCACCGATCCGGAGCGGGTGCTCACCCTTCGAGGGGCCCGGGAGCACAACCTGAAAGCCATCGATGTTCGCTTCCCCCTGGGGACCTTCGTCGCCATCACGGGGGTGAGCGGATCCGGAAAGTCCACGCTGGTCACGGACACGCTTTATCCCGCCCTGGCCCGGCATTTCTATCGGGCCCGGGTGGCCCCTGGGAGGCACGAGGGGCTGGACGGTCTGGGTCTCATCGACAAGGTGATCGAGGTCGACCAGTCCCCCATTGGACGCACTCCACGCTCCAATCCGGCCACGTACGCCGGCCTGTTTACCCCCATTCGTGAGCTCTTCGCGTCGCTCCCCGAGTCCCAGATGCGGGGATATGCGCCGGGTCGCTTCTCGTTCAACGTGAAAGGGGGCCGATGCGAGGCCTGCCGTGGGGACGGCCTCGTGAAGATCGAAATGCACTTTCTCCCGGACGTTTACGTTCCTTGCGACGTGTGCAGGGGCCGACGCTACAACCGGGAGACGCTGGATGTCTACTACAAGGGGAGCAACATCGCGGACGTCCTCGACATGACGGTGCACGAGGCCCTGGAGTTCTTCGATGCCGTGCCTCGCATCAAGTCCAGGCTCCAGACCCTTCACGACGTGGGACTGGGGTACGTGCACCTGGGCCAGTCCGCAACGACCCTGTCCGGGGGGGAGGCCCAGCGGGTCAAGCTGGCCTCCGAGCTCTCCAAGAGGGCCACGGGGAGCACGTTCTACATTCTCGACGAGCCCACCACCGGCCTCCACTTCGAGGACGTGAGGGTTCTCCTGGAGGTGCTCCATCGGTTGGTGGAGCTGGGCAACACCGTGGTGGTCATCGAGCACAACCTCCACGTCGTCAAGACGGCGGACTGGGTCATCGACCTGGGTCCGGAAGGGGGGAAGCGGGCGGGCGGATCATCGCCGAGGGCACGCCGGAGGCCGTGGCGAGGGAGTCCGGCTCCTACACGGGCCAGTACCTCGCGCCTCTCCTCCCGGTATCCTGAAGGCGGTCCCGCCTCGAAGAGGATTTGCCCGCACCTCTTTTAGATTACGGTTGCCGGTATTACACATACCCAACGGCGGTTCCCGCCTGGACACCGGGCGGCGGGCCGAAACCGCCCCGACAGACAAGACGTAGTGCCCGATGCGCCGTCCGTCGGACAACAACCCAGGGAGAAGGGTCTATGGTCACCCGAGACGATCTTGAGAGCTTCCTGATTCGAATGGACCTGGACTTCAGCGAGGTGGATGACGGTATGTACCTCATCCACACCGCGAACGACGGTCCCCCTGTCGTGGTCCATCATTCGCCCCCGCTCCTGGTGGTGCGCCTGAAGGTCATGGACCTTCCCCGGGAACAAGGACTGGGCGAGCTCTATGAGAGACTCCTGATCTGGAACGCAACGGACGTGGTTCACGGAGCGTACGGGATCGAGGAGGAAGACCTGGTCCTGACCGACACCCTGGAGCTGGAGACCCTGGACTTCCCCGAGCTGCAGGCTTCCCTCGAGAGCATGCAGATGGCGGCGTCCAGTCATATGGAACAGATCAAGGCACTGGCCGGCACCGGCCAGGAGGGCTGAGGCAATGGGAATCTTCCAGAAGCTGTCGACCCTTCTCAAGTCGAACATCAACGATCTGATTGCCCGGGCCGAGAACCCGGAGAAGATGCTCAATCAGATCATCCTGGATATGCGGGACCAGTTGGCGAAGGCCAAGCGGGAGGTGGCGGCGGCCATCGCGGACGAGCGAAAGCTGCGCGCCCAGCTGGACGACGAAGTCAAACAGACCCGGGACTGGGAGCATCGGGCCATGCTGGCGGTGAAGGAAGGCCGCGATGACCTGGCCAAGCAGGCTCTCATCCGACAGCAGGAACATGCCCAGCGGGCTGGAGCCCTGGAGCAGACCTGGACGGCACAGGCACAGGAGACCGAGAAGCTGAAGGCTTCCCTGCGCCAACTGAACGACAAGATCGAGGAGGCCAAGAGGAAGCGGAACCTGCTCATCGCCAAGCAGAAGCGGGCCCAGGCGCAGAAGCGGATCCACGAGACCATGTCCGGCCTCTCCGACACTTCCGCCTTCGAGGCCTTCAACCGGATGGCCGAGAAGATCGAGGAGTCGGAGCGTCGAAGCCTGGCCCAGGCGGAGGTTACGGAAGCCCTGGTGGGAGACACCCTGGAGCAGGAGTTCGTGCGGCTCGAGTCGGGCTATGGCGACAGCGACGTGGAGGACCGCCTCCTCGCCCTCAAGCACGAGATGGGTCTCATCGCCGGTCCCGAGAGCTCCAAGCCCAAGGCGCTCTCGCCAGGGGAAGACGAGGAGGAGGAGGCCGTGGACACGGAGGCGGCTCCCCACGAGGAGGACGCTCCCGTGGCCGACGCCCAGCTCCTGGAGGAGTTCGAGCAGCTCGGGAAGAAGAAGGACCCGGATTCCTCGCCATGAGCACCGTCTACCTCAACGGCGAGTACATCCCCAAGGAAGAGGCCTTCATCTCCGTCGACGACCGTGGATTCCTGTTTGGCGACGGGATCTACGAGGTGACGGCCGCATACGAGGGCCGGCTGTTTCGATGGGACCGCCACCTGGCGCGAATGCGGAGAGGTCTGTCCGCCCTACGGATCGACTTCGACCCGGCCTCCCTGGAGGAAGTCCACCACCGGCTCATCCGGGAGAACGGGCTGGGCAGCGTCCCGGTCTCGTATGTCTACGCCGAAATCACCCGCGGCGTGGCCCCCAGGACCCACAAGTTCCCTCCCGGTCCGGTTGCGCCCACGGTGTACCTTTTCGCCGGCGAGTACCATCGCCCGCCCCGGGAGGAGTGGGAGAAGGGATACCGGGCGGTGACCGTCCAGGATCTGCGCTGGCTCCGGAGGGACCTCAAGACCGTCCAGCTCCTGGCCAACGTCCTGGGTGCCCAGGCGGGCGTGGACCGGGGGGTCCATGAGATCGTCTACGTGAGCGACGGGATGGCCATCGAAGGCTCCCACAACAACCTGTTCATGGTCTTCGACGGGACCCTCGTGACCCATCCCACCTCGAACCAGATCCTCCCCGGGATTACCCGGGAAGTCCTCCTGAAGCTGGCTCCCGAGCTGGGGATTCCGGTCCGCGAGAGACCCGTTCCCGTGGAGGAGCTCTACCAGGCGGACGAGGTCTTCCACTCCGGCACCCTGTCGGAGGTGAAGCCCTGCGTGGAGGTGGACGGACGGCCCATCGGCAGTGGGAAGGTGGGGCCCGTCACCCGTGCCCTGTTCGAGGCGTTTCTCGGCGAGACGAAGGGGGCCACCCGGTCCTGAGGATTCGCCGGGGGTGTCTGGGCTCCTGAGGCTCCTCGCTATCTCGCATGGGTGGGCTGCGAGCCGAGAACGGTATCCCGCATTTCTCGAGGAGTTCTCCGCGGCTCGAGCCCGAAGGGGAGCCCCCGCACCTGTCGCCGGCGATCGAATCCGTCCGCGCCGACGAAGATTATCATGTTTGCACTACACGCACGCTTCGCAACAAGACGCTTGGAGGGAAAGCCGGATTCTTCCACGGGTTCCGTGACACGCGCTCGAGCGACGCCTCACGCATGTAATGTTTCCCTGATTACTGTCAGGTTCTCGTGACACGCGCGAATCAGGAGCCGGTGCCTGTACGGAATCCCGCATTTCCCGAGGGGTTGTCCGCGGCTCGAGCCCGGAGGGGAGCCCCCGACTTTCGAGGCGGCCGGTGACGGGGCGTCAACCAGAGAGGGGAGCTTCTCCCTGGATCATCGCGGGCGGGAAAGCCCCTGGGCGGGGCCTCCCCTGGGCGGAGGCCCGCCCCTGAAGGTGAAGAGCAGCTCCGAGCCGTCTTCCCTGCGGGTCACGGTGAAGTAGGCCGGGGCGCCCACCGCGATCTGGATTCCCCCGCCACGCCGGTCCAGCGCCTCGGGCCCCGGGTGAAGGTAGAGGCCCTCCAGGGACAGCGTGTCCCTGGCTTCGGCCTCGGCCAGGTCCCCGATGTCCGCGATGGTGCCCCCCTCCTCCAGGAGGGGACGCTCGTAGTTGACGAGGAGGTCCGCCTGGTAGGACGGCAGCCCGGGGATCACCACCGTCCCGCCCCGGATCAGGAGATCGGCGACGCGCCGGCCATTGGGGGGAAGTCCCTGGTAGAGGTCGATCCCCACGCCCTCGTAGCTCCCGGTGGCGATGGCCTGGAGGGCCGAGAGGATGGCCACGAAGTTCACCTTCCGCAGGTACTGTTTCTGGGGATCGTCGCTCCACCCTCCCGACTCGATGAGGATGGTGCTCGTGCCCCAGTGGGTGATGAGGTCGCCGAAGGCTCTCGGGTTGAACGTGTCGTCGTACTTGGTGATGTGCGCTCCCACCATGGGATCCATGGCCTGGATCATGACCCCCATCACCTCCATGGCCGCACGGCGCACCTCGTTGATGTCCCCGGAGTCATCGAAGGGTGGCGAGAGAAGGGCGATGGCCACGCCTTCGTCGGACGAGCCCACCCGGGTTCCGATGCCCTGATCGTGGAGATTGAAGCCGAAGGCCGGTCGCACCCGATCCCGCACGGCCTTGAGTGCCTTGGCCTCCGGCGTCGAGAGGGCGCGGGCATCCCGGTTGATGTCGATGCCCTGGGCATTCCGTCGCTGAAAGCGTTGAGCCCCGTCGGGGTTGAGCATCGGGAGGGTATGGACCGTCGCCCCCCGAAGGATGGTTCTCACCAGAGGGTTCTCGGGCTCCCGGGCGACCAGGGCGTAGATGTCCGCCAGGGACATGGTGGCGGTGCTCTCGTCCCCGTGCATCTGTGACCAGAGGAGGACGCTGACGGGCCCGGTCCCGAAGGTGATCGTGCGGAGGGGCCGGCCCTCGCCGCTCTGCCCAACCACGTCCACCCTGAAGAGATCCGATCGGGTCACCACCGGTTCCACCACCCTCCACCAGCCGTCCTGGTCGAAGCGACGGTCCTCCAGCCCCGGAACCCGAATTCGGTCGTGGAGGGCGGCAAGGGCACGGGTTCCCGCAGGCCCTCCAGCGGGAGACACAACGGAGCCGCCGGGTCCGCCGCCCCCGCAGGCCACGAGGGGCAGGGAGAGCGCGGCGGCCCCCAGGGCCAGGATCGTCTTCGAGCGAGCGTATCGCGTCATTCCTCGGGCCATCCTTCCCGTCAGTGGATCGAAATCGACCGGTGCGGGCTCCTGCGCATCGGATCGAAATCGACCGGTGCGGGCTCCGGCGCATCGGGGGTCGGCCGAGTGGGCCGGCCGAGTGGGTCGGCCGAGTGGGCCGACGCAGTGGACTCAATAGAGGAGGTAGGGCTCCCGGAGCCTGCGGAAGGCCTCGAGCTTCTCCTGCCACCCCTCGGTCAGGTCGGGAAGGCCAAGGCCCGCGTCGATGCCTTTCCTGAGCCTGTCGGTCCCGGCCAGCCCGTCGAAGGTAGCGTCTCGCCACGACCATTGGTCGCCCGACATCCGTCGGATCTCTCCGAGAAGGGCGAGAGCCGTGACGGTGGGATCATAATCCGGGGAGAGATACACCAGCCGAACGCCGCCGATCTCCTGGCCGGTGAACTTCCCGTATTCCGGGTCCATGGGAGTGAATCGCACGGGCTCGAACCTCACGCCGGGGAGCCGGTACCTCAGCATGGAGGCGACGATGGCCTCTCCATCCAGCCAAGGAGCGCCGAGAACCTGAAAGGCCAGATCCGTTCCCCTTCCGACGGACACGTTCGTCCCGTCGAAGAGGCACATTCCCGGGTATTCCAGGGCGCTCGCCAGCGAAGGCATGTTCCGGGAGAGTCGCACCCATGGGAGGCCCGTGTCGGAGAAGAGCATCTCCCGACTCCACCCGTCCATGGGAATGACGTGGAGCTCCACCTCGACTCCGAAGGCCCCCACGTAGAGACGGGCCAGCTCTCCCGGCGTCATGCCGTGTCGCATGGGAACGGGGAAGAGCCCCACGAAGCTGGAGAAGGCCGGGTCCAGGACGTTTCCCTGAACGGCGACTCCGCCGATGGGATTGGGGCGGTCCAGGACGAAGAAGGGGATGCCGGCCTCTCCAGCGGCCTCCATGGCCTTGGCCATCGTGGACACGTAGGTGTAATACCTGGCCCCCACGTCCTGAATGTCGAAGAGAAGGGCCTGGAGCCCCTGGAGCATCTCCGGCGTGGGCTTTCGAGTCTCGCCGTATAGAGAATGGATGGGAAGTCCCGTGGGCCCGTCGATCCCGCTGGAGATCTTCTGCCCTCCCAGGCCCTCTCCCCGAATGCCGTGCTCCGGTGAGAAGAGTGCCACCAGGTCGATGCTGGGTTCCGCCACGAGGCGGTCGATACTGCTCACCCCCCGGCTATCGATTCCCGTATGGTTGGTGATCAACCCCACCCGGAGCCCGTGGAGGAGGTGGAGCGAGTCGGAGAGGAGGACCTCGAGGCCGGGACGCACGCTCACGCCGGCCGGCCGGGGGGCTGGGGCCCCAGTCGCTTCCGGGTTGGGCGCCCGCCGCTTCCGTGCCCGGGCGCCCGCCGCTTCCGTGCCCCGGGCGCCGGATTGGCCCTGGGAGCCGCCCCCGGATCCACACGCGAGCAGGAGAAAAAGGGGCACCCAGAGAATCAAGGATTGTCGGGTTCTCTTCGGCCTCATAAGTTCCTAGTCGGTATCCGTGGGGAATCGCAGCCGGCACCGTGCGGGTCAGGAGGCAACTTCGGCGCCCCTCCCCCCTTCGTCAACGTGCCCTCCTCGCAGGACCCTACCCAATCCAAGGGGCTCAGACCGAATGACGTTCTTCTTCCGCTCCCAGCCCGTCCTCTGGGTAGCCGCGCTGTTGTACCTCGCACTCCTCGCAGGATGTTCCACCCGCACCGCTCCCGAGCCGGCGACGCCCTCTCCCGAACCGGCCGCCGTGGCGCCCCGCCCCGAGCCTGCCGACACCGTGATTCAGCCGCCGGTGAAGGCGGTGGAACCGCCCAGGGACACCCTCCCAATGCCCACATTCGACTCCTGGGCGGACTCGGTCCTCTCCACTCTGACCGTGGAGGAGAAGGCCGGTCAGCTTCTTATGCCGTACGTCCTCGGTGACTTCGCACCCGACGGCTCGGCGAGCAGCGAGCGGGCGCGGAGGTTCGTGGAGGAGATGGGGGTCGGGGGGCTCATCGTCTCCGTGGGCTCGCCCGTGGAGGTGGCCGCAAAGCTGAACGATCTCCAGTCCCGGGCCCACCTTCCCCTCCTGGTGACCGCCGACCTGGAGCGGGGGGCCGGACTCCGGTTCAGGGGGGTCTCCTACCTGCCCGGACCGATTCCCCTGGGAGGCGCCACGGAGTTCCCGTCCCTGATGGCAGTGGGGGCCACCGGAGACGCCGAGCTGGCCTACCAGATGGGGCGTGTCACGGGTCTCGAGGCCCGTGCCCTGGGGGTACACGCACCCTTCGCGCCGGTCCTGGACGTGAACAACAACCCCGAGAACCCCATCATCAACGTGCGTTCCTTCGGTGAGGACCCCCGCGAGGTGGCGCGCCTTGGGGTGGCCTTCGTGCGGGGAGTCCAGGACGCCGGGGCTCTGGCCACGGGCAAGCACTTCCCTGGCCACGGGGACACGGGGACCGACTCCCACCTGGACCTCCCGGTGATCACGGTCTCCAGGGAGCGGCTGGATAGCGTGGAGCTCGTCCCCTTCCGGGCTGCCATCGGAGCGGGGATCGCGGGCATCATGACCGCCCACATCTCCGTGCCCGCCGTCACGGAGGACCGGAATACGCCGGCCACCTTGTCCACACGGGTCCTCACCGGCCTGCTCCGGGACGAGATGGGTTTTCGCGGCCTGGTCTTCACGGACGCCATGGACATGTATGCCATCGACCGCCGCCACTCCCGGGGTGAGGCCGCGGTGCTGGCACTGGAAGCTGGCGCCGACGTGATCCTCATGCCCCCGGACCCGGAGGCGGCACGGGACGGCATCGTGGATGCGGTTCAGGAGGGACGCTTGCCCGAGAGCCGCCTCGACGCCTCGGTCCTGCGGCTCCTGAAAGCCAAGGAGAGCCTGGGCCTGGACAAGGAGCGGGAAGTGTCCGTAAAGGGCGTGCTGCGTACCGTGGGAACGCCGGATCATGAGGCGGTGGCGCAGGAGATCGCCGATCGATCCCTGACCCTCCTGCGGAATGAGCGAAACCTCCTCCCCCTCCTTGGAACCCGGAGCGCCCGTGTCTTGTCGGTGAGCTACCGCCGGCCCACGGATCTTCTGGCCGGCCGGGCGTTCAACTCCGGGCTGCGGGCCCACTATCCCAGGCTCGTCACCGCGGACGTGGACCGGGACACGCCACCCCAGGTCTACGACGGCATTCTCAGGAGCGCCGCCACGTCCAACCTCGTAGTGGTGTCGCTCTACGTCACGACGGTGTCGTACTCCGGGACCGTGGCCCTGCCGGAGCGTGCGGTGGACTTCATCCAGGCCCTGACCCGCCAGGGTGTGCCCCACGTCGTGGTCTCGTTCGGGAATCCCTATCTACTCTCGGATTTCCCCGACGTGCAGGCGTACCTTCTGGCGTGGAGCGGGACGGACGTGAGTCAGCGGGCGGCGGCCCGTGGGCTCTTCGGGGACTTCGCCATCCAGGGGCGAAGCCCGATCCGGATCCCTCCCGAGTTCGAGATCGGAGCCGGGATCCAGCTTCCTGCAAAGAGGAGTGGGCGTGATTTTTGAGAGAGGGGCCCTTCCGAGGGCGCGCGGGAGCGCCGTCGCGTTGGCGCTCTGTGCGGTGACCGCATGTTCGCCACCCCAGCCCGCCGGTGGGCCCGCCGCACCGCCTCCCCTCCTCGCCCAGCCCGATGCCCAGGGCCGCCGGTGGGTGGAGGAGACCCTCGAATCCCTCACCCTCCGGGAGGCCATCGGGCAGCTGATCATCCCCTGGATGTCCGGCGCGTACGCCTCCACGACCGGGGCGGAGTTCCAGGAGTTCTCCCGGTACGTGGAGGAGGCGGGGATCGGTGGGGTCGTCATCTCCATCGGCCTTCCCCACACCTACGGCGCGAAGCTGAACGCCCTCCAGGTGAAGGCCAGGATCCCCTTCTCGTCGCCTCGGATTTCGAAAACGGCGGGCCGGGGATGCGGATCAACCACAGCTACGCTCTTCCCACGCTCCTTCCCCAGGGCGGGGGCACCTCCTTCCCCCCCACCATGGCCTTCGGAGCCATCGGGGACGCCGCCTTCGCCCGTGAATACGGCCGTATCACGGCGGTGGAGGCTCGTGCGGTGGGGGTCCAGCTGAACTTTGCCCCGGTGCTGGACGTGAACTCCAATCCTCTCAACCCCATCATCAACACGCGTTCCTTCGGCGAGGACCCTCTGGCGGTGGCCCGTCTCGGCGCGGCCTACCTGGAGGGGGCTCGGGAGGGCGGCGTCATGACCACCGCCAAGCACTTCCCGGGGCACGGGGACACCAAGACGGACTCCCACGTCGCCCTCCCCATCGTGGACGCCGATCGGGAGCGTCTGGAGGCGGTGGAGCTGGTTCCGTTCCGGCGAGCCGTGGAGGAGGGGGTGGACGCGGTCATGACGGCCCACGTGGCGGTGCCGGCGATTCTGGGACCCGGCGGTCCCCCTGCCACCCTCTCGTCGTACTTCCTCACCGACCTCCTGAGGAACGAGATGGGGTTCGAGGGGCTCGTCCTCACCGACGCCATCCGGATGCAGGCCATCGCCCAGGGCTACGGCGTGGGGGAATCCGCCGTCCTGGCCCTGGAGGCCGGTGCGGACGTGATCCTGGCGCCCGCGGATGTCTGGGTGACCCTCGATGCCGTGGAGGCCGCGGTGGCATCGGGACGCCTCACCCGACACCGCATCGATGCATCCGTGCGGAGAATCCTGGAAATGAAGGCTCGGGTGGGCCTCCACCGGAGCCGCATGGTGGACCTGGATCGCATCGCCGACCGGGTGGGGACGCAGGAGCACCTGAGCTTCGCGGACTCGGCCGCCACCCGGTCCATCACCCTGCCCCGGGACCGGGATGGCCTCATCCCCCTGGATCCGGCCCGCTTTCCCCGGGTGCTGCACGTGGTGTATGCCCGGGGGCAGGATCCGGTGGCCGGGCAGGTGCTGGAAGCTTCCCTGGCCCCCTTCTTTCGCCATGTCACCACCCGGCGCACGACCCCCGAGACCGCCTCGTCGGCCTACGAGAAGCTCAGCTGGGACGCCGGGGCGGCGGACCTCGTCCTCGTGAGCGTGTCCGTTCCACCCCAGGCCGGGGCGGGCGAGGTGGCTGTTCCCGAGGCCCTTGCCCGCTTCGTGGAGGAGACGGTCCAGCGGAGGCCCACCGTGGTGGTCTCCCTGGGCAATCCCTATCTCCTTTCCTCCTTCCCGGACGTAGGGACCTACCTCCTTGCCTGGGGGCCTCACGAGGTCTCGCAGAAGGCCGCCGCCCGGGCCCTGGTGGGGGAGGCGGCGATCTCGGGGCGCCTGCCCATCTCCCTGCCTCCCTTTTACCGCATCGGAGAGGGACTGGGCCGGGACGCCCTGGCCGAGGTCCCGCGGCTGGGCCTGTCTCCGGCTCGGGAGCTGGAAGCCGGGGTCCTCCCCGGACCGGGTGGAGAGGCGGAGGGACGCGCCCGTGAGCGGGAGGTGGCGGAAGGGCACGTGCCGCCCGTGTCGGCTCTGGAGGTGAGCCCCGGGTCCGTGGGGATGGACCCCGATGCCCTGGCGACGGTGGACTCCCTGATCCTGGCGGCACTGGCCGATTCGGCCTCACCGGGTGCGGCCCTGGCCGTCGGCCGCCATGGGCGGCTGGTGCGCCTCCGGGGCTATGGGAAGCTGGACTGGACCCCCGACGCCGCGCCCGCGACTCCCGCCTCCCTCTGGGACATGGCCTCGTTGACCAAGGTCACGGCGACCACGACGGCCACCATGATTCTTGCCGAAGCCGGAAGGCTGAACCTGGATGCCCGGGTCGTCACCTATCTCCCCTGGTGGGGTGGCGGCGATTCCAGGAAGGCCGGCGTGACGGTGCGCCAGCTCCTCCTCCACCAGGCGGGCCTCCCGCCCTTCCGCACCTTCTTCCTGGACATGGAGGGCAAGGAGGCCTACAAGCGGGCCATCGGGGAACTGGCCCTGGACTACGCCCCTGGGGACTCCACCGTGTACTCCGACCTGGGGATCATCACCCTCGGGTTCATCGTGGAGGAGATCGCGGGCCAGGACCTGGACGTGTTCGTGAGGGAGCGAGTCTGGGAGCCTCTGGGGATGCAGGATACGGGCTTCAACCCCGACTCCTCCCTTCTGTGGCGCATCGCACCCACCGAGGTGGACACGGTCTTCCGCTTCACCCACGTCCATGGGGTCGTTCACGACGAGAACGCGTATGCCATGGGCGGGGTCGCCGGGCACGCGGGTCTCTTCTCGTCGGCCCGGGACATGGCGGTCTTCGCCCAGGCGCTCCTGGCGGGCGGATGGGCGCCTCCATGCGGTGGGGCGGAAGGCACCGGAATCCCCTGCTCGGCGCCCCGTCCCGGCGCTGTCCGGATCGTGGCCCCCACCACGGTGGAGCTTTTCACCCACCGGTGGGATCCCTCTTCCTCCCGGGCCCTGGGGTGGGACACCCCCTCAAAGGGCTCTTCAAGCGGGGACTACCTCACGGATAGGGCGTTCGGCCACACGGGATTCACGGGGACCTCCATCTGGGTGGATCCCGAGCTGGATCTCTTCGTGGTTCTCCTGACCTCCCGGACGAACCCGACCCGGGAGAACGCGAGGCACGTTCCCCTTCGCAGGGCCGTGGCCGACGCCGTCGCCCGAGCCATCACCGACCGGCCCGTTCGCCCGCGGGTGTGGTGAGCTCCACGGGTGTGGTGAGCTCCACGGGTGTGGTGAGCTCCAGGGTGTGGTGGGCTCCACGGGTGTGGTGGGCTCCACGGGAGGTGGTGAACTCCACGGGAGTGGTGGGCTCCACGGGAACGGTGGGCTCCACGGGTGTGGTGGGCTCCACGGGAGGGGTGAGCTCCACGGGAGTGGTGGGCTCTGCGGGAGGGGAGGCGGGAGCGGGCATGGGGAGGGCGCCGGCGGCCGAGTCGAGACTGGGAGGAATTCCATGACGTCGTTCACGCTCCTGGATGCCGTGGTTCTCCTCGGCTACCTCGTGGGGGTCACGCTTTGGGGAGCGTGGCTCGGGAGAGGGCAGAAGGGCGGTACCGATTACTTCCTGGGCAACCGGGAGCTTCCCTGGGGAGCCGTCATGCTCTCGGTGGTAGCGACCGAGACGAGCACCCTCACATTTCTCAGCATCCCCGGCGTCGCGTACCTGGGCACCCTGGCCTTCCTCCAGCTCACCATGGGATACCTGGTGGGGCGGATCGTGGTGTCCCTGGTCCTGCTGCCCGCCTATTTCCGGGGTGAGCTCACCACCGCCTACGCTCTCCTGGAGAATCGCTTCGGCATCGCCACGCGGCGATTCACCTCGGCCATCTTCATGGTGACGCGACTCCTGGCCGACTCGGTCCGACTGTTCGCTACCGCCATTCCCCTGGCTCTCGTGACCGGATGGCCGTATCCCATCTCCATCGCCGTCATCGGGGTTCTCACCCTGGTCTACACCTATTTCGGGGGGATCAAGGCGGTGGTCTGGGTCGATGCCCTCCAGATGTGCCTCTACCTGCTGGGCGCGCTCGTGGCCGCCGTGGCCCTCCAGAGTCTCGTGCCGGGTGGATGGGCCGAGATCCTGTCCCGATCCGCCGGTGCCGGAAAGCTGACGGTGTTCGATTTCCAACTCAGCCTTTCCGTCCCCTATACGTTCTGGGCCGGGCTGCTGGGTGGTGGATTCCTGACCATGGCCTCCCATGGTACGGATCAGCTTATCGTGCAACGGCTCCTGACCTGCAAGGACCTCCGATCCTCCCAGAAGGCCCTCATGGGAAGCGCCCTGGCGGTCATGGCCCAATTCCTGGTCTTCCTCCTCGTGGGCCTCGGTCTGTGGGCCTTCTACGGGGGCCGGAGCTTCGAACGATCCGACGAGATCTTCGCGCTCTTCATCGTCCAGCAGCTGCCCCCGGGTGTCACCGGCCTCCTCATTGCGGGCATCTTCGCCGCCGCCATGTCCTCTCTGTCGTCCTCCATCAACTCTCTGGCCTCGGCGTCGGCCTACGACTTCTGGGCTCCCCTCCGGGGTCTGGCCGGGGACGAGGCCCGTATTCTGCGGGCCGGGAAGGGGTTCACCCTTCTCTGGGCGGCGCTCCTCATCGGGGGTGCGGTGGCCTTCATCCCGCTCAGCCGGGGGACGACGGCCGTGGAGGTGGCCCTGGGGATCTCCTCCGTCGTGTACGGTGGGCTCCTCGGCGCCTTCGCCCTGGGCGTGCTGGTGGAACGGGCCGACCAGCGCAGCGTCACCGTGGGAATGGTCTTCGGCATCGGTACGGTCATGGCCATCTGGCTGACCGTTCCCGAGCGGGTGGCGTGGCCCTGGTTCGTCCTCATCGGAACCATGGTGACCTTCGGCGTGGGGTGGCTCCTGGGGAAGGGGAGGCGCGGTGCTTCCCCCAACCTGAGGTCGAAGCCGGCTCCATGAGGGAGTCCGGGTCTGCCTGAGTGGCAGTCAGCCGGGGCTGCGCAGGATCGCCGCCGGTCATTTCGACGGAATCATTGGTCCTGTAAGTCGTTGCGGCAAGGCATTTTGGCAGAATTGTGGTTCTTGGATCCTGGCACGCTGTCTGCATAAGGGGAGCGCGGAAAGACGACCTCGACGGAATGCCGGCCCGGGACCACCCGGGCGCATCCGGGAGGTCAAGTCCCAGCCAGCGGAGCAGCATCATCAAGGAGGATTCGAACCATGGCCATTACCCGTTACACCCGGCGCTCTCCCTTCCTGTCCCCCTGGAGCGAGTTGGAGCAGATGTCCGACCGCTTGAATCGCATCTTCGGCGAGGCCGGCACCGGGGAGGCGGTCCAGCGCTCCTTCTGGACTCCGGCGGTCAACGTGGAGGAGACCAAGGACCAGCTCCTCCTCACCGCCGAGCTCCCCGGGATGAGCATCGACGACATCCAGATCGAGGTGGAGAACAATATCCTGTCCCTCCGGGGTGAGAAGCGGGAGGAGCGGGAGCAGAAGGATGACCGGCGGTACCACCTGTGGGAGCGTTGCTACGGATCCTTCGAGCGGAGCTTCACGCTTCCGAGGACGGTGAAGGCCGAGGGGATTACGGCTCACTTCAAGGATGGCATCCTCCACGTGGAGATGCCCAAGGCCCCGGAGGCCAAGAGCCGCACCATTTCCATCAAGGCCGAGAACTGAGCGGATGCCGGTGGTGGGAGGGGGCGGACCCCACCGCCGAGGGCTTCGGGCAGTAGAGCTTCCGCCATCCGCCCGGTAGACGGAGAGACAAACGGGTCCGGAGCACCGCTCCGGGCCCGTTCCGCTCTACCGGGGGCCTGCCTCGTCCCGAAGAAGGGCGGCCAGCTCCCCCGCGACGCCGGTGCAGGAGGCCCCCAGAATCGACCCGTCGGCGAGATCGATGTCACGCCCGTCGAGACGGGCCGCCACCCCTCCGGCCTCCCGGAGGATCACGAGGCCGGCGGCCACGTCCCAGGGGCTCAGGTACTCCTCCTCCCAGAAGGCGTCCAGGATTCCCTCGGCCAGGTAACAGAGGTCCATGGCCGCTGATCCCGTCCTTCGCACGCCCCCTGAGGCACGGAGTACGCGCCCGAGCTGTTGGACGTAGCGGGGAACCAGATCCGGCTTCTTGAAGGGGAACCCGGTGCCCACCAGCGCCTGTCTCAGGGACACCGCTCCCGAGACCGAGATGGGGCGCCCGTTCTTCCACGCGCCATCCCCACGACGAGCCCACCACCGCTCTCCCGTCCGCGGGGCCACCACCGCTCCGGCCTCCAGGATCCCCGCGCCTCCCGCCTCTCCGGTAGGCTTCTGCCGGCCCACGGCCACGGATGCGCAGAAGAAAGGGTGCCCATGAAGGTAATTGGCGGTACCGTCCAGTGGATCGATGATCCAGAGCGGCGACCCGTTGGGGGGCCACATCCGGGAGTCGGCTTGCCGGGGATCGGTCGACTCCTCTCCGTCCATGTCCTCCTCTGCCAGAATGCGGTGGTCCGGATGTCGGGACAGGATCACCTTGACCGCGGCCTTCTGGGCCTCCATGTCCACCTGGGAGACGTAGTCGCTGGGGCCCTTCTCCCGGGCGCCCTCCAGGCCCACAGCCCCGAAATGGCGAAGGTGGATTTCCGCAGCCGCCTCAGCGGCGGACAGAGCGGTGTAGAGGAGGGGATGCATACTTGAGGACCGTTTCGAGGGTTCCTGCCTGCCCGAAAGAAGGGTAACTTAACGGTTTGTCCGCAACGTGAGCCATCGCGGGCCGGTGGCGCGAGCCTTTCTTCACGGTCGGGACGGGGCAGTCGAAACCATGAGCAGTTCCAGGTCTGCATCGGGTAAGCGGCGGGTGTTCAGCGGAGTCCAACCCAGCGGGGAAGCCCATCTCGGGAACTACCTCGGGGCCTTCCGCCAGTGGGTGACGCTCCAGGATACGTACGAGTGTTTCTTCTGCATCGTGGACCAGCACGCCATTACGGGGGAATACGAGCCGGAGATGCTTCCCAAGCGGATCTTCGACATGGCGGTGAGCCTCCTGGCGGTGGGACTGGACCCAGCCAAGTGCTCCATCTTCGTCCAATCCGAGATCCCGGAGCACACCGAGCTGGCATGGCTCTTCAACGCGGTGACGCCTGTGGGCGAGCTGGAGCGGATGACCCAGTACAAGGACAAGTCCTCCCGCCTCACCTCCACGCCGGCGGGGATCCTCAACTATCCCATCCTCCAGGCGGCGGACATCCTCCTCTACCAGGCCGAGGCCGTTCCGGTGGGAGAGGACCAGCTCCAGCACCTGGAGCTCGCCCGGGAGATCGCCCGGAAGTGGAATGCCCGGTACGGAGAGTTCTTTCCGGAGCCCCAAGCCATCATCGGTGGCACGGGGCGCATCCTCGGGTTGGACGGGGACGCCAAGATGAGCAAGTCCCTGGGCAACACCGTGGGGATTCTGGCCGAACCGGACGAGATCTGGGCGAGGGTCCGGACGGCGGTGACCGATCCGCAGCGGGTGAGGCGGGAGGATCCGGGCCGCCCGGAGGTCTGCAACGTGTATTCCCTCCACGAGTTCGTCACTCCTCCGGAGGACCTCCCCGACATTGCCGAGAAGTGCAGGACGGCCCAGAGGGGATGTGTGGAGTGCAAGAGGATTCTTGCGGACAACATTGCCAAGGAGTTTCGTCCCTTCCGGGAACGGGCGGCCTACTACCGGGACAAGCCCCAGGAGGTTTTCGATATCCTCGCGGAGGGAGCGGAGCGGGCCCACTCCATCGCCCGGGAAACCATGGAGGCGGTGCGCCGCAGGATGGGGATGGACTGGAGGAGGGCTCTCTCCTGAGCCGGCGGCCGCCGGTTGGGGGCCGGCGAAGAGGGGGGCGGGGCCGTTGGCCCGGGGCGTGTGCGGGGCGTTCTCTCACGTCGGGTTGGACGCGGGGCTTCCCGGCACCTAATCTTCACTAACCTGTGCCGGTCGCAGGCGATCCGTACGGGACCCCTTCAGGATTTGGAGACCTCGGGCATGATCGAGTACTTCCGCGCCGCAATCGAGCGAGGTGCCAGCGACATCCACATCAAGAGCGGGGATGTCATCCGGGCCCGAATCAACGGGGATCTGGTTCCCATTTCCGAGCAGAGGCTCCGGCAGGAGCAGGTACGGAACTGGCCATGAAGCTCATTCCCCGGGAGAGGGACCGGGAACGGATCGACGAGCTCCTGGACCTGGACTGTTCGTGGGGCCTGCCCGGTCTTGGCCGGTTCAGGGTGAACATCCTCCGGCAGCGGGGGAGCTTCATGGTGGTGATGCGGACCATCCCCATCGACGTCCCCACCTTCGAAGACCTGAAGCTCCCCCCGGTCCTGAACAAGATCTCCCAGGCGGAGCGAGGCCTGATCCTGGTCACCGGAATCACCGGGGCCGGGAAGAGCTCCACCCAGGCCGCCATGGTCCAGTACATCAACCGGAGGGTGCCCAAGCACATCGTCACCCTCGAGAACCCCATCGAGTTCCTCCACCGGGACCACAAGGGATCCATCACCCAGCGGGACATCGGCACCGACACCGACTCCTTCATGACCGGCCTCCGGGCGTCCCTCCGCCAGGACCCCGACGTGATCCTCATCGGGGAGATGCGGGACACCGAGACCATCGACACGGCTCTGAAGGCCTCGGAGACGGGGCACCTGGTGATCTCCACTCTCCACACCCAGAACGCCTATCAGACCATTTCCCGACTCCTGGCCACCTTCCCCAAGGACGAACAGGAGATCCTCCGCATTCGATTGGCCGAGTCTCTCAACGCGGTGATCAGCCAGCGACTCCTCTCCCGGAAGGACGGGAAGGGGAGGGTCGTGGCGTGCGAGATCATGGTGGTGACGGGCACGATTCGCGACTGCATCCTGGACCCGGCCCGGACGCAGGAGATCCCGGAGCTCATCGAAGAAGGAAGGGAGCATTACGGCTCCCAGAGCTTCGATCAGCACCTCATGGATCTGGTGCGGAGCGGGCAGGTGGACTTCGAGGTCGCCAAGGTCAACGCCAACAAGCCGGCGGATTTCGATCTCAGGCTGAACGTCTTCGGATCCAGCAGCTCAGGAATGGGCACGGGGGGGATGGATCAAGGCGGACTGGCCGACGAGATGAAGAACATGTTCGGGAAGCGCTGAGAAGCTGGATGGCGAGGGCCCGGACCCCGACCACGGATTCAGAGTAACCCACTGCTACACGGACAGCCCAGTGATCGATCTCAGCGGCGTCTTCATTCCTGTTGTGACCCCATTCCTGGCGGCCACGGGCGAGGTGGACCTGGAGGCGATGCAGGCGAACCTCCGCAAGTGGGTGGAGCATCCTATCGAAGGCGTGGTCATCGCGGGGACCACGGGGGAGGCCGTCCTCCTGGACGAAGGCGAGCGGATCGCCCTCGTGAGGGCTGCCCGCTCCGTCCTGCCTCCCGGAATTCTCCTGACCGTGGGGACTGGGCTGGAATCCACCAGGGCCACCATACGGCTGACGCGGAGCGTGGCCGACGTGGGCGCCGACGCCGTCCTGGTCCAGCCTCCGGCATACTACAAGGGGGCCATGAGCCCGGAGGCCCTGCGGGAGCACTACCGGGCGGTGGCGGATGCGTCGCCGGTCCCCGTCCTCATCTACCAGGCGCCCGCTCCGGATGAGCACCCTGGATTTCCCCACCGGGCTGGTGGCCGAGCTCTCCAACCACCCGAAGATCGTGGGCATCAAGGACTCCCGGGGAAAGCTGGACCTGGTCGGGGAGCTGGTCGACCCACTGCCGCAAGGGGTTCCAGGTCCTGGTGGGGAGCGGTGCTCTCCTCTACCCGGCGCTGGAGGTCGGGGCGGTGGGCGGCATCGTGGCGGTGGGTAACTTCGCGCCCGGCGCGTCGGGCGGGCTCTTCCAAGCCTTCCGGGCTGGACGGAGCTCCGAGGCGGGACGTCTGCAGCAGCGAATCGGACCCCTGCACAACGAAATCGTGGGCGCCATCGGGGTGCCGGGAGTGAAGGCTGCCCTGGACCTGCTGGGCTACCGTGGCGGCGACCCCCGTCCCCCCATCCGGCCCCTTTCCCCGGAGGGAAAGGCGAAAGTACGCGAGGTTCTGGAGCGAGGCGGGCTCCTGTTAGGTTGACCCCAGTTCCCCGGGAGTCTAGCTTTCCCCAGAGGATAGATCAGACACAGGCCGTCCCCCCGGAGGACGGCCTTTTCTTGACCGTTCGGGCGGTTTTCCCCTGCCCCCGATCTCCGGAAGGAGCGTTGAGCCCCGTGTCCGATGGCGTCGCGCCTGGGTCGCTGCACAGTGGTGGTGGGTGGTCAGTGGGGTGACGAAGGGAAAGGAAAGATCGTCGATGTCCTGGCCGAGGAGGCCGACATCGTCGCCCGTTACCAGGGCGGAGCGAACGCCGGCCACACCGTCCACGTGGGGGACGAGGAGTTCATCTTCCACCTGATCCCCTCGGGGATCCTGCACCCCGAAGAAGCGATGCCTCCTGGGCAATGGGGTCGTCCTGGACCCGTTCCAGTTCTTCCGGGAATACGACGAGGCCGAGGCCACGGGGCATCGCCCTGGACGGCCGGGTGGGTGTGAGCTTCCGGGCCCACCTCCTCCTCCCCTACCACCGACTCCTGGATCGGGCGCAGGGAGGGAAGCGACGAGCGTCAAAGATCGGCACGACGGGGCGGGGGATCGGGCCGGCTACGAGGACAAGATCGCCCGCCGGGGCGTGCGGGTGGCCGACCTCCGGGACGAGACCCGCGCCCGGGCCTGCTTCACGGAGGGTTGGAGCGGCACGCGGATAAGCTCGACGGGCTGGGGGCCGGCGAGCTCGGGGATGCGGAGGCGCTGCGTGGAGGAGACCCTGGCCCTCCGGGAGCGACTGCTCGCGCTGGCCACGGAGGTGGGCCTCGAGATCCACCAGGCGCTGCGGGCCGGGAAGAACGTTCTCCTGGAGGGCGCGCAGGGCACCGCCCTGGACGTGGATCACGGCACCTATCCCTACGTCACCTCCTCCAGCACCACCGCCGGCGGCGCGGCGTCACGGGCGGGGATCGGCCCCACGGACATCCACGGGTGCTGGGCGTCGTCAAGGCCTACACCACGCGCGTCGGCAGCGGGCCCCTTGCCCACCGCCTTCTCGCAGGAGATGGACGCAGAAGCTCCGGTCCCTGGGCGGCGAGTACGGCGCCACCACGGGCCGCCCCCGCCGGTGCGGATGGTTCGACGCCGTCCTGGCCCGCTACTCCGCCACGGGTCAACGGCCTCACCGGCCTGGCCGTCACCAAGCTGGACGTGCTGGACACGCTCCCCGAGCTCTCCATCGCCACGGCCTACCGCACCCCCGACGGGGTGACGGAGGAGTTTCCCCCGGATACCTCGGTCCTGGGCGACGTGGAACCGGTCTACGAGACCCTGCCAGGTTGGGAGTCTCCCACCTCGGAGGTGCGGACGGTACAGGATCTGCCCCCGCGAGCCAGGGCCTACCTGGATCGAATCGAGGCAGTGACCGGGACCCCCATCGACATGATCTCAGTGGGCACACGCCGCCAGCAGATCATCAGGATCCGCTAGGTTCCCTGGATCGGCCGGAGGGAGCGAGCCCTTCCTCCCTCGGCCGCTCATGCTTGGTACGGACCTTGCAACCTTCAAGCTTCAAGAATAGGCGAAAGAGTCTGCGGAAGCGAAGGAGAGGCGGTATGCGAAAAGGTCTGATGGCATGGGTCCTCGTTGCTCTCTTGGCCGTTCCGGCTTCCGGGACGGCACAGGTCCCCTGGGACTCGCCCCTCCTCACGGGCGCGGGTTCACCCAGCGGACTCTCCGTATGGGTGGTGGACCCGGGGTGGGGTCTGGGGGCTGTGGGCCAGTGGCTCGGGCGCCCATCCGGCAATCCGCGACTGGGGGTCCGAGTGGGGCTGGCCGATGGCCCCCGGGATGATCTCGCGGCCTTTGGTGGGGTGGATTTCTCGGGCCTATTGGTCTCCCACAACCGGGATTTCCCCCTGGACATGGTTTGGGTGGGCGGCCTCGGACTCGGTGCCGGGCACGACGCGATCCTCACGGTCCCGTTCGGCTTGTCTCTCGGGCGCACACTCAGGGAGCGAGGACACCTGG
>CAVVTW010000018.1:0-138264 GCA_963751255.1 uncultured Gemmatimonadales bacterium | reverse complement strand
GATCGGCGGCACTCGTCGCTCGGCTACCTTTCGCCGGCGAATTTCGAGGCAAAGAACTGGCCCGGAGCCGCGGCGGCCGACCCGGTCCCGGCTGAACTCCCGGCTGATCCTCTGGGCATCGGGGCTGGGCTGGGTTCTATTCCGCTGCAGAGCAGCGGAACCTTCTGACACCTACGAGAGGGGGAACAGAACGACCTCAACCGCAGTGCTCATCTGTCCACTGAATCGGGGTAAGAACAATCTCCCCTGATCGTTAGCCGCCATCGTTTTCATGCTAGGTGAAGGGACGCACGAATAGGAAGTCATTCAGCATCAATCGGGGCGTGATCTAAGGAGCTTGAGCCACGCCAAAGCCGTCGGAGGTATCGGTGAGTTCGGACCACGGAATTCCCATTGTGAGACCTGCCGCAGACGTTGAGCCGCTAGGCATAGAGGCGGTCCATGTGGAGCAGCGTCGTCTACTGGCGGCCGAGTACCGGATCCAGCGCTGGCAGAGGTACGTGAGGTTCTGGGTGGGGCAGGCAATCGGTGTGAGTGGGCTCGTTCTCTCGTCCATGAACTACTTGTTTCCCGATGCCCTCAGCATCCGACTGCCCCCGGAACTCATCCTGCCAGCCTTTGCGGGCTCAGCCGCCGTGGTCTTTGGTCAGGAGTTGGTTAAGAGACTCGTCGACTATGGCCTCTATCTCAGGGGACAAGAGGGAAGGGGAGACCACCAATGAGCCTCGTATCGGATGTCCTAGTAGGATACGTACTATTTGTCTTCCTGTGGCTCGCACTCAGCCCACGAACGCTGAGGCCGCTATGGTATCGCATGCCTTCCGGCAAACGGCGGTCGCGATACGGCTTCATGCTTGTGTCGCTCGCCATCGCCATGGTGGTGCCTCCGGTCATTGGGTGGCAGGGGATGTCAGTGGTGGGCCGCACCATGGGAACGGTAAGCATAGTCCTTGGTGTCAAGTTGCTGATCCGCATGTCGGAGTTGTCGCCCGTGGCTGTGTCGACTGAGGAGGCCGGTCGTCAAGTGAGCAACGTGTCCTAAGACCATGGGTGCTGACGGCGGCTAACACGATGCTATAGGGACGCTGTCAAGGGTGTTGAAGGGGGATTTCAGGGAGGGGGTACGCACGAAAAGGTACCCGCGGCGGGAGGGCAGCGGGGTGGGTGGAAGGGCAGAGAGGGACTTCAAGTGACCGGGGTAGCTCCTCGAGCTCCGAATAGCGGATGCGGGTTGTTCCCAGGTTGCTCAGGCGAGCCTGAGAGGAGCGGACAGCCCACTATGTTCAGGCGGGTTATTCCCAATACGAGTACGGGCTTGCCCTGACGACCCCGGGTTGGGGTCATGCGTGGTCCATGGCGTTACGCTCCGCGAGGGGGATGTAGGGCTGGCGACGGGTGACGAGTACGTGGGCGATGCGGAGATAGCTGTTCATGACGGCCACATAGGCCGGCAGGTCACGGAGGCTGGGGCGGTCGGTACGGTACAGGAGGTGATGGAAACGGGCCTGAAAGTCCGGGTTGCGATGGACGAGCAAGCGGGCCTGCTGGTAGGCGGCAGCGCGCAGGGGCGAACGGCCGCGGTGGCTGATCCGGGAGGTTCCGTCCCAGTCGCCGGAGTAGTATTGGTTGACCTCGGAGCCGGCGAGCTTGACCAGGGTCCTGGGGTCATCGAAGCGGTGGAAGTCGCCGACCATGCCCAGGACGAGGGCGTTGTAGAAGGGGTCGGATCCGGGGATGGAGTCCAGGAAGATCTGCTCCTCGAAGTTGGCGTAGCGGGCCAGGATCTCGGAGCGGAGGTCGAGCTTCTGGGCTTCGAGAAGACGGCGGCGCTGGGGGGTGTGACGGATGCGGGCCGCCATGCCCAGGGTGCTGCGCCGCACGGGGTCGGCGAGGGCCTCCTTGACGGATCTTGAACAGTTTCAAATATGAAGTTGTGTCAGGACAATGAGTTACGAGGACAGCAAAAGGGCTTGTCACTACACCGGGCCTCCGTTGCTGAAGCGCAGCCGTCATCGCTGGATCCAGTCCTGATCCTCGGGGTCGACGAACCTGAGCGTGGGACCGAGGGTCACACCGGCCGCCTGGATCGCCTTGCCGGCATCGCCTTCCGTGCGGGTCCTGAGGATGAAGGCGTCCCGGTCCGTCTCGACATAGATCTCCCTCAAGTCGTTGATGTCGTCCTTGAGCCGTTCCCATTCGGCCGTCCAGCCCCGCTCAGCCATGCGTCTCTCCAACTCGGTGAGGAGCACCAAGGCCAGGAAGCTCCAGAACACGTGGCCCCGGATCGTCTCGTCGCACTGGTGGTAGATCGGCCGGGTCTCCAGCAGCGACTTCACGGTGCGGAAGATGTCCTCCACCATCCAGAGCTGCTTGTACTTCAGCGCCACCTCCGCCGTGTCCAGTCCAGGTCCGTGAGCAGCACCCACTTGCCGTCGTAGCGGGCCTCTTCGGCGATCTTGTCCTCGTCGATCTCGAAGTGTTGCCCTTCGGCGTCTTGAGGAACTTGCGGTAGCCCTTGTTGCCCACCAGCGCCTTGTCGCCCTGGCTGAGCTGCTCCTCGCAGCCCCGCCAGGATCGCCTCCCGGTCGGCGGCGTCCTTCGCCGCCTGGTCCTCGTTGAGGCACACCACGTAGCGCCGGTCCCAGATCCTGACCTCCTTCACCTTCAGGGGCGAGGGGTCCTTGTCCGTGTCCGAGGCCCCTGGACCACCTGGTAGCGCCCGGCCGCGAGAGCACCTCGTCGCGCACCTCGGCGCACCCGCCGCATCCGCGCCCCGAGGATGTAGACACCCCCGCTCGCTTCTCGAGCTCGACGATCGTCTTCTCGCTGATCATCCCCCGATCGGCCACCACGCACATCCCGCCGATGGCGAAGCGTTTCTGCAGCCGGTCCACGATGGGGACCAGGGTCTTGACGTCGGTGGTGTTGCCCGGCCACAGCTCGCAGCACATCGGACGCCCCTCGCCGTCCAGAACCGCCCCCACGACCATCTGCTTGAGGTCCGGCCGCGAGTCCTTGCTCTTGCCGCGCCGCCCCAGCGTCTCGCCCCCCTCCCCCTCGAAGTAGATCGAGGTCGTGTCGAAGAAGACCAGATCCAACGAGGAGAACAGATCGCGCCGTCGGGCGAAGAGCGCTCTTCGACGAGATCCTTCGTGTCAGCGCGGCGCAAACGGCGTCGCCCGCCTGCTCTCCCGCAGGCAGCTCTTCTCCCAGCCAGGCCATGGCCCGGTAGAGATGGTGCAACCCCAGACTCTGGGTGCCCGGCAGGTGGTACTCCTGGCGCCACTGCTGCGCCGCCCGGTCCGAGCCCGGACACAACAGCCGGTGCACCACCGTCTGGAAGATCGCCCGCTCCACGCGAAGCCGAAGCGCCGACCCTCGAGCGAGGCTCAGCGCGGCTTGGATGCCCACCTCCTCCCACAGGCGACCGAAGATCCGACCCGGCCCGATCTTTCGGCTTCGGGCCTCGGGCAACTCGCCATTCCGGTGGGCCGTGAGCACGGCCGTGTGTTCCTCGTACCGGCTCAGCGACGAGAGGAGGCGCGCCAGGTCTCCGGACTCCCGGAGTCGGTCCAAGCGGCCGACAGTACCGATCGTATGCTGGCGAATCTTGCCGTTGACGCGTTCGTTGTGGACGATCTGGAGATACTCGTGACGGCCGGACTTCTTGGTGCGGGCAAACATGCGCGCCTCCCTGTGTCGCAGCACTACGCCAATCTACGGTAGTGATGGGGAGAAACGCAAGTATCTTAGCGACCATCCGTAAACCAGCCGGAGGCCAAGTTGTGTCACTACAGATTATGGAGAGAATCGTGCCCAATCGCCCGAAACCGTTGTGCCGCAACACACGAGGATTGCGGATAGACGCCTAACTGTTCAAGATGCGCTTGAGCAAAGGCAAGACCGAGGCCGCACGACTCGTCAGGATCCGGTCTCCCTGGGCAGCGCGGCGGACGCGGGCGATCCAGGAGCGGGTGGAGAGGGAGGGAACGGCCTCGGCGGCCTCCAGGGCACCAGCCACGGCGAGGGCGGTGTTGGAGGTAGGCTCGCGCAGGACGGAGAAGAACTCCGGGAGCATGCGGTTCCAGAAGTTGCTGAGGCGGGTGCGTTCAGCGGCCGAGAGCTGGCGGATGAGGAAGTAATCGCGGGCGAGCTGGGCCAGGGTTTCGCGCTCGGTGGTGGTCGAGAGTCCGGTTTCGATGAACTTGCCCTGGGCGGGCAGGAGGGCGATGAGATCGGCATCGCGGGGGTCGGTCTTCTCGGACGTGAAGCGGGTGCCTTCGCGCTCGCGCTTGACGGCGAGGCCGTGGACCAGGACGTAGTCGACGCCGGCCCGTTCACAGGCTTCAGCGGCGAGGCACCAGTAGAGTCCGGCGGGCTCGAAGGCGACCAGGAGCTTGGAGAGGCCGTGCTTGTGAGCGAAGGCCACGGCCTCGGGGAAGAGGCGATCGATTTCGTGGGCGGGGCAGCTCAGGCGGCGGCGCCCGAGGATCTGCCCATCGTGGGAGAAGGAGGCGGCATGATGCTCACGGGCCAGGTCGATACCGAGAACGAGGGTGTCCGGAGGGACACGCTGGCGACGCCTCTGGCGTTTGGCTTGCTCTCGCCGGAGGCCCCGGGTGACGAGGGGGCGGGGTGGAAGGGGGGGAGGCGTGCCAGCGGAGGGAGAAGCGAGTACCTTGGACATGGGCGGCTGACCTCGTATGTGTTGGGTGACGACCTTTGGGACACCAAGCCCGCAAGACCCAACTTGGGGCAGCCGCTCACCCTCCCGCGATCACAACTTCCCCATACTAAACGAGTTGCGCCTACGCCGCTTGCGCGGCTCCGGAGTACACCGGCACAATGAGGTGAGGATCGCAGGAAGCGGTGCTAGACCGCGGGTGCAGCGCTGCACCGATCCATTGTTCGTGACGTGCCGGCGTCGCAACTCTATGAACGTTTTCTGACACCGGCGGGAGCTGTTGTGGTTCGGCGTGCCGGAGCAATACAGCGGGGTCGCGGTTCTGAGCGGGACGAGGGTGGATCTTCTTGCCGGCCTGAGTGGAGATCGCTGGACGAATGTACCCCTCCCCACCCCGGAGGAATCCGGCGTGGGAGCACCAGCTACGGGGGAGCCCTTAGGGTTCGAGTCACAGGCAGTCCGGGCAAAACGCGGTAACCTGCGTCGGCAGTGAACCGGAGGTTGATAGGGCGCCGCGGGTTTCTTGGAGGGAGTCCTAGTCCTAGAGCACGTCACGGTCGACTTTGATTGAGAGGGCGAGAGTATTCCGGGCGTCCCAGTTTCATGTGGATTCACTGGGCCCAATGGACGGAGAAGGACACGGGGAACCGCCGACGAACGGTGAAAGGTCAAGCAGCCATGATCATCCGGATGTTCCACGGCCAACGGAACCGAATGCGTATGAGGAGAGGGCGTGGCGCTTATCTCACTATTCCTTTCGGGCTTGCGATGCTCCTAGGTTCCTGTACTCAACTTTCTACGGAGGATCTATTCTCCGTCGATGACCGAGATCTGGAGACCCTATGTTTGTCCGATGACGCGGCCACCCGCTCGGCTTGTACCGACTACATTGAGGACCTGACCTCCTCAGACGCTTACCAGCGCGACCCCTGGGTAGCTTGCTACCACGGGGAACTCCTTACCCTTCACACCGTAAGCGTGAGAGGGTACCGACAAGTCTTGGAAGTCATGGAGTGGACCAAGACGGTGGATGGGCGAGCGCAGGTCGCAGCCTACCCTGAGTTCGTTGGCTGGGGTCAGGACTTTCTCGACAGCATTGAGCCCGCCCGCGATGCCATCCACGACGCCCGGCGTTCGGGTATGCGGTGGTCATGCCGATTCGGCCTGTTACTCACCCGGAGACGGTGGTATTGGTGACAGCAGAGATGAAGCGTCTATCTGCACGTCTCACCTCAAGTCCGCATTTATTGTTTATTGGGTTCACCCGTTGAGCTATTGTCAAATGTTGTGGATCGGGTGGCTGGGATGATCAAGCGGCCACCCTCTCCGTGGACTTCTCGCCTTCTTCGTTTTCGCTTCGATCCTTCCGCTCGACCTGCTCTCCGTCGATGAACGGAACACCCGCTCTCACAAGGGGGAGCAGCTCCGCGCCGTTCAGCCGTCTCCATCTCTGCTGGGCCATCTGAAGCAGCTTGTACGCCAGCATGAGGCCCCGCTTCCTCGAGCCTGGTCCCTTCGTGACTCGTTGCCTGAGCCGGACCGTGGAAAAGCTCGACTCGATCGGATTGGAGGTCCGGATGTGCTTCCAATGCTCCGCCGGGAAATCGTAGAACGTGAGCAGCTTCTCCTGGTCCCGTCTCAGCGAGGTCACAGCCTTCGGGTACTTCGCAGCGTAGTCTGTCTCGAAGCGGGCCATCGCCTCTTGGGCCTCCTTGCGGGTCGGGGCCTCTCGAATGTCCCAGAGGGCCTCCTTGGCCCGGGGCTGCAGCCGCTTCGGCAGCTTATCCAGTACGTTGGCCACACGGTGGACCCAGTCCCTCTGCTCTCGGGTTTCCGGCCATACGTCTCGCACGGCCGCCCATAGTCCCAGAGCTCCGTCGCCGATCATCAACGCCGGTGCTCGCATCCCTCGCCTCTTCAGATCTCGGAGCATCAACGCCCAGCTCTCCTTCGACTCCCGGAACCCGTCCTCCACGGCGATGACCTCTTTCGTCCCGTCCGGACGCGCCCCCATCAACACCAACAGGCACAGGCGGTCCTGCTCGCCCAGTCGCACGTTCACATGAATCCCATCCGCCCACACGTAGACGTAATCCACCTCCGACAGGTCCCGCTTGCGAAACGCCTCGTATTCGCTTTCCCACACCCCCAGCAGACGGTTGATGTTGGCCGGTGACAGTCCAGCAGCATCCTCGCCCAGCAGCAGCGGAAGTGCCTCGCGAAAGTCCCCCGTCGACAACCCCCGGAGGTACAGGATCGGCAGCACCTCCGCTACCTTCGGAGTCCGTCTCATGTAGGGAGGAAGAATCCGGCTCGTGAACTTCCTTCCCTCCCGCCGGTCGTGGACCCGCGGCGCTTGGATCTCCATCGTCCCTGTCCCCGTCGTCAGCTTGCGGGGCCGGGCTCTTCCATTGCGAACGACCCGGGCATGGCCTCGTTCGTCCCGCTCCTTCCGGTACCGTGCCAAGTACGCCTCCACCTCTTCGTCCAGAGCCGCTGCGATCATCCTCCTCGCGCCTTCCCTCGCCAGCTCGTCCAGAGGCGGGTATCCCAGCGTTCCCTCGTCCTGGCCACGTTCCTCGTTCTCCACTACCTTCAGCATGCGGCGTCTCTCCCCCCGGGGCTGGCACCCCGGGCCGTGTGGTTGAACTCTTACTTCTCACATCACACGGGAGGGTACGCCGCTTTCTTCATCCCTTCAACCCATCCTCGATCCACAACTTTCGAGAATAACTCCCTTTTCCAACCCGTAAGCTCGCAGATACTCCACACCAAGATCATCAGTCCAGACGCCAATCAACTCGCGGTCCCCAATCTCCAGGACCCTGAACCCCTCCGGGAACCTGACCGTGCCGAGGAGCACTCCTTCCGACGAGAACACCGTCCAATCCAGCGAGGGTGCCGAGCTCGGGAAGTGCCGGCCCGTACGAATCCAGACGTTCCCGTCTCGGTCAACCTTCAGAGCCGTGAAGGCTGGTCGGCTCTCGAAATACCCCAGGTTCGCAATGGCGATCTCGGCCCACTGAACCTCCTCTGGATTGGTCGCAAGTTCCATCTCCCGGTCTTCATACCATCGACGGTCCGCGTCACTCAGAGCCAGGTCCACTCCGACCTGTCGGAAGATGGCCGAAGGCCCTCCCAACTCATCCCAGACAGAGACTTCAACTCCGTCCGCTGTCCCGATCACCAGAGAAGAGCCCCGGCTGTCGACGTACAGAGTCTTCGAAAGAGGCGTGACCGAATACGCTGGGCTGCCGGCGATCTCGTGGACTATTTGCTCGTGACCGGGGAAGAGGCCAAGCGTGTCAGAGACCTCCCCTCCTCGGTCGAAAAGGAGGAGCGGAACCGAAGGACGGTGAAGCCCCACACTGGGGTTCGCGTCATTCGTCCACGGGCTGGAGAAGGTCATCACAACGAGTCGACCCTCAAAGACGGGGTAAGGGTATGTCAATTGACCCGGCCCAGGCCAATTCAACCTTGTGGATCGCAAGAAGTGTCCGTCAGGAGTGAGGAAGGACACCCTCCTAAGCCTGGAATCCCACACAAGGATGGTATCTCCAGAGAGAACGTGGTGGGAATTCAAAGCGCGGAACTCGCCTGGGCCGTCGCCCGGTCCACCGGCTTCCCAGAGGAACTCTCCCTCACTGGAGAAGGCTCGAAGAGTCAATGTTCCTGCGTTGAGGACCACGATGCGTCCGTCGGAAAGACGCTTGGCTCCGTTTACACGGAACAGCTGAAGCTTCTCGTCACCATCTCTCACGCCTATCTGCAACCGAGGCTGCTCCGAGATTCGCCATCCTCCCCCAGGCGTCCAGGTCGGCGCTGTCGATTCGACAATCCGAATTCCTGCACTATCACGGACAGTGTACCGAGCCGGTTCGTGGGCGGACTCGCACGCCGCAAGGAGGGGGATCGCCAGAAGAAGACAGGGCACTCGTCTCCGCCATGCCGATTCTTCTCGGGTCATCGCATCTTCCCTCAAGAGATCAAAGGCCTCGGGATTCTGCTCAACTTCGCTGCCGCTTGGTCCACGCGCATGTCCTATAGACACGATGGGAGGGCTGGCCTCCCACACGAGAGGTGGATTAGCGTCGAATGTGATAGGCCACACCAGAGCCACATGCGGCCTTCGAGCCGCACCTCACAGGAGACCAGCCCCATGTCTTTGTCCATCAACTTCTGGGTCGGCTTGGATGTCCACAAGGATTCCGTCACCGCCGCCGTCTTTCGTAACCGTGACCCCGAGCCGTCTCGGGTCGACCGCCTGCCCAATGATCTGCGCAAGCTGCGCCGCTACTTCCAGCGTCTGCAAGCCGAGGGAAACGTCCACACCTGCTACGAGGCATCGGGCGCTGGGTATGTGCTCCAGCGGAACCTGTCAACGCCGATGAGACACTCGTCGGATGAAATTTGAGAGCGACCTCCTGTGTTGAAGGGGAAAGGATGGGGGGATTGATCCAGACGGCTTCGGGGAAGGGTTGGGGGCTTGGCTTACCGGAGACGAACCGTTCAGGATGAGCGGCCCAGGCATCCTGGAGCACAGCCTTCCTTTGGGCGATGATCTGATCGGCTTGGCCGAAATGGACCTGCTCCGGTGTCAGCATCGAGATGCCGCTATGCCGGTGTTCGGTGTTGTACCACCGGAAGAACGAGCGACAGAAGCCCTTGGCGTGATTCTGCTCAGTGAATCGTCCCGGGAACGAGGGGTGGTACTTGAAGGTCTTGAACTGGGCCTCGGAAAACGGATTGTCATCGGAGACCTGGGGCCGGCTGAGGGAACGGGTCACGCCGAGGTCGGCCAGGAGCTGGGCCGTGCACTGGCTCGTCATGGGAGCCCTGCGGTCGGAGTGCAGGGTCAGGACCTGGCGCTGAACGCCATACTTCAGGCAGCTCTGCTGGATCAAGCGCCCCGCCAACGCAGAGTTCTCCCGGTTGGCCACCATCCATCCCACGACGTAGCGGCTGAAGATGTCCAGGACGACGTAGAGGTAGTAGTACGTCCACTCCCGGGGCCCCAGCAGCCGGGTGATATCCCACGACCAGACCTGGTTGGGGCCTGTGGCCATCAGCTCGGGTTTCTTGTACTCGGGATGCGTCAGCCGCGGCCTGCGCTCCTGGACCGGTGCCCGGGAGGCCAGAACC
The DNA here is from genome assembly GCA_963751255.1 of uncultured Gemmatimonadales bacterium. Taxonomy (GTDB): domain Bacteria; phylum Gemmatimonadota; class Gemmatimonadetes; order Longimicrobiales; family Gaopeijiaceae; genus CAVVTW01. Next base: position 128,438 of record CAVVTW010000018.1, on the reverse strand, counting down.
CGGTACATCGTGCGTTCAGAGCACAAGTAGGTCCCTTCGTCCAGGAGGGTCGCCACCACCTCGGCGGGGGCTCGGTCCACGAACCGATCCGAGCAAAGGGTATCGAAGACGCTGTCCTGCCCCTCCTTGCTCAAGGCCCGGGCAGGAGTTGGACGGGGCTGCTGATGCCCGGTCATGGGCCTCTGGCGACGGTAGAACGTGGCTCGGCTGACGGCGAGGGCTTCGCAGGCGGGCTTTACCCCCACCTCTTTCGCCAACTCTCTGGCCGCCATCAAGAGTTCGTCCCGTCGTCGAGGCTCAATCCCAGCAGCCCTGCAACTTTTCCCTGGACGTCGATGATCAGGTGCGCCTTATGGAGCTCCTTCTCGAGGCGTGCGTTCTCGCGCTCCAGCTTCCTGACCTTCTGCTCCATAGGATTGCGCCCAGCCTTCCGGCCTCGCTTCCTGGACAGGCCCTTCAGGGACCCATTGCGTGCCGCCTTGCGCCACGCCGCCAGGTGCGAGGTGTACAGGCCCTCGCGCCGCAGGAGCCGGCCCACCTCGCCGGGCTCCGTACACCGATCCGCCTCTTCGATGATCCGTAGCTTGTACGACGCCGAGAACCGCCGTCGTACAGGCTTATCCACCACCTCCGGATCCGGTGGAGCTGCCGCGCTTCGCTTTCCCTCCCCGTGGGAAGGGGCTGTTTCCTTTTCGTCCATTCTTTCTCGCAGGTTGAACATCCTCGGGTTCACTGTCTCGCCCTACTCTAATTCTGTTGGCGTCCCGTGTCTCACCTACGTTGGCGGAAAGGGATCAGACATTGGGGCTCTCCGAGCCTGACAACACCCCACCCTGGTCCTCGGGCCTGATCGAGGTGTGGAAGCGACTCGCCGAAACCGTGACCTGGACAAACGAGACGTACGACCAAGCTATCGCCGATGCCCTTCGGGGGCCCCTGAAGGCCTTTGGGGTGAATGCGGACTTCATGCGCCAGCGGGGGGACCTGACGCTCTACATTACGGCCATGATCCCCGCCCTCTTGGTGTTGCCCGGGGAGATCGAGCGAGGTGTGCTGGAAGAAGACGAGATACCGTTGGGCGCAGGTTACGACTACCTGTACAACCTCAACAGCAACAAGGAGGAGTGACATGGCAAAGAAGCCACCAGGCAGCTACGACCGGCATGGCAAGCAGTGGCGTGTCCGGCTCTGCGTTGGGGGCAAGCGGCATCGATTCATGCTGGACGGAGAGATGCCCGAGGAAGAAGTGCAGCAATAGGCCAGGGAGAAATGGGCCGAGCTACACAGGGACCACGGTCGGCCCGGACGGGGACTCCCCGGCCCAATGAGGGTGTCGGAGCTCCTGGACCGATGCAAGGCGGTCCATCTGCCGCGGAAGGCACCCAACACCAAGAAGACCTATGGTGATTCTCTCGCCGCCTTCCGCAGCTACTTCGTGGACCAGGAGGGCGACCCTCTCGCTCACAACGTCCGTCCAGGGCACGTCCAGGGGTACCTTCACTGGCGCCGAAACCATGCCCCCGACGGGACCAAGCTGGGCCGCTCCCTGGCGGCCCGGACGGTCGCGAAGGACCGGGCCGTGCTCCACGCGGTCTTCGCTTTCGGAGAGGAACTGGAAGTCGTCCAAGGGAACCCCGTGCGCACGGTGAAGCCGCCGAAGGGCGACGTCAGGGAGCCGTTGATCCTCACCGATGACCAGTACGAAGATCTCCTCACGGCCTGTGAGCACCGCCCCGAACTCTGGCTCTTCGTGCTCCTGCTGGGGGAGACGGGTCTGCGGTGCGAGTCGGAGGCCCTCTGGATCGAATGGCGCCACATCGACTTCGATAGCGGCTTCCTGACGGTCGAGAGTCGTCCCGGCGAACACAGGACGAAGAGCGGCAAGAGCCGAAAGGTGCCCATGACGCCCCGTCTCCAGGTCGCGCTCCGGAAGCACATGGACGCTTGCCAGGAGGATAGCCCCTGGGTCTTCCATCATCCGATGACCAGGAGGACGAAGAGGGCCGGGGAACGGATCCAGAGCATGAGAGGGGCGTACGAGAACGCCGTGACGCGGGCAAAGCTGCCGAAGCAACTGCACCAGCATGATCTGCGGCACCGACGGGTCACGACCTGGTTGGCGGCGGGCAAGTCCCCGGTTCTGGTCCAGAAGGCCATGGGCCACGCCGACATTCAAACCACGATGCGCTACACACACCTGGTAGCCGAGGACCTGTTGGCTCTGATCAGGGAGCCGGCACCGGCCCCCGCACAGAGAAAGGTGGCCCTCGCTTGACCCCCCTCCCCCGGACGTTTGTGTCCAAATGTGTCCAAACTCGGGATAGGGCCATTGTGGAAAACCGCCGGAAACCTTTCTGCTGCTTATGCCGGGGGCGGGACTCGAACCCGCAAGGGATTGCTCCCAGAGGTTTTTGAGACCTCCGCGTCTACCACTTCCGCCACCCCGGCTGGTTACTTCGCGACGACAAAGATGGGGGCGGGAACGCCACGATCCAAGGCCTGACGTCCAAGTAGTCTAAGTGGGGCGGAGGTGGACCGGAAGGAGTGGCCTTCATCGGCACCCTCCCAGCCGGATCCTCAGGATCCGCACGGCCCGTCCTGCCATTCCTCGGCCCGCCGATGCGAACAGAGTTCGCGACGAACCTCGCGGCTGATGTCCGGCCACTCACCCCACTGATCCAGGGTCCCCCTCAGAACGATCCCTCGGGCCCCCCGGCCGCCGCCGGCACCTCGATGGCCGGGAGTCTTCCCTGCCACTCCCGGTTGAAAGCGGGCACACGGTTCCGGATCACGTCCTGGAAGGCCTGGGCGCCCACGCCCAGCTCGGCCTCGATGTTGCCCAGCCACTCCATGGACGCAGCCGTAGGCCGATGGTCCGCTCCGCCGGCCACGTCGCTGGCCCCGAGCCCGAGCTCACCCGACAGCCACAGATACTGCATGTAGACCTTGTACGTCTCCACGTACCACTTGTCGTCGGAGTGGAGGTCGGTGCGGGACAGGAAGTGGAGCTCGGCATCGTACATGGCCTGGCCCAGTCCTCCCAGCGCCTCCCGGAGGCCCCCGTCTCCCGCGTGCGCCGTCTCCAGGTCCTCGATCTGCTTCCGCATGATCTCCAGGCGGTTGATCATGTCCGCCGTGCGATTCATGCCGTCCGTGATGCGGATCTGGGCCTCGGTGGACGCCCGAAGATCGGCGACGGAGGCCGGAAGATAGGGATCCTTCAGGACGGTGAATGCTCGGCTGAGAACCCGACCTCCGGCGCTCATCCTCACCGTGTAGTCACCGGGAGCGGCGATGGCACCCCGGCGCATGGGCCCGGAGACGCCCCAGTGGACGATGGGTCGCGTTTCCGCCTCCAGAAAGCGCGCTTCGTCCCAGATGTGAGGGTTGTCCGGCGGAATGGTCCTGAGCTCCACCTGCAGGGGCGGGTCGTACATGAGATCCCAGGTGGCCGTGTTCAGTCCGGGACGGCCCTCCATCTCGAAGGTCCGGATCACCTCCCCATCCCCGCCCAGGATCTCGAAGCGCACCGGGTCGGCGGGCTGGGAAGCCAGGGAGTAGAGGAAGGCCGCGCTCCCGCTCCGGGCCTGCCGGAATCCCGGGCGCGGCTCGTAGAGGTACGGGTCAGCATCCGGGGCCACCGCATCGGCTTGTTCCAGGCGGGTGATGTCCCGGAGGAGAAACAGGCCCCTGCCGTACGTGGAGATCACCACGTCGTGGTAGCGGGGCTCCACCAGGACCCACGAGACAGGTGCGGCGGGAAGCCCGTCCTGGTACTGCTCCCAGTGCCCGCCGTCGTCCATTGAGTAGTAGAAGGAATGCCCCGTCCCCACGAAGAGCATCCCACGCCGGTTGGGGTTTTCGGCCACGGACATGACGTAGTCCAGGGGATGGTCCGAAGGGAGGTCACCCACGACCCGGGTCCAGGTACGCCCGTAGTCGGTCACCTTGTAGAGGTAGGGCCTCATGTCGTCCATGAGGTGAAAGTCCACCGCCACGTAGGCGGTGCCGGGATCGAAGGGAGAGGGCTCGATCTTGCGGATCGTTCCCCACTCGGGCAGGTCGGCGGCGTTGTCCGAGATCCGGGACCAGTTCTCGCCGTCGTCCCGGGTGATCCACACCAGGCCGTCGTTGGTCCCGGCCCAGATGAGCCCCCTCTCCAGCTTGGAGGGCGCGATGGCGAAGACCACCTCGCCGTAGAACTGGCCCAGGTTGTCACCGATGATGTCGGGGGGCTCCGCCCCGGGAATGCCGCCCGACCAGACGATGCGCGTGGGGTCCTGGGTGGAAAGGTCGGGGCTGATGACCTGCCAGGTCTGCCCCTGGTCCCGGGTGCGGAAGATGACGTTGCAGCCGTAGTAGACCGTCTCTTCCTCGAAGGGGTCCATGGCCACGGGAGGCGTCCAGTGGCATCGGTACTTCAGGTCTTCGGGGGGATGGTCCAGCGTGTGCTTCCACGGGCTCACCGAGCGGGCCAGGCCCTGGCGGGCGTCATAGCGGGTGATCTTGTTCCCGTAGCAGCTGGACCAGACGATGTCCGGGTTACCCGGGACGGGGATGGTGAAGCCGGACTCGCATCCCCCGAGACCGCTCTCCCAGGCGTCGCCTCCACCCCCTGCCCCGCCCCCGAAGCCTCCCCGACCGCCTCCACCTCCTCCTCGCCGCCCGAAGCCTACCGGGGCGTCCGGATCCGAGTACGAGGGCACATTCTCGAGGGTCACCGGCGAGTCGCTGGGCCCTCGCATGGTGCCGTCGTCCTGGCGGTTGCTATAGATCCAGTAGGGCACTCTGTTGTCCACCCACACGTGGTACATCTGGCCGTTGGGCAGGCGGATGGAGGTGTACTGGTCTCCGTGGTCCGTGGTGATTCCGGCGCCACCGTCTCCCGTCACCGCCCAATGGTCTCCATTCAGCGGGTCCATCCATACGTCGTGGCAGTCCCCACATCCGCCGGCTCGCTCCGGCCAGGTGAGGCCACCGTCCAGGGAGCGGTGGGAGGAGCTGTTCATCACCACCACTTCGTCCTCGTTCTCGGGATTGACGGCAATGCGGATGTAGTAGCCGGCCCGGCCGATGAGGGTGCGGTCCCAGCTCACCACCGACCAGGAGCGTCCGCCGTCGTCGGAGCGCCACACCGAGCCTTGGGCCGCAGTCTGGATGAGGGCGTAGACCCGGTTCGAGTTGGAGGGCGCCACGGCCACGTCGATCTTGCCCACCGGCGACCGGGGAAGACCGTCGTCCTCACCGAGTCGGGTCCAGTCGTCGCCGCCGTTGCGGCTCACGTACACCGCGCTCCCGGGCCCGCCGCTGTACATGACCCAGGTGTGCATGACCGTGTCCCAGGTCCCGGCGAAGAGCACGTCGGGGTCGTTCGGGTCCATGGAGAGGCCCGAGCACCCCGTGTTCTCGTCCACGAACAGGACCCGGTCCCAGGTCGAGCCTCCGTCCCGACTGCGGAACACCCCCCGCTCCTGCTGAGGACCGGTGACCCTCCCCAGGGCACAGACGAAGACCACGTCGGGATCCAGCGGGTGGATCAGGATGCGCCCGATACGACCGGTCGCATCGAGGCCCATGTGGGTCCAGGTCTCACCGCCGTCGGTGGACTTGTAGACACCGTCTCCCATGATGTCGGCGTCCCGGATGGCGTAGGCCTCACCGGTACCCGCCCATACGATGTCGGGATCGGACGGCGCGACGGCCAGAGCGCCCACAGCCTGCACGGGCATGGCGTCGAAGGTGGGATGGAAGCTCTCGCCTCCGTCGGTGGTCTTCCACACCCCTCCGGAAGCGGAGCCCAGCCAGTACGTGGAGGGATCGCCCGGCACGCCTGCCACCGCCGTGAAGCGTCCCGAGCTGGGCGGTCCCATGTACTCCCAGCGCAGGGGACCCGGCTGGGAGACCTGTGGACCGCCACCACGCCCACCCCGGCCTTGAGCCGCCAGGGAGGTGTGCATGGCGAGGAGACAGACGATGAAGGTGAACGGGACCCACATCGTCCGAATCGGGTTCGGGAGACGGTAGCCTTGCATGATGGCGCTCCAGGTATGGCGATGAGCCTCACGGGATCATGGTCCCGTCTCGCCGGCCGGGGGTGAGACCCCGGCCGGACCGGCCGGATCGTGTCCAGCCGCAAGATGAGAAGGGAGAACAATTACAACAAGGAGGCGGACCCCGGGGCTGACCCCACCACGCCACCCTCAGCCCGGTCCCAGGAGCTCGGCCCCCTTCCGGACGCTGACTCCCTGGGCCGCCGTGCACACGTAGGCCTCCGGCTCGAGACCCAGGGCCTCCCGGTAGAGCGCCGAGACCCGCTCCGCGAGGCCCGCCGCGCGGCTCGTCTCCACGGCCGCCACGGCGCAGCCGCCGAACCCGGCCCCGGTCATCCGGGCCCCGAAGCACCCGGGCTGCCGCCGGGCGAGATCGGTGATCACATCCAGCGCCTCCGTGCTCACCAGGAAGTCGTCCCGGAGGCTGGTATGGCTCTCGTTCATGAGGCGCCCCAGGCGGATCAGGTCTCCCGACCCCAAGGCTTTGGCCGCCTCGAGGGCACGCTCGTTCTCGCTGACCACGTGCCGGGCCCTCTTCCTTACGGTAGGATCGAGGCCTTCGGCGGACTCCAGCATGGACCCATCCACGTCCCGGAGCGCCCGCGCCCCCAGGGCCCGGGCCGCGGTTTCACACTGCTGGCGTCGTTCGTTGTACGCCGAGCCGACGAGACCCCGGCGGGTCCCCGTGTCCAGGACCACCAGGCTCAGGCCGCGGGGGATGGGGACCGCGCGGACCTCCAGTGTCCGGCAGTCGATGAGCACCGCGTGGCCCATGCTTCCCAGGCCGATCACGAGCTGATCCATGATCCCGGAGCTGACCCCGATCCACTCGTTCTCCACGCGCTGGCCCATGAGGGCAGCCTGCTTCGCGTCCCAGGGAAGGTCGGAGAGCTCGCTGAAGGCACGGAGGGCGGCCATCTCCACGGCAGCCGAAGAGGAGAGCCCGGCCCCGATGGGGATGTCCCCGCCCACCACCCCATCCCAGCCCGAAAGACCCGGGCCTCCCTGGGCCGAGAGGACCCAGGCCGCGCCCTTCACGTACTCGATCCATCCCTCCTCCGACGGGGTCAGCTCGTCCAGAGAGAACGTCCCAGGGCCGAAATCCAACGAATGGGCCCGAACCTCCCGATCCGAACGCGACCGAAGGGCGATCCAGAGGTCCCGGTCGATGGCCATTGGCAGCACGAACCCGTCGTTGTAGTCCGTGTGCTCACCGATGAGGTTCACCCGGCCTGGAGCCCTGACCAGGAGGTCGGGCGGCCCAGCGTGGAGCGTTCGGAAGGTGGCCTCGACCTCCCGCCGCACGTCCCTCGCTCCCTCTCGTGTCTTCATCAGCGCCCTCTTCCGTGGCATCTTGGCGGGAGGATGGAAAGCCCACCCCGGACCGCTGGGCGAGGGGGTTCGCCCCCCCCGCACACGGAATGTGCGTGGTCGTTCCTTCCCGCGCACGCACGGGCATACCGGAGTTCCCCGGTCGGCGCCCGGCGTCTCAACGGCACTTGTCGGGCTTCTCCGCGGGACCTACTACTTCCCGGTCAGGTGGATGGCGCGGCTGGTCTCCAACGATCACTCCCCGGGACCCCCATGATCTCTCTCTCGGCCATCGACATCGCGATCTTCGTTCTCTTCGTGGCCGCCGTCATCACGGTGGGGCTGACCAAGAGCCGCCACGAGAAGGACAGTGAGTCGTATTTCCTGGCGGGTCGCGGCCTCCAGTGGTGGCTCATCGGCTTTTCCCTCATCGCGGCCAACATCTCTACCGAGCAGTTCGTGGGCATGTCCGGCCAGGCGGCCGACTACGTAGGCCTGGCCATCGCCAGCTACGAGTGGATGGCCGCCGTCACCCTGGTGGTGGTGGCATTCTTCTTTCTGCCCAGGTTCCTGCGCAGCGGCGTGTTCACGGCTCCCGAGTTCCTCCGGGTCCGCTTCAACGATTGGGCGCGCTTCATCATGGCCGTCTTCACGATGATCATGTACGTGGGGGTGACCATCTCGGCGGTCATCTACTCCGGCGCACTGACGCTGAGCACCCTCTTCCCCGGCGTGGGACTGGGCGTGGCGGCCTGGATCATCGGATCCATCGCCGCCATCTACGTCGTGAGCGGAGGCCTGAAGGCCGTGGCGTGGGCCGACCTCATCCAGGGCTCGGCCCTGATCCTGGCCGGGGCCATACTCCTGGTCCTGGCTTTGAGGCTTCTCGGCCAGACGCCGGTATCGGAGCTGGCCTACGCGGGCACGGCCGGGAACGTCCCTGACACCGCCGGCGGCTGGACCAAGCTCATGGAGCTGAATGCCGACAAGCTCCACATGGTGCTTCCCTCGTGGGACCTGGTCCTGCCCTGGACCGCCCTGGTGGTCGGCCTCTGGATCCCCAACTTCTACTACTGGGGTCTGAACCAGTACATCATTCAGCGCACCCTGGGGGCCCACTCCCTCGCGGAGGGCCAGAAGGGGACCGTGTTCGCGGCCGGGCTGAAGCTCCTCATCCCCTTCGTCATCGTTCTTCCGGGAATCGCGGCGTTCAACCTGTTCAGCCGGGAAATGGCCGACGAGGCCGCCCGGGACCCCCAGATCCTCCAGGGCAACGAGGAAGCGTGGGTCCAGTTTCAGGCGGCCCGGGACGATCCGGCCGCCCCGCCGGTGATCTTCGACTACGACCAGGCCTGGGCTTATGCCCACCCTGCTCGGGCCGACTCCCTGGAAGCCCACAACCGCCTGGTGGAAGCGCACGCGGGCCGGAGCGTCGGGCACGTTCGCCTGGTGGGGTACAAGTACGACACGGCGCTCCCCCTCCTCATCGCCAGGGCGGTCCCCACCGGCGTCGGCCTCCAGGGATTCATCCTGGCGGCACTCCTGGGGGCCGTGGTGAGCTCACTGGCCTCCATGCTGAACGCCGCTTCGACCATCTTCACCATGGATCTTTGGAGACGCTATGTTCGGCCCATGGCCTCCGAAATGGCTTTGGTGGTAACGGGAAGGACCACCGTGGCGATCTTCGCCGCCATCGGGTGCGTGGTGGCTCCCCTACTGGGTAATCCCAGGTTCGGAGGAATCTTCACCTTCATCCAGGAGTTTCAGGGCTTCATCTCCCCGGGAATCCTCGCCGTGTTCCTCTTCGGCTTCTTCGTGAAACGGGCGAACCGCTGGTCCGGCGCCGTGGGGCTCCTGGCGTGCCCCCTTGTGTTCGGCCTGCTGAAGGCGTCCCTCCCGAGCCTGGCCTTCCTGGACCGGATGGCGGTCTCCTTCTTCATCGTTCTGGCGATCCTCACGGTCATGACGGTCCTCAGCCCGAAGAAGGACGCGGACGAGCTGGAGCAGGCCCCGGACATCCAGCTCACCTCGTCTCGGGGGGCCATGGTGGCTGGAGGCGTGGTGGTGGCCCTGACCGTCACGCTCTACGCCGTCTTCTGGTGAGCCGACCCGGCTTCCGACCCGAACGACGCCCCCCGCCCACAGGGTCACGCCGAGGAGCCATGCGGAGGGCTGAGGTGTAGTCCCCAGAGATGGGGTGCCCCCGAGGAGCCGGAACGAGGCGCATATCCGGCCCCGATCCCTGTCACGCCTCGGGCCGATTCCTTATTCTAGGATGCTGTTTTGCCCGATCCCATAATGCTGTCCGGCCCTCGAAACGAATCCACCAGGAGCTGACCGTGGCTTCCCCAAAGATCGACCCATTCGGCGCTCTCGCCACACTTGACCTCTCCGAAGGCCCCACCTCCTTCTATCGACTTCCAAAGCTGGAGGAGGAGGGGCTGGCCACCCTGGATCGCCTTCCCTTCTCCATTCGGATCCTCCTGGAGAACGCGCTGCGATTTGCGGGCAAGGGCTTCGTCTCCGAAGACGACGTGAGATCCGTGGCCAGCTGGAGCCCGACGAACGCCGGGGCTTCATTCCCCTTCATGCCGAGCCGCGTGATCCTCCAGGACTTCACGGGCGTGCCCGCGGTGGTGGATCTGGCGGCCATGCGCTCGGCGCTCGCCGCGGCCGGTGGAGATCCGGCCCGGATCAACCCCGTCGTGCCCGCGGACCTGGTCATCGACCATTCGGTTCAGGTCGACTTCTTCGGCACCTCCCGGGCCTTCGAGCTCAATGTTGAGAAGGAGTTCGAGCGGAATCGGGAGCGGTACGCGCTCCTCCGCTGGGCCCAGGAGGCCTTCGAAGGCTTCAGGGTCGTGCCCCCGGGTACGGGGATCGTCCACCAGGTCAACCTGGAATACCTGGCTTCGGTAGCGCACCGACGAGAGGAATCCGGCCATTTCCTCGCCTTCCCCGATACCCTGGTGGGGACCGACTCCCACACCACCATGATCAATGGACTCGGAGTCGTGGGCTGGGGCGTGGGCGGCATCGAGGCCGAGGCGGTCCTCCTCGGCCAACCCTATTACATGCTCCTGCCCGAGGTCGTAGGGGTCAAGCTCACCGGCGTCCTTCCCGAGGGAGCCACGGCGACCGACCTGGTCCTCCGGGTCACGCAGATGCTCAGGAAGCACGGGGTCGTCGGCCGATTCGTTGAGTATTTCGGATCGGGACTCTCCAATCTCACCCTTCCCGACCGGGCTACCTTGGCCAACATGAGTCCCGAGTATGGGGCCACCATCGGGTTCTTCCCCGTGGATGACGTGACCCTGGGCTACCTGAGGGGAACGGGACGGAGCAGAGAGCTGGTGGAGAGGGTCGAGCGGGTCTCGAAGGAGCTGGGGCTCTTCCGCACCGAGGAAACGCCCGATCCGGAATACACCTCCCTCCTGGATCTGGACCTGGCTACGATCGAACCGAGTGTGGCGGGTCCGAAACGTCCTCAGGACCGGATCCCCCTGACAGAGCTCCGGGAATCCTTCGACTCGCACCTCCCGGAGCTCGTGCCGGCGGGATTCGAGCTCCCGCCCGAGAACCGTACGGGCGAGAAGTGGGCCGGAGAGGGCGGCCGGGATGCAGGCTCGGCCGATGACCCCTCGTCTTCAGGGCCATCCATCGCCGCCGGGGGAGGAAGAGTCACGGCCGTGCCCGATCGGGACGGGAACTGGCGATCCACCAACGTCACTCTCGATGACCTTCAGATGGTCGTGGGAGACGGTAGCATCGTGGTGGCAGCCATCACTTCGTGCACCAACACCTCGAATCCGTCCGTCATGGTGGGGGCGGGCCTCCTGGCCAAGAAGGCCGTGGAGCGAGGCCTCTGCTCCAGGCCCTGGGTGAAGACGAGCCTGGCTCCGGGGTCCCAGGTCGTGACAGAGTACCTGCGGGCGTCCGGGCTCCTCCCCTACCTGGAGGCCCTGAAGTTCCAGGTGGTGGGCTACGGCTGCACCACCTGCATCGGGAACAGCGGCCCCCTCCCCGATCCCATCTCCAACGCGATCCAGGAGCACGGCCTCGTGGTGGCGTCCATCCTGAGCGGGAACCGGAACTTCGAGGCCCGGATCCACCCCCAGGTGCGAGCCAACTACCTGGCCTCCCCCATCCTCGTGGTGGCGTTCGCCCTGGCGGGGAGGATCGATCTGGACGTCTACAACGAGCCCCTGGCCCACGACCCCGACGGTCAGCCGGTGTTTCTGGCCGACCTCTGGCCGTCACCTCAGGAGATCAAGGAGACCATCGCCGCGTCCCTCAAGCCCGAGATGTTCGAGGACCGATACGGCAGCGTGTTCGACGGGGGACGCCCAGTGGCAGGCTCTCCCGCTCCCGGAGGAGAGCAGCCTCTACGAGTGGGACGAAGAGTCCACCTACATCCAGGACCCTCCCTTCTTCCACGGGATGGGCCTGGACGTGCCGCCCCTCTCGGACATCCGCGGGGCGCGGGTCCTCGCCCTCCTCGGAGACACGGTCACGACGGACCACATCTCTCCCGCCGGTGCCATCCCCAAGAAGGAGCCCGCAGGCCGGTATCTCGTCGAGAAGGGCGTGGAGCCCTATCAGTTCAACACCTTCGGCTCCCGGCGGGGGAACCACGAGGTCATGATGCGGGGCACTTTCGGCAACGTGCGCATCCGGAACCTCCTCCTGGACGACAAGGAGGGCGGCTACACCGCTGAAGCTCCCGGAGGGAAACGAGACCTCCATCTACGAAGCGTCCATGAGCTACCAGGAGGAGGGTACGCCCCTCCTCATCCTGGCCGGGCAAGGAGTACGGAACCGGAAGCTCCCGGGACTGGGCCGCGAAGGGAACGTCTCTGCTGGGGGTGAAGGCGGTCCTCGCGGAGAGCTTCGAGCGGATCCACCGGAGCAACCTGGTGGGAATGGGGGTCCTCCCCCTCCAGTTCAAGGCCGGGGATTCGGCAAAGAGCCTGGGTCTCTCGGGCCGGGAGACGTTCGACGTAGTGGGTATTGAGGACCGTCTGACACCGGGGGGATCACTCTCGATCAAGGCAACTCGGGAGGACGGGTCCGCGCTGGAGTTCGAGGTGAGCACCCGTCTCGACTCCCCGGTGGAGATCGAGTATTACCAGAATGGCGGAATCCTCCACACGGTCCTGAGAAAGATGGCGTCCGGTCGGATGTAGAGACCCGGGAGCGGTTCACTCCCTGAGCGACACGGGTGGCCCGAGAACCTCGCTCAGGACCATGGCCCTGCGGAGCTCCTCGGCAGATCCGGAGCCGAGGAGCTCCTTTCGCATCCAACGACTTCGGCCCGAGTGTCTTTGCCTCCCCATGTGAGGGGCGAGCAGCGCCCCTCTCCGGGGACGAGCCTCTCGGGACAGGGGGGGAGGCTCCCGCTGGGAGAGCTCGGCCTGTCTGGGCCGGAGGTCCTCCAGAGACCTGGCCTCGAAGGATGGGATCTCCTCCAGAGAGCCCGGGGCCCGGTAGATCTCGATCTCCTCCCGGCGCCGATCCGCGGATCGCCCGGCGGGCGCCGATGCCGGCTCGGGAGGAACGTCCACCGGCGTCGGGGGAGACGGCTTGCCGCGGGCCAGCCCCAGGATCTCCTCCCACACCTCGGATGGAATCAACCCCTCGGAGGAATCCGGAGTCGGGGCCCGGCGGGCACGGGGGAGGGGCCGAGGCTCACCAGGGGCCGAACCCGGTGCCGGAGCTCCCCCTCCCGGTTTGGTCTGGCTCTTGCGCTCGGCTTCCCGCCGCTTCTGGCCCAGGCCTTGAACCACGGCCAGGACCACGAAGATCAGGACATACAGGAGGGCGCCACCGTCCATGGATCAGGCCTTCGGCTCCTCGGTGGGCATGTCGTCGTCCACCCCTGCGATGGCCTGCCGCATGGCCGTGTCCGAGAGCACGTTCCTGTATTTCACGTAGTCCATGACACCCAGGTTGCCGCTCCGGAAGGCCTCGGCAATGGCCATGGGAACCTGGGACTCGGCCTCCACCAGCCTGGCCCGCATCTCCACGACCTGGGCCTTCATCTCCTGCTCCTGCGCCACGGCCATGGCCCGCCGCTCCTCGGCCCGGGCCTGGGCCACCCGCTTGTCGGCCTCGGCCTGATCGGTCTGGAGCTCGGCGCCGATGTTCTTGCCCACGTCCACGTCGGCGATGTCGATGGACAGGATCTCGAAGGCCGTCCCCGAATCCAGGCCCTTCGACAGGACCGTCTTCGAGATGTTGTCGGGGTTCTCGAGAACGGCCTTGTGGGAGTCCGCCGAGCCGATGGTGGAGACGATCCCCTCGCCCACCCGGGCCAGGATGGTCTCCTCGCCGGCGCCGCCCACCAGCCGGTTGATGTTGGCCCGAACCGTCACGCGCGCCATGGCGATGAGCTGAATGCCGTCCTTGGCCATGGCCGCCACCCGGGGCGTGTTGATGACCTTGGGGTTCACGGAAACCTGGACCGCCTCCAGCACGTCACGCCCGGCCAGGTCGATGGCCGCCGCCTGCCGAAATGGAAGCTCGATGTTGGCCTTGTCCGCCGAAATCAGGGCGCGCACGACCCGGTCCACGGAGCCTCCTGCCAGGTAATGAGCCTCCAGATCGTCGATGTGCAGCTCCAGACCCGCCTTGGTGGCGTTGATGAGCGGCCGAACCACTGCAGGGGGACTGACCTTCCGGAGGCGCATGCCCACCAGGGCGCCGATTCCCACCCGGACTCCCGCCGAGATGGCCTCGACCCACAGCCGGACCGGAACCGCCCAGGCGAGGACGGCGATGAGGATGATGGCACCGACGAGAAAGACGGTCGTGAGTTCCAGCATCTGGTCAGCAGGCATGAAGTCAAACCTCCGTCGAAGCCGGGCCCGCGCAGCACGGACCCTAAGGAAACTGTCGCTCGATCGTTCGCTACGCCTGGGACTCGGCCTGGCCGTCCTGGGGAGGCCGAAGGGCCCTGACCACGAGCCGGTACCCTTCCGAGCTCACCACACGGATGTCCGTGCCTTCCTCGATCCACGCCGATTCCGAGACCGCGTCCACGCGTTCCTCGCCGATCAAGACCGTGCCGGCGGGGCGAAGGTCCGTGAGAGCCGTACCCTCTCTCCCCACCAGATCCGGGCGCGGTGTCGCCGAGGCCCAGCCCTCGGACCGGTCTCCCTTCGTGAGGAGAAACACCCCGCTCTTCGCCAACCGGGTGCTCCGGGGAAGATGGCGGAGGAGGGCCCAGGTTGTGATGAGAATGATGAGAAGACTCGTGGACAGGATGGCACCGGCCTGGGCAAAGTCCGGGATGGTCGGGACCGAGCCGATGAGGCTCATGTAGACCCCCGCCAGCACTCCGACCCCCCCCAGGATCCCGAACAGGCCAAACCCGGGGATGATGAAGATCTCCACGCCAATGAGGACGATACCGATCCCGAAGAGGATCAAATCCTCCAGGCCCGCGAGACCGAGGATCAGATGGGAGCCGAAGAAGAGCGAGAGGGCGAGGATCCCGGCGAGTCCCGCGAGCCCCAGGCCGGGGGTCTTGATCTCGGCGATCAGCCCCAGGAACCCGAGGGAGAGGAGGAAGGGAGCCACCATGGGGTTGGAGAGGAAGCGAACGACCCGCTCCGCCCAGTTCACCCGCGCCTCCATGACCGGTGCCCCCGCGAGGCCCAGGTCGGCCATGAGGCCGCTCCAGTCATCCACCTCCTGGGCATAGCCCAGCTTCACCGCCTCGGCCGTGGTGAGGGTGAGGAGCTTCCCCGCGTCCACGACCCCCTCGATCTGCGATGTCCTCGTCCACCATGGCCTCGGCAACCGCTGGATCCAGGCCCCGGCTCTCGGCGAGAGCACGCATCTGGCTTCGCATGGCGGAGACGATCTTCTCGGAGGCCTTCTCCCCCGATCCCACCACCGGCGTCGCCGCGCCCATCACCGAGCCGGGCCTCATGAAGATCCGGTTCGTGGCCAGGGCGATCATGGCTCCAGCCGAGTAGGCGTGGCGGTTGACGTACGCGTAGACAGGGACCGACGAGTCCTCGATGGCGTTGACGATCCTCTGGGCCGCATCCACCCGGCCGCCGGGCGTCTCGATGTCGAGGACCACGGCCGCGGCACCGGCAGCGGCGGCCTCCTCCAGGCTGCGCTCAACGAAGGGTGCCAGGCCGAGCTCGATGTCGCCGTGGACAGGCACCCGGATGACCGAGCCGGCCTCTTGACCCCGGACAACGCCGGGGGTGACGCTGAGGCTCGTGACGAGACTCAGAGCGGCAAAGAGAAAGTGGCGACTGGACATCTCCCATCCTCTCCCAGAGGGCTCGGGTCGGAAGCGACCGCGCCCGAAAAAGAAAAGACCGCTCCCCGGCGGGCCCCCGGGAGCGGCAAACCGTCCGTGGGAGTCGCCAGGTGCCTCAGGGCGGGTCAACACCCAGGAGCTGACATGCATAGTAGGCTCTACGGATGGCCAACGGGTAGTCCCCGGATTCCAGGGCCTCCTGGGCACCCGTGGTCAAACGTCGGATCCGGAGCAGCTCCTCTTCAGAATACGGATTGGTGACGAGATTCCTTCGCTGCGTCTCGGACGCACGATTCACGAGGTGGGCGGCCACCTGCTGCGGGCTCACCTCCCATAGAGCGTCCGACGTGCAGAGAATCAAGCCGAGTGCTTCCTGGCCTCGGTCACCGGCCAGGGCACGAACGGCCTCCCCGTGGAGCCGCTTCGCCTGCTCCAGGGCTTGGGTGATGGCGGGAGAGCCCACAATGACGCTCACCCTCTCCACAGCCGCCAGGCTCTCCTCCTGCTTGTCCAGGAGCTCGGCGACTCCCTCGTCCCCCACCACAGGATACAAGCGTGAGGCGGCCGAGGGGTAGATCGAGGCGCGAAGGCTCTCGCCCTCATCTTCCTCCAGCGTCCAGGACTCCCACCACGCGTCGGCGTCGGCGGCCCCCGCCACACCCAGTCCTCGCTCGGCGAGAAGGTGGGGAACGCTGGGCAGAGCGTCGGAGAGGAGGAGTGCGCCGTAGGTCTCCGGGGCCACGGCCACCGCCAGCGGATCATCCCGAATGTCCTGACAGGCCGACACGGGAAGTGTGAAAAGGACACACATCCCCAGCGGGAGGACGGATCGGATGACGGCCAGACGAGTCAGCACCCTGGGCAAGTTCCTTCGGGCTCGGGTCTACGACATGGCGCCCTTACTGCAAACGGCATACCGGGGACTCGATTCCTTCCTTGCACCCCGGGACCCCCTCCGGTAGCTTGCCGATCGGACGCTCGATTGAATTCGCACATCCGGAGCAGCGTCAGCGCCGCTCATTAGTATGAGTCCTGGGGGCCGTCATGGAAAGGGGAAGCCCAATCGCCAATGGACCGTGTCCCTCCACGGGTGGGCCGAGACGGGTGGGAGAACCCTGATGAGTTATGACGCCAAGCTCTCGCAGATTCTGAAGAGCGCCGGCCAAATCTTCTCCGAAAAGGGGTATCACGCCGCCAGCGTCCGGGATGTTGCAGCCGTGACCGGGGTCAGCCCCGCCGGGCTCTACTACTACTTCAAGAGCAAAGAGGAGCTGCTCTACCTCATTCTCGGTCCCTCCCTCGCCACCCTTCTGGACCGGGTCAAGGACGGGATCAGCAGAGCCGGAGATCCGGGTCAGCGCCTCAGGTCCATCGTCCGAACGCATCTCCGGTACTCCCAGGAGCATCGCCATGAGATGCGGGTCCTGGTGCGCGACTGGGAGGCCCTACAGAACTCCTTCGGGGCCGAGGTCCGACGCCTCATGCGGGAATATGCCAACATCGTCATCGGGACCTTCCGGGAGTTGTCCCCGAGCCGGAGCCCCCGAGAGGCCCGAGCGGCCGCCTTCGGACTCTTCGGGATGCTGAGCTGGGTCGATCAGTGGTACCGGCCGGGGCATGATCTGCCCGTGACCGCCCTGGCGGATCGATTTTCGGGGATCCTCATCGATGGGTTCCTGGCAGGCGTCGCCAAAGGCGCCTCCGAAGAGGCGACCCTCCCCGAAGGTGACCCGGAGGAGTGGTTCGCCGAGGCCACCAAGCCATCCATCCTCTCCGGTCCTGGCTTCTAGGTCCGACCACTCCCCATCCATGGAGGAGGCATGCGGAAGGAAGATCTCTTTCCCGATCTCGCTCCGTCCGATCCCGCCGCGCGAATCCGGAATGCCGCCACGCGGATCCGCACGCTGCGCGGCCAGGTCGGCCACGACGGACTCACGCCGTCGGCCACGAGGACCCTTATCGACGAGCTGACCGCGGCCCTGGACGAGGTAGCCGGTGCCCTGGATGCGCACAGGCCCGGACCGGGAGGGCGGAGGTGAGCCTGCGGTGGATCCGACGAGGCGCAGCGGTCTTCTTCATCCTCTTCACGGTGGCCGTCACCTGGCCTGGAATGGTCCCCTTCAACCGTATCCAGCCCTGGATCCTCGGCCTTCCGTTCTCCATGGCATGGATCGCCCTCTGGGTGGTCCTCTCCTTTCTGGTCCTTTTCGCGGTGGATCGCGTGGAGGAGAAGAGCCGTGAGAGGCGGCGCTGATGGAGCGCTGGCAAGGCGTCACCGTCATCATCGTCCTCTACCTCCTGGTGACGCTGGGTATCGGTCTCCGTGCCGGGAGACGTGCATCGAAGAGCGTGACGGGATACGTGGCCGGAGATCGTTCCTTCGGGCTCCTGGTCATGTATTTCATCTTCGGCGCCACCATGTTCTCGGCCTTCGCGTTCCTGGGCGGGCCGGGATGGGCCTACTCCCGCGGGGCGGCATCCTTCTACATCCTCTCCTACGGGGTCCTGGGAATGGCCCCTTGGTACTGGGTCGGCCCCAGGGCGGCGAGGGTCGGGCGAAGGTACGGGTTCGTCACGCAGGCCCAGCTCCTGGTCGGCCGCTTCCCCTCCCGCTTCCTCTCTGCCCTCATGGCGGCCCTGACCGTCCTGGCCTTCGTCCCCTACATCACGCTCCAGATGCGCGGGGCGGGAATCGTCATCGAGGCCGTGACCGACGGGCACATTCCCCTGTGGCTGGGCGCCGGCCTGGCGTACGGGATCGTCCTCCTCTACGTCCTCACCTCGGGCGTGTCGGCCGTGGGATGGACGAACACCTTCCAGGGAATCGTCATGCTGGCCATCGCTTGGACACTGGGCATCTACCTCCCCATCCGCCTGTATGGAGGCGTAGGGCCCATGTTCCAGCAGATCGCCAGCGAGCGCCCCGAGCTTCTGACGGTACCGGGCCTCACCGCCAGCGGCACTCCGTGGACGTGGGGAGGATATTCCTCGGCCATCCTCGTCAGCGCCATCGGGGTCTCCATGTGGCCCCACCTGTTCATGAAGGCCTTCACGGCCAAGAACGACGCCACGATTCGTCGCACGGTGGTTCTGTTCCCGACCTTCCAGCTCTTCCTGATCCCCGTCTTCCTCATCGGTTTCGCCGGGGTCCTCTTCCCCGAGTCGCCCCCTGAACCCGATTTCATTCTTCCCTTCCTCATCCTGCGTAGCCAGCTGCCGGCAATCGTGGTGGGGCTGTTCTGCGCTGGAGCCCTCTCGGCCTCCATGTCCACGGGGGATGCCCTTCTTCACGCGGGGGCTTCCGTGGCGGTGGAAGACGGAATACGGCCTTTCATGGGGCTGGACGACCGGCAGCAGCGGGTTCTCATGAGAGGCCTCCTGGTCGCCCTTGGCGCCATCGCCTACTTCTTCGCCCTGTACCAGGGAGTCTCCCTGGTCGTCCTCCTCCTGACCTCGTATGGGATCGTGGCCCAGTTCACCCCTCCCCTGATCGCGGCGCTCTATTGGAGACGGGCCACCACCACGGGCATTCTCAGCGGCCTCCTGGCCGGATCGGCCGTGACCTTGTTCTTCTTCTTCCAGGGCCAGCTCCGCCCCTTCGATCTCCATGAGGGGATTCTGGGCCTTCTCGTCCACGTCCCGGTGCTCGTTCTGGTGAGCCTCCTCGATGGGGAGGCCCCACCCGAGACCACCGAGAGCTTTCTGGAAACGGCCAGGGGATGAGGGGGAGGAGGGACGGACGCGGCGGGCGGAGAGCGTGGGGGGAGGGGACCGGACTCAATCGTCCACGACGATCTTCCTCCACCTTCCACCCATGGCAGCCACCAGGAGGGGCGAGCTCCCCGGGGGAACTCGCACGGGGAAGAGACCCTCGGGGGGGGTCACGCCGCGGATCAGGTGGGGGTTGAGGTTCCTGATCCTGGTCAACGGTGCCCCCACCGCCTCGGCAACCCTCCGCAAGGACGTGCCGGCCGGTACCCAAACCCGGTCGTAGCGAATGGGCTTGGCCTGCTCCACGCTGAAGCCGTACTTCTCAGCCGCCCTGCCGAGGAGGATCGCGGCCAGCATCTTCGGCACGTACTCCCTGGTTTCCGCGGGCAGGTGCTCCGAGACCTCCCAGTAGAATGCCTCGTCACCACCCTTGTCCACGTCCACGGCCGTGATCTGAAGAGCTCGTGCGACCCGGGCGGGGCCCGCGTTGTACGCAGCCGCGGCCAGGTACCATGAACCGAACTGATCGTAAAGGGACTGCAGATAGTCCAGCGCCGCCTCGGTAGCCCGCACCGGATCCCGGCGCTCGTCGACGTAGGAATCGATGCGAAGCCCGAAGGCCTGGGCGGTAGGGCCCATGAACTGCCACATGCCGCTGGCGGCCACCCTGGAAACGGCCCCCGGGGAATACCCGGACTCGATGGCCGCGAGATAGACCAGCTCTTCCGGCATGCTCCGGCGCCGGAGAGCGTCCTGGATCATGTCGGCGTAGAGCCCCTCCCTTGCCAGATAACGCTCGAAGACCGGACGCTGGTCGGTAAGGTACCTCTGCATCCAGATCTCCACCTTCTGGTTCATGGCGACGGGAAGAGAAAGGGCAGGTGCCAGGTCGGACACATGGGGCGGGGTGCCGGTGATCTCTTCGGTACGCGCCGGAGCCAGGAGAAGGGAGAGGGCGACCACACCGGTGATGCCGAAGATGCGGACAGAGCCCGGGAGGCCGGAGAGCCCCGGAGGAGTCCCGGCCCGGAGAGCGGTCCCGACGGCACCAGCGGAGACGAAACCGCAAACCCCGGTTCCGTCCCCAGGCCTTCCTGATCCGTTCTTCCTTCCATCAGTCTCCCATGGTGCTCGGGTCCCTCGCGGGCTTCTTCTCCCACCCAGGTTCGCGCGCCGTCGGTCTGATATCCCAAGTGCTACCGATGGGCACGAAAAAAGGTCCGCCCTGCCCGCGGCAGGGTCGGACCGTACAACGTGTGGAAAGTGCTATTCCTGAGGGTAGACGGAGACCATCTGACGATCGGCCCGCCTTTCGAACGTGACCACGCCGTCCACGGTGGCAAAAAGCGTGTCATCTCCGCCCCG
Source organism: uncultured Gemmatimonadales bacterium (assembly GCA_963751255.1). Classification (GTDB taxonomy): domain Bacteria; phylum Gemmatimonadota; class Gemmatimonadetes; order Longimicrobiales; family Gaopeijiaceae; genus CAVVTW01. Next base: position 107,720 of record CAVVTW010000018.1, on the reverse strand, counting down.
GCCCACGTTCCTCCCGGGGTGGAACTTGGTGCCCCGCTGACGCACGATGATCCCCCCGGCCCGGACCTGCTCGCCGCCGAAGCGCTTTACGCCGAGGCGCTTAGCGTTGCTGTCCCGGCCATTTCGGCTCGAGCCCACGCCCTTCTTGTGTGCCATCTCTGCCCCCAGTGAACAGTCCGTCCCCGGACCGGCCAGGTCAGACCAGGATCTCGTCGATCCGGATCTCGGTGAAACCCTGCCGGTGACCTTGCTTGCGCCGGTAGTTCTTTCGGCGCTTCCGCTTGAAGACGATGATCTTCGGAGCCCGCCCGTGACGCATCACCTCGGCCTTCACCGTCGCCCCATCCACGCTGGGCGCGCCCACGCGGACCTCCGAGCCGTCCGAAGCCAGAAGGACATCGTCAAAGGTAATGGAGTCGCCGGGCTCCACGTCGAGACTCGGAACCCGGATTCGCTTCCCGGGCTCTGCCCGAAACTGTTTTCCACCCGTCCGGAACACCGCGTACATAGGGTCCTCTGGTCGATATCCTGAGCTAGTCCTACAGCCCATAAAAGGTATGGAAGCCGCTCCCCGGGTCAACCCCAGGCTCGCGATTCGAGGCCTCGCCCAACGACACCCTCAGCCTGTCACGTACCGGTCGGTGACGTCGGTCTCGGCCGGACCCGCCAGCAGGCGAAACTCGTCCTGGCGCATCAGGGGGTCGTCCAACAGCTCCACTTTCATCCGGGTTCGTTTGACCATGGAGGGGAGGAAGTCCGACTCCTGCTCCAGAATCTGGAGCGCCACCTCCGGGTGCAATCGAACCACGATCCGCTTCTCCCTACCCGCAGCGCCCGCGCGGTTGAGGCTGCGCTCCACCTGGCGGACGACCGTGGCAGGGGAAAAGACCCTCCCGGCCCCTCCGCAGTGCGTGCACGTCTCCGTGAGGGCCTGGAAGAGGGACGGCCTCACCCTCTGGCGGGTCATCTCCACCAGGCCCAGCTCCGAGACCTCGAAGGCCTTCGTGCGGGCCCGGTCCCGCCCCAGGTGGCTGCGGAGCTCGTGAAGCACCCGGTCCCGGTTCTTCTGGGAGTCCATGTCGATGAAATCGCAAACCACGATGCCACCGATGTCCCGAAGGCGTAGCTGCTTGGCGATCTCCCGTGCTGCGTCCAGGTTCGTCTTCAGAATCGTGTGCTCGGGATCCTTCTTCTTCTTGCCCGTGAACCTCCCCGTGTTCACATCGATGGACACGAGGGCTTCGGTGGGCTCAATGACGATGTAGCCTCCGGAGGGAAGGGTCACCTTCTTCTGGAACGCTTCGTGGATCTCCTCCTCGATCCCGTGCTTGTCGAAGAGGGGGAGGGCCTCGGTGTACAGGTGGAGACGGCCCAGGAGATCGGGATCCACGTTCTTGAGGTACCGGCTGATCTCCGCGTGAATCTCCCGGTTGTCCACGGTAAGGGAGTCGAACTTGTCACTGAAGAGATCCCGGATGACCCCGCTGATGAGCTTGGCTTCCGCGTGGACCAGGGAAGGAGCCTCGGCCGTCTCCGATCGTTTCTGGATCTCCGTCCACACCTGGTGCAGGCGCCCGAACTCCCCCTCGAACGTGTGCCGGTTGAGCTCCTCCCCCACCGTCCGGACGATCACCCCGCCACCTCCCGACGGCACGATCTCCCGGGCGAGCTTTCTGAGCCGGGCACGTTCCCCCCGATCCTCGATCTTTCGGCTCACGCCGACGTGGGAGGACCCGGGCATGAACACGAGAAAGCGCCCCGGCAGAGAGATCTGAGTCGTGAGTCGCGGCCCCTTGGTGCCAATGGGCTCCTTCGTGACCTGGACGAGGACCTTCTCCCCCTGGCGGATGACATCCTGAATGGGGACTTCCTTCCGTCCCCGGCGCCGCCCACCGTTCTCGCCGTTGTCGTCGTCGTCCTCATCCTGGTAATCCAGGTCCGAGGCGTGGAGGAACCCTGCCTTCTCCCTGCCGATATCCACGAACGCGGCCTGGATTCCCGGGAGGACGGCTTCGACTTTCCCGAGGAAGATATCACCAACAAGACGGCCCTGGTCCGGCCGATCGAACATCAGCTCGACCAGCCGCCCGTCTTCCAACAGCGCGACCCACGACTCCTGAGGGGAGGCGCTGACCAGAATTTCTCTTTTCAAAGAACGAACACTCCTTATGGGGCGCCGCTCCCTCCGACCAGGAACGCCCTCCGGGTCCCGAACCCCTCCAGATCCCATCAAAGCGTTCGCCAGACGGGTCTCGGCCACCCTGAAGCGTCCCGGAATCCCGGGAGCCGGCTCCAATGCTGTTGTCGGATCGCGTCACGCGATCACATCCGGTCCAGGACCCCTACTTCCCGAAGGCTTCCCGCACCAGATGCCGACCGATCACGATCCTCTGGATCTCACTCGTTCCTTCCCCGATCTCGCAGACCTTCGCGTCGCGCATCATCCGCTCCACGGGGTAGTCCTGGGTATACCCCACCCCCCCGAGGAGCTGAATGGCCTGGGTTGTCGCGCGCATGGCCAGCTCCGAGCAATAGAGCTTCGCCATGGCCGCCTCCTTTCCAAAAGGACGGCCGTGGTCTTCCAGCCAAGCTGCGTGATAGGTCAGGTGCTTACCCGCCTGGATCTCGGTAGCGAGATCCGCCAGGCGGAACTGCAAGACCTGGAAATCCCAGATCTTCCTTCCGAACTGCTTTCGCTCCTGTGTGTACCGAAGCGCCACGTCGAAAGCTCCCTCGGCCAATCCGAGGGAGAGGGCCGCCACACCGACCCTCCCCGCGTCCAACGTCTTCATGAAGTTGATGAACCCGCGACCTTCCGCGCCGAGCCGATTGCCGTCGGGGACGAGGGCGTCCTCCAGAAGGAGCTCCCGGGTGTCGGAGGCCCGCCAGCCCATCTTGTCTTCCTTCTTGCCGGCGCGGACGCCGTCGACGAAGTCCAGCTCTGGTGCGTGGCCGATCCCCACGGACTCGGTCCGGTCCAGGTCCACACTGGGCTTGCACACGATGAAGCTCGTGATCCCCCTCGATCCCTGCCCCGGCTCCGTCACCGCGGTGACCGTGAAGATCTCACCCACACCCGCGTGGGTGATGAAGATCTTCGCCCCGTTCAGGCGCCATCCGCTCCCTTCCCTCTCCGCCCGGGTCATAGTTCCGGAGGAGTCGGAGCCCGCGCCGGGCTCCGTCAGCCCAAAGCCCCCGAGGACACGTCCTCGGGCCAGGAGGGGGATCCACTTTTGCTTCTGCTCCTCGGTTCCGAAGTGCAGAAGGGGAGTGGTCCCCAGCGTCGTGTGGGCGGAAACCGTGATGGAATGGCTCGCGTCCACCCTGGCGAGCTCCTCCACGGCCAGGATGTAGCTCAGGTTGTCCCTGCCCATCCCACCGTATTCCCTCGGAACGGGGATCCCCATCCACCCTCGCTCGGCCATGGCCCGGACGGTCTCCCATGGAAACTCCGCGCGACGGTCCAGCTCCGATGCCAACGGCCGGATCTCCTCCTCGGCGAAGGCCCGGACCTCGGCCTGAAACTCCCGATGCTCGTCGGTCAAGTAACAATCCATACGCTCGTCCGGCTTGGGCGGGTGGGGCGAGGACAGATCCCCACCGAAGGTCGGTTCTCGGCAAGAGAAGTTAGCCCGTAGCGCCCCGGGCAAAAAGGGCCCGGAGCGCATTGAGCCCTTGCGAAGCTCCCCGCCCGTCCCCATCCCGGCACCGGTCGCAGCGTCCACATCCCCCACCGCCCGTCCTCTCGCCGAAGTAGGCAAGGAGTGTACGCCTTCGGCACTCCGTGGTGCGAGCATACTCCACCACGGCCTCGATCTGGGAGAGGGCCGCCGATCTCAGGGTCGTCAGCCCCTGAAGGCTCGGGCGTGAGGCAAGCACCGTCAGCCGCGTCCGGCAGCTCATCCCTTCCCCCGAGGAAGCATGGGCGGCACCGTCGTCCACGTCCTCCTGGACCAGAGCGCCGCAGCGATGCAGGGCTCGAAGGGCGGAGAGTGCCTGCTCCTCCGGGGTCCGCTTTCCCATGGCCCGGCAGACATCCTTGACCGGAATCGTCGCGCTACGGCAAGTCCCCAGGCGGGCGAGAAGACGGGTGTGCAGCTTCCGAAGCATGCGGACATCAGGGTAGCTCCTGGCCAGAAAGCGGTCGTGCACCCCCCGGTCTCGCCGCGCGAAAAGGGCCACGCAGCGGGCATCGAAGCCGTCCCGGCCCGCCCGCCCGGCCTCCTGGTAGTACGCCTCCAGGCTTCCGGGCAGCTGGTAGTGGGCCACGAGACGAACGTCCGGTCGATCGATCCCCATACCGAAGGCATTGGTGGCCACGACGAGGGGCGCGGGATCGCCCAGGAAGCGGCGCTGCACTTCGGCCCTCCGTCCGGCGGAGAGGCCTGCGTGATAGGTGAGGGCCGGAAGGCCCAGGGCAGCGAGCCCCCTTCGGATCGCCTCCACCGCCCGCCGGGTGGAAGCGTACACGACGGTGGCGCCCTCCCGCCTCTTGAGGAGCCTCCGGAGGGCCTCCATCTTCTCCAGGTGACCATCGACCCCGCGCACCTCCCATGCCAGGTTCGGGCGATCGAAGGTCCCCAGGACCCGGACCGGGTCCCGCAGGCGGAGGGAGGTGGAGATCTCCTGGCGGACCCGCGGGGTGGCGGTGGCCGTGAGGGCCAGGAAGGGAACGGACAGCTCCCCTCGGACTTGACCGATCCTCCGGTAACACGGCCTGAAGTCGTGGCCCCACTGGCTGATGCAATGAGCCTCGTCCACGGCGACCAGTGAGAGAGGGAGGCGAGGGAGGACCGCTCGGAATGCAGGAAGCTCCAGCCGCTCCGGGGAGATGATGAGGAGCTGGGTCCTCCCTTCCGTGGCACGGGCGAGGACCCGCCGGCGCTCCGCCTCGGACAGGCCCGAGTTGAGGAGATCCGCCGCCAACCCGGCCTTCCTGGCCCTCCCCACCTGGTCGGCCATGAGGGAAATCAACGGACTGACCACCAGTACGATCCCCGGGAGCAGGAAGGCGGGGAGCTGAAAGCAGACGCTCTTCCCCCCTCCTGTGGGGAGGATCCCCAGGGCGTCTCTCCCCTCGAGGACCGCCCTCACCAGCTCCTCCTGCCCGACACGAAAGGCGGGGTAGCCCAGGTGACGGAGGAGGGCGGCAGGCAGGTCAATCCTGCCCGGTAGCCTCGGGTGGAGAGGGGCGGAAGCGGTCACCCCCCATCATGGCGAGTCCGGCGGGGCGTTTCCATGAGATCCTCGGCCCTGGGAGCCTTCCTCGTCTTCGTCCTCCCCCTCCCGGTCTCCCGCCGGAAGAAACCGCAGGCCGAACCCCGCCACGAGGATCAGGGTAGCCGCTCCCACGACGACCCTGGAGTCCAGGGCGAAGCCCACCAGGGCCACGGCGGCACCGGCGAAGAAGAGCCCGACCTTCCACTGGAGATGAGGGTCGGGCCCCCGCTTCCTGCGACTCGCCCCGATCATGGGATGGCCGGCCTACGCGGGAACCTCAACCCTGCTCCATACCCGAAGGCGGAGGGCCCGGGGGCGTGGTTGGATCGAAGGGAAGATGAAAGGGCCCCAGGTGGGGTCCCGGGTTCTGACGTGCGGCCCTCAACAAGAGGATCAGAGCGTCTCTCAACTCCTCCGGCAGCACGACCTCGTCCACGAATCCCCGGGCCGCCGCGAAGCGGGCGTCCAACTGCGCCTCGTACTCCTCCCGCACCTCGTCCATCCGGGTGCGCAAATCCTCGTCCGGCACGGCACCCTCGGCCTTCAATCGGTCCAGCTGGGCGCTGAAGAGAGCCATGACGGCGCTCTCGCCCTCCATGACCCCCATCCGGCCGGTGGGAAGAGAGAGGATGAAGTCCGGATCGAACCCCTGCCCCGCCATGGCATAGTACCCCGCGCCCGACGCATGATTGACCGTCAGGGTGAGCTTCGGCACCGTGGCCGCAGCCATGGCCTCCACGAACTCCGCCCCGGCCCGGATGATGCCCGAGTGCTCAGCATCGGGTCCCACCATGAATCCCGACACGTCCTGAACGAACAGGATGGGGGTCCGGTGCCGGTTCATGGTCTCGATGAAATACGCCACCTTTCGGGCGCTCTCCGTGTAGACAATGCCGCCGAAACGCGGGGGGCCCGGACGCCGGTCCTTCACGATGCCCCGGAAGTTGGCGATGACCCCCACGGGCATCCCGCCCAGAAACCCGGTCCCGCAGATCATCTCGGCCGCGTGACCGGGCTGAAACTCGTCCATCCCCTCGCCGTCGAGGATGCACTCCAGGAGTCGGACCATATCGTAGGGCTGCCGATGATCATCGGGAAGGATGGTGTAGATCTCCCGGAAGTCCCGGGACGGGGCGGTGCCCTGCCCCGGGGCGATGTCCCTGGAGGCGGGAGCTTGGTCCCCACGGGAGAGCTCCCCCACCAATTGGCGAATCCTGGCCACGCACGTCTGGTCGTCAGGTACCAGGTAATGGGCAACACCCGAGACCTCGGTATGGATCCTGGCGCCTCCGAGCTCCTCTCTTCCCACCGTCTGGCCCGTGGCTCCCTTCACCAGGTTGGGCCCCCCCAGTCCCATGAAGCTGGTCCCCTCCACCATGAGGATGACGTCGGAAAGCGCGGGCAGATAGGCCCCCCCGGCAATGCAGGGCCCCATCACGGCAGAGATCTGCGGCACGCGCAGGTAGCGGCGCATGATGGAGTTGTAGTAGAAGAGCCGGGCCGCCCCGTACTGCCCGGGGAACACCCCTCCCTGGTAGGGCAGGTTCACTCCGGCGGAGTCCACCAGGTAGATGATGGGAATGCGGCACCGCATGGCCACTTCCTGGGCCCTGAGCATCTTCTTGATGGTTTCCGGCCACCACGAGCCCGCCTTCACCGTGGCGTCGTTGGCCACCACCACCACTTCCCGCTCCTCCACGACTCCGACGCCCGTCACCACACCCGCTCCCGGTGCCTCCCCATCATACTGATCATGGGCCAGGAGGAGGCCCAACTCCACCCACCGGCTCCCGGGATCCAGGAGGAGCTCGATGCGCTCTCGAGCCGTCAGCTTCCCCTGCTTGTGTTGTCGACGGATTCGCGCTTCCCCACCCCCCAGGCGCAATCGGTCACGGAGCTCCTGGAGCTCTTGGGCCAACTCCGAAAGCCGCGTGCTGGAGCGGGAACCGGAGCCAGCCGGTCGCTCGGTCATCAGGAACGTCCTCTCTTCCGGGAATTCATACCTCGGCCCTGTGCCGATTCTCGGCCCACTCTCTGATGTACGCCACGGCTTCGCGGGTCGGCGTTCCGGGCCCGAACAGGCGGCCGACGCCCCTCTCCCGGAGGGCGTTCATGTCCTCCTCGGGGATGATCCCGCCACCCGTGACCAGAACGTCATCGGCTCCCGCCTCCTCGAGGAGCTCCAGGACACGGGAAAAGAGAGTCATGTGGGCCCCGGAAAGGACGGAGAGGGCAACCACGTCCACGTCTTCTTGCACGGCCGCGTTGACGATCATCTCAGGCGTCTGGTGCAGGCCGGTGTAGATGACCTCGAAACCGGCGTCCCGGAAGGCGGAAGCGATGACCTTGGCTCCCCGATCGTGCCCATCCAAACCGGGCTTCGCCACGAGGATCCGGATCTTCCGATCTCCCTCAGGCATGCGTTGGCTCCCAGTTATAGGTTCATGCTCACCGCGTCTGTCGCGACAGGCGCGCCTGAAGATAGGGACCTTCAGAGGCGGGGGGAAACCCGGCCCAGGTACGCCGGAAGGGCGGCGACGTCGGGGATCCGGTCCACCGGATAGTCCAGCTCCCCGAGAGGGTCCAGCAGAACCGCATGGAGCCCCGCATTGCGGGCCCCCACGACGTCCACGGGATAGAGATCTCCCACGTAGAGGGATCGACCGGGCTCCACGCCCATGCGGCGGCACGCCCGCAGGAAGATCTCCGGATCCGGCTTCTCCACCCCTTCCACCTCCGAGTCCAGGACGAATTCGAAGAACCCGAGTAGGCCCGCTCCCCTGATCAGTCCCTCCACCCGGCCATCGGCGTTGGAGATCACCGCCATGCGATAGCCGGCTCCTCGAAGCTTCCCGAGCGCGGGGCCCGTGGAGGCATCCAGGTGGGTCCAGAGGTGCCTCACCCGGTGAATCTCCCTGAGTCGTGTCCCCACCACCCCGAGCTGGTCCTCGGGGACGCCGGACCCCCGCATCAGGTTCAGGAAGTAGGTCTGCCAGACCCCCGGCTCCGTTCCGGAGGCCCCGTCCTCCACCTCTTTGGACAGGTGGACCCGAGCCATGAGCTCCGCGGACCGGAATCGGCCTTCGTCCACTTCTGCTCCGTGTTCCCGGAAGACGGGGAGGACAATCGCGGGATCGATGAAGATGAGCGTGTTTCCGGCATCGAAGAAGATGGCGTCGATCTGCATGGATGATGTCAGAAGAAGACCGGCTCTTTGTAGCTCCCGAAGACTCTCTCCATGGCCTCCCGGATCTCGTAAAGGGTGCAGTAGGCCCGGGCGCACTCCAGGATCGGCTCCACCAGGTTCTCGTCGGTGCCGGTGGCAGCCTCCAGGGCCTCCAACGCCCTGGTCACCCGACCCTCGTCCCGCTCCGCCCTGAGTCGAGCCATGCGTCCCCGCTGCTTCTCCTCGGTCCCCGGCGCGATCCGGAGCATCTCGATCTCGACGGTCTCGGACCCTTCGGTGAAGGCGTTCACGCCGACGATCTTCCTCAGTTCCGATTCCACCTCCTTCTGTTGGCGGAACGCCGAGTCGGCGATTCCCTTCTGGAACCAGCCGCTCTCGATTCCCGGCACGACGCCCCCGATCTCCTCCACTTCCCGGAAGATCTCCTCGGCCTCGTTCTCGAGCTCGTCGGTCAACGCCTCGACGTAGTACGATCCCCCCAGAGGATCGATGGTGTTGGGAATGCCGGTCTCGTAGGCCAGAATCTGCTGGGTCCGGAGGGCGATTCGAACCGCCTTCTCCGTGGGGAGGGCAAGGGTCTCGTCCATGGAGTTCGTGTGAAGGGACTGGGTCCCCCCCAGAACGGCGGCCAGGGCCTGGTAGGCCACCCGGACGATGTTGTTCTCGGGCTGCTGGGCGGTCAGGCTCACACCCGCCGTCTGGGCGTGGGTTCTGAGACGCCACGATTCGGGATCCGTCGACCCGTACTTCTCGGTGAGGTGGCGAGCCCAGATGCGTCGGGCCGCCCGGAACTTGGCCACCTCCTCGAAGAAATCGTTGTGCACGTCGAAGAAGAAGGAGAGGCGGGGAGCGAAGCGATCCACATCCAGGCCCCTGGCCATTCCCCGCTCCACGTACTCGAAGGCATTCCCGAGCGTGAAGGCCAACTCCTGGGACGCCGTGGCCCCGGCCTCACGGATATGGTAACCGGAAATGGAGATGGGGTTGTACTTGGGAGCGTGCTGCGACGTCCACTCGAACATGTCCACGATGAGCCGCAGGGCCGGCTCGGGAGGATAGACCCAGGCGTGCTGCGCCTGGTACTCCTTCAGGATGTCGTTCTGAACCGTCCCCCGCAGCTGGTCGGGAGACACGCCTTGCCTCTCCGCCGCCACGACGTAGAAGGCGAAGAGAATGATGGCGGGACCGTTGATGGTCATGGAGACCGAGACCTGGTCCAGAGGGATGCCCTCGAAGAGGGTCTCCATGTCCGCCGGAGAGGAGATGGCCACGCCGCAGACCCCGACCTCTCCCAGGGAGCGAGGGTGGTCCGAGTCGTACCCCATGAGCGTGGGAAAATCGAAGGCCACGCTCAGGCCCGTCTGTCCGTTCGCCAGAAGGTACTTGTAGCGCTGGTTCGTTTCCTCGGCCGTGGCAAAGCCGGCGAACTGCCGCATGGTCCAGAGCCGGGTACGGTACATGGTGGTGTACGGCCCCCGCGTGAAGGGGAAGCTCCCCGGAAAGCCCAGGGTCCGAAGGTAGGATGGCGCTCCGGTAGGATGCCCCTCCGCCCCCTCCAGCTCCGTCGGTACGTAGAGTGGTCGGATCTCCCTGCCGGAAATGGAGGTAAAGAGGCTGTCATCCCGCTTGGGAATCCCCGCCCAGGCCCGTTCCCAGGCCGCGAGCTCTTCCTTCAGCCTGCGGATCTCCTCGTCCCTCTCCGACAGCAGCTTGGCCAGCTCCGAAGGGGTGAGCATCTCCCGTTCGGTCGTGGACATCGTCGGTCCTCGTCTGTTCTCGGCCCCCCGAGACCGGAGACCTCGCCTCGAGAGCGGCTTCTGATGAAACACCCGGGCGCAGGGGCCCGGACGCGGCTTTTCAATCCGTGCTTCCAGTCGATTCCCGGTCTCCGAGGAGCTCGGCCAGAATTCTACCCGCCAGGGAATATGGAGTCTCGCGTCCGGCGACGATCTCGTCCACCCCTTCGGCGAGAATCCTGGAAACCGTCGGGTTGGACCAGGCGATGCGCCGAAGCTCCCGCTCCACGACGTCCCTGACCCGGCCCGCGGCCCGGCTTCTTCTGCGCGACTCCAGGACCCCGGAACCCTCCAGGAAGACCCTGTGCCGGGCCACGGCTTCCAGGAGCTCCGGCACCCCCTCCCCGGACTGGGCCACGGTGGTCAGAACGGGAATCTCCCACCCCGTTTCCTTCCCGTCGCCAGAGGCGGCACTGGTGGCTTGTGGGATCGAGGCCAGCCGCCGCAGGTCCACGCCATGATGGGCCGGGACGTCCCTGAGGGCCTCCCCCTGCTTCAGGTGCAACGCCATCCTCAGGTCTCTCACCAGGCGGTCCGAGCCGGGGCGATCCGCCTTGTTGACCACGAAGATGTCCGCGATCTCCATGAGGCCCGCCTTCATGGCCTGGATGGCGTCGCCGGACTCGGGCACCAGGACGACGACCACGGTGTCGGCGGCGCCGGTGATTTCCAGCTCCGTCTGCCCCACCCCCACCGTCTCCACCAGGACCCTCGCGAATCCGAAGGCGTCCATGAGATCCATGACCTCCTTGGTGGTTGTCGCCAGCCCCCCCAGGGATCCCCTCGTCGCCATGGAACGGATGAAGATGCCGGGATCCGTGGCCAGATCGTTCATCCGGATCCGATCTCCCAGAAGAGCGCCACCGGAGAAGGGGGAGGTGGGATCCACCGCCACCACGGCCACCTCCTCCTGGCGGCTCCTGTACATGCGCGTGAGAGCGGCTACGAGGGAGGACTTTCCCGCTCCGGGGGGCCCGGTGAAACCCACGCGGCTGGCGAATCTCGGGGTCTCGAGCACCAGGTGGAGGAAGGCCTGAAACCCCGGCCGCTCGTTCTCCACCAGGGAGATCGCCCGCGCCAGTCCCACCTTCTTCCCGGCCCTGAACCGCTCCAGCACCCCCCGTGTCTCCACCGTCAGAGATTCGAGAGGCTCACCGGCCTCCCCAGGCAGCCCCGGCGTCATTGCCGCTCCCTCCTCGTCCTTCCATTCCGCGTTCGGCGTCGCCATTGGCTCTGGTCGTCAGTAGTACCGGTCGTCGGGTCGAATACCCCGGGCATGGCGCAAGGGGTTCTCCAGGAGGTGGGTCGGAATCAGGAAGACCAGCGTGAACATGACGAGGGAGATCCCGAATCCGGCCACCAGGAGCCAATACGCATGCACCGCAATGAAGAGGATCGCAGTGATGACGGCGAACCCCGTGGCGAAGATGCTCAGCAGGATTCTCCGGGTCTGGAGGTTCAGTACCCGCTCCTGTCCTTGGATATCCCTGGGATGCATCCGGACCCGCAGCTCCTCACGCTGGGCCCGAACAAGGAGGTCGCGCACCGTGCCCAGAGTGGATTGGACCTCCTGAAGAAGATCCCTGGCGATGGCGGCCGGCTCCCTGCCGGTGGCCCTCTGGATGTCGGAACGGTGGTCGGCGATCACCCTCCTGAGGAGTCTGAGCCCGTCGAAGCCCGGGTCATAACGGAACCCGATGCCCTCCAGGAGCACCGTGGTGCGGAAGAAGTAGACCAGCTCCTGGGGAAGGAGAAGAGGCCATGTGAAGAAGGTGTCGTAGATCTCCTCGACGATCTCCTGGATCCGGTCCACCGAGGACCCCTTGGCCCTCTCCATGATCCCCATGATCTCGGTGGCGGCCTCCCGGATCTCCCCTCTGGACACCTCCGGCGAGATCATCCCGAGCTGATACATCCCATTGATGGTCCCGTCCAGGTTCTCCCGCTCTACCGCGAGGGCGAGGTTGAGGATGGCCTCCCGGATCCACTTGGGCACACGCAGGACCATCCCCCAGTCCAGGAGCACGATCCGCCCGTCATCCTGCACGAGAATGTTCCCGGGATGGGGGTCGGCGTGAAGGAACCCGTCCACCATCATCATCCGGAGGTACATTCCGGTGAGGGTCTCCATCAGAATCGTGAAATCCAGCTCCCCGGATTGAAACCGTTCGTGGAGGCGATCGATCTTCGTGCCCGCGCAGTACTCCATGACCAGGACCCGTCGCCGGGTGAGCTCCTCGTAGACCTTCGGCACCCGGACCCTGCGCTCCGCGCGGAAGAACTTCTGGAAGGTGGCCATGTTCTCGGCCTCCTGCCTGAAGTCCATCTCTTCCCGAACCCTCACCGAAAACTCCCTGACTACGTTCGTCAGCGCCCGGACGTGGTGATTCCGGAAGAGGATGTTCAGCCAGAAGAGAATGCTGAAGGAGATGGCCAGATCCAGCGCCAGGATTTCCTCCACTCCAGGCCTCAGGACCTTCACCGCGACTTCCTCCCCGGCCAGGCGGGCGCAGTGCACCTGCCCCAGGCTCGCCGCGGCGAGAGGCTCCTCGTGAAACTCCTCGAAGACCTCCTCCACCCCCCTTCCGAGCTCCTCCTTGACCACCAGGGCGATGGACTCCCACGGATCCGGCGGCACCTGATCCTGGAGGGTGCCGACGAAGCTCAGGTAGGGCTCGGGCAGAATATCGGCCCGGGCGCTGAACAGCTGGGCGAGCTTGATGAAGGTGGGCCCCAGATCGGCCAGGACCTTCGTGAGCCGCCGTGCTCGGCGCTCGTGGTGCTCGGGACTCCGGGCCGCGGGCTGTCCCAGGATCACAAACCGGCGCCGGTCTCTGAGAAACGCCACCATGAACGGGGCGAGGCGGACGAGGACGGAGATGGTGCGGATCGATCGCTTCATAGCAGGAGCGCCGTCGCCAGCCCCAGGAGAAAGAGGAACCCGAGAAGGTCGGTAAGCGCGGTTACGAACACGGACGAGGCCACGGCGGGATCGATTCCCAGCCGGTCCAGGACCGTGGGGAAGAAGGAGCCGGCGAAGCCGGCGGCCGTCTGGTTTCCGCACATGGCCAGGAATACCACCAGACCCAGCATGGGATTGCCCCCCACCACCGAAGCGATGAGGGCGACCACACCCCCCAGGATGGCGCCGTTCGTCAACCCCACGGCGAGCTCCTTGAGGACGACGGAGAATCGACTCGAACCCAACTCTCCCCCCAGGGCGAGGCGGCGAACCGTCACCGCCAGGGCCTGGGAACCGGCATTGCCGCCCAGTCCAGCCACCACGGGCATGATGGCGGCCAGGATGACCACGTTCTCCAATGTATTGGAGAAGAGGTAGACCACGGAGGCCCCGAGCGTGGCGGTAATCAGGTTCAGGAAGAGCCAGGGAAGCCGGATCTGCACGGTCTCCCACCAGCGTCCTCTCAGCTCCTCCTGGTCGGAGGTACCCACCAGCAGGAGCATGTCCTCCGTCTGCTCGGCCTCCATGACGTCCAGGACGTCGTCGAAGGTGATTCGGCCCAACAGGATCCCGAACTGATCCACCACAGGAAGCGAGACCAGGTTATAGCGGGATATCAGACGCCCCACCTCCTCCTGGTCCTCGGAAGGGAGCACCGAGGCGGCCGCCGGCTCCACGAGCTCATCCACCGGCTGGAGGGGATCGGCCAGGATGAGGTCCGCCAGGCGCACCGTCCCCACCAGGTGGTGATCGGCGTCCACGACGAAGACCGTGTAGAACTCCTCGACCTCCCTCCCCTGGCGCCTCACCTCGGAGATGGCCTGCCCGGCGGTCAGCATGCTCTGGATCCGCACGAGCTGGGTGTTCATCAACCCGCCGGCGGACTCCTCGTCGTAGCGGAGCAGGCCCCGGATCTCTCCGGCCTCTTCCAGGGGGAGGGCCGCCAGGAGCTTCGCCCGGTCCTCGGGCTCCAGCTCTCCCACCAGGTCGACGGCGTCGTCGTACTCCAGCTCCCGGAGCAGCGCCGCCCCCCTCTTGGGATCCATGGCGGCCAGGAGATCGGAAGGGTCCTCCTCCTCGTCCATCTCGGCCAGGGTCTCCGAAGCCAGCTCGGCCGGGAGAACCTGCATGAGAGCGACCCTCTCCTCCTCCGTCTCCAGCGTCTCCACCAGGTCCGCCACGTCGCTTGGATGGAGCTTGTGGAGAAGCTCGCCGACGGCATCCAGCTCACCGGCCGCCACCAGCTCCTGGAGCCGGAGCCTCACCCCCTCGATTTCGTGGGATCCGGGGGCGCTCAAGGGAGGTCCTCGGGGCGGTGGGTCTCCTTCCACGTGGAGAGTACCCGGGAGACATGCTCTTCCTGGAGGCGGTACATCTCGCTCTCCGCCCGCTCCGTACCCTCGGGATGATCGTAGCCCAGGACGTGGAGGGTCCCGTGGACGGCGAGCCTCAGGAGCTCCTGGGCCAGGGGAACGGACAGGTCTTCCGCTTGCCTCGAGGCTTGGTCGTAGCCGATGTAGATGTCTCCGAGCACCGGCTCCCCCACGGAGTGCAAGGCGAAGGCGAGGACGTCGGTGGGATGGTCCCGACCCAGGTACTCCCGGTTCAGAGCCTGAATGCCCGGGTCGTCCATGAAGGTGACGGAGAGGGCCCCGGCTCTCACCTCCTCCCTCTCGAGGACGGCCGCCACCCCCCGCTCCAACAACTCGCGGGGAATCGGCCACCGGCCGGTCTGGTTCAGGGTGAGCTCGACCAAGGAGACGTCAGCCTTCATCGCCGTCGGGCGACGACGGCCCTGGTGAGCTCCCCCCCTCCGAAGCCGATCCGTCCCCTCCTCCTTTCTTGACCTCGGTGAGATGCCGCGTCGCCGGATAGTCCAGGCGATGGTGGTACATCCCGCTGAGGACCTTGACGAATTGCTCCTGAATGAGCCTGACCTCCCGGAGGGTCAGTGGGGACTCGGAGAGCTGCCCGTCCCTGATCTTGCCATCCACGATGTTGCCCACCAGATCCCGGACCCGCTCCTCGGAGGGGTCCTGCAGGGCCCGGGTGGCCGACTCCACCGAGTCTGCCAACATGGCGATGGCCGTCTCCTTGGATCGGGCTTGGGACCCGGATACCGGAAGTCGTCCGGGTTCGGAGGTTCCTCGGATTCCTCCTTGGCCTTCTCGTAGAAGAAGCCGATGAGCTGGGTACCGTGATGCTCCGGGATGAAGCGAGCCACGATATCGGGCACGCCCTCGTCCCGAGCCATCTTCTCACCCTCGATGACGTGCTCGCGAACGATGGCCGCGGACGTGTGGGGCTTCAGCTTGTCGTGGGGGTTCCGCCCTCCGGGCTGGTTCTCCACGAAATGCTGCGGCTTGAGGAGCTTGCCCACGTCGTGGTAGTAGATGCCCACCCGGGCCAGGAGGCCGTTGGCGCCGATGGCCGTGGCAGCCGATTCTGCCAGATTGGCTACGCTGATGGTGTGGGCGTACGTCCCGCTCGCCTCCAAGGACAGGCGTTTGAGCAGGGGGCGGTTCGGATCGGCCCACTCCAGGAGCGTCTGGTCCGTGGTGATTCCGGTGAACCACTCGAAGACCGGCATGAATCCCATGGCCAGGATGGCGCTGGCCGTCGCATTCCCCGCCGCGAAGACAACGGAAGCGGGGGCCGAGCCCCCACCCACCCAACCCAGAAGCGCCGTAGCCGTGATGGCGAGAGCGTAGCCGAGCGTGATGAGGGCGATGAAGATCCAGGTTTGCGACCTTCTCCGAACCGCCCGGGCGGAGAGGGCCGCAGCCCCACCACCCACCAGGGTCACCACCAGGACCTGGGGCTGCCCGAACGGAGGCTGGACACCCGTCAGGACTCCCAGAGTCAGGGCGAGCACCAGCGCCATTCTCCCGTCCCACAGCACCGCCACCGGAAGGACCGTGAAAGCGATGGGGAGGAGCACAGGGGGCAAGGCCTGGTCGGCCAGACCCCACGCCGCGAAGAAGTAAGCCAGAATCAGGATGGCCTGGAGGAGAACCCATCGGAAGTTCCCATAGACCTCCCTCCGGAAGAAGAAGAGGAGGAACCCGAACACGCTGAGGAGCAGGAGATCCAGAAGAAGGCTCCCGAGAACACCGCTCCAGTTCCACCCACTCCTGAGAAGACCCTGGCTCTCCATCGCCTCCTCGTAGGCGGTCAGGGTCGCCTCCTCCGCAGGGCCGATCCGGTCTCCCTTACGAACGATCACCTCTCCCGCGACCACGTTTCCTCGAAGCACGGGAACGGTGGCCCGGGCGTTCTCCCGGGCCGCGGTCGTGGCCCCCTCATCCAGCACGAAAGGCGACTCGAAGAATGGAATGAAGATCAGGCGGAGGATGCTCCGGAGCTCCGGGTTGCCGGTATCCATCACGTCGGCCACCCTGGCGTAGAAGTCCCGGCCCCAGTAGAGGTCGCTCACCGGGATGGAACGGACCTCGCCCGTGGAGGGGTACTCCACCTCGACTCGGCCGCCGGCCGTCACCTGCCCGGCATCCGCCTGGTCCAGGGCGCGGGGAGTCAGCGTTCGGACCACGTCCATGGAAGCCGATCGGAGGGCACGGCGGTTCGCGGGATCCAGGAGGGCATCCGCCTGGTCCGCCGGGGTCACCAGGCCGTTCTGGCGAAGAACCTCCTCCACCCCTGCCCGCCCACTGTCCTGCGCGGCCTGGCCGAGCTGGTCGAAGAAGCGGTTGAGCCTCGCCTCCATGGAGTCCTGCGCCGCGGAATGGTAGACGAATTCCGGCGGGACCGCGGCCTCCGCCTCGGCCTGTTCGCTCTGGAGCTCGGCGGGGGTCTTCGGAACGTCGAAGCCGATCTCGGCCACGACGTCCTGGTCGGCCACCTCCCCAACCTGGTAGCGGGCCAGGCGGCGCCGGCCCTCGGTGGGGAACAGGATCGTGAGGGTCACGGCGATGGCTACCAACAGGGCGATCCGAGCCCCGTGGTGGATCGCTCCCTGGGGCCAGACCTCCCCGGGGGTTCCCGAGAGGCTCTGGAACATGCTGGGCGTCTTGATTCTTCGCTTCTTTCGGCTCACCCTTCGTCACCTCCTTCATCCCGTGCGTAAGCCCGGATGATGTCCTTGACCAGGCGATGGCGAATCACGTCGCTCCCGGTCAGGTAGATGAGGGCGATTCCTTCGATCCCGTGGAGGATCCGCTCCACCTGGAGCAGGCCGGAGTCTTCACGGCGCGGCAGATCGATCTGGGTCTTGTCTCCCGTGATCACCACCCTGGAGTTCAAGCCGAGGCGAGTCAAGAACATCTTCATCTGGAGGATGGTGGCGTTCTGGGCCTCGTCAAGGATGACGAACGCGTCCGAGAGCGTTCTCCCGCGCATGTACGCCAGGGGCGCGATCTCGATGGTCCGCGACTCCAGGGCCCGGCGCACGCGCTCGGCCGGCATCATGTCCTCGAGCGCGTCGTAGAGAGGACGGAGGTAGGGGTCCACTTTCTCCTGGAGATCTCCGGGCAGGAAACCCAGGTTCTCCCCCGCCTCCACCGCGGGACGAGCCAGGATGATCCGCTTCACTCGCTTCTTGTAGAGGGCGTCCACGGCCTTGGCCACGGCGAGGTACGTCTTCCCCGTCCCGGCCGGCCCGATCCCGATGACGACATCGTTTCCGGTGATGGCCTCCAGGTAGCGGCGTTGACCGTCCGTCTTGGGCGAGATGATCTTCCGCGTGCCGGGGAGGGCGATGCGCATCTCCTGGTCCGGAGAGACGAGGCCCGCTTCGCCCTGGGCCTTGGACTCCTCGGCAAAGCGGGTGATGTCGGTGGCGTCGAACGGGACCCTGAGCCGGGCCAGCTCGATCATGTGCCTCCCCACGGGAATGGCCTGTTCCACAGCCTCCAATTCGCCGGAGAGCACGACCTCGTCCCCCCGGAGCACCACACGAATCCCGAAGGTTCGGGCGAGCTCCTGGAAGTTGGCGTCGTTGATGCCGGCCAGGAGAAGCTGGTCGGCGCCCTCGGCGTCGAGGCGGTGCTCCAGGATCGAGCCGTCGCTGTTTGCCATGTCCCCTCCCTCAGGGGCTTCGGCCGCCGTCCCTCTCGAGTCGTCGGAGGTGGAGCTCCCTCAGCTCCCCGTCGGAGAGGGGCGTGGGTGCGCCTTCGAAAAGCGCCCGCGCCGCCGTGGTCTTCGGGAAGGCGATGACGTCCCGGAGGCTGGGGGCACCCACGAATTCCTTGACGATGCGGTCCATTCCGAGGGCGATTCCGCCGTGGGGCGGCGCCCCGGAGGCCAGCGCCTCCAGCAGGAATCCGAACTTCCGGTCGATCTCCGCGTCCGAGAGCCCAAGATGTCGGAGGATGGTCCTCTGCACCCCGGGCCGGTGGTTTCGGATGCTCCCGGAGCCGAACTCCACACCGTTGTACACCAGGTCATACGCCTGGCCGCGGACCGACAGAGGCTCCGACTCCAGGCGGGCGGCGTCGTCGGGATGCGGTCGAACGAATGGGTGGTGGGCCGCCGCCATGGCGCCCCCCTCCTCGACCTCGAAGATGGGAAACTCCGTGACCCACAACCACGCCGTCGGCCGCGACGCCTTCACGTCCAGGGCAAGGAGTGCCGGTACCCTCACCGCGTTGAGAGCGGAAGAGGTGATCCGGTCCGGCCCCGCCGCCACGAGAGCAAGATCGCCGGGAGCGAGGTCGAGGGCATCGAAATGCTCCGGCTCCATGAAGCGGGCCAACGGACCCGAGCCACCGGTGTCGGTGCGTTTGGTCCAAAGGAGACCCGGGGCCCCCGCCTTCTTGGCCAACCCCTCCAGAGCCTCGATCTCCCGGCGCGAGAGCCTGGCGCCTCCCTCGAGCCGCAGGCCCCGGATCCGTCCGCCCCCCGCCACGGCACTCCTCAGGACCGCGAACTCCAGGGAGGCCAGCGGCCCGGTCCAGTCATGGATCTCCAGGGCGTATCTCAGGTCCGGGCGATCCGAGCCGTACTGCTCCATGGCCTGGGAGTAGGGCATCCTCGGGAAGGGGACTTCCACGTCCAAGGCCTGGATCCTGCCCAGAGCCGCCATAAGCCCCTCGATCCATCCGAAGAGGTCCTCAGGCTGGATGAACGAGGCTTCGATATCGATCTGCGTGAACTCGGGCTGACGATCAGCCCTCAGATCTTCGTCCCGAAAGCACCGGGCAATCTGGAAGTACCGATCCAACCCCGAGGCCATGAGGAGCTGCTTGTAGAGCTGGGGGCTCTGGGGAAGGGCGAAGAACTCGCCCGGGTGGTTCCGGCTCGGCACCAGGTAATCGCGAGCCCCCTCCGGGGTCGGTTTGGTCAGGATCGGAGTCTCGACCTCGACGAAGCCAAGCTCGCTCATGTAGTTCCGAACCTCCAGGACCAAGCGGTGCCGCAGCTCCAGGTTACGCTGCATCTCGAGTCTGCGTAGATCCAGGACCCGGTGACGAAGCCTCAGGTCTTCCGACGGGAGTTCCTCTTCCGGAGAGCGAAAGACGGGAATGGCGGGTGTGGACGCCGCATTCAGGAGTCGGATCCTGGTGGCTTTGACCTCCACCTCCCCGGTCTCCATTTCGGGATTCCGGGCATCAGGCGGACGGAAAGCCACCTCACCCACGACCTCCACCACGTCCTCGGCGCCCAGCTCGCGGACCAGCTCCATGGAGTCCGCGTCCGTCCAGTCGGGACCGACAGACACCTGGAGAATCCCGCTCCGGTCTCGGAGGTCGAGAAAGAACAGCCCCCCAAGGTTCCTCCGCCGGTGCACCCAACCACACAGGCGCAGCTCGCCCCCCGCGTCTTCTCCTGTGATCCCCCCCAGCATCCTGGAACGGTAGGACGTCCTCTCCCGCTCGGCTTGCGACTTCGATGACATGGAATACACTCTCAGGAATCGGGGTCGATGGCGGATCCGGTCCCCGGAATCGGCGTTCAACGGGGCATGGACGGGCTCAATGCCGACCCGCCCAACAAAAAAAGGACCGCCGCCCCGAATGCAGCGGGCCCCGTGCCGTTGGAGCGGGAAGTGCAGGATCCCCTGGCGCCAGGCGTCGGGAACCGGCCCGCGTTCCGGTCCCGCAACAGCTGCGCTAACTTAACGGCGGGGATTTTTCCGTACAAGAAACGCCGGACTCGTCCATTGTTGCGCCGACTCAGCCTTCCGTCGACCCTTGCCCTGCTCCTGGGCATGCTCCCAGGACCGGTAAGCGGCCAGTGGATCTTCCACTGGCCCATCCGGAGCCTGCCCCAGCCGGAGGCGGTTCTGACGGGGGCGGAGGCCGTCTTCTGGAACCCGGGAAGCCTCGCGAAGGCGCTGGGCACCAGCCAGCAGGTGTGGATCGCCCACGTGGACGGACCCGACGTCACCGGGGTCCGGGGGGTGGCAGCCGCAGGCGCAGTGGACCTCCCCGGGGGGATCCGGGGAGGGCTCGGATATTGGCACCTTGGCGTCCAGGATATCCCACGGACCACCGTCTCCCCCGAGCCCGAGCCCGGGGAGATCAACGTGGCGGAGGACGTGGGCATCGTGGCCCTGGCCCGATCCTGGGCCAACACCCTGGGGCTGGGCGCCGCACTGCGATTCGCCCGAGGTTCGGTCGCGGAAGATGCCCGGACCCGGACGCTGGGAGACCTGGGACTTCACTTCCGCCCACCTCTCCCGCTGGAGCCGAGGCTGGGCCTGGCGCTCCAGGGCATCGGCCAGGACGTCCGCGCCCTGGCCGGACTCGAGGTGTCCCCACCGTCCCTGGCCGCTTCCCGCATTCCCCTCCGCGTGGGCTACGGCATACGAGCAGGGTCGGCGTCGGACCCCGCCGAGCACCGACTCTCCATCCGCGCCTCCTGGATGGAACAGTTCCGGGCGGGGGTGGGTTTCTCCTACCTCGGAGACACGGACGGTTGGGTCCGACTCTGGATGGTGGGAGCCGATATCGGACGCTATTCCCTGAGCGTTCTCCGGGAGGGCCTGCCCCATGGGTTCGGAGCGATCCATTTCTATAGGGCGGCCGTCAGCTTCCCCTGACGCGGCCTGGAAGGAACAGGGACATGCCATCTGAAACGCCGGGCGCGGCGCGCCCTGATCTGCTCGCTCGGACTCCCGAGGCCCTCCGCGGCGACCTGACCGCTCACTTCCGGGCTCGGGGCGAGCCCACATACCGGGTTTCCCAGGTGGAGGAGTGGATCTTCGGGAAGCTGGCCCCCGGTTTCGACCTCATGACCAACCTGCCCATGGGCGAGAGACAAGGCCTGAGCGAGGCGTTCTCCCTTCGGGAGGCGGAGATGGCCACCGTCGTCCGGTCCTCGGACGGCACTGCCAAGCACCTGTGGCGCCTGGCCGACGGGGAGCTCGTGGAATCGGTCCTGATCCCCGGGGAGGACCGCCTGACGCTGTGCATTTCCTCCCAGGCCGGGTGCGGGATGGGGTGTACCTTCTGTGCCACGGGTTTCGGGGGACTCCGAAGGAATCTCACGGTCGGGGAAATCACCTCCCAGTATCGGGCATCCCAGCGTTGGGCCTCGACGGAGGGGTACGGTCGCATTCGCAACGTCGTGTTCATGGGCATGGGGGAGCCACTGGCCAACCGGAAGGCCCTCTTTCCGGCCCTCACCCTTCTCAACCAGGGGTATGGCCTGGGCGCACGGCGCATCACCGTCTCCACCGTGGGCCTCGTGCCCGGAATCTTCGCTCTGGCGGAACGCCCGGAGCAGTTCCGCCTGGCCCTCTCACTCCACGCTCCGGAGAGCGAGCTCCGGCGGACACTCGTCCCCCTGGAAGACCGATATCCTCTCACGGAGGTCATGGGAGCCTTGCGGGCCTTCGACGCCGCCGGCGGCAAGCGGGTCACCTTCGAATACACCCTAATCCGCGAGGTGAACGACGACCCGGCCCTGGCCCAGAAGGTGGCCGCGCTGGCAGGGGAGCTCCGGGCATTCGTGAACCTCATCCCGTACAATCCGATCCCGTATTCGGACTTCGAGCCCAGTCCACCGGATCGGGTCCACGCCTTCGCGAGGATCCTCGAGGAGAGAGGAATCGCCGTCGCCGTCAGGGAGCCGCGGGGCCGGGACATCGATGCCGCGTGCGGCCAGCTCAGGGCGCGAAGCGTGCCCACCTAGGAGCTTGATCGGCGCAACCTCTTCGCGCCTCGCGGGACTCAGTGCACGATCTTCCCGATCCGACCCCAGCGAATCTCCCGGATCCACGGAAACGGGTGCAGGGAGTCCTTGTTGTACGAGAAGTAGATCAGCACCGCCCGGCCTTCCAGGCGCCAGCCTTCCAGGAAGCCCCAGTACCGGCTGTCCAGGCTGGTCTCCCGATTGTCCCCGAGCATGAAATAGCGGTCCGGGGGTATCACCAGCGGCCCCCAGTTGTCCCGGGTGGGCCGGTACTGACCGGGGACGCTGTCCCGAAGCACATAGTCCGCCTGCCAGGTCATCCAGGAGGAGGACTCGTCCGGAATGTCCTGGTGCTTGACGTAGGGCTCGTCCAGGGCGGCGCCGTTGACCATGAACACCCTGTTCCTCATTTCGATCGTGTCGCCGGGAAGCCCCATGAGGCGTTTCACGAGCTTCATGTTCTCCTCGTGGGGGGGATCGAACACCAGGATGTCCCGCCTCTCCACCTTCGAGTAGCCCGGGATGCGGATGGATGTCCCTGGGACCCGGCTTCCCACAGCGGCGCGATTCACCAGGAGCAGGTCCCCCACCAGGAGGGTGTCCTCCATGGAGCCGGAGATGATGACGAAGGTGTGAACGAGAAAGGTCCGAATGACGAGAAACAGGACGAGGGCAACGGCGAGGGACTTCGTCCATTCCAGGAGGGCGTTGTCCTGCTTCTTCCCCCCCTCGACCCGGACGACCCGGGCCCCCCTTCCTCCGTGCCCTGAGCGCCACTGCCGGCATCGCTCGCTTCGTTCTTCCCTTTGCGCTGACGTTTCTTCGCCATTCTTCTCGGCCTGTGACAGAGATGGATCAGGGGGTGTCGCCGCGGCGGGGCGACCGGTGGTAATTCAACGAAGTCAACGGTTCCCTCCCCCTTCGGTCGCTTCCCCTTTGCCCCAGTCGGGGCCCAGCCGAACCGTCACGTCGACCAGGAGGCTGGAGTCGGGTTCCGAACGGATGCTGCGAATCCCCAGGGCGTCGGCCACGGATCGCGCCGTTTCCAATCGTCCCACACGGTCCATCACTACGGAGGAATCCCCGGAGAAGGTTCCAGCGTTGCCGAAGAACACCACGTCGAAGCCTCGGTCCCGGAGCGTTCGGGTGGCCTCCCGGGCCACCCCCGGAAGGCCGCCCCCGTTCAGAACCTCCACCCTCACCCTGCCCTCGACACCGGGGAGGGCGGAGGGAGGAGCCGGCTCCGGAGTCCAACCCCACCACTGGGCGAGAGAGGAGACCAGGAAGACCCCGACCCCGGCCAGGACCAGGAGGAGAACTAGAGCTCTGACGCGCTGGACCACCCCTGTCCCTCCGACATGCGATTCCAGAAGTTGACGGTTTCGGACCTGAGGGGCCGTCCTCGCTCCACGAGATAGCCGATTCGGGCCGCCAGGATCTCCCGGACCACGTTGACCAGATCGTCGGCGGCTCGACGACGCAACTCCCGGCGCCATTCCTCATGGAGGGTGCGCCCGGGCTCCAGGAAGTCGGCGGCGAAGAGAGCCATACCCAGCGCCCCGAAAGAGGCCGATCCGAGCGTGTGGTACGAGATGGCGTGCAGGAGCTCCTCGTCCTCCACGCCGTCCTGGCGGAGCCGGGCAGCAGCGCCCGGACCGTGGAGGACCTTCCCCGGAAGCTCCCGAAACCGGGCATCGACCTGAGCCCTCAAGGTCTCGTGGTCCTCGTCCCTCATGGCATCGTGAAGGAACCCCGCGGCCGCCCAACGCTCCACTTCCTCGTGGGGCTCTCCGCGAGCCTCGGCCCAAGCCCGCATGAGAACCGCCACCCGGGCCATGTGGGCACGGCGACCGTCCCTGGCCGTCGCCCAGGCCGGCAGGACACCTCGGGCGGCGGCCGCCAGGACGGGGTGGAGCGTCGGAGGTGGTGGGGCGTGCGGGGGCATCAGGGAGAGCCGGGCTCCAGGATATGGTTGTCGATGAGGCGGGTGGAGCCACAAAAGGCCGCCACCGCCACCACCGCTCCGGGCCGAACGGTGTCCACGGGAACGAGGCTGCCCGCGTCTACGATCTCGGCGTATTGGAGCTTCAACAGGGGGTAGCCCTCCAGCGTTCTCGTCAGATTACGTCGCAGCTCCGCACCGGACCGAACCCCTCCCGAGAAGTCCCGCTGCACTTCCATGAGGGCTTCGTGGAGGCCGGTGGCCTGGCCTCTCTGCTCGGGTGAGAGAAAGACGTTCCGGGAGCTCATGGCCAGCCCGTCGGGCTCCCTGACCACGGGACCGAGGAGGATCTCGACCCCCAGCTCCAGGTCTCGCGTCATCCTCCGGACGAGCACGGCCTGCTGGTAATCCTTCTGCCCGAATACCGCCAGGTCGGGCCGAACCAAGCCGAATAGCCGAGCCACCACCGTCAGAACGCCACGAAAGTGCCCGGGCCGGTAGGCCCCACACAGAACCTGGCCCATCGGACCCGGGTCCACGGTGACCTCGGGGTCCCCCTCCGGGTACATCTCCTCGGTTGGGGGGCAGAAGATCAGGTCGGCCCCCCGCTCCCGGAGGAGCTCGGCATCCCTCTCCAGGTCCCGGGGGTAGCGGTCGAGGTCCTCTCCGGGCCCGAATTGAAGGGGGTTCACGAAGATCGAGACCACGACCCGGTCCGCTTGCTCATTCGCCTTCCCCACCAGGGAGAGGTGGCCCTCGTGGAGGAAGCCCATCGTCGGTACGAGCCCGACCTTCCGGCCCTCCGTCCGGAAGGTGCGAAGGGCATCCCGAAGGTCTCGGCGCGTTGTGACCTGGATCACGAATCCCTGGAAAAGCTATGCTCCGGCCCGGGGTACCGTCCCTCCCGGACCTCGGCGGCGTATTGGTCCAGCGCACGCCGGACCTCATCGTCCAGGTCCGCGAAGCGCTTCAGAAACCTCGGCTTGAAGCCCGGATTGAGTCCCAGGGCATCGTACAGCACCAGCACCTGCCCGTCGCAGGCGGGGCCGGCGCCGATACCGATGGTGGGAATGGTGAGGCTCTCGGTGATCTCGCCGGCGAGCTCGGCGGGAACCAGCTCCAGGACCACGGAGAAACAGCCGGCTTCCTCCAGGGACGCGGCCTGGTGACGGAGGCGCTCCGCGGCTGCCTCCCCTCTCCCCTGGACCCGATAGCCGCCCAGGGCATGGACCGATTGGGGCGTGAGTCCCACGTGTCCCATCACGGGGATGCCGGCGTGGACCAGCGCCTCCACCGCCCGGCAGGTCGCCGCCCCACCTCCCTCGACCTTGACAGCCTCCACCTGGGTCTCCTTGAGCATCCGGCCCGCGTTTCGGAGCGCATCCTCCGGCGAGACCTGGTAGCTCAAGAACGGCATGTCCAGGACCAGGAAGCTGTTCGGGGCCCCGCGACGCACCGCCTTTCCGTGATGGATCATCTCGTCCAGGGTCACGGGAATGGTGGAGCCGTATCCGAGCACCACTTGGCCCAGGGAATCGCCGACGAGGATGCAATCCACCTGTGACTCCTCCACCAGACGGGCGAAGGTAAAGTCGTAGGTCGTGAGGACCACGATCTTCTCGCCCTGCCGCTTCATCTCCAGGAAACGGGGAACGGAACCTCGAGGCTTTCGGCTTTCTGCCTGTGTGGACAAGCGGGATCCTCCGGTTGGCCCAACGCTTCTCCCATTCTCGCTCCGGGAGGCAAGCCTTGAAGCTTAGAATTCGCAGGGAGGGGTGTCAAACCTGTGGGACCATCCCCGGCCCCCTCGCCTCCTTACCGGGACGCCACCTACTTTCCTACACCATGACGATGCTCTGGGATGCGCCATTGACGGCAGGATTGGCCCGGGAGCTGGATCAGCGCCTCCGCGACCAGCGCCTCCTGGGGCACCGGTTCGGGTGGAAGGACCGAGAGCTCTCCCTCTTCTTCGACGGGGGCACGCTGTCCTGCTCTCTCCACCCGCGGAAGGGGTGGATCGGCCTCCTCCCGGCCACCGCCCTCCCGGACGAGGGTCGTCCCCTCTCGGCTCGATGCGTGGGGGTGACCGCGCCCCCGGACGAACGTGTTCTTCGGATCCGCTTCAGTCGTCTCCGTGGCCGGGTCCGGTCGGTCCAGTTCATTCTCGAGCTGATGACCAACCAATGGAACGCGCTCCTCGTGGAAGGAGAGGACGAAACGATCCGGCACGTTCTCTGGAGCCGTCACCTCGCCGAGCGCACCCTCGCCGTGGGACACCGATACCGTCCCCCGGAGCCGTCCACCCGGGCGGGCATCGAGGCGCCCCTCTCCCGGGAGGCATGGGAGCGACTCGTCACCGGCCTGGGGGAGGCCGGGGGCGCCGGCCACCTGCTGGCAAGGCTCGCGTTCACGTCCCCCCTGAACCTCCCTTCCCTTCTGGGCCAAGGAGAGGAAGGTCCCATCCCCGCCTCCCGTGTGGACGAGGGATATCGCCTCTGGCGGCGCCTTCGTTCTTTGGATCCAATGGAGCCATGCCTTCTCGAAACCACAGGAGGTGAACAACCCTATCCAATACCCCTGCCACACCTTGCCTCAAGAGACATGCCGTCGATCCTCGAGGCCCTTCAGGCGGCTTCGGAAGGTGGGTGGGCCGCGGCCGGGCCCCGGCGCGCGATCCTGGAGAGGCTGGAAAGAGCGATCCAACGAACGGAGCGGCGAGTGGCCTCCCTCCGGCGTGAGATGGACTCCGCCGCCGATCCGGAGGAGCCGCGGAGGAGGGCCCACCTCCTCCTGGCGCACCTCGGGAAGGTGGAGAAGGGGACGTCGGAGGTCACCCTTCCGGGTTTCGAGGGAGGAGAAGTCACCCTGGCCCTCGACCCGACCCTGAGTCCGCACCAGAACGCGGAGGCTCTCTACAGGGAGGCGGCCCGCCTTGAACGCGCCCGGGAGAGGCTGCCTGCCCTCCTCCGTGGAGCGGAGGAACGAGGAGGTGTGTTGAGAGCGATGCGTACGAGGATCCTCGATGGCAGCATGGCTCCTGAAGAGGCGGCCCGCTCCCTGCCCGAGCTCCCGGAGACGCGGCCCGGGGGAGACGAGGCGAAGGAGCCGGACCGATGGCCGTACCGGCGGTTTCGGAGCACTGGAGGGCTGGAGATCCGGGTCGGGAGGGGCTCGGCGGACAACGATGCCCTCACCTTTCGCCACTCGGCTCCCAACGACATCTGGCTCCATGCCAGGGAGGCGAGCGGTGCCCACGTGATCCTCCGATGGGCCCGGGAGGATCCGCCCCCGAAGAGGGACCTGACCGAGGCAGCGGTCCTGGCCGCCTTGTATTCCCGGGCTCGGGGAGCGGGAGTCGTCCCGGTGGACTGGACGCGCCGGAAGCATGTGAGGAAGCCGAGGAAGGCGGGGCCGGGCACGGTCCTTCCCGAACGTGTGCAGACCCTCTTCGTAGAACCCGACGCCGACCTCCCTGGGAGGCTGGCCTGGGAAGGCTAACCGTCCATTCCCCGGCGGAGGCCGCGCACGAAGGCCCTGGCTCCTTCCAGCCCGCCCTCCTCCAGCTCCACCATCAGGGCGCTCCCCACCACCACACCGTCCGCGACCGCGGCCACGACGGACGCCTGCTCCGGCGTGGCGATCCCGAATCCCACCGCCACCGGGAGGGAGGTCTCACTCCGGATCTCCTCCACCTCCTGGCCGAGCTCTCCCCGGAGCGCCTGCCCGCCACCGGTGACTCCGGTCCGGGAGATGTAGTAGACGAAGCCCGAAGCGCTCTTCACCACCGACCGGATCCGGTCCCTGGGAGTCGTAGGGGCCAACAGCCTGATCAGGTCCAGACCCGAGGCCAGGATTCGGCGCTCCAGCTCCCCGTCGGCGCCGGAGGGGAGATCGGTGATGAGCAGCCCCTGTGCCCCGGCCCCCGCCGCATCCCTGAGAAACCGGTCCACGCCGTACTGGAGGACCGGGTTGAGGTACGTGAAGAGCACCACGGGGGTGGCGTGGCCCGCCCTGAACCGCTTCAGCACGCCCAGGACCCCCTCGACGTTCATCCCTCCCTCCAGGGCCAGGAAGGAGGTTCGCTGAATGGTGGGCCCGTCGGCCAGAGGGTCGCTGAAAGGAATGCCCAGCTCCAGGATATCGGCCCCCTCCCCCGCCAGGAGCCCCATCAGGGCCAGCGAGCTGTCCGCATCCGGGAATCCGCAGGTGAGGTAAGGGATCAGGACGCCCCGGCCCTGCTGCCGCCTCCGGGCGAAGGCCCCTTCAATGGTCCTGGGCTGTGGATGCATCGGTTCGGGGCCTCCAGCCGGCGAGGGGGAACCCGCGGGGAATCAGAGCAGATAGTCGCTGACCTTGATGCCGTACTTCTCGGGGTCCGCGGTCTTGATGATGGTCCGAGCCGCCAACCCCGTGGCCGGATCCACGTTGGAGAGGTCCAGGGTCACCAGCTCCGGCAGGGGCATTCCCATGGAGTCCGAGATCACCCGCACCTGCGGTTGGTGCAGCTTCTCCGGATCCTTGTTCACCCCCGATACCACCGCCATCTCCATGGTGTCGAGAATGACCAGGGTCCCCACCGGATACACCCCGGTGGCGTTGACGAGGGCCTTGACCAGAATGGGATCGAGACCCCGTTTCGGATTCTCCCTCATCTCCTTCAGCACCACGTCCGGGGGGTTCGGCTGGTACTGATAGCTCCGAACGGAGGTGCCGGCATCAAAGGCGTCCGCCACCGAAACGATGCGTGAGAAGAGCGTGGGTGTGCGGGGCCGGCGATTCTTGGGATACCCCTCGAGGTCGATCCGCATGTGATGCTCGTAGGCCATGAGCATCTGGCGGTAGGGCATGTCGTGGAATCCCGGGAGGTGGAAAGAGCTCCAGCATCCCCTCGGTAGGGTGCTGCTGGAGGGTGAACCACTCCTCCTCGTCCAGATCCACCCGGCTTGTTGATGATGTCCTTGTCGATCCTGCTCTTCCCGAGGTCGTGGAAGAGCGCGCCCAGTCCCAGCTCATAGAGATGCAGCTTTTCCAGGCCGAGTCGTTGCCCGATGACCACGCTGAAGATGCAGACATTCACGCTGTGCGTGAACGTGTATTCGTCGTAGTCACGCAGCGTGGTCATGGTGATCATGGACGGCTCATTGGAGAGGACCTGGTCCACGATCCCCTGGACCGCCCGCTTGACCTTCCGGACGTTCACCGCCCGGCCCATGCGGGCGTCGGTGAGGGCTTCCCTGGCGACTCGAACGGACTGGGCGTAGGTCTGCTTCGCCGCCTCCAGAGCCTCTTTCTCGATCTCGGGTTCCGGAACCTCGCTGGCAGGCATGACCTCGATGTGGAGAATGGGAGCCCCGCTCATCCGGTGCATGAACCCGGCGTAGGGGTCCTCAGCGCTCGGCTCCCGAAGGAGGAGGGAGAGGAACGGCGCCCATTCGTTCCGGTCGATCCCCGGGAGCACCTCCACCGCACCCGAGACCGTGGTCCGTGAGGAATCGGGCGAAGCTCCCGAACGTGGAGTAGTTCGACAGATCCAGTCGTAGACGGGTCTCGTTGAAGAAGAAGAAGTCACCCACGACCCTCAGCTCGAGAGGCCCGTCCTCCATGACGATTCCGCTCATGAGGGCGTGGAGCTCGTCGAGGGCGTGCTGCACCGCAGAGTTCTCCAGCGGATAGAGTTTGAGGGACCGCAGGCCAGCGTAGAGGTGCGAGAGGACCTTTCTGCCTCTCTCCTGAACTCGGACCGAGTCCTTCACAGGGGGCCGACCGGGGCGGTTCATCCGATCATGCCTCCTCCCTGAGAGCTCGATTCACGGCGCTCCGAACGACGGGATCGAGCTCGGAGGCGGCCTTCTCCAGGGCGGCCCGGGCCTCCTGCGTGCCCAGCTTCCCCAGGGCCAGGGCGGCACACGCCCGGATCTCCCCGGTCTCCTTCCGGCCCAGAAACCCCCTTCCGTTGAGGAGGCCGTCGAGGAAAGACACTCCCCGGGGATCACGGATGAGCCCGTAGTTCTCGAAGAAGGCGATCTGCTCCGAGATGTCGGCCTGACGAATCGCCTTGCCCTGCAGAACCTCACGAAAGGCCTGGGCGGCAGGGCGGTACCGGAGGCTCCCGAGAGCCCGGGCAGCCGAGATCCGAACCTCCCTCTCCGGGTCCCGGAGAGCCTGCTGGAGGCCCCCCACCGCCGTCGCCGTCTTCAGCTCCGAGGCGGCACCCACCGCGGCCAGGCGGACCCGGGGAGAGTCGTGGGAGAGGAGAGCGGCCACGCTCCCGGCGGCATCGCCAAGGCGCAGCTTCCCCACCAGGGTACAGGCGCCGGCGGCCACGACCGGATCCTCCGATTCCAGGCACTGAACGAGGGCGCCGGCGTACTTTCGGGCAATGCTCCTCACCGCCTCCTGGATGACGTGCTTGACCTTCTTGTCCTCGGTTTCCTCCGCCCCACGCAGGAGGGGCTCGAGGGCTCCCGACCGGAGGTGCCGAAGAAGGGCCGCCAGCTCCCCCGGGTCCGGAGAGATGGAGCCATCCTCAAGAGCCTGGATCAGCTCCTTCAGGGTATCGGTGCTGCTCACCGCTTCCAGGACCTTCTCGGCCAGGGCCTTCTGCTCGGGTCTCAGCGCGTTTTCCGAAGCCAGGAGCCGCACCACCTCCTCGACGATGGACCCGGCAGCCCGCAGAGCACCCCGTCCGAGCAGCGTCGGCAACAGGGTCTCGAAGATCTCCAGGATCTCCTGCTGGCGCTCGGGAAACCGTGGCTCCTCCACCCGGTCGAACAGGGCCGCGAAGACATCGCCCCGGAGGTCCCGGCTCATCTCGGTCCGAATCTCGGCCTGGATCCGCTCCATCTCGAGGGGATCCAGGGAGTACAGGGTCGGGTTGAAGTCGTCGGCGCTCACCTGGCCGGGGGCCGGCGCCTCCTCCCCCGCCTGCCCCTCCCGGGCACCTGGGATCTCCTCTTCGAGAATCTGCTGGAAGCCGCCGGGGAACCCCTCACCGGCCGCCGGGAAGCTCAGCCCTTCCGCCAGCAGATCCACGTAGGAGTATGTGAAGTACTTCAGGTCCTTCTCCCAGAGCACGGTCAGGAGATCGTCCCCCTCGGGGCGGAGGTCCCGGGCCTGGTTCAGGACCTCGAGGAGGTCCACGAGCTCGTGTTCCTCCAGCCCCTTGTGGATCGTGAACTCCCGCACACCATCCTTGAAGAGGAGGAACGCCAGCGAGTCCGTCCGGGAGGAGCTCCGGTAGACCTCTTCACCCAGCCAGGTGAAAGCGTCTTCCTCCACATTGATGGGAAGACGGTCCATGTCGTTCCAGAGCTCCCGAACGGCGCTCCGGAATTGAGACACGAACTTCTGGTAGACCGGATTGTTCTCGTCATAGAGCTGGTGGGCCCGGAGAGCCTTCGTCAGGACGACGAAGAGCTCCTTGACCTCCTCCACCGGCAAGGTGGAGGGGTCACCCCATTCGAGGGCAACCCCGGGGGCCTGATCGCTGGATTCTGACGGGGTTTCGATCACGGGTTCACAGATTCAGTTCTTTGTCCTCCAACCGTGCCACGTGGGCCACATCCTTGTCCCCCCGGCCGCTGAGACAGACCACGATGGGCCCTCGTTCCAGGATCTCCCTGGCGAGGCGCGGAAGATACGCAAGTGCATGGGCCGTCTCCAGGGCGGGGATGATCCCCTCCGTTCTCGAGAGGAGGTGGAACGCCTCCAGTGCCTCCTCATCGGTGACGGAGCCGTAGATGGCCCGCCCCGAGTCCCTCAAGAAGGCGTGCTCGGGCCCCACTCCCGGATAGTCCAGGCCTGCGGACACAGAGTGAGCCGGCGCCACCTGCCCATCCTCATCTTGAAGAAGATAACTCAGAGAGCCGTGAAGCACACCGGGTTTTCCCGCGACGAGGGAGGCGGCGTGGCGCCCCGTACCGATCCCCTCTCCCGCCGCCTCCACCCCGATCAGGGCCACCTCCTGGTCGGCTATGAAGGCGTGGAAGATCCCCATGGCATTCGATCCTCCTCCGACGCACGCTACAACCGATCCCGGCAGGCAGGCCTCCATGGCAAGGAGCTGCTGGCGGGTCTCCTTCCCGATGACGGACTGGAAGTCCCGCACGATCCGGGGGAATGGGTGAGGTCCGACGACGGATCCGATGATGTAATGCGTGTCTTCCACGTTCGTGACCCAGTCCCGGATGGCCTCGTTCGTGGCGTCCTTGAGAGTCCTGGTGCCGGATCCTACCGGCCTCACCTGGGCTCCCAGGAGCTCCATGCGATAGACGTTGAGGGCCTGGCGTGAGACATCCTCCTCCCCCATGTACACCACGCACTCCATCCCGAAGAGGGCGCAGGCCGTCGCTGTGGCGACACCGTGCTGCCCGGCTCCGGTCTCGGCAATGATTCGTGTCTTTCCCATCCGCCGGGCCAGGAGAGCCTGGCCCAGGGTGTTGTTGATCTTGTGGGCGCCGGTGTGGTTCAGGTCCTCCCTCTTCAGGTAGAGTGGCCCCAGGCCCAGGCAGGCCTCGAGCCGCCGCGCCCGGTACAAAGGGGTGGGACGTCCCACGTAGGTTGTGAGCAGCTCCTCGAGCTCGCCCCAGAACCCGGCGTCTTCCACGGCGGCCGCAAAGGCCTCCTCGAGCTCGTCCAGCGCTGCGATGAGGGTCTCGGGAACGTATCGGCCACCGTAGGGACCGTACCTCCCCCGACCCTCCTCTGTTGCCACCGTCACGGACTTCTTCCCCTTTCCAGCGTTCGCACCGCGTGCATGAACCCCTGCACCTTCTGCACGTCCTTGATGCCCGGGCTCTCCTCGACCCCGGAGCTGACGTCCACCACGTGGGGCGCCATGATCCGTATCGCCTCCAACACGTTCTCTGGCCTCAGGCCGCCGGCCGCGACAAAGAGCAGGCCCGGAGGAAAGGCTCGCACGACCGGTTCCGCCTCCCTCCACGAGAAGCTCCGCCCCGTCCCTCCCCGCCCGCCGGCATCCCACGCATCCAGGAGAAGCCCATCCGCGGCCTGACCATAGAGGCTCAGGCCTCGCTGCACGTCGCCCGCCTCCCGGATACGGATAGCCTTCCACACCGACCACGGTCCCGCTTCCCCCAACCGGGCCACCAGATCCGGAGACTCCTGCCCGTGGAGCTGGATCACCGCAGCCCCCATGGCACCGGCCAGGTCGGCAGCCTCACCCGCCTCCAGATCGGCCACGACGGCCACCGGTAGCGCGTTGACCCCTTCCACCAGGCCCCTGGCCTCCCGGGGAGAGACGCGGCGGGGAGTCCCTGGAATGAGGATCACGCCCACGTAGTCGGCACCCGCCCCGCAGGCGAGCTCCACGTCCGCCCTGCGGGTCAGCCCGCACACCTTGACCCTGGGAGTCCTTTCCTGATCGGTCACGAGTCGGCAGTGCCCCCTCTCGCCTCCATCCCCTGCCGAGACGCTGAGGCACCCGGGCGTGCTACCCTGGGCCTGCCCGTCAGTTCGGATGCGGCCCCTCCCGGATCATCCGCCCTCAAGAGAGACTCCCCCACCAGGACGGCGTTTACGCCCGCAGCACCCAGCCGTTCCACGTCCGACGGATCGCGAATGCCGCTCTCCGAAACGACGGTGAGGTCCGGGGGCACTCGCGGCAGGAGCTCCAGCGTGACGGAGAGGGAGGTGCCGAAGGTCTCGAGATTCCGGTTGTTGATCCCGATGAGGCGGCACCCGAGGGCGAGGACACGATCCAGCTCTTCCGCCCCGTGGACTTCCACCAGCGGCGTCAGTCCCAGCTCCAGGGCCTCGGCATGGAGCGACTCCAAGCTCGGCTCCGGGAGGATCCTCGCGATGAGAAGCACTCCGTCCGCGCCCCAGGCCCGGGCCTGGGCCAATTGAACCGGGTGGATCACGAAGTCCTTGCGAAGGACAGGGACCGAGACGGCGCCCCGGGCATCCCACAGGTCCGCCAGGCTTCCCCCGAAATAGTCACGGTCCGTGAGGACGCTCACGGCGGCGGCCCCGGAAGCCTCGTAGGTCCTCGCGGTCTCTCCGGGTGCCAACCCAGGACGAATGAGGCCCGCGCCGGGGGACCGACGCTTCACCTCGGCCATCAAGGCCACCTCGGCCTCCGGGCTCAGCGCCGAGGCCAGATCCCGGGGTGGGGGAGCGTTCCCGGCACGCTCTCTCAACTCCTCCTCCATGGGCAGGAGAGCCTCCACCTCGGCCCTCTTGGCGCCGACGATCCGGCGGAGGATGCCGGAACCCGATAGAAAACCTTGCGTTTCGGGCAACGTTCGGGTATCCTTTATTCGGTACTTATTCGGGCTTCAGGGACGGAGAGATCGAGTATGCCCCTCACCAAGCGGCAGAAGGAGATCCTGGACTATATCCACGGGTTCATCGACGAGCAGGGCTACGCCCCGAGCTTCGAGGAGATTGCAGGCGCCTTCGGGTACTCCTCCCTCGCTACTGTCCACGAGCACCTCAGCAATCTGGAACGAAAGGGGTACATCCGGAAGTCCTACAACGAGAGTCGCTCCATCGAGATGGTCCCCCAGGACGCCTCATTCGCCGCCATGGAGCTCCCTCTTCTCGGCACGGTGGCCGCCGGACACCCCATCGAGGCTATCGAGGACCGGGAGTCCCTCACCGTACCGACGGACATGGTCCGTCCCGGACGGGACAACTTCGTCCTGAGGGTGCAGGGGGACTCCATGATCGACGAACAGATCCGGGACGGGGACTACATCGTCGTGAGCGCACAGCCCACCGCATCCGACGGGGACGTGGTCGTGGCCCTCGTGGGAGGGGACTCCGCCACCGTGAAGAAGCTCTACCGGGAGGCCGGCAACCGGATCCGCCTGCAGCCGGCGAACCCTGCCATGGAGCCCCTGTTTGTGGACGCGGCGGATGTCGTCGTCCGCGGGGTCGTGGTGGGGCTGATTCGGCGGTTCTGAGCTCATGGTCGCCGAGAGGGGTATACGGTCGCGGAGAAGGACCTTTCTGGTGGGGAGAATGACCGGTAAGAGTGCCGCCATTCTGGTGGTCGGCGCCGGGGGGGCCTCCCCCTTCCCCGGCCCCTGGACGCTCCGGGCGGTGGTTCGGGCGTCGGGTCCCCGGGGGGCGGCCCACGCTCCGCCCGCGAGACCCTAGGAACGCCCGACCGTTCGCGGTCAAACCGCGTTCGACGCCTCCACCAGCTCTTCCAGCTTCCGCCTCCCCACCCCAGAATCAAGGCCCGCCGCGGCAATGGAAAGGGCATCGGGCAGGGACTCCCCCTTCCCGGCCACGTAGAGGGCGCCCGCAGCGTTGAGAAGCACCGCCGCCCGGGCGCCCTCCAGGTCACCTCCCCCACCCCCTTCGCCACCGAGGATTCTGAGGATCAGCTCAGCATTCTCCTGGGGCGTCCCACCCGCCAGGGAAGCGTGGGCGTAGGTCGCGAGCCCAAGCTGCCCGGGGGTGAGAAGCCCCTCGCGAATGGAGCCGTCCTCCCTCAGCTCCGCCACCTGGGAGGGGCCCAGGGGACTGAGCTCGTCCATCCCGGGCGCCCCGTGAACCACCAGAGCCCGGTGATGGCCCAGCTCCCTGAGAGCCTCCACGATGAGCCAGAGGATTCCCGGCTCGGCGACCCCTACCACCTGTCGGAGTGCCCCCGCCGGATTCGTGAGGGGTCCCAGCAGATTCATGATCGTAGTGATGCCCAGCGCCTTCCGAACGGGAGACACGTGCTTCATGGCCGGATGGAGAAGGGGAGCGAACATGAAGACGATGCCGACCTCTTCCAGGACGCGGCCCATGTCCGCCGCGGACAGCTGGATCTTCACTCCCAGCGCCTCCAGCACGTCGGCGCTCCCGCTCCGGGAGGTGAACGATCGATTTCCGTGCTTGGCGATCCGGACGCCCATCCCGGCCGCCACCAGAGCCGCCGCCGTTGAGATGTTGAAGGTGGTGAACGCCCCTCCCCCTGTGCCACAGGTGTCCAGGAGTTCCTCCGGACGTGTGGCAGGCACCCGAACCATGACCCGTCGGAGCGCTCGAACCCCCCCCGCCACTTCGCTGGGCAGCACGCCCCGGGTCCTGAGGCCCATGAGGAACGCACCCACCTGGATTGGTGAGGCTTCACCGGAGATGATCTGAAGAAACGCCTCCTCGGCCTCCTGGGCCGAAAGAGCCTGCCCCTGAGCGATCTCCTCGATGTACGGTCTGAGATCCACCTTCCCACCTCTTTGCTTCTCGTTCCGGCTACGCTCTCCGACGGTCCCTGGAGCCGAGGCTCCGACGGCGGCCGCCGCCAACGTTAAGGGCTCGACCACGCCGGGGTCCAGCCTTCCTTGACGTTCCCCCACGCCCCTCTACCTTGTCGTCGTGGAACCCGACGCCGAAGTCCGCCGCTTCCAGCTCACCCTTCACTATGATGGGTCCCGGTTCCTGGGATGGCAGCTGCAACCGCGGGGCCGAACGGTCCAGGGGGAGATCGAGGCCGCCCTGGAGCGGCTCACGGGGAAGAGGCGGCCCGTGGTGGCGGCGGGACGCACCGACAGGGGCGTCCACGCCACCGGCCAGGTGGCGGCCCTGACCCTTCCATCCCGGTGGACCGCCCAGGAGCTCCACCGGGCCCTGAATGCCGTCCTTCCCGCCGACATCTGGGTGGAATCCACCCGAAGGGTCCCCGCGGACTTCCACCCACGCTTCGACGCCCGGGCCAGGACCTACCGCTATCAGCTGGGTTTGCATCCATCGGCCCGGTCTCCCTTCCACCGGCCCTGGTGCTGGCCATTGGAGGCTCCCCTGGAAATCGATCTGCTCCAGAGGGGAGCGGCCCTCCTGCCCGGCGCCTGGTCCTTCAGGGCCTTCTCGAAGACGGGACAGGAGGAACGGGGTGACCGATGCCGGGTGAGCGAGTCCGTCTGGGTTCCGTGGAAGGGCCTTGGGCTGGCATTTCAGGTGACCGCCGACCGATTCCTCCATCACATGGTCCGCTACCTCGTGGGAACCATGGTGGAGGTGGGCCGGGGACGGCGGGCTGTGGAAGAGATGGAGGCTCTTCTCACCGATCCGGAAACCGAGTTGGAGACCTCCCGTCCGGCCCCCCCCCAGGGGCTCTTCCTCGCCCGCGTGCATTACACCGACCAGGATTCCTGGCTAAGTTAGTAGTTTCACCCAATTCACCTCGGATATGTCATGAAGATCTTCCTGGACACTGCTGACCTCAACGAGATTCGACGGGCCGCGGAGGCCGGGCTCATCGACGGAGTCACCACCAACCCCACACTTCTCGCCCGGGCCTCGGGGGGGAAGGACGTGAAGGAGATCTTTCGGGAGATTGCCGAGATCGTGGACGGCCCCGTGAGCGCCGAGGTCGTGGGCCTCGAGGCCGAAACCATGATTTCCGAGGGGCGGCGCCTGGCCGGCCTTCACCCCAACATCGTCATCAAGGTCCCCCTCACCGAGGACGGACTCAGGGCCTGCCGCCAGCTTCGGAGCGAGGACATCGGGGTGAACGTCACCCTCTGCTTCTCCCCGCTCCAGGCACTCCTGGCCGCGAAGGCCGGCGCGAGCTTCATCTCGCCCTTCGTGGGCCGCCTGGACGACGTGTCTTCGGACGGGATGGAGCTCATTTCCCAGATTCGGCAGATCTACGACAACTACCTGATGGATACCGAGATTCTCGTCGCCTCCGTGCGTCACCCGCAGCACGTCGTGGAATCGGCGCTCCTCGGAGCCGACTGCGCCACGATCCCACCCAAGGTCCTCTGGCAGCTGGCGAAACACCCCCTCACGGACAAGGGTATCGAGAGCTTCCTGGAGGACTGGAAGTCCCTGGGCCAGGAGTTATGACCGGAAGGAACGTATGAGGATCCCACGACTCGTCGTCAGCCGGATGCGGGCAGCGGCCTGGGTGTGCGCCGGCGTGTCCGTCTCGCTCTTCGCGGCGTGCGGGCAGGAGGGGAGCGGAGACGTCGGAAACGAGGCCCTGGCTCGGGAGGTGAGCGCACAACGACCGGGCGCCGTGGCAGCGGCCCCCGGACTCACGCCTACAACGGAGGTGCTCCAGGACACCGCGAGCGCCCGGACTCCGGGGGCGGGGGTGGATGCATCCAGGAACACGGCTCTGGTGAAGGCCGCCGAGCGGGTGGCTCCCGCCGTCGTGAGCGTGAATGTGCGACGCCAGCAGAGAATTCAGCCCCAGAGCTTCTTCGACCAGTTCTTTCTCCCTCCGGGAGCCTCCCGCCAGTCCGTCGGGTATGGCTCGGGGATCATCTTCCGGAAAGAGGGCTACGTGCTCACGAACGACCACGTCGTGAGGGGAGCCCAGGAAATCCGGGTGACCCTCCCCGACGGGAGGGACCTCCAGGCGGAGCTCGTGGGGACGGATGGCGTCACCGACGTCGCCGTCGTCCGCATCCACGGCGACGACCTGCCCGTGGCGCCCTTGGGGACCTCGGTGGGACTCATGATCGGCGAGTGGACCATCGCCATCGGAAACCCGTTCGCGTACCTCCTTTCCAACTCCGAGCCCACCGTGACCGCGGGTGTGGTCAGCGCGGTGGGTCGCCATATCATCCCGTCGGACCAGGAGCAGGGGTTCTACCTGGGGATGATCCAGACGGACGCATCCATCAATCCGGGCAACTCCGGCGGTCCCCTGGTGAACGCCGTCGGCGAGGTGATTGGAGTGAACACCTCCATCTTCTCCCGAAGCGGCGGTAGCGAGGGGCTGGGCTTCGCCATTCCCATCGACCGGGCCCTGCGGGTGGCCGACGATCTGATGCAATACGGTGAGGTCCGACGAGCCTGGACCGGCCTCAACGTAGAGCCGGTGGAGGCTGATGTGTGGGGCCGGACCCACGGCGTCCGCGTTTCCTCCGTGGCTCCCGGGTCCCCGGCGGCGGCGGCGGGAATCTCCCCGGGCGATCGTCTCCTGTCGGCCAACGGACGGGCCCTGGGAACGCCCCTGGACTTCGAGGCCGTGCTCCTGGACCTTCGGGCCGGCGATGTGGTCGAGGTGGAGGCGGAAGGCCGCAGCCGGCCCTACGACCTGGTTACCGAGACCCTTCCAACGGCCCGGGCTCAACGGGTGGAAGTCCTCCAGGACCTGGAGGTCGTGACGGTGACCCCGGAGATCCGGGCGGAGCAGAATCTCAGCAGCGACAACGGAGCCCTCGTCACCGGGATCTCCCCGGATCTGTCCAGGAACCTGGGGCTCCGGGAGGGGGATGTCCTCCTTCAGATCAACAACACCAGAATCCGGACCGCCGAAGACGCGGCCCAGGCCATCCGCGGTCTCAGGGCGGGCAGCCGGGTCCGGATCTACTTCGAGCGCAACGGGGCGCTGACGTACGTGGATTTCTCGACGAGGCGGTGAGATTGCCGTAGACGGATCCCCTGACCTTCTGGCCTCAACCTGGCGATGCCCGTGGCCGACAGACAAGTCTCCGACCGATACGTCCACCCCCTCGCGGACCGCTACGCCTCCCGGGAGATGCAGAGCGTGTTCGCTCCCCCTCGTCGCTTCGGCATCTGGCGGCGCCTCTGGCTGGCCCTGGCCGAGTCGGAGCAGGAGTTGGGGCTTCCCATCAGCCAGCAAGCCGTGGAGGAGATGCGGGCCGGCCTGGACGACCTGGATCTCGAGAAGGCCGCCGAGTATGAGCGGCGCTTTCGGCACGACGTCATGGCGCACGTCCACCTGTTCGGGGATGTGGCGCCGTCCGCTCGGGGGATTCTCCACCTGGGCGCGGCGAGCGCCTTCATCGGTGACAACACGGACTTGATCCAGCATCGAGAGGCGCTTCTGATCGTGCGTGCTCGCCTGCTCCGGTGCGTGGAGTCCCTGGCGGACTTCGCCCGGGAACACCGCGACCTCCCCACCCTTGGATTCACTCACTTCCAACCAGCTCAGCCCACCACGGTCGGGAAGAGGGCGACCCTGTGGATCCAGGACTTCCTCCTGGACCTGGAAGAGCTGGAGTTCCGACTGGAGACACTCCGCTTCAGGGGAATCCGGGGCACCACCGGGACCCAGGCTTCCTTCCTGGCTCTCTTCGAGGGGGATCACGACAAGGTGGATCAGCTCGAGAGGCTGCTGGCCCGGAAGATGGGCTTCGACCGGACCTTCGGCGTCACCGGACAGACCTCGTCGAGGAAGGTGGATCAGGCTCTCCTGGCCACGTTGGCCGGTGTGGGGGCCTCGGCCTCGAAGATGGGGAATGATCTTCGGCTTCTGGCCCATCTGCGGGAGGTGGAGGAGCCCTTCGAGGAAGAGCAGATCGGCTCTTCGTCCATGCCCTACAAGCGGAATCCCATGAGGGCGGAGCGCATCTGCTCCCTGTCCCGGCACGTGATCACGCTGGCCCAGGATCCCGCCTTCACCGCAGCCACCCAATGGCTCGAGCGCACGCTGGACGATTCGGCGAACCGGCGCGTCTCGGTCCCCGACGCGTACCTGTCCCTGGACGGAGTGCTGGTCCTGGTGGAGAACGTGGCCAGGGGTCTGGTGGTCAACCCCATGGTGATCCAAGCCAACCTTCGCCAGCACCTGCCCTTCCTGGCCACCGAGACCATCCTGATGCTGGCCACACGGAAAGGGGGCGACCGGCAGGCCCTTCACGAGCGCATTCGGCAACACTCCATGGCCGCCGCGCGGCGGATGAAGGAGGAGGGAGTCCCGCCGGACCTCCTGGAGCGCATTGCCGAGGACCCCGCCTTCTCCATGTCCCTGGACGAGCTCCGGGAGCTCCTCGAACCCCTGCAGTTCGTGGGGAGGGCTCCGGAGCAGGTGGACCGATTCCTCGACGACTGGGTTCACCCCGTTGTCCGGCGTTACGCTTCCCTTTCCAGCCAAACCCTTGGAGAGCCCGATGTCCGCGTCTGAGTCCCCGATCGTCGGTAGCACACCTTTGCGGGAGAGCGATCTCCCCCTCCCTCTTCTGAGCCGTGGGAAGGTGAGAGAGATCTACGAGGCCGGTCCGGACATGCTCCTGATGGTGGCCAGCGACCGGGTGAGCGCCTTCGACGTCATCCTCCCTCAACCCATCCCGGGAAAGGGCGAGGTTCTCACTCAGATCACCGCGTGGTGGCTCTCCCGGCTGGGAGGGATCGGGGAGCACCACCTGATCTCCGTGACTCCGGACGAGATCGAGGAGCGGATCCCTGAGCTTGCGGGCTATCGGGACCAGTGGGCGCGCCGCGCCATGCTGGTGAAACGCACCGATCCCGTTCTGGTGGAGTGCGTGGTTCGCGGCTACATCACCGGGTCCGCATGGAAGGAGTACAGCTCCCGGGGTACGCTGGCCGGCGAGCCCCTCCCGGAGGGTCTCGTGGAAAGCGGGCGGCTGGAGCCTCCCATCTTCTCCCCGGCCACCAAGGCCCAGGAGGGCCACGACGAGAACATCCCCTTCGAGGTCATGGTGGATCTCCTCGGCCCCGACCTGGCCCACCAGCTCCGGCACCTCGCCCTGGAAGTGTACGCCTATGGCGCCCGGATCGCGGAAGAGCGAGGCATCATCCTGGCCGACACGAAGTTCGAGTTCGGCCGGGACTCCCAGGGGCGGATCCTCCTGATCGACGAGGTCCTCACTCCCGATTCGTCCCGATTCTGGCCCCGGGAGCATTACCAGACCGGGCGAGGGCAGCCCTCCCTCGACAAGCAGCCCATCCGGGACTATCTGGACGGGCTCCCCGACTGGAACAAGCGCCCCCCTCCGCCGGATCTCCCGGACACGGTGGTGGAGGCCACGACGGCGCGGTACCTGGAGATCTTCCGGCGGCTCACCGGGGTCGAGCTCGGCTCCTTCACTCCCCCCCGATTCGGGTGACCGGACGGGAGAGGCGGAACGGAGCTCCCCGGCGCCCTCGGCGTGCTCCTCGGGCGGGAGGCGTTGCCCATGATTCGCATGGCCCCTGAGGGTCGCCCTTTCACGCTGGCCGGCCTGGCCCTGACGACCGCGGCGGTGGGGGGGGCCGTCCTGACCGCCTCCGGCGAGGGGTTCTGGCCGTCCGGGCTCTGGGCCCTTTCGGCACTCCTGGCTCTGACGACGGGATTCGTGGTCTTCTTCTTCCGCGATCCGGAACGCGCTCCTCTCGCGGACCCTGGAGAGGTGTTTGCCCCCGCCGACGGCCGGGTTGTCGAGATTGCGGAGGTTGACGAGCCGATCTTCATGGGCGGCCCGTCCCGGCGGATCTCCATCTTCCTGAGCCTCTTCGACGTGCATGTCCAGCGCGCGCCCCTGGCCGGTCGAGTGGAGCTGCGACGCTATCATCCCGGACGATTCCTGGCCGCGTGGAATCCGAAGGCCAGCGAGGCCAACGAGCAGGCCTGGATCGGGATCGTGTCCGGCCCCCACCGGATCATGGTTCGCCAGATCGCCGGTCTCGTGGCCCGCAGGGTGGTAACCGACCCCCAGGTCGGTGACGCTCTGGCCCGTGGAGAGAGAATCGGGCTCATCCGGTTCGGATCCCGCGTGGACCTCTTCTTCCCCCGGAGCTGGGAGGTAGCCTGCGGGAAGGGAGACCGAACCCGGGGGGGTGCCACCGTGGTGGCCCGGATTCCCGTGGGCGCACGGGTGGCGGATGAGGCCGGAGGCCCCTCACCGGCTGCACGCCGGCCCGAAGAGCCGGCTCCACCGGACTCGGACAGCCACCGGAGGTGACGGCATGAACGACCTCGGGAACGGCGCCGCCAAGCGACGCACCGGAAAACGCCGCCGACCTCCTTTGCAGGGGGGGATCATCATCCTTCCGTCGGCCTTCACCCTGGGCAACCTCTTCTTCGGGATCTACGCCCTCGTCACGGCGGCCCGGGGAGACCTGATCTGGGCCGGATGGTACATCGTCTTTGCCGCCATCCTGGACATGGCGGACGGGCGGATCGCCCGCTTCACCCGGACGGGATCGAGCTTCGGCGCGGAGCTGGACTCGCTGGTGGACGCCATCTCCTTCGGGGTCGCCCCGGGGTTCATCCTTTATCAGCACTACCTGGCCGACGCGGCGTGGGGATGGATCCTCTCGTTCGTCTACGTGACCGCGGTGGTGCTCCGCCTCGCCCGGTTCAACGTAGAGCAGGGCGGTGAGGCGAAGGCCCACTTCCACGGGCTTCCCTCTCCCACCGCCGGCATGATCCTCGCCACCTTCTATCCATTCAGCGAGACCCCCTTCTTCCGCACTTACCTGGGCGACCTTCCCTGGCCCCACATCATGGGGGTGGTGACGGTGATCCTTTCGGTGCTGATGATGAGCCACAT
This sequence comes from uncultured Gemmatimonadales bacterium, assembly GCA_963751255.1. Taxonomy (GTDB): domain Bacteria; phylum Gemmatimonadota; class Gemmatimonadetes; order Longimicrobiales; family Gaopeijiaceae; genus CAVVTW01. Next base: position 64,309 of record CAVVTW010000018.1, on the reverse strand, counting down.
CCCCTACGCCCTGGTTCCTCGCATCGGGTTCCGGACTCGACGAGGGCTCCTGAACACCGCCCTGGTCTCGAGCGGGCTGTTCCTGGCCGTCACCGTCCCCCGGTACTACTTCTTCCCCGTCCTGGTTCTTTACACTCTCTGGGGGTTATTGAAATCGGTCGTCCTGGGGCTCCTGGACCGGCTCCCCGATCTGGATCCCTTGCTGGACCGTTCCGAGGACGAGGAGGACGACGCGGGCGCGGAGGTCCGTCGAGTGGATTATCGGGACGTGGCGCCGGGCCGTTTCCGCCGGAAGCCCGAGGGTAGGCGGCAAACCCGGAGCACCGGGAGCGAGGCGGCCCAGCCGCGGGGGGAGCCCCAGAAGGAACCCTGATGCTGGGGGAGGAGCCGGAACGATGGAGAGGGACCACGGGCGAAGGCATGACCAGAGCGAAAGGCCGAAGGTAAAGGCATGAGTAGACAGATAGACGAGCAGGACGGGAAGCTCCGACTCCACGTCGTGGACGAATCTCCGCACGACGAGTGCGGGGTCGTGGGGATCACGGGCATGGAGAGGGCCGCCGAGATGGCCTTTCTGGCTCTATACGCCCTTCAGCACCGAGGACAGGAGTCCGCCGGAGTCTGCGCCATCCACCGGGGAGAGGCCCGTCTCCACAAACGGCTGGGGCTCGTGGCCGAGGTATTCGACTCGGATGTCCTGGAAAGCCTCCCCGGAAACACCGCCGTGGGACACGTTCGATATTCCACGGCGGGAGGTGGACAACTGGCCAACGCCCAGCCCATCATGGTGCGCTACGCACAGGGAGACCTCTCCATCGCGCACAACGGCAACCTGACCAACGCCCACGACATCCGGAACCGGTTGGTCCAGGAGGGCGCGATCTTCCAGACGGACTCCGATTCCGAGGTCATCATCCACCTCATCGCCCGGTCCAGGCACGAGACCATCGAGGGCCAGATCGACGACGCCCTAACGTACCTGGAAGGCGCTTTCTCCCTCATCATCTCCGTGGGCGACACGCTCTACGCCGTGCGGGATCCCCGGGGATTCCGGCCCCTGGTCCTGGGGAGGAAGGGAAACGGTTTCGTAGCCGCCAGCGAAACCTGCGCCCTGGACATCATCGGGGCGGAGTTCATCCGGGACATCTACCCGGGCGAGGTGCTCCAGCTCCGGGCCACGGGGATCAAGCCCCTCCGCAGCCTGGAGCCGGCGACTCACCAGGCGCCATGCATCTTCGAGCTGGTGTATTTCGCCCGCCCGGACTCCGAACTCTTCGGAACCAGCGTGGACCGGGCCCGGCGGGCCTTCGGGCGCCAGCTCGCCCGGGAGCACCCGGTGGAGGCCGACGCCGTCCTGGCGGTCCCCGACAGCGCCAACTCCGCCGCCCTGGGTTTCAGCGAGGAGAGCGGCATTCCCTTCGAGCTGGGTCTCCTGAGGAACCACTACGTGGGCCGAACCTTCATCCGCCCCTCCCAGGCGGACCGGGACTTCAGCGCCCGGGTGAAGTACGCCCCCGTGAAGGACGTGCTCGAGGGACGCCGGGTGGTGGTGGTGGACGACTCCCTGGTGAGGGGCACCACCAGCGGCAGCCTGGTGAACATCATCAAGGAGGCGGGAGCGGCGGAGGTCCACCTCCGCATCGCCAGTCCCCCCGTCCGGTTCCCCTGCTACTACGGGATCGACATGCCCACCAAGGAGGAGCTCATGGGCTCCCGCTTCACCGTGCCCGAGATCCGGGAGCGGCTGGGCGTGGATTCCCTGGGCTATCTCTCCCTCCAGGGGATGGAGGACGCCGTCAAGGAGTCGGGACCGTTCTGCGACGCATGCTTTTCGGGGAACTACCCCGCCCCCCTCGTGGACCTGGACAAAGGACTCATCAAGCCGGGAGACGTGAAGTGCTGCTGAGGGGCCCCCTCCCCCGCTGATCCGGGGGAGGGCCTCCTGGCCCGGACGACGCCTCCCTTCCCAGCCCGAAGCCCCCCGAAAGAGCAAACCCCCGCCCGGCCGAAGCCGGACGGGGGTCGCGTCGTCTTGCCCTGAAGGATCAGGGCCGACGGTTGAAGGAGTTACTCTTAGCCACCGGCAACCGTCACCGAGACGCCGGTCGCCGTCAGGAGGAGCGCCGGGCCATCCGCGGAGTCCTTCACGCCAGCGGCGTGGAAGATGTCGCCCGCGGCGGCGTTCAGGCAGGTCTCCGCCACGACCGGGTCGATGAGCTCGTCATCCTCGTTGTAGTTCGGAGGCAGGCTGTACCGGTAGAACCGGTTGAAGCCTTGGTCCTGCTGGACCATGACACTCATCTCGCCGCAGATGGTGAGGGTGGTGCCGGCCGCGTCCTCGTGAACCAGGACGACGCGGTCGAAGAAGGGGTTGACCACCGAGTTGGGAGCCGTGTGCTGAGCGACGAAGTCGTTCAGGTCCCCGTCACCCACCTCGTCCATGAGCGCCCACTCCTCGATGATGCCGGAGGCGACTGTGGGCCATGGAGCGGCCGTGGAGTTGCCCCAGCCACCGAAGTCGGGGGCGATGAAGGGCACGGTGGTGGCGTCGGCCGACGGGCCATTGCCCAGGATGTCCGTGGCGATCCAGCCCGTCGCGGCCCGAGGCAGGAAGTCGTCGTCGCCGAAGTCGGTGTCGCCGTCCGTGTCGATGGTGTTGAAGTCATCGAGGGACGTACCGTCGGCGGCCGTGAAGTCGACGCGGCCGACGATCCCCTGTCCGAGCAGGCCGGCGTTGTAGGAGTAAGGCGCGAGCTGGTCGAAGGGATAGTCCATATCCCACGGCGACTCGGTGGCATCCACCATGGCCGCCGGGTAGATCAGCTCGTACTAGTCCGGAGCGCCACCGTCGTGGGCGACGTCCGTGGGATAGGTCATGGAAACCTGGACCTGATCGACCTCGAAGTCGTCGGAGCCGTACATGAGGAACAGGCCCGGCTGCCCGGCGTTGTACTGCAGGGCCCCGAGAACCATGGCGCTGAAGACCGGAATGTTGACCTGGTCCGTGGCCCAGTCCTGAGACAGGCTGGTCATGTTCCCGGCCATGTCGGTGACCGTGACGGCCCAGACATACAGACCCGCGTTGTCCGGATCGAAGGAGCCGCTGAGCACGTCCATGCAGCCCTCCGCTCCCGCGAAGTCGGACGATCGGACGTAGTTGTTGGCCAGCACTTCCTTCAGCCAGCCGTCACCGAAGGTCTCGGTGCTCTCGGTGCCGGTGGAACCGGCGTCCGGATAGTACCGGGTGATGGTCTGGTCCACCGGAGGCGCCTGGGCCTCGTCAAGCTGGTGGAAGCCGGCCCGGTCGTCGATGGCGTCCACGCCGAAGCCGATCCCGGCAGGGAACGGGTTGGCGATGTTGAACAGGTTGTCCGTGTCGTTCATCCCCTCGGCGAGGCCAGGATACGGCGCCGTGCAGGCCGTCACCCCCGGGTTCCCCGGGCTGTCGCCGATGATGGTGACGATGGGGGCCAGGATGTCCTTACCGAAGCCCGTTACGCCATCATGCGACGGAAGGAGCGGCAGCCACTCGTTGCTCGGCTCATTACCCACGAGGTCCTTGCCGAACCCGCAGATATTGTGACCGTCCACAGCCCAGTCGGAGGTGTTCGTGGGAGCAAGGTCCGCGTTGGTCACGACCACCTCGCAGGACCAGTAGTCCGGATCGTCCTCGATCAACGTCCCGGGGTCTCTGGCCTCACGGGAATCCCAGTCCGGTCCGGAGCCTCCGTCCGCGAGCTGGATGGGGTCGTCGTCCCTGTTGTAGCCGTCGGCATCAGGGGGAATCAAGCCGTCAATCAGAGAATAGTCTTCGTTGATCCACCACTCGTCCCAGTCCTGGTTGAACGCGACCGGGAGCATGGTGACCGTCGGGCCGAGGTTGTCCACGTCGAACTCATCGGGATCCTCGAGGCTGAGTGGTGTCGGCGTGAGGATGTACCAACGGGCCTCACCGCCCAGCTGGAACTCGGCGCCCAAAGAGGACCAGCTGTCACATGGATTCCCTTCACCCCCGCACTCGTCATCATAAACAGGCAGGATCACGGGCGTTCCGTCCGGACCCACGCCAGGACCGTCCCAAGCCACCGGGAGAGCGGTGCCCGGGCCGATGTTCTGACCCTCGATCCCGGCGCAGTCCCACGTGCTGCTCACGATGAGCCCCGTGTCGTACGTGCCGGCCGAGGCGCCATCGCCATCGCCGCATAGTCCGGATTCCCAGGTGGGAATCTGCTTTGTGGTGCTGTAGGAAATGTGGATGGGACCGTCATACTCCAGCCCGCCGGTATTCCATGACAGGCCCGCTCCGGTGACGACGTCCGCAGCCAGCCCGGCCTCGTAACGCGTCACAACGCCCGGAATCAGGGCGCCATCCGATGTCAGGAGAGCGTCGGCATTGGACATGACTACCGGAACGTCATTCGTCGGAATCGGCGCCGCTGCATCCACCTCCCAGAGGTTAGCGGAAATATTGGCACCACCGTTGAAGACGACCGGAACATAGGTGGTGCTGCCCATGCGGAGCTGCGTCGTCGGGACGTTGAGGGTAACGACGTCCTGATCGCCCGCGGCCTGCTTCAATGCCCTCAGCGGCCGGAGCGGAGAACGTCTGGGACGCAACGATGATGTCACCGATGAGGACGTCGACCCTCTGCAGGTCCGGTCACCCCTGGTGATGTTCAGGGCGACCTCGATCTGCCCGCAACACTGGCTCAGGTTGACCGGAACACCACCCGGCGTGATGGACTGGATGGAGATGGTCGCGGGCTCGGCCGGAGTCGCACCGGCGAAGTTCACGACGGCGGTCTCACCAGCGTTCACGGTGACGTCCTTGGACGTCGCGGTGAAGGTCACGTCTGGCGGCGGGGTGACGGTCACCGTGTAGCTGCCAGGGCTCAGGTTGGTGAACATGAAGGCACCGTTCGGACCCGTCTCGGTCGAAGCGGTGGCTCCACCGGACAGCGCTACGGCGATGCCGGCGGTCCCGACGTTGTCAACGGTGACGGCGCCGGAAATGGTGGCCAACTGCTCGGCCGTGCCGGCGAAGACCGCGGTCTTGGTCTCGCCCGTGTTTACTGTCACCGACTTCGACAGGGAGGTGAAGGACACGCCCGTCGGGACGTCGGAGATGGTCACGGTGTAGGTGCCTGCCCGGAGACCGGTCACGGCGTACTCACCACCCGCGTTCGTTACGTCGGACTTCGGCGTGCCGTCGGGGCCACCCGAAACCGTAACGGCCACGCTGGCCAGAGGCGCGCCGCTGGCGGTCACGGATCCTACGATGGAGGCCGTCCGGATGTACTGGCCGGCGAAGTCCACCGTCTGGGTTTGACCGTCCGTGGTGATGGACGTGGTCTTCGCCGTCTGGGAGAAGGACACGTCGGGAGCCGACGAGGCGTCGATGGATACCGAGTAGCTGCCGGACTCCACGTTCGTGAACGTGTAGGTACCACCGGAACCGGTGGTGGCCGACTGACTCGTGGCGCCGGACAGCGTGACGGAGACGCCGGAGAGCCCGTCACCCTCGGCCGTCACCGTGCCTGTCACGGTTCCGACCACGGCCTGGGTGCCGTTTCCATTGTCATCGTCACAGGCTGTCAGCGGCATCGCCACCAACGCAGCCAGGAGAAGGAACCGAAGGAGCTTCATGGTTTTCCCATCCATTGCTGGAGGTTTGGAAGTGCCCGCCGGCGATCGATCTCTCTCGAGCCTCGGTCCGGCCGATCCGCCTCTCGGCGGCGCCCTTCGGGGGCGCGGGGATACCGGTGGTGCAAATTGCAAGAACAATGCCACGATTGTGGCAAAGGTAAGTGATTGTATGACAACGACTTGATGGTTAGCGGGAAACCTGTCTTTCAACAGTTTTCTGAGCCGCCCTCAGAAATCTGAGGGCGGCGCGGGAGCCGCCCTACGTAAGGGGGCGGCCGTCAACAAGGCTCATAGGGCTCCCGGCCGCAGGAACTCCTCCGCCATCTCCACGAACTCGGCCGAGCCGAGGTAGAGGGGGGTCCGCTGGTGGAGGCCCGTGGGATGGATGTCCAGGATGTCCCGCTCCCCATCGGATGCCCGGCCCCCCGCCTGCTCACACACGAACCCAAGGGGGGCCGCCTCGTAGAGCAGCCGGAGCTTCCCCTCTGGGTTCGCCGAGTCCCGGGGATACATGAAGATCCCGCCCTTCAGGAGGTTCCGGTGGAAGTCCGCGACCAGGGACCCGATGTACCGGGATCGGAAGGGCGACATCTCCTCCTCACCCAGGCCCTTCAAGCAGTCCACGATCTTGCGCTGTCCCGGAGACCAGCGCCGGTAGTACGCCTCGTTGACCGAGTAGTACCGCTCCGGCGGAGTGGGGAGCCGGATGTTGGGATGACTCAGGAGGAACTCCCCGATGGAGGGATCCAGCGTGAACCCATGGACCCCGTTCCCACTGGAGTACACGAGCATGGTGGAGGACCCGTAGACCACGTACCCTCCCGCCACGAGCTGGCGGCCCGGCTGCAGACAGTCCTCGATGGTCCCCCGCTCCCCCCCGCTGATCTTCCGGTAGATGGCGAAGATGGTGCCGATGGACACGTTCACGTCGATGTTGGACGAGCCGTCCAGGGGGTCGAAGACCAGGACGTAATCCCCCACCGGAAACCGCTCGGGAATGGGAATGACGTCTTCCACTTCCTCCGAGACCATGCAGCACAGGTTTCCGCTGTGATCCATGGCATTGTAGATCACCTCCTGGGCGAACTCGTCCAGCTTCTGCACCTCCTCGCCCTGGACGTTCTCCTTGCCTGCCTTCCCGAGGATGTCCACCAGACCCGCCTTGGCCACCTCCCGGTGGATCAGCTTCGCCGCCAGCGCCATGTCGGTGAGGACATTGCTGAGGCGTCCCGTTGCCTCCGGATATTTTCGCTCTTCCTCGATGATGTGCCGGTCGATGGTGATAACAGCGCTGTCGGCCATGACCCTGCCCCCCCAGGAAACGGAAGAAAGGCCCCTCGCTTCGAACCGTTCCGATCATATATCGTTCCTACACCCTCGCGCGAGCCCCCGGTTCTCAATCCTCCCCACCCGAGCGGACCCGGTACGTTCCGTCTGCCCGGGCCCGGACCACCACCGAGCCGTCCCGATCCGTCCTGAAGACCTCCACGCCGGCTGCCCGGAATCGCTCCATGACGGCGGCATGGGGGTGTCCGTAGCGGTTTCGCCTTCCCACGGAGATCAGGACGGCTTCGGGCCGAATCCGCTCCATGAGCTCGGGCCCCGTGGAGCTCGCACTCCCGTGATGGCCCACCTTCAGAAGCTGAACCGCGGGGGACATGACCTTCGGGAGGAACGCCTCTTCAGCGGAGAGGGGGGCGTCTCCCGTCAGAAGGGCTGCGAAGGCGCCGAACCTCACCTCCAGAACGAGGGAGGATGCGTTGGCCCCCTGCTCCGCGGCCTCCCCCTGGTCTTCCACGCTCTCTTCCGGGGAGAGGATCCGGAAGGCGACGCCGTCCAGGTTCAGGGAGTCTCCCGCACCCACGATCTGCCAGTGCACGTGGCGGCGTCGAGCCGTCTCCAGGACCTCCACGAACACGCCGGTCCCCGCGGGGTCGCCCGGGTCGAGGACGCGCCCCACCGGCAGCTCCCGCAGAACGGACGCCGCACCCCCCACGTGGTCCATGTCGGGATGGGTCAGGAGAAGGAACTCGAGGGATCCGACCCCTCGTCTCCTCAGGTAGGGCACCACGGTCCGGGCGCCGGCGTCGAAGGTCTCGGTCCTGGGACCCGCGTCCACGAGGATCCATCGTCCTGCGGGGGATCGGAGGGCCAGGGCATCCCCCTGCCCCACGTCCAGGACCACGAGCTCCAGCACTCCCCGGTTCATCACCCGGCCGGCCACCGGGGCGAGGAGGATCCCCGCCATAGTCCCCCAGACCGCCAGCCGGACCCTCCTGCCCCGGACCACGTCGGGGCGAGCCCGGGCGACGATGCCCACGCCCACCAGGGCGAGAACGCCTCCCACCACGGTGGGCCGGGAGACCCACACCGAAGCGAAGGGGAGTCCGGCGGCATCCTGCACCAGCCCGGCGAGGAGCTTCAGGTCCCATTCCACGCCCCGGGCCAGGAAGCTCCCCAGGGAGGGGTGCAGGAGGGAGAGAAGGAGGCTCCCGGACACGCCTGGAATCGCCAGCGTGACCAGGGGGGTAGCCAGGAGGGTCATGGGAATTCCCACCAGGGAAATGCGCCCGAAATGCCACGCCACCAGAGGAAGCGTGGCCAACGTCGCCGCGACCCCGGCCGAGAGCCCTCCCACCAACGCCTTTCGAACCGTGGTGGGCAGAGCCCCGGGGATGGCGGGCTCCAACCTCCTGGACAAGGGTCGGTATCCGAGGATGAGTCCCAGGGCACCGGCGAAGGAAAGCTGGAACCCCGGGCCCGCGAGGGCCCCCGGATCCAGGCAGAGGAAGGACAGGAACGCCGTGGAAAGGGCTCCGAGGGGGACCACCGACCGATTCGCCAGGCGCCCGAGAGCGAGGACCGTGAGCATGAGGGCGGCCCGGAAGGCGGCGTCGGGGAGCCCGATGGCCAGCACATAGCCCCACACACCCGCACTCGCCAGTAGAAAACGGAGCCAGTGGGGAAGGCCCAGGGCGCTCAGGGAGAGGAGAAGGAGCCCCGCCACCACGCCGACGTGGAAGCCGGAAATGGCCAGAAGATGAGCCGTGCCGGCCCGGGCGAAGGCGTCCCTCACCCCCGGATCGAGGCCATCCTTCCGCGCCCAGACCAGGGCCGTGGCCAGGGCGTGTGTCTCGGGGAACAGGTTGGCGATTCGCGTCTGGACCCAGCCCCCGAGCCGCGCGGCGAGATCTCCTGGGCGGGGGGGGCCGTGCCGGGTCGGTTCGGGCTCGCCTACCACGGATTCGGCCAGGACGTAGCCCGCCGCCAGGGGAGCTCGCACACTCCCCCAGGCACTCCGGCGCCACACTCCCCTCACCACGACCCGACTCCCCGCCCGAAGCCCCTCCCCATCCCCTCCCCTCGACACGACGCGGACGGTCTCGCCACAGCCCTGGGCCGGTGAGCCCAGGGGTCGCACCTCACCCCGTCCCCCCGCCAGAGAGCCCATGAGGCGGCCGTGGATCTCCATCACCTCGCCCTCCGGAAGGCCGAGGCGGCAGTCGGTGCGGGCAGCGAGGATCCAGCCGTGTGTGAGGACCGCTCCTGCGAGAAAGGAGAGGGCCAGGGGGAGGACAGGAAGACTGGGGCGAAGAGATGCTCGAACGGGAAGGAGAAGGGCCGTGGCGGAGAGGAGCGCCCAGGAGAGGGGAACGCCCAGGTGAAGGAGGGAGGCTCCGGCGCACGCGGCCAGAGCCAGCCCCGTTACGGGTGGCCCCCGGGCCATGCCTCGAAACCGATCATTCCTGCCTTTCGCTCTGCTCCGCGGGTGGGGGAGCCGCCGGCCTCACGTCTCCACCGAGGGTGGCTCCTCCCTGGCTCGCGCTCTCGTCCTCCGCGTCGTGGAAGAGGTCGCGCTGGCTTCGGTCGATCCACGCCTGCTCCTCCCGGGACTCCTGGGTCAGCCGCTCCCTGAGGATCCGACGCACCTTCAGATCGGACACCACGCCGGTGGCGAACATCACCAACATCCCCAGGAAGAGTCCGGAGAAGGCCACGAAGGTGACGGGAACGCGGTAGAGGGTGAAGAGGCCCAGGCTCAGCGTCGTTCGATGGTCCGCGTTCACCGAGGCAAAGGCCATGGCCACCACCACCACGACAACCACCGTCAGCACTCCCACGAATCTGCTCACGTCGATTCCTCCGGGTCGGCGATCCGGGTCCCGATGAAGGTGGCCCCGGTGGTCCGCTCCAGCAGGACCGGTACGTAGGATCCGATGAGGCTGGCCGGACCGGGAAAGACCACCACCTTGTTACGGCGCGTCCTCCCCAGGACAAAGCCAGCCTCCCGCCCCTCCTTCTCCACCAGCACTTCTTCCACCCGTCCCAGCTCCCCCTCGTTGATCTCCTTCTGGATGGCCCGGGTCAGTCCGATGAGCTCCTCCAGGCGGGCTTTTCCCTCGGCCTCGGGCACCACGTCCCCCGGCGGGAAGCGCGTCGCCGGCGTTCCGTCACGGCTGGAATAGCGATACGTGAACGCCTCGTCGAAGCGGACCTCCCTCAGGAGGGAGAGGGTGTCCCGGAACTCTCCGTCGGTCTCGCCCGGGAACGCCACGATGACGTCCGTGGAGAGGGCAACGCCCGGGAGCGCACGCCGGACGAGCCTCACCTTCTCCAGGAATTCATCCACCGAATGACGCCGGAGCATACGCTTCAGGGTCCGGTCGTTCCCGGCCTGGAGAGGCAGGTGCAGCTGTTCGCATACCGCCCCCTCCTCCGCCATCACCTCCACCAGCGCGGGGCTGACGTCGTTGGGGTGAGGCGAGGTGAAACGGACTCGGCCAATTCCCGGAACCCGCGCCACCGCCTGGAGGAGGCGGGGGAAATCCCAGGAGCCGTGCCGGTAGGAGTTCACGGTCTGGCCGAGGAGCGTCACCTCGGTGATCCCCTGGGAGGCCACGCTCCGGACCTCCGCCAGCACCGACTCGGGATCCCGGTTCTTTTCCGGCCCCCGGACGTAGGGAACGATGCAGAAGGTGCAGCGGTGGTCGCACCCTCGTTGGACGGGAATCCAGGCTGCCACGGCCGAGGTCCTCCGAAGCTCGAGGCCCTCGTAGTTCTCCGTCCGATCCAGGTCCAGGACCGCCAGGGGAGAGCGCCCCCGCCCTGGCGTCCCCTTCGAGCTGGACCAGCCGCGAGGCCGGACGGACCTGGTCCCCCGTTTGTGAGGGCCGAAAGGGCCTCCGGGCAGCGCCCCGTATCCGTCCGGGCCCATGACCAGGTCCACGTGACCGTCTTCTGCAGGAGGCTCCTCCCCCATGCGTTGGGCCATGCAGCCCGTGACCCCCAGGACCATCCCCGGACGCCGGGCCTTGAGACCGTTCGAGCTGCGCCACCCGCCCGAGAACGCGTCTGCTCGGCGTGCTCCCGGATGGCACAGGTGTTCACCAGGACCACGTCGGCCTCCTCCGGGGCTCGCACCATCTCGTAGCCGTGGAATGCCAGGATGCCCGACATCAGCTCACCGTCGCTGATGTTCATCTGGCACCCGTACGTCTCGACGTAGGCCTTCTTCTTCGACGGCAGTCTCATGATCGGTCCCGGCCAGGTCCGTCGGAGGCCCTCAATTCATCCCGTCCCCACGGGACAAGTCAATGGTCAGATGCCCCTCCTTCCCCGGAGGAGCCCGCGACGGATCCCGGCCCGGCCCCGCGGGCACCCGGGAGCCACGGGAGAGCTCTTCCCGGCCCTGGCGAGGCTCGCCGGCGCACCCCCACCCGAAGGTAGTCCTCCGTGAGGGCCGTGCCCCCGTCTCCCTCCAGGACCACCGAGGCCGCGCCGCCGACGCGCCGCTCCCTGTAGCGCCGCCCCTTCTCCAGGCCCAGCTCCCGTAGCTCCCGGCTCCGCTCCCCCGCGACCCTCTGGGGAACGGGGTCGGGGAGGCCCGCCGCCGCGGTACCGTCCCGGGGCGAGAAGGGGAAGACGTGGAGGTAGGTGAACGGCAGCTCCTCCACCAACCCTCGGGTGAGGGCGTGGTCCTCGGGCGTCTCGCCGGGAAACCCGGCGATGAGGTCCGCCCCCAACCCCAGCACCGGAAGGCGTTCCGCCATCTCCAGCGCCCTTCTTCGGTACATCTCCCGGGTGTGCCACCTGCCCATGCGGCGAAGAACGGCATCGGCGCCGCTCTGCAGGGGCATGTGAAGGTGAGGCGCCAGCCGGCCTCCCGAGCGCTCGAGGAGCTCCAGGAGGAGGTCGTCCACTTCCGTGGCCTCGATGCTGCCCAGGCGGAACCGGACGCCCGGCACCTCCTCCAGGAGAAGGGCCACCAGCCGGGAGAGCGCGGGGACACCTTCCAGGTCCCGCCCGTAGTGTCCGATGTGGATTCCCGTCAGAACGAGCTCCGGGTGGCTCCCCGCCAGAAGTCGGGCCTCGTCCACGACCTCGGACGGGGAACGGGATCGACTCGGACCGCGAGCCATGCGGGTGGCACAAAAGGAGCACCTGCGGTCGCAGCCGTCCTGGATCTTGAGCCATCCCCTCGTCCCGCCCTCCCGGTGATTCAGGAGCTCGCCACCCACCGGCTCCACGTCCATCCGGTCCAGGGAGCGGCGGAGCTCGAGCTGGACCAGGGAAGGGCTCGCGGGCCCCTCGAGGGGCGCCTCGCCGTCCAGCACCCGGGATGCGGCCGCCACGGTCTGCGCCACCTCCACAGGATCGTGACCCCGGACCACTCCCACGACCCCGGGCATGGCCCGGTACACCTCCGGCTTCAGCGCCGAGGAGCACCCGGCCACCACGATCCTGATGCGGGGGTGTTGACGACGGAGTCGACGAATGAGCCGGCGCGCGTCCGCGTCCGCCTGGTTGGTCACGGTGCACGTATTCAGAACGCAGTACCCAGCCTCCCGAGCGCCGGTCGCACGCCGGGCGCCCAACGCCTCCAGCTCCTGGCGCATGCGTTCCGTGTCGTACTGGTTGGCCTTACATCCGAGGGTCCGGAAAAGAACGCGCAAACGCTTCCCCCTACCAGCTCGCGACCCGGAACGTCACCGTGGCCCGCCAGAAGGACTCCGATAGCACGCCTGCATCCCGGCTCCCCTTTTCGACCCCCAGGTCGATTCCCCCCGTGATCACGTCCTCCGGACGAGTGAGGTTCAACCCCAGGCCACCCGAGTAGATCGTCTCCTTCGGAGTGACCCCCTGGTAGGTGAACGGCAGATCCGATCTTCGCATGCCCAGACGCAACGGGAGGGCCCGGGAACCCAGGGAGGATCCCGACCACTCCAGGCCTCCCCCTATGCTCCAGACCGACCCGGCCACGGTCTCGCCCCGCAACCCCTCGGACGAGGAGGTCCAGTCGGCATGGGCGAGTCCCAGAGTCAGCCCGAGGTTGGGAGTGAGCATCCCCGTCGCTCCCGCCCGCACTTCGGTGGGGATCGCGTACGAGGCCCGGTCCCCTTCTCCGGACCCCTGGGGGCTGGCCTTGAGGTCGGCGGACCAGATGACCGAGCCGGCCAGACGAACGAAGCTGAATGGATCCCACCGGAGGCCGCCGGAGGCGGTGAGCCCGCTGTACTGCCACTGGCCGCTGGCGGTGTAGGGCACCACCACGATGCCCGAGCCCACCGAGTCCACAACCCGGGTGAACGTCCGGGTGACCGAGCCCGCATACGTGCCCAGGCCCGCGGCGACCGCGAGTCTCGAACCGATGCGCTGAGCCCACCCCAGGCGGAAGCTGGACACACCCCCTTCGGACTTGAGGCGATCGGTGATGGGAACGGAGCCCCCGCCCAATTCCGTGGTCCCCGACTCCTCGGCCTCCCACCGCTCGTCCATGAAACCTCCCATGGTGAGGGTCACGGTTCCACCCAGGCGGTAGACCGGGTACGCCACTCCGATCACCGGAAAACGCGTGGCCCGTGTCCTCTGGGACCGGCCTCCCAAGGTCTCGGTCCCCCACTGGGGTTGGACCGTGACCTGGATGGACGGGAACGGCAGGAAGGCCGCCGCGGCGGGATCGGTGGGCAGCAACGACGCGCCCGCCAGCCCGACGCCCACGCTTCCCAGAGCACGGCTCCGGGCATCCAGCGGCTCCAGTGGATACCCGAGACCCTGGGTGCCGAGGAGGGACTGGCCCGCCAGGCCCGGCGTCGCCAGGGCCATGGCCCCGAAACAGAGAAACGCGGCTCGTCTGATCATCGGATCCGCACCTCCTCCCCGACGGTGAGGATCAATCGGAGCTCGGGCCCCGTGGGGCTCTCGGGACCATCGAAGGAAACGAAGTAGAGCGAAAGGGGCTCGAAGGCCGACAGGAGCGCCAGGGTCTCGGGCACCTCCAGCTCCGGGTCGGACTTGGCCTGGAGGGCGGCCGACACGTACTGGCCGACAGGAATCCCGATCTCCACACCGTCATTCTCGCCAAAGTCCTCGGGACCGAGGTGCACACCGTAGATCCCCACCAGCGAGCCTCCCAGAGGCGACTTCGGCAAACGAGAAGGATCCAACACCGGACGTACGTCCACGTAGACGGAGTCCGTGGGCCGAAAAGCCGGAGGCGGAGCCTTGGTGTGGAGGACGAGAGTGGCGGAGATCAGGCTCTGCGAGGTGAGCGTGAGGGGGCAGGTGACCTTGGCACAGAGCTCCGGCGGGCCATTCAGCTCCGAGGGCAGGTTCATGGCGATCACGGTCCGCCAGGCCGGCACGCCACCCACCTGGATTCCATCCTGGGGCGCCTGGGGCTGGGGCTCGTAGACGAACGTGCGGTAGAGGGAGCCCACGGACAGGTCCACGAGCGTGTCGGGGTGGGAGCTTGGCAGCGTGTTGAGGGAGAGGGAGACCGCGGTCAGCCCCAGCCGCACGCCCTCGGTCAGGGCGTCCAATCGCATTCCCCGCTCCGCGCCGGCGGTATCGGACCAGAGCGCCACCGAGGCGGAATCCAGCTCGAAGACCACCGAGTCCGCCTCCGCCGGGTCCCACTCCGCCGTGGCCAGGGGGACCACGGGTCCGGCTCCCGGCTCCGGCCAGGGCTGGCGATCCCCCACCGAGTCCACGGCCACGGTCCAGGCCACCGAGCGATAGTCCCAGTCGTGCTGGACCGCACCCACGGCGAGTGAAACCGGCCCGTCATGGACGCTGGAGAGGGTGTCGAAGTGGGCCACGACCCTTCCCCCCACGAACGTGAGGAGGCTGTCCGTTCGGATGGTGCCCGTGGAGTCCCGGACCGAGGCGACGCCGGGGTAGGCCGCCCAGGCGACGAGGGCACGGGCGTCCAGGGAGCCCGCGAAGGCGTGGGCCACCACCGGAGTGGGCAGCTGATACGGCCTGCCGTAGCCCCCCCAGACCGACACGCTGTCGGCGAACTCGCCGAAGGGGAGCCGCGCCTCGACGGTTACGGCGGAAATGGGAATGAAATCCCCCTCCAGGGAGGTGGCGAGGTCCTCCTTGCAGGCGGAACCGAACCAGGATCCAAGGGCAACGAGCCCTATCATCACCGTATTTTTCAGCCGCATCGCCGTCCGCCTGAAGCCGTAGATCCGGTTCCCCGGGGCCATAACCATAAGATCTCTACTACCCGTCATCATCCATCCAGATCCTGGGAAGTCGCTGGGTCAGCCCGGTGAGGATCTCGTAGTTGATCGTCCGGGCCTGGGCAGCCACCTCCTCCACCGTGATCTCCTCCGCACCGTCCCTCCCGATGAACGTAACCACATCCCCGATCTCCACGTCCGGCACACCCGAGACATTCAACACCGTGACGTCCATGGAGATGCGGCCGATGATGGGGGCCCTGCGGCCCCCCACCAGACCTTCTCCCCTGTTTCCCAGGAGCCTCGGAAGTCCGTCGCCGTAGCCGATGGCCGCCGTGGCCCAGCGCTCGGATCCTGAAGCGGCGTAGGTGGCTCCGTACCCCACGGTGGAGCCCGCCACCGCCTCCCTCAGGAAAACGATTCGGGCCCGCAACGACGCTACGGGAAGGGGGGGAGGGAGTCCCTCGCCCGCCACTCCCCCGTAGAGGAAGATCCCGGGCCGAACCGCGTCGCCTCCAAAGTTGGGACGCCGCAGGGCACCCGGACTGTTGCAGGCGTGGAGGAGGAGGCTCTCCGGCTTTCCGGGCAGGTTCTCCAACGACGCCGCCAGCCGGTCCCATTGCAGCTCCATGGAGCCCGGGTCGGCTGCGTCCGCCGAATGGAAGTGCGTGAAACACCCCTCCCAGACCAGGGGAGCGCCGAGGAGCTCCGACACCCGGGGTCCCCATTGCCCCGCCCGGTGCCAGTCGAACCCCGCTCGCCCCATCCCTGTATCCACTTCCAGATGAAAGCGCCCCGGTGTGCCCGCAGCTTCGGCGGCCTCCCTCAGGCGAATGAGAGCTTCCAGGTCCCCAATGGCGACCGAGAGGCCGGCTGCCACCGCCTGCCGGTACGACCCCGGGGGCACGGGGCTGAGCACGGCGACAGGCTTCCGGACCCCGAGATCACGGAGCTGCAGACCCTCCTCCACGGCCGCCACGCCGTACCCCCAGGGATCTTCCGGCTCCAGGGCGGAGACGCACTGGGCCATCCCCAGCCCGTACGCGTCGGCCTTGACCATGGGCATCAGCCGAACACCCTCCCCAACCGAGCTCCGTATCCTCCTGAGGTTCGCCCGGAGGGCCGACGGGGAGACGTCGACCCAGGCTCTTGTTCGCTCATCCGTTGACATGGTGGTCGAAAGATGCGAAAAAAGACCCGGGCAGCAAGGGGAGCCCGGCTGCCCGACCGCGCCCAGGCACAAGCCCTTTCAGGCCTTTTCGGACTGCCCTGCATGAAGCCGGATCAGAACGAAGTACCCTATCGGCCCACCCTGCCTCCTCCTCCGGGGGGAGGAGTCCTCGACCGGGCCTTGAGCCTGGTCGTCTTCCTTCGCCAGCACTGCCCCTGGGACGCCGCCCAGACCGCCCGAAGCCTCATCCCCCATCTCCTGGAGGAGACCCACGAGGTGGTGGACGCGGTGCGGGGTGGGGACCCTTCCGCCCTGGAGGGAGAGCTGGGAGACCTCCTGCTGAACCTCGCCTTCCAGATCGTGGTGGGGGAGGAGGCTGGGCAGCTCACCCGGGAGAGCGTCACCGCCCGACTGGAAGAGAAGATGAAGCGCCGCCACCCGCACCTCTTCGGCCTGGGGGAGAAGGAGGACTGGGAGACGCTCAAGGCCCGTGAGCGAGAGGATGGTGCCCGGGTCCTGGACGGATTGGCCCAGGGGCTGGATCCCCTCCTCAGGGCCCATCGCATCCAGGAGAGGGTGAGCGGAGTCGGTTTCGACTGGTCCGACCCCGGAGGGGCGTGGGCGAAGGTCGCCGAGGAGCTGGAGGAGGTTCGGGTCGCCCTGGAGGAGGGAGACCGAGAGGCGGTGGAAGAGGAGCTGGGGGACCTCCTCTTCTCGGCCGTGAACCTCACCCGGCTCGCGGGAGCCCACTCCGACACCGTCCTGGACCGGGCCAACCGGAAGTTTCAGGGGCGCTTCGAGGAGCTGGAGGAACTGGCCGAGGAGCGGGGGATCGTCCTGGGGGAGGCAACGCTGGAGGTTCTGGACGGTCTCTGGGAGGAGCTGAAGGCGAGGAGGCGCTGATCGGCCTCAATAGCCAGCGTCCTTGTCCACCAGGTTCAGGAGAGGCTCCCCTGCGAAGAACCGCTTCAGGTTCCCGACGATCAGGTCGGTTTCCCGCCGCCAGAACCGCCGGGAGACCGCCGAGACGTGGGGGGTGAGGAGGACGTTGGGGAGGCCCCACAGGGGGTGGCCCTCCGGAAGCGGTTCGGTGGCGAAGACATCCAGTCCGGCGCCTCGGATCCTCCCTTCCCGGAGGGCGTCGACCAGGGCCGCCTCCTCCACCAGGGCCCCCCGCGACACGTTCACCAGGACCGCCCCCGGCTTCAGACTCCCCAGGGCGTCCCTGTCCATCACGCCCCTGGTTTCGGGGGTCTCCGGGGCCGTCAGGACCAGGAAGTCGCTCTCGCCCAGGAGGCGTTTGAACCCGTCCGGCCCTGACAGAGGTTGAACGCCAGGGTCCTGGGACGAAAACGGCTCCCGGTCATAGGCAAGAACGCGCCCCTCCAGGGCTCGGACCCGCTTCCCGACCTCGCGGCCGATTCCCCCGTACCCGAAGATCCCCACCACGGATTGGGCCAGCTCCACCAGGGGATGGTCCTCGCTGTAGAAGGGCTCGGTGCTCCATCGTCCGCTCCGCATGTTGGCCACCCCGAAGTCCAGCCCCCGGGCGAAATAGAGAATCATGGCCATCACCGTGTCTCCCATGGGAGGGCCGTGAACCCCCCGGGAGTTGGTGAAGAGCACGGGGCTCTCCATCATTTCGGGGGTGAGGGAGCCCCGGACGCCCGCGGCTCCGGAATGGACCCAGCGCAGGGCCCGGCCTTGGCGAATGAGGGCGGCGGGCACGCCGTAACCGAGGTAGATCTCGGCGTCCCGGGCCACCTCCAGGAGGTGGGTGTCCAGATTCACCATCCCGTCCCCCGACCCGTCTGCCGGGGTGTCCATCACGGCGAGGGTCCAGCCCTCCGGAAGGGCGTCCCGACCTCGTCGGCCACCCACGGCGGCAGCGCCCACGCCGGCCGGCGATCGTTCATGTCGAGGACGACCTTGGGCACGGAGGTCAGGCTCCCTAGGGATAGAGCCGGTTGATGAGGCGCGGGAAGGGGATCATCTCCCGGATGTGCCGCCGGCCCGTGATCCAGGCCACGGTACGCTCCAGCCCCAAGCCGAACCCTGAATGGGGAAAGCTCCCGAAGCGTCGAAGGTCCAGGTACCATCCATACGCCTCCTCCGGCAGGTTCTTCCTCGCGGATTCGGGCCAGGAGCCGATCCAGGTCGTCCTCCCGCTGGCTACCGCCGATGATCTCCCCGTATCCTCTCGGGGGCGATGAGGTCGTCGCAGAGAACGAGCCGGGATTCGTCGGGATTCTCCTTCATGTAGAAGGCCTTGACCCCCTTAGGGTAGTCGTGGACGAAGACGGGAAGGTCGTAGTCCTCGCTCAAGAGCGTCTCGTCGGCCCCGCCGATGTCCTCTCCCCAGGCTATCCCGCTCCCCTTTTCCTGAAGACGAGCAACGGCCTCGGTGTAGCTGACCCTGGGAAAGGGGGGCCGGACCTTTTCCAGGCTCCGCCAGATCCCGCTCCAGGTATTCCAGCTCCGGGCGGCATCGCTCCAGAGCCCGTCCACGAGGTACGACACCAACTCCTCTTGGAAGGTCCATGTTCCCGTCGGAGTCCACGAACGCCATCTCGGGCTCGATCATCCAGAACTCCGTGAGGTGGCGGCGGGTCTTGGACTTCTCCGCCCGGAAAGTGGGCCCGAAGCAGTAGACGTTCCGAAAGGCCGGACAGGCCGCCTCCGCGTAGAGCTGCCCGGTCTGGGCCAGGTAGGCACTCTCCCCGAAGTAGTCCGTTTCGAAGAGCGTCCCGGCATGCTCCCCGATGGACCCCGTGAGGATGGGGGTGTCGATCCGGACGAAATCCCGCTCGTAGAGGAAGTCGTGGATGGCCTGCTCCACCTCGGCCCGGACCCGGAGGCCCGCCCGCTGCTGGGAGGAGCGGAGCCAGAGGTGACGGTGATCCAGGAGGAACTCCACCCCGTGCTCCTTGGGTTGGATCGGGTATTCCTCGCTCGGGGCCACAAGGCGCGAGTCCGTCACCCCCATCTCGTACCCCCCCGGGGAGCGGGCGTCCTCCCGGACGACGCCCGCGAATCTCCACGGTCGCCTCCTGGGTCAGGGCAGCGGCCAGCTCCCACATCCCTGCCGGGAGTCTCCTTCTTCACCAGCACACCCTGAACGTAGCCGGTGCCGTCCCGGACCACCATGAAGGCTACCTTCCCGTGGACCCGGAGCTGATCCACCCATCCGGCCACCGTGACTTCGGCCCCCACATGCCGGGCCAGGTACTTCACTTCCACCATGTCCTTCTCCTCTTCCTCTTCCTTGGCTTCCCTGGAGGCTGCGCTGGTCTTCCACATAGGTTGAAGGAGGGAGGAATGGGTGTCAATCGCCCTCAACCCACACGGTACATCCGCACCTTCTCCTCGTGGCGGGCCAGGAGGAGCGCCCGGATCCTGGCATTTTCCGGGCGGCTCAGACCCGGATCCTCCCCGACCCGGGCCCGGGCCCGAACCTGGGCCTCCCGGAGGAGGGCCTCGTCCCGGGAGAGGTCCGCGAACCGGAGGATCGGGTCCCGTCCGTGCTGTTGGGGGCCGAAGAGATCGCCCTGGCCCCTGATCTCCAGATCGGCTCGGGCGATCTCGAACCCGTCGGAGGTCCGCTGGAAGATCTTGAGGCGCTCCATGGCCAGATCTCCGGGCTCGGCGATGACGATGCACGTGCTCTGATCCCCTCCCCTCCCGACTCTCCCCCGGAGCTGATGGAGCTGGGACAGGCCAAAACGTTCCCCGTGCTCGATGACCATCACGGTGGCGTTGGGCACGTCGATCCCCACCTCGATGACCGTGGTCGCCACCAGGAGGTCGATCTCCCGGGCCAGGAAGGCCCGCATGACCGACTCCTTCTCGTCGCCGGCGAGCTGACCGTGGAGGAGCCCCAGCCGACGATGGGAGAAGACCTCCTCCGAGAGACGCTTGTACTCCTCCGTGGCGGACAGGAGGTCCACCTTCTCCGACTCCTCCACAAGGGGATAGACCAGATAACCCTGCCGTCCCTTTTCCATCTCCCGGTCCAGCAATCGATACACCTCTTTCCGGCGACCCGGGGTCTTCAGGAGAGTCTCTACGGGCTTCCGCCCCGGCGGAAGCTCGTCCAGGACGCTCAGGTCCAGGTCCCCGTAGAGGGCCATGGCCAGCGATCGGGGAATGGGGGTCGCGGACATCACCAGGATGTCCGGGCGCGTCCGGTGGTCCCCCAGGGCCATGCGCTGCCGCACACCGAAACGGTGCTGTTCATCCACCACCACGAGCCCGAGGCGCCGGAACTCCACTCCCTCCTGGATCAGGGCATGAGTGCCCACGGCGACCCTGGCGGCGCCGGACTGGAGGGCGTTCGCGGCCTCCCGCCGCTGGGGAGCGCCGAGCCGGCCCGTCAGGAGGACCACCTCGATCCCCAAGGGGGCCAGCATGGACTGGAGCTTCCGCGCGTGTTGCTCCGCCAGGATCTCGGTAGGAGCCATGAGAGCCGACTGGTATCCGCTCTCCACGGCCAGGAGCATGGCGAAGAGGGCCACCACCGTCTTTCCCGAGCCCACGTCGCCCTGGAGGAGCCGGTTCATCCGCCGGGGCGAAGCCATGTCGGCGTAGATCTCCCGAAGCACCCTGGCCTGGGCCTCGGTGAGCTTGAAGGGGAGGGACTCGTGGAGGGGCCGGATGAACTCGTTGGTCCGGCGGAAGAGCGATGCCCGGAAGGGCTTCCCTTTGCTGGTACCGAACCTGGGCCTGGACGAGCTGGAGGAAGAAGAGCTCGTCGAAGGCCAGGCGCCGCCTCCCCTTCTCCACCTCACCCAGGCGAGGGGGGCGGTGGAGCGCCTCCAGGGCCCGCGGCAGAGGAGGGAGACGGAGGGCTTCCCTCTCCTCCGGCGACAGGTACTCCTCGACTTCCACATGATCCAGGAGCCAATCCAGGTTCCTGGCAATCACCCGGCGAAGGACCCACTGGGGAACGTCCTCGGAGGCCGGGTAGGAGACGAAGATGGTCCCCGTCTGGGGGCCGTCGTCGTCTTCCCCCTCCCGGGCCAGGAGGGTGAACTCCCGGGGCTGGAGCTGCCGGCCGTGGAAGAACTTCACCGGCCCGGTAACCAGGAGCATGTCTCCCTTCCGGATCTTCCGGTCCAGCCAGGGCTGTCCTGGCCAGGCGCAGGTGATCATCCCCGTGTCGTCCTGGAGCACCGCCTGGAAGATCCTGAGTCCGGACCGGGTCGGGATGATCCCTTTGCTCCGGACCCGGCCTAGGGCCGTGGCGTCCATGCCCACGTCCAATCCTGCCACCGGCTCCACCGTGGAGGCGTCGTCGTACCGCCTGGGAACGTGGTAGAGGAGATCCCGGGCCGTGACGATACCCATGCGCCCGAAGGCCTCGGCCCGCCGCGGGCCCACGCCCTTCAGGAACTGGATGGGCTTGTCCAACTGGGACAGGTCCGGGATCATCGACTCCCTTCGAATACGCCTCGAACGAAGGAGGGCGGGTCGAAGACCTCCAGGTCGTCGAGGCCCTCACCGGTTCCCACGAGCTTGACGGGCAGTCCGAACTCTTCCTGGAGGCTGACCACGATCCCGCCTCGGGACGTGCTGTCCATCTTGGCCAGGATGATGCCGGACAGGGGGATCCGCTTGGAGAATGCCTCCACCTGGGACCGGGCATTCTGCCCCAGGGTGGCGTCCAGGACGATGAGCGTTTCGTGAGGGGCTCCGTCCAGCTTCTTCCGGACCACCCGATCCACCTTCTGAAGCTCCTCCATGAGGGGCCGTTGCGTGTGAAGGCGCCCGGCGGTATCCACCAGGAGAATGTCGATGTTCCGCGCTCGCACGGCCTCGATGGCATCGAACGCCACCGCCGCCGGATCCCCCCCCCGCTGGCCCCCCACGAAATCCGCCCCCACCCGCTTGGCCCAGACGGAGAGCTGCTCCACCGCGCCCGCGCGGTAGGTGTCCGCGGCCGCCACCATCACGCTCCGGCCCTCGCCGATGAGACGGTGGGCCAACTTGGCGATGGACGTGGTCTTCCCCACCCCGTTCACCCCACAGATCAGGTAGACGGTGGGGCCCGAGTCGGCCGCCGTGAGGTAGGCCTCGGAGGCCGGCTCGAGGATGGCCAGGAGCTCCTTGCGCAGAGCCTCCTTCAGGCCGTCCGTTCCACGGACCTTCCCCCGCCGGGCCAGGTCCTCCACCCGGTCCACGAGGCGAAGGGTGGCCTGCACCCCGAAGTCCGCCCCCAGGAGCCGTTCCTCCAGGGATTCCAGGGTCTCCGTGTCCATGCCCCCGGCCAGGACCCGGACGTCGGTGAGCGCCAGCTTGACGACGCGGTCCCAGAGGGAGGTCTTCTTCTCCGATTTCGTCCGAAAGAGTCGAGCCATGAATCCGTCGATTTCAATGAAGAAAGGGGCCCGCCGTCAGGCGAGCCCCTCCACGGTCACCGAAACGGTGGCTCCCGTCAATCCCGTCCCTGGCCCGCCACGCTCTCCGTCCCGTCCGCGTCCGGATTCTCGGCCATTCTGAAGATCCGAGGCCCCGGCAAGGACTCCAGGAGACCGAGGCGCTCCCTGGATTCCAGGACCCATCGGCCCCAATCGGAAGTGGGCACCGGGTCCCCGGGGGGAAGGCGGATGGAGAGAGGGTCCAGCGCCGCCCCATCTCGGCGCATTTCATAGTGGCAGTGGGGCCCGTTGGCCAGACCGGTCATCCCCACGTAGCCGATGGTCTGACCCTGCCTTACCCGGGTGCCGACCCGGACGCCCTTCTCGAACCGGCTCATGTGACCGTAACGGGTCACCCATCCGTTGGGGTGCCGGATCTCCACCAGGTTGCCCAGGTCCCCCTTCCAGTCCGCGTAGATGACCACTCCGTCCCCCGTGGCCTGGATCGGGGTACCGGTGGCCGCCGCGAAGTCCACCCCCCGGTGGGCCCGGACCGTGTTCAGGATCGGATGGAGGCGGGCGTTGGAGAACCTCGAGGAAATCCGGCTCAGGGGAATGGGCTTCAGAAGGAAAGCCCGGCGCACGGACTTGCCGTCCTCGTCGTAGAACGTGCCCTCCCCGTCGCCGTTGGGATCGAACCAGATGGCCCGGTAGGCCGTGCCCTGGTTCACGTACTCGGCCGACAGAAGATGGCCCGACCGCATGGAGCCGTCGGGCCTCATCTCCCGTTCCATCACGAAGCGGTAGGTGTCCCCGGTCCGCACCTGCCTGGAAAAGTCAACCTGCCACTGAAAGACCTTGTCCAGCCAGTCCATCACCGCGGCTCGGTTGCCCGAAGGCAACGACGCGAGCTGTGGATTCCCGATGACGGCGTTCCAGAAGATGTTCTGGACCACCCCGGACACGTAGACCGTATCCACCCATACCGGGGTCTGGACCAGACCCGACGACCAGCCCGCCTCGTCCCGGAGGAGGCGGACCGTCTCGTCCTTGCTCAGGGTCACGTCCACACCCCGAAGCCAGTCCTCGTCGGGAAGCCACCTGAGCGTGATCCTCGTGCCGTCCTGCATTCTCCTGGGGTTCGCCTGCTCGCGAAAAGCCAGGAGGAGGGCGTTCTGCTCGGACCATCCCACCGACGCCCCTTCCAGGACCTCGCCGAAGGTCTGACCACGCCGGAGCTGAACGACCTCCAATCGTTCCGCCGGAGCCGCCATGACGGCGTCCAGGGTCCCCAGCTCCGGCACCCGGCTCGCGACGCGGTGCCCTATGAAGAGTGCGAGACCCAACGCCGATGCCGCGCCCAGAAGGAGCCATGGCGAAGAAGATCGGAGGTTTCGGCTCATTCAGCTCTCAGTCCATTTGCCGCCTGATGAAGGTCGGGATGTCCAGCTCCCGAATCTGTTCCGTGGTGATGATTCTCTCAGGAAAACGCTGCAGGGGCAACTCCACCGGCTCGCTGCTTCCACCCACGGCCACCACCTTCCTCTGGGGCTGGGCGTGGACCTGCTGCCGGCTCCGCTGCTGCTGCGGCGCCCGCTTGAACTCGGGACGCAGCACGTCTTCCTCCTGGACACCCGTCCGGTCGAAGCCCGTGGCGATGACCGTCACCCTCACCTTTCCCTCGAGGGACGGATCGTGGACGGCACCGAAGATGATCTCCGCGTCGTCACCGGCCTCCTCTTGAATAATGCTAGAGATCATGGACACCTCGTCAATGGCCAAGTCCATGCCCCCGGTGATGTTGATCAGGACTCCCTGGGCACCGGAGATGGACACTTCGTCCAGCAAGGGCGACGAAATCGCCTCCTGGGCGGCCTCCTGGGCGCGGTTGTCTCCTTCGCCGAATCCGGAGCCCATGAGCGCCGGTCCGCGACAGGCCATGATGGTGCGCACGTCGGCGAAATCGACGTTGACCTCGCCGCTCACTCGGATGAGGTCACTGATGCCCTGGGTTGCATGGAGGAGCACCTCGTCGGCCCTCTTGAGAGCGTCCCGGAAGGACGTGCCCTTCCCCACGACGCTGAGGAGGCGGTCGTTGGGCACCACGATCATGGTGTCCACGGTCCGGCGGAGCTCCGCCAGCCCCTGTTCGGCCTGCTTCATCCTCTTCTTGCCCTCGAAGGAAAAGGGCCGGGTCACGATCCCGATGGTCAGCGCTCCGAGCTCCCTGGCGATCTCGCCGACGATGGGGGCCGCGCCGGTGCCGGTTCCCCCCCCCATGCCGGCCGTGATGAACACCAGGTCCGCTCCGTTCAGGGCCTTTCGGACCTCGTCCTGGCTCTCGTGAATGGCCTGCCGCCCGATCTCGGGCCGGGCGCCCGCCCCCAGCCCACGGGTGAGCTTCTTCCCGAGCTGGATGGTGACCTGGGCCCGGGAGCCCTTCAGGACCTGGGCGTCGGTGTTGGCGGAGATGAACTCCACCCCCTCCAGGTCTTCATCGATCATGCGGTTGACGGCATTGCCGCCGGCCCCTCCGACGCCGATGACTTTCATCCGTGCGTTTCGGACTCGGCGTTTCCTCGAATTCGAAGATCATCATGCTTTCCTCCGGGACGTGGTGCGAGCAGGCACCGTTACGTGAACGACACAATCAGAAGAATTCCTTGAGCCAGGCGGCGATCTTGGAGATCCATCCCGAGGTCAGGGTGGAAGCCCCCTCCCCCGTCTCGTCGAATCGGTCCGCACCGTAGAGGGCCAAACCCGCGACGGTGGCGAATCGAGGGAAGGCCACCGAGTCCGCCAGCCCTCCGAGACCGTCGCCGGGCACGCCGGCACGGACCGGAGCCGCGAAGACCTGCTGGGCCAGCTCCACGGTGCCGGGCAGGGTGATGGTCCCACCGGTCAGCACGATGCCGGCCCCCAGCTTGTCCAGGAGATCGGCCCGTCGCAGCTCGTTCTGGACCAGGCCCATGATCTCGTCCAGACGCTGCTCCACGATGTGGGCGATGAGCTCCCGGGCAACGTGACGCCGCTGGCCCGGGCTCGGCCCCGGGAGCTCGACGGTCTCCTGGGGGTCCACCATCTGGGCGAACGCCGCGCCGAACTGCTCCTTGGCCTTCTGGGCTTCGGCGAAGGGAATGGACAGGCCCTTCACCAGGTCGTTGGTCACCGTCAGCCCCCCGAAGGGGAGGATGGCCACGTGACGGATCTTCCCCTCGTAGAAGACCGCGATGTCGGTGGTCCCCCCGCCCAGCTCCACCATGGCCACACCCACCTCTTTTTCGTCCTCCGTCACCACGGCCCTGGACGATGCCAAGGGCTCCAGGACCAGCTCCTGGATACGATAGCCCGCCCTGGAGACGGCCTTGCGCAGGTTGGTGGTGGCGGCCGAAGCCGAGGTCACCAGGTAGACCTCCGCCTCCAGGCGGGTTCCGGCCATCCCGATGGGGTCCTTGATCCCCCCCTGATGGTCCACCTTGTACTCCTGGGGGATGGCGTGGAGGAGCTCGCGATCCGGAGGAAGTGCCACCGCCCGGGCCACCTCGTGGACCCGGCCCACGTCGGAGGTCGTGACCTCCTCGCCCCCTACCGCCACCACTCCAACCGAGGAGAACGCCTCGATGTGCTCTCCGGCGATCCCCGCGAAGACCCGGTCCACCGTGGCTCCGGCCATGAGCTCCGCCTCCTTCATGGCCTTCCGGATCGATTCCGTCGTCTCCTCGATGTGGGTGACCACTTCCCTCCGCATCCCCGAGGTCCTGGCCTGACCGACCCCCAGGACCTTCAACCCGGCATGCCGGTGGGAATCCAGGGTCAGCTCACCGATGAGGGCGCAGGTCTTGGTGGTGCCGATATCGAGAGCCCCGATGAGGTTCGCACGCATGGTCATCGTCCTCCGGCTCGTCCGAGCTCGAACCACGACCTGGTCCTCGTAACGGAGATCCAGGTCCAGGACTTCGGCTCCCTCGAATCGGGCCACGGCGTCGGAGAAGACCCGCAGGCCCTCCTGAATCCGCCGGTTGGTCAGGCCCGGACGAAAGTGGATGACGAGGGGGGGATCCCAGATCCTCGCCGCGATGTCCCCCCGCTCGTCCAGGGTGATGTCGGAGATCCGGGCGAGGAACTCGGGGTCCCCCTGGGCGAGCTGGGAGATCTCCCGGGCCAGGAGCCGCCTCTGGACGGGCGTCAGAGAGCCTGGCCCCTGGTCGCCGGCCGAGGCCATGACCGGGAGGTCCAGGCGGAACGCGGCGGGATCGATGGGAAGGATACGGCCCGACTCGTCCACGGGCTCCAGCACGGGATCGGGAAAGAGCGCCACCGGCTCTCGCTCATCCACATCCAGCACGAGGGTGCTTGGGAACCGCCGGTGGATCTTCACGTCCTTCACCAGTGGGTGATACCGTAGCCGGCCCTCCCAGGCATCCAGATCGTCCCACAGACTGGACTCCGGAGTCAGGGCAAGGGTCTGCCGGGCGTCGTCCTCGGTGAAGTACCGCGCCCCTTCCACACGGACCTTCTTCACCCGGAAGGTCTCTACCTGAGCCAGGGCCTCCGGGGCCCGGGCCAGGAGGGCCGCCAGGAGCAGACCCAGGGTCGCCACGGACAGGAACGCGAGCCACCGCTTCATGGCGTTTCCGACCTCCCGGCTGAGTCCTTCCCGAGGGCCCCCAGGAGGTCTCCTCCCAGAGACTCGATAGACCCTGCCCCCATGGTGATGCACACATCGCCGGATCCCAGGCTCCCCGCCAGCTCTCCGGGAATCTCCGAGAGCTCCGGATGAAAGAAGACCCGGGACGCCCCCGCATCCAGGGTTGCCTGGGCCACCAGGACGCCGGTGACTCCGGGGATGGGTTCCTCCCTCGCCGGGTAGATCTCGGTGACCCACACCTCGTCGGCCCCCGCCAGGGCCCTGCCGAACTCCGCGGCGAAGTCCCGGGTCCGGGTGAAGAGGTGGGGCTGGAAGACGACAACCACCCGGCGACCGGGGAAGCGGTCCCGAGCGGCGGCGAGGGTCGCCCGGACCTCCGTGGGATGGTGGGCGTAGTCGTCGACGATGGTGATTCCCCTCACCTCCCCCAGGAGCTGGAACCGACGGCCGATTCCCCCGAAGCCGGCGAGGCCCTCTCGAATCGGCTCCCAATCCACACCCAGAAACCGGGCCGCCGCGGCGGCGCCCAGGGCGTTGCGCACATTGTGGAACCCCGGGACCCGGAGCGTCAGCTCATTCCGGCGGACCCCGTCCTCCCAGACCGTGAACCGGGTCTCGGCGCCTTCTTCCCTGATCTCTCCGCCCCGGAGCTGGGCCCCAGGATTGATTCCATAGGTCCGAGCTCCCTCACCCAGGTCGGGCAGAAGGCGGGAGGCCCCGTGATCGTCGCCGCAGATCGCCACCCGGCCTCCCGGCGCCCGGCCCTCCAGGAAGATGCGAAAGCCCTCCTCCACCCCCGCCAGGTCGCCATAGACGTCCAGATGGTCGGCCTCCAGGTTGGTCACCACGGCGACGTGGGGATGAAGGTGGTGGAAGGACCGGTCGTATTCGTCGGCTTCCACCACGAAGAGCTCGTCGCCACCGAACCGCAGGTTGGACTCCCAGGCCGACACCCGACCGCCCACCAGGCCCGTTGGATCCAGGCCACCCCGGGCCAGGATCTCGGTCGCCATGGCGGTGGTGGTGGTCTTGCCGTGCGTCCCGGCAACCGCCACGACCCGGCCCCGTTCCACCCACTCTCCCAGGGCCTCGGCCCTCTTCCGGACGGGGATTCCCCGCTCCCGGGCCCGGTCGATCTCGGGATGATCCCCCGGCACCGCCGCGCTCACCACCAGGGCTGCCGCCTTCTCGACGTGGATGGGGTCGTGCCCCTGCACGACCTCGGCCCCGAAGGAAGCGAGGACCCGGGCGGCCGGGCCCGGCCGGAGGTCGCAGCCGGTCACCTGCACGCCACTCCGGAGAAAGAGCTCGGCCAGGGAGATCATCCCCGCTCCCGCGATTCCCATGAAGTGGACCGGGGCGCGGGCGGACGCGTCGGAGGGGGAGAAGAGGTTCCTCATGCGGCGACGCCTCCCCGCTTCACCGGACCCCCCGGGAGGAGGGTGGCCAGGGCCCCCGCGATCTCCTCGGTGGCCCGGGGACGGCCCCGCTCCAGGGCAGCGCGGCGCATGGCCTCCAGCTTCTCCGGAGCACTCAGAACCCCCATGATGGCCTCCCAAAGGCGAGCCGGGCCGAGGGTCGCCTCGGGGAGGTGAAGGGCGGCGCCCGCCGCGGCCAGGCTCTCGGCATTGCGGGTCTGGTGATCGGCCGCGGAAGTGGGAAGTGGAACCAGGAGAGCCGGCACACCCCAGGCGAGGAACTCCGAAGTGGCCATGGCACCGGCTCGGCTCACGGCCACCGTGCACGCTTCCAGCGCGCCGGGCATATCCTGGATGTAGTCCAGGGCACGGACCCACGCCGGACGCCCCAGAGCCTCCAGCTCCCGCTCCACTTCGGCGAAATTGAGGGGGCCCGTGGCCCAAAGGAGCTGGACGTCCTCCGGTACGGGAAGACTGCCCCTGGCCCAATCCCGAACCAGATCCAGGATGACCCGGTTCAGGGCGGCCGCACCCTGGCTGCCCCCCACCACAAGGACCACCCGGGCTTCGGAGGCCAGCCCGAACCGGGAACGGGCCGCCCGGGGGTCCCTCCGGGTCGGCGATCGAACCGGGTTTCCGGAGATCCGGGCCCGGAGCGCCGCTCGACGGGGAAGGCGTTTCAGTGCCTCCGGGAAGGCCAGGTGGACCTGCCTCGACCACCGGCTCAGCACCCGGGTGGTCACGCCGGGAAGGGCATTCTGTTCCTGGAGGGCCAGGGGGATTCCCATCACCCCCGCCATGATGCCCGCGGGTGCACCGGCGTATCCTCCGGTCACCACCACCACTCCGGGACGCAGGCGGGAGAAGGTCTCCCCCGTGACCGCCAGGGACCGGAAGAGATCCACCAGGACACCCAGATTCCTCCAGATCGCCCCCCTTCGAAAGCCTCGGACCGGGAGCAGAACGTGCTCCACTCCCCGCTCCGGGAGGACGGTGGCCTCGAGACCCCGCTGGGCCCCCACGAAGAAGGGGCGGACGTCGGGGCGGAGGGCGCAGAGACCTTCGGCCAGGGCCAGGGCAGGATAGAGGTGCCCTCCCGTTCCGCCGCCGGAGAAGACGGCCACCGTGGACCCCGGTCTTCCCGGGCTATGCACGACGCCTCCCGCTCTCGGGCTGGGCCCTGGCGATGGCCATGAGGATCCCCACGGACGCCATGGTCACCACCAGGTTGGAGCGCCCGTAGGAGATGAGGGGGAGGGCCAGCCCGGTGGTGGGCACCAGCTCCAGACCCACGCACATGTGGAGGACGGCCTGCACGGCGATGAGGCTCGTGAATCCGATGGCCATGAGCTCGCCGAAGAGGTCCGGAGCCCGCTGCGCGATCCTGAATCCAACCAGGATCAGCGTCAGGTAGAGGCTCACCACGAAGACGACCCCCATGAGCCCCCACTCCTCGCCGATCATGGCGAAGATGAAGTCGTTGTGGGGCTCGGGGAGGAACCCGAACTTCTGGCGGCCCTGGCCGAATCCCACACCGGTGAGCCCCCCCGACCCGATGGCGATGAGGGACTGCCAGACCTGGAAGCCCGCCCCGCTGGCGTGCGCCTCGGGGTGCAGGAAGGCCTGGATCCGGTCCAGGCGGAAGCCCGCGCCGAGCTGGGAGAGGACCACCGGGGAGAGGGCGAGCCCCAGGAAGAGGAAGTGCGCGATGCGTCCTCCGGCGGCGAAGACCACCACCACGGCCAGGAGACCGATGATGCACGCGGTGGAGAAGTCCGGCTCGGCGGCAATGGGGAGGAGAAGGGCCCCCCACACCAGGAGGAAGGGCAGGAGCCCCCGCTTCAGACCACGGAAATGGGGCTGCTTCTTCACCGCCAGCGCCGCCGTCCAGATGATGATCGCCATCTTGGCCAGCTCCGAGGGCTGGAACGTGACCCCGAGGTCCAGCCAGCGCCGGGCCCCGTTGATGCGGGGAGCGATGGCTTCAGTTCCCGGGAGGACCAGGATCACCAGGAGGAGCCAGGTGAACGCCAGGAAGGGCCAGGCCAGGGGCTTCCAGAGCCGGTAGGGAATGCGGGAGCAGATCACCAGGGCTCCGAGGCCCAACGCCCCCCCCGCCGCCTGCCGCACCACGAAGTAGTAGTCCGGCACGTCTTCCCGGTAGGCCAGGAAGGTGGACGCGCTGTACAGGGTGACGAGGCCGAAGGCGAAGAGGAGGAGGGTCACTCCCATGAGGACCGCCGGCTCCCACCCTCTCCCCAGTCCGGTGCCGGGGAGGGCCACAGGCCCCGCCGGGGCCACGTTCAGGGGGCGGGCCGCCACGTCAGCCCTCTCCCCGGGCCAGAGCCGCGAAACGCCGGCCCCGGGCCTCGTAGTTGTCGAACATGTCGAAGGAGGAGCAGGCCGGAGACAGGAGGAGAATATCGCCGGGCTCCGCCATGGCCCGGGCCGCAGAGACGGCCTCCTCGAAGGAGCCGTCCACCACCCGGAGGATCACATTCGTGGAGCCGGGGACCGACTCGCCTGCCCCCGGCGAGCCCAGGGCCCGGGCCAGGCGTCCCCGGGCCTGTCCGTAGACGACGACTCCCCGCACTCCGGGGTGCAGGGCCCGCCGGAGGGGCTCCAGGTCCTCGCCTTTGTCCTTTCCTCCAAGGAGGAGTACGAGGGGGCCCTCCAGGCTCCGAAGGGCACTTACCGTGGCCGCCACGTTCGTGGCCTTGGAATCGTTCACCCACCTCAGGCCTTCCACTTCCCCCACGGGTTCGAGGCGGTGGGGGAGCGGACGGAAGGTCTCGAGACCCGTCCCCAGGGACGCGGCGGGAGCACCCGCCAGGCGGGCGGTCAGGGCCGCGGCCAGGGCGTTGGCCACGTTGTGCCGTCCCATAAGGGGAATGTCGCCGGTCGACGCCAGCTCCCTTTCGGGTTCTTCGCCCCCGTCCGGAAGACGAAGCACCAGCCTGTCGCCCCGGAGGAACGCCTGGGCACCGCTCCTTCCTTCGACGCTGAACCGGAATCGGCGTCCCGGGGCGGCGCCGGCCAGGGCGTCCACCTCCGGCTCGTCGCCGTTCAGGACCCACCGGCTCTCCTCCGTGGCGTTCAGGAAGAGCCGGGCCTTGTCGGCGAAGTACGCCGCCACGGACGGATACCGGTCCAGGTGATCGGGGGCGAGGTTCGTGACCACCCCGATGTCGGGGGCAAAGGTCTCGACATCGGCGAGCTGGAACGAGGAAACCTCCACCACGAACCAGTCGGGAACGGGGTCGAGCATGGCCAGCTCCGACGCCGGAGGCCCGAATCCGGCCCCGATGTTGCCCCCCAGCCCCACCCGGAGCCCGGAGGCCCGGAGGAGATGGGCCGTGAGGGCCGCGGTGGTGGTCTTCCCGTTCGTCCCGGTCACGGCGATCAGTGGACCATGGAGGAACCGAAAGGCGAATTCAGGCTCGGATATCCATCGGACTCCACGAGCTCGGAGGGCCTGGAGCACCGGAGCGTCCGGGCAGATTCCAGGACTGACCACCACGGTGTCCGCACGGGCCAGCCGCTCCAGGTCGTGGGCTCCCAGCTGGACTCGGGCGCCCATGGCTCTGAGCTCGTCTGCACGAGCTGCAGCTGTGGGTTCAGTGTTCGAATCCGAGACATAGATCTCTCCTCCGTTGGTGAGGGCCAGGCGGGCCGCGGCCTCGCCACTGGCTCCCAGACCGAGTATCGAAATGCTCTTCCCTTCCAGCCCCTTCATCGGATCTTCAGCGTGGAGAAGCCGATCATCGCGAAGAGGATCCCCAGGATCCAAAACCGGATCACGACCTTGCTCTCGGCCCAGCCCAGCTTCTCGAAGTGGTGATGGAGGGGGGCCATGAGAAAGACTCTCCGCCCGGCGCCGAACCTGCGGGCGGTATACTTGAACACGCCTACCTGGATGGCGACGGAGGCCGCCTCCATCACGAAGACCCCCCCCACGATCACCAGGAGAAACTCCGCCTTGAGGAGGATGGCCATGACCCCCAACGCCCCGCCCAGAGCCAGAGAGCCCGTATCGCCCATGAAGACGGTGGCGGGGTGGGCGTTGTACCAGAGAAAGCCCAGGGCCGCTCCCGCCAGGGCCACGGCGAAGATGGAGAGCTCCCCCGCACCCGGCAGGTAGAAGAGACCGAGGTAGGCCGAGGCGTCCACCCGGCCGATGACGTAGGCGAAGACGCCGAAAGTGATGGCGGCAATGGCCGCCAGCCCCGCGGCCAGGCCATCCAGGCCGTCGGTGAGGTTCACCGCGTTGGACGTCCCGGCCACCACCACCGGCACGAAGGCCACGTACGCCGGCACCCAGAAGACCGCCACCCAGTCCGCGAAGAACGGGACCATGGTCCAGTTCGCGGGCACCGGCCAGAACGAGCGCTGGATCAGGAAGACGCCCAACCCCAGGCCGAAGATCACCTGACCGGCCATCTTGTACCGGGCGATGAGCCCGCGGGACTTCCGCTGCACGACCTTCAGGTAATCGTCCAGGAAGCCGAGAAGGCCCATCCAGACCAGGGCGAGGAGAGCCAGTCCGGTGTACCAATTGCTCAAGTCCGCCCACAGCAGGGTGGAGAGAGCCGCCGACACGAGAATCAGGACGCCACCCATGGTCGGCGTTCCGGCCTTCCCCGCGTGCGTTTCCGGACCGTGGTCCCGGACCACCTGCCCCACTTTCATGTGAGCCAGCCAGCGGATGGTGACCGGGCCCAGAAAGAAGGCCAGGACCAGGGAGGTCACCACCGCTCCCGCGGCCCGGAAGGTCAGGTAGCGGAAGAGGTTGAAGATGATGCTCACGTCCGCGAACTGGGGGAGGAAGTGATAGAGCACGTCAGGCCTCCTCCCCCTGGGGCTCGTCGGGGTCGCAGGAGGTGCCGGCAGCGCCCCCGAACCTCTCCTCCAGGGCCGGGACGAGGCTCTCCATGGCCACCCCTCTGGAGGCCTTGAGCAGGACAACCTCGGTGCCGCCCAGGCGGTGGAGGAGTTGGTCTCCCGCCTCCTCCAGGGTGTCGGTGATCACCAGCTCCGGAACGCCGGAAGGTCGGGTCACTTCCCGAGCGGCTTCGGCGAAGAGCCCCGTCGCCACCACCACGTCCAGGGGACGGGAGAGAGCGTCTTCCAGCACCTGCTCGTGGAGGAGCCTGGCGTCCTCCCCCAGTTCCAGCATGCTCCCCAGGACCGCCACCCGGGGCCCGAGCTGCTGCACCGTGGCCAGGAGATCCAGGGCCGCGCGTACGCTCTGGGGATTGGCGTTGTAGCAATCCACAAGAAGCATGAGGCTGCCCAGGAGGCGGACCTCGCTGCGCATGCGCTCCCCGTGGACCCGCCCAATGCGCCTTGAAGCGTCCTTGGCGGACACGCCGAGAACGCCTGCCACGGCGAGGGCCAGGAGGGCGTTCTGGACCGAATGCCTCCCGGGAATCCCCAGGCGGACCACCTGGTCCTTCCACCGGAAGCGAAAACACCCCCTCTCCGTGACCTCCGCTTCGCTGGGCCGGAGCTCCGGGTCGGAGCGCTCGCTCCACCCCGCCACGGCGAGGCGCGGGGCCACGGCCCGGGCACGTTCCTCCAGGATGGGGGGGTCGTCTCCCACAACCGCCAGACCGTCGGGAGGAAGTCCCCGCAAGAGGTCCAGCTTCTCCTCCAGGACCCCCTCCAGGGACCCGAGCTTCTCCAGGTGGGTCTCCCCTACCGTGGTGATGACGCCGATCTGCGGCCGGGACACTTCCGTGAGCGCCTGGATCTCGCCCGGCTCGTTGGTCCCCAGCTCCAGGACGAGGACCTGCGCATCCGAAGGAGCCGACAGGATGGTCTGGGGGAGGCCGATCCGGTTGTTGAGGTTCCCCGGCGTGGCATGAACCCGAAGGCTCCCGGCCAGGGCACCCCGGAGCAGATCCTTCGTGGTGGTCTTCCCCGCGGACCCGGTGATGCCAACCACCCGGGCCTTCAGGGCCTGGCGGCGGTGGAGGGCCAGGAGTCCCAGGGCCTGGAGCGTGTCCTCCACAGGATAGAGGCGTGCCGACTCCACCGCCCCCACGTCTCTGGCGACCACCGCACCGGCCGCCCCCTTGGACAACGCTTCCGGCACGAAGTCGTGGCCGTCGAAGCGATCGCCGGCCAGAGCGATGAAGAGGTCCCCGGGCCCCACGTGCCGGCTGTCGGTGCAGATGGACGCGAACACCAGCTCCGGGGTGGCCCGCTGGACGTTCATCCCCAGGGCCTTCCTCACCTCGGCGTCGGACCAGTGGAAGCTCATGGCGTCATCCTCCGCCATGGGCCGACAGGTGCTCCAGCACGATCTGCCGCTCCACGAAGGGGCGTCGCTCCCGGCCCAGCACCTGGTAGGTTTCGTGGCCCTTTCCGGCCAGGAGCACCAGGTCCCCGGGACGCGCTTCGTCCAGGGCCGCCGCGATGGCCTCACGGCGGTCGGCGATTCGGCGAAGGGGCGCACCCTCCATGCCGGCTACGACGTCGTCGATGATGCGCGCCGGATCCTCCGTACGGGGATTGTCGGAGGTGACGAACGCCAGGTCGGCTCCCTCGGCCACGGCGGCACCCATGAGGGGTCGCTTGCCCCGGTCCCGGTCCCCCCCCGCGCCGAACAGGACCAGGAGCCGCCCCTGCACCACGGGCCTCAGGGTCTGGAGCACCCTCCTCAGGGCGTCCGGCGTGTGGGCGAAGTCGATGAGGACCGTGAAGGGCTCCGCCACGACCCTCTCCAGGCGCCCCGGGACCTGGGGAGCCGTGGACAGGCCGTGGGCGATTTCCTCCAGGCTCAGGCCCACGACGGTGGCCACGCCGGCCGCGGCCATGGCGTTTTCCACATTGAACCGCCCCAGCAGGGGGAGGGACACCGGAACGCTGTGGGCACCCCTCCGGAGCCGGAACGAGGATCCATTCGGCAGAAGCTCCACCTGGGTCGCCCGGAGGTCCTCCGCCCCTTTCCCCCCTTCTTCCCCCGGATCTCCCGAAGCGAGGGTGAAGCCCACGGTCCGCGCCTCGGGAACGGAGAGGGGCGTCCACGCTCCCTCGTCCCGGTTCACCACGGCCCAGCCCTCGGGTTTGAGGAGATCGAGAAGGCGGGCCTTGGCCCGGCGGTAGTCGTCCAGGTCGGCGTGGTAGTCCAGGTGATCCTGGGTCAGGTTCGTAAACACCCCCACGTCGAAGCGCAGTCCATCGAGGCGGTGCTGCGCCAGTGCGTGGGAGGAGGCCTCCAGGGCGGAGAAGCGCACGCCCTCGTCGGCCATCTCCCGGATCCAGGTGTAGAGCTGAACCGGTCCCGGCGTGGTGAGGCCTTCCGTCCCCGCCCTCACCCCTCCCCCCTCCTCCACCATCCCCAGGGTGCCCAGGGCCCGGGCCGGGCCCCTCGCCTGGAGAAGGTGGCGCGCCAGAACCGCCGTGGTGGTCTTGCCGTTGGTCCCCGTCACCCCGACGAGGAAGAGTGCCCTCCAGGGCGACCCCAGGGCGGCGTCGGCGGCGAGGGCTCCTCCCACGCGACCGTCCCTCACCTGGACTTGACAGATGGGGAGCCCGGCCACGGGGCGCTCGACGACGGCGGCCACGGCGCCCGACTCTGCCGCCTGGAGCAGAAAGTCATGGGCGTCATGGTCGGTGCCCTTCCAGGCCAGAAAGAGGTCTCCTGGGGAGACCTGCCTCGAATCTTGAGAAAGGCCCCGGATGACAACGTCTTCGGGGCCGGTGACGGAGAGGAGAAGGCCAGCCTCCCGGAGGCGTTGGGTCACGACCCTCAGGGGCAGGCCCTTTGTGGTCATCCGCCCCTCCTCCGCGTCAGGACCCGCACCGTGTCTCCCGGCATCAGGAGCGTGCCCCGGGCCGGGATGGTCCGAGAGACCGACCCGGGAGCGTCCAGGATCACGCGAAATCCCAGTGCGTGCAGCCGGCGGACCGCCAGGCGAGGAGAGAGACCGGAGACGTCGGGGACCTTGGCGCCCGTCTCCGGTTGATTGGGGGTCCCGGGCGCCCGGACTGGAGGGGGAGGGGAGGAGATGGATGAGGCGAACTGAGCCCCCGCGATAGGAGAGGTCTTCGGCTGCTGCCGGGTGAGGGAAGCCAGAGCTTCCCGGTCGATGGGCGCCTGGCGGGCGGCAAGCACCGCCTCCATGGTCGCCCGGGTGACGGGAGCCGCCGTCGAGCCGCCATAATAGCTGCCCTCGGGGCGCTCCAATTTGACGTAGATCACCAGCTGGGGGTCTTCCACGGGGAAGAAGCAGACGAAGGACGCGTAGTACGCGCCCCGCTCGTACCCGTTGGGACCGTAGGCCCTGCTGGTGCCGCTCTTTCCCGCGACGGTGAAGGTGGCGAGCTGGGCCTGGGTGCCCGTGCCCTCTTCCACCACCCCTACCAGTACCTCGGTGATGTCCCTGGCTACGGATGTGGGAATGACCCTCCGGACCGTCCGGGGGCCGGAGCGATACACGGTCTGACCCTGGGAGTCACGGACCTCCCGGACCAGAACGGGCTCCATGAGCCAGCCCCCGTTGGCCAGTGCGCCGTAGGCCATGACCATCTGGAGGGGCGTGACGTTGATCTCGTACCCGATGGCCAGGGCCGAGGGGGAGGGCCGACTCCACTCCGCCGGCCGGCGGAGCGTCCCCGAGGCCTCGCCCGCGACCTCGATGCCGGTAGGCGTCCCGAAGCCGAAGTCCCTCAGAATCTGATACTGCTGCGAGGGCAGGAGACCCTGGGCGGCTTTGGCGACTCCGACGTTGGACGAGACCTTCAATGCCTCGGCGACGGAGATCCGGCCGTAGGGATGAACGTCGGTGAGGGTGCGGCCCCCCACCCTCCACCGTCCCAGCTCTCCGTCGACGGTGTCGGAGAGGCTGGCCGCCCCGTGGACCAGGATTCCGGCGACGGTGAACGGCTTCAGGGTCGAGCCCGGCTCATAGGGGGCGTTGATGGCGGAAAGGGCGGAGAGGTTGTGCTCCTGGAGGGAGACGAGGGCGAGGATCTCCCCCGTCTTCGGATCCGAGATGACCAGGTCTCCCCCCTTGGCCCCCGTCTCTTCGATGGCGGCCATGAGGGCTTCGTGACCGATCTCCTGGAGGTCCCGGTCCAGGGTCAGGACGACCTCACCCCCTGGAACCGGTGGAGCCACAAGGATGGACTGACCGGGAATGGGGTTCCCTTCACTGTCCCTGGCCCGGACTTCCCGTCCCGCCACACCCCGGAGCCGATCGTCGAACGCTCCTTCGATCCCGCCCCTCCCGGCGCCGTCCAGCACCGCTCCCAGGACTCCCTTGGCCAGGGTCGGGTGCGGATAGAACCGCTCCAGCTCCCTCGTGAAGTAGACTCCCTGGATTTCCCCCAGCCGCTCTCGCACCTGGGCCGTGTACCGACCGGGGATCGCCACCCAGGACCGTGAACCGTTCGAGATGGCCTGGAGCTTGGCCCGGCTGAGGTCCAGCTCGTCCTTCAGCAGGCCGAGGACTCTCGCCCGCTCTCCCTCCCGGATCTCCCCGGGAGCCACCCCCACCTCGAACGTCTCATGGGTGGTGGCCAGGGGGTTCTCGTTCCTGTCCAGAATGGACCCGCGAGGTGCGGGGACCTCCAGGGTCGCCCGGTGTTGTTCCGATGCCTTGCCCCGCCAATACTCGCCCTGGAAGAGCTGAACCATGGCGGAGCGGCCCACGATGGCCAGGCCGGACAGGAGCCAGCCGGCAAGGAGGAGCCGGCGCCGGCCCTTGTGCCGGACCGGCCGTTCGTTCCCCGATCTCACTGGACTTCCCCCGAAAGTATGACGATTTCTGCCGCCTGGGGCTTCTTCATGTCAATCCGCTCCACCGCCTCCGGGACCACCCTGCCCCGACTCTCCAGGAATCGGATTCTGCGTTGGAGCTCCTCCTTCTCGGCACTCCCGAGACCCCATTCCCGGTTGATCTCGTCCAGGCGCTCAAGGGCCTCCAGGGCCCGGGCCTGCCTCCAGGCCACCAGGCTGAGGGCTCCCAGGAGGATCGCCGTGGCCAGGGCCACCAGGCTCGTCCCGGCCAGGCGCCTCATGCGGCCTTCCTCCAGGCCCTGAGGAGCGCACTCCGACTCCTGGGGTTCCGCGCCACCTCTTCGGAGGTTGGGCGCCGGGGCCGACGGAAGAGGGGCGCGCCCAGGGCCCGGCCCCGGCAGGTGCAGACAGGGAGCCCCGGAGGACACACGCAGTCCCGGCTCCATTCCCGGAAGGCGACCTTCACGATGCGGTCCTCCAGCGAATGGTAGGAAATCACGGCAAGGACCCCCTGGGGGTGGAGAGCGTCCCGAATCCGAGGCAGGGCCTGGCTCAAGACGGACAGCTCCTGGTTCACGGCGATCCGGAGCGCCTGAAAGACGCGGGCTTTCTCCTGACTCGAAGGAGCGCGCCCCAGAGCCCCTGCCAGGGCCGCCACCAGGTCGTCGCTGGTGCGGAGGGGTCCACTTCCCCGTCGGCGGACCACTTCCCGGGCGAGCCTGCGCCAACGGGGCTCCTCGCCGTACTCCCGGAAGATCCGGGCCAGCTCGCCCTCCTCCGATTCGTTGAGGAGGTCCGCCGCCGTGGGTTCATTCCCCTGGGGACTCATGCGCATGTCCAGGGGCAGGCCCCTTCTGAACGCGAACCCGCGGTCGTGGGCCTCCAGCTGCCGGGACGACACCCCCAGGTCCAGGAGGGCTCCCTCCAGGCCGTCTCGCTGAATCGCCGCATCGTCCATGGCTTCGTCGAACCTCATCTCCAGAATCCGCACCCTCGTTTTGTAGGGTTCGAGTCGGTGGCCGGCGGCCCGCACGGCGTCGGGGTCTCGGTCCACGCCGATGACCTGGCACCGCTGGAACTCCCTCAGGACCGCCTCGGCATGCCCCCCGCCACCCAACGTCCCATCCAGGATCGTTCCATCCCGAGCCGACTCCAGCACCTCAAGCACCTCTCGCACCATCACCGGCTCGTGGTAATCGCCGGCCGAGCCTTCCGGCGAGGTCACGCTCCCCACTCCGGAGAGGAATGAGCCAACGGCTCCCGAACCCCAGGAGCCGCCGTCATCCGAAGATCGCGTGGCGGAAGCGCTCGGCGTCTTCCGCTTCCTGGGCGATCTCCTTCCGGAAATCCTCCGGGTTCCATATCTCCACCCGGTCGAACACGCCGTTCAAGGTCACCGTCCCCTTGAGACCCGCCGCCTCCTGGAGCCACGCAGGAATCAGGATCCTTCCCTGCTTGTCCGGAGCGACCTCTACCGCGCTGGACGCGATCCTCCTGACGTAGGCCCATGAGCCAGGCTCTGAGCGGCGGAACTCCAGGAGCCTCTCCTGAACGGTCTTCCAGACACTCAGGGGAAACAGGGTCAGGCTGGGCTTCTCCCACTGCAGCAGAACGAACTGGTCGTCCTCCGCCTCGCGACGGAAGGCCGCCGGAAGGGAGACCCGCCCCTTCTCGTCCAGCTGGAAGTCATACCTACCGAGAAATCCGCTCACTTGGTGGCACTCAGTGGGTAGAAGTGGTATAGAAGTGGTGCCGAGTCCCATAATACGATCCGCAAATGGGGGGCGCAAGGGCTTTTTTTACCTATTTTTCCTGGATCACGCGGGCGGGGAGATGACGCGGCGGAGAGACGTTTCAGCTTGTCATGAAAGGATTATCGGAGGATCCTCAGAGGGCGGTACGCAGATTCTTCGGGTATATTCGGTACGAATTCCCACGGTCCCCACTCTTCCCCACTTCCCGCCCCCAACGGCGAGAGGCGCCACCGGGCGAGCCCGGCGGCGCCTCCGCACCAGGGATGCGAATTCGTCGACGACTAACCGCCGCGCTTGATGATCGCTTCCTGGATCTCGATGTAGGCTCCGGTGGCCGTGAGGACATCCTGGCGGTTCTTCTCGAAGTTGTTCCGCCCGGCCCAGTCCGCGGCATTCTGCATGAGGCCCAGCACCTCCTGGAACCGGGGCAGCGTGGCCTTGGCGGTCTCCAGGGTATTGGGCTCCGACTGAACCCGGGCGCTCTGGAAGACGGAGTAGCCCAGCCAGAAGTTGAGCTGCTGCCGGGTCAGGTCCGAGACGTCGAAGTCCTTGGTCGCCCGTAGGATCTTGACGGCGTAGGCCCAATCCTTCGCGTCCACCCCCTTGGTGTAGGCGTTCATAAGGAGAACGGAGGTGGCCACGACGTCGGCCGTCTGCTCGCCCCGGGCCACCGCCTCCTTCAGGAGCGGAATGGCGTCATCCACCCGCCCGGCCTCGAGGAGCCACTTCCCTTGCCGCACGGCCAGGTTGGCGTACTCGGGATCCAGCTCCTTGACCCGGTCCAGGGCCGCGATGGCCTCGTCGACCTGCCCATTCCGCTGTAGAGCATCGCCGTAGATGGACCAGATGGATGCCACGTCGCCGTGGGTCTCCACGATCCGTTTGGCCAGGTCCACCGCCTGCTGGTTGTCACCCATCATGATGTGGGCCCGCACCATGTTGCCGAGCATGGCGGGTTCCATGTCGGCGCCTTCGATGGCGTAGGCCTTCTCGTACGAATCCAGGGCCTTCCTGTAGAGCTCCACGGCCTCGGGCGGAAGCTCACCGGTCTGGCCGGTGGTCCCGGCCTCCTCCGCGGCCTCGGTGCCGGCGGCGAAGGCGAACCCGCCATGTTGCTCCAGCAAGTCCACGTTCTCGGGCTCGATCTCCAGGCCTTCCTCGATGAACTGCATGGCGCCCAATGGATCGCCGGCCTTGGCCAGATCGTAGGCCACCTGCATGCGGACCTGGGCGTTGGCCGGGTTGAGCTTCAGGTATTCTCTGTAGTATTCCCGGGCCTCCTGGTCACGGCCCAGCATGGCCGAGAGCCACCCGGCGTTCTGCATGGCGTCTTCGTTCAGCTGATCCAGTTCGAGGACATTGAGGAATTCCTGGAGCGACGCCTCGTACTGCTCCTGCTGGCGCAGGATCATGGCCCGGATGAACCGGGTTCCCGTGGCGTTCGGGTTCAGCTGGATGGCTTCGTCGCACCGATCCAGGGCGTCTTCGTAGTTCTTGCTGGCGAATAGTCGCCGCAGAACTGGGAGGCCCGGAGTTGGTCGGACTGGACCTGGAGCGCCTGGTAGAAGTGCTGGGCGGCTTCGGCGGGGCCCCCCTTCTCCGGCACCACCACCGGCTCCACGTCGAACTCCTCGCCGTTGGAAGTCACGAACCTGGCCGTCGACCCGGATGTTGTCACCCTCCGCCGTATAATCTCCACAGAAGACTACCTTGGCGTCGATGAGATGCGCCAGCTGACTGGGACCTCGTGCAGTCCAGGTCCTTCATGTCCAGATCGTACTCCTTCAGGTCGCTCTTCAGCTCCTTCTCGTCGATGGGCTGGTGCGTCGGCATGTCGTTGATGAGGTCGCGGAGCTGCTCGGCCAGCCGCTCCCCGAACTTCTTGTCCGCCCCGCCCTGGGGCTGAATCTGGGGAACCATGACCCGGAAGCGAGCCGAGGGCTCCTGTCCGGAAAGAGGTTGTGGACGGAGCGGGATGGCAGCCAGGCCCACAGCGACATCATCAGAAGCCCGAGCCTGATCCGTCCGTTCATGGTACATTCTCCCTGGATTTGGTCCAACAATCACACTTCCGGGGGATACCGCACGCCACCAGCGGGCGGGGTCTTGCGGAGGAACGGTGTCCCTCCGAGGATGAGGAGAGTGGCCCCCCCGGACACCGGCCCACTCCCTTCGGGAAACGCGAAAATCTATACGACCAGTAGAGATATGGTCAACCGTCGCGCCTATTTCCGCCGGGCGGGTTCGAGCCCCTCCCTCCTCAACCAAAGGTAATCTACTCAACTACCTTACATTTTATTACAGAATCCTTGCGGGAAAGATCCGGTTCCCTGCTCCCGGAAATGCACCGTGCGGTGGGCCTCCCTCACGCCCCGGGCCTCTCCCACGATTCGATGGCGGCCCGGACCTCCGGCGCCACTGCCTTTGTGCGGGCGGCGGCGTAGTCGAACATCACCAGCGTGGTTTCGCCGGAAGCCAGCGGCGCTCCGTCGCCGGCGAGGGCGAGATACTCCATCCTGAAGTGCTTCCTCCCAAGGAACGGCACCCGGACCCCCACCCGGAGCGTCATGGGATAGCGGATCCGGGCATGGTACCGGACCCTGGCCTCGGCGAGGATGAAATCCACCTCGTCCAGGGC
This sequence comes from uncultured Gemmatimonadales bacterium, assembly GCA_963751255.1. GTDB lineage: Bacteria > Gemmatimonadota > Gemmatimonadetes > Longimicrobiales > Gaopeijiaceae > CAVVTW01. The sequence continues at coordinate 21,463 of CAVVTW010000018.1, read as the reverse complement.
ACCCCGCCCCACCACCTCCTGCCAATACTTCGCCCTTGCCTCTTCAAAGTACACCAGGACCAGGGAGTGGTGCGCGTGCCCTCCCAGATCGATGTCCCTGAATCGGACCTCGACCTCGTGCCAGAGAGAGTACAAGGAGGGATCCGGTCTCATGGGTCGTGCTCCTGGAAGCGGATGATCGCCCTCTCGGGCCGGGTGAGGAAGAGAGGGAACGGAAGGAAGCATCGGGAAAACGACTCCATATGAAAAGGGGGGCCCGAAGGCCCCCCGCCATTCCGGATGCCGGCCGGGTTTCGTTTCACCGGGCCAGGAGCTTGATGGCTCCCGACCCCGTATCCACTCGGATCCAGCCCCGGCCGTCCCCGAGGACCCCCCGGAGGTAGTCCCGCCTCACCTGGCGGATCTCCAGGGGCAGGTCCAGGTCGATCCCTCCGCTGCCCGTATCCAGCTCCACCTGGGCTCCCAGAGAGGCGGGCGCCCAAACGGTGACCGATCCCGACCCCGTGTCGATCATCAGGTCATCCACGTCGTCCAGGAGCTCCACCTCCACGCTCCCACTGCCCGTGTCCAGGGAGAGGTCGGGACAGCTCACGGCCCGGAGATCGATCCCGCCCGAGCCGGTGTCCACCCCCAGAGACCCCGCGGTGATTCCTTCCCCGCGCACCCTCCCACTCCCCGTGTCCACCTCCACTTCGTCTCCGCGGATATCGTTCAGCTCTACAGCTCCCGAGCCGGTATCGATGGCCACCTGCCCCTGGAAGCCGTCCACCGTGACGGAGCCGGAGCCGGTATCCAGGTTCACTTCCCCCGCCCCATCCCGGAGGCGGATGGCCCCGGAGCCGACGTTCACCGAGAGCTCCCCGTCCACACCGGTGACGTCCGTCTCTCCCACCGCCAGACGGAGCGTGAAATCCTTCCCGGAGGGCACGGCGATTCGAAGGTCGGCCCAGGCTTCCAGGCCATCCCCGGAGCCGGAGATCCTTACCCGGTGGGTGCCGGACGAGCCTTCGGAGCCGGAGAAGGTCCCGTCCTCCCTGACGCGAACCTCGGTCCTGGAGCCCCTCCCCATCTCGGGGTAGACCACTCTGTCCTCGGGATAGCGGACCACCAGGGCCTCCCGCCCGTCCACCTCCATCACGTCAACCTCCAGGCGGGCGGCATCGGCCCCCCCTCTCGTCACCCGCACCACCACGTCGGAGCCGGAGCCCGAGACCACTTCCACGTTGCCGGCCAGGTTGAACACGGCGACGTCCCGACCCCGGAGCGGGTGCTCCTCCTGGGCCGGAAGGCCCCGGGGCCAGGACAGCCCCGTGATAAAGGACAGGACCAGAAGGACCCTCGCCGCACGACCGGCAGGGGAAACGCTCATCTCGTGCCTCCCTTTCAGGCATCACTCGTCGGATCCGGAGCAGAGGGGCTCACTGCCTGAGGAGCTCGATGTCTCCGGAAAAGGCCTCCAGGATCAAGTGTCCGCCCCCGGCGCCGAGGGTGAACTCCATGGGCTCTCCCGATCGGAACCCATGGGTGTGCACCGGAAACTCCGACTCGAAGTCCCCGGAATACGGGAGCACGGTCACGTCCAGATCGACGTCCGACGGCAGATGCACCCGGAGATCTCCCCCGTGGGACCGGAGATCCACCTCCCCTCCTCCCGGAATGCTCCCGGAGAACTCCACGTCGCCGTCGGTGCTCCGGACCGACACACGGGGCGACCGGCTTCCCCGGATCTCCACGTCCCCGTCCACGGTCTCCAGATCCAGCGGCCCGGTGCAGTCCACGACCCTGAGGTCGTCGTCCCCGGTCCGGAGGCGCGCGGAGCCGGTGAGGTCCACGGCCTCGATAGAGCCTTCCACGGTGTAGGCGTCTACTCGACCCCCCAGGCTGCCGAGGGAGAGATCCCCCTCCAGGCTCCGGATGGTCACGTCTCCCGTGACGCCCCGGATCCGAGCCTCCATCTCACGACCCGAAATCTCCAGGCCCATCCACGCCGGGACTTCGACCCGCAGTGCTCCCTCTCCCCCCCGCCCTCTCCGGGTGCGGAAGGTGACGGAGACGCGCTCCCCCGACCGGCGGATCTCGAAGCCCGCCGCCCCCTCAGCCTCACCCGAGAGGCTCATCTGGGGTCGGTCCCAAACGTCCACCGAGACCTCCCCCGTGAAATTGTCCAGGACGAGCCGGTCTCCAGGCCGGACATCCACGAGGGTGTCCGCCCGGGCCCCCAGGGGCCCGCCGAGCAGAATCATCGCGAGGAGTAGCGCCATGCCGAACCCTTCAGGTCACGGGGGCCACCACTCCGGTGGCCTCCCTCAGGTAGTCCTCCTTCGCCCGTACGGCTTCCTCCAGATGGGCCATGAGAAACACGTTCTCCGGGTTCTCGCTCAGAGCGATGACCGACTCCTGAATGGCCCGGTCGATGGTGCCGAGGTTCTTCTCCAGGGCCCACACCACCCCGGGATCCAACCCGGAGCGGTACCGGGCGAGAACGGCCTCGAGGCGCTGAACCTCCCGGGCCCTGGCCTGAAGCTCCGGACTGGCCCGCTCCACGAGCTGGGCCCAGGGGGCGGAGGCCCCGAGCTCGACCTGGTCCGCCGGCCCCGTGCTCCTGGCAACGCGGGCACCCACGGCACCGGAGAAGAGGGCCAGGGCCAGGCCGGCGGCGACGGCCTGGGGGAGGGACACACGGAAGGTCCTCCGGCGGGTCCTTTCCATGGCCTGTGTCGGGGGCCGAAGAGGGATGATCTCCGGCCCGGCGTTCGGGGCGCCGCGTCGCGCGGGCTCCAAGGCTCGGGCAATGTCCGGCCACAGGTCCCGGGCGGGAGTGTGGTCAGAGAGCCGCCGAGCCCGGGCCCTGAGATCCTCGAGTTGCTCTGCGACGGTCCGGCATGTGCCGCACCGTTCCAGGTGTCGGCGAAGCTCCTGGCTTTCGACGGGATCGCAGTCTCCATCCAGGAGGGCGGAAAGACGCTGGGAGTCAGGGTGTCTCATGACGGTGCTCCCCTCAGTAGAGGGCCTCTCGGAGCATTCTCCGAGCCCGATGGAGCTGCGATTTGGAGGTACCGGTGCTGATACCCATCATCTCGGCGATGGAGTTGTGAGGGTAGCCCTCGACGTCGTAGAGAACGAAGACCTGCCTCGCGCCCTCGGGAAGGCCCTGAATCGCCTGCTCCAGCTCCATGCCCGTGGCCGGCGGACTGCTCCGGGCCACCATGCGCTCGAGGATTCCCGGGTCGGCCACGGTGCGACTTCTCCTTCTCTTCAACGTCTCCCTCCTGGACAGGATCAGATTCACTGCGAGGCGGTAGAGCCAGGTTCCGAAGGACGCTTCCTGCCGGAAGGTGTGGAGCTTCTGCCAGGCCCGGATGAACACCTCCTGCGTGAGATCCTCCGCCCACTCGGGACCCGCCATGCGAAGGGCCATGGAATACACCCGTGGGTGGTGGAGACGGTACAGGCGTTCGAACGCCCCAGGGTCTCCTCCCGCGGCCAGGGCAGCGTCGTGCCCTTCCTGCTTGGCGTTTTGGCTCACGACAGACTCGATGGCGGATCCTCCGACCGGCTCTTCGTCTTCAACCTTCTTTGACGAGGAGCCGAAGCGAAAGGTTCGAATGGAAGGGCCTTGCGCCGGGAGGTCCGCCGATCCCACCATCCTCATGCCACACCGGCCCCAATCGGTGTGTCCGGGCAACCCTCAGGAGAGCCAGTCCATGCAGATTGAGCCCATCGACCTCACCGCAATCCTCTCGGTCATCATGGGGATCTCCATCGTCCTGATCCCCGTCATCGGGCTCACGGCCCGCTTCGCCCTCAAGCCAACCGTCGAGGCCCTGTCCCGCATCTTCGAGAGCCGGAGCACGAATGAGACCGTTCGGATCCTGGAGCGGAGGATCTCCCTCATGGAGGCCCAGATCGAGGCCATGGAGGACTCCATGAAGAGGTTGGAGGAGACCTCGACCTTCGATGCCCAGCTCGGAGCAGGAATGACGGGGCCGCCGAATCTCCTCGGCGATGTGGGGGCCGAGGGACCCGACGAGAAGTGAGGCCCGCCCTCCTTCCGGAGATCGTCGCGCACCGGGGCTTCAGCGCCCGGGCGCCGGAAAACACTCTCGCGGCCCTCGAGGCCGCCATTCGGGCCGGTGCCGAGTCCGTGGAAGTGGACGTCCAGACGGCCGCCTGCGGCACCCCCGTCCTCTTCCACGACTCCATGCTGGGGCGCACCACCAATGGTGTCGGCCCACTGGGAAGGCGGCCCCTGGGCCAATTGAGGGCGCTGGACGCGGGGAGCTGGTTCGGGACGGACTTCGCCGGCGAGAAGATCCCCACCCTGGAGCAGGCGCTACTGCACCTCCGGGGCCGGGTGCAGCACGTATACCTGGACATCAAGGGATACCGGGAGATGGAGGACCTGGATCGGCTGGTGGAGATCACCCACTCCGCCGCAATGGCGGAGGAATGCGTCTTCCTTTCGGGCGACTGGGTCGTCCTCAACCGTCTTCGCTCGGTGGCGCCGGGCCTCCACCGGGCCTACCTGGTGGGCGACGAATCCACTCTCCAGCAGGCTCTGGACCGCGCCGTGATCGACGAGGGCTCCCTCCTGGACGTGGAAGCGGGGGTGGCCCTCGCCCGCCCCGATGCCATCCAGGAAGCCCTGGCCGAGGGAGTTGAGGTGATGACCTGGACGGTGGACGAGGTCCACGTTGCGGCCCAGGCGTGGGAGGCGGGAATCACCCGCATCACCTCCAACGAAGTGGAGAAGCTCCTGGCCTGGCGGGCTTCCCTCCCCTGAGGGACCTCTCCCCCTCCCCGGCCCGCTCCTACCGGGAGGGAGCTTCCCTCCCGGGAAGGGAGAACCAGAAGGTGCTGCCGTCCCCCTCCGCGCTCTCCACTCCGATCGTTCCCCCGTGGGCTTCCACGATGCCCTTGGCGATGGCGAGCCCCAATCCGGCTCCCCTCTTGTCCTTTCGGCTTACCTGCCAGAAGCGATCGAACAGGCGCTCCTGATCCTCCAGGCGAATCCCCGGTCCCGTGTCGGATACCTGGAAGAGGAGGCCCGCACCGTCGTCGCCGACCTCTGCCGTGACCACCACCCTCCCCCCGGCCGGGGTGTAGCGAAGGGCGTTCTCCACCAGGTTGGAGAGAACCTGAATCAGGCGGTGCCGGTCACCCCATCCCCGGGGCAGGGGCTCCCGGACCCTTGCCTCCAGCGCGATTCCGGATTCCTCGGCCTGGGTCCGGTGTGCCCGAGGACCTCCGCCACCAGATCTCCCGGAGAGAAAGGCGCCGGCACCACCGGCAAGGCTCCGGCCTCGAGGCGGGTCACGTCCAGGAGATCCTGGATGAGCCGGTTCATTCGCCGGGCGGAGCTCTTGATGGCCTGGTGGTGGTCCCGCCGCTTCTCCGGGGTCAGCTCGAGCTCCAGGAGGAGGCTCGCCGCGGAGTAGACCGTGGCCACCGGATTCCTCAGGTCGTGGGAGACCACCGCCATGACCTCGTCCCGGGCCTGGACCGCCCGGCGGAGGCTCTCCTGGACCGCCTGGGTCTCCGTCACGTCGGCGAAAGTCAGCACCGCGCCCTTCATCTCTCCGCCGTCCTTCAGCGCCCGGAGGGAGAGTTGCACCGGAAACGGCTCCCGCCCCGCCCTCCACAGCGTCTCGTTCAGACCGTAGATGGCCTCGCCCGAGCGCAAGGACCGGAGCACCGGGCATTCCTCCCGGGGGAATGGACTCCCGTCGGCGTGGGAGTGGTGGAGAAGGTCGTGGACGTCCCGTCCCACCGCGAGGCGGGTCGGATAGCCCAGGAGCTCCGCCCCGGCACGGTTCAGGAAGGTGCAGCGGCCCTCCATGTCCATCCCCACGACGCCGTCCCCTGTGGCCCCGAGGAGGGCATCGGCCTCCCTCCGTGCCCGGAGAGCCTCCAGCCGCCGGACCTCCGCCTCGGTCATGAGCTTCCTCAGGTGCCAGCCCAGGAGGATCACCACCACCGTCGCGAAGAGCCCCAGGAGCACGAGGGCCCGGGTGATGCGGTCCTGGGAGGAACGAGCCCGGTCCCTGGCGGCTTCTCCCTGCTCCGTCTCCATCTCCAGGGCGCTCTTCAGGTCGCTCGTGGCGGCGAGAACCTCCTCGTAGAGCTCCTGCTCGGTGGTGATCCGGGCCAGGTAGTCATCCTCCAGAACCCTGGGAGGAGCTTCTTCCCCCAGGCTCTCCTGGGTGAGGATGTCCTGGTGGCCCAGGTGCCAGGAGAGGGAGAGAGACACCAGGCGCGCCATCTCCTGGCGCACCGAGAGGGGCATGGTCTCGGTGAGGACGGACAGGGAGTCGAAGGCTTGCTCCTCCTCCTGGCGCGCCTCTCGGTAGCGCTGTCGGAACCGGGAGCTACCCGAGAGGAGGAAAGCCTGGAGGGCCGCCATCTCCCGCACCTGGGAAAGCTCCACGCGGGAGGCCAGCTCACTGGCCGGCGCCAAGACCTGTTGGATTCGGTTCCGGACGGTTCGGACCTCCTGGTCCAGGTAAGGAGGAACGAAGATGAGTGAGAGAAGGGAGAGGACGAGAAACACCAGAGCCAGAACCGTCGCCCACGAGGCCCATCGTCCCACGGCGGACGGCACCCGTCTCGAGGGGCCCGGCGCTGTCGGGGATCCCCCTGGAGACATAGGCCTCAAGCCTCCGGCCGCCCCATGAGGCGTCGTTCCAGGAGGTCGGCCAAACGGTGGAGATATCCTGGATCTCCAAGAAAGAACGCTGGAACGTGGATCCGAAGACCGGGTTGGTCGGTGACCACGGCGAGGATCCTGGCCGAGGCCGGACCAGGGAGCTCGTAGAGAGGATCGGCGTGGGTTTCCCTTCGAAACACCTCGATCATGGGTTCGTCGCCTGCCTTGTACCCCTCGGCGATGACGATGTCCGCGTCCCACAGAAAGCGGTGGACGAGCTCGGCGAGGGGCATCTCCTCTCCGGGCCACCTCCCCACCACCCCGAAATCCCCGGGCCCCGCCACCACGGTCCGGAGCGCCCCTCCCTCGTGCCGGTGCCTCCACGAGTCCTTCCCCGGCTCGTCGAGCCCGAAGCCGTGCCCGTGCTTTACGGTCATGACCTTGTGACCACGGCGGTTCAGCTCGCCCGCCAGAGCCACCGTGAGGCTGGTCTTCCCCGAGTTCTTCCGGCCCACGACACTGACCACCGGAGGGGTTCGGGAGCCATCGCCCATCAGGACCCCCTCTCCGGCCCGACGCCGACTCCATGGAGGAAAGAGGAAGGGCTCTCGAGAAGAGCCGCCACCTTTGCCGCCTGCTCCTGGGTGTTCACGTTGGTGAAGGCCAGGTCCAGGAGCCCGGGAGATGCCAAATCCTCCGCCGGGACGCGGAAGACATCCACCCGATCCAGGAGGGCCTCCATGGAGTGGCGGGGCGAACGGAGGACGCTCTCCACCTCCGGCAGGCATTCCACGCCGTAAGCGGCGCAGAGAGGCTCGAAACCCCCTGGCCCGTGGCCCCAGGGAACGGCCGCCGCCCGGTCGGCGGGCCAGGCACCGAGAATGCGCCCCACCAGCTCGGCTCCCACCAGGGGCAAGTCGCAGGCCAGGAGGAAGACCCCTCCCGCTCCGCCCTCCTCCGCGGCGATCAGGGCCGCGTGGAGGCCCCCGAGCGGTCCCATCCCCGGGACCTCGTCGGACCGCCCCGGGAGCCCCAGGGCCTCCGACACCGTGGGATCATTGGTGATCACAAGCTGCCTCGGGGTGTTGGCCCGGAGGGCCTCGGCCACCCAGTGGGCCATGGGACGACCGGCCAGGGAGAAGAGAGCCTTCTCCCAACCGAATCTCCTGCTCCGGCCACCGGCCAGGATCACGCCCAGGATCTCTCCATGGGCTCCGGCCCCTGGACCCCCGTGTTCGTTCGACATCCTCTCTAATCCCTCGGGTCCGCCCAATCCAGGATCCGGACGCCACCCGAGTAGATGTTGAATCCGCCGTCCCGGGCAAAGCCGATGAGGGTCTGGTTGAACCGCCGCGCCATGGCCACCGCCAGCGTCGACGGCGCTCCCACGGCCACGACCGCCGGGATCCCGGCACCCACCGCCTTCTGCAGAATCTCGAAGGACGTGCGTCCGCTCACCGTCAGCACACGGTCCTCCAGGGGGAGCCACCCGTCGAGGAAGGCGCGCCCGATGACCTTGTCCACGGCGTTGTGGCGCCCCACGTCCTCCCGAAGGAGCTGGAGCTCCCCCTCCGGGCTGAAGAGACCCGCCGCGTGAAGCCCCCCCGTCTTCCGGAACGCGGTCTGGTTCTTCTTCAGGAGATCCGGAAGACGCAGGACCACAGACGGAGCCAGCCGGAGCGGACCCAGGGGCAAGGGCTCGCACCCCTTTCCCTCTATGGCCTCCAGGGAGGCCTTTCCACACACGCCGCAACTGGAAGAGACGTAGAAATTCCGGCTCAGTACGTCCGGGTCGAAGGCTACTTCGTCCCGGAGCCGGACCGACACTACGTTGTATTCCTGCGGGCCCTCGGTGCGGCAATAGCTGATCTCCCTCACCTGGTCCGGTGCCGAGAGGATGGCCTCGGAGAAGAGGAAGCCCGCGGCGAGCTCGAAATCCTGTCCCGGGGTCCGCATGGTCACGGAGACGCTCCGCCTCTCCCTCCGTCGCTGGCGGGAGAACTCCACCCGGATCTCGAGGGGTTCCTCCACGGCTACCTGGTCACTCCGTGGACGCCGACTACCCGGCTCCAGGCGCTCCAGCCTCAAGGACGCGGTACTTCGTTGGGGGGAAATCAGTGGTCGTCTCCCGCACGCCTTGTCACGGGCCCGGCCCGACCAGGCACTACGAGCCCCGGGCCACGATGCCCGCCAGAATGAGCCATGGGAGGAAGAGGGCGAGCCACCCTACAATGGCGGTGAGAACCGCCTTGCCGGTGCCGAAATCCAGGGCCTGTCGGATCGCGATGATCCCGGCCACCAGGACCCAGATCCCCACCACGAAGTGAATCAGGCCACCCAGGAGGGGAAGGAAGGCGAAGAAGTAGAGGAGGCCCGGAGCCTGGGCAAACCCCAGGGTCCGGAGAAGCTCACCCCAGGTCGCCGTACCGCCGAAGATGTAGGCACCGATGAGGTAGGTCACGCCCGCCCAGATGAGCCAGCCGATGATCTGGATCACCGGGGCGAAGAGAATCGAGATCCCTCCGGCTCCAACGGACCCGATGGCGCTGGCCACCGCCACCATGGCCACGACCGCCGCGGCCTGGGAAGTGGCGGTTTCGTCGGCCTCCACCTCCTCGTAGGTCTGGATGTTCAGGGTTGCCGCCCCCACCATGCGCTGCACGAGATCGCCCTGTGCCATGATTTCGCTCCTCCTTTTGGGAACCGGGGGATGACCCACGTGATTATAGGGTCCCGAGCCACCGGGGGGAAACGGTTCGAGTGGGTGGCGAGTGACTCGTGATCCCCGTACCCTTTTGCGGATGAAGCGTTCGAATCTCTCCGGCTGGCGGGTGAACGTCCCCCGGGCGCGTGTCCTCGGCCACCTCCTCGCGCCTGTGATCCTCCTCTCGGCCCTCGCCTGCTCCGCGTCCCCCTCTCCCCCGACCCTGAACGAGCCCGCGAGCCTGCGGATGGTCGAGGGCGGCGGGCTCCGGGCTCCGGCGGGAACCGTCCTCCCCGAGGGGCCCACCGTCGAGGTCGTGGACGGCAGAGGCCGCCCGGTCCCGGACTTCCCGGTGGTCTTCACCGTTCTGGCGGGGGGAGGCGAGTCGGTCCTGCTGGAGGTCTCCACGGACCCCGCGGGAAGGGCGAGGGGCCTCTGGATTCTGGGGACCGAGGCGGGGGTCCCCCAGCGTCTCCGCGCATCGGCGGGGGGCCTCGCCGTCGAGCTCACCGCCGAAGCCTTCGCCCCGGTTCCCGGCCAGACGTACGCGGGCCGGAAGGGCTACGTCGAATACCTTCCGGGAACGCTACCCCTGGTTCTCAGCGCCCCGCACGGAGGGGAGCTGGAGCCCTCGGAGATGCCCGATCGCAGCTACGGGACCTTCGTCCGTGACCTCAATACCATCGACCTCGTCCTCCGGGTCCGGACGGCCTTCCTCGAGCTGACCGGAGCCTATCCCCACGTCGTTCTTTCCCACGTGGACCGGTTGAAGCTGGACCCCAACCGGGAGATCGGGGAGGGGGCCCAGGGAAATCCGGAAGCCGAGCGGGCCTGGTGGGAATATCACACCTTCCTCCAGCGGGCAGGAACTCTCGTGGAGGAGGCGAGAGGCGAGGGACTCTACATCGACCTCCACGGGCACGGCCACGAGGTTCAGCGCCTGGAGCTCGGGTACCTCCTGTCCGCGTCCGATCTTTCCTCGCCTGACGAGGCTCTGGCCGGCCTCCGGGATTTCACCAGCCTGAGAGCGCTGGCCATGAAGCCCGGAATGGACCTCCCCACCCTCATCCGCGGACCCGGAAGCCTCGGCTCCCTCATGGACATTGAGGGCTTTCCCGCCGTCCCCAGCGAGGCCCAGCCGATCCCCGGGCTCCGAACCCTATTTCAGCGGTGGATACAGCGCGGCCGTGCACGGCTCCCGGGACGGCGGCTCGGTGAGCGGCGTCCAGATCGAGTGCAACTACGCGGGGGTTCGAGACTCCCCCGATCACCGGCAGAGCTTCGCGGAGGCTCTTGCCAGGAGCGTGGCGGAGTTCTTCGCCACGTACTTCGACCGGGGGCTCCCGGAGGGAGCCTCTCTCGGGACCCGACAATCTCTTTCCCGATCGACCTCCACGCCCAATCTTGAAGAGGTACCACCTCGAGCGAGCGGCCACATCCTGCCCCCGAAGGGGTAGGCGCAGATAACCACCGGGGAAGAGGAGCGGTCCTGGGGCCGGGCCTCTCCCTGGCTCTGCATGGAAGGAGGTCGTCATGCCCTGCGCCAAGCTCCAGGAGTATCTGGACCAGAATCACGTGAAGTACGTTTCCATCAAACACTCGCCAGCCTTCACCGCCCAGGAGATCGCCGGATCGGCGCACATTCCGGGAAAGGAGCTGGCCAAGACCGTGGTGGTGAAGCTGGACGGCGCCATGGCGCTGGTGGTCCTCCCGGCCCCCGAGCGCATCCGGATGCAATCACCTCGAGGCTGTCACGGGGGCCTCCCGGCGCGGAGCTCGCCACGGAACGGGAGTTCAAGGGCCGATTCCCCGATTGCGAGGTCGGGGCCATGCCCCCCTTCGGAAACCTCTACGAGATGGACACGTGGGTGAAGGACACCTTGGCGGAGGACGAAGAGATCGCCTTCAACGCCGGAACCCACACCGAGCTCATCCGAATGGCCTACGCCGACTTCGAGAAGCTCGTCCACCCGCGAACCCTGCGGAGTTGAGCCCCTGGGGCACCTCCGGGCGCCAACCCACGGGAGACCATCATGACCTCTAGGATTCGGCCCGTTCCGACCGTTCTGCTCTGCGCAGCCAGCGTTCTGGCCCTGGCCTCTCCGGGCTCCGCCCAGCTTCGCCTCATCCCCAGGGCCGGGCTCTTCGCGCCGGTCACGGATCTGGGCACGGTGAGCTCCCCCTCAGGTGCCCGGAGCGTGGGCCAGCACCAAGCGTCTTTTGCCTACGGCCTGACGCTGGAGCTGGCAGCCGCCAGTCCGGTGAGCCTCCGTGCCACGCTGCTGTACGGTTCCCGGTCCCGGGTTCCGGTGGGGGGGATCGGATGCACTGGGAGCGAGTGCGACCTTCGAAGCACGCTCCTTACCCTCACAGGGAGCCTGGCCCTGAGGCCCTTCCCCGCCGGGCTTCCCCTTCGGCCATACCTCCTGGCCGGGGGCGGGCTGAAGCGCTACGACTTCGATTTCGGCGGCGACCCATCCATACGCGATGCGTTCAGGAGCGACTCCCACGCCACGGCCCTTCTGGGCGTGGGGCTGGACTGGAACCTGCTGATTCTTAGAGGAGACCTGGTGCTCACGGACCTCATCAGCGCCTCGGTCCTGGACACCGGGGACCGTCAGCACGACTTCTTCCTGACGGTGGGGTTGTTCCTGGGCTAGAGGGCTGAACGGGGAAGGTCGTTGGAGGATCCATGGCAGCGATACGCCGGGTGCGGGTGCTCATCAATCGGAAATCGGGCCTGTGGTGGTCTTCCACGACCCTCCAGGGGGCGATCGGACGCTACTGGGACACCGCTGGAATCGACCTGAGCTACCAGTTCAGCAACGCCCCGGAGGATGGCCGGGCCAAGACACGCAGGGCTGTCCAGGACGGGGTGGATACGGTGCTGGTGGTGGGGGGAGACGGCATGGTGAACAGCATCGGTAGCGTCCTGGTGAACACCAACGTGGCCCTGGGTGTCGTACCCATGGGAAGCGGCAACGGGTTCGCCCGCCACTTCGCCATCCCTCTCTCCGCCGAACGGGCCGTCGAGGCGCTCCTGGACGCGGAGCGTGTCGCCATCGACGTGGGGACCGTCAATGGACGGACGTTCTTCGTCACCTGCGGCATGGCGTGGGACGCAGCCATCATTCGCACCTTCGAGAAGCTCCCGGTGCGAGGCATCCTTCCCTACGTGTTCGCCGCCGCCTACGAATTCCTGGACTACAAGGCACAGCCTCTGGAGATCATCCTGGACGACGGCGAGCCGGAGCACGTCCCCAACCCCCTCCTCTTCACCGTCGCCAACCTGACCCAGTACGGGGGCGGGGCCCGCATCGCCCCCCGGGCTCAGCATGACGATGGAATCCTGGAACTGGTTCAGATCGCCAGGGAGGATGGCCCGAAGGCCCTGGCTCAGCTGCCTCGGCTCTTCGATGGCACCATGGACCGGATGCCCCAGGTGACCACACGCCGCTTCCGCTCCCTCGTCGTCCGGCGCCCCGAGGCGGGAGCCATCCAGTTGGACGGGGAGCTCGTGGAAGCGCCCGGTGCCGTGCGAGTCGGCGTCCTTCGCCAGGCCCTCACCGTCCTGGTGCCGAGGAAAGGGTCGGAAGAATGAGGTCCCTTGCAGGGCAGTTGCGCCACGAGGCCGTTGCGCCCGGCCCTTTCGTCTGCCCACCTTTGAACTAGCACCCGCTTCCGCCCTTAGTCTCCGTCGAGACCCGGGCCGCTTCAGCTCCGAGCTCCACGGGCGCCGGTGTCCCGGCGTCCCGACCGGCGTCTATTGGAGGCTCCGATGAAGCGACTCCTCGTCCCCTTCGTCCTCGTCCCCTTCGTCCTCCTCATCGCTTCTTGCGGGGAGCGCTCCCAGAATCCCCTTGGACCGTCGGTTCCCGGGCCCAGTCAGGAGCTCGGCCCCAGTCACGATCCAGGCTCCACTCCCCCGGGGCTCCAGGCTGTTCCCGGTGACTGGATCGTCGTCTTCCGCCCCGGGGTGGCCGATCCCCCCGGACTCGCCCGGCGTCTCGTGGAGGGCGCAGGCGGGCGCCTCAAGTACACCTACGAGCACACCATCCGGGGGTTCGCCGCCAGCCTCCCCGACCAGGCCCTCCCCGGGATCCGGAACAATCCCAACGTGGCCCGGATCGAGCCCGACGCCGTCGTCAGAGCCGTCGGCGAAATCCCGGCCACCTCCTGGGGACTGGACCGCATCGACCAGCATGAGCTGCCCCTGAGCGGAACCTACGAGTATGACACCCAGGGTGCCGGCGTCGACGCCTACATCATCGATACGGGGATTCGGGTCACGCACGCGGAGTTTGGAGGACGGGCGGTCCGGAGCTCCGAAGCCGATTTTCTCGGCGGTGATGGCGACGACTGCCACGGCCACGGAACCCATGTCGCCGGAATCGTGGGAGGGGCCACGTTCGGCGTCGCCCCGGCGGTGAACCTCTACGCCGTTCGAGTCCTGGGGTGCGACGGGAGCGGAGCTATCTCGGGGGTCATCGCGGGAGTGGACTGGGTCACGGCTCAGCGTGAGACCTTCGGGCGCCCCTCGGTGGCCAACATGAGTCTGGCGGCCCAGGACGTCTGGGGCTTGCTCCAGGCGCTCAACGACGCGGTGGCCGCCTCCGTGGATGCGGGCGTGGTGTTTGCGGTCGCCGCCGCCAACGATGAAGCGGACGCCTGCGACTACGTCCCGGCATCGGAGCCCCAGGCCCTCACCGTGGGAGCCACGAGCTCCACGGACGCCCGAGCCTCCTTCTCCAACTACGGCTACTGTCTGGACCTGTTCGCCCCCGGGGTCGCCATCAAGTCCGCGTTCAACACCAGTGACGACGCCTTCCAGATCTGGAGCGGAACGTCCATGGCCAGCCCCCACGTGGCGGGCGTTGCCGCCTTGTACCTGGGGGAGAACCCCGGCGCGAACCCCACGACCGTCAAGTTCCACCTGGCCACCAAGGCCACTGTGGGGGTCGTTGGCGATCCCGGACCTGGATCCCCGAACAAGCTGCTCTACAGCCTGATCACCCGGGACCTGCCCCAACCGCCGCCACCTACCGATCCCCCGGCCGCTCCGACGTCCCTCTCCGCCGCGGCGGCGTCCACCTCTCAGATTGATCTCACGTGGACCGACAATGCGTCCGACGAGAACGGGTTCGAGGTAGAGCGGTCTCTGGACGGATCGGACTTCGGCCGGATCGCCACCCTGGGCCAGGACGCCCAGGGATTCTCGGACACGGGACTCACCGAGGGAACGGAGTACTGGTACCGGGTACGGGCCACCAACGACCGGGGCCCGTCTCCCTTCAGTAATGTGGCCCGGGCCACGACGGCCACGGAGCCGCCGCCCCAAGGGGACATCGTGGCGGACGTGTTCGGCATCTCGGAAGTGGAGGTGATCCAGAGCGGAAAGTTCCTCTTCGGGACCGTGGGAGTCGCGGTGACCGCGGCCGGGGAGCCCTTTGATCAGCTCCCCGGCGTCACCGTCGCCGGCGATTGGTACCTGGACGGCAACGCGTCCCCCGTCCGGTCCTCGAGCGGCACCACCGATAATCTGGGATGGGTGGAGATCTCTTCGGGCCGGATCAAGGGCGCCTCCCCCACCGCCCTCCACTTCTGCGTTACCGGTCTCTCGGGCTCCGGAATCACCGACGGGACCGACGGTCCCCGCTGCAGCCCCGGCTTCACGCCTCCCGACCCCGACACTCCCCCGGATCCCCCGGAGCCTGGAGTACCTTCCGGGCTAACGGCCGCATGGAGCGCCAAAGGAGGAGGGCGAGTGGAGCTGGCCTGGACCCCCGGCGGGGGAGCAGAGGTGGACGTCTATCGAGATGGTCTGTCCATCGCGACCACCGCCGACAACGGACGCTTCAATGACCGGGACGGCCAGCAGACGTCCATGTACGAGCTCTGCGTGGCGGGAGCCCCCCCGGGGGATCCGGGGCTGTGCACCGGAGAGGTGCCGGTGGGCGGCTGAACCCCCAGGCGGCCCGCCTGCCGGCGGTGCTGTGGCGGGGCCGGCGAACCGGTCGCGCCGGGGGCCTCACGTTCCGCACCCGGTGAGCTCCTCCCAGTTCTCCCGGAGGAAGGCGCCGAGCTCGCCGGCGGCAAACTGGACCTGGACACTGGGAAGGGATCCGGATTCCGGACCTTCCGAGAACCGAAGGTAGAGACCGCCCACGACCCCACAGGCCAGGGGGTGTCCGGCAGCCTCCGACGCGTCGCCCACCGCAAAGAGGAGGGACTTGGAGAAGAGATCGTCGGCGGCCCCGGGGCCTCCGGGCTCGTTCAGGGTGCCGGTCTTGGCCAGCACATCCGAGGGCAGGCCTAGCCCGGCCCAGGCCGACCGGAGGCCTCGGGCCGTTCCGTCGTCGGCTGCGTCTCGGAGGCCCCCCAGGACGGCCGGGTACCACGGCTGGGACCCCAGGCCGAGGCTCCCCTCGTCCTCACCTGCCGGGAAGGCACCCCCCCCGTCAGGAGAGAAGGTGAGCTGGAGCCGCCGGTCGGTGACGACCCGGGCGAATCCGTTCGTGAGGTCCAGGAGCGTCCACTGGTTCTCCCACGCGCCGTAGGCATACCGGTAGAGGAGGCTCAGGTCGGTCCCGTCCTTCGCTCCAGGAGTGAGGAGCGCCGGGCGGGATTCGGACGGGAGCAACTCCGTGGGGACACGGACCGGAGTGCCGTCGGAGAAGACGAGACCTTCCCAGACTCGCCCGCTCCTGCCCATGGAATCGGCGATCGCGGGGTCCGTCGGGAGGTCGAAGAGCCTCGTCAACCCTTCGGACAGGGGGCTTCGGAGGAGCACGCCCCGGGGCACCCGCGTGCCCTCCAGGGGAAGAGAGACACCCCTTGCCCCGCCGCCGTTCTCGGTCTCCTCCGGGGCGAGTCCGGCCACGAGGAGGGAAGCCGCGTACTCGTTGTTGGAGCAGCGGAGAAAGTACCGGAGGTCCACCCAGCCGCCGGCCGGGGCCGGGCAGTTCAAGGCCGTGGAGAACGATCTCCGGGAGTCCATGGGCGGCATGCCCATCACCGAGGAGACCAGGCCGGACCGGGCACGGATCTTCAGGGTTGCCAGGTCCGGGCGTTCCGACAGGATCGCCGCCGCCAGGAGAGGCTTCACCGCGGAGCCGGGTGCCACCCGTTCCAGTATGGGGCTTCGGCCCCGGTTTCTTCGCTCTCCCGCCTCGGCCACCACGACGATCTCACCGCTGGGGATCCGGGCCAGAATCACCATGGCGAAGTCCAGGGGAAGGCGAACCTCGTGATCCAGGTACGCTCCCAAGCGCGTAGTCAGGTCGACGCTTGCCTCCGCGTCCACCGCGAGCTCGAGGGAAGCTTCGCTGGACACCCTCCTGCCGTCGGCCGGTAACGCCGCACCCAGCCCCGAGAAGAGGTCCAGGGGCGGTGGAAGGTCGCTCTGCCGCCTCATGCGTCCATTGACCCACTGCTTGCTCGAGAGGACACCCTCCCAGTACTCGGCAAAGACCACGGGCTCCAGGGGCTCGAGGCGGAGAACGCTTCCCTCGGGCATCCTGACGGAGTCCCCCGGGCGGATCCTCCGGCCGTCCAGCCACAGATCGGTCCATCCGGCCCGGGCCCAGCTCGGCGAGGTGCCCTCCTGGCCGATCCTCAACGTGGCCTGTGCGATTCGCTCCTCCGAGAGACAGTACGCTCGGACCTCCCCGGAGGAAGGCACCAGCTCGCACGGACGTCCCTTCCCTCTTCCATCGTCCCCTCCAGGCGCCGTGACACTCAGGGGCTTGCTGAGAGAAGCGGCCAGGCGCGGACCCAGCAGACCGTAGTCGCGTCGCACGTCTCGGGCCCTCACCTCCCCGTCCCACTCGCCCTCGAGGGGGGAGCGCACGCGAAGGCTCCAGGCCTCGGGTGCCCGGGTCAGGGCCTTGGATCCGTCAGGCCGCCGGTAGGCTCGAAAGACAGAGGGATTGTAGGGTCGGAGCAGCTCGAACCACTGGGCGTCCACCCGCCCCACGGCCGCCCGCTCTCGCTGGAAACGGTTGTACGCCTGAACCTGGTCGAAGAGGAACCCCGCCCGGTCCAAGGACGGGAACGCCGAGACGTCGGCCACAACGACGATGGTGTCATACCGGAGGATACGCCGGGAGTCCACGCGCTCCGCGACCTCGTCGAACCGGACGAGGGCGGAGTCCCCCGCCTCGTTGATGAGGTCGTCCACGGCCCCAAGGAACGACTGATACGCCAGACCCTGGCGCACCGAAGGATCCGCGCTCGCCTTCAATGCGTGGACCCCCACCCACGCCAGGAGGCCCCCGGTGAGTCCCAGGAGGCCCAGGACCACCCAGAGGAGGGACGCGGATCCCGGCCTCAGCTCCGTCTTGCGGTTCATGGAACCCTCCGGGGAGATTCGCGCCCGGCCAGGGAGGGCCCCTCCTCGTGGGCGTCACCCAGGGCCGCGAGGCCGAAGACAATGCCCGTGGCCAGTCCGCTGACCAGGACCACGTCCGCCCAGGAGTTCAAGCCCAGGAAAGGCATGTTCTGGCCGGTGAGGGGCACCAAAGCGAGGTTGGAGGCCGCGACGTACACGGCCGGGAGGGTGAGCCAGAGGACCCCGCCAACAGTCAGAGCGAGGACCGCGAGCCCTTCCCTCGTCTCCTGCACCGTTCGGTGGACCCGGACGATCCACACCCCGACCACCACAAGAAGGCTCAGGTAGAGAAGAAGGACGGCAACGCCTCCCAGCGCCCCGTGCTCGGAGAGGACGTAGACCGAGAACGCGTTCTCCGCATAGGAAACGGCCGTGGGGACTCCCCTTCCCAGCGCCGCCGTGCCCGCGAACCCCGTCCCTGTCAATCCGCTCGCGGCGTAGGCGCGTCCACCCCATACCTGGTCCCGGGAGGGGGCGGCGGCGAAGAGGGCCTCTCCGGGGCCCGCGAAGGCAAGGGCTTCCTCCAGGAGATCCGGGTCGGTGGCGGCGATGCTCCGGACACTGGCCCGGGTCACGGGCCCATCCATCCCCACCCTCCGCAGGAGATCTACGAGGCCGTTGCCCACGCCTCGGAACTCCGCGGAGAAAGTGGGCAGATCGGGAGCGTTCCTCAGATCCGTCAGGGGAGGGTTCAGGACCGACCATGCCAGCAGGGCGATCACTCCGGCGGCGGCCAGAGACCCTCCGCCGAGGAGCTTGGGGAGCCGGTCGATCCTCGCCGAAAGCAGCACCGTGAGAAACATGGGAACGAAGAAGACCAGACCCAGCCCGAAATCGAAGAGCATGAAGACCAGGAGGACGCCCAGGGGAATCACCAGGAGGCCCAGCGCTTGAACCCTTCCCCGTCTCGAAGGCAGCTCCAGGACCCGACGGCAGGTCAGGCCGGCCCGGATGGCCAGCAAGAAGAGCATGAAGACGAGGGCGAAGCGAACGAAGGGCGGAATGGCCTGGGCGCTCAGGAAGGCCAGCAGGCCAAGAACCAGGAGCACGCCGATCCAGCCAACCCCGGAAAAGACCGCCTGGCCCACGGCAAGGAACCCTTGATACGCCCGGTCGAGGAGGGTCCCCTCCTCGTTCCGGCTGGCCCGGAGGACCAGGGCCGAGGCGAGACCCGCCACCAGGAGGACAGCCGCGACCTGGCGCGGGAAGGGGGCAAGAGCCCAGACCCCGGCCTCCAGTCCAAGGAAGATCGCAGCCAGGAGGATCCACACCCGGCGCCGGGATTGAGCCACCGACGGCCACAGGCCCAGCACACGGTTCAGACCGAAGAGAAGCACGAGCGCCAGAACCGGCACGAGGGCCATCCACGGCGCGTGGATGGCCAGGGCCAGGACGACCGAGCCGCCGGCGGCGAGCGCCAGGGACAGGGCTGGATCTTCCTGCTTGCCCTCGGCCGCGATGACGCTCAGCGGATAGCTGTCCAGGGCGGCCTGGTCACCCCGGCGCCGGGCGATACCCATGGCCAGCCAGGCCCCGATTCCCGTAGCAGCCACCAGGAGGCTGGGGGCCGCACCCGGCCGCTGCCAGAGGAGGAGTCCCACGCTGGAGGCCATGAGGACGAGCCCCAGGAGGCTGCGCATCCGACCGCGGCGCAGTGCTCGGCGATCCTCCCGGGTCCGGTCGGATGGCCCCGCCGGATCTCCTACCCGGGAGGCCATGGGAGGCCGACGAGGCCCCTCACTGGCCCGGGACGACCCATTCACTCCCGGCAGGAACATCCGGGAAAGGGGCCGTTCCAGACGCCTCACCGCCCGCCAGAACCATGGAGCCCAGACGGGCCACCTCCCCAGCGCCACCAGCATGAGGGCGAAGGTGATCCAGAGCCCCACCGCGGTGTCCGCCCCCCGGTCGTAGAAGGGCGGCGAGTATGCTATCCGCAGACCCAGAGCCAGTCTCACCCCAAGGAAGATCAGGAAGACGTTCACGAAGGCCCACGCCGCCGACATGCTGGGCGAGGTGGTCTTTCGCCGTGCCCAGATGACCGGGTCTCCGGACACCGTCATGAGGGTCCCCATCATCAGCACGAAGAGCCCCAGGATGGTGACGAGAACGGCGGCCTGTCTCCCCTGGTTGGCCCTGTGCACCCGGACGAGGATTCCCGCTCCGGACCGGGCTCCGCCGGACGCAGCGAGGGCAGGTATCGCCTCGGTCTGTCCATAGGGGAAAGAGGTCTCGAAGTCCGCACCTACCACCCTGACACCCTCCCGGCCCGTCTCCAACCGGGCAAGAAGCGAGTACCGAGCCGTGTCGAGCCCGAACCCCCCCAGATCGAAGTGAGGCTGGGGAGGCGGGAGGGTCCGGCTGGAAAGGACGGCGCAACGGCTCGTCTCTTCCCCACAGACCTCCGACGACGGGAGCGCCCATCCGTCAGGCCGGGGACGACGAACGAAGAGGATGCCGGTTGGTGCGGCCACCCGTGAGACTCCAGGCACCGGCTCCAGGGTAAAGGCCCACGCCTTACCCCGGGACGTGACCCAGACCGTGTCCCCCCTCGACACATGAGGGTGCACGGCGAGCCCAAGTGCCTCTCCGGCGCGGAGGGAAACCAGACGATACTCGGGCATGGACAGCCGGACCCGGCCCACCTGGAGTCCCGGCCGGGTGAGCGTGAGGACGAGGTCCTCGGCCGCCCGCCGGTCCGGCAGAGAGTCCCATTCCAGGTCCGAGAGAGGAACCCCCCGCGCCAAACGCCGGGAGAGGCGCCGGTCCAGAAGGGGGTCCTCCAGGGAGAGGGGAGCGCGGTTCCCATCCCACTCCAGCGTGCCTCTGCGACCCTCCCTGAGCAGCTCGAGATGGACTCCCGTCCCTCCCTCGATGGTGTCCTGGACCGTCCAGCTCCCCGGCCCGAGTCGAGCCCCGATGGCTGGCCGGTTCACCCGCCCCCACGGCTTCCACCAGACCTTCTCAGGAAGGCG
This sequence comes from uncultured Gemmatimonadales bacterium, assembly GCA_963751255.1. Taxonomy (GTDB): domain Bacteria; phylum Gemmatimonadota; class Gemmatimonadetes; order Longimicrobiales; family Gaopeijiaceae; genus CAVVTW01. The sequence goes on along the minus strand of CAVVTW010000018.1, from coordinate 749 downwards.
AAGCATGTCCACCTGGTCCAGGTGGTCGATGCTCAGACTCCCATCATCCATCCGACGAAGGTCCAGGGCCCAGCGGTCCATCTCGTAGAGGGATCCCTCCAGGCGCACATCCAGGCCGGGGTACCCGACCCCTACCCGGATCGGCTGGCGCCTGGGAGAGAGGTACACCCCCCTGACCTCGAGTCGCTCGCTCCGCTGCCGGTGGGTCTCCACATGGAAGAGATAGAGATCGCAGAACGATACCCCGGTCAGAATCAGCAGGGTGACCGCAAACCAGGACAGGTTCAGAGCCTTCCGCACACGGGGAAGGGACAGCACCCCTAGACCACCAAGAAGAGTGACGAGCCAGAGGGAGAACCAAGGCCAGCTCGGCTGGGCCCGGGCCAGGTAGACCAGGAGAAGCACGCCGAGGCCGGCCCCGCCCCAGAAGGCCACCCTGAGCCGGGCCCCTTGCGTCTCGAGCATCTTTCCCGGGTGAATCATCGGCCGTCCCGCGAGGAAGGTTCAAAGCACCCTTCCCCCTACGGAGGCGAATTCGGACGGGTTTCCCGGGTCTGGGGCGGAGACCGCTTGCCGTCCGGGCCAGCGGCGGTCCTCCGGCTATCGCCAAAAGGCCCCGAGGCCCACGCCGGGCCGGAGCCAGGAAGCCTCGCCGGCTCGCTGCCGGGCCTGGCTCCAATCGCTGCACCAACCGCCTCCCGGGCTTGGCTCCAATCGCTGCACCAACCGCCTCCCGGGTTTCTCTCGAG
>CAVVTW010000017.1:0-90262 GCA_963751255.1 uncultured Gemmatimonadales bacterium | reverse complement strand
AGAGGGAGGCCCCCATGATTCCCCAGACATCCGCGTCGTTCTCCTGGTCCGCACTGAGGGGGAAGCACGCGATCTGGGTCTCGTGCATGAACCCGTCCGGGAAGAGGGGACGAAGAGACCGATCGACGAGTCGAGCCGACAGAATCTCCTTCTCTCCCGGGCGTCCTTCCCTCTTGAAGAAGCCTCCGGGGATCTTCCCGCCGGCATAGCTTCGCTCCCTGTACTCCACCGTCAAGGGGAAGAAGGGGAGGTGGGTGGGCTTGTCCTGGACCGTAGCCGCCAGGAGAACGACGGTTTCCCCGAACTCGATCAGGCACGATCCCGCAGCTTGGCGGGCCATCCGGCCCACTTCCACGACGAGGGGGCGTCCTGCGAACTGTCTCTCAATCCTCTGAATCATTTCTCTTCTCTTCTCTCTTCCGTTTCTTTTCTCTGCCTCAGCATCGATCCCGCCTCCGGAGCAGAAAAAAGGCGGCGGCAGCGAATTGCTGCCGCCGCCTTCTTCTCGCCCCCTAATGTCGGAGGCCCAGCTCTGCGATGAGCTCCCGATATCGCTCCGGGTCCGTCCGGCGCAGATACTCCAGCAGCCGGCGGCGCTTTCCCACCATCTTCAGCAAGCCGCGCCTGCTGTGATGATCCTTCTTGTGCCGGTCGAAGTGCTCTCGGAGGTCGTTGATTCGAGCGGTAAGGAGTGCGATCTGGACGGGGGCGCTGCCACGATCCTGTTCGTGCAGCTGGTGTTTCTTGATGATTTCTTCGCGATCAATGGGCATGTCGTTCGAGCCTCCGCAGGAGTCTGCGCTGCAAGGGAAGCCCCTCCTCGCTTGTTCTTGCTAACCTGTAAGCCTTGAAAGATATCGGATCGGTCCGTTCTCCTCAACCCTGGTTGGCTCCTTCCTCCGGGCAGCCGCCCTGTTCACCCCACTTCCCCCGGCATGTCTCCGATGGTGGGGCCCTCGAGGTCACCCCTCCTCGGGATCCAACCCTCCAGCCTCGGAACCGTTCCGGGCCACTTCGGCACCAAGTACCGAACGGGCGGCTTCGACGTCCGACCGGAGCTGGTTCACGAGGGCGGATGCCGAGGAGAAGGGGCGAACCTCCCTGAGGAACCGAATGAACTCCACGCGGATCTCCTCTCCATAGAGGTCCCCCTCGAAGTCCAGCACGTGCAACTCGATGGTTGGCCTCGATCCCGTGAAGGTGGGTCGGGGGCCGATGTGGATCGCACCGCCGAAATCACCCTTTCGAATCCCTGCACGCACCGCGTAGACTCCGGGAGGAGGGACGAGCTTTCCATTCACCGGTACCCAGAGGTTGGCGGTGGGAAAGCCGAGGCTCCTCCCACGCCCCTCCCCGCGCACCACCAGGCCCCGGACGCAGTAGGGCCGGCCCAGGCCCTCCCGGGCGCCTTCCACGTCCCGGCCCAGGATGGCCTTCCGGATCCGGGACGAGGAGATCGGGCCTTCCCTGGTGCTGATCGGGGAAACCACGTCCACCTCGAAGCCAAGCTCTTTGCCGATCTCCCGGAGCGTCTGGGCGTCCCCTGACCGTCCTCGCCCGAAGCCGTGGTCGTAGCCGATGACCAGCTCTTGCACTCCCAGGCGGCCCACCAGGATCTCCTCCACGAACCGCCGCGGAGAATAGCCGGCCAGGACGTGGGTGAAGGAGAGGAACACCGCGTAGTCCAGGCCCGTCTCCGCCAGGATCTCCTTCTTCTCCGCCGGGGTCGTGAGAAGGAGGGGGGCGTCGTCCGGGCGGACGACCATGAGGGGATGCGGATGGAAGGTCACCAGCACACTTCGTCTTCCCGATTCCACGGCCCTCCGGCGGATCTCCTGGAGCACGGCCCAGTGGCCCCGGTGAATTCCGTCGAAGGTCCCCACCGTGATCACGGTGCCCCGGCCGTCCCTGGGGAGGCCCGGAGGCAAGGAGGGATCGATGGCATACTCAACCATTGGAAAGGACCTTCCGGGGTCTGAGCTGGTTTCCCTGACGATGAGCCACTCCGAGGAGGACTCCCTCGCTCAACATTCGCACCGGCGTGTCCTCGGGGAGCCCCTCCCACCGGACAGACAGAAACTGTCCCTGTCCGGCCCGAAGTGCCTCCTCACGGCTCAACTCCACGGCCGGGTAGTCCGAGAGGGCCTCCGCGGAGGAGAGGAGCCGATCCCTGATGTCCTCGGGAGACCCCAGCGTCTCCGGCCGGGCGGCCGCTGCCACCGAGAACGCTCCGATGGAGGTTCGGCGCAGCGCGGAGAGATGGGCGCCGACTCCCAGAGCTCGCCCCAGGTCCCTGGCTAGCGCCCGAACGTACGTCCCGGAGGAGCATCTCACGGCCAGCCGCAGGAACGGCAGGCGCTCTTCCTGGACGGTAAGCGCGTGGACCTCCACTTCCACCGGCTCCAGCACCACCTCCTCCCCCCTCCGAACGCGGCGGTGTGCCGCCTCTCCGTCCACCTTCTTGGCCGAGTAGACCGGCGGCGTCTGCAGAATCCGTCCGCGAAGGCCCTCCAGCCCCCTCTCGACGTCCGCGGCCGTCAGGTCCTCCCACGTCTCATCCTGCGCCAGCACCTCGCCCTCGGGGTCGCCGGAGGTCGTCTCCACTCCGAGGCGGACAATGGCTTCATAGGCCTTGTCCATGCCGACGAAGTACTCGGCCAAGCGGGTAGACGAGCCAAGGAGAAGCAGGAGAAGTCCGGACGCGAAGGGGTCCAGCGTGCCCGCATGGCCCACGCGTCGGACACGAGCGACCTTCCTGATGTGCCGGACCAGATCGTGGGAAGTGGGACCCGGAGGCTTGTCCAAGAGGAGGACTCCGGAGGGGCTACTCACTCCTCATCCTCCGAACCGTCATGGGGGAGGACCTCTCGCAGCACCTCCTCGATGCGCTGGGCGGAGTCCAGGGTGGTGTCGTGGAGGAATCGTAGCTCCGGAATGCGACGGACGTGGAGAACCTTCGCCAAGCTCCGCGCGGATGAAGGAGGCCGCCGCCTCCAGCCCCTCCAGCGTCTTCCCCGCCTCCCGCTCCTGATCCAGGGGACGGAAGAAGACGCGAGCCATCCATAGGTCCGGCGTGACGCGGACCTCGGTGATCAGGACCGGTCCCACTCGAGGGTCCCGGACCCTCCGGGACAGAATCTCGGAGATCTCCCTCTTGAGCTGCTCGTTGAGTCGGGCAGTTCGACGATCGATCATGAGCTGTCGAGAACCCCTATCGGAAGGAACGGTCCACTCGAAGGATGAGCGCGCGGCCGTCAGCCTCGACGAAACGGTCCAAGGCGTCGAGCACCGAGTCCGCGTGGGAATGGTCCGTAGTGACGACAGCGGCGGTGATCTCCGCTCGAGTCCAAACGTCCTGGAAAGCCGTCTCGGCTACCGACACCCGGAAACGGTGCTGCAGACGCTCCTTGAGGGACTTGACCACCATCCGCTTCTCTTTCAGAGAACGACACTCCGGGAGGGAAAGCTCCCAGGAGCAGACACCGATGACCATGTCCCCTCCTCGATCCCCTTCCTCTGGACCGAGGCATCGCCGATCTAGCCCCGTCCGCTCCCGGCTCCAGCCAGGGTCCGGGCGATCTCCTCCACTTTGTAACACTCAATGACATCACCCACCTTGATGTCGTTGAAGTTGGCGATGCCGATCCCGCACTCGAATCCCTCCCGGACCTCCTTCACGTCGTCCTTGAACCGCTTCAGGGAGCTGAATTCCCCGTCGTAGACCACGATTCCGTCGCGAATCAGGCGAGCCTTGGCTCCACGCTGGATCGTTCCGTCGCTCACGTAGCATCCCGCGATGGTCCCCACCTTCGAGATGCGGAAGGTCTCCCGCACCTCCGCGGTCCCGAGGATCTTCTCCCTCCGCTCAGGCGCGAGCATCCCTTCCAGGGCCGCCTTGACCTGATCCACGGCCTCGTAGATCACGTCGAACACGTGGATGTCCACCCCCTCCCGCTCGGCCAGGGCACGGGCATTCGCGTCGGGCCGCACACGGAACCCGATGATCACCGCTTCGCCAGGGCCGGCCAGGATCACGTCCGACTCATTGATGGCACCCACCGCCCTGTGGATGATCTCGACCTTAACCTCGTCCGTACTGAGCTGCTCCAGGGAGTCGGAGAGAGCCTGAACAGAGCCGTCCACGTCGCCCTTGATGATGAGCGCGAGGGTGCCGGTCTGGCCGGCAGCGAGAAGCTGGGAGAAATCGCCCAGCTTGAATCCTCGCTCCTTGATCCTCAGCTGCTTTTCCCTCTCCAGCCGCTGGCGGGTCGTGGCGATCTCCGCTGCCTTCTCTGCGCTCATCGCCGCAAAAGCCTCTCCAGCCTGGGGAACGCCCGCGGCTCCGAGAATCTGGATCGGGGTGCTGGGACCAGCTGAATCCACGGGCTTTCCCCGCTCGTCCAGCATGGCTCGAACCCGTCCGTCGTACAGGCCACAGATGAAGCTGTCCCCCACTTCCAAGGTCCCGTTCTGCACGAGGACCGTGATCACGGGCCCCTTGCCCACGTCCAGACGGGCCTCGATGACGGCTCCGTGGGCCTCTCGATCCGGGTTGGCGGTGAGCTCGAGGAGCTCGGCCTGGAGAAGGATCTTCTCGAGGAGGTCCTCGATTCCGGTTCCCTGCTTGGCGCTGATCTCGGCGCTCAGGACCTCGCCGCCGAAGTCCTCCACGGTCACTCCGTGCTGGAGAAGCTCCTGCTTCACCTTGCTCGGATTGGCAGCCGGGAGATCCACCTTGTTGATGGCCACCACCAGGGGCACCCCCGCGTTTCGAGCGTGGCTGATGGCCTCCACGGTCTGGGGCATCACGGAATCATCCGCGGCCACCACCAGAACCACGATGTCCGTGACGTCGGCTCCCCTGGCCCTCATCGCCGTGAAGGCGGCGTGGCCCGGGGTGTCCAGGAAGGTCAGGGCTCGATCGTCGGGCAGCACGACGTGGTATGCACCGATGTGCTGGGTGATTCCCCCCGCCTCGCCCGCAACCACGTTGGTCTTGCGGATGTAGTCCAGGAGCTTGGTCTTTCCGTGGTCCACGTGCCCCATCACCGTCACGACCGGGGGCCTCGGCTTCAGGTCCTCGGGCTGATCCTCTTCTTCCTCCAGCACATCCTCGGCGGCGTACTCGGCTTCTCGAACCGCCGTGAAGCCGAACTCCTCCAGGAGCAGCTCGATCTGGTCGAAGTCCAGTCGCTGGTTGATGGTCACCATCAGGCCCATGTTCTTGAAGGCCGAGCCGATGATCTGGGTCGAAGGAATGTCGATGAGCTCGGCGAGCTCGGCCACGGTGAGGAATTCGTTCACCCGAACCGTCTTCTGCTCTCGCTCCTTCTCCAGACGCTCCTCCTCGGCAGCGGCCTCGATCTCTTCCTTGGTGGGCACCGATCCCTTGCCCCTCCGCCGCTTCTTACCCCCTCCACCCTTCAACTCCGCCATGACGCGCTGGATGTTGGACTGCACGGCCTCCTGGTCCACCCGCTGCCGCTTCTTCCCCTTCTTGTCCTTCCGGCTCTTCCGTCGCCCGTCGGAGGTGTACCCTTCGGCCTGGATCCGCACCTGGCCGCCGGGCCCAGCAGACGCAGCGGGCCCCGCGGCCGGCTTCCGGATCACCCGGGCAGGTCCTTCCGGCCCTGCCCGGCGAACGGGCTCGGGCTTCGGCGCCGGCGTCGCTGGCTCGTATTCCTCCTCCTCTTCCTCCTCCTCGAACCCGGCCTCGGGCTCTTCCCGCTCCTCTTCCTCTTCCTCTTCCTCTTCCTCTTCCTCTTCCTCTTCCCCCTCTTCATACTCCTCTACGAACTCTTCCTCTTCCCCCTCGTCCACGGCCTCGGCCCCCGGAACCTCGAGGCCCTCGATCTCACCGGGCTCTTCCTCTCCCTCCTCCGCCTCGTCCTCCTCGCCAACGCTCTCGGACACGTCGACAGCAACGGACTCCCCCTCCGCCTCATCGCCGCCTTCCCCGGCGGGAACGGAGTCCCGGGCTGCGTCCACGCCCTCCTCCTCACCGTCGCCCCCCTCCGGCATCTCCGACTCTTCCTCGGCGAGGGCTTCCTCCCGGGCACGGGAGGATCTCCGGCGACGACGCCGGGGACGATGGGCGCTCTGGGCGTCTTCGATCGCCGCCTCGAGCGCCTTCGTCACCTCCTTGTGACCGGCTCTCCGCTCCCGCTCGATCCGGGCAAGGACCCGGGAGGAATCGGCCTCCGAGATCTCGGTCTCGGGACCCGACACGGAGATCCCCAGCTCCCGAAGGAGCATGACCAGCCCGTCCGGCGAGACCCTCAGATTCTTTGCTAGCTCGATAACCTGCATGCGTTTGAACTACCTCCGCTGGGCCGCACATCAGCCCGTCATTTCATTCCTGTCCCAGGCGCGCCTCCAACTCACCCGCGAATCCGCGGCGCGTCACCGCGACGGCCGCCAGAGGCCCCTTCCCAAGACCGCCCCAAGCTCAAAACGGCTCCCGACGATCCTCACGGGCACGCCCCGCGTTTTGGCCAGGGGCACGACCTTCCGCCGCTGCACCTGAGACCCGTCTTCCGCCACCAGAACCAGGCAGGCTTCCCCTCTCTGCAAGGCTCGGCGAGCCGCGTCGGTTCCCTTGGCGACAGCGCCGGCCCTCGCGGCCAGACCCAGGAGAGCGAGCACTTCAGCTCGTCCGCTCCTCTGCTTCATCCTCCGCCTCCGGAGCGGACACGCTCTCCCCACCGGCCGGAACTTCGTCCTCGGCCTCCTCCTCGGCCTCCTCCTCTTCCTCGGCCTCTTCCTCGGCCTCTCTCCTCGGCCTCCTCCTCTTCCTCGGCCTCCTCCTCTTCGCTCTTCCTCCTTCCTCCCAATCCTCGTCGACTTCCGAAGCCTCATCCTCAGAATCGGCTTCGGCACTGACCTCACCTTCCACCACCGTCAGCTCGTCGATGATTCCCAGAAGCCGGTCGGCTTCCGTCTCGGAGAGACCCGAAACCCGCAGGAAATCGTTCTTCTCAAGGTCGATGATATCGAGAAAGGTATGATATCCCGCGGCTTCCAGGGCCGCCAGTGTGGCAGCACTCCAGGTCCAACTCCGAGAGGGGAAAATCGGCCGTCTCGTAGCTCTCCCCTGGAGGGGGTTCCCCGAAGATCGAGAGATCCGCGCCCCGCTCCAGCCACTCCCTGGAACCGTACAGGTCGATCTGCCATCCGATGAGCTGGGAGGCGAGCCGAACGTTCTGCCCGTTCCGGCCGATGGCCAGAGACAGCTGATCCTCGTCGACGATGGCGGTGATGACCTGCCGCGAGGAATCGCTCATCACCTTGGCGACCCGGGCCGGGGCCAGAGCCCGCCGGGAGAAGACCTCCGGATCCGGGATGCCAAGGAACGATGTCGATGCGCTCGCCCCCCAACTCGTTCACCACGGCCTGGACCCGGGAACCCTTGAGCCCGACGCAGGCCCCACCGGATCGATGGAATCGTCCCGGCTGGACACGGCGATCTTGGTACGGCCACCCACCTCCCTGGCGCAATCTCCTGGATCTCCACGATTCCCTGGAAGATCTCGGGCACCTCCAGCTTGAAGAGGGCCGCACGAAGAGGGGATCGGCCCGGGAGAGGATGAGCCGAGGGCCCTTCGGGAGTCTCGTCCACCTTCTTGAGGACCGCCCGGATCGGGATCTCCCTGCCGGAACCGCTCACGAGGGTTCTGCTCCCGCCAGGGATGATGGCCTCCGCGTCCGGGCCCGGTTCAGCATGATCACGATCTTGCCCCGCTCGATCTGCTGAACCTCCCCGGAGAGGAGCTCACCCACTCGGTCCGCGAACTCCTCACGGATTCGCTGACGCTCCCCTTCCCGGACCCGCTGGACGATCCGCTGCTTCATGGCCATGACGGCGTTTCTGCCGAATTCGGCGAACTCCACGGGGATCTCCATTACGTCCCCCACCTCGTAGGTACGGATCGTCCCACCGGGCCTCCCCGAGGGCGATCTCCGAGGAGGGATCCTCCACCTCCTCCACGACTCGCTTGAGGACGATGATCTCGATGTCCCCGGAGCCCTCGTCGATGTCGATCTCAGCTTCCACGTTGGGGCCGTAGATCTTCACCAGTCCCGCAACGATCCCATCGCGGATCAGGTCGTAGACCTCGTCCGTGGTGAGACTCTTTGTGGCGGCGATGTCCCGAAATGCCGCGACGATCTGGCCAGCGTTGGTCATTCTCGTCCTCTTGATCCTGCCGGTCCGACGGGCCCCCATGGCCCCCGGCCGATGCCCTGTTCTCCTCAGTCCCACCGGTAGACCAGGTGGGCCTTCTCGATCAGATCCATGGGAATCCGGATCTTCTCTCCACCTTCGGGAAGGAGCACCACCATCAGCCTACCCGACGCGTCCTCCTCCAATCCGACAATGTCTCCCTGCACCCGCGTCCCGCTACCTCCTGGAAGGGCCCTTCCCTTCACCCGAGCCTGGTTCCCCGAAACCGCTCCCAATCCCTGGGGCGAGTGAGAGGCCTGTCCACGCCCGGCGAGGAGACCTCCAGAACGTAGTGCTTCGGGATCTCCGTGTGCGCATCGAGCCACGGTTCAAGTGCTCTGCTGACCCTGGCGCACTGATCCACCGACACCCCGCCCTGCCCCGGGACCGAGTTCCGACAGGTCCATCCTGATCCGGAGGATCGGCCGTCTGGCGCTCCCGACCCACCTGGCCTCCACCAGCTCGAACCCCATCTCCTCGAGGCGAGTCTCCAACTCCCTCGACAGGTCTGGAAGAGGGATGGCCATCTCAGGTCGCTCCTTCCCGCTCGCCCCGCGTCCTGACGGGAATAAAAAAGCGGGGGCCGCCAGCACCCCCACTCACAAAATGGCCGCCCACAGGGCGGCACCTGCACTGGTGAAGATAGCGAAAGCCTCCGAGGGCTTCAAGGTAACCGCTTCTCCCCTGACCGGTTCCGCCCCCCCGGACCTAACCTTTCTCCCCCTCCCGCCAGATCCTGGCCCCCATGGCACGAAGGCGGGAGTCCACATGCTGGTAACCACGTTCGATCTGGCCGATGTTCTTGATCTCGCTCCTCCCCTCCGCCCCCAGGGCGGCGAGGAGCATGGCCATGCCGGCCCGGATGTCGGGACTCTCCAACACACCTCCCCTGAGCTCCGACGGACCCACGACCACGGCGCGGTGAGGATCGCAGAGGATGATCTGGGCCCCCATTCCCACGAGCTTGTCCGTGAAGTACATCCGGGATTCGAACATCTTCTCGTGGATGAGGACGGTGCCGCGGCATTGGGTGGCAGTCACCAGGGCGATGGAGGTCAGGTCGGCCGGAAACGCAGGCCAGGGACCGTCGTCCACCTTGGGGACGTGGCCGAAGGCGTCCCGGCGCACCACCAGATCCCGGTTTCCATGGGCGGTCAGGGAGTTCCCTTCGACAGAGCATTCCAGTCCCAAGCGTCCGAATGCCAAGAGTGTGGCATCCAGGTGGTCGATGGGTGCGTCCAGGATCGTAATCTCGCTCCCGTGTCACAGCGGCAAGGCCCATGAAGGAGCCGACCTCGATGTGATCACTCGCCAGACGGAACCTCGTCCCGTGGAGCTCCCTCACGCCCTCGATCTGCAGGATGTGCGTCCCCACCCCCTCGATCTGCGCCCCCATCTGGTTGAGGAGGGCGCAGAGATCCTGAACATGGGGCTCCGCGGCTGCGTTCCGGATCACGGTTCGACCCTCGGCGAGAGCGGCCGCCATGACGGCGTTCTCGGTTCCGGTCACCGAGGGCTCATCCAGGAAGATCCTCGCGCCTCGGAGTCCTTCGGTTACCATGGCGAAGCCGTCGCCCCTTCCTTGGACTGCACCGAGGGCACCGAAGGCGAGAAAATGGGTGTCCAGCCGCCTGCGCCCGATGACGTCTCCCCCCGGAAGTCCCAGGTCCACGCTGCCAAAGCGTGCCAGGAGGGGGCCCGCCAGGAGGATCGAGGCTCGGATTCTCTTGGCCAGCTCGGGGTCCGGCCGGCCTCCGTCCACTCCCGCACCCACGATTGAGAGGGTGTCCGGACCCTGCCACCGTACGGCGGCGCCCAGGGATTCCAGAATCCCCAGGAGCGTCTCCACGTCCTGGATGCGCGGCACGTTGTCCAGGATCACCTCTTCGGGGGTGAGAAGCGCCGCGGCGATGGCGGGCAGGGCGGCGTTCTTGTTCCCGGCGGGTTGAATCGTTCCCTGGAGGGTCTGACCGCCTTCAACGACGAAGCTGGGCATACGTCCTTTCCTGTCGTCCTGTCGCCTGCGCGGGGATGCGAGGTGGAGCCGATTGAGTCCGTTTCACCCACTGGAAACGGCGGGAACATACCTGGTCTCCCCGGGTCCCAGCAAACGGGCTCCAGTCCGGACGAACGCCTGAGCGCCTCCGGCCTCCTATCTCCTTGACACCTTTCTTTTCACGCGTCTACAATCGCTGGACATCTCTTCTCCCCGCCTATCAACCGAGGTCCGCGATGAGGCTCAGCCGATACCTGCGAGACGACCTCGTAGTTCATGGTCTCGAAGCGTCCGACATGTTGGGTGCCCTCGAGACCCTCGGTGGTTACTTCGAGGAGAGTACCCTCGTTCCGGCGAAGGAGGGAATCGTCAGCGCCCTCAAGAAGCGGGAGGACGCGCACACGACGGTTCTCGGAGATGGGGTCGCCCTGCCCCACGCGACGATTGCGAACCTGCCCGACGTTCTTCTCCTGGTGGCAGCGGCCTCCACCCCCGTCCCCTTCGGCCCCCCCGGCGCCGACCCCGTGGACCTCTTCTTCGTGCTCCTGTCCCCCCCCGGGAGAGAAGGGGAGCACATCAAACTTCTCGCCCGCATCTGTCGACTTGTCCAGGCATCCGGGGTTATCTCCAGGAGCTCCGGGAAGCAACGGACCGGGACGAGATGCTCCAGAGCGATCCTCAGGGTCGATTCCCAGCATGTCTGAGGCTCACGCATGCATCTCCTGATCGCCGTGGTGAACGACCCCGAGAAGGTGGACGAGATCCTCTCCGGATACCTGGAGCTGGGCATCACCGGCGCCACCATCATCAACAGCGAGGGCATGGGTCGGGTCCTGAGCCACGACATTCCCATCTTCGCGGGTCTTCAGACCCTCATTTCCCGCTCCCGGCCCCAGAACCGCACGATCTTCAGCGTCATCGAGAACGGAAAGCTCGACGCCGCCTTCGCCCTCCTCCAGGAGGTCTGTGGGGACCTGACGGCTCCGGCCACCGGCATCGCGTTCACCCTCCCCCTGGATCGGGTGGTCGGTCTCGCGCCGGAGCTGGGAGCGGGACCAGGGCCCCGTCTGAGCGGCCGGCTCCCATGGATCCCATCGTCTCCACCCTGATCCTGATCCTCCTGGCCCTCCTGGGGGCCAGGTTCTCCTTTTCCGACGATGCGGGTCCCCTCGGGTCCCCGACTCGTCTTCCGAACCGGGACCCACTTCCTCTTCCTCGGGCTCATCCTCGGGCCCCACTTCCTGCGGCTCTTCACGCAGGAGACGGTGGAGCAGCTCTTTCCCCTCCTGGGCCTGGGCCTGGGGTGGATCGGCTTCCTCTTCGGTCTTCAGCTGGATCGGACGGAATCTCCGAGCAGTTTCCCCTGGCCTTTTCCATATCCTGGCGTATGGGCAGGCGGTCTCTGGCTTTCCTCGTCTTCCTGGGGGTCGGGCTGGCTGGGCCTCCGGGGGTTCGGCGTTAGAGGCGGACATCGGAACCCTCCTTCTTATGGGAGCCGCGGCTACCGCGTCGGTCTCCACCCCGGCCGGCATCGCCCTGATCTCCACGAACTACCTGGTACGGGGGAAGGTGCGGGACCTCCTCTTCTTCGTGGCGTCACTCGATGCCCTCGTGGGAATCACCGCCCTTCAGGTAACCTACGCTCTTATCCTCCCCGGGACGTGGTGGCGGGCCCGGCGGTGACGCCCGACCCGATCTGGCTGGTGGCCGCCGTGGGAATGGGGGTGATCTGCGGCATCCTCTTCCTCTGGCTCACCCGCCCCAGACCGGCTGGGGATGAGCTGGTCCTGTTTCTCCTGGGAATCGCCGCCTTCGCCAGCGGGGCGGCCTTTCAGCTCCAGCTTTCCCCCCTCTTCGTCTCGGTCACCATGGGGGCGGTGGTGGCGAACCTCTCCCCGGACCCCCAGCGGGCCTTTCGGATCCTCCAGGAATGGGAGAAGCCCATCTACGTGGTCTTTCTGATGCTGGCGGGAGCACTATTGAGCTTCCCCACGATCTGGATCTACCGCTGGCGCTCGCGTACGCCCTTTTGCGGGCCGGAGGGAAGGTCCTGGGAAACATGGTGATGGTCCGGGTGATGCCCCTCCCCTTTCCCACGCCGAAGAGGTTCGGCCTCGGGCTCCTCCCCCAGGGGGGAATCTCCCTGGCAATGGCCATCTCCGGAGTCTTGACCTACCAGGGCGCCCGGGTCGAGGGGATGGATGCGGCCGATCTTCTGTTCGCCGTCGTGGTTCTGGGGGTGATCATCTCCGAGCTCACCGGACCGTTCCTGACCAGGAACGCGTTGCAGCGGGCCGGGGAGATCTCCCCTCGAGTGGAGCAGGCCCTGGCCGCCGGCGATCACCAGCGAGCCCACGTCGAAGCCATCCAACCAAGACCGGAAGAGAGGAAGCCCTGAGAAGCGAACCACACTCCGAACCCAATCGGCGCGGGTAACCATGGATGATCTTCGTGTCGTCGTCCACCAGATTTCGCCTCTCCTCGGCGAGGTGGGCCCCAACGCAGACGAGATTCGTCGCCGGGTGCAGGAAACGGGGGATGCGGGGCTGGTGGCATTCCCGGAACTGGCCCTCACTGGATACGAGCTGAGGAGCCGGTTCACGGAGCTGGCTCAGCCCCTGGCCCAGGATTCGCCCTTGGTCCTTCCTCAGGACTCGCCACCCGTGGCGGTAGGCCTCCCGGAGCGAGGCGAGAATCGAGCTCGTCTACAACAGCGCCCTGATCGTCCACCGAAACCGCATCCTGGCCAAGCACCGGAAGGTCTACTTGCCTACCTACGGGATGTTCGACGAGGGCCGATACTTCGCGCCGGGCCGGGAAAGCCCGCCTGTGGTCCGGCTTCCCTCGGGCTGGACCGTGGGGGTGCTGCTGTGCGAGGATTTCTGGCACCCGAGCCTGGTCTACCTCCTGGCCGTCCAGGGCGCGGAGGTGATTCTGGTGATGGCCGCCGCTCCGGGCAGGGGGAAGCCGGCCGATCCCGGCGCCCTCTTCGCCTCCACCGAGCCCTGGCTCCTCCTGGCCCGAACGGCCGCCATCCAGTACGGGCTCTATCTCGTCCTGGCCAATCGGGTGGGTGTGGAAGGGGGGATCACCTTTGCCGGGGACTCGCTGATCGTGGCGCCGGACGGGGAGATCCTCGCTCGTGCTCCCCAGGGGCGGCCCTGGATCCTGGAGGCATGCCTCTCCCGGGGCGCTCTGCGCCGGAGTAGGACGCCCTTCGCTCATCTGCGAGACGAGGATCCTTTCTTCCTCCGACGCGCCCTGAACCGTCTGAGGACGGGCACCGCATGGGAGGGGCATCTTGACTGACCCCGTGCCCCGCGGTCGCGTACCTGCAATCGTCACGGGCGTTCTCCGGGACGCGCTCCGCACCAGTGGCCGCGCCGGATTCGCGATCCCCGGCCCCCTCCCCGAAGATGCCCTGGTCAAAAGCTGGCTCCTGGAAGGGGAGATCCCCTGGGCCTCCCCCTCCCTCTCGGCCCTGGGCCAGGCCAGGGACCTCCTCACCTCTCGGCCGGGATCCTCCTCTTCGCCTGCCCCTCCGGCACCCCTCTCCGAACCGGGTCCCTCCCGGGCGACACCGGGGCACGGTTCCCTTGGGCCAGCGCAGGACGAAATGGAAGAGTCGAGCTGGGAGATCGCGGGCTTGGCATTGGCGGCGAGCCGAAATCTCCTCCTGCTGGATTCCACGAACAAGACCTGCCTCCTCCTCTCGCCGCGCCGACCGGTAGCCCCAGTCCTGCCGCTCGGGGACGTCTACGCATCGGAGGTCTTGGACCTGTGGGGCGATTGCACCCGCCCCGCCTTTCTGAAAGGGGAGCCGGAGGCGACCCTCAGGGCTGTGGACGCTGCGCTGAGCGATTATTTTGAGGGCGGACTCCACCGGAACGAAGCCTTCCGCCGCCTCCCCGACGCAATCCGGGAGGGGATCGAGCGGGGGCTCGATGCGGCGAGGAGATACGGCCGCTTCCTCCCACGGGTTCCGAAGCTCGGATATGCGACCCTGGGCGTCGACCTGGATCTCTGAACCGAAAGCCGTTTACACTGGAAGGATGACGACCCTGATGACCGCTGCCCCATTCGTGGCCCAGGCCTCCCCGCCGGATACTCTGGCCATGGTGGTTTCACCCGGCTTTCTCTCCACGGCTGAAGCCATCTCGACCATCGTGCTCACAGTGGTGGTTCTGGGTGTGTTGGTCGCCCTCGTGGCGGTCCTCCTCCAGCTACGCAAACTGACCCGTTCGGTGGGATCGGTGGTAGGACAGATGGAGAAGGGCGCCGGCCCGGTCATGGAGCGAGCGAGAAGCATCGCGGAGAACGTGGACTTCATCACCATGGCCGTCCGCACCGACGTGCAGAAGGTGAACGCCTCGGTCTCGCAGCTCAACGAACGGCTCAAGGAGGCATCGGTTCGAATGGAAGAGCGCATCCGGGACTTCACCGCTCTGGTGGAAGTCCTTCAAGATGAAGCCGAGGACCTGGCCCTGGACACGGCCGCTGCCGTCAGAGGCGTGCGTGCGGGAACGGTAAGCCTGGCCGGGAGGCGCCCCACCGGAGCCTCGGATCCGGACGCTTCAGGTGCGCTCCCCGCGCCGGCGGAAGCCCACGGGGAGGAGGACTAGGGGCTCGGTCCCATGCGCGGACTCTCGGCCTGGGCTCTCGTCTTCGCCATCGGATGGCTCATGCTGGTACCGGACCCTCTCGGAGCGTGGGGGCCGGCGACCCACGTGGCACTCGGCGAGTTCGTCCTGAACTCCCTCTATCTGCTTCCCCCTGCGGTCCGCTTTCTCCTGGAGCGATTCCCCATCCACTTCCTCTACGGCTCGGTGGCCGCCGACATCTCGTTCGCCAAGAAGTACGTGCCTGAGGGGAGACACAGCCACGACTGGGACATGGGCGAGAGTGTCCTCGAGGCCGCCCCGGACGATGCCCTGAAGGCGACCGGCTACGGCTACCTCGCCCACCTGGCCGCCGACACGGTGGCCCACAACACCTTCGTGCCCCGTAGGCTCTTCCTGACGCGGACCGGCAAGCCCCACGGCCACACCTACTGGGAGCACCGCATGGACATCCACGTCGGGGAGGAGTTCCTGGGAAAGGCCCGACGCCTGGTCATGAACTATGACCATTCGGACGCGGACGAACTCTTCGACGCGGTCCTCAGCCGAACCATCTTCAGCTTCCGCACCAACCGGCGGATCTTCCGAGGTATGATCAGGGCCCAGGACAACGACCGGTGGAAACAGGTCTTCGACCGGGTGCTGAAGGGATCACGGTACGACCTCCCCGACGAACGGGTCGAGGACTACATGGGGATCTCCTTCGACTTCATCGTGGACTATTTCTGCAACGGAGCCGGGTCCCGACCACGGAAGCTGGATCCGGTCGGGGCGCTCAACCTCCGAATCGCCAAGAAGCTCAGGCGGGCCGGGATGGCGGAAGGAGGAGCCCAGGACCCCGAAGTCCTGGAAGGGCTGGCGGACCGGTTCTTCCCCCTTCCCTCCGGACCCCTCCTCTATTGGCCGAAGGCCAAGGCGCTGGGGAAGCGCGAGCTCCTCACCGGTGGATCCGCCATGACCGGCCTTTCCAGCCCTCTATCGGAGCCCGGGGACGAGGATCAGAAGTAGTCCTTCTCCAGGTCTGCGTAGCGGGCCAGGAGCTTCTTCCTCCCCACCGACTCGAAGAGCACGGTCACCTTCAGATCCGCGCCGAACCCCGAGACCTCCAGGACCGTTCCCGAGCCGAACGTGGGGTGAACCACCTGCTCCCCCTTGACGAACCTGGGGAGATCCTGATTCAGGTCGAGGTCCTCGGCCGGCTCCTTCCCCGGCCTCCCGGCGCCTACGTCGTCCTCCCACTCCTTCTCACCCCTCTGGGCACGCCCCCCCCACCTTCCACGGATCGACCCGAACCCCACTCCTCCGTCCGTCCGCAAGGTCCGCCGCACCCCGGGCGAGGTCCGTTCTTCGGTGAGCTCGTCCGGAATCGCCGCCACAAAGGGGGAAAGCCGCCCGAGCATGAACTCGCCGGCACGCCGCCTCTGCCGGGCATGGGTCAGAATGAGCTTGTCCTCGGCCCGAGTGATCCCCACGTAGAACAGCCGGCGCTCCTCTTCCAGGGCCGCCGGATCGTCGTAGGCCCGGCTCAAGGGAAAGAGCCCATCCTCCAGGCCCGCGATGAAGACCACCGAAAACTCCAGCCCCTTGGCGTTGTGGAGCGTCATGAGGGTCACGCGGTCGGCATCCGGGTCGTGGAGGTCCACGTCGGCCACAAGGGCCGCTCGCTGAAGGAAGAAGTCCAGCTCCGTGAACCCATCGCCGTCCAGGTCCTCGTCACCCGGAAGCTCGGAGTCGAAGTCCAGGGCCGCCGCGATCAGCTCCTTGACGTTCTCCGCCCGGTCATCTCCCTCTGGGCCCTCCTCCCGGAGGAGCTTCAAGAGTCCCAGCTCCTCCACGAGCTCCTCCAGGATGACGCCGACCCCGACCTGGGCGGCCCGGGCGGCGTAGCGCCGGATCAGACCGGCAAAGGCCAAAAACCCACGGACTCCCGGGCCGGGCAGATTCGGGACCTCTTCAGCCCTGCCGGCGGCCTCCAGGAGAGGCAGACCCTCGCTCCCGGCCCACTCCCTCAGGCGAGCGACACTCACCGGACCGACCCCCCTGCGGGGGTAGTTCACGACCCGCGCGAACGCGCCTCCGTCCCTTGGATTGGAGATCAGCCGGAGGTAGGCCAGCACATCCTGGATCTCCCGGCGCTCATAGAACCTCACGCCACCCACGACCTGGTAGGGAAGCCCCCGGTCCAGAAAGGCCTCCTCCAGAGCCCGGGCCTGGGCGTTGGTCCGGTACAGCACCGCGAATGACCGGTACGTTCTGGCCTCGTCCTGACTCAGGCGGGTCCGGATCTCCCCCACGATCCACCGGGCCTCGTCCGTTTCGTCCAGTGTCTCGGCCACCGTGATCGCCTCCCCTCCGTCCCGCTCCGTTCGGAGGGTCTTTCCTTTTCGACTCAGGTTGTGCCGGATGACCTGGTTCGCGGCTTCCAGGATCCGTCTGGGTGGATCGGTAGTTCTGCTCCAGCCGGATCACCCTTGCGCCCGGGAAGGACGCCTCGAAGTCCAGGATGTTCCGGATGTCCGCCCCCCTCCAGGCGTAGATGCTCTGGTCGTCGTCACCCACCACCATGAGGTTGGCGTGTTCCCCCGCCAGGAGCTCGAGGAAACGGAACTGAGCTCGGTTGGTGTCCTGGTATTCGTCCACCAGGATGAAGGCGAACCGGCGGCGGTACTCGTCCAGGATGGACTGGTGCCGCTCCAGAAGCTCCACGGGCTTCATCAGGAGGTCGTCGAAATCGAAGGCGTCGTGGTTCCTGAGCGCCTCCTGATAGAGGGGATACACCCGGGCCACGTTCCGGGCAGGAGGTCGAAGCTGTCCCCGTTCTCCTCCGCGAACTCCTCGGGCCGAGACGAGCTGGTTCTTCGCCCCGCTCACGTGGGACCGGAAGATCTTGGGGTTCCAGCGCTTCGGGTCGATCCCCGCCTCCTCCTCGGCTCGCTTCATCTCCCGGAGGCTCTGCTCCTGATCGTATATCGTGAAGGCGGGAGACCACCCAAGGAGGGAGGCGTGGCGTCGGAGCATCCGGGCTCCCAGGGCAGTGGAAGGTCCCCACCCACATCCCTGCGGGCTCCTCCCCCAGGTACCGGTGAATCCGCTCACGCATCTCCCCGGCGGCCTTGTTGGTAAACGTAACCGCCAGGATCCGTCCGGGGAGCCACCCCGTGGAAGCGGACCAGGTGGCAGATGCGGGCGGTGAGAACACGGGTCTTGCCCGACCCGGCCCCAGCGAGAACCAGGGCATGGGCCCTGAAAATGCTCCACCGCCTCTCGCTGCTCGGGGTTCAGCCCCAGGAGATGGAGAGGCTCCGACGCGGGGCCTGAGGGGTCGGAGACCACTCTACGTCCTCGGCTGCGAGGCAACGGGCAGCCTGACCTGGAAGGTGGCCCCCCCGAGCTCCCCGTCCCGCCAGTGTGAGTCGTCCGTGGTGCACCCGCTCCGACGATCCTCCGGGACAGGGTCGAGCCCCACCCCCCACCCTCGAGCCTTGGTGGTCACCCCCGGCTCGAAGATCACGTCGCGGACGCTCGGAGCCACCCCGGGCCCCGTGTCGCTGATGCGAGATCAAGACCTGCCTCCCGTGCTCGTCCTCGGCCCGGATCCGAATGGTCCCACCCTTCCCCCTCAAAGCGTCGAGGGCATTGTTCACGAGGTTCTCCAGGGCCCAGGTCAAGAGCACCGGGCTTCCCATCACGGGAGGGAGATCGGCGGGGAGGTCCAGCTCCAGGTCTACGCCGGAGGCGAGGCGCGGGATCCTGGCCTCCAGATAGCGTCGAAGGCCAAGAAGAATATCCTGCAGCGCCAGCTCCTCGAGGTTCGGTTCCCTCCCGATGAGCTCAAACCGGTGGCTGATCTTCTCCAGCCGGCTGAGGTCGGCCCCGATCTCGTCGGCGATCTCACCCTGCTCCAGGCCCGGCGGTCGCTCCTCCCCTGGAAGCCGCAACAACTCCAGCCAACCCTGCAGCGAGGAGATGGGCGTGCCGAGCTGATGAGCCAGCTCCCTGGCCATGGCCGTCCACGCCTTCTCTCCCTCGGCCCGCCGCTGGACTCCGGATGACCACGATCCCGAGCACCGCCGTCAGCAGGAAGCCCCCGACCTGAAACCACGGAATCCACTGGAGCCCACGCACCTCCGGAGGATCGCCGAAATGCAGGAGGAGCGACGCTGGAGTCCCCCATGGGTGGATGAACCAGATCCAGGCGCCTGCGTATATCTTCGCACCCGGACCTGCCCGTCGGGAATGCTCAGATCGGTCGTGAAGGGGAGGTTCGCGGCGGCGAGAACCGTGTCGCCCGGCCCGGTCCAGACCAAGGGTACGCCCGACTCCCGAATGATCCCCTGGAGCTCGAAGAGGGTGGTCTCCGCCGCCCCTGGATCCGGATCGACCGATCCCTTCCTGGACCCGGGAGTAGATCTGCGAGAGAGTCGCGGCGTTGGCACGAAGAGCCTCGACGATCCGCTCGGTGTAGAGGAGGTACCAGGCCAGCAAGGCGACGAAGAGCACCGCCAGGGCAATGGGCCAGTTGGCGCGTCTCAAGGATCGAGCCGTGAGAAGCCCACGTAGGAGGAAAGAGGCTCGGGGATGCGCACGGAGCCTCCCCCTCATCCTGTCCACTCTCCAGGAGGGCGACCATGAGCCTGGGGAGGGCGAGGGCCGAACCGTTCAGCGTGTGGACGAACTCGGGTTTCTCCCCCGGCCCTGGGCGGAACCGGAGGTTCGCCCGACGAGCCTGGTAATCGGTGAAGACGGAGCAGCTCGAGACCTCCAGCCATTTCTCCACCCCGGGTGCCCACACCTCGAGATCGTAGGTCATGGCGCTGGAGAAGCCCAGGTCGCCGGCAGCCAGGAGCAACACGCGGTAGGCGAGGCCCAGCCGCTGGAGGACGGTTTCGGCCTCCCCAGTCAACTCCTCCAGAGCCGCTCGACTTCGTCCGGCCGCTCGTAACGAACCAGCTCGACCTTGTCGAACTGGTGGACCCGGAGAAGGCCTCGCGTGTCCTTCCCGGCGGCTCCGGCCTCCCGCCGGAAGCAGGGAGAATAAGCGGTGTAGCGGACGGGGAGGTCCGAGGAGTCAGGAGCTCGTCCCGGTGCAGGTTCGTCACAGGCACCTCCGCCGTGGGGATCAGCCAAAGCCCGTCTCGATCGATCAAGTAGGACTCCTCCGCGAACTTGGGAAGCTGGCCGGTCCCCGTCATCGTCTCGGCCGTAACCAGGTAGGGGATCCTCAGCTCCTGGTACCCATGCTCCCGGGTGTGGAGGTCCAGCATGTAGTCGATGAGCCCCCGTTGGAGTCGTGCCCCCTTTCCCCGCAGCACCGGGAACCCTGAGCCGGAGACCTTCGCCCCCCTGGGCAGATCCAGGATCCCCAGGGACTCGCCCAGCTCCCAGTGGGGCCGGGGAGTGAAGGGAAAGGACGGCCTTTCCCCCCACTCCCGCACCACGACACTGGATTCCTCTCCCCCGGCCGGCACCTCCGGGAGGGGAAGGTTCGGGATGCCGAGAAGGAGCTCCCGGATCCGCTCTTCAGTCTTCGAGACGACAGCGTCCAGGCCCCGCGATCCGTTCGCTCACCGACCGCCCTCATCTCCAGGATGCGGTCCTCGGCCGATTCTCCCTTCCTCTTCATCTCTCCGATGAGCCTTGGAGACCTCGTTCCGTCGAGCCTTCAGCTCCTCCACCTCGCCGATGGCCCGCCGCCGGTCCTCGTCCAGGGCCAGGACCTGCTCCACCGATCGCCGCGTACTCGTCCGAATCCCTTCGGGAGAGCGCTGCTTTCGCAGCGTTCGATTCGTTCCGCAGGAATCGGAGGTCGAGCATGGACTCAGTTCTTGGGCGGGTAGAGCTTCCGGCTGTTGCAGACGGGGCTCACGTCGAAGACGAAGCGGACCGTCCCCAGTACCGGGTCCTTCGCCAGGGGCTCCAGCTTTCCGTAGTAGACGCAGGCGCGACCGTAGACGTCCACCTGCTGCCGGGTCCGGACAACGTACGTGTTTCCGAGGACGACCGGAACCGGCTCAGTCGCCGATGTAGAGGGCTGTGTCGTTGGGAGCCTGCCTGACCTCATCGAAGCCCTGGGCGCCCATGGGGATGATACGGGCCTTCGAATCCGTCATCCCCACGGCTCCGGGTGGGAGGAAGACGAGATCTCCCGTCCTGCGTATCCACGGCCATGTCCCATTGACCGGTGGCATTGGGGGATTCGATCCTCACGGGAACCCGGTGGATGAAATCGAAGGCGGAAAGGAGGTTCAACTCCGGACGAGCGAGAGAGTAGAGCTGGATGGTGTCCGGCGACGCTTCCCAGTTGACGTTGAAGAGGCTGTCGCCGCAAGCGGAGAGGCCCGGCAGGAGAAGGAGCGTCGCCAACCCCAGCATCCACTTCGACGACGCGGATCTGGGGGAAGGTCCGCGGGGGCTTGAAACCGGAGAGGGATCGTTCTTATTTGTCATGCTGGCCCAAGTGGTTGATAGACCGGGAACACTACCGGGAGCGGGGCAAGGGTGTCAACCCTGAGAACTCCCCATCTTTCTTGACTTTACACCCCCCACAGGGTAGGTTCCGCCCCCTCGCCCTCCGGAGAAAGCACAGGAGAACCCCGTATGCCGGATCGGCCGACGCCCGCATCCTCCCGCGGCCGTATCCTGGTCGCCGACGACGAACCCCATATTCGACGCATTCTCGCCACCTTCCTGGACGCGTCGGGCTTCTCGGTGGATCAGGCGACAGACGGTGCGCAAGCCCTGGAGCTCCTCCAGGGACCAACGCCCTACCGGGTCGCCCTCCTGGACATCATGATGCCCGGCCACAGCGGCCTGGAGGTCCTGGAGCTCGCACGGACGCTCCCCCACCGCCAGGGTCTGCCCATCGTGATTCTCACGGCCAAGGGCCAGGATGCCGATCGGGAAGAGGCCTTCCTCCTGGGGGCCGCGGACTTCCTTACCAAACCCTTCAGCCCCAAGAAGCTCCTTGCTCGCATCCAGGACCTCGTCGACAATCCCTGACCCGCACCTCTGGATCTTGATCCTGGCCGGGGGCGCGGGCACGCGTTTCTGGCCGGCAAGCACCCCCGGACGCCCCAAGCAGCTCCTCCCCCTGGCGGGGGAGAACCCCCTCATTCGGGACACTCTGGACAGGGCGAGAGGCCTGGCTCCGGACGAGAGGATCCGGGTCCTCACCGGCTCCCGGCTGGTGGGTCCCTTCTCCAGGGTCCTGGACGATCTTCCGGCTTCCTCACTCATGGTGGAGCCCCAGGCCCGGGGAACGGGACCGGTCCTGGTCTGGGCCGCCCGTACAATCCTCGCTTCCGACCCCGACGCGGTGCTTGTATCCCTCCACGCCGACCACGCCATCCGCCCCTGGGAGGCATTCCGCTCGCTGGTGGCGAGAGGCACCCAGGCAGCCCGGGCGACGGGTGGCCTCCTCACCGTCGCCGTGCCCCCCTCCCGGCCCGAGACCGGGTTCGGTTACATCCAACCCGGGGAGGAGAGCGAGACGAGGGATGCCGAGAGCGGGGCGAGCGATGGCGAGAGCGGGGCGAGCGATGGCGAGAGCGGGGCGAGGGATGCCGAGAGCGGGGCGAGCGATGGCGAGAGCGCCGCTCGCGTTCGGGCCTTCGTGGAGAAGCCCGACCTCGAGACGGCGACCCGGTACGTGAGCCAGGGGTACCTCTGGAACAGCGGAATCTTCATCTGGAGCGCCTCCGCTTTTCTCCGGGAGGTGAGGGCCGTCGCCCCGGAGCTCGGCGATCTCCTGCCCCTCCTGGAACGGGGAGACGTGGACGGGTTCTTTCGGGAGGCCCCTTCCGTGTCCGTGGACGAAGCGGTGCTGGAACGGAGCTCGAACGTCTTCTATCTCCGGGCCACCTTCGAGTGGGACGACCTGGGAGCCTGGGAAGCGCTGGCGCGGACCCGGGAGAGGGATGTCTCGGGGAACGTGGCCATCGGGTCCGTCCAGGCAGTGGATTCGGAGGACAACATCGCCATGGCGGATGAGGGGGATATCGTTCTGTTCGGTGTGAAGGGCCTCGTCGTGGTGCGCTCGGGCCCCATTGTCCTGGTGGCGGATCGAGCCCGGACCCCCGATCTCAAGTCCCTGTTGGAAACCCTGCCCCCTCGCCTCAGAGACCCCGACCCGGATCCGGAGGCCTGATGAGCCCTTTCCTCTTCATGTTCGATGACAAAGTCGCCCAGTCCTGGGATCCATACCTTCTCACCCGGCCGGCAGGCGAGCTCCTCTTCGGGGCCCTGCTGCTCCGCGAGAGAGGGGAGGCCTACTGGCAGACGACGTGCCGGGGTCACCTTACCCGGGAAGGCCTTTCCGACTTCGAAGAGGACGGGGCTCCACCCTGTGTGAGCGCCCCCGACTTGCCGCGAAACGAGTACAGGGTCTTCCACTCCAGTCGGGCCGTCCTCACGGGCTCCGCTCCGCCCTTGCCGGGGCGCGCCGCCACTCTGGTCATGGACGGCGCCGTGGTTGGGTGGATGGTGCCTCCGGGCGTCGCCTCCCCTCCCATGGAGGGCTTTCTCGAGCCCGGGCCCCTTGAGGGCTCGGAGACCGTCGAAGTGGAGGGGGAGATCCTGACCGGGCCCTGGGACCTCATGGCCCGGAATGGCGACCAGCTCAGGACAGACATTCCAGACCTCTTCTCCCTTGGCACGGTGCGGGAGCTGCCGGGTTCGCACATCCTCGGCGACGGAGTCGTCTCCATGGGTCATGATGTCGTCGTGGAGCCCGGGTCGGTGTTCGACGCGACCGACGGGCCGATCCGGCTCTCCGACGGCGTACGGGTGCGATGCCACACGAGATTGGCCGGCCCTGCCTTCGTCGGTCCGGGAAGCTCGGTCCTGGGTGGGGTCCTCTCCGAGGTTTCCCTCGGCCCCGTGTGCAAGGTGCGGGGAGAGGTGGAATCCACGATCGTCCTCGGGTATACGAACAAGGCCCACGATGGATTCCTCGGTCATGCGTACCTGGGACGGTGGGTGAACCTGGGAGCTTTCACGACGAACTCGGACCTGAAGAACAACTACGGTCTGATCCGGATCGGAGGTCCGGACGGGCCCCGTGAGACCGGTCTGATGAAAGTGGGATGTTTCCTCGGGGACCACGTCAAGACGGGGATAGGGACCCTCCTCAACACGGGCACGGTGGTGGGAGCCGGAAGCAATCTCTTCGGCGGCCGGATGCCGCCCACCTGGGTACCCCCGTTTTCCTGGGGCAGCGGGGAGGATCTCACCGAGTATCGGTTGGAGAAGTTCCTGGAAGTCGCCGTCAAGGTCATGAAGCGGCGGGGCGTGCGGCTGACCGCCGGCTCGGCCTCCCTCCTCCAGGAGGCCTGGGAATCCACGCGGGCACAGCGATCAATGGGAAGATGAGAGTCGCCGTCCTGGGCAGTGGCAGCCGGGGGAATTCCATCCTCGTCGAAGGGGGAAAGACACGCATTCTGGTGGACGCGGGGTTCAGCGGCCGGGAGATGGACGGCCGACTGACCGCCCTGGGGATCTCCCCTGGCGCCATCGATGCCATCGTCGTCACCCACGATCACGGCGACCACACCCGGGGGGCAGGGGTCTTCGCCCGCCGACACGGAACGGCGGTGTTCCTGACCGGCCCCACCAGGGATGCATGCCGGTCGGTCTTCAAAGGAACCGAGGACCTTCGGGTGTACAGGGCGGGGTTCCCCTTTGCGGTAGGGAACCTGGAGGTGAGCCCCTTCCTGACCCTTCACGACGCCCGGGATCCCGTTGCCGTGTCGATCCAGGACCGGTCCACCGGGCTCAAGCTGGGGGTGGCCACGGACCTGGGGCGACCGACGGCTCAGGTGCGCCACGCCTTGTCGGGGTGCGACCTGCTCGTCCTGGAGGCGAACCATGATCCGGGCCTCTTGCACCAGAGCGCCTATCCGCTTCCGGTCAAATCACGCATCGCTTCGGGACACGGCCATCTCTCCAACGAAGCCGCGGCTCAGCTCGCCATCGAGCTCCTTCACCCAGGTCTGGCCGGGATCATCCTGGCCCACCTCTCGGCCGAGTGCAATCGGCCGGAGCTCGCCCGCTCCGTCATCGGAGACGCCCTTGGGCGCGCCGGATTCCAGGGTCTTCTGGAGGTGGCCGAACAGGACCGACCGACTCCCTTCCTGGACCTCTCCGAACTGCGGCTCAGGCTCGGCCCCCACCAGCTCCCCCTGGTTTGACCCTTCCCCGGGGGTGGGCCTCCCCCGCCCTGCTTCCGAGTCGAGATCCCGTCGGCCCTCGAGGAGAGCATGGCCCCCGCGGTGCCACCGGATTTCCGGCTCGGGACACTACAGGCCGAAGAGCCTCATGAAATCATTGGAGAGCGCCCAGACCATGATTCCGAGCAGGAGCACGAAGCCCACCTGGCTCCACCGGAGCCTCTGCTCCACGGAAAGTGGGTTCCCGCCCCTCAGTGCCTCGATGGCCAGGAACAGCAGATGTCCCCCATCCAGGACGGGGATCGGGAGAAGATTGAGAATGGCCAGGTTGACGCTGAAGAGCGCCATGAAGCTCAGGAAATAATCCAGCCCGAGGTGTGCCGCCTCCCCCGATGCCTGGCCGATGGTAACGATGCTGCCCACCGATCGAGGCGACACGCGCCCAGTGACCAGGTTCCGGAGAAAGTCCAGGATCATCTCCGTCACCGCCACCGTCTGTCGGTAGCCGATGCCGATGGCTTCGGTCGCCTTGATGGGAACGAAGGCGTCCGGAGGCCGACTGATACCGATCTGCCCCTCGGTGATGCTCTCGCCCGTGACGGGATCCATCGCCTCCTGGCTCCCCAGGGTGACGACACGGGTGAGCTCCCTCCCCTCCCGGCGGAGCTTCACCTGCACTCGGGCATTGGGCCGGGCTCGGACGGCCTCGAGAAAGTCCGACCAGTTGGAAATGGAATCGCCCGCCACCGACAGGATCCGGTCCCCGGCCTCGATCCCGCCCTTCTCAGCGGGAGATCCAGGGCTGACGCTTCCTACGACGGCATCGATCCAGGGCGCCACAGCGGAAGCCAACTGGAACCGGGCGTCACCATCGCGGGGAACCTGGATCTGCACTTCGCCGTCCGGGTGGGCATACCTTACGGTCAGAGGACCGGGCTCGGCATAGGCCAAACCCTCGGCCACATCCCTCCAGGTCTGAACCTCCGTGGACCCCACGCTGACGATTTGGGCTCCCGGAGGGATCTGGGCCAGCGCTCCCGCACCCGCGGGAAGCTCCGAGGCGTAGACCTTGCCGACGGTGGTGGTGGTGGGCTCGGCGACTCCCCAGATCCCGGCCACGGCCGTATAGACCACGAAGGCGAAGAGCATGTTCATGATCACCCCGGCGGAGATCACGAACGTCCGGGCCCAGAGTGGCTTACCGTCGAAATCCCTCGGCCCGGGAACCCTCGGTTCTTGCCGGCCTTTCCACCCTCGAGCTTCTCGAGGACCTCGTCCTCCATCCCCCCCATCTTCACGTAGCCGCCCAGGGGGATCGCACTGAAGACGTACTCCGTTTCCCCCCACTTCGCCCCCCAGATCCGGGGGCCCAAGTCCGATGGAGAATCGCTGCACCTCGACCCCTACGAGCTTGGCGGCCCAGAAATGGCCGAGCTCGTGGACGAAGATCAAGAACGCCCAGTACGATGATCGTCGCCAGAATGGTCATGACTTCCTGATCGATTCCTTGCGCTCGAGGAGGCCAACCAAGGCCTCAGCCACGGCTCTCGGGCCCCCCGGTCCACTTCCAGCACCTGCTCCAGCCCCTCCACGGGCTCGGTGCCCAGCCGATCCAGAGTCCCCGACACCACCTCAGCCATCTCGGGGAAACCGGATCCGCTCCCGAAGGAACGCTTCAACGGCAATCTCGTTCGCGGCGTTGTACACGGCTGGTGCCGTCCCCCCCTCCCGTCCCGCCAATTCCCCCAGGGTGAAGAGGGCGAAGGTGCCGCGATCCACCTCCTCGAAAACCAGGGGCGAGGCCTTCACCGGATCGAAGCTCCGCAGGTACGCGTCCGCCACCCGCTCGGGGTAGGTCAGAGCGTACAGGATCGGGAGCTCCATGGTAGGAAACCCCATCTGTGCCAAAACAGATCCATCCACGAACTCCACGAAGGAGTGCACGATGGACTGCGGATGGACCACTACCCCAAGGGAATCGTAATCGATCCCGTAGAGGAAATGGGCCTCGATGAGCTCCAGAGCCTTGTTCGCCAGCGTCGCGGAGTCCACGGTAATCTTCGATCCCATGGACCAGGTCGGGTGATTCAGCGCCTGGGCAGGGTGGGCCGAGCGGAGCCTCTCGGCATCCCATCCCCGGAACGGCCCGCCGGAAGCGGTCAGAACGAGGCGGGCCACGGACCCGACGTCGGATCCCTGCAGACACTGGAGGATGGCACTGTGCTCGCTGTCCACCGGGATCAGCTCCCCCCACCGGCCCGGGCTGCCGCCACCACCAGGTCCCCACCAGCCACCAGGCTCTCCTTGTTGGCCAGAGCCACGCGCTTCCCGGCCGCAAGGGCTCTCAGCGTCGGTTCCAGCCCCGCCGACCCCACGAGTGCATTCAGAACGACATCGACCTCGGGGGATTCGGCGATCTCCAGGAGAGCCTCCCGCCCACCGCTCCATCGAGCCGGGGGAAGGTCCCTTTCCCCTCGGAGTCCATTCTCGACCGCCAGCACCGCCAGGTCGGGTCGATACCGGCCCACCTGCTCGGCCAGCGGACCCAAGGCCTGGTTTGCCGCCAACGCCGTCACCCGAAATCGGTCGGGGTGACGTTCGATCACCTCGAGAGTGCTCCGACCGATGGATCCTGTGGAACCCAGGATGGCCACACGGATCATGACAGCCACCCCGCGAGTTGCACGAGGACATAGGCCAGAGGAAGATTGAACATCAGAGCATCGAACCGATCCAGAAACCCGCCGTGCCCGGGGAGGAGCCGACCGGAGTCCTTGACCCCTGCTTCCCGCTTGGTGGCAGACTCCGCCAGATCACCCAACTGGGCCCCAACACCCAGAAGGAGCCCTATCCCGGCGCCGAGGACAACCGAGAAGGCCGGGGAGGGATGGAGCTGGAGAAACCGCCAGCCCATCACCGCCCCCACCAGGAGGGAGCCCACGAGGCCCGCCACCCCACCCTCCACCGTCTTGTTGGGACTCACGGCGGGGATCAGCTTCCGCTTGCCGAGAAGGCTCCCAACGAAGTAGGCGGCACTGTCTCCGACCCAGGTGACCGCGATTGGAAACGCTACCAGTGCCGGCCCCCCCAGGGAGAGCCCCACCTCCCCCCTCGATGCGAATTCGGGGAGATACCGGAGAAAGAGGGCGAAGGAGAAACAGCCCACCACCCGTGACGACACCCAGGAGGGTGACGGACACGGCGGCGAGGGGGCGGCCCCGGGGCCAGCGGAACTTCACCGCCAGAGTGGAAGAGAGGAGGAAGACGGCCAGGAGCACACCCAGGGCCCACGGGGCCCACAGGTTGTAGGAGCGGACGTGGCCGGCGATCATCACCAGAGACAGGCTCCCGGCCACTCCAACGGCAAAGAAGGCCCGGGTCCCCCCGGTCTCCGCCAAGAGCGAAGAGCTCCCATGTCGACCAGCCCGGCGATGATCGCCATCGCGGCCGTGAGGGGCCATCCACCCACGATGAGAAGCACGAGGACGGTGGGGATCCCCAAGGCGGCCACCGCCAACCGGCGTCCGAGGTTACCCGGGAGACATCAGGGTGAGCCCCCTCTCCTCATGAACGCGTCACCCGCCCGAAACGGCGTTCCCGCTTCTGGTAGTCGAGCACGGCGGCGTAGAGATCCTGGCGCGTGAAGTCCGGCCAGAGGACGGGGGTGATGTGGATTTCAGTGTAGGCCAGCTGCCAGAGCATGAAGTTGCTGATGCGGATCTCGCCGGAAGTCCGAATGAGGAGATCGGGATCGGGAAGCCCGCTCGTGAAGAGAGCACGCCTCGAACGCCTCATCGTCGACGTCCTCCGGGGCCAGAGCCCCCTCGGCGACCCGGGACAGCAGGTCCTCACGGCCCTCAGGATCTCCCTTCGGCCCGAGTAGGAGATCATGAGGTTGAGGCGGAGGGTCGATCCCCCCGCGGTGGCTTCGGTGATGCTGTCCACCGCCCTGCGTGTCCCCGCGGAGAGGCGGTCCAGCTCGCCGAGGACGTGAACCTGAACCCCCTGCCTCTTGAGCTCCGCCTTCTCCTTGCGGGCGTAGAGCTCCAGGAGACCCATCAAGGCGCTGATCTCCCGGGGCGGACGCTGCCAGTTCTCCGTCGAGAACGCGAACAGGGTGAGGATCTCCATCCCCAGCTCCGATGGCTCCTTCCACCGCCTCCCTCACCGACTTCATACCCTCTCGGTGACCGGCGTGGCGGGGGAGCCCACGCTGACTGAGCCCATCGGCCGTTCCCGTCCATGATGACGGCGACGTGACGGGGAGCGAGGCCCCCGGCCAGCGCTTGATCGAGAAGGTCAGAAGCCATGGGAGATCGGTGGTTCCGCATCTCGAGGTCCGGGCGACCCCCCGGAAGCGGAAGCCCCGGGGGAGCTCCGCCTCAGATGGACATGACCTCCTCCTCCTTTTGCTTGAGGAGGTCGTCGATGGCCTGGGAATAGTCCTGGGTGAGCTTGTCCACCTCCTCGAGCTGGCGGTGCGCCGTCGTCCTCCCCGAGCTCGTGCTCCTTGACCAACTCCTGGATGGCGTCCCGGGCCCTATGACGGGCTGTGACGGAGAGACACTTTTCCTTCCTCCGCCATCTTGTGAAGGAGCTTCACGTACTCCCGCCGCCGTTCCTCGTTCAGGGGCGGAATGGGGACCCGGATCAGGTTTCCGTCATTGGAGGGGTTCAGGCCCAGGTCGGCAGTGAGAATGCCCCTCTCGATGGCCCCGATGAGAGACTGGTCGAAAGGCTGAACCACCAGGAGGGATGGGTCGGGGGTGTTGATGGTCGCCACCTGGTTGAGGGGCATCTGGGTCCCGTACGCTTCCACTCGGACCGTGTCCAGCAAGGTCGGTGTGGCCTTCCCGGTTCGAACGGTGGCGAACTCCTTTCGGGTCGCCTCCACCGCAGCCTTCATGGCTTGCTCGGCCTCTTTCACGGTCGGCATAGGGTTTCCTCCGTTATCGATTTGAGCTCAGCGGAATACATCGTCAGGAAACCAGCGTTCCAACGCACTCTCCCCGGATCGCGGAAGCCACCGATCCACGCTCTCCCAGGTCCAGGACGATGATCGGGAGCCCGTTCTCCTTGCAGAGGGACACGGCGGGAGCGTCCATGACCGCAAGCTCACGGGCGACGACCTCCTGGAACGTGATCGTTGGGAATGAACTCGGCCGAGGGGTCCTTCGCGGGATCCGCCGTGAACACACCCTGGCACCTTGGTGGCCTTGATGACGACCTCCGCTTCCATCTCGATGGCCCTGAGGGCGGCGGCCGTGTCCGTGGAAAAATAGGGGTTCCCGGTCCCTGCCGCGAAGATCACGACCCGACCCTTCTCCAGGTGTCGGATGGCACGACGCCGGATGTACGGCTCCGCCAGCTCATCCATCCGGATGGCGGTCATCACCCGGGTCTCGATCTCCTTCTTCTCCAAGAGATCCTGGATCGCGAGGGCGTTGATGATGGTGGCCAGCATCCCCATGTAGTCGGCCGAGACCCGGTCCATCCCCTGCTCGCTGGCGGCAGCCCCCCGTACGATGTTCCCGCCCCCGATGACCATTCCCAGGGCGACTCCCATCCGGTGGACCGCCCTGACCTCCTCGGTGAGCCGTTCCACGACAGGCGGATCGATTCCGAATCCCTGGTCCCCGGCCAAGGCCTCCCCCGACAGCTTCAGCAGGACCCTGCTGTACTTCGGTCGCTCTTCCCCCTCATTTCCCTTGTCCCTCCGTCGTTTCCAGGGAAGGTAGCAGAAGAAACGCCCGGCGCGCGAGTCGGCGCCGGGCGGTTCTCCTGGGGATTCAGCTTCCCTCGCCCACCTGGAATCGGGCGAAGCGCGCAACCCGGATCTTCTCTCCGGTCTTCGCGGAGACCTCCGTCACCAGCTGGTCCACGGTCTTTTCCGGGTCTTTGACGAAGGACTGTCTTGAGAAGCGTGTTCTCCTCGAAGTACTTCCGGAGCTTCCCCTCCACGATCTTCCCGGCGATGTGCTCAGGCTTCCCCTCGTTCTTCACCTGCTCCAGGAAGACGGACCGCTCCCGCTCCACCACCTCCGGTGGGATGTCCTCCGGACTCACGGCAATGGGATTGGCTGCGGCCACATGCATGGCCAGATCCTTGGCCAGAGCCAGGAAATCATCGGTGCGAGCCACGAAATCGGTCTCACAATTCAGCTCCACCATGACCCCGACCTTCCCGCCGAAGTGGATATAGCTTCCGATCGTTCCCTCGTTGGCCGCCTTGGCGGCCCGCTTGGCCGCCTTCGCCGCGCCCTTGGCCCTGAGGATAGTCGATGGCCGCTTCCATGTCACCGTTGGTCTCTTCAAGAGCCTTCTTGCAGTCCATCATTCCGGCACCCGTTCGGTCCCGGAGAGCCTTCACGTCCTTGGCGGAGATCGTCATGATCCGTTCTCTTCCGCTGTTCCCTGAATGACTAAGAAAAAGGAGGCGGGAGCCGAGATGGCGAGCGACCCGGGGACGTCCCCGTCGCTCACGCCCTCCTGCTTCCGCCTCCGGGCCCCGGATCGGCCCGGGGCAGTCCACCTCGCTCCGGGGTGGACGTGGAAGCTTGGATCCGGCCGCCTCGCCTCCCTCGGCCTCCGACGCCTGATCGTCCCGCATCTTCGGAGCTCCTCGTCTCCAGCCTTCCGGTGCTGCGCGATGACCTCCGGACGAGGGCGACGCTTCCTGCCGCGGCCTCCGGGGGGCCGGACGTTCCTCCACCTCGGTGGTCTCGCCCGTCTCCGTGGAGTAGGTCGTAGCCTCCAGGTCCTCCGCCCGCCGCCGCTCCTCCTCCGGAACCTCGCGTCCGGGCGGCCTCCACCGCGTCGGCGATGGCCTTGGTGATGAGGCCAACGGACCGGATGGCGTCGTCGTTGCCCGGAATGGGATAGTCGATGAGGTCCGGATCCGCGTTGGTGTCGGCAATGGCGATGACGGGAATTCCCAGACGGTGGGCTTCCTTCGCCGCGATGAGCTCCCGCCGGGCGTCCACGATGAACACGGCACCCGGGAGCCGGCTCATGTCCTTCACGCCGCTGAAGTACTTCTCCAGCTTCAGAGCGCTCCCGGTCCAGGAGGAGGCGCTCCTTCTTCGTATAGAACTCGAAGGCGTTCTCCTCCTGTCCTCGCTCCAGTTCCTTCAGCCGACGAATCTGCTTCCGGATGGTCTGGAAGTTCGTGAGCATCCCGCCGAGCCACCGCTCGGTGACGAAGAAGGAACCGGAGCGCTGCGCTTCCTGTTCGACGATGCCACGGAGCTGGCGCTTGGTGCAAACGAAAAGCACACGCTCTCCCTTGAGCACCACCTCCCTCACCGCCTGCTGGGCCCGGTTGAGCCGGTCCAGGGTCTTGCGGAGATCGATGATGTGGATGCCGTTGCGCTCCGTGAAGATGAACCCCTTCATCTTCGGATTCCAACGGCGGGTCTGGTGTCCGAAATGGACACCTGCCTCGAGCAATTCGTTCAGTTCAACCTGCTGCATGTCGGAGCCGGATTAGAGTTTACCGCTTGCTGAACTGGAAGCGCTTCCGAGCCTTGGGGCGGCCGGGCTTCTTCCGCTCAACCTTCCTGGAGTCCCGAGTCAGGAGCCCCTTGGACCGGAGTGCAGGACGCTGCTCCTCGTCGTACGCCACGAGGGCCCTCGAGAAGCCCGAGGCGGATGGCGTCCGCCTGCCCGGTCAGCCCCCCTCCGTTCACCCGGACCTGCACGTCGAACCGCCCGTCCATCTCGGTGACCTGGAGAGGCTCCTCCACGCGCATCTGATGCGTCTTCCGGGGAAAGTACTCGGCCATCGGACGCCCGTTGATGGTCCATTCGCCCTTCCCGGGACGAAGAAGGACCCGGGCCACGGACGTCTTTCGCCGGCCGACGGTCTGGATCTTCTGAAGCTCCTCTGCAACCATGGACTATTTCCGCCTACCCGTGAATCTCGAGGGGCTGAGGGTTCTGGCCCTGATGAGGATGCTCGGCCCCGGCATAGACCCGGAGCTTGCTCCCTCATCTGGCGCCCAAGAGTTGTTCTTGGGCAGCATTCCCCTCACCGCAAGCTCGATGACCCGCTCCGGATGGGTTTCCATCATCCGCCTGAAGGGAATGTGCTTTCTCACCGCCCATGTAACCCGAGTGACGGAAGTACGTCTTCTGATCCGCCTTCCTCCCAGTCAGGATCACCTTGGACGCGTTCACCACCACGACGTGGTCGCCCGTGTCCAGATGAGGCGTGAAGATCGGCTTGTGCTTTCCGCGAAGGACACGCGCGACCTCGGTGGCCAGGCGGCCGAGGGGAATCCCCGCGGCGTCCACCAGCCACCACTGCGCGCTCGATCTCCTTCTGTTTTCGGAGTAAGGGTCTTCATCCGTAGGCCCCGAAATGCTAGTTCAAAACAGAGCTTTCTAAGCTATTTCCAGGGGCTAGGAAGTGTCAACGGGGTACCGGCAAGTCGAAGAGGATCCGGCTGCGGAACCGCCGCGAGGAAGGAGCCTCGGAGCTAATGCATGAAGGTCTCGAGAAAACGGGCCCGGGAGGCGTGGCGGAGCCGAAGGAGGGCCTTCTCCTTGATCTGGCGAACCCGCTCCCGGGTGATCCCCAGCAGCGAGCCGATCTCCTCCAGGGTCATGGGCTCCTGGTCGTCCAGCCCGAAATAGAGCCGGAGGATCTTCGCCTCCCGCTCCTTCAGGGTGGAGAGGGCCTCCTCCACCGTCTCCTTGAGGGCCCGCTCGTAGGCCTCGTCCTCCGGCCCGGGAGAGTACTGGTCCGGCAGGTAGTCCAGGAGCCGGTTGTCCTCCCCTGGCGTCACGGGCGCGTCGAGGGAGAGGTGGGACTGGGAGATCGCCAGCGTGCGCTCCACCTCCTCCCGGGAGATCTCCAGCTCCTCGGCGATCTCGTCCACCGTGGGCTCCCTGCCCAGCTCCTGCAGAAGCGTCGAGCTCCGCCGGCCGATACGGTGGAGCGCCCCGGCACGGTTCAGCGGGACCCGAACGATCCGGCTCTGCTCGGCCAGCGCCTGGAGGATGGCCTGACGAATCCACCAGACCGCATAGCTGATGAACTTGATCCCCTTGGTCTCGTCGAATTTGTGGGCCGCGCGGATCAGTCCGAGGTTCCCCTCGTTGATCAGGTCCGGAAGGGGAACGCCCTGGTTCTGGTACTTCTTGGCCACCGACACCACGAACCGGAGGTTGGAGCGGACCAGCTTGTCCAGCGCCCACTCTTCCCCCTTCCGGATCTCCTTCGCCAGCCGAACCTCCTCATTCCGGTCGATGAGGGGATAGGCGCTGATTTCCTTGAGGTACTGGTCGAGGGACCCCTCTCGGAACTGCCCTCGTTTGGAGGGGAAGGTCATTCTCACGGTCCTCGCGGGCGATGGGTGGGGGCTCCCTCTGCGACGGCCGAGCCTCCAGATGTGCGAATTAGAAGGCCAGACGGTCCTTCGCGCAACTCCATCCCCGGACCGGCGAAGCCCATTCAGCGCACGACGATGGCCCACCCGCCCCCACCGCATCCGACGGAACCAGCCCTGGCCGGGATCGTCATCGTTGACCAATGAAAGGTACACCAGCCACGGATGCCCCCGGATGGCCTCTCTACCCACGAACCCCCAATAGCGGGAATCCTCGCTGTTGTCCCGGTTGTCCCCCAGGACGAAGTACTTTCCCTGCGGGAACCACGATCGGCCCCCAGTTGTCCCGGGAAGGATGTAGTGGGCGGGCGGGTGCGCGGCAGCCAGGAAGTCGGACTGCCAAGCCATGTCGGGATGCACGGCATCGCCGCGAGCGTCGATGTAGCGGGCGTACTTCTCGTCCTGGGGCGATCCGTCGAGGAAGAGGACCTTGTCGCGCATCTCCAGGGTGTCGCCCGGGAACCCACGACCCGCTTGACGTAGTTCCGGTTCGGATCGTGGGGAGGATGAAAGACGACGACGTCGCCCCGCTCGGCTCCCGGAAGGCCGGGAGCCGGACATTCGTCCCGGGGATCTCGGCACCGTACAGACTCTTGTTCACGAGGAGGAAGTCCCCCACCAGGAGGGTGTTCTCCATGGAGGAAGTCGGGATGGTGAAGGCCTCCAGAACAAACACCCGAACCAGAAAGAAGAACGAGGAGGGTGAAGAATGCAAACCGCAGCCAATCTCTCAGGATACGCAACGTGGAAGAGAGAAGCCTCATGGTTTAACCGGCAGGTCGGTAATCAGGTCCATAGGTGGCTGGCCGGGCCTCTGCACGGCTCACTTCGGGAACTACCCGTTGGGTCCCGATTCCGTTCCGGGGGACCGGCGGGGGGATCCCGGCAGGAGCCACGTTCGGCTTCCTCCAGGCTTTCCTTCGCCGAGAAGGTGCATAACGTTCCAGTCAGGGGGGGTGCTCCCTCGGGCGCGCCAGGGAACCGGTTCCCCCCGGCACCGGCACGGGATTGGTATGCCTTCACATCATCCAACGAGACTGCCCTTCGGCTTCCTGGCCGCATGCGGGCTGGCTCTTGCTCTCCTACTCCCCTGGTGGGGAGGCGTGGTCCGTGGACCCAGCCGATCGGGAGGGGTCCGGACTCCCTGCCCGGAAGGGCCCCCCGACACATGCGCCGCTCCCTCCAACGAGGTGGCCCCGAATGGAGGAGGGACTCCGGGCGAGCCCGGGGATGCGCCTCCGGCGGCCATGGAGAGCGAGGAGGCCTGCGGGGGAGTCGGGTACCTCTGCGCCGGGCTTCCCCGGGACGGTGCCCTCCGGATCTGGCACTGGCCTGACGATACGCCTCGAATCAGCGTGAGCGTACCCCTGCCGGCGGACGTCCCCCCGGATCGTGCCCGGGAGCTTCAGCGGGCGGCGGTCAGGGGAATTCGGGCCTGGGACGGCCACCCCTTCCCCCTTTCCGTTTCAACGAGGGAAGGCTCCGGGACGGCCGACGTTCCGGTCCGGTGGGTCGGGATGATGGAGGAGGGGCGTCTCGGGCGCGCCCAGGTGGAGTGGACCCTGAAGGGGGGGGAGATCTCCGTGAAGGTCCTGGGCCTCACCCTGACCACCCACGATCCCGGCCCGGCCGGGGGGCTGCTCGGTCCAACGGAAGTCGAGCTCGTGGCCGCCCACGAAATGGGGCACGTCCTAGGTCTGCCCCACAGCGATGACGATCGGGACCTCATGTACCCGGAGAACACCGCCACTCGCCTTACCGCCCGGGACTTCCTCACCCTGGAAGCACTCTATGCCCTCCCCGGCGGCGTGGAGATCCGGCGCCGGTAGCCATGCCTCCTCGGGGGCCGGCCGGTGGAGGTCTCAATCCTCCCGAACGAGGCCGTAGCGCTCGATCTTCTTGTAGAGATTGGACCGGGGCATTTCGATGGCCCTGGCCGTCTCCGAGACGTTCCAGTCGTGCTCCCGGAGCTTCTGCAGGAGATAGACCCGCTCCGCATGCTCCTTGAACTCGGAGAAGGTGCCGGCGTGGAGAATCTCCGAGCCCGCCCCCGGACCCGCTTCCTTCACCGGAGACCAGGACTCCACGTCCTCGGTCTGGATGACCTGTCCGCTGGACAGGATCAGAAGCGTCTCCACCGTGTTTCGGAGCTCCCTCACGTTTCCGGGCCATTCCAGGGCTCTGAAGCTTCTCGATGGCACCGGGCGAGATCTCCCGCGGAGTCACCCGGTCCCTGCGCTCCAGGAGGTCGACGAAGTGCCGGACGAGCATGGGGATGTCCTCCCGGCGCTCCCGGAGGGGCGGAACGTCGATGGGCACGACGTTGAGGCGGTAGTAGAGATCCTCCCGGAAGTTCCCCTCCCTGAATCTCGCTCCTCCAGGTCCTTGTTGGTGGCGGCCACGACCCGCACATCCACCTCGATGGGCTTGGAGCCGCCCACCCGGGTCACGACCCCCTGCTCCAGCGCCCGCAGCACCTTGGCCTGGGCGGCCAGCGACATGTCACCCACCTCGTCGAGGAAGAGCGTGCCTCCGTGGGCCTGCTCGAACTTCCCCGCCCGGTCCGCCACCGCCCCGGTGAAGGACCCCTTGATGTGGCCGAAGAGCTCCGACTCGATGAGCTCCGAGGGGATGGCGGCGCAGTTCACCTCGACGAAGGGCGCCTCGCCGCGGGAGGACAGGCGATGGATGGCTCGGGCCACCAGCTCTTTCCCGGTCCCGTTCTCGCCGGTGATGAGCACGCGGGCATCGGTGGGCCCCACCCGCTCCACCCGCTCCAGGACCTGACGGATCTGGAAGGATCCGCCCACGATCTCGTGGCGGCTCTCCACCTCGCTCCGCAGGCGCTCCACGCTGGCGGAGAGCCCCTTCACCGCCAGCACATTCCTGAGCGTCACCAGGAGGCGGTCCGTGTCCAGCGGCTTCTCGAGGAAGTCGAAGGCGCCTTTTCGCGTGGCCTCCACCGCTGTGTCGATGGTCCCGTGGCCGCTGATCATGACGACGAGCGCGGAGGGGTCCTCGGATCGCATTCTCTCCAGGACCTCGAGGCCGTCCATTCCGGGCATCTTCACGTCCAGGAAAGTGGCATCGGGGGCCATCTCTCGGACCATGCCGAGGGCATCGGGACCGTTCCGGGCTACCCGAACCTGGTGCCCTTCGTACTCGAACACTTGCTGGAGGGCGTCTCCGATGGACTCCTCGTCGTCGACGATGAGGATTCTCGCCATGGGAACCTGGCCGTCAGGGGTCGCGGGAAAGGATCAGACTGTCCGAGAGAATGTAGGCCGAGGCCAGACCTGCGGGTAGCGGAATTGTGAGGCCTCGGGAGGAAGCCCGGGCCGTCGACCCGCCCATTCCCTCAGGATCTCCGGGATCATCCTCCTGGGCAGCGGAACCCGGGAAGCCTCCACCTGCTGCACGACGAGGAGCCGCCGTCTGCCCGATGAAGGGCATGAGGGAGGCCTGGAGCGCCACGTTCAGCGTATCGGGGAGCATGCCCAGGACCGGCCCCAGATCGGGCAGGTCGGGGAAGTCCGCCAGGGCCACCCTGGCCCGAGATCGCACCCGGCCCGTCTTCCAGGGTGACCGACGGGATCCCGGACCCCCTCGGGCATCGAGACCCGGCACCGGAATAGCGAAGCACCGAAGTGATCTCCCGTCCGCCCAGGGCCATGCGATCGCCGTCCTCGCCACGGCGGAAGGCCTGGACCCGCGCCGATCACCGAGTCCGCCAGCTCAGGGCTGGGCTCCGGGAGCCGCCGCGACCTCCGCCCGGTCGCCGCCGATCCAGTCCTGGATCCTCGGGAAGACCAGGGCCCCCAGCGCCACCCGGCGTACGACGGCCACGAGATCACGACCAGGATCGCGACCTTGCCCACGCGCTCCTTCTGAAGCCAGAAGCCATTCCCTCCTCCTATCCTATCCCCTCTCGGGTCCCTTGAGCGCGAAGC
The DNA here is from genome assembly GCA_963751255.1 of uncultured Gemmatimonadales bacterium. Lineage (GTDB taxonomy): Bacteria > Gemmatimonadota > Gemmatimonadetes > Longimicrobiales > Gaopeijiaceae > CAVVTW01. The sequence goes on along the minus strand of CAVVTW010000017.1, from coordinate 51,918 downwards.
TGGAGAGCACCTCGTACCGGGCCCCGGCAGCGGAAAGGTGGCTACGCATCAGGTCCACCTCACGGACGTGCACCTCCGCCGAATAGTCCAGACCGGACGCCAGAACGTCCAGGCCCCGAAAGGCCCCCGCCCCGTCGCCGGGGGTCGCCCTCCCCAAAGTAAGATGGGGGTGAAATGCCCTCGTCTCCCGGTCGAAGCCGAGATCGGAAAGGGCCCACTCGAGGTCCTGCTTGAGGCACCGAAGGGCGGGGGAGGGGTCCACGCCCACCCAGAGCACCCGGGGACGCCGAATGGTGGGGAACGCCCCGAAACCCTCGATATTCATGGAGAAGGGCGGGGTCCTGGACGCTACCTGCTCCATGACATCCTGGATGGGAGAAACGGACGTGGCGCTGACCTCCCCGAGGAACTTCATGGTGAGATGGAAATGGTCCGGCGCGACCCAACGCACAGGGAAGCCGCCTTCCCGGAGCGGCCGAGCCGCCCGGTGGATCCGGTCCCGCTCGTTCTTCGGCACGTTCACCGCAACAAAGAGTCGCATGGAGCTCCAGGCTCAAGGTACCGGCACACCGGGTGCCGACGTGATGGCGTCGACCCCCTCCAGCGCCTGATCGACGTCTTCCTCCGTGGACGACCAGCCCAGGGACAGACGAACCGTCCCGGTGGCGAGGGTCCCCAGCATCTTGTGGACCTCCGGCGCACAGTTCAAGCCGTGGCGGGTGAGGACGCCGTACTCATCATCGAGCCTTCGGGCCAGAAGGGCCGGGGCAATCCGCCGGGGCCGGATCGTCACGATCCCTACTCCGTCCGTTGCCCGGGGAGAGAGGACCTCCACTCCGGACATGGATTCCAGACCCTCCCAGAGTCGGGATTTCAGCGCCGCCTCCCGGGCGTGGAGGGTCTCGACCCCCTCCGCTTCCAGGAAGCGGATTCCCGCCAGGAGCCCGGCCATTCCGGGCCCGTTGGAGGATCCCGCCTCCAGGCGATCAGGCATGGCAAGAGGCATTTCCCTAAATTGGGAGCTCCCCCCGGTCCCCCCGGCGTAGACCGGCGTGAGGGCCACGCCCTCCCGGACCCAGAGTCCCCCGATACCCTGAGGGCCCAAGAGGCCCTTGTGTCCGGTGAACGCCACGAAATCCGCCCCCTGGCTGGCGAGGCTCTCCGCGAAATGCCCACCCCACTGGGCGGCATCCACCAGCAGCAGGGACCCGGCCGCATGGGCCATCGCCGCCAGCTCTCCGACGGGAAGGCACGTTCCCAGGACATTGGACGCCGCGTTCACCACCAAGAGCTTGGCCCCCTCCAGCAGAACGCGGGCTTCCTCCAGGTCCAGCTCTCCCTGGGTGTCCCCGTGGATCATCCGTGCCTTCACGCCGCGATCCGACACCAGCCGGTGCACCGGGCGCAGCACGGAGTTGTGGTCGAATACGGTCGTGACCACGGTGTCGCCCGGCTCCAGGGTACCCACCAGGGCCATGTTCAGGCCCATGGTGGCGTTCTGCGAGAAGGCCACGCGGGCAGGATCGGCCCCCAGCCCGAGAACTCGGGTGACCGCCTGTCTCGCCTTCAGCGCCACCCGGCCCGCTTCCGCCGCGAGACGGTTCCCGCTCCGGCCCGGTGTGGCTCCCACATCGGTGATGAACCGGTGCACGGCCTCGGCCACGGAGGCGGGCCTGATCGCCGACGTGGACGCAAAGTCCATGTAGTGCACCCGGGATCCATCCACAGGGATCTACTCCCCTCCCCCGGTCTCTTCCGGGAATCCGAAGGCCGGCGGCATCTCGGCACGCGCCCTCGACTTCCCTTCCAGGAAATTGTGGTACATCCGGGTGGTGGGGTACGCGAAGTCGATGCTCGACTCGGAGGCGAACGCATCCAGGATCGCTTCCCAAAGCTCCTCCACCGTACCTCTCCGCTCCCGGGCATGACAGATGAAGCGGAGGGTGAGGAGAACTCCCGAATCCTGTACCGAGGTGTAGACCTTCGGCGTGAGGTGCCCGAAGTGGATGAGAAACTTCCTGGAGGCCGTCTTCTCCGCCCGAGCCGCCGCGGCGACTCGCCCCCCCATGTGCTCGTTGAGCAGGCTCTGGAGGATCTCCTTGGCCTTCCGCCAATCGCTCTCGAACGTGACGAGAACGGGGACCTCGTTCCAGATGAACTCGAACTGGGCGGTGTAGTTGGCCAGGGTCTCGGTGAAGACGAGAGCGTTGGGCACATGGATGACCCGGCCGGTGCTCTGATCCGCATCCACCCAGTTCCCGATCTCCAGGAGGGTGAACTGGAACAACCGGATGTCCACCACGTCCCCGGCCTGGGCTCCGATCTGGATCCGGTCCCCCAGCTGAAAAGGACGCCGCCAGAGCAGAAAGACCCATCCCGCCACGCTGGCCACCACGTCCTTGAGAGCGATTGCCACGCCGGCCGAGACCAGGCCGAGGAAGGTTCCGAGAGACCGAAGGCCCTCCAACCAGATCGTTCCAACGAGGATGAAGGAAAGCAAGAGCGCGACGTAGGACGAGCTCTTGGACCATTGGTAGAGGAGGCGCGGATCTTCCACCTTGCGGTCCACCACCCTCAGGATCAGCTTGCGCAATCCGTACACGAGGATGACGGCCAGGAGAGAGAGGAGGATGTTGTTCTGGGCGTCGGATCCCAATCCCGTCACGCCCTGAATCCAGCCTCGTACACCGCTTTCCACCCCCCGGAAGACCTGGCCCACCGGAGCAGCGATCCCCGAATCGGCACGTTGAACCCTACGAACGAGGGAGTCCACCTGTCCCATCATGGCCAGAGGCCAGCCGAAGAGGTCGTGCATGCTCGCAGCGGCGCGTTGGGGTGGGAGTAGGGCATGACCCATGTCGGGCCGGCCCCGAAGCCGTCCTGAATCCTAAGGGGTCGAGGCCACCCGTGCACGCTCCTACCCCAGAATCGGGGACTGCGGTCCGCGTACCAGCCCCCCTTGCGGGCACCGCAAGGCCCAAAAGGACGGGCAGCTTCCACCCGGGTCGGGTCAAGGCACCGTGCTCCTCGGGGAGGGGACCCGGGCCACGGGTGTGCCCCCCCGGGTCCTGCGGGTCGTGATGATCCCCACCGCCGAGAGGATGACGAAGGCCGCCAGGCCCGTCCGGGCGGACAGGGGCTCCCCAGCAAGGGCCCAACCCAGAAGGAGCGCCACCACGGGATTCACGTAGGCATACGTGGACGCCATCGCCGGCGTCGTGTTTCTCAGCAGCCAGATGTAGGAGGAGAAGGCCACCAGCGATCCGAAGCCCACCAGGTAGAGCACGGCCAGGATCGATCCCCTGGAGATCTCCCCGAGGTCCAGCCGGGACCCTTCGCCCGTGATGAGTCCCGCAAGAAGAAGGCGCCGCCGCCCGCCAGCATCTGCATGCCGTTTCCCATGGCGGCTGAGGCCGGTCGGACTCCGTACCGGGCCACCAGGGAGCCTGCGGCCCAGCATCCGGCTCCCCCCAGGACCAAGAGGCCGCCCAGGAGATCCTCCGGGCCCGCCTGGCCGATTTCCGAGCCGGTTACGAGAAGGGCCACGCCGCCGAATCCCCAGAGGATCCCGAAGACGACACCCGGGCTGGGGGGACTCCCCTTTCCCGACACCCAATCCTGGAGCACGATCCACAGGGGGACCGTGGCCACGAGGAGGGCCACGAGGCCGGAGGGGACGAACTGCTCCGCCCATACCACCGCGCCGTTCCCGCCCAGGAGGAGGAGGATCCCGGAGATGGCGCCGGTCCGCCACAGCCCCATCGTGGGACGCTCCGATCCCCGGACCCGGGCCCAGGCGTAGAGGACGGCTCCCGCCACCAGGAACCGCCCGCCGGCCATGAAGAAGGGAGGGATGGTCGCGATGGCGAACCGGATCGCCAGGTAGGTGGACCCCCAGATGAGGTAGAGACCCGTCAGGGCCACGACCAGCGCGGGGCGCCGGCCCGAAAGGGCTGGAGGGTCAAAGTGGGACGGCACGATCCAGGGCTCGGTATTGGATGGCTTCGGCCACATGGGCCGGACCAATCTCGCCCGAGTCGTCGAGATCCGCCACGGTCCGGGCCACCTTCAACACCCGGTGGTAGGCCCGGGCCGAGAGCTGAAGCCGATCCAGGGCTCGCTGGAGCAGGCGGGCCACCTCCAGGGAGGCCTGGCAGTGTCGACGGATCTCCCCCGGTCCCATTTGGCCATTGCAGTGCACGCCCTGGGCCTCCCGGAACCTTGCTGCCTGGCGGTCCCGGGCGCGGCAGACCCGGCGGAGGACCCCGGGACTCTCCTTCCCGCCTCCCCCGGAAGCCAGATCCTGGTAGGGAATCCGGTGCATGGGCACGTGAAGATCGATTCGGTCCAGGAGGGGCCCGGAGACCCGCGCTCGATACCTGGAGATGATCGTGGGGTCACAGATACACCGTTGGGTCCCGTCGCCGAAGTATCCGCAGGGACAGGGGTTCATGGCTGCGACGAGGACGAACCTGGAGGGAAACCTCAAGGAGGCCCGCGCTCGAGAGAGTACCACGTGTCCGTCCTCCAGGGGCTGCCGAAGAGCCTCGAGGACATTTCGCCGGAACTCCGGGAGCTCATCCAGAAACAAGACCCCATTGTGAGCCAGGCTCACTTCCCCGGGCCGGGGGCTCCCGCCCCCTCCCACCATCCCTCCGTCACTGATGGTATGGTGGGGGGCCCTGAAGGGGCGGGTCCGGAGGAGGGGCTCACCCGACGGAAGAAGGCCCCCCACGGAGTGGACCCGCGTCACCTCCACCGCCTCCTCAAGACTGAGGGGCGGGAGGATGCCGGGGAGCCGCCGCGCCAACATCGTCTTCCCCGATCCCGGAGCCCCCAAGAGGAGGAGGTTGTGCCCGCCGGCGGCCGCCACTTCCAGGGCCCGCTTGACGTGGCCCTGGCCACGCACCTCCGCCAGATCGGGGCCGACCGGTGCACCCACCTCCAAGAGGCTGTCCGGCCTCAGGGTGAGGGGTTGTAGCGGGCGCACCCCCCTCAAGTGGCCGACGACCTCCAACAGGGACGCCGCGCCCAGGACCGTCAGGTTTCCGATGACGGCTCCCTCCGGGGCGTTCTCCCTGGGAAGGACCAGGGTCCGGACCCCCCGCCTTCGGCACTCCTCCGCCATGGAGAGAGCACCCCTCACCGGACGCAACGCACCGTCCAGGCCCAGCTCCCCCACGAAAGCGGTCCCCTCCAGCGATCCTCCAGGAATCCTCCCGGACCCGGCGAGGAGCCCCAGGCCCAGGGGCAGGTCGAAGGCGCTCCCCTCCTTCCTGACGTCGGCTGGCGCGAGGTTCACGGTGATCTTCCGTGAGGGAACGGAGAATCCGGAGTTCCGCAACGCCGCCCAGACCCTCTCCTTGCCTTCACGCACCGCCCCCTCGGCCAGGCCCACGACCGCGAACGACGGAAGGCCCTCGCCGATGTTGACTTCCACCCGCACCAAGAAGCTGTCGATGCCCCGGAGGGCCGCAGACGTGATTTGAGCGAGCACCCCTACCTCCTGTCTTCCGATCTCCGAATCCCCAGGGTCTTGCTTTCGAGGGGCCACCTGCCGAGAGTCCTGACCAAATCCTCCCCCCTCGGGAGGGCGAATCCATGGGCAGAGGGACCGGTATTCGGTGAGCACTCCAGGACGGCTCTCCACCAGGGCCGAGCTCGCACTGGTGGACTTCGATGACACACTCGTGGAAACGGCACCGGCCTTCCACGCCGCCCGGGAGGCGTTGTTTGGCCGGCTGGAGGCCGAGGGCTTCCCCCGGGACGAGGCCCACAGGATCCACCATGAGGTCGTGGAGCCGGAGCTGCTGGCGCTGCACGGGATGGGGCCGTTCCGCATGGAACCGTCCTTCCGCGATACGTACGTGCGCCTCTGCGTTGCGGCGGGCCGGAGGCCGGAACCGTCGGTTGCCGACGCTTGCGCGGCCCTGGGCAGGGACTTCCTGGGGCGGCCCAAAGTGATGGAGGGGAGCCTTGACGCCCTGCGGCTCCTTGTCCGGGCACTCCCCACCGTGCTCTACTCCCAGACCTCCCATCCTGAATACCAGATGTCCCGCATCCGGGACTCGGGGGTCACCCGAATACTCGGAGAAGACCGCGTCGAGCTCACCCCCGAGAAGACGCCGGGGGGTCTCCTGGACGTCATTCGCCGCCACCGTGTCTCCGATCCGGCGTGTGCCACCATGATCGGCAACAGCGTGCGGAGCGACATCAACCCGGCACTCACCATCGGCGCCCAAGCTATCCTGGTGGAGCCCTATCCGATGTGGGAGTACGACCGCGTGCCCCCGATCAGTGGCGACTTCCATCGGTTCCCGACCTTCCAGGAGGCCGTGGGGTTCTTGGTCGAAGACGGGTCAGATCCACCTTCCCCGAAAGGCAAGGACGGATGAGCGCACATTTCCGCTGGACCCATCTCCTTTTGCTGGCTGGCCTCCTCAGCCCCTCCATCACTGCCGGCCAGGAGCTGACCGCCATCAAGCTTCCCCCTCCGGACAAGGAAGGAGGCGTACCCCTCATGCGGGCCCTGGCGGCCCGGCAGACCGAGTCGGTCCTTTCGCCCGGACACCTTACCCATCGAGGCCCTCTCCGACCTCCTCTGGGCCGCGTTCGGCGTGAACAGGCCGGAGTCGGGGAAGAGGACCGCCCCCTCGGCCGTGAACTGGCAAGAGACGGACATTTTCGTCGTGATGGAGAGAGGGGTCTTCCTGTACGATGGCGCGATCCACGAGCTCCGCCCCGTCAGGGGAGGGGACATCCGCGGCCTCACAGGGACCCAGGAGTTCGTTCGGGATGCCCCCCTCACCCTCGTTCTTGTAGCCGATCTCTCGAAGATCTCCGACCCCTCGGAGGAGCAGAGGAGTTTCTACTCCGCGGTGGACGCAGGATTCATCAGCCAGAACGTCTACCTCTACTGCGCCTCGGCGGGCCTCGCGACGGGAGTCCGGGCTCTCATCGACCGGCCGGCTCTCGCCCAGGCACTGGGCCTCGAGAACCACCAGAGGATCATCGTCGCCCAGACGGTGGGCTTCCCCGGCGGATAGGGCACCGGGGCCGAGTTCGGCCATGAGGATCGTCCGGGCCCGTCCCACCCGCCGGGAAGCGGTGGCGCCCTCCTCGATCCCTGTGGTCCCGGAGGGTTCCCCTCCCGAGCCTGGAGCCGAACCCCTTGGGCCTGACGCGGTACATCCGGGTAAGGGCCGTTTCCGCTCCGGGGAGGACCCGGGAGGTGTTCTCCCGGCCCCGGCACAGGAGAGCCCAGAGAACGCCGGAAAGGAGCGTCCCCGTCAGCCCCGGCCCCCGGAAATAGGACAGGAAGTCCCGCCCCTGGACGGCATCCTGGGGATGAGAGGTCTCGACAGGTGGACTCGGCTCGTGCGTGGGGAGGGGCCCTGGAAGTGCGAGGTGGATCGCCCGGGATCCGGCATGCTGGGATGACTTGCCGGGACACGCATTACGCCTGGGACATTGCGACCCAACCAGAGGTTGTTAGTTTCCTGGGACGTGGGAAATGCCGCCTCTTTCCCCATTTTCTGGATGTGGGGCCGGGCACGGAACTTGCTGACGGCCCGCCCCGACAGAAGCTGGCCCATCGAACTCAAATGCCGGAGTCAACGCATGAAGGTCGCGGTCCTTAAGGAGACCCACCCGAACGAGAGCCGTGTCGGCCTCGTACCCGAAGGCGTGAAGTTCCTCAAGAAGAAGGACGTCGAGGTCGTCGTGGAGAAGGATGCCGGGCTCCTGGCCGGCTTTCTGGATTCCATGTATGAAGCCGAAGGCGCGACCATCGCTCCGGACGCGGCTTCCACCGTATCCGGCGCCGAGGTCGTCCTGAAGGTTCAGCCGCCCACGGTAGACGAAGTGGGCGTCCTGGCCAGCGGTCAGATCCTGGTCTGCTCCCTCCAGCCTCTGGCCAACCTGGATATCGTGAAGGCCCTTCGCGACGCCGGGGTCACGACCATGGCCATGGACCTCATGCCCCGGATCAGCCGGGCACAGACCATGGACATCCTCTCCTCACAGGCCACCGTGGCGGGGTACAAGGCGGTCCTCCTCGGGGCGAATGCCATCGGGAAGTTCCTCCCCATGCTCACTACCGCAGCGGGGACGGTCAGGCCCGCCAAGACCCTTACGCTGGGCGCCGGCGTCGCCGGGCTTCAGGCCCTGGCCACCTTCCGCCGTCTCGGTGCCCAGATGGAAGCCTTCGACGTGCGCCCTGCGGTGAAGGAGCAGGTCGAGAGTCTGGGAGCCAAGTTCCTCGAGATGGAGCTCTCCGCCGACATGGAGGACGCTGGCGGCTACGCGAAGGAGCTCTCCCAAGACCAGCATCAGAAGGAGATGGACCTCATCGCCGGTTCCATCAAGAACGCCGACGTGGTGGTGACCACGGCTCAGATTCCCGGACGGAAGGCCCCTCTCCTGATCACGAAGGAGATGGTGGAGAGCATGAAGCCGGGCTCGGCGATCGTGGACCTGGCTGCGGAAACGGGCGGCAACTGCGAGCTTACCAAGGCAGGGGAGACGGTGGTGCACAACGAGGTGCAGATCCTCGGTCCCGTCAACCTTCCGGCCTCCCTTCCCTTCCACGCCAGCCAGATGTTCTCCAAGAACCTCGTCACCTTCATCATGGAGATGTTGGACAAGGAGAGCGGCTCCCTGATCTTGAACTGGGAGAACGAGGTCCTGGACGGCGTTTGCGTAACCTATCAAGACGAGATTCGGCACGGGCCAACCCAAGAGGCCCTGAGCTGATCGACCGGACCATTCGAGAACGTTCCAACCCCTTTTCGCAGGAGAGATAAATGGGTGAGATGGTGGTGGGCCTGTACGTCTTCGTCCTGGCGACGCTCGCCGGGAAGGAAGTCATCACGAAGGTACCCCCGACCCTGCACACGCCTCTGATGTCCGGCGCGAACGCCATTTCAGGCATCGCCCTCATCGGTGCGCTCATCGTGTCGTCTCAGCACCAGATGGCCAGTGAGCCGGTCATCGTCATTCTCGGGCTGATTTCGATCATCTTCGCCACCATCAACGTGGTGGGTGGCTTCATGGTGACCGATCGCATGCTGGAGATGTTCAAGAAGAAGTAGGCCCGGCGATGTCTCTTCCGGATCTTCCCATGACTTCGAACACAAGAACGAGGAACCTTCAGTGATACTTGGTTGAGCAGCTGGCCTACCTCTTCTCGGCGTTCCTCTTCGTCGTCGGCCTCAAGCAGCTTTCCTCTCCGGCTACGGCCCGACGGGGAAACATCATGGCCTCCGTCGCCATGCTCATCGCCATCGTCGTGACCCTGGTCCAGTACCAGGCCCTTACCTGGACCTGGATCATCGCTGGGGATCATCATCGGCTCTCTCATCGGGGCGGTGGCGGCCCGGACGGTGAAGATGACCGCCATGCCTGAAATGGTGGGCCTCTTCAATGGATTCGGCGGCGGGGCCTCGGCCCTCGTCTCCGGCGCGGAGTTCCTGCGTCTCCAGCAGGCCGGCACCCTTCCCTTGGGGGAAGGCTCCACCATCATGTTGGGAATGCTCATCGGGGCGGTGACCTTCTCCGGAAGCCTCGTGGCCTTCGGCAAGCTGGCGGGTTACATCACCGGGCAATCCGGTCACCAACACCTTCCTCAAGGGCCTCAACGCGCTGTTCTTCCTGGCCATCGTGGTTTCGGGTGTCTACATGGTGGTTCAGGACGCCCGAACATGACCCTCTTCCTGGTCTTCACCGGCCATGGCCCTCGTCCTGGGCGTCCTTCTGGTGAACGCTATCGGAGGAGCGGACATGCCGGTGGCCATTTCCCTCCTGAACTCCTACTCGGGACTGGCGGCCTCGGCGGCGGGGTTCATTCTGAACAACATGATCCTCATCATCTCGGGGGCCCTGGTGGGGGCCTCGGGCCTCATCCTGACGAACCTCATGTGCAAGGCCATGAACCGCTCCCTGGCCAACGTGGTCTTCGGGGGCTTCGGGACCGAGGGGGCCAGCGCCGCGTCCATCGGGGCTGGCGACAAGACAGCCCGTTCCGTGGACGCCGAGGGCGCGGCCATGATCCTGGCCTACGCCCAATCCGTGGTGGTGGTGCCGGGGTACGGCCTCGCCGTGGCCCAGGCTCAGCACGACCTCAAGAAGCTCTGCGACCTTCTGGAGGAGCGGGGCGTGGACGTGAAGTTCGCCGTGCATCCCGGTGGCGGGCCGCATGCCGGGGCACATGAACGTGCTCCTGGCCGAGGCCGACGTGCCCTACAACCAGCTCTACGACCTGGAAGAGATCAACGATCAGTTCAAGGACACGGACGTGGCCCTCATCGTGGGAGCCAACGACGTGGTCAACCCGGAGGCCAGGAATCCGAATAGCGTGATCGCTGGAATGCCCATCCTGGACGTGGACAAGGCCAAGAACGTCATCATCATGAAGCGGAGTCTCAGCCCGGGATTCGCGGGCATCGACAACCCGCTCTTCTACATGGACAAGACCATGATGTTCTTCGGAAGCGCCAAGCCCTCCATGCAGGACCTGGTGAGGGAAGTCCGGGAGGTCTGAGTCACTCCAGCCGGGATTCGGGGGGGGCCTCTCCCCGAGTCGTCGGGCACCAACGAGTTCCCGCCCCTCCGGTGGCCAATCCGCCGGAGGGGCCTCTTCTGGCTTCTAGGGCTCGGCGCGGGTCTCTCCCGCGGCCTCCCGGAGCAGCTCCCAGGCCCGCTCCACGTGCGCCCAACGAGTTCGGAGGTTCCCGAGAGCCATTCGCAGACAGAAGCGCTCGTTCAGGACCGTGTGGGAGAGGAAGGCCTCGCCGGTCTCGTTGACGTGATCCATGATCCTCCGGTTCCACTCGTCCTGCTGGCCGGGAGAGCTCCCCCCGGGCGCCAGCCGAAACACCACCGTACTGAACGGCACGGGTGCGACGCGCTCCCAGCTCGGGCTCCGCATCGATCCACGAGGCCAGCGTCCGAGCCATGCCGATGTGCGCCCGGATTCGGTCCCGGATCCCGGCGGCCCCGAAATAGCGAAGCACGAACCAGAGCTTCAGGGATCGGAAGCGCCGTCCCAGGGCCACACCGTAGTCCATGAGGTTCCTGGCCACACCTTCCTCCGTGGTCCGGAGGTACTCCGGCGTGAGGCTGAAGGCCCTGCGGAGCTGTCGGGGGTCCTTCATGTAGAGGACCGAGCAGTCGATGGGAGTGAACAGCCACTTGTGTGGATTGACCACGATGGAGTCTGCGTGCTCCCATCCGCTGAACAGGGGCCTGAGCTCGGGCAGAGATGCCGCGGAACCTCCGTAGGCCGCGTCCACGTGAAGCCAGAGGCCGAGCTCCCTCGCGATCTCGGCGATGTCGCCAACGGGGTCCACGCTCGTCGTGGAGGTGGTTCCCAGGGTCGCCACCACCCCCAGGGGCTTCAAACCACGCACCTGGTCCTCCTGGATCGCGCGCCGGAGCTGCCCCGGACGCATCCGGAAGCTCCCGTCGGTGGGATCGTCCGCACCCCGTCCCGCCCGAAGCCCAGGGTGATCACGGCCTTCTCGATGGACGAATGGGCCTCCTCCGAAGCGTAGAATCGTCCCCGGGGCGCCCCCGCTCAGCCCGGTCTCCCAACTTTCCGGAAGCTTGGCCTCCCGGGCAGCGGCCAGAGCGTAGAGGGAGGAGGAGAGCCGTGTCGTTGATGGTGCCCTCGAACGTCCTCGGGTAACCCCAGGAGATCCCGGAGCCAGGCGAGGGCCACTTCCTCCAGCTCGGTGCCCACTGGAGAGCTTCGCCACACCATGGCGTTGAGGTTCAGGGCCGCGGCGAGCATCTCGCCGAGAATCCCCGGGGCTGATCCGGTGATGGCGAAATAGGCGAAGAAGGACGGATGATTCCAGTGCGTCACCCCGGGCAGCACGACCTCTTCGAAATCCCTGAAGATCGCCTCGAAGGGCTCGCCCTCCCGGGGAATCCGGGGCGGCAGCCGGTCACGGATCTCCCCAGGCGCCACCCGGGCGAGGACAGGATAGTCATCCACACCTTCGAGATAATCGACGATCCAATCGGCCACTGCGTGTGCGGCTGGACGGAACTCGGCGGGGGGCATGTCCCCCGGCGGCTCATGGCGCTCCACATCCTCCTCGAGTCTCTTCATATCCGCTCCGTTGTGGGAGGAGAACCAAGGCTCAGCTCCTGACGGAAGGCCTCGAGCTGCCGGCCGATCTCCTCCACCAGGTTCTTGTCCACCCCCTCCGGAACCCCCGATCCCTGCACGTGGGTGAAGAAGAGGTCGTCCACGTAGGAGATGCTCGCCCGCACCACCCCCAGATCCAGGATCTGGTTCAGAATCAGCACCTCCCGGACCCGGGGGGTCCATCCGCCCCCTGACTCGGCGTTCTCGAGCAGAAGTCTCAGAATGACCCCTCTCAAGAGCTGGAGTTCTTCCACCACCTCCCCCGCCGCCAGCCCACGGCACAGAGCCAGGGAGCCATACAGGTGCGTGGCCTGTTGCCAGACAACCTCCCCAGGCTCTCGATGCTCCACGAGGCAACTGGGAAGATAGGACACGAGATGTCGGAGGAACGTCTTGATGAGCTGGTCGGATTCTTCCCCATGGCCCCCCCCCTCCCGGGACCGGATCTCTCCGTACCATCGGCGGACGATGGTGTCCGCGCGCTCCTCCAGCCAGGTCTTCAGGTCCATTCCTTTCCTCCCGCCTTCACGTCCTCATCCCCCCAGACCGGCACGACGATGGTGATCACCGTGCCCTCTCCGGGCCGACTCTCAGCCGACACGTTGCCCTCCCAGGATTCCACCAGGCGCCGGACGATGGCCAGGCCCAGCCCCGTCCCGGTGGACCGGGTGGAGAAGTGTGGCTCGAAGATCCTGGGCAGGAATTCCGGCGGGATCCCCGTTCCGTCATCCCTCACCTTGAGCTCGATCCCCCGGGTCGCGAGCCGGGCCTCGATGGTCACGGACCCCTCGTCGGGGATCGCCGCCCTGGAGTTCTCGAGAAGGTTGATGAGGACCTCCCTGAGCTCCGATTCCCTGGCCTGGGCGGGGGGAAGGTCGGGGGGAACCGTACAGTCGAATATGAGAGCCCCCTTGCCACCCCGATAGAGGTTCATCACTTCCTCCGCGACGGCGTGGATGCTCACGGGCCCGAGTGGATCCTCGGGGGTGGCGCTGGGGGCACCGAACCTGGAGAAGCTCCGAGCGATGGTGGCCAGATGCTCGATCTCCTTCAGGATCACGTGCACGTTCTTTCCCAGGATGTCCCCGAAATCCGGTCGCTTGTCCTCCCAGGCGCGCTGGAGGTGCTGCACGCTGAGCTTGATGGGGGTCAAGGGGTTCTTGACCTCGTGGGCGACCTGCTGCGCCATCTCTCCCCAAGCCAGGATTCGTTCCGAGCGGAGCTCGTCCGTCACGTCCTCGAGGCTCAGGACCGCGCCTCCCAGAGGGCCTTCCCCAGTGATCCGGCGGGCCCTGACCCGAATCCGGCGATTCCCCATCTGGCGTTCGGTGTTTGCCTCCCGGAGTCCATCTCGGAAATACAGGTCGACCCATCGAACCAGCTCCCCCGCCTCCCCTTCCCGACCCGGCAGAGGCTCCCCCACCGGGATGCGCTCATTCAGGAGGGCCTCGGCACGGGGATTCACCAGCGTCACACGTCCGGCCGCGTCCAACGCCACGACCCCGGTGGCCGCCTCCTCCACGATCGCCTGGGTCCGTCGCGTGGTCCGAAGGAGGGCACGCCGGGCGCGGCGTATCCGAAGCACCATCCGGTTGAAGGCACCGAAAACCGCTCCGAATTCGTCGCTCCTGTCCTCGGGGAGGCGCACCCTCAGATTGCCTCCACCCACCCGCTCAGACGCCACCTGCAGCGTCTCGATGGGCCGGGTGAGCGTCCGCCCCACCAGGAGGGCCAGGCCGAGGGAGAGGGCTGCACCCAGGACGATGGCGAACCCAAGGAGGTCGGCCACTTCCTGCCGTCGAAGAGCGGAAGCGCCAATCTCCACGGGGATGGGTGTGGCCAGGACGTCACCGTCGACGAGACGCCGGTACGCCATCACGTACTCCCACCCACCCAGGGAGGATTGGTGGGTGGCTCGAACCTCGGTCTGGTCGGCAAGAGATCGGTATACGGGCTCGGGAATCCAGGCCTCGTAGAGCCCCAGAGCCACCAGCTCCTCCGACGAGCCCGCGACGAGCTCCCCGTCCCGGTACTCCAGGAGGTCCGCCCCCACTTCCCGGGCCAACAGAGGCATGGAGCCCTGGACGTCCGGGTAGAAGCTGGCGCCATCCTCCACCAGACGCTCTGCCAGCGCCGATGCAGTCCTCTGAGCCGCCCCCGACAGCGTCCGGAACGCCAGAGTCCCAAAGATGGCGATGGAGAGAACGAAGAAGGCGAAGAGGGCCAGCGTCACCCGGGCCCTGAAGCTGCCCAGGAACTGCCGCACCTCCTTGAGATCCAACTCTCGTCCTCGAGCCATGACCCGGGCCGTTCCCCACAACGCCAGAATCAGGAGGAGGTTGAGGAGAAGGGCCAGGGTCCCCCGCGCCACCATGTGGAGGGTGGTAGGCAGGGGCACCGTCTGGAGAGCGTAGAACCACCCCTCCGGATAGGAGATCGGACGCCTGACCCGCCACCCTTCGCCCGTGCGCTCCCAGACCACCTCCTCGGAGAGTCCGGTCTCTTCACCTCGCGGAGCCTGAACCACGGTGGGGGCGTTCATCCCCGCTTCCCCAATGGCAGCGAAGATGGGACCGAGAGGGGAAGAACGGGCAGGGGAGCCTTTGGGAGGGACCACCGCCGAGAGGACCACGCCCCCGGGAAGAGGCACCAGCAGGAGATACCGGGCATCGGCCAGACCCAGGTGACGCACCAACGGTGTTCCCGCTTCCCGCGCTACATCCAGCTCGTCGTCTGCTTCCGGGGGCCGGTCGCCGTAGACCCCCATGGACAGATCCTCCCGGGGAAGGTCACCGGGCGACCAGAGGGTGAGCCACATGGGAAGGGGATCTCCCTGGCGACCGGTCTGGGCCCAGATCTCGAAGAGAAGCTCCACGGGGGACGAGATGACGGCGTTGAGAGAGTCCGCCGCCTCGGCCATCCGCAACAATCGGAACTCCAGGTACGGGTCCGCGGCGGCACCCAGGTCCGCGACCTGACCCTCGGCCTGGTCCATCCTCGCCTCGATCTGAACACCCCAGGCGGCGGGGAGGGCGGCGGACACACCCAGCAGGCCCGCCATGAACCAGGAGACGACCCGGCCTCCCCTTCCCACGCCTTGAAGGCCCCGGGCCGCCAGGTAGGCGGGCGCGGCCCAGAGGGCGGGGAACCATGGGGAGAGTCCAGGCCCCGATCGGGCCTGGAGGGCGGCCACGAAGGATAAGGCCAGGGCCGCGGCGGCGCCCGCTGCCAGGAGGACGGTTCCCGCGCCGGTGGTCTTCCCGGTTCTGTCGACGCCGAGCACCACGCAGGCCACCAGGGCCATGGAGAGGGCCAGAGTCGCCTGAAAGGGGAGCCATCCCCCCACTCCACTGGACAGGAGAGCGGGGGACGGGCCTCCGGAGAAGAGGGCCACCAGGGCGGGGAAGAAGACGAGGACGACTCCGGCGCTGGCCAGCGGCCGACCAAGCGTCCGCCTCCCCGGCGGGAAGAGACCGCACAGGATCCCCAGCGCCAGGACGAAACCCATGACCTGCCCCAACGTCCCCCCCCCCGAGTAGGGAAGAAGGAACTGAGCCGGCGAAGTAAGATGGACCCCCGGCCATAGCTCGGATGCGGGGAAGAGAACCGAGAGCAGCACCAGGGAGAGCCCGGCCCCCGTGGGGAGGCCGGGGAGCCCCTTTCCTCCCACAACGAGGATCCCCCAGGCCAGGAGCGCAACCACCGCCATGGAACGAACCCAGCCTCGCACCATGGTCGCCCGAAGCACGCGGGGATCGAGCTCCACCAGGGCTACGCTTACCAGGGGCTCCGGCTTCCCTTCCCAGCGCTCCCAGCTCAGGTCCCAGACCACCGGCCCGGTTGCCCGTTCTGGGGGAAGAACCTGAATGGAGATCCCCGTGTCCTCCCGGAATCGGGAGGCGAAACCTCCTCCCTCCAGCCCCGATGGAAGGTTGGTCTGGAGGAGAACCGCCGCTACGGCCGTCCCTCCCCCCTCGGGGTCCCGGGCAGTAAAGTACAGGTAGCGAAAGAGGGGACCGCCTGCGAATGCGTAGTGGCTTTCAGCCGATCGAATGGCCTGGGGCACCTGGCCTCGGTGGACTCCAACCCAGCCCAGGAGCCGGCCGTCGGAGTCATAGGCCGCCAGAGCCGTGATTCCCCTGCCTCGCCTGATGCGGGCGAGCCTCTCCTGGAAGTCGGGAGCCAGAGGCTCTCTCATCAGGGAGAGCGTCTCCTGGAGGACCTGGTCACCGTTCTCGAGGAGAGAGGCGAATCGGCGGTTCAGCGCTTCGTTGGCCCTCTCTTCCCGAACCGCACGAAGGGCCCCCACGCCGGCCCCGGGACCGCTCATGTCGGCCTGGGCGAGGAAGCCCATGAGGGTCCCCAGGAGAAGCAGGAGGACCGCCGCAACGTGGAGACGGCGGACCGGAGGCCTGCGCAGGGCCCAGATAAGCACAATGAGCGCCGGCGGCAAGAGCAACCATGGATTGAGCCAGCGAGTCCAGGCCGCCAGCGCCACGACACCGACCCAGAGGATGTGCCATGTCGGACGAAACGATCTCAGACGGCCGGCCGGAGGCAGGGAAGATTCGGAACCACTCATGGTATCTCGAGGATCTTCCCTGGCCCACAGCCGGCCGGATTCTCGCCAGGGATCCGCGGATGATCTTCCCCGTCGGGGCCCTGGTTCAGCACGGCCCCCATCTCCCCCTGGGCTCCAACACCACGATCGTGGAAGCCGTCGCCAGGGCTGTGTCCGGGAGAGCCCAGGTACTCCTGGCACCCACCCTCCATTTCGGGGTCAGGAGGGCCGGAAGAGAGCGCTTCGCAGGGGCCGCCGGCCTCCAGCGAAAGACCCTCCACCGGGCCGTGAACGAGCTCCTGGCAGAGTGGGAAGATCACGGCATCCGGGAATTCCTCATTCTCACCGCCCATCAATACGAACCCCATCTGGAAGCCCTTCTCATGGCCATGACCTCCGCCGCGACCACGACCGTGGTGAATCTGCTCGGCATCGGGGTGGGCGATCTCCTCGAGGGAGCACCCCAGGAAGAGCATGGTGGAGAACTGGAGACTTCCCTGATGCTCTATCTCGCCCCCTCTCTGGTACGATTGGACCAGGCCATGGACGCCTCCCGTCCGGAGAATGGGACCCCGTCGGGCGCATCCCTTCGCTCCACGAGCTCCCGGGGAACCGTGGGATTCCCGTCCCGGGCCTCGGCGCGGAAGGGGGAGATGGTCTTCGAGCGATATGTGGAGTCCGTCACGGAGATCCTCTCCCGTAAGCCTTCCGACTCAGGGTGAGTGGCCCCTGGATTCTCCCGGGGCCGCTCAGGGGACCATCTCCACCTCCATCGTGTATCAGTCATCCTGAGCCAATCCCGTAATCGTCTCCAGCTCAGGCCAACCCATGCCCGCTCGTCTTCCGGCCCTCGTGGCGATTCTCTCCACTCTACCCCTCTCGCCCCTCCTGGGCCAGAACGTCTCCGTGGACGAAGCCGCTTTCCGCATCTACCGGGACGGGGCCCTGGCCGGCCGAGAGGAGTTTTCCATCCGCCGAGTCGGCGCAGGCGACCAAGCCCGCGTGGTCCTCCGGGGAACGATCCGGATGAATACTCCGGATGGACCTCTGGCCATGAGTCCGATGATGGACACACAAGGTGCCGGGCTCCAGGTTTCCGGCTATCAGATCGACGTTTCCGGGGCCGAGAGCACCGCCATCTCCGTAACCCGATCCGGAACCCGGTATCTGGTCCGGGAGATCTCCTCCCAGGGCGAACGGCTCAGGGAGTTCCGAGCCGGTCCCGGCTCCATTCTCCTCGACGAGGGAGTCGCGCATCACTACTACCTCCTGACTCCCTTTCTCGAACACCAGTCCGCCGTTTCGCTCACCATCCTCACTCCAAGGCTGGGAAGTCAGACACGTATGACCCTTACCCATCTGGGGGAGGAGGAGATCCGTGTCGGGGATCGCCTTGTCCAGGCCCGGCATTTCCGTCTGGATGGGAGCGAGGACTCCCGGGACGTCTGGTTCGACGACCAGGGACGCGTTCTGCGAGTGGAGGTGCCCTCCAGGGCGTACGTGGCCGAGCGGGAGACGCTCACCTGACCCCGCCCGGATACCGCCGGTTTGAAGACTCCGGACGCCAACCCCGTATCCTCCTTGATCGACGGACGGGCCCGGGGGGCATATGAAACAGCGCCCCTTTCAAAACCGTAAAGCCTTTCGACCGTGAATCTACTCGTCCTTCCCAACCCGGGAGCACTGTTGTGAGAACGCTTCGAAGTCTCGGGGCGGGCCTTGTCGTCCTCCTCTGGACGAGCCTCATCAGTAGGCCCCTGCTCGCCCAGGAACAGGTCCCTCCATCCCTCACCCTCGAGGAGTCCATTCGAATCGCGGAGCGGAACAGTCCGCTCCTGCAGGCAGAGCTGAACAACCGCGACCTGGCGGACTGGAACATCACGGCGGCGTACGGCTCTCTGCTCCCCACGGCCAGCGCCAGCTCCAGCTTCTCATGGCAGGGCTCCGGCGAGCAGCAGGTGGGAAGCATCACCCTCTCGGAGCTGGGCTTCGGGAATCAGCCTTCCTACTACTTCTCCTCCTATCGTCTGGGTCTGTCCTACACGCTGGACGGCCGCGTTCTCCTCGCGCTCCCACAGGCGAAGGCCGACAAGGACGCCCAGGTGGCCCAAGGGGAGGCGACCCGGGCGCAGACCGTGTTCCAGGTCACGCAAGCCTATCTCGAGGTCCTGAGGCAGGAGGAGGCTTTGAGCCTGGCCCAGCAGGAGTTGGAGAGGGCCCAGGGCAACTCTCGCCTCGCTCAAGGCCAGCTCGAGGTCGGCCTCGGCACTCCCCTGGACACACGCCAGGCCGAGGTCGCGGTGGGACGTGCCCGGGTTTCCGTTCTGGTGTCCCAGAACGCGGTAAGGACGGCCAAGTTCCGGCTCGTTCAGCAGATGGGCCTGGAGCCCCAGGACGGCTTCGAGCTTTCCACTTCCTTCCATATTGGAGAGCCGGCGTGGACGGAGGCCGATCTCACCGGGCTGGCCCTGGAGAACAATCCGGGACTGCGGGGCTTGAGGGCCTCCCAGAGGACCCAGGAATACGCGGTGAAGATGGCCCGCTCGGCCTATCTTCCCTCCATCGGCATCTCGGCAAGTACCAGCGGATTCGCCCGGGAGGCGTCCAACCCGAACTACCTCGTGGCCCAGGCCCAGGCGTCGGCCATGGGACAGATCGCCCAGTGTGAGAGCCTCAACGATCTCTACAGTCGCTTGGCCGATCCCCTCCCTCCCACAGACTGCTCCCGTTACCTGTTCACGGAGGCCCAACGGCAGTCCATCGTGAAGCGGAACGACGCCTTCCCCTTCGACTTCACCCGGCAGCCCCCGTCGGCCTCCCTCTCCGTGACCATCCCCATCTTCCAGGGACTCCGCCGGCAACGGGACCTGGAAGCTGCCCGGATTGCGGAGGACGACCTTCGCTTCCAGGTCAGGAACTCGGAGCTGACGCTGAAGGCCGACATCGCCAGTGGTCTGGCCAACCTGCGCACCGCATACGAGGCGGCGCGGATCGAGGAGGAGAACCAGATCTGGGCGGACGAGCAGCTCCGACTGGCTCAGGAGCGGTACCGTCTCGGTTCGGCGACGTTCCTGGAGCTCGTGGAGGCGGAAACCGTGAAGGCCCAGGCGGACCGGGACCGAATTGCCGCCATCTTCTCCTATCACGACGCTCTGGCCAGTTTGGAGAGCATCGTCGGAACATCCCTTCGGACCTCCTGAGGCGATCCGGAAAGGCTATAGATCCATGAGCTCACGTGGGAAGATTCTTGTCGGCATTCTCCTGGTCGTGGTCCTGGGTTCGGCTGCCGTGATCAGCATCGTCAAAGGGCGGCAGAAGGGCGTCGAGGTCCGGATGGAGGAGGTCGCACGGCGGGACCTGGTCGCCTCGGTGACGGTGAGCGGGAACATCCGAGCTCGCCGGGCAGTGGACATCAGCGCCGACGTCATGGGTCGGATCATCGAGCTGAACGTGGAAGAGGGCCAGGACGTAAGCCAGGGCGACGTCCTGCTGCGGATCGATCCGAGCCAACCGGAAGCCGCCGTGTCACGGGCCCAGGCCACCCTCAGCCAGGCGGAAGCCCAGGCGGCCCAGCAACGGGCCAACCTCACGAAGTCGGAGCGGGAACACCAGCGGATGCAGGCCCTGTGGAGCCGAGACTCCACTCTCGTCAGTCCCCAGCAGTTGGAGGACGCCGAGACGACGCTCGAGGTCTCACAGTCCCTCCTGGAAGCCTCGGAGTATGGGGTCTCCCAGGCCCGCGCCGCTCTGGCCGAGGCACAGGATCAGCTGTCCAAGACCATCATCAAAGCCCCCATTTCCGGAAAGGTGACTCGCCTCAACGTGGAGGCGGGGGAGACCGTGGTGATCGGCACGATGAACAACCCGGGAAGTCTGATCCTCACGGTGAGCGATCTCTCCATCGTGGAGGCCGTCATGGCGGTGGATGAGACCGACGTCCCGGAGATCACTCTGGGGGACAGCACCCTCATCGACCTGGACGCCTTTCCGAACCGCCGGTTCACCGGGCGCGTCACCGAGATCGGGAACAGCGCCATCGTCCCCCCCTCACAGACCACCGGAAGCGGACAGACAGCCGCCATCGATTTCGAGGTGGTGATTACGTTGGACGACCCCGGCATCCAGCTTCGGCCGGACCTGTCCGCCACGGCCGACATCATCACCGCCGTGCGCAACGATGTCGTGGCCATCCCCATCATCTCCCTCACGGTGCGCAACCCGGAGGGAGTGGAGGAAGTCCCCGCTCCGTCTGAGGAAGAGTCCGGCGCGGTGCAGGAGCAGGAGACGCCGGAGGGCCCTCTGGCCCGGAGCGAACAGGTCCCGGAGATCGAAGGTGTATTCGTGGTCCGGGATGGGATCGCGCATTTCACCCCGGTGGAGGTGGGCATCACGGGGCGGGAGTACTTCGAGGTCATCTCCGGCGTCTCTCCGGGAGATACGGTCGTGGCAGGACCCTACCAGCGGATTCGGGAGCTCCAGGACGGTGATCCGGTGAAGCCTTCAGAGACCGGAACCACTACAGCTGCCGGGCCCATCGGGGAAGGTCAATGACATTGCCGGAGGCAGGCCCTCTCGGTCCCCACGCGCGGCCAGGGTTATGAACGTCTGGGAGGGAATCGCCCTCGCCCTGAACCAGATCCGTACGGAGAAGCTGAAGAGCTTCTTCGCGGTCCTGGGCGTGGTCATCGGGGTCATGTTCCTCATCGTGGTGGTGAGCGTGGTGGAGGGGATGGACCAGTACATCAAGGTCGACTTCGCCAGTCAGATCTACGGGCTGAACACCATCAACATCACCCGGACTCCCTCCGTCACCGTGAACACCAGCTCGGCGCAGTACCGGGAGTGGCAGCGGCGGCCTCGCCTGACGTTCGAGGACGCGGACGCGGTTCGGGAGCAGTTGCCGATCCCGGCCCTGGTGGGGGTGGAGAGCCTCACGGGAGGCCAGCTGGAGGGGGACAACGGACGGAAGGTGGAGAACGCCATGATCTCCGGTGTATCTCCTGACATCCTGCGGATCCGGAACCTGGAAGTGGAGCGGGGAAGACCGTTCTCGGCCCAGGAGGCGCAACGGGGCGTTCCCGTCGTCATCCTGGGCAGGAGGACCGCCGATCTCCTCTTCCCGGATCTGGATCCCCTGGGGCGGACCGTCCGGATCCGCGGGTTCCCCTACCGGGTGATCGGAGTCCTCGAGGAGCAGGGGAGCTTGTTCGGCATCTCTCTGGACAACCGGGCCATCGCCCCGGCGCGGTCCCAGATCCAGAATGTGGTGAATCCGCGAGGGGTGGTGGACAACATCGTCGTCCAGACCCTGGACCCCGAGGAGATCCACGCAGCAATGCTGGAGCTGGAGGCGATCATGCGGGTCCGGCATCGGCTTCGCCCGTCCCAGCCCGACGATTTCGAGCTCGAGACCGCCGAGGATTCCCTCGGATTCTGGGATCGGATCTCCACGATCCTCTTCATGGCCCTGCCGGGGCTGGTGGGAATCTCCCTCGTCGTGGGCGGGATCGTCATCATGAACATCATGCTCGTATCGGTCATGGAGAGGACGAGAGAGATCGGCGTGAGGAAGGCCATCGGCGCCCGGCGGAGGGACATCATCACTCAGGTCATCATCGAGTCCGCCACCTTGTCGGGAACGGGGGCCGCGGTCGGAGTCCTGGTCGGCGTCGGTCTGACCTGGCTCGTCGCCAACGTCTCCCCCCTCCCGGCGGCGGTGGCGCCCCAGTGGGTCTCGCTGGGGGTGGCCCTCGGGGTGGTCGTCGGGATGGTGGCGGGGGTCTACCCGGCGGCACGGGCGGCCAAGCTCGACCCTGTCGACGCCTTGCGGTACGAGTAGATGAAAGAGGACCCATCCATGAAGGATCCCACGGGCCCCGCCACGAAGAAGGATCCATCGCCCACGGGCGGAGGGATCCCGGGCACTCTCCTGGAGGGCGTGAGGATCGCCCTGGAGGCGATCCGGACCAACAAGGTGCGGGCCGGCCTCACCATCCTCGGAGTGGGAATCGGGGTGGCCGTGGTGGTGACCATGGCGGCTCTCATCACCGGTATCCGGAGCAGCATCCTCGAGGCCTTCGAATCGGCCGGCCAGGAGAACTTCATCGTCACACGATTCGACATGACCGACGTGCGCATCGTGAACGACGGGTCGGGACGCCCCCCCTGGTGGAACAAGCCCAAGATCAGCCCCCTCGAAGCCCAGCGGATCGCGGGTCTTCCGGGGGTCGAGGAAGCCATCGTCGACTTCGACGTGAGCCTCTCCATCTCCTTCGAGGGAAGGAGGGTCACCGGTGTACAGGGGTCCGCGGACTCCTCCGGGTGGCCTCAATACACGATTGGCGACTTCGTTTCCGGCAGGAACTACATCCCCGCGGAAGTCGAGCAATCCAGGGCGGTGATCGTCATCTCCCAGCCCCTGGCCGACGAGCTCTTTGGACCGCTGGATCCCATCGGGAAGCGTGTGCGGGTCTCCGCCGGGACCGGGGCCAACGTTCTGTTCACGGTGGTGGGCACCTTCGAGATCGGTGAGAACATCTTCAGCGACGCCGTAAAGTATTTCGCCATCCTGCCCTACTCCACCGCACTCAAGAGACTGAAGGCCAACGACATGTTCCTCCAGGTCCTCGTGGTGCCGAGGCCAGGTGTGCCACAGCTCGAGGTCCAGGACCAGGTGATCGGACTTCTCAGGACCATGCGGGGACTGGGCCCCACGGAGGAGAACAACTTTGCCCTTCTGCGCTCCTCTCAGCTCGTGGACCTCTTCAATCAGCTCACGTCCGTCTTCTTCATCGTAATGCTGGCGCTCTCGTCGGTGGGTCTCATGGTTGGGGGGGTGGGGGTGATAGGGATCATGCTCATTTCCGTGACGGAACGGACCCGGGAGATCGGCATTCGAAAGGCGGTGGGGGCGACCCGCCGGGAGATCCTCTGGCAGTTCCTGGTGGAGGCAGGGGTGCTGACCTTGATCGGCGGGGGCCTGGGGATGGCCCTGGGCGCCCTGGCGGCCAACGGAGTGGCGGCCATCTCACCCCTCCCGGCCTCCATCCCCCTCTGGTCCGTCGCCACGGCTCTGACCATGGCTCTCCTCACGGGGATGCTGTTCGGGCTATTGCCCGCTGTCCGCGCTTCGGGCCTCAACCCCGTGGACGCCCTTCGGTACGAGTGACGCCGGCCGCCTCACCTTCGACTCTGGATCCCGTCATGGAGCCTCTCGACGTTCTCGCCGTGGTAGCCCACCCTGATGACGCAGAGCTCCTCTGCGGCGGCTCCCTTCTTCGGAGCGCCGACATCGGTGAGCGCACGGGGGTCCTGGACCTCACCCGCGGGGAAACCGGGAGCAGGGGGACCGCCGAGCTGCGGGCAGAGGAGGCCGCCCGCGCGTCGGAGATCCTCGGCCTATCGGTCCGGAGGAACGCCGGCCTTACCGACTCGGAGCTTCGGAACACACCCGATGCCAGGAGGGTCGTGGCCCGCTTCCTCCGGGAGCTCCGGCCACGGATCGTGGTCACCCACTGGCTGAGGGGGCGGCACCCGGACCACCGTGCCGCCGCCGAGCTGGCTTACGACGCGGCCTACCTTGCGGGGTTGAAGAACTTCGATGCCCCCGGCTCGCCCTTTCGTCCATTCAAGGTCATCCACGCCCTCTCCTTTCGCGAGGACACGGAGAAGCCCACGTTCGTCGTGGACATTACCGACCAGATCGATCGAAAGCTCGAAGCCATCGCAGCCTATCGCTCCCAATTCGTCCAGGCGGTCGGTGCGGGCGAGGTGTTTCCAGGTGGGGACCGTTCCCTGGCGGATCAGATCCGCGCCCAGGCGGCCCGGGCGGGCTCCTTGATCCGGGTTGCCTATGGGGAGCCTTTCTGGACCCGTGAAACCACCTCCGTCCCTGCCTTGGGGAGCCTCCCCGTTTCCACATTCTGACGGGCAGCCCCAACCGCTCCGCATTTCCGGACTCCAGGGGAACGGTTCGGACCCAGGGGTTTTATATTCCCGGCATACGATCAAGCGAAGGTAGACAAGGAGGGAAACCAGTGACCCGGATCCTCGTGGCCATGTCGGGAGGCGTGGACTCCTCCCTCACGGCCGCGCTCCTCGTGGAGGCCGGCCATGAGGTGGTGGGGGCCACCCTACGGACCTTCTGCTACACCGCCGGACCGGCCCACGCCAAGACATGCTGCGGGCTCGAGGGCATCCAGGATGCCAAGGCGGTCGCCCACGCTCTGGGGATTGGGCACACGGTCTTCGACGTGGAGGAAACGTTCACCCGAGATGTGGTGGACGACTTCGTCGACGAGTACGCCCACGGTCGCACACCCAACCCCTGCGTACGGTGCAACTCCTTCACCAAGTTTCGGGATCTCCTCCGCGAGGCCCGGCGGCTCGGGGCGGACCGCATCGCCACGGGCCACTACGTGAGGATCGAGCGCGGGACCAACAACCCACCGCGACTCATGCGGGGAGTGGATCGGGCCAAGGATCAGGCATACTTTCTCTGGGGTCTCCCCCGGGCATCCCTTCCCTTCCTGGTCTTCCCCCTGGGAGGGCTGACCAAGGACCGGGTGCGGGCCCTTGCCCGGGAGAGAGGGCTGCTCACCGCCGACAAGCCCGAATCCCAGGAGATCTGCTTCGTGCCCACCGGGGATTACCGGGATCTCCTCCGCCGCACCCTGGGAGACGGGCATCCCGCCCTCCAACCGGGGGAATTCGTGACCACGAGTGGCGAATCGGTGGGACGGCACTCAGGCTACGCCGGCTACACTGTCGGGCAGAGAAAGGGCCTGCCCGGTGGGTTCCCGGAGGCGATGTTCGTGGTAGAGATCCGGCCTCGGAGAAGGGAGATCGTCGTAGGTGCCCGGAGGGAGCTCTTCTCCTCCCACGTGGAGATGGACCGCGTCAACTGGCTGGCCGGCCCCCCGTCCGAGGGTGACGTCGTGGATGTGCAGCTCCGCCATCGGGCCCGGCCTCGCAGGGCGAAGCTGGAGCGGGTCGGGGAGCCCACGAGATTGCGGCTCCTTGCTCCCGAGCCGGCCGTGACCCCGGGCCAGTCCTGCGTCCTCTTTGTGAACGATCTCATGCTTGGTGGAGGGAGAATCGTCCGGGGCGGCGGGACGGGGAAGCTCAGTATTTGAGGCCGGTGTCGGCCGCCAGGGCTTCCATCAGCCGCTGACTCTCGGGAGACAGGGTCTCGGGTACCTCCACCTTGACTTCCACAAAGAGGTCACCCACCCGTCCCCCTCTTTCCACTCCCTGGCCTCGAATCCGGAACCGAGTGCCGGACTGGGTCCCCGGGGGAATCCTCAGGACCACCCTCCTCCCATCGACGGTGCGGACCCTGATCTTCGAACCCAGCGCCGCCTGGGCGATATTGATGGGCACCGTCACCTCCAGGTCCATCCCGTTGCGACGGAAGAAGCGGTGGGAGGCGACCTTGAACGTGATGATGAGGTCACCCGGCTTGCCGCCCAGAGATCCCCGCTCTCCCTGCCCGGAGAGGCGAACCTTGGAGCCGTTCTCCACCCCCTTCGGCACCGTGACCTGGAGCTTCCGGTTCTGGCGAACCGTCCCGGACCCGCCACAAGCCGGGCAGGGGGTCTCAGGAATCGTCCCCCGTCCCATGCACGCCGGGCAGGGGCGCTTGACGGCGAACCCACCCTGGCCGAAGGACACCGTTCCCGACCCTTTGCACTCCGGGCAGGTCCTGGACGAGGTCCCCGGGGCCGCCCCGGAGCCGCCACAGGTGGCGCATTCCTCGGTGATGGGGACGTTGATGCTGACGCGCCCTCCCCGGACCGCCGTCTCGAAGGCGACTTCCACCAGGTATTCCACGTTCCGCCCCTGGCGCGGGCCGGCCCTTCCACGACCCGTCTCTCTCTTTCCCCGATCGAAGATGGTGCTGAAGAGGTCCGAGAGCCCGCCGCCGAAGGAGGAGAGATCCTCGAAGGAGAAGCCTCCGGAGCCCGCGCCCCCGAACCCCGGCCCCTGGCTGCCCCCCCTGGAGAAGGGGCTCCGCCCGGACCCGCCTCCGAATCCGAAGGCCCCCAGGCGTTTCATCTGATCGTAGTGCTTCCGCTTCTCGGGGTTGGACAGGACGGAGTAGGCCTCCCCGATCTCCTTGAACTGGTCCGCCGCTCCCGGGTTGTCGGGGTTCGCGTCAGGGTGGTACTGCTTGGCCAGTTTCCGGTATGCCTTCTTGATCTCCTCCTGGGTCGCGGATTCCTTGACCCCGAGGATCTCATAGAAATCTTTCGTCGCTGTCGTCATTCACCCTCCCCATGGGTGGCGTACCCGGGGGGTTCGTGCGTCTTCATGCCTCAGTCGTCATCCATGTACACGCTGACCCGAGCAGGGCGGACGAGTTGGTCCTTGAACAAGTACCCCTTCTGGAAGACCTGATGTACGGTCTCGTCCTGCCCCTCCTCGTCGGTGGGCACCCTCATCATGGCCTCCATCAGGTTCGGATCGAAGGCCTCACCCAGAGGATTGATCACCTGAAGCCCCGCGTCGGTGAGCGCCTTCAGGAGCTTCCGCTCCACGAGGTCGACACCTTCGATGAGGGTCTCCACCGTGGTATCTTCGCTGGTGAACTGGCTGACGCGCTGGAGATCATCGAGGCCCTCCACGAGGCCTCTCACCAGGTCAGCTTGCGCCCGGGCCCAGACTCCTCCGAGGTCGGCGCTCATCCGTTTGCGGTAGTTCTCGAAATCCGCCGCCAACCTCAGGTACTGGTCCCGGACCCGATCCATCTCCTCCTGGATCGTCTCCAGCTCACTCAGAGACTCGGCTCGGGCCCCTCCCTTCTCTGCCGACCCGGCCGAAGAGCCCTCTGCCGCCGCCGTAGAGGCCTGGCCCACCGGGGGGACAGCCTGGGCCGAAGAATCCGCCGGTGGAGCCGAACCCGCTCCGGATTCGGCGGTTCCCTCATCGGTTTCCGTGGACTGCCCCTCGAATTCGGGCACAGCCTCGCGTTGTTCCTCGGTACGCTCGTCCGGCTCACCGGTCGCGTTCTCCGCGGTGTCTTTCCTGGTCACGTTGATCTTACGTTTCATGGGCTCTTTGGGTTCAGCGAGCGGTTGGGGTTCCAGGCGCCTGTCACCTCTTTGGGCGGACCCACCACGTGATGGAGGATCCAGCTCCGTACCATCCCATACACTTCTTCCCGCCCCAGGTCATTGAGGGGCTCGTGCAAGCGGTCCGGAAGAATCTCGAATCGAACGTCTTTTCCCACAATGCCTTGCGCGAAGGTCCGGGTCACGTCGCTCTTCACCACCGGATCCGATCCCGGCAGCAGGAAGAACAGGGGGATACCCGAGGGCCCCCCGGAGGCCAGGACCTCCCTCTGTACCCGCTCCACCTCCCGAAAGAGCCTTCCGGTCAGACGCCCGTGAATCAGAGGGTCGGCCCGCCACGCCCTCATGATGTCGGGGTCCCGGGTGAGCCTCCCCGGACCGAGGCCGTTGGGAGGGGAGAAGGTTGGAAACACGAAGGCCAGAGCCCGGGCCGCCAGGAGAAGTGGCCGGGGGAGATTCGTCGCCAGCCAGGGAGCCGAGAACAGGGCGCCCGCGTATGGGCCGTGGAAGACCTGGAGCCTCCTCAGGCAAATGAGGCCCCCCAGAGAGTGACCCATGAGGAAGCGGGGCAGGCGCGGATCCACTTCACCGTCCAGCCGATCCTCCATGGCCACGAGGTCCTCCAGGAACCGCGGGAACGCATCCACGTCTCCCCGGGGCCCCCCGGAACGGCCGTGGCCCCTGAGATCGAACGCGAAGACCGCGATCCGGGCCTCGACCAGAAAGCGGGCGAGAGCCTCGTACCGGCCTGAGTGTTCTCCGAGCCCGTGCACCACCAGGAGCGCACAACGCGGATCCTCGACGTCCCAGACCCGCCAGAACAGCTCCACGCCCTGGGCACCGAGAGCCGTTCCCTCCCTCATGGCTCCCCCTGACCCGGCGTCTGGCCCAGGGCCCGGAGGAGGAGGAAGAGGGCCGACCGGGCCGCCCGAATCCGGACGTCCCCCCGGTCCCCCGGGAACAGCCCTCTCCTCGACACGACTCTCTGCCCCAGGGAAGCGGCGTACCAGACCGTGCCCACGGGTTTCTCGTCCGTCCCTCCCCCGGGCCCCGCCACTCCGGTCACGCCGATTCCGGCCTCCGCCCCAAAGAGAGAGGCGACCCCCCTCGCCATGGCCTCGGCCACCGAACGACTAACGGCACCGTCCCGCTCCAGGAGTCTCTCTTCCACTCGCAGAATGCGAGCCTTCGCCTCGTTGGCGTACGCCACCACACCTCCGAGGAAGTAGGCCGACGAACCGGGGACATCCGTGAGCAGCTTGGCGATAAGGCCACCCGTGCAGCTCTCCGCCACGGCGAGGGTCACGCCGGCCCGGAGGAGGTCTTCACCCACGGCTTCGGCAAGGGACCCGGTCTCCGACTCGAACCGAAAGGGGCCGACCACCGGTTCCAGGGCGGCCTCCACCCGGCGGATCGCTTCGAGAGCGTCAGGACCACCCTCCACCTGCCGGGCGGTCAGTCGGAGGCGGACTCCGCCCTGGTACGGGAGATAGGCCAGGGAGACTCCTCCCAGGTCCGAGGGGAGGACGGCTGCCATCTCCTGCGCCAGCACCGATTCGGGGACCCCGAATGTATGGATCGTTCGGTGAACCGCCGGCCTGAGACGGGCGCCGAACCTGGCCCGGAGGAGCGGGATCACCTCCTCTTCGAGGAGGGCCCACGTCTCCCGGGGGACGCCGGGGAGGAGGATGCAGAGTCCGCCCTGGGGAGACTCCAGCGCGAGTCCCGGGGCGGCGCCCAGGGGGTTGGCCAGGATCCGGGCGCCCCGAGGCACCTGAGCCATGGCTTCGCTCCCGGCGGGGGGTTCCCCGTACCCCCTTGCCCGGAAGCGGGCGCGCAGTCGCTCCAGAAGCCCGCTGTCCACCTCGATGGGAAGTCCCAACAGCTCCGCCACTGCATCCCGGGTGAGGTCGTCCGGGGTCGGACCGAGGCCCCCCGTCAACAGGACCACCTCCGCGACGGCCATGGCGCTCTCCACCCCGTCACGGATCGCCCCGGGACGGTCCGGCAACATCCCCCGTCTTATGACCTCGAGGCCCAGTTCGGAGAGGGCACGGGCAAGCGACGCCCCGTTCGTGTCCGCAGTCTGCCCGAGGAGAAGCTCGTCCCCGATGCCGAGGATCACGGCAGGAGGAGGAGAGGGTGGCGAAGATGTCTCCGTCAACGCCTCACCCCCACCAGGGTGCGGTAGCTCCAGAAGTAGTCAATCATGGAGTAGACGGTCAGGAAAATGGCGACGGCGAGGGTTACTCCGATCCACCCTCCGTGAAAATCGGCCCAGAATCTCCAGACGGCCCCCTGCCAGCCGCGCTCGAGCGCCAGCATCTTCAGGGGGTACCAGAGGAGGACCCCTCCGATGAAGAGGTTCTGACTGAAGGCCTTGTATTTCCCGGACTTGCCGGCGGCAATCACGACACCCTTACGGACACCCCAGCTTCGAAACAGAGTCACTGCAAGCTCCCTCCCGAAGATCACCAGGATCACCCAGAGCGGAAGGGGGCCCCACCACGGGATCGGCCCCACCGGCTCGCCTCGGTGAGAGAGCATGTAGAAGGGCACGAAAGTGGCCACGAGGACCAGCTTGTCGGCCAGGGGATCCAGGAGCTTCCCGAGGTCGGTGATGAGACCGTGCTTCCGAGCCAGATGGCCGTCCCACAGATCGCTCAGCGCCGCCGCCAGGAAGAGGACGAAGGAGCCGAGGCGCGCGGAAACCGACGGAGTCAGAATCAGGGAGAAGACAACGGGGCAGGCCAGAATCCGGCCGATCGTGATAAGGTTGGGCAGGGTGAAGCGGCCGCGGCCCATGGACACCTCAGCTCAGGGATTTCACGACGAGCTTGCTGACGGTGCTCAAGGTCTGAAACACTCCCTCACCCTCGATGGCCACGGCGGGGAAGTCCGGAACCCCCATGGGATTGAGCACGGCCCGGAGCTCGTCGACGGACATGACATCGGTGAGGTCACGCTTGTTGTACTGGATCACGAAGGGGAGACTCTCGATGTCATACCCATACGACTCCATATTCTCGTACAGGTTGTGCATGGCTTCAATATTCGCCTCCAGCCGTGACCGCTGGGAGTCGGCCACGAAGATCAGCCCGTCCACCCCCTTCAGGATCAGACGGCGACTCGCGTTATAGTAGACCTGGCCGGGAACGGTGTACAGGTGAAAACGGGTCTTGAAACCCCGGATCTCTCCCAGGTCAATGGGTAGAAAGTCGAAGAAAAGCGTGCGCTCCGTCTCGGTGGCGAGGGAGATCATCTTTCCCTTCGCCTCGGGATTCACGCGGGAATAGACGTACTCGAGATTGGTGGTCTTGCCCCCGAGGCCGGACCCGTAATACACCACCTTGCAGTTGATCTCTCGACTGGCGTAGTTGATCATCGACATGGTCGGATCCTACGCTCCTGTTTGCCGGACTTGAGCTTGCTTCAACGGCCCAACCCCCAGGCGGTTCATCGCTGAACGAGGAGTCCTGGCCAGGATCGGCCAGGCACAAAGATCAAGATTTATAAACTCGTGCTGCCCTGGACGGATAGCAAGCTTCGACCTACTCCCCACCCTCCGTCTCACCCGCCCATGGCTCCTGCGCCTCGTCTTCCATGCGCTGGAGGATGACCTTGGCCCTATTGCGGAGCAACTCCTTGGGCTCCCAGGCCAGGAAATCCCGAAGGAGCATGATGTTGTCGACGGAGGGCTCGGCTCCTGCCATGTGGCCGAGGCAAGCCAGGCGCCTCAAAGGGGAAGGGCTGAACAAGTCCCGCTGGTGCCGGTCCATCTGATCCCGGACCACGAGTGCCGCAATGGCTCCCGCTGCGGCCACGGCGAGGACGGAGATCCCGAGCGTCTTGAGCGTGTGGTTCATTCCTCGATTCCTCGCATCTCCCGGCGTCCCGAGAGGGCCTCCGCAAGAGTGGTCCCGTCCACATACTCCAGGTCGCTACCCACCGGAATCCCTCGAGCGAGGCGAGTGACCCTGGGGCCCAAAGGACGGATGGCACCTTCAAGGTACACTGCCGTGGCCTCTCCTTCCACCGACGCGTTCGTGGCCACGATGACCTCCCTGACCGCGCCGGAACCCGAAGCGATCCGGTCAAGGAGACCCTGGAGGTTCAGCTCGTCGGGACCGATGCCGTCCAACGGCGACAGATGTCCGCCGAGGACGTGGTAGAGGCCCCGGAATTGACCCGTTCGCTCGATGGCTCCGACCTCGTATGCCTCCTCCACCACGCACAGGACGGAGTCGTCGCGGCCGGGGTCGGAACAGATGTCGCAGAGATCCCCTTCGCCGAGGTTCCCGCACGAGCGACAGGGCTGGATGCGGTCGGCCAGGTCCCGAATCGCCTGTGAAAGCCGGTATGCGTCCTCCTTGGGACGCTTCATCAGATGGTAGACGAGGCGAAGAGCCGTCTTCGGGCCGATCCCGGGAAAACGGGAGAACTCTCGCGAGAGGTGATCGATTACGGCCATGGTCGACGAGAGAGGCGCGCCCCTAGAACAAGCCCGGAAGCTGCATGGGGAGGCCCCCCGTTGCCTTCCGCATCTCCTCCTCGTAGAGCGCTCGGGCCTTGTTCTGGGCCTCCATCACCGCAGCCATGACCAGGTCCTCGAGCATCTCGACATCTTCGGGATCCACCACGGTCCCGTCGATTCGGATCCCCTTCAGGGCGCCCTTACCGTCCACGGTGGCCTTGACCATTCCACCCCCGGAGGAGGCCGAGATCTCCTGGGCATCCAGACGCTGCTGGAGCTCGGCGACCTTGGCTTGGAGCTGCTGCCCCATCTGGAGGAGTTGTTGAAGGTTGTTCATACGGGTGATCCCATCCCACGAGGTGAGGGTCGTCAGTCCAGGAGTTCCAGATCGAGTTCTTTTACAGCCTCCCCGAGGGCTGGTTCCTTCTCTACCAGATCCCTCAGGCGGGCGTCGCGCACGGAATCCTCGGTGATCCTGCTCGGCTGGGCCTCCCCAGTCGTCCCCTCCACGAGGACCTCCGGGTCCCCTGCCGCGAGCCTGCCGAGCTCATTGCGCAGGGCCCGAAGGGTGCTCGCGAGCCCGAGCCGCTCCAGCCCCGGGCCATGGGGGAGGACGAGACGGATCCGGCCCTCACCGGGGAAATCCACGCTGGCCGCCCGCAGGAAAGGGAGGATTCCCGGGGGAAGGCCTCGCGGATCCTCGAGGAGGCGGCTCCAGGCCGCTCGCAGGGACCGGGAGCTCGCCGCGCCGGCCGGACCGGCTCCGGGCGAACCCCTGCCCTGGAGGCCCCCACCAGCTGAACCTCGGTTCGATGGTGAACCCCCACCGGCCCCAACCGGCGGCGGCGCGCTGGAGGAGGCCGGCGCCCCCTCGCCGCCCAGGTGCTCGAGAAGCTCCTCCAGAGCCACCGTTCGATCCAGGTAGCTCAGCCTCAGGAGCAGCATTTCCAGGAGGAGTCGAGGGTGGGCACTTCTTCTCAGGCTCCCGTTCGCTTCCAGCTCGGTGGCCAGGGCCAGCATCCGCACCAGGTCCCCCGGAGCGAACGAAAGGGCCTGCTCGTGAAATGCCTGGACCAGATCGGCCCTGAGCTCGCCCTCCCGATCCTCCTCACCGAGTCGGAATCGAAGCAGTTCCCGAACCACGTCCACGAGGCCTCGGTGGAACTCCACCATGTCGTAGCCCTCATCCAACAAACTCTCGACGAAAGAGAAGATCTCTCCGTGTCGCCGTTCCCGGAGAAGGCCCAGGAGATCCAGATATCGCTCGTCCTCAACGAGTCCGAGGACCTTTCGCACGGCCTCCTGGGAGACCTCGCCCCCGGTGAGGGCCAGGACCTGGTCCAGGAGGGAAAGAGCATCCCGCATCCCTCCCCCCGACCTTCGGGCGATGGTCCGCAGGGCTTCCTCTGGAGCCGGGGCCCCTTCGGCCGCCAGGACCTCCTGGAGTCTCCTGGTGATGTCCGCCACGCCGATCCGCCGGAAGTCGAAGCGCTGGCACCGGGACAGGATAGGTGAGGCCGACTGCTGGATCTTCTGGGGCTCGGTGGTGGCAAACACGAAGATGACCCGTGGAGGAGGCTCTTCGAGGATCTTCAAGAGCGCGTTCCACGCCTCCCGGGTCAGCATGTGTGCTTCGTCGAGGATGTAGACCTTGTAACGGCCCTCCTCGGAGGGGGCGTACATGGCCCGCTCCCTCAGGTCCCGGGCATCATCGACGCCCCGGTTGGATGCCGCGTCGATTTCCACGACGTCCAGGGCCGTCTGCCCCCCCCAGATCCGCCGGCAGCTGTCGCACCGCCCGCAAGGCTCCCCGTTCTCCTCCCGGTTGGGGCAGTTCAGCGCCATGGCCAGGACCCGGGCCAGCGTCGTCTTCCCGATACCTCGCGGCCCGCAGAAGAGATAGGCGTGTGCGACGCGATTGCCCGCAATCGCCCGGCGCAGGGTCTCGGACACGTGCTGCTGGGCCGCGACTTCTGAGAAGCGCCGCGGACGGTACTTTCGAGCGAGAGCGGTGTGGGACACGGGGACGATGGTAAGGGAGCGCGGTGGACCCTGGTTTCAGGAAGAAAATGCCCCAGGCACCCCGCAGCAACGATCACCACACTTACCGCTGCTACCTGCGGGGTCCTGACGGGATTCGTGGGCTTTCGCTCTGCGGACCTGGGGCACAGTTCAAGGTACCCGAAACCCCATCAGGGAGTCAAGCTGAAGAGAGGACGAACGCGGGGTCTTCCGCCGAGACCCCAGTGCTCACCCGAGCCTCCAGGCGTCCGGGACGTGAGTGACTCGAGGCACCCCTCCCTCCGGCCATTGCACCGCCACGGCGTCGAACCGGAGAATGGTCCCGGGAGGGAGAGAGCGCCCCTCGAGCCACCGCCGTGCCACCCGGGCGATCTCCCTTTGCTTGAAAACCGTGATCGCCTCCAGGGGATGGCCGAACTCCAGGTCCCGTCGGCACTTGACCTCGATGAAGGCAAGCACCGCCCCTCTCATGGCGACGACGTCCACCTCACCCCGGCCCGCCCGCACGTTCCGGCCCAGAATCGACCACCCTCGGGCCTTCAGATATCCGACCGCCTCATCCTCTCCCGCACGACCCCTCTCCACTCTGTCCACCGGTCCCCCTTTTCGACGGCTCCCGACCGGAAAGAGGGTTCATTCCGATGGGCGGGGGAAGGGCGTTGGAGGACGGGAACCCAGGGCAGGCACCAGGTCCCGTTCGATGGCCCTGCCGATGACCCGAATCTGATCCACGAGCTCACCGAACTGCTCCGGATAGAGGGACTGGGCCCCGTCGGAGAGGGCATGATTCGGATCCGGATGGACCTCCACCATGAGGCCGTCCGCCCCAGCCGCCACCGCCGCACGGGCCATGGGAGTGACCTTTGCCCTCACACCGGTGCCGTGACTGGGATCGGCGATGATGGGGAGATGTGAGAGTGACTTTACCACCGGAATGGCGGTGAGGTCGAGGAGATTCCGGGTCTGTGTGTCGAAGCTCCGGACTCCCCGCTCACATAGGATCACATTCGGGTTCCCCTCGGCCACCACATACTCGGCCGCCAGGAGAAGCTCCTCGATCGTGGCCGAGAGTCCCCGCTTCAAGAGGATGGGCTTGCCGATCCTCCCAACCTTCCGGAGCAGCGGATAATTCTGCATATTCCGAGCCCCGACCTGGAGGATATCCGCGAATTCGGCCACCTGATCCGCCGTCTCCGTGTCGAGGGCCTCGGTGACAATGGCCATCCCCGTTCGCTCCCTGGCTTTCGCGAGGAGCTCCAGTCCTCGGACGCCGAGACCCTGGAAGGAGTATGGCGAGGTCCTGGGCTTGAAGGCGCCCCCTCTCAGGACCGTCGCTCCGATTCCCGCGAGGGTCTCGGCGATCCCCAGGATCTGCTCCTCCCCCTCCACCGCGCACGGTCCCGCCATGAGGACGATGTCGGCACCGCCGATGGTGGTCCCATTCGGCAAGGTCACGACCGTGTCCTCCTCTTTCCACTCCCTGGAGACCTGCTTGTATGCATGACTGACAGGGATCACCTCCAGGACGCCCGGAAGGCTCTGGAAGAGATTACGCTCCACCTGGCCGTCGTTCCCGATCAACCCCACGGAGGTCCGCTGGCGTCCGGGGATGGGTCTGGCTTCATATCCCATCTCCTGAATCATGTCCACGACCCGGCGAATCTCGTCTGGAGAGGCGTTGTGCCTCATCACCACAAGCATGACGTGCTCACCTGCTCAGAAGTTCGTTCATTGGCCTCCCCCGGGAGGCAAGCGCCGAAGGCCCGGCCTCTTCAAGCTCGCAGGGCCCCGGGTCCCCGCGGGTCCTTCACTATAACCGTTTCCCCCTCCAACTCCACCCGCAACCCATCCACTCCCGCTCTCACTTCGCCACCATATCCCGCCTGGGCAAGGAGGCTCGGAACCGTGTCAGGATCCAGGGGAGGGTAGGCGTGCACGGTAAGGAGAAGTCCGGGAGCCGCTGCCTGGGCCAAGCTGGCCAGAGTGACTGGGGTCAAGTGGCCCTCCGTGCCCAGCCCGGCCGGGTGGCTGCATTCGGCGATCAGCACGCGGCAGTTCTGAAAGAACCTGTCCAGCTGCGGGGAGGGGCCGGTGTCCCCGGTGTACCCCACGGCTCCGCCCTCCTCCTCCAGTCGCAGGGCCAGGGCACCCGGGATGTGCCGCGCCGGGGCGGTCCTGATCCGTAGGAGACCGTCCCCGGATTCCCATGTATCGCCGGGCGCAATCTCCTTCACCGCGAGGGGGAACCCAGGATCCAGGACGTAGTGGCCGTGGGCCTCGGCCAGGCACTCCAGGTGATGGGAGAGGCCCTCGGGGCCCAGGAGCTCGAGAGGATTCCTCCGGGGTGGGCTCGTCCCGTGCCTGAGGGCGAAGAGGAGAGGTGCCAGGTCCCCCACGTGATCGGTGTGGAGATGACTCAGGACGACGTGCGTCGTCCCGTCCCAGGGACGGGCGAGCCGAGCCAATGTCCTGAGCGTGCCCGCCCCGCAGTCCAGGAGGATCTTCCTCCCGCCCGCTTCCACCCAATAGGCCGGTGCACCCCGGCGCTCATCGGGTACGAGGGTGCCCGATCCCACGATCCAGAGCCTCACGGCCAGTACACCACCCTCCGAACTCCCACCACGGTCCCGGCTCGGAGCCGGAGCAAGTAGACTCCGCGGGAGACCTTGACGCCGTCGTCGGTGCGCCCGTCCCAGGAGAACGAGACGCAGGGGTCCGCCGAGGGGCCCTCGGCCCTTCCGTACAGACCGGGAGGGAGCTCTTGAATGGGACAGCCGGGGCCAGGAATCAAGCGGCGGACCAGGCGCCCGCGCACGTCGTAGACCGCGAGCTGGACCGGGGCCTCGTCGGCCAGGTCGAACCAGATCCTGGTCTTCCCGGAGCCCAGGTCCGGATGGGGGAAGGGGTTCGGGAAGTTCTGATAGAGGATCGTCACGGGAGGGCGGGTCTCACCGGTCACGATGAAGGAACCCGCGCTCGTCACCGTGTCCACCTGGCCCCCTCTGGCCTCAGCGATCACCCTCCAGCGAAGGGGCTGATTGAAGGGCAGTTCTTCGGTGACTCGGAAACGGGGCTCCCGAAGGCCTGATTGGCTCTGAAGGATCTCGCCCTGCCGGTCCGACAGCACCTGGAGCTGGAAAATGAAAGGCCCCGCCGGGGGCTGGAGCGAGAGAGGAGTCCACCGGAATTCCGGCTGCGGGTCCGCGATCTCCGTGCCGCCGACATCGTTCAGGACGTCGAGTGTCACCCAAGGTGGCACGAGGATCGGGCCTTGGGCCGCACTGGGCCGGCGAACCCCCTGGGCCGAGATGGCAACGATCCTCCAGAACAGGCGTGCGCGGGCGGGGAGGGGAACCCGGAGCCGTCGGGCGAACGTACCCACGACGGAATCCCGCAGAGCCATCCGGCTGAAGAGCGAGTCCTCGGCGAGCTCCAGCCGAAAGGTGACCGGGAGCCCTACCGGGTGAATCGTTGGAGCATTCCACCTGAATTCCGGGGTAAGGGTCGACACCCGCCCCTCCGCGTCCACCTCGGTCAGGGGGTCCGCCAGAAGCCCGTCGGGGAAGAGAATCGCGGAGGAGACGTCCGGCACCCCGACAGAGCCCGCTGCCCCGGGGGACACAGACCCCCGCAGGGCCGCCAGGACCTCCATGGGCCCCCGTTCGGGATAGGCCTGGATGAAGAGAGCGGCAGCCCCGGCGAGAAGGCCGGCGGCGAAATCGGTCCCGTCCACGGGCTCCAGCAGGCCGGGTCCCCCCACCGACGCCGCCGGAAGGCCCGTGCCCGGAGCCAGGAGCTCGGGCTTTTGACGGCCGTCACCCGTAGGGCCGGAGGCCGAGAACGACGCCACGCCTCCCGTCCCATCCACAGCCCCCACGGACATGACCGAATCCGCATCAGCGGGGGCTCCGAGCGTCTCCGGGCCGGGTCCCCCGTTCCCCACCCCCACTACGACCAGAACGCCTCGCCGGGCAGCTTCGTCGGCGGCCCTGGAGGACGGAGTCCCATTCCCGTTCAGATCCCCGATCCCGTAGCTGGAGTCAGGGAAGGTTCTGAAGGTCACGCCCGACAGGACGACACGGGCCCCCTGGGACTCCAGCCACTCCAGGCCCGCTACCCATCGGTCCTCGTCCGCCTCGGTCAGATCCCCGGTGCCGCGAATCCTGGCGAGCACGACTCCCGAAGCGGGCGCGGCGCCCAGAATCACCCCCGGGAAATCCGCGCTCACCAGCGACCACAGAGCCGTTCCGTGGTCCGCGGCCAGGGGAGGGTCGAAAGGAGAAGGACCCACGGAAAGGTCCCCCTCGACGAAATCCCGTGTCGCCAGGGGTGGATTGGCACCGAGCGTCGCATGATCCAGAGAGAACAGGCCATCCAGGATTCCAAGCCGGGTGCCCGATCCTCGAAATCCCATGGCATGAGCCTGGGGGACCCCGATCAGGTCCAGGAACGTCCCGAGAGATCCATAGGTGGAATCGGCGGCGGACGACGGTGGGAAGGAGGGGTCGGGCCGGAGCCGGCGGACGGGACGCACACCCTCGACTCCCGGCGTCCCGGCCAGAGCCCCGACCCGTTCGCGGGGAAGCGCGACGCTCAGTGCCCTCAGCCAGTCGCTTCGCGTCCGGATCCGCCCCCCGACGTGTTCCACAGAAGCGTCCGGGACGGGAGTGGACCACGCATGGGGCGTGAAGAACACCCAGACCACCGCGGAATCGGGCCCCGGCGCGGCGTGGATCCGTGCCAGGGGGTGGGCCGGCCAGTCACGACCGGCGCCGGACCCGGCCCCGGCCAGGAGCGGGAGCAGTAGAAGCGCGGTGAGCGGAGGGCCCCTACGCAGCGGATCCACTGGCCTGAAGGGCGTCCTCCAACCGGACGCCGACGATGCGACTCACCCCTGGCTCTTCCATCGTCACACCGTAGATCCAGTCGGCCGCCTCGATGGTCCGGGCGTTGTGCGTGATCACGATGAACTGGGTCTGGTCCTTGAATTCCTGCAGGAGCCGAATGAACCGATAGATATTGGACTCGTCCAGGGGAGCGTCCACTTCGTCCATCACGCAGAAGGGACTCGGCTTTACCAGGTAGATCCCGAACAGAAGGCTCAAGGCCGTGAGTGCGCGCTCTCCTCCTGAAAGGAGATCGATTCGCTGAGTCTTCTTGCCTCGGGGGGAGGCATGGATCTCGATCAGGGATTCCAGAGGGTCCTCTTCATCCTCGAGCCACAGATCCGCCTCCCCGCCCTCGAAGAGCCGGAGAAACGTCGCCCGGAAGTTCTCCCGGATGGTTCCGAAGGTCTCCCGGAAGAGATGGGTCGCCGTCTCGTTGATCTGCCGGATGGCTGCCCGGAGATCGTCCCTGGCCTGCTTCAGGTCCTTTCTCTGGCCCAGAAGAAACTCCAACCGGGCGCTCTCCTCCTGGTGCTCCTCCACGGCCAGCATATTCACCGGGCCGAGCTTGGCCAGCTTGTCGACGATCTCCTCGAGCTCCTCCCTCAGTTCGTCCGGTTCCCCCTCGACGGGCTCCGCTTCGGCGAGGAGGACCGTGAGGGGCTTGCCCCATTCCCCTTCGAGGCGATCCTGTATGCGGCCGATCCTGCCCCCCAGCTCCTGCTGGTCCAGCTCGAGCTGATGCCGTCGATCCACCGCCTCCCGCTCGGCGGCTCGGGCGACCCGCACTCTTCGATCAGCCTCCCGGAGGGATTCGGCAAGACGGTTCGCGGTCTCCTCCCGGCGGGTCAGTTCCGCCTCCGCCTCGTCCCGCTCACCGAAGAGAGCCTCGGTGGCTGCGGCTCCTTCCTCCCCGAGCCTGTTCGCCTCGGCTTCCTCGGACTTCAGGGTCCTCTCCTCCTCTTCAAGGGACCCCACTCGAGTCCGGGCACGACCGAGGGAGGCGTCGAGGTCAGCAAGGCGTTCCTGCAGCCGGAAACGGGCTCCCTCCTTCCGGGCCACCTCCACTCCCAGGCGGGCCTCCCCGGCCCGGGCCTCCTCCCAGGCCTCCTGGGCGTCTACCGCCCTGCCACGGGCCACCTGCTCTCCCTCCCTCAACACCTCCAGCTCCTCGAGCAGGGCCGCACCATCCTCCCGAGACGTCCGGGCTCGTTCCAGTGCCCGCGCTCGAGCTGCCCGGGTTCCCTCGATCTGTCGCGCCAGCTCCTCCTGATGGTGGTCCAAGCGAGCCC
Source organism: uncultured Gemmatimonadales bacterium (assembly GCA_963751255.1). Lineage (GTDB taxonomy): Bacteria > Gemmatimonadota > Gemmatimonadetes > Longimicrobiales > Gaopeijiaceae > CAVVTW01. Next base: position 11,457 of record CAVVTW010000017.1, on the reverse strand, counting down.
GCCGCTCCGTCTGGGCCTCTGCCTGGGCCGATGCGGCCCGAAGGGCACCTTCCGAGTCTCTGAACCTCCCCCATGCGTCGTCCAGGCGTCTCTCCGCGTCCAGGGACGCCGCCTCGGCCTCCTCCCGCACCGCCCGTGCGTTCTCGGCTTCTCTCCGGGTCTCGTGAAGCCTCCCTTTGAGCGCCTTCAGCCGCTCCCGCCGCTCCACGATCCCGGAGCTGCCGAGGGGATTTCCGATCCGGACGATCCCGTGGACGTCGACGGCGGTACCCCCCAGGGTGAGGGCCGCCTTCGCCGATCCCTTCCCGAGCGCCCCTCCCTGACGGTCCAGCTCGACGCCAGCCAGGATCTTCCGAAGCCACGGTCCCCCCGGACCTTCAAGGCGCAGGGCCTCCAACAGGCTCCCGCCGGGCCGCTCCGCCTCCCTTACTCGGTCGAGGGGAAGAAGAATCAAACCACCCCGCTCTTCCGCCGAGTCCTGGTACCAGCGGTGAAGGCGGTCCACAGTCCGGGAGTCTGTCACGACGAGGCCCTGGACGAGAGGGCCGAGATAGGATTCGACCGCCCGGATCACCTCGGGATCCCCGCCGAGGGAATCCCCCAGAATCCCGAGCACGTCCGCGTCGCCCAGCTCGAGAGCGGCCCGAAGCGTGGGTTCCATCCCTTCCCGACTCCGGTCCATGCCCTCCAGGGCCTCAACCCGGGCCTCCAGGGAAGCAACCGTCTCCATGGCCTTGCGTTCCCCTCTTCGGACCTTCTCCAGCTCGTCTCTGGCCTGCCTGTTCCTCTCCTTCTCCTCCTCCACCTCCCTCCTGGCCTTCTTCATCTCCTTGGCCAGTCGAGCCTCCTGGTCGGCGAAGAGGTCGCCCTGGCTCTGCACATCCGAGAGGGCGTCGGCCGCCTCTTCCATTTCTCTGCGCAACCGCTCCAGATGGCGCTCGAGCTCCCTGGCCTGGGCTTCCGCGGAAGTCGCTTCCCCCTCCAGGTGGGCCTGGGCTCGGGTCCGGTCCCTGAGCCGCGCTTCCACCTCCTGGAGACTCCCTCGTGCGGCCTCGAGCGTCGTCCGGGCACCCCTCGTGGCCTCCCGCAGCCCTTCATTGTCGGCTTCCAGAGCCCGGAGCTCGGCGGCGAGCTCCCGCTCCGCCACGGCCTGCTTCTCCCGCTCGGCTTCCATCTCCTGGATCCCGACGCGGAGGTCCCGCCTCTCCTCACCGATCTGGACGATTCGGCGGTGGGCGTAGCCGGCCTTCTCCTTCGCCACAGCCAGATCCCTTTCCCAGCGGACCAAAGCCTGTCTCAACCCATCCACCCTCTCCGCGGCTGCGCTGCGGGCACCCTCCGCCTCCGCCTGCCGGATACGGAAGGTTTCGTACTGAGCCTCGGCGGTGTGGACCTCGGCCAGGTATCCCTCCCCCAGCTCACGGTCGCCGGTGAGTTCCCGCTCCACCTCCCGGAGGCGCCCCTCCAAAGCCTCTAGCTGGCTCCGGACGACGGCCACCTCCACCGCCAGTCTCCGGTCGCGGAGCGTCTCGAAGCGTTGGGCCTTTCCCTTCTGCCGAGCCAGCGACCGAACCTTCGATTCGACCTCGGCGATGACATCATCCAGACGTTGCAAGTCCAGCTCTGCCCGTTCCAGTCTCCGGAGGGCCGCCTTTCGCCGGTCCTTGTACTTGCCGATCCCCGCAGCCTCTTCGAACAGTGCCCGCCTCTCCTCCGCTCTGTCGGAGAGGATGGCGTCGATCATGCGATTCTCGATTATGGCGTAAGCGTTGGCGCCCAGTCCCGTGTCCCTGCAGAGATCCAGGACGTCCCTCAGGCGGCAGGACGTCCGGTTGATGGAGTAGTCACTGCCCCCATCCCGGTAGACGGTCCTTCCCAGCTCGACCTCCTCGAAGGGGACCGGGAGGGACTGGTCTTCGTTGGAGACCATCAGTGAAACGGACCCCCGGCCCACCGGACGGCGGTTGACCGATCCCTGGAAGATGGCCTCTTCCATCTTGGCCCCGCGAATGGCGGTGGGTCTCTGCTCACCCAGGACCCAGCGGATTGCGTCGCTGATGTTCGACTTGCCGCATCCATTGGGACCCACCACGGCGGTGATCCCCTCGTGGAACTCTATCTCCGTGGAGTCGGCAAAGGACTTGAAGCCGTGGACTCGGAGGGCTTTGAGCTTCATTCGGGCAGGCGGCCCCTCCGCTCGATGAGGGGGGCGTCCCTGAATCCGTTACGTCGCAGGATCATCTGCAGGGGACGTGCGTCGGTGACGCCACGGTACGCCCCGGCGAGGATCTCGTAGGCCTCGGTGTCGTTGGGATAGGTCACGTAGAGAATGTAGGCGTAAACCCCGTTCCCCTCCACCGAAGAGGCATAGTCCTGGGCCTGGAGGAGGGTCTCCCGCTCGCCGAGGTAGAAGGCCCGAGGGGTCTCCCGGACGGGCCAGGCGTCGGGATCCTCGCGAGTCAGGATCTCGCCCAAGGGGCCCTTCAGGTTCTCCAGCTCCACGAAGTCCGTGGCGGGGCCGGCCAGCACGGCCCAGGTGGTCTCCTCCCCCGTGGCCTCGGGCACCAGGGCGAAGAGCAAGCCGGGAAGACGGGCCCGGAGGGCGTTCCGCATCTCGACGGCGATCTCCAACTCCTCGCTCCCGTACCGGAAGAGCTCCAGCGAGTAGCGGAGAACCGGCTCGTTCGGCTGAGGACCGGCCAGGGAGAGCGGAGGATCGGGAATCTCCCCCAGGCTACCCTCCAGGAAGGAGAATCCGGGCACCCGGATGACACCGAGAGCCGTCCCCACCGCCGCGGCTACAAGGGCCACAACGATCACTCCTGCCCCCACGAAGAGCCCCACGTGACGCTTCCTCGGGGGCGGGGAGCGCCGCTTCGGGGCCGGTCGGGTCCGCTCTCTGGCAAGGGGCTGTCGGGTCGTTTCGCGTGCCTCCGGCGGCGCCTGCTGGTCGTCTCCCGCCCCAACCCCCTTCATCCCCACCGCAGGCGGCTCCTCGATGGACGGCTGGGGAGCGTCCCCGAAGTCTCCGCCACGCACCAGGTCGTCTCCCCCGAACACACCCTCTTCGACGTGGGAGGACTCCTCCTCCAGCGGCGGGAGATCGGCGAACTCGGCCTCGAAATTCGGCACGGCGGCACCGGATTCGGGGAGGATGTCGCCCGCTAGCTCCCTTTCGGTCCGGGGGATGAACTCCGGCGATGGGGTCGCCTCCGACGGGGCATCGGAACCCCTGGCCACATGAGCGTCGGGGCCCGGCTCCATCTCCCTGATGGGAAACTCGGGCGCGAGCCCGAACTCATCACCGATCTCCCCGTCAACCTCGACCGGTCCTTCTCCGTGAAGGGAAGCCGCCCCGGCGTTGGATTCGGGCTCCAGCTCCGGTGGCTCTCCAACGGGCCCGAGCATCGCCACGGTCTTGATGGCCGCCGGCCCCAGATTAGCCTCCAGCGACTCTCCCTGGCCCGCGAGGAACACCAGGTCGGTGGCCAGGCTGAGAATCCGGTCGGCCCCGGGCAACGCCGTGGGGATGAAGAGGACCAGGGTGGCGTCGGCCTCGGAAAACCCTCCTGCGAGGTCGTTCCACCGAGAATGCGTCAGAACCTCCTCCGGATCGGCGGTGATGGTCCCGGCCGAAGCGAAGAAGAAAGCACCGTCCATCGCCGACTGGGCGATGTGTTGAACCGATGCCCCGTAGAGGAAGGCGTCGGACACACCCTCCCCGTTGGGGAGGCCCAGGACTTGATGGAGCGTCGGGCTCTCCAGCCCGAGATCCATCAGAAAGATCCTACGTCCCTCCTCGGCCCACTTCCGGGCGACGGAGACCACCGCGCGACTCGCCCAGTCGTCCCCGCAGGCGAACGGGGTGGCCCCAAACGCCACGATCCTCCCTGCTCCTCCACCAGCGAGGACCGCAGAGCTACACTCCTCGGGTACAATCCCTGATTCCACATCAAAGAAATGCCAGCTCACAGTTCCGTCGGCCATGAGACCCCAGCAAAGAGGGTAGGAGCGGGAGCGGATCGGACACGGCGACGGTTTTGGGGATTGCTCCGCCACCACGTCCCATGAAAAAGGTAATGTGCGCCGGCCGGGGGGGGCAATCAGGACCTTTTCGGGCCACCGGCCCCCGGCAGGACCTCGATGGGCGCCGGGTCAGGAATTGAACTCCCGCGTCGGGGCGTCGCCCCAGAGGAGCTCCAGCTGATAGAACTCCCTCGCCACCGGGTGGAAAACGTGAACGACGAAGTCGACAAAATCCAGCAGGACCCATCGGGCCCGGTCCAGTCCCTCGACGTGAAGAGGTCTGATCCCGTTCCCGGTCATCTCCTCGATGATGTGCTCGGCGATGGCGCGGACCTGAATATCCGAGTGCCCCGTGGCCAGGACGAAGTAATCCGTGGCCGACGAGATCCCCCGAAGATCCAGCGCGATCACATTCTCGGCCTTCCGGTCCAGAGCCAGTTCCGCCGCCCGAACTACCTCACCCGGAAAATCGTCCGTCCCCGAATCGGGAATACCACTCATGGACCCTTCCTTCAACCCTCTTCTCGCTCCACCTGCACCTCGATCGCCACCTCCACCTCCGGGTGGAGCCGGATCACGACGTTGGAGGACCCCACCATCTTGAGCGGCTCCTCGAGGAGCACCTGCCTCCGCTCCACCTGAAAGTCCAGGTCTCGCTCACTGGCGCGATCGGCGATGTCCCCTGCTGTCACCGATCCGAAGAGCTTCCCGTCCTCGCTGGCCCTCGCATGGAAGGTGAGCACCATCTGCTCCAACTGGGAGGCTCTTCGCTTCGCCTCGCGATAGTCTCTCCGCGACCGTTCCTCCGCCTGGGCCTCCTCCTCCTCCAGGCGCCGGATATTGGTGGCGCTGGCCTCGTAGGCCAGGCCTTGAGGGAGGAGATAGTTCCGACCATAGCCGGGGGCTACCTCCACGATATCGCCGGGATCGCCGAGGTTCTCCACGGCTTGACGAAGGATCAGCTTCATGGATTCATTCCTTGCAGTCGTTCTTTCATAGTCCCAGACCTCAAGCCGAGGATGAGGCCCCTCGCCGGGTCCGCAAATCGAGCCAGGTATCTCCAAGCCCGATAATGAACGCGCCGGTGACCATCAGCGGCGCGACGAAGAAGAAGGCCACCAGGAGAAGGAGCCCTCCGAGGAGGGAGCCTCCACCAGTCACGAACAGGATCACCGCCAACCCCCTCAGGGCGTAGAGGGCACCCATGAAGACCACCGCGTTGGTCCCCAAGCGCTCTGGAAGGCCGGAGCCGAGAAGCAAGACGAGCAGCCCCAGGATGAAGATCCAGACGAGCTGGTCGTTGAAGCGGAAATCCCTCAGGGCCCCAAGACCTGTCCGGACGCCTCTCCCTATCCGCTGGTAGAGCCACCACGCGAGGGCAAGCGCGGAGAGAGAAGCCAGACCGAGAAAAGCCGGAAACACGAGCTCCTGAATCGCCACCACCTGAAGGGCCTGCGCCTCGAAGGCGCTCGTCACCACTCCCGCTCCACCGTTGTTGCGGATCATCTCCAGTGTCGTGCTCACTCCCGTCTCCATGCGCGACTTGACGGCCCAATCCACGACGGCCCAATCCCCGGGACGCACCCAGAAGAGGAGCGTCATGGCGAGGAAGGCCCCCGCAACCGCACCCAGGCCTCTGGAAAGGAATCGCTCCTGCGGCCACCGGAGAGTGATGGCAAGGAACCAGCCACCGAGGACGAGGGCCCACCCCCGCTCGAGATACCAGAACCCTGTTAGCGGCTCCACCCAGAAGACCAAGGCCCCCGCACCCAGCGCCACCAGGAGTGCAAGGGGCCTCCGCGGTGGGAGGAATGCGGCGATCAACGCGAGCGGAACGGCCACCAGCACGCCGGGATTCACGACGGAGAGGCCCCCGACCGCAACCAGGAGGCCCACCACCTGGAGCCATCCCTGTCGCCCCTTGGAGGCGGAGCTCCCCATGGAATCCTAAGCCTCGTGGTCCCGAATGTAGGGGAGCAGGGCGAGATAACGCGCCCGCTTGATGGAGCGCCCCAGCTGCCGCTGGAATCCTGCCGTCACCTTCGTGGTCCGCCGGGGGAGAATCTTCCCCGACTCCGTCATGAACCGGGACAGCGTTCCCACGTCCTTGTAGTTGAGGAGCTGAATGCGCGGACCCTCGACCCGCCGGCGCCGCCCTCGGCCCCCCGAGAATTCGGGCGGACTGGTCCGATCGTCCTCGTCCTCGTCGTCGTCGGTGAGATCGTCGTCGTCCTCGTCCTCCTCCTCCTCGCTCCGGCCTTCGGCGGGCGGGCGGGGGGCGAGAATGGACATGCCCGTCGTCGGCTCCCCTTCGTTCAGCACGACGAGGTAGCGGAGAAGACTGTCGTCCAGCTTGAGCACGCGCTCGAACTCCGGGAGGCCCTCTGGACTCCCCCGGAACTGGGCTACGACATAATAGCCCGTCCTCTTCTTCTGGATGGGATAGGCCAGCTGGCGAGCGCCCCAGTGGTCCACGGCCGTGACCTCGCCTTCGTCGCCGGTCACCAGCTCATGGTATCGCTCGAGCTTCTGGTTGATGGCCGCCTCGTCCAGGACGGCATCAAAAATGTAGACTGCTTCGTAGAGTCTCACGTGAGCTCCCTCGGACCGCAGTGAACACGGGCTCCGCCGTTTTCGCGGAGCGGGATCAGCCTGTAATTTTAGCCCAACTCCCCGTGGGGGACAACCACACGAGCACCCGCTCAGACGTGGAAGCGGAAGAGCAGGATGTCTCCGTCCTGGACGATGTAGTCCCGTCCTTCGGTCCTTACCGCGCCTCGGTCTCGGGCCGCTTTCAGGCTTCCGAACCGGGCGAACTCCTCGAATGCGATGGCCTCGGCCCGGATGAAGCCCTTCTGGAAGTCCGAGTGAACGACGCCGGCAGCTTCCGGGGCCCGTGTGCCTCTTGGCACCGTCCAGGCATGGGTCTGGTTCTCATTGGTGGAAAAGAACGTGATGAGGCCGAGGATGTCGTACGCGGCACGGATTACCCGCTGGAGCCCGGGCTCCGCCACACCGAGCTCCTCCAGGAAGAGCTTCCGTTCCTCCGGTTCCAGCTCGGTGAGCTCTTCCTCCAGGGCGGCGGACACTGGGATCACGGGGCCCGCCAGGCCGGCAGCAGCGAGAGCCTCTTCCATCTCGCGCAGTCCCTCACGAGAGCCTCCGGGTCCGGCCCCCTCCTGGACATTGGCGATGTAGAGCACCGGCTTCAGGGTGAGGAGACGGAGGTCGTGGGCCACGCGACGCTCCCCTCCGGATAGGTCCGCGGAGAACAAGGGGATCCCACGAGCGAGGGTGCCTCGGAGAAGCTCCAGGATGGCGTCTTCCTCCATGGCTTCCTTCTCTCCCGAGTGGGCCTTCTTGGCGACTCCCTCCAGGCGCCGAGACACCGTTTCCAGATCGGCAAGGGCCATCTCGGTGTAGACGACCTCCGCGTCCCTCACCGGATCCACGGATCCCATGACGTGGGTCACATCGGGAGCTTCGAAGCACCGCAAGACATGGGCGATGGCGTCCACTTCCCGGATGTGGCCCAGGAACCGATTCCCGAGGCCCTCCCCTTCGGAGGCCCCCCTCACGAGCCCCGCGATGTCCACGAACTTGATGAAGGTGGGAACAGCCTCCTTCGACCGTGCGAGCTCGTGAATTCGGCTCAGCCTCTCGTCGGGGATCGCCACGAGGCCCACGTTCGGATCCACCGTACAGAACGGGTAGTTCTCGGCCGGGACCCCGGCAGCGGTAAGGGCATTGAAGAGCGATGACTTCCCCACGTTGGGGAGTCCGACGATTCCGACCTGGAGCATGGTTCTCCTGCGGTAGCGATCTCACGGGAAGGCCGAAAGGGGACCGATCTCCGCCCCGGTGGCGTTTCCTCCAACTGGGTCTCGCAGAGGATAGCGCCTCCGGGTCAGCCCCCACCTCTTGCAGGGCCATGATGAGGTGGGGATATCTCTGGAACGCCCATTCGGCCTCCGCCAGGTCCAGGCGCTCCCGGTTCGTGTGGGCGTAGCGCTCCTCTCCAGGGGCGAATCCGAGCGTGGGAATCCCGAAGACGCCGCAGCTCCACCCGCCATCGGTGGCAAAGGTCCACGGGCGCACGTCGGCAGGGCCTGAGCCACCTCTCCGTCCCACGGCACGAGCAGCCGCGGAGACGAACGGGCCGTCGGCCTCCATCAGGAAACCTGGGGTGAAGAGGTCCCGCACCTCACTTTGTCCTGTGTGGCTCACCTGCCGTTCCCGGGCCATCCTGACCTCCACTTCCATTCCCTCCGGCACCTCGGGCATGAACCGTTGAACCGCCTCCCGCACCTGCCCTACGAGATCCTCGTTCGAGCTCCCCGGCAGGACGCGCCAGTCCACGACCACGACCGCCGTGTCCGGAATGACGTTTCGGCTCTCCGGGGAGACTTCGATCCCCGTGGCCACCAGGCTCGCCCTCCCGAGAAGGGGATCCTCCCCCTGTGCTTGAGCCAGATGCCCGATGGCCCGGAGCACCATAGGGACCAGGTCCAACGGGTTTCGGGCCCGCTCGGGCGCGCTGGCGTGTCCTGCCGTGCCCCGGAGGACGACCTCCAGCTCTCCCCTTCCCCGGTGCCCGATGGTGATGTCTCCCCGGGTGGCCTCTCCAATGATGACGACGGCGGGGTGGACCTCTCCCGAAGCCAGCAGGTATTCCATCCCCCAGCCTCCCCGCTCCTCGAACACCGTGTGCGCCACCAGGACATCCCCGGCCGCCTTCCCCCGAAGGGCAGCGGCGGCGTAGGTCTGAAGCGCGAGGGGGCCCTTGATGTCCATGGAGCCTCGTCCGTGAAGCTGGCCGTCGGCCACCACGCCGCCGAACGGCGGATATTCCCAGGATTCCGGGTCACCCTCGGCCACCACGTCCATGTGGCAGTTGAGCATGATGGTGGCCCCCCCCCCCTTCCCGACCCCTCACCGTGCCGAGGACGTTGCCCAGATCGTCCCAGCGACAATCTTCGAAGCCCAGATCCTCCATCTCCTTCAGGACCCGAGCCGCCACATCTCCCTCCGCGCCTGGAGGGGACGGAATCCTGATGAGGTCCTGGGCGAAGGCGACTGCGTTCTCGAAGCTGGGGTCTTTCGGCACGGTGCCTCCTCAGGGGCAGGAAAGTTCGAAATGAGCGGATGATCGGGGATCCAAGCAAGAAAACTAAGGGGGGACCCGTTGCCGAGAAACCCGGCCCCTGGCCCGGTCAATCGGTCGGTGCGCCCGGAGAAGCGGGCACCCGGTCGCTCTGTGGGGCGAGCAGACGGAGGGCCCGGCTCCGCGCGGAGCCGGGCCCTGGGAAGGCCGCAGCCTCCCGGAACCTCTGAGACGCACTCAGCCGAAGAGCTTCTGGATCATCTCCGTGACCCAGGCGGACACCTGATCTCCGGCGAGGCCGTGCACACGGACGAACCACGGCGCGAGCACCAGCGATACCACGCTCATGAGCTTGATGAGGATGTTCATCGACGGCCCGGAGGTGTCCTTGAAGGGGTCGCCCACGGTGTCGCCCACCACCGCCGCCTTGTGGGGGTCGGAGCCCTTGCCGCCGTGGGCCCCGCCTCTCGATGTACTTCTTGGCGTTGTCCCACGCGCCGCCGGCGTTGGCCATGAACAGCGCCATGAGCACGCCGGTCACCGTGGCGCCGGCCAGCAGGCCGCCCAGGGCCTCGACGCCGAGGAAGTAGCCCACCACCACCGGCGCCAGCACGGCGGTGACGCCCGGAAGGATCATCTCGCGCAGCGCCGCGCGGTGGAGATGTCCACGCAGCGGGCGGAGTCCGGCTTGCCCGTGCCCTCCATGATGCCCGGGATCTCCCGGAACTGCCGGCGCACCTCGTCCACCATGCCCTGGGCGGCCTGGCCCACCGCGGTCATGGTCAGCGACGAGACGAAGAACGGCAGGATGCCGCCGAGGAAGAGCCCGATCACCACCAGCGGGTTGACGAGGTCGATGCCCGTCTGCTGGCAGCCCCACCTTCGAGGAGTAGGCGCTGAAGAGCGCCAGCGCGGTGAGGGCCGCCGAGCCGATGGCGAAGCCCTTGCCGATGGCGGCCGTGGTGTTGCCCAGCGCGTCCAGCGAGTCGGTGATGGCGCACGTCTCGGGACCCAGATGGCTCATCTCGCTGATGCCGCCCGCGTTGTCCGCGATGGGGCCGTACGCGTCCACGGACATGGTCACCCCCACCGTGGCGAGCATGCCCACCGCCGCGATGCCGATGCCGTACAGGCCGGCGAAGTGAACGACACGCAGATGGCCACGCAGATGAGGATCACCGGAATCGCGGTGGACTCCATGCCCACGGCCAGCCCGGTGATGATGTTCGTGGCCGCGCCGGTCTGGCTGGCGTCGGCGATCCTCCGGATGGGTCCCGCCGCCGTGTAGTACTCGGTGACGAGGCCGATGCAGATCCCCACCAGCGTGCCCGCGAGGATCGCCATCCACGGGCCGTACGTCGGATACGTATCTCGCCCGTCAGGGTGATCGGCGAACTCGATCCCCAGGGCCTGGACCACGAAGTACATGGCCACAGGAAGAGCGCAGCGCGCGATGAACGTCACGTTGCGCAGCGCCGCCGCGGGATTGGACCGCTCCAGGATCTTCATCATGCCGATGCCGACGAGCGACGCCAGCAGCCCGACCATGACGGTCAGGAGCGGCAGCGCCACCGCCGCCGCCCGGTGCCGGCCAGGGCGCCGGGGCGTGGCACCGATGGCGATGGTCGCCACGATGGAGCCGACGTACGACTCGAAGATGTCGGCGCCCATGCCGGCGACGTCGCCCACGTTGTCGCCCACGTTGTCGGCGATGGTGGCCGGGTTGCGCGGATCGTCCTCGGGGATGCCCGCCTCCACCTTGCCCACCAGGTCCGCACCGACGTCGGCGGCCTTCGTGTAGATGCCGCCGCCCACGCGGGCGAAGAGCGCGATGGAGCTCGCGCCCATGGCGAAGCCGGAACGATCTCGGCGAAGTCCGGGAAGTCACTCGTTCCGGGAACCGCGCCGGCGGCGAAGACGAAGTACAGGATGCCGAGGCCCAGCAGCCCCAGGGCCGCCACCGCCAGGCCCATCACCGCGCCGCCGAAGAAGGCCACGCGGAGCGCCTTGCCCGCCCCTGCTCCTTCGCGGCCGCCGAGGTGCGCACGTTGGCCCGCGTCGCCGCCTTCATCCCGAAGAAGCCGGCGCACACCGAGCTCAACGCCCCGGACACGTACGCGATGGCGGTGAGCGGCCGATGGCCAACTTGAGGAGGATCGCCACCACGACACGACGAACACGGAGCACCGTGTACTCCGCGGCAGGAATGCCATCGCGCCGTCGTGGATCTGCTCCCCCAGGTCCATCATCGCGTCCGTCCCGGAGGCTTGGCCCTTTACGTACCCGTAGACCCCGAAAGCGACCAGGAGGCCAACGATTCCAAGGAT
>CAVVTW010000016.1:0-55157 GCA_963751255.1 uncultured Gemmatimonadales bacterium | reverse complement strand
GCACCGAGCAATACGGTACCCAACCAGTTGCAGAACATAACCGTTACGTATTGCTCTCGCTGAGTATAGGAGTGACTCGTTTACAGGCGACAATCTGGCTCCGTTTCCACGCCAAGTGCAATAAATGTCATCGCTGAATCAAGTGAGTATAATGCAGCAACAATTCTTAGAACTTGTTCTGCACTGATTGAGAAATCCATAGCAGATGATAGAAGTTCTATTGACGAAGCTTTTGTGCGTTTTGAGATTGAAATAGGGAAGGGTGCGATCGTCACCGGCGGGAGCCTCGGCATCGGGGCGGCCATTGCCCGGCAGCTGGGCAAGGAAGGCTGCAACGTGGCCGTGAACTACCGGCGTCACGACACCGAGGCCAGGAAGGTGGCCGAGGATATCGAGGCTCTGGGGGCCAAAGCTCTCGCCGTCCAGGCCGACGTCTCGTCCTACGCCGACGCCGAGAAGATGGTCAAGACGGTGGTGGAGGAATTCGGCCGGCTGGACATCATGGTGTGCAACGCCGGCATCAACTGGGACGGGGTGATCTGGAAGATGACGGAGCAGCAGTGGGACCAGGTCATCGGCGTCAACCTGAAGGGCTATTTCAACTACAACAAGGCGGCGGCGCTGCACTTCAAGGAGATGAAGTACGGCAAGATCGTCAACATCTCCTCCATCAACGGGATGCGGGGGAAGTTCGCCCAGGCCAATTATGCGGCGAGCAAGGGCGGCGAGATCGCCATGTCCAAGTCGCTGGCCAAGGAGCTGGGACGCTTCAACGTCAACGTGAACGTCGTGGCTCCGGGGATGGTCCTCACCGACATGATGGAGAACCTCGCCCCGGAGTTTCAGGCCACGGCCATGGCGGAGACAGTCCTGGGTCGCTTCGCCACGCCCGAGGACTGCGCCCACCTGGTCGCCTTTCTCTCCTCGGACCTGTCCAGGCACATCACGGGTGAGGTCATCAAGATCGACGGGGGTCAGTACATCTAGGAACAAGAGCACGGCCCGGCCCGAGAGGGCTCCGGGGGCCGTGAGCGGAGATCGCTATGTCACGAGTTGGAATCATTGGAATCGGGCACGGGCGCTTCGGCCGACGGTCGGACGCCACCGTGCAGGAGTTGGCCTTCGAGGCCTTCCGGGACGCCATGACGGACGCCGGGATCGAGCGGCGGGAGTTGGACGCCTCGGTCATAGCCGCGGTGCCGGAATACCACAAGCAGCGCTCCGTCGCCGGCGTGGTGCAGGAGTACCTCAACCTGAACCCCCTGCCAACCTGGCTCACCGAGGTGGCTTGCGCGTCGGGGAGTGCCGCCATCCGGACGGCGTGGATGGCGATCCAGTCGGGTCTGCACGACGTGGTGGCGGTCATCGGCTGCCAGAAGATGACCGAGCTCGCCACGGCCGACATCCTGGCCCTCATGGGCCGGGTCGGCGAAGTGCAGTGGGAGAGCGTCTTCGGCACCACTTTCCCCGGCTACTACGCCCTCTTCGCAACCCGGCACATGCACGACTACGGCACCACCCGGGACAACCTCCTCCAGGTAGCCATCAAGAACCACTACTACGGCGCCAGGAACCCCAACGCCCTCTTCCAGAAGGAGATCACCATGGAGAAGGCGCTGGCTTCCGACCCCGTGGCTTCGCCCTTCTGCGTCTACGACTGCTGCGCCAACGCCGACGGCGCTGCGGCCCTCATCCTGGCAAAGGAAGACACGGCCCGGGCCGTGGCGGGAGACAACGTCGTGTGGCTGGATGGCGTGGGATGCGCCACGGCCAGCATGTCGGTCCTCAGGCGGCCCCACCTCACCGGTCTGCCATCGGCCACCGAGGCTGCCTCCCAGGCCTACCGCCAGGCTGGGGTCGGCCCCGAGGACATCAAGGTGGCCGAGGTGCACGACTGCTTCACGATCGCCGAGCTCATGGCCTATGAGGATCTTGGGTTCTGCGAAAAGGGCATGTCCGGCAAGTACATCGAGGAGAAGCGCCCCTATATCGGTGGAGGCGGCGTTCCCGTGAACGTGGACGGCGGGCTCAAGGCCAAGGGTCACCCCATTGGTGCCACGGGAGTGTCCATGGCGTATGAGATCTGCCGGCAGCTGAGGGGTGAGTCCGGTGAGCGGCAGGTGCCCAACGCGGACGTGGGGCTCACCCACAACGTGGGCGGAATCGGGCAGTACTGCTTCGTCCACGTCTTCAAGAACAGTTAGGGGGCACCATGTTCAGTTGGTTTGGAAGAGTCAGCTTCGTTCCTTATTCCAAGATCCAGGACTTCGCCTCGCACCTCCGAAACGGCCATCTCATGGGCTCCCGGTGCAAGGCCTGTGGATACCAGACCTTCCCGCCCCGGGCCGATTGCCCCGAATGCATGAGCGGGGACTTCGAGTTCGTGGAGTACTCCGGGAAGGGCAAGGTGTGGACCCACACCCGCATCGACGCCGCTCCCACGGGCTTCGACGATGACGTGCCGTACACCTGCGTCGTGGTGGAACTCGACGAGGGAGGACGCCTCCTGGCATGGTCCGGGGAGACCCTCCCCCAGGACGAGGTCGCCATCGATCAGGACGTGCAGGTAGTTCCCCGGATCTTCGAGGACACACCGGACATCCGGGTCTATTACACCGTGGAGAAGCCGGGCACCACCTGGCACAAGGCACCCGAACCGCACCTGGGCTAGAAGCCCGATCGGAACGGCGGCGTGAGGCGACGGGGAGGCGGGCCCTGCCGAGGCGGCTGCGGGCCCGGGCGGAGACGGGGCCGCTGTGGACCGCCCGGGATCGGGCATGGCCCGGGGCGGAGACGGGGCCGCTGTGGACCGCCCGGCAACGGGCATGGCCCGGGCGGGCGGAATGAGGCTCCGGGGAACGGGCAGCTGATCCGGGGCCTCAATTCCCCCGGGGCTTCTTCCCCTTCCTGGCGCGCTTGGGCCGCTTGGCCCGCATCTTTGGAGCCGCTCCCGAGCGGGAGTATTCCAGAAGCGCACGCATCCACGCCTTCAAGGCCGGATCGACGTGGAAGCGCTGGAAGGCGATCTCCCGGACTCCTGAGGCCTGGGCCTGCCGGGTCACCTCCTCCCCCACCTCTTCGGGAGGCACCTCCTCCGCCAGGCCCGCCTTCTCGAGCTCGGAGGTGAGGGCCGTCAGAATTTCCTTCGCCTCCACGGGAGTGTCCGAGGGCGGCACGGATAGGGGAATCTCCTTCGTGCCCCCGAGGACGCTCAGGAGAATCTCCACGCGGATGGCAGGGGGGAGGGCGCGGAGCTCGCCGGAGAGACTATCCCGGATTCGGGATATCTCCTTCTCATTGGATTCGAGAAAGACCGTGCCGGGCGACCGGAGATGGATCGGTCCGTCGAAGGCACATACCCTGCCGAAACCGATCCATCCCTTGTCGTAGCCAAGCTCGGGAGCGTATTCCGCCACCTGGATCTCTCGTCCCCGAGTGAGCTCCTGGAACACCGCCGAGTCCCCCGTCCTCTCACGGACGATGAAGACGCCGGGGAAGGAAGCCTGGAGCGCCTCCGCAACCTTCCGCTGCTTGTCCCCCATTGACGCGGCAAGCTCGGTCTTCATGAACAGGTCGAGCATGGGCCGTCGTACATGGAGCGTGTGCCGGTCTACGAGGCTCCATTCGTGTTCGCGGATGGTCTGGGGCCCCTCCTCCTCGGGAGAGTCTGCCGAGCTGTAGGTCCCGAACCACCACAGAGAGGCCAGCCGCTCGAATCCCAGGAGAGGGTTCCCGGGCAACAGGGCTTCCGCACGCTCGAAGATCCGCCCCCAGAGTCGCGCATGGGCCGCCAGCGACGACACGGGCGCCGCCCGGATGGCCAGGCGGCCGTCCTCCTGACCTACAAGCTCGATATCGTGCTCGAGGTGCTCCAACCCCACCTCTGCGAGGAGCCAGGCTACGGATTGGAGGGCGAGGTTCCTTTCTTCGGCGGAAAGGGGTTGCCCCGCCCCGACAAGACCCACGAGGGCTCTGCTCACCGAGGGTCCCAGCTCCTCCTCGAGACCTCTGAGGGCCGCCGCCGTGGCCTCCCCCAGGCCCTCGGCCATCCGGGGCAGCTCCTCGGGCGAGGGAGCCCCTGGCCGTTCCATGACATGGAGGAGCAGGCCCAGGGCCTCTCCCCCAACCCTCTCCTGCAGGGACCGGGTGGTGTCGACGATCCCCAGGAGGAGATCGGGGGCGGCGCCCACCCCCGCCCTCGCCAACCGATCCCGGGGGCGCATCCGCTCGCCGAGAAGCAGGGCACGGCCCAGCTCGTCCAGGAGTGGGATCGCGGAGTCGTCGATGGGAATCGTGTGCGTCATCCGTCCAGGGCCCCCCAAGCACCCGCCAACACCAGGAAGTGATTCGCGGTTCTCCGATCGAACTGGCCAGGATCGTAGTCACCGAGCCACTGCAGAAGTTCCCAGCGCTCCCGCTCCTCCGGGTCCTCGAAGTCACTATCTCCATCCAGATCCAGGTCGGGCCAGCTCTCGGGGGCGTCCCAATCCTCCGGATCGCTCGACGCCGGAGGAAGGGGTGGATTCTCGAGAACGGAGAGGACCCTGGCCAGCCCGGTCGTACCGCCGCAGTCCTCGGGTGGCCCTGCCCGCTCACCTTCCATAAGCCACGGTAGCGTCCAGAGACCGTTTCGCACCTGCCGCCGCCTCTCCACCACGATCTCCATCCGCCACGAGTCGCCGAAGTCGTACTCGTAGTCGAAGACGTCTCCCTTCCTCAGACCGAGCTGCCTGAGGCTGACGCCCGCAGCCTCCTCACCGATGTCCTCGTCCAGCATCGGCTCGTCGTCCGGTCCGTGGTACCGGCCCCCCTCGACGTCGAATTGGTAGAGATGGTAGTCCCACCAACCCATGAGAATCTGGATCATGCGATGGAGCTGGTGGAGCGTGCTGAGGTCGTCCACGAGGATGCGCCGCCAGATCCGCGGTTCCGTCTCCTTGAGCGTGAGCTTCAGTTGAAGAATCATCGCGGTTCCTTTCTGGTCACACGTGGCGGGGCCGGCCGAGCCGTTCGATCGTACACAGGCTGGAGCGGAAGGGGGGAAACCCCGAGACGGGGTCCAGCCCTTCGTCGGGGATGAGCCGGTTGATGTCGGCCTGCGCCCACCCATGGGGAGCGCTGACCACCCCCGGGGGCACCATCTCGGTAACCCATGCCTTCATCGTGACCGATCCCAGGGGGGAGGCGAGGCGGACGGCGTCCCCCTCCACGATACCCCGTACCGCCGCGTCTGCAGGGCTGATCTGGACTCGCGGCTCGGGCTCCCGTCGGGCCAGGGTGCCCAAGGCTCGCCCCTGGGAATGGGTGTAGGTGCGGCTCCGGGCCCCCGAGGTGAGGACGAGGGGGAAGTCCCGGGCCATCTCCGGCGTCGAGACGGGGCTCCAGTGCGGCTCCCGGTACGTGGGTAGGCCGTCGTAGCCAGCCTCCTCCAGGATCGTCGAGACGAACTCCACCTTCCCTGTCGGCGTGCCAAACCCCTTCCGCATATAGGCGCGCTCCTCGGGCTCGGAGACCTGCACCTGCACCACCTCTCCATCCCCAGGCAAGTCCGCGAAGGTGAGCCCCGTCCCCGCCAGCCGGGCGTCGAAGCTGGCGTGAAGGCCCGCCTCCCAGAAGGGGTCCTCCACACCCAGAGCTTTGGCCATCTCGAACACGAGATCGCTGTCGCCCAGGGCATCGCCCAGGGGGCGCACGGCTGCGGGGCGGTACTGCACCCTCCCGCTGCCCGAGACCACGAGGGCCTCCCGTTCCAGGTGCGTGGCCGCCGGGAAGAACACCGTGGCCAGCTCGGTTGTGGGCGTCTCGAAGAAGTCCGCGGTGGTCAGAAGTTCAAGAGAGTCCAGGGCCTCCCGCAGGCGGCCCGAATTCGGCCACATCATCACGTTCATACCCAGGGAAAAGACCGCCTTCACCTCGCCCCGCTCGATAGCCTCGGCCAAATGCATCCCCTGCCCTTCCCCGTAGTGCTCCGTAAAGAGGGGGTGATCCCTGGCGCCCAGAGGTGAGCCCAGGGCCCTCACCACGCCTTGGGGCAGGTCCACGCTCGTCTCCACGACCCGGTGCCCCCAGGGGCGATTGCCCCCCACGACGTCGAGGTTCCCGCACAGGGCCGCCAGCAGGAGAATAGAACGATGATTCTGAAAGCCGTTGGTGTGGTGGACCGTGGAACACGCGGAGATGGTGATCTGGGCGGGTCGGGCGGCGCCGTACAGCCTGGCGGCGGCAACGAGAGCCCCAGTCGAGACGCCGGTGATCCGGGCCACCGCCTCAGGCGGAAAATCCCGCACGTACGCCCGGAACGCGTCCAACCCGTGGGCGTGGCGGATCAGGAACTCCCGGTCTTCGAGCCCCTCCTCCAGGATTACGTGGGCCAGGCCCAGGGCCAGGGCTCCGTCGGTCCCGGGCCGGGGCTGGAGGTGAACGCTCGCGGCCTTGGCGAGGGGCGTGCGCCGGGGATCGACCACGATGGTCGGAACGTCCCGGACGTCCGCAAGAAGGTGATGCCGCTCGTACGGGAGCCGGCTCTCCGTCGGATTCGAGGACCAGACCAACCGGCATCGGGTCTCGGCGTACCGTGTGCGGGACGGCGCCAGGAAGTACTCGTACTCCCCGCCGAGGGTTATCCGAGCCGCTACAAACCCCGAGCCGAAGCAGCAGGAGGACTCCGTGAGGTAGTGAGGGGACCCGAAGCTGTGGGCCAGGCGCCGAAGGTACGGGCGGGCTTCCTTTGTGAATCCCGCCACGAACGCCACCGCTTGGGGACCATACCGGCGCCTGACCTCGAGGAGCCTCTCGGCCGCGAACCGGATGGCCTCCTCTCGGGACGCCTCCTCCCAAGGGAGGTCGGCGGCCCTCCCACTGGCGACCCTCCCACCGGCGGCCCTACGGACCCGAGCCCGAACCAGGCGGGCCGGGCTCGTCCGCTGCTCCAGCATGGCCTCGGCCCGGGGACACTCCGGGTGCTCCACGGACACGATCTCCTCCCCATCCGTCATCACCGTGATGGGGCAGTCTTCCGTGCACATGTAGCAGGTAGAGTGGATCACCCTCGACATCGCGCGCCCTCGCCTGCTCACAGCTTGGCCCGGAGATACTGGGGCGGCCACTCCACCTCCTGGCCCAGCTCTCTGGCAGCCCGGAGCGGCCAATGGGGCTCCCGGAGGGACTGGCGGCCCAGGAGCACCAGGTCGGCCTGGCCCGTTCGGATGATGTGGTCCGCCTGCGCGGGACTCGTGATGAGGCCCACCGCCCCCGTGGCGATCCCAGCCTCCTTGCGAATCCTCTCGGCGAAGGGCGTCTGGTAGCCCGGGGCCACGGGTACCCTGGCATCGGGGTGGATCCCTCCCGAGGAGCAGTCCAACAGATCGACCCCCAGCGGCCCGACCATCCGTGCCAGGGCCACCGAATCGTCGGGTCCCCAGCCTCCCTCCATCCAATCGGTGCACGAGAGGCGCAGGAGGAGGGGAAGCTCCTGGGGCCACACCTGGCGGACCGCTTCCACCACCTCCCGGATCAGCCGGGTGCGGTTCTCGAACGACCCGCCGTACTGGTCGTCCCTCTGGTTGCTCAGGGGCGAGAGGAACGTGTGGAGCAGGTACCCGTGGGCCCCGTGGATCTCCAGAACCCGGAAGCCGGCCCGGAGGGCGCGGTCCGCGCCGGTGGCGAAGGCCTCCAGCACACCGTGGATCTCCGCGGCGTCGAGAGCCGCGGGCGTCGGGTATCCTTGCCCGAAGGGAATCGGGCTGGGTCCCCGCACCGGGCGCCAGCCTCCTTCCTCGGACCTCAAGGGCCGTCCTCCCTCCCAGGGCCTGGCGGTGCTCGCCTTTCGGCCCGCATGGGCGAGCTGGAGACCCGCCACCCCGCCGTGCTCGTGGATGAAGCGAACCACTCCGGCCAGGGCCTCGACGTGATCCTCCCGCCAGATTCCCAGGTCCTGGGGCGAGATCCGGCCCTCGGCGGTCACCGCCGTGGCCTCGGCGAGGACGAGCCCGGCACCCCCGAGAGCCCGGACCCCTAGGTGCACCAGGTGCCAGTCCGTGGCCGCTCCCTCACGGGCCGAGTACTGGCACATGGGAGACACGGCGATTCGGTTCTTCAGAGTCACCTCCCGCAGCGTCAGGGGGGCAAAGAGGTGATCTTGGGAGGTGGCCTTCACGGGCTCGATCTTCATGCTCCCTCTGGGCGGTGGAAAAGGAGAAGAACCTGGCAATCCGCGACAGAGCCGGCCATCTTGTGCCTACTTCCCGACGAGCACAAATCCAGCGAGACCGAGGACACGTTGGCCTCAGCAGAAGGAGGAGCCATGCATAGTCGGCCCAATTCCGTCAAGACCGTGGAGGTTCGTTTCGTCTGTGAAGGGAGAAGCTACAGGGTCAAACTCCGGGTGGGAAAGGCCACGGACCCGGAAAACCACCCCGGAGTGGTCCAGCTCCTCTTCGATGACGGTCTCAAACGCGAGGTCATCGGCGGCGATGAGGTGGTTCGTCACCGCATCGAGGACCTCATCGCCGAGCAGCCGGAGATTATCCTGGAGCTCTGCCAGACTTCCAGGACCGAAGAGGGAAATTCCGGCGACTGCTTCTGCTACAGGGACGAGTACCGCAGGTGGCACTGCGTCTGCGACAGTCTACGTTAATAGGGTAGTCAGCCCCCTCCCCCCGCCGCAGCGGCGAGGGAGTCGAAGGGAGGAAACCCGCGGAGAGGGTCGAAGACCCGGCTCTGGAAATGGAGGCCCGGCTCTCCGCGGAGGACCTCCACGGCCTCGGAGCGTCTTCCCAGCCGGGCCAGCACGCCTGCGAGATAGTCCACCGGGATGCCCGAGGGCATCTTCATGGCCTCCTGAAGCAAGGCCTGCGCCGTGTCTTGTTCCTGGGCCCTGGCGAAGACGCCGGCCAGGAGGACCAGAAAATCAGAGGGCGGATTCTGATTTTCCTGACCGAACCCGAGCTCCTGCCACTCCGGGTCCGTGGCCAGCGCCTCGGCCGAGGAGACGTCGGGAGCCAGCTCCGACCCGAAGGCGAGCAGGAGGAGTTGACACTCCGCCAACATCCGACGGTCCCAGGGCCGGTCCGCCTTCTCCCGGGCGCACTCCCGGTACCCTAGCTCCTCCTTCCCCGTCTCCAGGCGGATCCTCCCAAGCTTCAGGAGGTCATCGGGAAGTCGCTGGCGGAAGACGTCTTGCCGGAAAGCCTCCTGGTAGTACTCCTCCGCCTGCTCGTACCTTCCCCACTCGAAGTAGACCTGAGCGAGACCGTACGCCGCTTCCGGTCGGGGCGGATCACCGCGCCAAGCCCGCCGGAGCGCATCCTCCCGGTCCCGAAACAGCTTGGTCCGCGCTTCCGAATCCCGGGGATCGGGCCTGAAATAGGCCAGCAGACCCGCCCTCGCCAGGTAGCCGTCCTTGTTCCCCGGGTCCAACCGGAGCCCAGCCTCCACCCGATCCAGCCCTCGCTGGAGGACCTGATCGCGATTCTCCGGGGAGACCCGGAAGTCCTCGGCCCCCGGCACCGAAGACGCCAGGTCCCCCAGCGCTACACGGGTGCCACTGAGGCTCCCGCGCAGGAAGAGAGGGTCGGGCCACCGCGGGTCCCGGACGCTAGCCAGGCCGAAGAGGGAATCTGCCTGTTCGATGGCTCGGCTGGCGCCCGGAAAGTCGCCCCGACGGGTGAGGCCCACCGCCAGACCACGTTCATCCAGGCCCTCCCGCACGAGACGGAACGCCTCCTCCACTCTCGTACCGAGACGCAGGGCCGTGGTCCGGATCTCCTGGCCCAGCTTCTCCCGTAGCTGGACGTTGATGGAATCGGTGACCATCCGGGCGAGCTGGATCTCGTCCAGATCCTGTTGGAAGGGTACCGCGTAGCTGGCCTGGGCTCCCCCGACGTCCTCCGACCCCTGGAAGTTGAGGGTGAGGATCACCGAGTCGCCCCGCTGGCCCAGGGTCCCCCGCATCAGGATGTCCACCCCGCCAAGCTGATCCCGGATGGAATCCAGAGGAAGGCCGCTTCCCTCGTAGGGCTCCACCGCCTCCATGATGGGGACGTCCAGGACCCCGTAGGAACGGAAGTGGTCGATCAGCGTTCGGGTGAGATGCCTCCCCACACTGGACAGGAAGTCGTCATTGGGGTCCTCCGACGCAATGGGGAGGATGGCCAGGGAACGGGAGTGGGAAGAGCTCCGCGACTCCCCGGCCATGCTGTCCGGGGCGGGAGGGGGAGGCCATAGCGCCGCCCCCACGAAGAGGCTCGCCCCTGCGGACACGAGGACGATGATGCCGCGCAGGGCCCACACCCTTCGGGAGATGCGACCCCCCGGAATCCCTCGCCATGGACGGGGCTCCCGGTACCCCATCTTCCTCCTGGCGGTGGGTTCCAGGGCCCAGACGAGGGGGGGAAGGAAGAGAAACCCGGCGAGACTCACGGCGGTGATCCGCAGGGCCCACGTGCTGGAAAGATTGTACGCGTCGGGGATTCCTATGGCCAACAGCACTCCGCTGCCATAGGCCAGGACGATCCGAAAGACCCAACGATCCTTGAGGATGTCTACGACTTCCCCGATCCAGGGTTTCTCGAGCCGCGGCTGGAGCCTCCGATCCCGATCGGATGTTTCCGCCTTTGCCCGAAGAGGAGGACGCGCTTGCCCGGCGTCCGCCTCCGGCTCCGCCGTCCGCTTGCTCGCCCTCATGGCCAACAACTCGCCGAGCCGACGCTGCGCCTGGTCGTCGGACGGCTCCAGCTCCGCCCAGGCTCGCGCTACCTCCAGGGCGCCCGGCAGGTCGCCGGCCTCGAGAAGCTGTGCCACCCGCGCCTCCCGCGCCTGACGGTGAAGGCGGCGGAGTCGGGTCCGGACCCGATCGACCCAGCGCTCGAAGGCGCGGGTTCGAACCAGATGGACCCCCTCCAGAAACGCTCCCCCGTACAGGGTCAAGGCATGGGCGTGATCCCCGGCCTCGGCCATCGAACGGAAGAGGACGGCATCCACCTCCACTTCCGCCGAGGCGCGCACTCCCTCATCCTCGGCCATCAGGCACCCGGCACCGCAAACCTGCCGAATCTCCAGGAGTGCCTGGTTCAACGCACCGAGGGCTTGGTCATACTCCTTTTCTGGCCAGAAGAGGTTGAAGAGACGCTCACGGGTGCCCCGACCCTCCACGGCAAGGTACACGAGGAGACCCAGACGCCGGCGCCAGGGCAGGAGCTCGGGACGCTCTTTTCCGTCCTGCCGAATGGCCAATCGCCCGAGGGTGGAGAGCTGGATACCCAAGTGGATCCTCGCGGGCACGCCTGGGAGCGGGCCCCTACGACCAAAAGGGAGAGGGTGCGAACAAGTCTAAAACTGTGCGCCTCCGGCACCGAATGGCAACTGTCCAGGCCTACCCTCCGGAGAACTCGAGCCGGCGTCGTGGCCTCCGGGTGCCGTCACCTCATGAACGCCCTCTGATTCGCCCCGGCGAACACCCGCAGGTTGTTTCCGCTGATCCCGCCACCCGCCCTGCGGTCACCGGCGATCTCCACGGCCTCCCATCCCCGGTGGACGAGACCCATGTAGAGGGCGGCTCCGGCCTCCTCCATCCCCCGATCGGTGGTCGCGCACAGGACCAGGTTATCCGTGTCCCCCAGCCGCGCCTTCAGCTCCTCCAGCGCCGCGATGGTGCCATCCACGTGAGCGGGATCCAGCGAGACCCCCAGAATGACCCCCTTGTCGTTGATCGGGGTGAGCATGAGGTCGGAGACGGCGTAGTCTCCTGTAACGATGAACGGCTCGGACGCCGCAGCGAGCACCTCCTCGAAGAGATCCGGGGACGGGCTGGCCAGGTGGATCCAGATCTCGTTGGCCTCCAGGATCGGCACGGCCCGGCGTCCCTCCGCCGTGAGGTGCCCGTTGGAGATCCAGTAGCCGTCATCGCCCCTGAGGTCCAATCGTCCGAAGCCGATGAACTCCGCCGCCGCCAGGAGCAGAGACGTGTCGCCTTCGAACGGGGCCAGATCGCTGATGCCCCGGTTGAAAGTCTTCTTCCCCGAAGCGGATGGACCACCGTACCGCATGGGAGACGCCATGACCGGCGCGGCCTGTCGCTGCTCTTCCTGCAGCCTGCCGTTCACCGCGAGAGCGCTGTCCAGCACCAGGCCCATGAGCTCGTCCCGGTTCGATGCGAGAATCCGCACTTGCTCATGTTCGCCCTGGCCGGGATTGAAGGAGGTGACGTTGAACTGGGCAGCGTTGTAGAGGTTCTGCCGGTCCTCGATCAGGAGCTCGGTGCCCTGCTCATCGGCGAGGTTCACCGTCCCCTGGAGGACGAACTGCCCGGTCTTCCGGAGGATCTCAGGATCGATCTTCTCCGTATCGTCTTCCGGCCGGTGGTAGTAAGGGTGTCCAACGCCGCCACTGGTCATGAGCGCCAGGGCCTCGATGCCCCGAGTGATGAACGCCGAGTGGTCGCTCCCCCTGGCCCCCCGGTCCTGGGCTGAACGGCAGCGATCACGTCCGGGTCCTGGTCCCTGCGGATCACGTCCCAGATCGTGGGAAAGTTCAGGGCGCCCGGAGCGCCGATGGCGTCACCCAGACCGACCATGTCCATGTTGAAGTAGGTGACCACCTTGTCGATATCCATCCCTGCAGGGGGTGCTTCCACGAAGTAGTTGGACCCGATCAGGCCCAGCTCCTCGCCGCACCAGGCCGCGAAGACGATGGTCCGCTTCGGTTGATAGCCCCCCTCCTTCAGGACCCGAGCCACCTCCATGGCCACGGCCGTTCCCGACGCGTTGTCGTCGGCGCCGTTGTACACCTGACCGTCTCTCATCCCCAGGTGGTCGAGGTGTCCGCCCATGACCACGAACTCCCCCCGGAGGCTACGGTCCGTGCCGGGAAGCTTGGCCAACACGTTGTAGGCGTAGTTGTTGCCCAGCGCCTCGCTGAATTCTTCCTGGGCATCATAGCCCTTCAGACGAGCGGTAGCCCCCGTCGCCATGGACTGGGGGGTTCCGTACTTGATCTCGTTCCTGATCTCGTTGAGTCGAGTCGTGAACCCTCGGACCGATTCCTGGATATCCGGCTTCATGATCGCCCGGAAGGCGCGGTCCGTGATGGAGAGCACGAGGAAATCCCGGGTGGGCGTGAAGGTCTCCTGCGCCGCCGCCTCTCCCTCCGAAGCCCCGCATCCCGGACTGCGCTGGCCGCGTCCGGGTTGTAGAGGAGGATCGCCGAAGCTCCCTTCTCGAACGCCGTGCGGATTTTCGCCAGCTCCGTCGACTCCTCGGTCCACGCCTCCTGGGGCTCGGGCTCCGCACGCGGGGCGGGAGCCATGGAGCCTCCGCCCCCCGCCTGGGGAGCGTCTATGGGCGACCCCGTCAGCGCCAGGACGACCCTGCCTCGGACATTCATGCCGGCGTACTCGTCCAGGCCCTTGGCCGGGGCGGAGATGCCGTACCCCACAAAGACCACCTCGGCGCTCACCGTGGTGGCCGGCGTGGAGGCCGGGTTGAGGGAGAAATCCCCTTCCACGACGGAGAATGGGGTCCCGTTGATGCTCACCTCCGGCACGCCGGTAGTACCACGTCACCCCCCGGCTGATCGGCACGCTTCTGGAAGTAGGTCCCGTTCTCGCCGGCAGGCTCGAGCCCCCAGGCCTCGTACTGGGCCGCCACCCATTCCGCCGCCGCCTGGTAAGCCGGGGTCATGCTCTGGCGCCCCATCATCTCGTTGGTGGACAGGTGCGCGATGTAGCTCTTGATCCTCTCCCCGTCCACCCTCAGCGCAGTATTGGCCTGGGCGTAAACGTTGGACGCCAGGAACAACAGAGACAGGAAGGTCAGACCGATCGATTTCGCACCCTTCGCCATGATGTCCCCCTTCGATTCGGGTTCGCTCGGTGCGGCGGCCAGCTGGTGAGCGGAGGGGGAGGCGCCGCCTGGAGTCGCCTCCCTTGGCGGGGTTGACAATCGGGCGGCAATGATCCCTGCGCAAGAGCGAGCCCGAGTGAACTGACTGGACAATCGGGATAGCCCACCGGGGAGTTCGGATCGTCGGGGCAGCCCGCCGGCCCCTTACCCGGGAAAGTAGGGCTCCAGGGCCTCCTGCGGCGGGGGCGGAGTGAGGAGGCTTACACCGATCATGAGCACGGCCGACACCAGGAAGCCGGGCAGAACCGGATCGATGGTCTGGAGCCCGAACGCCTTCCACAGGAAGGTTGCGCTCACGCCTCCCACCATGGCCGAGGCTGCTCCTTCCTTGGTGCCCCTGCGCCAGTAGACCCCGAGGACCACCGGCATGAAGAAGGCCGCAGCCATGAGAGCGGTGAAGAGGAGGACGATGAACTGGACCAGCTCTCCCTCCCCCACTCCGGTCAAGAGGAGAACGACCGGGACGCACCCCACCACCAGGATCCCCAGGCGATCCACCATGACCTTCTGTCGCTCCGTGGCCCCGGGGTGCATCAGGTTCTGGAAGAGGTCGTAGGAGAGCGCGGATCCCGCTACGACCAGGAGAGAGTCCACGGTGGACATCATGGCGGACGTGATGGCCGCCAGCATCAGGGCCCCCAGGACCGGAGGGAGCACGGCCCGGGCGATCATGGGCATGGCCAGGTCTCCCGTGGGGAGGACCGGAAAGAGGACGATGCTGGCCAGGGCCAGGATGAAGACCAGGAGGTTCACTCCGGTGATGACGACAATGGCCAGCAGGATGCCCCTTCGGATGGTGCGCATGTCCTTCATGGCGTAGAGGCGAATGAGCTTCTCGGGCGTCGCCACCGATCCCAGGAGGAAGGCCAGCCCCATGGTGAAGAGGAGTGTCCCGGGCAGTCCCTCCCAGGTGAAGGTGTGAGGATTCACCGCCTGCACGTAGGTAATGAGGTCGCTCACTCCGCCTACCTGCCGAAGGGCCAGTGGCACGGCCAACACCACACCCACGACCATGATCAAGAGCTGCACGAAGTCGGTGTACACCACGGCGATCATCCCACCGATGACCGTGTACGCCAGGAGAATGACGGTGAAGCCCACCATTCCCCAGCTCGTGGGCACGCCGAAGACGACGTTGGCGATGAGGCCTCCAGCCACGATCTGAGCCTGGATGTACACCACCGTGGCCACCAGGATGATGACGGCCGAGAGGCCCCGGATGCCCTTGCTCTGGTACCGGGTCTCCAGGAAGGCCGGGAGGGTGAGCCTGCGGACCCGGGTGAAGCGGGGAGCGAGGACGGCTGCGGTGAACCAGTAGGCAAGGGGGATGGTCAGGACCAGCCACCCGAAGGACCAGCCCACGGTGTACATCACCCCGATGGTGCCGATGAACGTGCCGGCGGAGGTGTGGGTGGCCGCCAAAGTGGCTCCCCCCAGAATCCATCCCAGCTTCCCGCCCGCGATCCAGTAGTCGGTCTCGTCGGTGGTGCGCCTGAGGCTGTACCAGCCAATGCCGAAGACCACCAGGAAATAAGCGCCGAAGACCCAGTAGTGGAGACTCATGGCCCGGGAGGTCCCCTCTGGGCCGGCCCCCGCCGGTCCGCGTTCTCGGGGCCGTCGGCTCTCTCCACCCACTTCATCCAGACCAGGTATCCCACCACGATGAGGCCGAAGACCAGAAACAGACCCCAGAAGACGAAACCGGCCTCCAGGAGGCTCCTCATTCGTCCTTCCCCGCCAGGAAACGGAGTCCCAGGGCCCCCAGCAGGAGGAGGCTCGCGACCACCAGCAGGTCCAGGACCCGCTCCAACGTCAGGATCGGCGCCTCGCCACTCGTCGTCCAGAGTACGAGAGCGGACGGGACGCCCTGGAGGCCCACCTCAAAGGCTCCCCCCTCGCCGGCGGGGGGACGCTTCAGGACCGACGTGGGAAACGAGCCCGCGACCGTAAGTCCCGGAGGCACGTCGATCCTGGCCTGAAAGGTCGTGGGGCCGGGATCCACGGGAGCCCACCGCGGCGCCACCAGGGGAAGAGTGATCCGCCCGTCGGTGTCCTGGGCGCCCTCCACTGTATAGCCGAGGCTCAGGGAAAGCGTGTCCCCCTGCCCCACGTTGTCCGGTACGCGGAAGGATCCCTCCCAGTAATGGGCCCGGACTTCCTCCAGGGAGAGGCCTTCTTCAACCCCGACGGACGAGGAGGGAATCCCTCGGGCCCCGAGATCCGGGACCCCGCCCACAGGACCAGGGTCCTCCCCAAGCCGTGCCGTCAGGGAGGAGAGACGGATCGGATCGGGGATGAGGACCGAAAAGGGCACCTCGGGAGTGCCTGGGTCGGAGACGAGACGGTAGTGGAGCTCCACAGGAACCCCTCCGGAGTCGGCGTGTATCCGCGCCGCCGCCCGGCCCGCGAGAAGAACGCCCTGGGCTCCGAGGCGGGATCCCGGGAGGAGAGGAAGGAGAGCCAGCCCGAGGGCGGCGAGGGAACGCCGGCCTATTCCCACACGTCTCTGAAGAGACGGATGGCGTTCCCTCCCATGACCTTCCCGATGTCCTCGTCGGAGTAGCCGTGCCTCACCAGCCACCGGAGGATGTTCCTGGATCCTTCCACGGGGTTCTCGATCCCCCTCACGTACTCCACCTCCTCGTACTCCATCCCCGTCTCCGTCTCCGTCTCCCGTGACCCCGTACTTCCGTGGGCATCCCGGATGGAGAGGCTGGCGGCGTAGGCGTGGTGGAGTCCCACGTGGTCGCCGAAGAGGGAGTCGGGCCCGAAGCCCACGTGGTCGATGCCCACCAGCCCTTTCACGTACTCGAAGTGCTCCATGAACGCTTCCAGGTCATGGGTGCGCCGGTTGTATGTGAGGGTGGTGTGGGGAGCGGCCTCGATGCCGATGACACCGCCCTTCGCCGCGCAGGCCTCGAGAATGTGATCGGGAGCGAGCCGCCGGGAGTTCCAGAGCTCCCGAGCTCCGATGTGGCTGAGGACGATGGGCTTCTCGCTGACCTGGATGGTATCCAGAGTGGTTTGATCCCCGCAGTGGGAGCAGTCGATGAGCATCCCGACCTTGTTCATCCGCTCCACGGCCTTTCGCCCGAAGACCGTGAGTCCTCCGTCCCGGGGCTCCTTCAGGCCGGCCCCCAGGGAGTTGCCCTCGGAGTAGGCGATTCCCAGGGAGCGGACTCCGAAGCCGTAGAGGACCTCGATCCGGTCGAGCTCATTCTCGATCATGGCCGCCCCCTCCATGGAGGCGATCCAGGCGATCGTGCCCTCTTCGTGGGCGCGGAGGATGTCCTCGACCCGAGTGGCTGGGGTGATGAACCGCTGGTGGGCCAGGTCACAGAGCCGCATCCCCAGGTCGTGGAGAATCTCGGTCCACTTCCAGCCCCCCTTGGACTCGATGGTGCATAGACCGTCCAGGAGGTTGTCCAGCACGGCGTCCCAGTGGGCGTGGGACATTCCCTCGAACGCCGTGGCCTGCCTGCCCTCCCGGACCATGGCGGGGGTCTCGGCCATGTCGGTGGGGAAGAGGCCCAGGTGCTCGTGGAGGGACACGAGGACCGTCCTCTCCAGGAGCCCACGAGTCCGCTCCTCCTCCTCCGGGGAGAGGGGCACCAGGTACGGTTCGACTCGATCCTGGGCCCGGGTCAACTCGAAAGGACGGTAATCGGCTCCCGGCTCCAGGTACGCGAAGGACCGATACCCGTCGTATCGTTTGGTCAAGGACATGGTGCAGCTCCTCGGAGCAGGGACACCGTCAGACCGGGCTGGCGGCAAACTCCAGTCCAGCCGCGAAGGCCTTTCGATTCAGCTCCAGCAGCCGGGGGGGGATCCGTTCTTCGAGTGTCTCCTCCCAGGCGGCCCGGGAAAGGTCCAGGTGGGCGGCCAACGTCCCCAGCACGACCACGTTCGCGGCCCGGTAGTTGCCGAGCTCGATGGCCTTCTCCGTGGCGTTCACGACCAGGACCTGGAAGCCCTTCCCCTGGAGGAAGCTCGTTCCTTCGTCAGGGTAGGGCCGCAGATCGCCCAATCGGGCCGGCTCCACCTTGTGGTCGTTGACGATGATGGTTCCGGATTCCTTGACGAAATGGCCGTACCGGAGGGCCTCCAGCCGCTCCAACGCCAGGAGGTAGTCCACCTTCCCACGGGGGGCCATGGGCGAGTGGACGCGCTCCCCGAAACGGACGTGGCTGAACACGGCGCCGCCGCGCTGGGCCACCCCGTGGAACTCGCCCTGCTTGACGTCCCGCCCGTCCGCCATGGCGGCCAGAGCCAAGAGCTCGCTGGAAAGGATGACGCCCTGACCACCGACACCGGCGATGAGAACATTCGTGACAGCCATGGTTCAAGCCTCCTGCGCCGGAATGCCGGCATCCGCTTGGACGGGGAGAATCGCGTCTACCGGACACAGCTGCGCGCAGATGGCGCACCCGATGCACTCCCACTCCCGAACGGTTGGATAATCTCCCTGCATCACCAGGGCCGGGCACCCCGACTCCAGGCAATAGTCACACTGTATGCAGATCTCCTCGTCCACCTGGAAGGGTATGCGGTCCTTCGCCTTCTCCTCCGGCAGGAGCACGCACGCGCGCCGGGCGATCACCACCGCGGGGCCCGGGTAAGCCATGGCCTCCTTGATCGCCTTCCGCATGTCCTTCAGCTCCCAGGGATCCAGGACGGTCACGTGCTGGACTCCGATGGACCGGATCAGGGCCTCGTAGTCCACCGAGGGACTCGGGGCGTTCTGCAGGGTGTGTCCCGTGCCGGGATGCTCCTGGTGACCCGTCATGCCGGTGGTGCCGTTGTCCAGGAGCAGCACGGTGGTGGGGACCTGATTGTACACGGCACTCATGAGGCTCGGGAGCCCACTGTGGAGGAAGGTGGAGTCGCCGATGACCGCCACAACCTTCTCCTCCCCCGCCGCCTTGAATCCCGTGGCGTTCCCGATGCTCGCCCCCATGCAGAAGGTAGTGTCGATGGCCGACAGGGGGGGGAGACATCCGAGCGTGTAGCAGCCGATGTCGCCAGTCACCACCACCTTGAGCTTCCGGAGGGCGCTGAAGGTCCCGGAGTGTGGACACCCGGCACACATCTTGGGAGGCCTCGGCAGGACCGCGACTTCCCCCGAGAAATCGGCGGGAACGGCCGCCCCCTTCAAGCCGGCGGCAACCAGGTCGGCGCTCAACTCACCGATGTTGGTGAAGCGTTCCTTGCCCACCAGGTTCCGGATGCCGAAGCTCGCCATCTCTTCCTGGATGAACCCCTCGCTCTCCTCCACCACGAAGACCGTGTCGAAGCGCTCGCAGAACGCCTTCAGCTTCTTCTCCGGGAGGGGGTACAGCATGCCGAGCCGGAAGACCGTCGCCTCCGGGGCCACCTCCTTCACGTATTGATAGGGAATCCCGTGGGTCACCACGCCCACCTTCGGATCCCCCTCTTCGATGACGTTGCCCTCGAAGGACTCCGCATACTCCCGCAGTCGGTCAAGCTTCGCCTCCAGCTCGGGACGTCGGAAACGAGCGTACACGGGGATTGCGTACTGCTGGGGGTTGGAGGCGAATTTCCTCCGCGGGACCTCAACTCGCTCGCCCGGCTCCACGACTCCACGGGTGTGCGCCAGTCGGGTCGTGGTACGGAACATGACCGGAGTGGAGAATGCCTCGCTGAGGTCGTAGGCATCCTTGATCATCTGCCGGGCCTCTCCGG
This sequence comes from uncultured Gemmatimonadales bacterium, assembly GCA_963751255.1. Taxonomy (GTDB): domain Bacteria; phylum Gemmatimonadota; class Gemmatimonadetes; order Longimicrobiales; family Gaopeijiaceae; genus CAVVTW01. Next base: position 35,556 of record CAVVTW010000016.1, on the reverse strand, counting down.
CGTCGCTGGCCTCCAGCAGGGGGACCTTCCCCATCTTCGCGAAGTACCGGCTGTCCTGTTCGTTCTGGGACGAGTACATCCCGGGATCATCAGCGACCAACACCACGAAGCCGGCATTCGTACCCGCGTAGGGGAAGACCATGAAGGGATCCGCCGCGACGTTCAGCCCTACGTGCTTCATGGTCACCAGGGTGCGCACCCCACCCAGGGCGGCCCCCATTCCTTCGTCGAAGGCCACCTTCTCGTTCGTGGCCCAGTGGGCGTCCACCTCACCGTAGCCGGCAATGCTCTCCAGGACCTCGGTGCTGGGGGTGCCCGGATAGCCCGACGCAAACGAAACGCCGGCCTCCCATGCCCCCAGGGCGATGGCCTCGTTCCCCGACATCAACCTCTTTGCCACGTTATCTTCCCCCTTCGCGCTTCGTAACAGAACCGAGGGCGCGGTGTCTCCCGAGGCGAGGTCTCGCTGGAGGCTCCCGGGCGCCGTATACATAGGGACACTCTACTCGAAGCGAGCGTTCACGACAAAGGGTAGGGGTGCAATTCATGTCCGAGGAGATGGCTGAATACCTCAGACCCAGCCGGTGCATCGACTCCGATCACCCGGACGTGGTTCGTTTCGCGCGCCGGGTGGCAGGAGGGGAAGCGGGCGACCGGAACCGGGCAGTGGCGTTGTTCTACGAAGTCCGGGACCGCTTTCGTTACGATCCCTATCGTATCGACCTGGCTCCCGAAGCCATGCGGGCGAGCGCAACCCTCGCCCGGGGCTACGGGTTCTGCATCTCCAAGGCGGTTCTCCTCGCCGCGGCCGCGCGGGTCTGGGCCATTCCCGCACGCCTTGGATTCGCCGACGTCCGGAACCACCTGACCACGGACAAGCTCCGCTGGGCCATGGAAACCGACGAGTTCATCTGGCACGGCTTCGCGGAGCTCTTCGTGGAGGGGAGATGGGTGAAAGCGACGCCGGCCTTCGATCGGATTCTGTGTGAGCGGTTCGGCGTGGCGCCCCTGGAGTTCGACGGAATCCACGATGCCATGTTCCAGGCCGCCGACGTGCGGGGGAACCGCTTCATGGAGTATCTCCGGGACCGAGGACGGTTCGTCGACGTCCCCGTGGAGGACCTCCTGAAGGGATTGGAGGAAGCGTATCCCAAGGTGGTGATCGGTGGGGTCTGGAACCTCGCGGGGCGTTTCGAGGAGGATGCGGCTTCCGAACGGGCCAGAGGCAAGGCCCCAGGGGAGGATCCGGACCGCCGAGAGGCCCCGGTCGCGAATCGGGAGGGGAGGGAGTAGCTTGTCACCGCCTTGCCACCAGATGGGAATTCTCAACACGTCGTCGGCGGAGGAAGCGGAATGAAGTCCTACAACATCGGCATCATTGGGGGGGATGGGATCGGACCCGAGGTCATGCGTGAGGGCCTGAAGGTTCTGGAGGCCGTGGCCTCCACGGAAGAGTTCGCGTACGACCTCATCGAGTACCCCTACAACAGCGAGCACTACCTGAAGACGAAGGAGCTGGTGCCGGACTCCGTCATCGATGAGTGGCGGACCCTGGACGCCTTTCTTCTCGGTGCCATCGGCCACCCCGACGTGGAGCCCGGGCTGGTGGAGCGTGCGGTGATCCTCGGCCTGCGCTTCGGCCTGGATCTCTACATCAACCTTCGCCCCATCAAGCTCTATTCCGAGCACCTCTGCCCTCTCAAAGGGAAGGGGCCCGAGGATATCGACTTCGTGGTGGTCCGGGAGAACACCGAGGGGATGTACTCCCAGATCGGGGGCCACCTGAAGAAGAACACCCCCGACGAGGTGGCCCTCGTCAACGGGGTCTACACCTGGAAGGGTTGCGAGCGCGCCTCCCGCTACGCCTTCGAGCTGGCCGAGGCCCGGGCGGCGGCCCGGGGAGGCGAGCCGAAGGGCCAGGTCACCCTGGTGGACAAAGCCAATGCCGTCCGGCCCCACGATATCTGGACCCGGGCCTTCGCAGCGGTAGCGAAGGACTTCCCGGCGCATCGCCACGGACCACGCCTACGTGGATGCGTGCTGCATGTGGATGATCAAGAACCCGGAGTGGTTCGACGTCATCGTCACCACCAACCTCTTCGGCGACATCATCACGGACCTCGCCTCCATGCTCCAGGGCGGGATGGGAATCGCCGCATCCGGGAATATCCACCCCGGCAAGACCTCCATGTTCGAGCCCATTCACGGCTCGGCACCCAAGCATGCGGGGAAGAACGTGGCGTGCCCGCTGGGAATGGTCGGTGCCGTCCAGATGATGCTGGACTACCTGGGCGAGCCCTCCGCTGCCGCCAGGATCGACACCGCCGTGGGGAACCTTCTGCGGAGCGGCCTCGTCCCTTCCGCAGACGCGAGGAGCGGGATCGGGACTTCCCAGATGGGAGACATGGTGGTGGAGAGACTACGGCCTGAGTAGGCAGGAAGCCGACCCAGCCGGACTTCAGGGCGGCGGCTCCCGAGGCCTCGGGAGCCGCCGCTTGATCTATCGCAGCATCTCCCGGGCGATCACCATCCGCTGAATCTCGTTGGTGCCCTCGTAGATCTGGTGGAGCTTGGCGTCCCTCATGTACTTCTCCACCGGATAGTCCTTCATGTAACCGTAGCCGCCCAGAATCTGGACGGCGTTGGTGGTCACCTCCATGGCCATGTCCCCGGCATAGCACTTGGCGATTGCCGACTCCATGGTGTTCCTCATGCCCCGGTCCCGGAGCCAGGCCGCGTGCCAGCAGAGGTGGCGTCCCGCGTTCACCTTCATGGCCATGTCCGCCAGCATGAACTGAATGGCCTGGTGCCGGGCGATGGGAGCCCCGAACTGGACCCGCTCCTTGGCGTACCGGGTCGCGGTTTCCATGGCCGCCCGGGCGATCCCCACCGCCGCCGCCCCCACCGCTGCCCGGGACTCGTCCAGGGTTCGCATGGCGATCTTGAACCCGTCCCTTCCCTGACCCAGGCGGTACCGAGCGGGAATCCGGACGTTGTCGAAGCTGAGCTCCCGGGTGTCAGCGGTGCGCTGACCCATCTTGTTCTCTTTCTTGCCGATGGTGATCCCCGGGGTCCCGGCCGGTACCATGAAGGCGGAGATGCCCCGGTTTCCCGCCTGAGGGTCTTCCATGGCAAAGACGGAGTAGAGGCTGGCCACCCCGCCGTTCGTGATGAAGCTCTTCGTTCCACTCAGAACGAATTCGTCGCCCTCCTGGTGCGCGGTGGTCCGCATGGCTCCCGCGTCGGATCCTGCCCCGGCCTCGGTGAGACAGAAGGCGGCCAGGTTGGGACCCTCGGTGTGGGGAGGCAGGAGCTCGGCCTTGAGCTCATCGCTCCCGCCGAGAAAGAGGGGCGTGAGCCCGAGGGTGTTTCCTCCCAGGACACAGGCGACTCCGCCGCATGCGGCTCCAAGCTCCTCGTTGAAGAGACAGCCTTCCAGGGATCCGAGCCCCGCCCCCCCATACTCCTCCGGGACGGCGTAGTGGAGAAAGCCGATCTCGAAGTACTTCTGGACGATCTCCGGGCTGTGTCGCTGCTCCTCGTCCAGGATAGGGGCCAGGGGGACGATCTCCTTCCTGGCGAAGTCCCGAACGAGGTCTCTGAGAGCTTCCTGTTCCTCAGTGAGGGTGAAGTCGATCACCGTGTGCCTCCGAAAAATATGTGGGATTGCGGTACTGCCGGGCTCGCGAGCGGCGGGAGGCCGCTGGCGTCACCGACGGCCCGGAGGGGAGGGACTCCCCGGCAGAGAGATGTTCAGGCGCCTCCGGCCCGGTCCAGTGCGGCCCGTGTCACCGCGGCCAAACGCCTCACTCCCTCCCGGATCGCGTCCGGCTTGACGTTGCTGAAATTCAGGCGAACGGCGTTCCGGGTGCTGCCGTCCACGGAGAAGACGCCTCCAGGAATGTAGGCCACCTTCTGCCGGATCGCCTGCTGGAACATCTCCGCTGTGTCCAGGGACTCGGGGAGGGATGCCCATACGAAGACGCCTCCCTGGGGCTTGCTCCACCGCGCCAGCCCGCCGAGCTCGTCTTCCAGGACCTCGAGCATCGCGTCGCATCGAGTCCGGTGCGTGGCGGTGATTCCTTCCAGGTGCGGCTCCAGCATCCCCCGCTCCAGAAACTCCGCTACGGCACGCTGGTACAGCGTGGAGGACTCCAGATCGAAGGACTCCCGCAGGGTCTGGATCCGGGGGAAGAGCTCCGCCGGCACCACCATCCACCCAAGCCTGAGGGCGGGCGCCAGCATTTTGGAGAACGATCCCAGGTAGAACACCATGCCGGCTTCGTCGTGAGCCTTGATGGGAGGGAGGGCCTCTCCCCTGAAGCGCAGGGCGGCGTACGGATCGTCCTCAACGAGGGGCACTCGGTACTCCGCCGCGAGCTCCGCCAGCCGTTGACGGCTCTCCGCTGCCACCGAGACCCCCAGGGGATTGTGGAAGTCCGTCACCATGACGGCGAGGCGGGGCCGCGGGGAGGCTTTGAACGCCCTTTCCACCGCCTCCACGTCCACCCCCGCATCGAGATCCGTGGGAACGGTCCGCACCGCCGCGTCCCGGCCCACCGTCACCTGGTGGATTCCGGTGAAGGTCACTTCCTCGATCACCGCCGGGTCACCCCGATCCAGGAAGAGACGGGAGAGGATGGCCAGGCCGTTCTGGTTCCCGTTGGTAATGAAGACCTCGTCGGTAGAGCACGCCACCCCCCGACGTGCCATGTACTCGGCCACCCACGCCCGGAGACCCTGGTGCTGGGGACTGTACTGGAGGGCCCGGGGCCCATCCCGGGTGAGAACCGCGTCCAGGCAACTCCTGAGCCCCTCCAGGGGAAGACATTCGCTGGCGGGGAGTCCCCCCGCCAGCGAAATGATCTCCGGGTCCACCGCGAAGCGGAGGAGCTCCCGCATCACCGACCGTTTCAGGTTGGCGCCTTCTTTGCTCAGATACCAGCTCGTCTGTAGACATGAGGGCATCTTAGTGCATCCCGCCCGAGGCGCAATACGGCCGGGTCATCCCGTCACTTACGCGCATCCTCCACCGACTCACCATGAACGAAGGGGATCTGTCGGATCCTCCGGTCGAATTCCGTTTGCCAGTTTGGTACGTCCTCCACAGGCCGACCACGCAACGCCCCCTGAAAAGGAGACCGCCATGTGTACGTACACGTCCCACATCCGTCCTCAGAGCTTGTCCGCTGTCCTCTTCCTCTTGCTTTCGTTTCTCGCGACCTCCTGCAGGGACGGACCCACGGAACCTCTTCGGCAATCTCCGCCCCTCTTCGATGCCTCCTCCGCCATGAGCGGCGACCCTTCAGCTGCGTGCTCGCCGATCACGGAGGCACCACTCCTGGCCGACATTGGAGCCCTCGCCGTGGGTTCCGTGAGCGTAGGCAATGACGAAGGGATCCTCTTCGTAACCTATACCACGACGGACGGCTGGACCCTGGTAAAGACTCAGGTCTTCGCAGGTGCCTCCAATACGGGCATATCCCTGAACAATGGGGGAAATCCGATGCCGGGGTAGTTCCCCTATGCGAGTCGGCACCCGGACGGGACGACGTCATTCACGTACGCGATCCCGCTGTCCGACCTCGGATCTGCAGACCCTGTCGTGGTGGCGGCTCACGCGGACCTTGTTCTCGGGGATCGAGTGGAAGGCGGATGGGCCGAAGGGGACCCGATCTCGGAAGGCGGGAGCTGGGGCACCTACTTCAGTCACGATGTCGCCGAATGCACCAGCGAGCTGATCACCAGCGCTGAAGGCGGCCTCTTGACCTTTGGTGGGTTGAGCCGGAGTCCCCCCCGGAGCCGTTTACGAGGATGTACAGATCACCGTCCACTCCATCGACGTGGAGGATCTGGAGTCACCCGGCAGCACGGCAGGGACGGCGTCGCTCTCTTCACTGGAAGACGGCCTGGAAGCCAGCGCAGAAACTGCGGTCATGCTCGGAAACGTGCTGGCCATTCCAGGAACTGCCTACGACCTGGGTCCCGAGGGACTCCAGTTCAATCCGGACGCGGAGCCGACCCTCACCATCGCTTACGATGAGGGCGAAGTGTTCTCGGCGGGCCTCTCGGAGGATCAGCTCGGGCTGTTCGTCCTGAACGGGGTCTTCTTCGCCGCGGAAAGCACGGTTGATCCCTTGTTGAACACGGTAAGCGGGGAGATTCCGCACTTCTCCCAGGCTTTCGTCGGAGCGAGCCTGGAGCCCGACCTGATCCCCGCCAGCGCGACCTTCTCCTCTCCCACCACCGGGTATCTGTCGCACTCCCTCGTTGTGCGGAACGTGGGAACCGCTTCGCTGGACATCGCCGGGCTGGGCGTGATGACCTATTTCTCGGACGATGCCGCCCTCGACAGCGGGGATCAGACCTTGTGCGGGAGACAGCTGGACACCCAGACCTCCCTGGTGCTTGCCCCCGGTGAGTCCACCACCGTCGTGTTCAACTGCAACATTGGAACCTCCACCGGTGCCTACCTCCTCTACCAGGTGGACACGGCCGACCGGTTCGCCGAAAGCGACGAGACCAACAACGTCCTCGCCCTTCCCTTTGGAGGGTAGCAAATGAGGAGTTAAGGGGCAGGACGAGACGATACGACGCTGAGCGGCCTGGCCCCTGGCCGGCCAGCCTGTCCGCGGTGACAGGCTGTCCGGCCAGGGCCTTCCCATGATCCCGTCGAAGAGTAGATTTCTCAGCGAGTTCCGGCCCCCGAGCCGGTGATCCAAGGAGCGCCGGCGGGGCCCCCGTAGTCCGCAGCCGGTGGAGGAAGAGACTCCCCTCCGGCCCAAGGTCCCGAGCCATGAGGCTCGGGCAGAGGTAGACGACTCATGAAGAGGGACCCTTCTCTCCATCGACTTCCTTCCTTTCCTCCCTTCTTCCTGATCCTCGCTCTCTTGCTCCCCACCGCCGTCCAGGCCCAGGGGATGGTGAGGCAGGAGAAGCCAGCCAAGACCTTCACCGACGTGAAAGTGCTTCCCTCGACTCCCGTCAAGGACCAGGCATCCACCTCCACCTGCTGGGATTTTTCGGCTCTGAGTATGCTGGAGTCAGAGCTTCTCCGGATGGGGAAGGGGGAGTATGACCTTTCGGAGATGTGGATCGCGGATCACGTGTATCGGGAGAAGGCGGACGCCTACTACCGCATGCACGGCAACAACACCTTCGGGCCCGGGGGGCTCGGTCACGACGTCATGACCGCCATCGCCCAGTGGGGGATCGTTCGCGAGGGAGACTTCTCGGGTCTTTGGCCCTACGAGACACGCCACAATCACGATGAGCTTCAGAACGTGCTCCAAGGGGACCTGGACGCGGTTCTTCGGTCCCGGCCCGGCCCCTCACCCAAGTGGTCGAAGGGCTTCGACGGGATCCTGGATGCCTATCTGGGGCCGCTCCCCGAGACCATCCGGGTAGATGGGCGTTCCATGACGCCCAACGAGTTTTCGGACGAGGTGCTGGGGATCGATCCGTCCGCCTACGTTGAGATCACGTCCTTCACCAACATGCCCTTCTGGCAGCAGGTGATGCTCGAGACACCCGACAACTGGGCGCACGACGACAACACCTGGAACCTCCCCCTCGACGACGCCATGCGCGTTCTCCAGCACGCAATCGAGAGCGGATATACGGCCGTCATCGGGGCCGACGTGAGCGAGCCTGAATTCGACCAGAATGCCGGATATGCCATCTGGAAGGAGGGGCAGACGATCACCCCGGAGGACCGACAGGAAGGGTGGGACCGCTGGACCACCACGGACGACCACGGGATGCACGTGATCGGCGTCGCCAGGGACGAGAACGGCACCACCTTCTACCGGGTCAAGAACTCCTGGGGCGACGTGGGCCCCTATCACGGCCACATCTACATGTCGGAGAACTACATCCGGGCCAAGTTCGATCTCTTCATGGTCAACAGGGACGCTCTCCCCCCGACATCCGGGCCAGGATGGAGCGGAACTAGCGCCCGATCGGAAAAAAGAGGGGGGGCTGTGGCCGCGCGAGCCCACTGCTTCGCGGCGGCGCCGTCGGACCGGCGGGCCAGGTCCGGCGGCGCCCCGACTCCCTCCGCGTACCTGGCCTAGTTGCAGAACGGACCGTGGACGAGATGGATGATATCCGAGCCGCTCACGATCCCACCGCCGGACATCTCCCCGCTGATCACCAGCTCGGCGCCCTCCTGTAGGAGGTCGGCGTCGTTCAGCTCCGGTGTCTTGAAATGCACCACCAGGTCCAGCAATCCATCCCCGGACACGTCCTCACCCTTTCCCCACTTCACCGGCGCCACGACGCCACCGGCCAGGATCGAGGCGGGATCCAGTGTGAGGGGGTCGAAGCCCGCATCGGCCAGGATGGCCACGGGGAGCCGTCCGTTGCTGGAGGGGTTCAGGCAATTGGAATCGCTCCCGGGCTTGACGTCGATCCCGATGCCCTCCTCCACCGAGACGCCGCCCTGATAATGACCCCAGTCGCTGGCCACGACTTGCCCGCTCAAGGCGGCGAAGCCCGTGGCCGTGCCTTCATTCTCGTAGGACCCGGCCCGCGCCACACCGATCTTTGTGCAAACCAGCTGTTCGCCCGGGTACAGGGAGTACCCGGCGCAAATCGGGCCCTCCTGGTCATCCATCACGTACACGCCCGACAGATCCTCCGATCCCGTGTTGGTCACGTGGTATTCCCACTCCACCGGATCTCCGGGTGAGAGGAACGGACCGGGCGATACGTCGGCATCCTCATCGTTGGTCAGTATGTGGAGCCCGATGGATGCGCCCCCTCCGAAGAGGAAGTCAGCCGAAACCTGGTCCCGGCCGGACGTGGACCGGAGGCCCGCCGGGTCTCCACAGCCGAGAAGCGCCACCGACAGAAGGCCTGAGGCCAGAAGAACAGGTCGGAGCATGGGGGTCTCCTCCTTTCATGGCGCCGCGCGGAGCTTTGAGTTCGCTGGGGTTGGGTCTATCCGATCAAGGATCATGCCGGCTGGAGGAGCGGATGGGCCTTCAGCACCTCAACCCGTTGTGCTACATGGCATTGCGGATCGGCGGGAGGAGGTTCCCACCCCCTCGCCCAGGCCTTCAAGCCGGAAAGAGGATGCCCGCACCAGCATCTTTTTCCGGTGAGCTCCCCTGGGACGGAGCTCGGAGGGACGGAGCTCGGAGGGGCGGAGCGGGGTGCGGAGGGCCCGACGCCGGAAACCGCCCGCGGAGGCTCCTCGTAGGGCGAGAGAAGGCCGGTCCCTGGACCGGGTTCCGTCTCCTTTCACCATGATCCAGTCATGCATGAGTCCCTATCGCAGGATCTTCGATACAGTGTCCGCTCGATTCTCGCCAACCCCATTGCCAGCCTGACCGTCGTCCTCTCCCTGGGGATCGGGATGGGGATCACCTCCACGGCCTTCAGCATCCTCAACGCCATGGCCCTGGCCGATCTCCCCGGCGTGGTCCGGCAGGACCGCCTCGTGACCTTCGCCGTGTCCTTTCAGGGCGAGGACGCTCGGATTTCAGGAAGCCGCTTCTCCCGACCCGACGTGGAGGTTCTCCAGGCACATCCCGAGCTCTTTTCCGCCGTGGCCGCGGCGGGTCCCATGCAGATAGCGGTGGATGCAGGGGGCGGAGCAGAGCTGGTGGAGGGGGAGCTGGTCACGCCGGGGTACTTCTCCACCCTGGGCGCCCGGCCGGCCCTCGGGCGCTTCTTCAATTCGTCCTCCGGAGGAGGAAAGGGAGAATGGGGTGGAGAGACTGGCGTGGCGGTGATGAGCCATCGCTTCTGGGAGGCGCGGTTCGCCCAGGATCCGGGAGTCGTGGGGCGAGTGCTTCGGGTCAACGGCCACCCCCTTCAGATCATCGGTGTGGCTCAGGAAGGCTTCACGGGGATGACGGCGGAGGATGTCGTGGAGGGGGCCCGGGCTCCCCTCGCCCTCTGGATTCCAACCTCCATGGCCGCGTCCATCCGCCCCTCCTGGACCGGACCGGACCCTCTTGGCATCGGATCCCGATGGTTCAGGCCCCTGGCTCGTCTCGCCGAGGGCGTCTCCCAGGAGAGGTTGGCGGCGGCCCTCCCGGGCCTCGCCAGGGAAATGGAGACCCTGCATCCCGATGCCCGCGCCGGAGCCGAGATCATCCACGGAGATCTGGTGTTCGGGCCCGGGACGGGCCCCTGGCGTCCGACGCTGACCATCCTCGGATTCATGGTGGTGCCCATCATCGTTCTCCTGGTGGCCTGCGCGAATGCGGCCAACGTCCTCCTGGCCAGGAACGCGTCGCGGCGGAGGGAGCTTGCGATACGGAAGGCCCTGGGTGCGAGCCGTGGGGTCCTCGTTCGCCAGCTTCTGGTGGAGAGTGGCCTCCTGGCCCTGGCCTCGGGGAGCCTGGGACTCCTGGTGGCCATGGGCGCCAGAGCCATCGCCGGCCTCTTCACCCTTCACCTCAGCATGGCGGTGCCGCTGGACTGGCGAGTCTTCTCCTTCGCCCTGGCGGCCTCCCTGTCCACGGGTCTCCTCTTCGGCCTTGGCCCCGCCCTCCGGGCGACCCGGAAGGAGATCTCCGGCAACCTCGCGGCCAGCGGCAGGGGAGCCTCCCAGAGCCGGGGGGATTCCCGGCTCAGAGACAGCCTCGTGGTCGCTCAGGTCGCTTTGGGGCTTCTCCTCCTCGTCTCCTCGGGCCTCTTCGTCCGCAGCGCCCAGGCGGGCCTGAAGGTGGACACCGGAATCCAGGACGACCGGCTCTTGCTCCTGGACGTGGATCTGGATCTCCTGGGGTACGAATCGGCGGCGGGAGAGGCCTTCTACGACCGTCTCTTGCCCGCTCTTCGGGGGATTCCCGGCGTGGAAGAAGTGGCGCTGGCCGATCAGCCTCCTCTCCAGGGGTACCCATCGGCTCGGGTGGCCCCTTCAGGCGGTGATCCCTCTCGCGGCCCCCGGCTGGCCGTGGCCCACGTCGGGGACCGTATCCTGGAGGCCTCCGGCCTCGGTCTGCAGGCCGGCCGGACCCTGACTGAAGCCGACGAGAGGGGTGGAGCCCGCGTGGCCATCCTCAACGAGGCCGCCGCCCGACGCCTCTGGCCCGGTCAGAATCCCCTGGGAAATCGGCTGAGGCTCGATGAAGAGCGCGATGACCGGGAGATCGTAGGAATCGTAAGAGACAGTCGGACTTCACTTTCCACTGGTCCTGAGCCCATCGTCTACCTTCCTCGGGGGCCGGAGTACCAACCTCGAGCGACGGTCTATGTCCGGACCACGGGGGATCCGCGGGCAGCTGCGGACCAGGTACGCGGCGTGATTCGCAGGATCGACCCCCGCGTCCCGGTTCAGGGCATCGAGCCGGCCAGGGAGGTGCGCAGCCGAATGCTGGCGCCATGGCGCCTCGGATCTATGGCCCTGGGTGGTCTTGGCGCCATCGCGGCGATGTTGGCGGGTGCAGGCCTGTTCGGTGTGCTTGCCTATTCCGTGGCGCTGCGCACCCGGGAGATCGGGGTCCGAATGGCCCTGGGGGCGACCCGGTCCGCCGTCTCCACGTTGGTCCTCCTCTCGGCGGCTCGGCTGGTCGGTTTGGGTATGATCCTCGGGTTTCTCATGGCCAGCGCGGTCGCCACGCTCCTTCGCGCCGGACTGTTCGGCGTGTCCCCCATCGATCCCTGGGTCTATGGCGAGGTGGCGTGCCTCATGACGGGCATCACCGTGGTGGCAGCGCTCCTGCCCGCCCTCCGGGCATCCCGGATCGAGCCGGTGCGGGTCCTTGGCGGGAACTGACCCCGTCCGAAGCTGGGACGCGCCGGCCCGCGCGCCGGGGGGCGAGGAGGTTAACTTGAAACCGCCGAGTTCGCCGCTCCCGCTTCTGACGGAATCGAGCCGCCATGGATGTGCTTGAGGTACGCGGGCTTACCCGCCGGTTCGGCCCGCTGGTCGTTCTGGACAACGTCAGCTTGTCGGTCCCGGCCGGCCGGATCGTCGTGGTGACCGGCCCCAACGGAGCCGGCAAGACGACTCTCCTCCGCTGCATCGTGGGTGCCGATCGCCCCGACGCGGGGAAGGTCCTCCTGGAAGGCCAGGCCTTCGACGAAACCGACGCCCGCGTCCGGGCGGCGGTGGCCGCCGCCCTGGACGACATGGATTTCTTCCCCGACCTGTCGGTCCGCGAGCACCTGGAGCTCCTGGCCTTCGCTCACGGCGGCAAGGCCGGGTCCGTGACGGAGGTGATGACCGAGCTCGGCCTGGATCCGGCGGGAGATCAGCTCCCGGCGACCCTCTCGAGCGGGCAGCGGAGGCGGCTCGCCCTGGCCTCCTGCTTCGTGCGCCCCCGGCGGCTCCTCGTGCTGGACGAGCCCGAGCAGCGCCTGGACGTCCGAGGACGCACGTGGCTCGCCGAACGCCTGCTCAAGGAGAAGACCCAGGGGGCGTCCGTACTCATGGCCTCCCACGACCCGGGCCTCTACGAGATGGTCGCCGACGAGCGGGTGGAGCTCGGGTCGTGACCCGGAGCGACCTTCAGCCCCCACCTCCGGGACGATCCCCGCCCCGGGTCCGGGAGTTGAGGGCCCGCCTCCGCCGCGCCCGGCGCAAGCATCACGACCGTTCCCTGGGAGACCTCCTCAGCGACCTCTACACTCTGCTCTGGCTCGCGGTGGTCTACGGCGGAGCATTGGCGGCTGCGGTGCGCCGGCATTTCGCCCAGGTATCTCCGGGAGCATCCTCCGCGACGCTCTGGATCACGGCGGCGGTAGTCCTCGCCGGCACGGGCCTCACATGGCGGGGGATGGGCGCCCTCGGCCCCCTGTTCGCCACGCCGGCCGAGCAGAGCTGGGCCGTGTCCACTCCCGTGGACCGACGGGGATGGCTCCTCCCACGTCTCGTCCTCCTCCTCCTCGGCTTCGGGGCGGGGGCGGCCGTCCTGGCCTGCGTCGTTGGGCTGGGGCTTCGGGTCCAGTCGTTGGGATGGGCCACGCTGGCGGCGGCCCTGTTCGGCGTCGCCCTCCCAGGAGCGAGCGTGGCGGCCCAAGGCAGGGGCGAGGACCGCCGCTGGTCCCGGCTGGCCGGCAGCGGGCTCGCGCTTGCAGGGGTCGCGGTGGCGGCGTGGGCCGTGGCTGCTCATTACCTGGGTCGGCCCCTTTCCAGCACCGGGCTCCCGCCCGCGTCGGTCCTGGCTTCGGCCGGCGCCCCCCTCGCCCTGCTCTCCATTGTCGGCGCTTTCCGCACCCTGCCCCACCTGGACCTGGCCTCCCTGAGCGCTGGCGCCCAGCTCGCGACGGCCACCTTCACCGCGACGATAGGGCTGGATCCGTCCCTCCTCTCCGGCCTTCTCGAGGTCCGCCACTGGCGCCGGGTGGCGAGGGTCTCCAGCCGACCATTCCGGTGGGGGCACCTTGGCCGGACGTGGGTCCTCCTCCAGGCAGAGCTCCGAAGGCAAGTCCGCAGGCCAGGAGCCCTCGGTGCCTGGGCCGCCGTGGGCGTTGCCCAGTATGCCGTGGTCCTCGTGGCACCGGCCGTCGCGGGAGTGGCTCACCTGATCCTGGCCTATGTCGCAACCAACCGCCTCACTTCGGGCCTCCGGACCTTGGCCAGAGCGCCAGGGTTGCGCAGGGCCCTCGGGGGCGAGGAGGTGCGGGTGCGGCTGGCCCACCTCGTGATTCCAGCTTTGGGTACCGTGGTCTGGTGGCTGGCCACATGGCCCGTCTCAGGCGGGGGTCACACCTCCTTGGATCTCTTCCTGATTGCCGGTATCGTGGCCGCCGCCTACCGGGCAGCCACCCGGCGGCCCCTATCGTACGGCGGGGTGGTCATGGAGACCCCCTTCGGTCTCCTCCCCATCGACCTGGTGGTCCAGCTCGCCAGGGGACCCGACGTTCTGGGTGCCGTGATCGTCCTGAGGTTTCTCTCTGGGGGGTAACCGGAGGGGCCGTGGCACGTGTCCCGATTCACGAATCCGATGGCATTTGAGCGCCGCTGGGCCCGCTGGGGCTGCGTTGCTCCGCCCCACCCGGGGGCCCCTCGGATCCCCTTCCCCTCCGGGGACGGAGGGCCGGATATCCCCCGGCGCCGCACTCGGGGCATTCCGCCGTGTAGGCGCTGATGAGGGTCCCACACAGTCTGCAAGGAATCCCCTCCTGGTTCGGCACGAAGGAGGAGGGCTTGCCGCAAGCGGGACAGGTCTGGTCTCCCGGATGGAGGTCTTCCCCGCACTGGTCACAGCGTCTACCCACGATGGCTTGCTCCTTGAGCTCATTGCCGGGGAACTTCCCCTCGGGCCCCGGACGGACAAAGACGGAACAAGCTACCGGGGGAGCCGGTCGTGGTCCAGCGCTGGCCTTCGAACCATTTCGTCGCTATGTATCGTGGGTTTGTTTCAGGCCGCAGGGCAATCACGAGACTTAACCGAGGTTGGTTGCGTATGCCGAATGTGTCTGCGTGGCGGGGGCTGAAGATGATCATGAGGGGAACCCGGAACCTGCGGAGGAGGAAGCCTCTCTCCGTCTCTTTCGAGATCACCCATTCGTGCACAGCCAACTGCTGGCACTGCAATCTCGGCGGCGCCGTGAAGGAGGAGCGGCTTCCGCCCTCGGAGTACGCCCGTATCTGTCGGGAGCTGGAACCGGTGGTCGCCCACGTATCCGGTGGGGAGCCCCTGGCGCGAAACGACGTCTTCGATGTCGTGGAAGCCCTGTCCGGTACGCCCGGCCTGCCATGGCTGTGTGTGGTGTCGAACGGCTCCCTCCTCACCCCCGAGAAGTTCTTCCGCCTCAAAGACGCCGGGATGCACCAGCTCTCCATGTCCCTGGATTTCCCCGATGAGAGGCACGACGAGTTCAGACGGATCCCCGGACTGTTCGATCGCCTCAACAGGCTGGTCCCGGAGCTTTCCCGTCGTTCCGAGAAGGACGACGTCCTCATGAATGTCTGCATCACGAACTGGAACTTCCGGGAGCTTCCCGAGATCGTGAAGGTGGCCAAGTCCTGGGGGGTCGCCCTGAACTTCTCGGCGTTCAGCCACCTGCGGGTCGAGGACCGCGGCGGCCTCGTCACGGGTAACGCCGTGGAGGAGCTCCGAGGCAAGATTCAGGAGGTCATCGACCTCCGGAACCAGGGCTATCCGGTCTACAACGTCCCGCGGGTCCTCTGGAAGTACTTTCGGTTCCTCACGGGAGAGGCCATTCCGGGATGTGCCGCGGGGGAGCGGTTCCTGGTCATCAACCCCGACGGGCGACTGACGCCCTGTGCACACGTCCTCGCCTACTTCGACACGCAGGACGAGATGTACGAGAGCTTCACCAAGCAGAATGCCTGCCAGGAGTGCTTCATCGCTACACGGGCAGCCACGGAGATGACCGTGAGAGAGTTCTTCCAGGACAACGCCTGGGTGTTCACCAGCATGTTCGGCCGGAGTTGACGACGGAACGCTCCCCATCATCCCCGGACAGCCGTCCGGCCTCTTCAACGCCGCCCCGCAAGCCATCCCCTTTCGGCCCCGGCGGCCGGGCCTCATCTTCTCCCGGCGACTTCGTGTGCGGTGAGTAGGATCAGGAGCAGAGATGTACGAGTTAAAGGTGTCGGTGAAGAAGGTCATGGGGGAATGCACGGCCGATCCACCCATGAAGGCCGGTGATTACTTCCTCGTGAGGGATGGAGACCTCCAGGTACCGGAAGGCGGATACGTCTGCGCCTGGGCCCTCCAGAGCCTCATTCCGGTGATCACTCCCAAGGAACGCGAGATCGCCGAAGAGAAGGACGCCGACTGGATGTGGCGGGTCCAGCACGTTCAATGCCCCGATCCCAACGGACGGGTGATCTTCCAGATCGAGCAGGTTGGAGCGGTGGACCCCACGGAGGAGAAGGGCCGAAGGGGCCGGGGCGAGGTCGTGGACCCGGATCCGGTGGCGGAGGCCGCCGCCCGAGACGCCGGAACGTCGGAAGACGGCCTGGTGAATCTCCGAATCCACGTGGAGTCGGTGAAGGGAAAGTGCACCTCCCGTCAGAGGCCGGGCGCCTCCTTCACCCTCCGGAGCGGACGCCTCTACATCCCCCCCGGGGAGCACGCATGCCTGTACGCCCTCCACGCCGTCCTTCCCTTCCTGGCGGCCAAACAACGGTCCCTGACGGATGGAGACTGGTTGAGGGAGGACAACCGCGTCCTCTGCCCCGATCCCGCCGGGAACGTCGTTCTGAGAATCGAGCGGATGGAGAAGTGAAGTGATCCACTGTGATGTCAGGCTGTGCGTGGGGTGCCGGATGTGCGAGGTGGCCTGCAGCTCGGGCCACTTCGGCGCCGTTTCCCCGGCCCTGGCCCGCATCCGTGTGGCCAAGCTGGACGAGATCGGCATCGACCTGGCCATCGCTTGTTTCGGCTGCACGGAACGGCCCTGCCTCGATTGCCCCACCGAGGCGCTCTCGGTGGGACCCACGGGCGCCATCGTCCTGGACGAGGACTACTGCGACGGGTGCGGGCTCTGCGTCGAGGCCTGTCCCGTCGGTGCCATCGGCTTCCAGAGCAACCAACCTCTCTTCTGCGATCTCTGCGACGGCTCCCCCACCTGCGTGGACACCTGCCCCACCGGCGCCCTCACCAACCAGGAGGAGGGCGTGTCGCTGGCTGCGTTCCTGGACGTGGAGGGCACGCCGGCGCAGAAGCGAGCCCACTTTGCCGCGGTGAGAGCGCATCCCCTGCGGGAGGCGTGGGCAGCGGGAAGGAGGGTGGACGCATGAGCATCATTCATGGCACTGCTCTGAGGGTGAATCTCACCGAAGGGACAATCCACCGGGCCCGGACACCGGAGAACGGCATCGGGGGACGGACCTGGAACAGCGTCACACTTCTCGAGGAGCTGAACGCCGGGGTCGATCCTCTGGGACCCGACAATCTCCTCTGCATTGCCGTGGGTCCCCTCACGGGAAGCAAGCTCTCGGCCACCTGTCGCTTCATCGCCAGCGCCAAGAGCCCCCTCACCGGGTTCCTGGGGGATTCGGGAGCGAGGGGCTTCTTCGGGCCCGAGCTCCGGTGGGCGGGCATCGACCAGATCGTATTCTCCGGGGCTTCGGAGAGCTGGGTCTACCTCTATATCGATGATGACCACGTTGAGCTCCGGGACGCATCGCACCTGGCGGGGCTGGACATTACGGACACGACCGTCCGCCTCATGGATGAGCTGGGAGACCCGGACCTCCAGGTGGCCACCATCGGGCCCGCCGGGGAGAATCTGGTGAAGTACGCCATCATCTCCTGCAACCTCTCCCGTGCGTGCGGACGCACGGGGATGGGGGCGGTCATGGGGTCGAAGAAGCTCAAGGCCATCGCGGTTCGCGGGAGCAATCCCGTTCGTCCGGAGAATCCTGAGCGGTTCCACAAGGCGTGTGCCGACCTCCTGGCCGCGACGGAGGCCCACCGTCAGTTCGAGTCCCGGCGCCTGTACGGGACCACACGGATCATGGACTCTCTCGCCGACTACGGGGTCCTCCCGGTCTACCACTACCGGAGCGCCGTCTTCCAGGACCTGGAGAAGGTCTCTTCCGCAGCCCTCCGGCGGGACCACGTGGTGAAGCCGAAGGCGTGCTACAACTGCACGGTGTACTGCTCCCGCTACAACGTCACCCAGTACAGCGAAGGAGAGGGCCCTGAATACGAGGCCCAGGCCGCCTTCACCGTGAAGTGCGGAAGCGACGATCTGGAGCTGGCCGTCCACGTCTCGAACCTCGTGAACCGACTGGGCCTGGACTGCATCAGCACGGGTGAGGTCATCGCCTGGCTCATGGAGTGTCGCCACGAGGGGTTCATCACGGACGACGATTGCGATGGGATCGACCTCTCCTGGGGCTCCAAGGAAGCGCTCCTCCGGTTGCCCGAGCTCATCGCCGGCCGCGAGGGTATCGGCGACCTTCTGGCCGAGGGCACGAAGCTGGCCGCAAGGGAGTTCGGGACCGAGGCCCGGAAGCTGACCGCCGAGGTCAAGGGGCTCGAGCTCTTCTCCGCCGATCCCAGGGGCATCAAGGGCTACGGCCTCATGAACGCCGTGAACTCCCGGGGGGGCGATCACTACCGTGGGGAGCCCATGATCGAGCTTACCGGCGACGAGGAGCTCGCTCTCCGCAGGGTGGGGAACCGGAACGCCGCCCACCGCCTCAGCGAGGAAGGCAAGGGGGCCCTGGTGAACTACGCCGAGCACATGGGCCTCCTCTCCGACAGCATGACCATCTGCAAGAACATCTCCTGCTGCATGGACGTGGTGGACTTCGACCTGGCCGCCGAGGCCTATTCGGGCCTCCTGGGGAAGAACATCACCGCCCACGACCTGTGGGAGGTCTGCTCCTACGTGAGCCAGGTGGAGCGGGACTTCAACCTGAGAGAAGGGTTGACCCGGGCCGACGACACCCTCCCCGAGCGCTTTGTGGGCCAGCCCATTCCCGACGGTCCCGCCAAGGGCACCACCATCGATATCGGCCGGCTGGTGGAGGACTACTACGAAGTCAAAGGCTGGAACAAGCCGGATTGAGAGGCTGGGAGGCCGGCGGGGAGGACGGGCCACCGGAATCCTGAATGGGGCATGGGTTGTTGAGAGACTGCTCGACGATCGACTTCGTCCACTCGGAAACCGAGTCCCCGAGGTACTGGGAGTTCGCCGCCCTCCACGATCTCCTTCACACGTTGGGCATGGTGGGCCGGCCGGACGCAGCGTTCACGCTGGCGGAGCCGGCCGTGCGCCTTCCGCCCCACGAGGTCTTTCTTCCCCGAGGCTGAGGTCCACTCCCTGTTGACCCGGGAAAGGACCCGACCCCGGACGAGGACCCGACCCCGGACGAGGACCCGACCCCGGCAGGGACCGGAAGGGGACCCGACTCCGGCAGGAACCGGAAGAGGACCCGACCCCGGCAAGAACCGGCGGCGTCCTATGGGAATTCCCCTCAAGTGGACGGGAGGGCGTCCACGTACTCCGCCATGCGTCGGCGGGTGGCCGCGTCGGGGAGACGACCCATGGCCCCTCCAAGGTTGTCCACCATGTGCTCTGCCTGGCTGGTTGCGGGGGTCACCACCGTTACGGCGGGGTGACCCGCTACGTACTTGATGAAGAACTGAGCCCAGGTGGCGGCGTCGAACTCCGAGGCCCAATCCGGGACGGGGCGCTCACCCACGCGGCTGAAGAGGCGGCTGCGTCCGAAGGGGACATACACCAGGACGCCGATTCCCCGGTCCTGGGCCAGGGGAAGGATCATCTCCTCGGCGCTCCGGTTGTCCACCGCGTAGTCCACCCCGATGAAGTCGATGGGCTCGTTCTTCATGACGTCGGCGAGGTCGTTGTAGCGCCCCTCACTGGTGGTGGTGACGCCGATGTAGCGAATCTTCCCCTCTCCCTTCATCTCCTTGAGGAGGCCGAGCTGGGTGGGGACATCGGCCAGGTTGTGCACCTGGATGAGGTCCACCTTGTCCACCTTGAACTTTGAGAAGGAAGAGGCGATCTGGGCGCGGGCGGCCTCAGGGTCCGCGGTTCCGCCGCCACGGCCCACCACGTTTACCTTCGTGGCCCAGAAGATCTCGTTCTGAATTCCCAACTCGCTGGCAATCTCCCCCGCCACCTGCTCCGAGGCGCCGTAGCTGGGGGCCGTGTCGAAGACCTTTCCCCCGTTCTGGACCAGGGCCTGGAGCACGTCCCGAAGGGCGCTGTAGTCCTCGCTTCGGGCGACTCGAGAGAATGTCGCTGAGCTACCCAGCCCCACCAGGGGAAGCTGCTCCCCGGTGGAAGGGATGGCTCGGGTGAGGAGCGTTGCCTGGAGAGAAGCCGGGTTGGCGAGGGCCTCCAGGAGTCTCGGACGGAAAGGCAGGGCGGCTCCGGTCAGGGCAGTCAT
Organism: uncultured Gemmatimonadales bacterium; assembly: GCA_963751255.1. Taxonomy (GTDB): domain Bacteria; phylum Gemmatimonadota; class Gemmatimonadetes; order Longimicrobiales; family Gaopeijiaceae; genus CAVVTW01. Next base: position 15,749 of record CAVVTW010000016.1, on the reverse strand, counting down.
CCGAAGCCATTCACGACGGTTGAGCACAATGCACCTCCGGGATGACGGGGAGTCGGGACGCCCGGCCGATCCGGGAATCCGGGACGAGGAAAATATCACCCCCGAAGCCGCCGGGGGTTCCAGCCGGTGAACGAGGGAAGCGGCCGAACGCGGAGGCTACCCTCCGCTGCGAGCAGCCAGGACGTCCAGGGAGAGCTCCGCCGACTCCCGGGCCAGGCGCACGGCTACGCGGAAATCCCGGCTCCGGTACGCGTCCTTGGCCGCCGCCAGGAGTCGACGGGCCCTGCGCAGGGCCTGCACTTCCGCATCCGCTGGGTCCGCCACCACCAGGTCGTAGGCGGCATGGAAGGCGCGATCGGCCCGGTGGATGGCCTTCTCGGCCTGGTAACGGGGGACCAGGGCGCGCAGCCGGTCCGCGGCCGCGAGGGCGGCTTTCAGCGCAGCGCGTGGATTCTCGCCCAAGGCCGCGCGGCCTCGGGCCACGAGGTTACGGACCTGATCCAGAGCCTGGAGAAAGCGTTCCGGAGGGTTCTGTCCCGCCAGCCGGGCATCCAGTCGGGCCAGGGCTTGGTCCACCCCCGCCAGGGCTCGAGCCGGGGTCTCCGGCCCCAACACCACGATGATGGCCTGCAAGGTCAGGGCTTCACTTCGGGCCTGGTGGGCCCGGGCCCCTTCCTCGTCCCCCGCCGCCAACGCTTCCCTTGCCTGCCGAGCCTGAAGCCGAGCCCGACGCAGGAGCGCGATCCCGTCCGGGTACGCCTCCGGATCCGCGCGAACGGTCCGGTAGGTCTCCTGCCGGAGACGTTCCAGGGAAGGAAGGGGAAGGCCGTCCTGCTCGGCGCCCTCCATGGCGGCCACCGCGAGGTCCTGCAGTGCTGTCTCGTCGAGGGGGTGCTCCACCGAGCTCGGAGAAGCACCGTCGCAGGCCCAGAGGAACAGGGCAGGAGCGAGGGCGAGGATCAGACCACGAGCGGTCATGGCTACAGGCCTCCTGAGTAGGGTCTACGGATAACCTACCCTCCAGCCGGTCGAGCGCAATAACCCCGCCGTTGGGCCCCATTGCTCGACCGCCGCATCGACGCCCCGGCCGAAGCTCCTCTTGCCGCCGTCCGACAATCGCCTTGACGCCCCGCACGCCGTCCCCGTATAGGTCTATCTCGGACCTCCCGGGGACCTGACCTCGGACGCAGGAGGCTCGCCCGTGCACGACACCCTCCTCTTCACCGGCAGCGTGGCCGCAGGGTTCTTCGCCATCATGAACCCCATCGGCAACATCCCTATCTTTCTGGGGCTGGTCGGCGACTTGCCTCCCAGGGCCCAGCGCCGCGCCGCCACCACCTCCGTATTCCTGGCCTTCGCCATCGTCACGGCATTCAGCTTTGCGGGGAGCTTCATCTTCAAGGTCTTCTCCGTCAGCCTTCCGGCGTTCCAGATCGCCGGCGGGATCCTGGTGTTTCTCGTGGGCCTCGAGCTTCTCCACGGGCGCCCGTCCGCCATCCACCGTCCCCGACAGGGAGACGACGAGAGCGAAGCCGTCCGGACGGCTGACGAGATCGCCATCACACCCCTGGCCATCCCGATCCTGGCTGGCCCCGGCACCATCACCACCGCCATGAATTTCACCGGGGCCGGGGGATCGGTCGTGCACACGGCCATCGTCGTGGGCGTGTTCGCGGCGGTGGCTGGGGTGACCTGGCTCTGTTTCCGCTTCGGTGAGCGGCTCGTAGCGCGGATCAAACCCGGGGTCATCAACATGGTGACCCGGCTCATGGGCCTCATCCTGACGGTCATCGCCGCCCAGATGGTGATCGACGGGATTCGCCGGGTGGTGCAGGAGGGGGGGTAGGCCTGGACGCCGGGCTCACGGACGCCGGGTCCTCACCCTCCCTCTCGACGGACTCCGAGGATTCCTCAATCTCTCCGACGACGTATTCCAGGAGGTCCCCGGGCTGACAGTCCAGCTCCCGGCAGATGGCGTCCAGGGTGCTGAACCGTATGGCGCGGGCCTTGTTCGTCTTGAGAATGGACAGGTTGGGGAGCGTGATGCCCACCCGCTTCGCAAGCTCCGACAGGGTCAAGCCTCGCCGCACCAGCAGCAGGTCCAGGTTTACGTGAATGGCCATGAGCGCCTCATACCGTCAGGTCCCGGTCCCGCTGCAGCTCGACCCCGTAGCGCCACGCGGCTGCCAGGACCAGGACCAGAACCCCGGCCAGGATTGGGTTCCAGCCGGTCAGAATCGCCGGTGCCAAGGCCACACCCTCCAGCTGCGCGCGTCCGAGAACCATGGAGGAGCGCCAGTACTCCAGGATCGGCGCCCCGACCCCCACGGCCACCAGGAGCCAGCCCAGGCGTGAGAGCCTCCGTGCGTTGGGAAGGGTGAACACGGCGCCGGCTTTCACCTCTGCCAGGAAGGAGCGCACCAGGTGGATCGCGAGAAGCACGATGGCCACACCCAGGAGGGTGACTCCATTGACCAGGAACTGCAGGACCCAATTCGTCGTCCTGAACTGGAGCTCCGCCTCCCCGTGCACCAGGAGTGGATGGGAGGCCAGAAGCGTATCTGGAGAGCGAAGGGGAACCGTCCGCAGCACCGAGCCGCTCCCGATGGCGACCGGTACCTTCACCGCCGGCTCCACGCCGGTCTTCTGCATGAGGAGAGGCGACAGGAGGAGCCAGGCCGCAATGACCACAGCCGCCAGCAGGGCGATCAGCCCCAACCCGTCCATGGCCACCTTGGCGATGCGCGTCGCCCGCGAGCCGGCGACGGACTGACTCATGTCGCGTCCCCCGCCCCGATCCTCGGCTGTGCCTCGATCCGATTCCATTCTTGATCTCCCTTCGTATTTATCGTTTCACAACAATGATTTAATGAAAAACGATAAATGTCAAGAAGAGAAGCCGCGCTGGACGCACGTGGTGCAGTCATCCGAGGAAATGGGACCACGCTCCCATGGGTGGCCATCGTTGGTATCTTTTCCGGATGACTCCTCTCTTCTACAAGCCGCGCAACCGGAAGGGTGAGCCCCTACCTCCCGTGGGACAGCGCCTCGCCGCGCTCCGCTATCTTCCACCCTTCCTACGCCTGGTGTGGGCCACGCGCCCGCTCTACGCCCTGGCCATCCTGGCACTCAGGTTCGCCAACGCCTTCACCCCGGTGGTGCTCCTCTGGATCGGAAAGCTCATCATCGACGGCGTGGTGGCGAACATCGGGTCCTCCGAGCCCGCCTGGAGCTACCTGGCGCGTCTCGTGCTCCTGGAGCTGGCGGTGGCCGTGCTCTCCGACATCCTCTCCAGGGCCGCGAGCTACTACGAGGGCCTGGTCGGAGACCTGTTCTCCAACGAGCTCAGCGTGCGGATCATGCGGCATGCGGGCACGCTGGACCTGGAGCAGTTCGAGGACCCGGACTTTCACGACAAGCTCCAGCGGGCGCGTCGCCAGACCATGGGACGCGTCGTGCTCCTGGGCCAGGTCCTGGGCATGGGGCAGCAGATCGTCACCCTGCTGTCCCTCCTGGCCGCCCTCATCGCGTTCAACCCCTGGCTCCTGGCGATCCTCGTCGTGGCCATCGTGCCTTCGTTCCTGGGCGAGACGCATTACGCAGGCATCGGGTACTCGTTCATGTTCCAGTGGACCCAGCAGCGACGGGAGCTGGACTACCTCCGCTACGTCGCCTCGGACCTGAACGCCGCCAAGGAGGTGAAGCTCTTCGGTCTGTCGGCACACTTCATCGACCGGTTCGCCGACCTCGCCGACGACTACGTACGGGAGAACCGGCGCGTCGCCGCGCACCGGGCCGCCACAGGGGCCGTACTCACGACCCTTTCCACCTTCGCCTATTATGGCGCGGTGGGGTTCATCGTCTACCAGACGGTGATGGGTGTCATCACGGTGGGCACCCTCACATTCCTCATCGGCTCCTTTCAGCGGAGCCGGACACTCATCTCCGGGCTGCTTCTGGGCACTGCGGGGATCTACGAGCAGAGCCTGTTTCTCAAGGATCTCTTCGACTTCCTCCAGATGCGGCCCCAGGTGGCCTCGCGCCCCGGCTCGCCATCCGTCCCCCATCCCATCCGCACGGGTTTCGTATTCGAGAACGTGGGCTTCCGCTATCCGGACCAGGAAGAGTGGGCGGTGAGGGGGGTCTCGTTCGAGATCGGCGCCGGAGAGAGAATAGCTCTGGTGGGTGAGAACGGAGCGGGGAAGACGACCCTGGTGAAGCTCCTGACCCGCCTCTACGATCCCACGGCGGGCCGGATCCTCCTCGACGGAAGAGATCTGCGGGAGTACGACCTGGAGTCCCTTCGCAAGGCCGTGGGGGTGATCTTCCAGGACTTCTTCCGCTACGACCTCACCGCCCGGGAGAACATCGCGGTGGGCTGGATCGAGGCCTCCCAGGACCAGGAGCGTATCGAGGGCTCGGCGAGAAAGAGCCTCGCCGAGGGCGTGATCACTCGACTGGAGCGGGGGTACGATCACGTCCTCGGACGCCGCTTCGAGGGAGGCGCCAACCTTTCGGGAGGCGAGTGGCAGAAGGTCGCCCTCGCCCGGGCCTACATGAGGGACGCCCAGCTTCTGGTCCTGGACGAGCCCACCGCGGCGCTGGACGCCCGGGCCGAGTACCAGGTGTTCCAGCGATTCAGCGAGCTCACGGCAGGCCGCATGGCCGTCCTCATCAGCCACCGTTTCTCCACCGTCCGCATGGCCGACCGGATCCTGGTCCTGGAGGGAGGCCGGGTCCTGGAGGACGGGAGCCACGGCGAGCTCCTGGCTCAGGAGGGCAAATACGCGGAGCTTTTCAATCTCCAGGCCCAGGGGTACCGATAGAGGGCGGGGAGCGGGACTACACCCCCCGCCCAGCAGCCATGCCGGGTGGCTACTCCGCGTCGAGTGAGGGACGGTCGCGGGACCTCGCGGAAAGCGCACCCTCAAGGGGAAACGGCGATACTGCCTCAGCCCACGGCGTTGCGAGTGTCCGAATCCACCCGGCCGTCCACCATGTGGACGACCCGGTGGCAGAGGTCGGCGATGCGCTCGTCGTGGGTCACGATGAGAAAGGCCGTGCCCCGGCGCTCGTTGAACGAGCGCATGAGGCGCAGCACCTGCTCGCCGGCCTGGGTGTCCAGGTTCCCCGTGGGCTCGTCGGCCAGGACCAGTGGCGGATCCATGACCAGGGAGCGCGCCACGGCCACTCGTTGCTGCTGGCCGCCGGACAGATCGATGACCCGATAGTCGGCCCGGTCCGACAGCCCCACCTCGGCCAGGAGAGCCAGGGCCCTGTCCCGCATCCACGGCTCCCTGTGCCCGTGAAGGGACAGGAGGGGCAGGAGCACGTTCTCCAGCGGCGGTGAAGGCGGTGAGCAGGTGGTGGAACTGGAAGACGAAGCCCAGGCTCCGGGCACGCAGCCCGGTGCGGGCGTCGTCGTCCAGGGGCGTCGTGTCCTGGCCCCGGAGCAGGATGCGTCCGCCCGTGGGGCGGTCCAGAAGCCCCATGAGGTTCAGGAGCGTGGTCTTTCCCGAGCCCGACGGCCCCGTGAGAGCGCACAGCTCACCGCTGCGGATCTCCAGGTCGATGCCCTTGAGCACGTGGGTCACCACCCGCTCGCCGTAGGTCTTGGTCAGCGCCTCGGCCCGGAGCAAGGACCGTGGTGTCATCCATTGCGGATCACGGTGGCGGGGTCCATCCGGGCCGCCCTCCGTGCCGGCAGGATGGCGGCCAACAGACCCACCGTCAGGGCCACGCGCCACGGAGCGGCCGAAGAGCCAGAGGTTCAGGTCCACGGGAAATGTGGGCGAGCCGTCGGGGTTCCTGGCCAGGTTGGCGAAGAAGAGCGCCAGCGTCGTGCCGATGGCGATGCCGACGAGGGATCCCACCGTACCCAGGACGGCGCCCTGGAGCAGGAAGATGCGGGTCACCGAGCCCGTGCGCGTGCCCGTGGCCTTTGAGGATGCCGATCTCCCGGGACTTCTGCACCACCGACACCGCCAGCACGCTGGCGATGCCGAGGGCCACGGCCAGGATCACGAAGACCTGGATCATGACGCTGGACTGGCTCTGGGAGCGGAGGCCCACCAGCAGGTCCCCGTTGCGGGCCATCCAGCTCTCGGCGTCCAGCCCCGTACGGTCCCGGATGCGGCTCGCCAGCGCCTCGGCCTGGAAGACCTCATCGCCTTTGACCTCGAGGGTGGAGACCCCTCCGTCCAGGTCGAACATGGTCTGGGCGCCGCGAAGGGACACGAAGATCCATCGCTGGTTGAGGTCCTTGCTGCCCAGGTCGAAGATGCCCGAGACGGTGTAGACGCCGCCCCGGTCTCCGGCGGCCTGGATCCGAATCCTGCCGCCCACGCCCACACCGAGCTCCCGGGCGAGCTCGGTGCCCACCACCGCCTTGAAGCCCGTGAGGTCGAAGGCCCCGTCCACCAGTCGCCCGCGCAGGTCCACGATGGACTCGTAGCTGTCGATGTCCACGCCCCGGATGGTCACGGCGGTGGAGCCGGGGCCGCGGACGGCCATGGCGGGCCCCGCCACCGTGGGCGCCACGGCCACCACGCCGGGCGTGCGCTCGAGGAGGCTCATGACCCGCTGCCACTCCACGATGGAGCGGACTCGCTGGGGTGGGCGCTGCACCACGGTAGACACCAGGGCCGGGTCGGCACGTGGCAGAATCCGGGGCATCTCCTCGGGGGGCCGCACCACTACCTGGGCCTGGCTACCCAGCGTGCGCTCGATGAGGCTCTGCTGAAGTCCGTTGATGAGAGCGGACAGGAAGATGATGACCCCGACCCCCACGCCGATGCCGGCCAGGATGAGCCAGGTCTGCAGGCGGCCCTCTCTCAGGTAGCGAAGGGCTACGAAGAGCTCGAAGGGCACCAGGTCACCTCTCCGTGGCCAGCCGCACCCGGACCCTTGCGCCCATCGCAGGAGAGCCTTCGGGAGGCACCACCAGCTCTCCGGGGGCGAGGCCGGCGAGGATCTCCACGTACCGATCCGTCCGCAGTCCCACGTCCACGGGCTGGCGCGCCAGCCTGCCGTCATGGGCCACGGCCACCCAGGGAGAATCGGTCCCCAGACCGCGCACCGCTTCCTCGGGCAGGACCGACGCATTCTGCCGCCTGCCCGCCTCGATATTCACGGACACGGTCATCTCCGGCCGCAGGTACCCCGGTGGGTCCTCCACGGCCAGACGCACCTCCACCGTCCCCTGGGAGGGGTCCACGGAGGGGGCCACCAGAGACACGCGAGCTTCGAAAACGGAATCGGGGTAGGCGTCCGGAGAAGCGGTGGCCGGAGCGCCGAGGTGAAGCTGCCCCAGGTTCTCCTCCGAGGGGAAGACGACGAGCTCCGTGGGGCCGTCCAGCGCCAGATCCAACAGGGCGCGTCCCGGCTGGACCGCGTCCCCGGGCTCCACGTCCCGGGTGAGGACCACCCCGTCGGCGGGAGCCACGACCCGGGTCAGGTCCAGTCGGGCCCGGGCGGCGTCCAGAGAGGCCTGCGCCCGGGCGATGCTCGCGTTGCGTCCCTCGCCGGCCTGGGCCCGCGCCGCCTCGAGGCGACTCCGCGCGTCGGAGGCCCTCTGATGGGCCTGCTCCACGCGTTGCTCGGTCACCGCCCCCTCTTTGAACACGGCCAGGATGCGCTCCAGGTCCCGCTGCGCTTGCTCCGCCTCGGTTTCCGCCTGCTCGAGCGTCGCCCTGGCCTGGGCCGTGACTTCCGCCAGCGATGCCTCGGCTTCCGCCACCGCTGCCCGCGCTTCCCGGTCGTCCAACCTCACCAGCACGTCGCCCCGCTGGACCCTGGATCCCTCCCGCACCAGGACCCTCTCCACCGTTCCCGCCACCGTGGAGCCCACACGGGTCCGGGAGGGCGGCCGGACGCGACCCACCAGCACCAGGGTGCGCACCACGTCCCGTCTCTCCAGCGCTACCCCCGTGGCTCTGGCGGGGAGCAGGGCGCGCAGCGTCAGCCCTCCGGCTAGAAGGACACAGACGAGCCCCAGCGTCCACCGCACCGAGTGGCGCCGGAACGTGGCCGGAACCCTGGAGGATGTCGGATTCAGTTGGGGACGACCGCCTTTCATGGACGCATCCTTGATGAGCTATTGCACGATGAAATCCACCGCCTCCACGACCGATGCCCGGAGGGGAAGAATATGACCGGGTTCGACATCCTTTTCAAACGACCCGCGGACGGAGGACCGCTGCTTCTACCGTGCTACTGTCGACTTCCCGCAAGCTGGTTGGCTCGATAACTTCCGAGTCGATATTCATCGACTCGAAGAAGGACGACCTATGCCGCAGAACCCTTTCCTGGTCGGTAGCCATGTTACCGGAGAGTTCTATCGACGGCGAGCGGTCCGGTGGACGTGGCCAACCGACTCCTGCGCTCACTGTCGCGTCAGCGCCCACGCGACCGATTGACGGAGATCGCGGCGGGGCTCTCGCCCCACGTGACGCTGACCTTCGACGAAGGCACGGGGGCACCGCGACTGGCGTTCGGGCTGTCGCGCCGGAGCGGAGACGCGGAAAGCCAGCGACGGTCGCTGGAAGAAGTGGTCGAGCGGTTGGCCGCCGAGGCCGAGCGCGGGGAGCGGGTGGCGGTCGTCCTGGACGAATTCCAGGCGATTCGTCGGTTCGGCGGGGAGCCGATGGAATGGCACCTCCGGGACCTGATCCAGCGCCACGGCCAGGTGAGCTTCGTGTGCGCGGGTTCTGAACTGTCGTTGATCCATGAGATGCTCGGTCCCCAAAGGGCCTTCTTCCGGGCGTTCGAGCTGCTGCACCTGGGTGCGATCGACTCCGATCACCTCTCCCGCTGGGTGGACGACCGGATGACCGGCGCGGGGGTGCGGGCCTCGGGGATCGGCGCACTCATCAGTGGAGGAGGCCGTACTCGACGTCGTCCGTGAGGAGGACTCCGTGATCCGGGCGATGTGGCTGGACCTCACGACCCACCAGCAGAACGTGCTCCGGGCCGTAGCCTCCGAAGTGGACCAGCTTTTCGCCTCCGCCACACGCATCCGGTTCGGGCTCCCCACTTCGTCCTCGGTGGCGGGCGCCGTGGATGCCTTGGAGGAGCGAGGCCTGCTCGTCCGCCATGACGGGAAGATCGTGTTCGACAGCCCGTTCGTGCGCCCCTGGGTGAAGCGGGAGGCGATCGCCGACGTACCGCCCGAGGCATCACCGGGGTGAACGTCCCGTAATCCGGGAGAGCAGAATGCCCGTTTCCGACGTCAGGCCCCGTGCCGGGGGCGTCGGATCTCCCAAGCGTCGGCGGTGGTGCCATGGATCAGGAGGGAGCGGCTCTGTGGAGGCGGTACTTTCGTACCCGCTCAACACCAAACCCATCCTGGTCCTGCACCAGAAAATAATCCGCCCCGATTTCAAGAACCATGCTGGACCGGGGACCTTCTCGGGCCAGGTGGCCGAGCACGCCAAACGGGACCCGCACCTGAGCCAGGGGCGAACCGTCTGCGGCGAAGACATCCCAGATGAAATCCGCTTCCGACAAGGGGGGCTCATAGCGAAGGACCCAGAGGTTCCCGGTCTCGTCGGTGTGGAGGGTCTGGTAGAGCGGGAGGGTCTCGGGGAACTCGACTCTGCCGTGATGACGCCGGAACTGCCTCTCCATGTCCCGGTTGGCCGCTCTGCCGAGGTCGAATTCCTTCCAGCGCTCCTGGTCCTCTTTCGTCACCGGCTTCGGTGACCTCTCGAGGCGGACTCCGGCGCGATGGGCGCCCCCACCGGGACCCTGCCCACGGATCTCGCGGTCGTCGGACGTTCCGTACCAGAGGAAGCCGCCGCCCGTCGTCCAGACGGCTTCGGGCGGAAAGGGGAGGTTCAGGAAGAGGCCGTTGTCGCCCATGGCATGGATTGGGGTGTCCTGGACCGAGCCAGCAAGCTCGGTCGAGTCCGCCTCCAGGTCCTGGATGAGGAAACGAATCCCCTCTGACTCGAGCTCCCCGCTCTCGCCAATGGAATAGAACGCGACCAGACCGAGGTGGGTCTCGTCGAGGAAGCCTACCGGGGAGGAGAAAGGTGCCAGGGAAAGCCGTCCGCTTCGGGCACGCTCCCCCCTGGGTCCGAAGACAGAGTAGCGCCGGTCCTCGCCAACGATGAGAATGGAATCGCCCGCAAGGCGGGTCATTGCCCCCCAACCTCTCCCGCTCACCTCGAACGGTCCCTCGCCGAAACGCCCCGCCGAGGTGATGAAGACGCCCTCGGGGCTGTAGTACCGCAGCTCGAAGAACTCACCGCGGAACATGGCAACCACCAGAGTACCATCGGAGAGCGCCGTGGCATCCCGAACAGCGTACAGGAGGGACTCGTCCGGACCCTCGGCCGCCCCGATGGAAACCTCATACTCCTCGTCCACCTTCCAGAGCGGGACGGCTTGGGGGAGGGACGAGCGGGGCCCGGCCAAGAGGAAATCGTTCGGAGCCCACCCCGCGGCTCCGCCCAGGGGCTGCTCCCGCAGCGCTCCGGCCCAGACAAGCAAGAAGACCGGGAGAACTCCGGGCATCCTCATGAGGCATCCTCCCTCTGACGCACGATCCAACAAAGATCGGTTGGCGGGAAGCGAAACGGGGATCTTGCGACTCTCCGGCTCACCCGTCCGTTACCTCCAGGCGAGAACGAACCAACCCGAGAAGCGTTGCCGAATCAGGCGGGATCGAGAGCAGGGTTCCTTCGAAGATTACGCCTGGGACGGCCGTGATCCCAACTTCATCGGCGACCTTTAGGTCCCTCTCGATGGCCGGATCCGGATCAGTGTTGTTCGCGCATAGCTCGAACCGCGCTGGATCTGAAAGACCGGCAACTTGCGAGATAACCTGAGGATCCAAGTTACGGACGGCTGGGATCCCGTACAAGATCTCATGGACCGCCCAAAACTGGTTCTGTTGTGCCGCACATTCGGCAAACCGCGCGAGTTGGTAACTCACCTCTGTTAGCAGAGGTAGCTGCCGATACACTACCGCCACGTCCCGAGGGAATGTGTCCCGGACGAATTCCAGAGGTCCTTCCAGCTTTGAGCAGAACGGGCATCGGTAGTCGACAAAGGTGACGATCTCGACTCGCGCACTCTGGGGTCCGACGCGGTTCCCAGTCGCTGCCAGCTCCGCCCAGTTCGACACCAACCGCTCTTCCCATAGCCATCCACTCCTAGCTCCCGGGGCTTGGTGTGAGTCCAGGAGAGCAGAACCAAGCATCCCCAGCGCACAGACGGACGCGAGAATCGTCGTCCCATCGAGCACCAGCCGGCGAACCCGACCCTTCCTGGAGTCGGATTCGTTGCTCATCCTTCCACTTGGAGGACTAGACATGCAGCCCTCTCAGAGCAGACACTCAATGACCGTGTCGTAATCGAATATGAAGGAATCGCAGTAGCCCCATTCATCCGGTCCAATGCAGTATGCTGCATGCCATTCTGAGCCGCACTGGTCATCGCAGGCAAATTCAGTGCCAGAGCCCACTTCACAGTCATACCAACAGGCCGGACATTGCCACTCTGCTGCAGCCTCTGAGACGTGTGCTGATAGGGCAATCACCGCTAGGGATCCGACCGCGATCAGCATTCGGGTGAGCCTCTTCATCTTATGTCCTTCCTCCTTTCCGGAACCGAAACCAGGACGGTTCCGTCCACTATGGCTGACTCGGTTCGATGCGCAATGAACGACCGCCCGTTCCCTCCCATAGGAAACGCCCAGAACCCCCGGAGCTCCGATCTGAATGCGCCGCCGTTGATCGTGTCCTGCAGCTTATCGTATGATAGCAGTCGCCCCGCGTGTGAGCTGCCTGAAATCGGGTCACATCTGTCTTGGTCCGCACCGATTTCGTGTCGAGATCGGTCATCCCTTCCGATTCTGCCCAGGTCCTTCCCTCGGCACACCTGAGGTAGCTGAGGCAAGGGGGTTGCCCCCCCGGATCCGGGTAGGTTGCGCGTAGGATATCCGTAGGATGTATCTGGTTCGTTCCCGGGAGGCTCCTGTGAGAGCTGACGCGTTGCTCGAGGATCCGGCACTGGTGCGCTCCGTGTATCTCACAATCGAAGCGGACCCGAGACTCCGTGGCATCTCTCATCTCTCCTTTTCCTCTTCCTGGGATGAGCTGGATACCCGGGCGGAACATGGCAGCTTTGATGTAGCTTTTGTGCAACCTCCCTTGCCTGCCGACAGCCCGCAGGGTGCCGACACCCTCGGCAGACTGGCCAGGCTTCGGATTCGCCTGGGTCCCGGTGGGCTGATCCCGTTCGTGGCTGGCGGGCCTGGGCTGCAGGATACGCTCAAGGAGCTCATGAGACTCCGCTTCCCCATCGTCCTTGTTCAGGGAATTGACGATGACCCCGGAACGATTCTCCGGGCGTTGGCCAGAGCGGGCACTCTGCGAAGTCTGGGGAGGGTGATCCAGGCGGCAGAACGTACTGTCGAGCCTGCCGCGGCTCAACTCCTCGAGGGGATCCTTGCCGCCTGGCCTCCCCCGGAGACCGTCGATGAGCTTTCCGGAGAGCTGTACCTCACCACAAGCACCCTTCAGAGAAGGCTGGGAGAAGCTCGTCTACCCGCTCCAGGGTACATCATGCGATTGGGAACGCTGGCTGAGGCGATCGTCCTCCACCAAGCGGGGATACAGTCCAGGAGAGCCCTCTCGCTCCTCCTCGGGATCGGTTCCCGGTCGACTCTTCCCCACCGGTGCCGCGATCTCACCGGACAGTCTCTGGGTGATGTGCTGAGCCAATGCTCCCCTGAGGACCTCATCCTGCGCATGCTCGAGGATCCCGGTCAGGGAAGCGAGGTTTGCTCCTCCGTGGGGTAGGGAGGCTAAGCCTCGTTCCCGACGCTGAGCTGCTGCGGGCTTCGTGGCCTCTCGCCGCGTTCCTGGCGCGGCTCCTCATGTCGCGATACCGTTCTATCCGGCATACCCGACTCCCAGTACCAGGTAAAGGACCGCTGCCACACCCGCTACCACCAGCGCATACGGAAGCTGGGTCCGGGTATGGTCCATGTGGTCGCAGGCTCCGCCGAGAGAGGAAAGGACGGTGGTGTCCGAGAGGGGCGAGCAGTGGTCGCCGAAGACCCCGCCGCCGGCCACCGCGGCGAAGGACACCGTGGTCAGCGCCCCCATGCCGCCTCCGTCGAACTCGATCGCCAAGCGGCACGACGATGGGAATCATGATGGCGTAGGTCCCGAAGGAGGTCCCGGTGGAGAACGCGACGAAGCCCGAGACCACGAAGGCGAGAAGGGGAAGGAGAGCCGGACCCATGGCGTCCCTCGTCGCCGCCACCACGTACACCGCGGTCTGCATCTCCCGGCTCACCGTGTTGATGCAGTAGGCCAGGGCCAGGATGACCACGGCCCCCATCACCCCCTTGATCCCCGCCAGCGCCGTCTGCACCAGGCCCCGCACGGTATCGAGGCGCTGAAGCCACATGGTCACCCCCAGGACCCCGCAGGCGAGCATGAACGACTCCAGGATGCTGGCGCTGCCGGTGGCCGCGAAGGTCCATACGTTCGTCCCTACGATGAGGAACACGGGCAGGCCGAAGTTCAGGAGCAGACTCCGCCGCGGGGAATCCGACGGCTCGATGCCCGTGAGCTCCTCTCCCATCATGGGAATGGCGCCGTCCCTGAGGACCTTCCCGGTGCTCAGGGCCCGCTTCTCGGCCGTGCGCATGGGTCCGAAGTCCGGAACGACCTGCAGCACGACGAGTCCGACCATGAGCACCGTCAGGATGCCGTAGAGGTTGAACGGAATCGCCCGGAGGAAGAGCCGAAGTCCCTCTTCCACACTTCCGGCCCCGGAGTTGGCCGCCAGACCTCCCAGGTAGGCTGCCCAGGCGGACAACGGAACCAGGACCACGACGGCTGCGGACGTGGAATCACAGATGTAGGACAGCTTCTCCCTGGAGACCCGGTGCCGGTCCGTCAGGTCCCGCATCACCGCCCCCACGAAGAGCGGACTGAAGTAGTCGCTGAAGAAGACCGAAACGCCCAGGGCCCAGCCCAAGACCCCGGCCCGCTTCCGGGTCGTGACGATGCGGGAGGCCCGGTCGCGAAAGAGCTCGATGGCCCCGGACCGCTGCAGGAAGGCCACCAGAATGCCGATGCAGAGCTCGATGGAGCACAGCCAGATGAAGTCCTCGTTGCCCAGGGAGCGCATGACGAGACCGGGGAACCCCTGGATGCCCTGACCCAGGAGGAGCACCCCCACGACGCACGCCAGGAGGAGGCTGACGATGGCGTCCCGGAGGACGAACGCCAGGACGACGGCGAGGAGGGCGGGAACGAGGGAGGTCCAGGTCGGATCCATCCGGGCAAGCTAGGACCCGGGCCGGGACAAACCAAGGGGACGGAGTTGGGCGCCCGACCCTGAGCTCAGAAGAGGTCCTCCGCTGACCACAGGATCGTGGTCTGGGGAAGATCCTCAGCTACCTGCAGGAACGAGTCTTTGAATCCCGCGGTCGAGACGAAGAGGAAGACGGCCTCGGGGAGCAGAGCCTCGCGGCCCATGCGCGGCCACTGTCGGAGAGGCGCCTCAACGCCGTCACGTGCTCGATCAGGACGCTGGCATCCGCCGGCCGCGTCCGCATCTTCGCCGCACCGGTCAGCATCCTCTCATCAAGGAGGCGCGCCACCACGTCATCTCCACGTCCCTCCTTTCCCGGTCCCGCCCCCTCCAGCGTTCCCACCGCTCCACCGCCGGGAGGTTTCTGCTCTGGAAGAAGCGCAGATAGCCCTGGCGCACCACGTCCTCGAACACGTGCAGGCCGACATACCTGGGGAAGACTTGATCGGCCAGACGCTCCTTCCAGACGATTTCGGGGCCCAGGCAGCGATGGCCGACTCGTTGGGCAACACCAAGCCGTAGAACATACGCAGGGCAGGATCCGCGATTCGATAACGCAGGCCCGTGTTCCGGGATTCACCGAAATCGCGACCACCTCCAGGATCTCGAAGTCGATCAGACGATTGACCATCGTGCGGAAGCTGCCGTGCAGTTCTTCGCCCTATCGGCTGCGATTTCGCCGATCCGTCTGTGTTTCATGCCCACCGACTCCAGAATGCCCTCGTACTTGGCATGCTCCCTCAGGCCCTCCTCCTGTCCCAGGACCGTCTCGAGTTGCAGGCGCACCTTTCCCGCGGGTGACAAGAGGAGATCAATGATGTTCCTGTCCAGCCCCTTTCCCCATCGACAGCGTCCAGGTATTTCGGAAGGCCTCCGAAGGCGGCGTACATACGAATGCGATCGATGGGACCGTACCCCTCGACCATGCGAGCGGCGTCGCAGTAGTCGAACGGATGGAGCTGAGCGGACCAATCCAGGCGCCCGTATGGCGGGGAGCCTCCCTTCTTCAACGCCTCCATCGTGCGGGCCGCCGATCCGGAGAGCACGACGAGCAGCCCTCCCGTTCGCTGAATGCGGCCCTCCCAGACTGCATTCAACTCCGAGGCCACCTCCAGGAGCCCGCTCTCGTCGTCCGCGAGGTACTGGGACTCGTCCAGGAGGACCACCAGGTCCCGCTCCGGCATCAGATCGAACAGGGTCCGGAAGACCGTTCGCCACCTTGGATGATCCTCCGGCCGCGACTCCATGCCCGCCCAGCGGCCTGCCTCCGAGATCAGCACCTGCCGATTGATGGCGGGGGACGTCGCCGACGCGGTGAAATAGAAGGCCGTCGGCCCACCATCGTCGCCGTGAGCGGCGTTGGGCCAGAGGTTCGTGAGAAAGTACGTTTTCCCGACGCGTCTACGGCC
>CAVVTW010000015.1:0-122489 GCA_963751255.1 uncultured Gemmatimonadales bacterium | reverse complement strand
GCCAGGCCCAGAAGAAGGAAGTTGGCCCTGCGAACCTCGGCCCAGACCGCAGCGATGTCCACTCCCCGGAGCACCCACCAGAGCAGGACCCCCGTGATCCCCAGTCCCAGGACTGCGCGCCAGCGGATTCGAGACGACCTCATGGGGCAATCAGGCGCATTAGAGAGACTCCTTCACCGGAGGAGCCTGGTCAGTAGCCGATGGGAGGAAGCCAGGAACCGGGAGACTCGACGAGAGTCCGGGCCCGTTCGAGCAGGTCGCTCATTTCCCTGACCGCTTCCTCCAATCCACGGAACAACGCCCTGGACACGATGCTGTGTCCAATGTTGAGCTCTTCGACCTCGGGAAGGGCAGCCACCGGGGTGACGTTCTCGTAGGTGAGTCCGTGGCCGGCGTGAACCGCGAGCCCCAGGGCCCGCCCTTCCCGAGCGACACGAGCCAAGCGCGCCAGCTCGGGCCCCTTGTCGTTTCCCTTCGCGTTGGCGTACTCGCCGGTGTGCAGCTCGACGGCGTCTGCCCCCATCTCCAGAGAGTGCTCAAGGGAGGCGGTCGTGGGGTCGATGAATAGGGAGGTCCGGATCCCGGCTTCCTTCAGGCGAACCAGTGCCCTCTCGAGGGCGTCCCGATTGGCGCCGGTGGACAGATTCAGGCCCCCTTCCGTGGTCACCTCCTCCCGCTTTTCGGGGACGAGGGTCGCCTGCATGGGTCCTAGCTCACAGGCCAGATCCAGAATGGAGGACGTGGCGGCCAGTTCCAGGTTCAGTCCGGTGCGGAGCGTGGCCATGAGCAGCCGGACGTCCCGGTCCTGGATGTGCCGGCGGTCCTCCCGGAGGTGGACCGTGATTCCATGGGCCCCTCCGAGCTCCGCCATCACCGCCGCCCTCACCGGATCGGGCTCGTCGGTCCTGCGGGCCTGCCTGACCGTGGCCACGTGGTCGATGTTTACGTACAACCTCATAGGGCTCTCTCCAGGACTTCCCTGAGCTCGCGCACCTGCTCCTGGTCCAGACCGGCTTCCTCGGCCACCGCGAGAATCTCCAGACCGAGAGCCGCGTACAGCGAACGCTCGCGGGGCTCCAAGGTCCTGAGATGGAGCCGCACCGTCTCCACATCCCCCCGGGACACAGGCCCCGTCAGGGCCCGGGCCGGCCCCAGCCGCCCGAGGTTCTCCAGGCTTCCCCGCGCCAGAGGCAGGATCGCTTGAAGAGCCTCCTCCGTCGGCACGCCGGCCTGGGCCATGAGCCGCCCGGCCACTCCCACCAACCCCGAAAGATAGTTGGAGGCGAAGACCGCAGCAGCATGGTACAGCGGCCTCCTCGAAACCGGGATCGTCAGACCCGTGGACCCAAGGCCGTGGAGGATCCTCCGGGCGACCGTCAGGGCACCGGGCTCGCCGGATAGCGCGAAGTAGACCCCTTTGAGCTGCTCCGCCCCCATGATCGGATCCGCCAGCGCCTGAAGGGGGTGGAGCGTACCGACGGCGTAGCCTTGGTCCACCAAGGGCGCCAGTGGATCGGTGCCGAAGGCGCCGGACAGGTGAAAGGCAGCGCAGCCCGGAGGCGCCTCTCCCTGCGAAGCCAACATCAGGGCGATCTCCGGGAGGACCTCGTCGGGCACCGAGAGAATCACCGCGGTCGTCCCGGGACCGGGCGGTTCCAGCCCGAAAACGTACCGGGCCAGACCCTGAATGAAGAGAGGGTGGGCGGGGGGATCGGGCCTTCGTCCACAGTAGGTGACGGTGTCCACAATTTCCGCCTGCCACAGCGCATAACCCAGGGCCAAGCCCGCCCGGCCCGGACCTACGAAGAAGATCCGCTCTGCCATGATCTCAAGGCACCTCCTGGATCACTACGCCCGGTCTCCGCCGGATCCGGCCCATGAGCGATCCCGGAAGACGAACCTCCACCTCCAGGCGGGTGTCGGTTCCTCTCTGGGACAGCACTTCCCCTTCCCGGTAGAGCGTGGCCATGGTCTCTCCGTCTTCCGCGGGAACAGAAATCCTGAGGTGCCTGAGGCGGGCTCTCTGCCGCGCCCTGAGGGCCTCCTTGATTTTCATGACGGAAGGCGGCCGGAGCGCAGACACGAAGACGGCAGGCGTCGGATCCAGGGCCCGAACCCTGGAGCGGAGGCCCTCCTCTTCGTGATGGGTCAGACGATCCACCTTGTTGAAGACCAGGAGCTGAGGCCGGTGGGTGAGGTCCAAGGTGTCCAGGACCCCGTGGACCACTTCCCGGTGCTCCTCCCAGTCCGGATCGGAAGCGTCGATCACGTGAAGGAGGAGATCGGCTTCCCGGGCCTCCTCCAGGGTCGAACGAAACGACGCGATCAGGTGGTGAGGGAGCTTCCGAATGAAGCCCACCGTGTCCGTCACCAACGCACGATGCCTCGAGCCCAGGTCCACCACGCGGGTCGCCGAGTCCAGGGTCGCGAAGAGCCGGTCCTCCACGAAGAGATCCGCGCCGGAGAGGGCTCGGAGGAGGGAAGACTTCCCGGCGTTGGTGTACCCCACGAGGGCCGCGCGGAACTCCCCCTCCCTCCCCTTGCGCTGAACGGCCCGGGCCTTCGCCACCTCCTTGAGTTTGGCCCTCAGATCGCTGATCCGGGCGCCAATGAGGCGGCGGTCGGTCTCGAGCTGGGTTTCGCCCGGGCCCCTCAGCCCGATTCCCCCCCGGATTCGTGAAAGGTGGCTCCACATGCGGCGAAGGCGAGGAAGCAGGTATTCCAGCTGGGCCAGCTCCACCTGGAGTCGAGCTTCCCGGGTGCGCGCCCGGGTGGCGAAGATGTCCAGGATCAGCTCCGGGCGATCCATGACCCGGATACCCAGGAGGTCCTCCAGGTTCTTCCCCTGAGCCGGTGTCAGCTCTTCATCGAAGATCACCAGGTCGGCCCGGGAGATCTCCACCAGCTCCTTGAGCTCGTGGGCCTTCCCCTCCCCGATGAAATAGCGTGGCCTGGGCCTGTCGATGCGCTGGCGAAGAATGGAAACGACCTCTCCCCCGGCCGTTTCGGTGAGCTTCGCCAGCTCGTCCAGATGCTCCTCGAAAACGCGCTGGACGACGTCCCCGGTGGGAGCTCCCACCAGGACGGCCCGATCCACAGGCGTCCGATTCTCAATGAGTTGCGTGGGAATCTCGCTGTCCTCCCCGGTTCATCGGGTCGCGGCTCTCTCCCCTCCCCCGCTGTCGCGGCACCTACCGTCTACCCTCGATCCTTGCCCCGAGATCCTGGGTCCTCCCCCCGGATCCCTGGGTCCTCCCTCCGGATCCCCGGCTCCTGTGGCGGCACGGATGTCTCTCCCGGACCGGAGGCCTCCTCGGCCTCCGCCCGTTTCTTCGCCCACCAATCGAGGCGCTTCCGGATGACTACCTCGTGGCCGTAGGCACTGGGCTCGTAGAAGACGGAGCCGGCCAGGGAAGTAGGAAGGTAGCTCTGGGGAGCCACCCCGTGGGTCTCGTCATGATCGTAGCGGTAGCCAGCCCCGTATCCCAGCTCCTTCATGAGAGAGGTCGGTGCGTTGCGGATGTGCAGGGGTACCCCTTCGCCGGGGGTATCCCGGGCCGCCCGGGAGGCTGCGCCCCAGGCGAGATAGGCCCGATTGGACTTGGGTGCCGTCGCCAGGTACAGCGTCGCCTCCGCCAGGGCGAGATCTCCCTCCGGAGAACCCAGAAAGTGGTATGCATCCTTTGCCGAGACGGCCACCTGCAGGGCTGCGGGATCGGAAAGCCCCACATCCTCGGCAGCCATTCGAATCAACCTTCGAGCCAGGTAGAGCGGATCCTCCCCGCCCGCCAGCATCCGGGCCAGCCAGTACAGAGCGCCATCCGGGTCACTTCCGCGGACCGCCTTGTGAAGGGCCGAGATGAGATTGTAATGCTCCTCACCGGACTTGTCGTAGATGGAGAACCGGAGTTGAGCCGCCTCCCGCGCCAGGTCGGCGGTGACGTCCCCTCCGGGGCCGGCCAAGCCTGCGGCTCCCTCCAGCACCCCGAGGGCGCGTCGGGCGTCGCCATCCGCCTCCCGGGCCATGAGGGTCAGGACGTCCTCGTCGAGGTGCAGGTGCATGGAGCCCAAACCTCGGTCCTCGTCCAGCACTGCCTGACGCAGGATGGCCACGATCTCCTCTTCGGGAAGGGGCTCCAGAACGAAGACGGGCGCCCGGGACAGGAGCGGGCGCACGATCTCGAAGGAGGGGTTTTCCGTGGTGGCCCCCATCAGAATGATGGTCCCATCCTCGACGTGGGGAAGAAAGGCGTCCTGCTGAGCCTTGTTGAACCGGTGGATCTCGTCGCAGAAGAGAATGGTCTTGCGGCCCGTGACCCGCTTTCGCTCACGGGCCTGGCCAATGATCTCCCGGACTCTACCCACCCCCTCGGTGACGGCCGAGAAGCCCTCGAAGGCCGCATCGGTTCCCTGGGCCAGGAGTCGGGCCAGGGTGGTCTTGCCCGAGCCCGGGGGCCCCCAGAAGATCATGCTCCCCACCTCGCCCCGGTCCAACATGGCCCTGAGCACCCGGCCCGGGCCCAGGAGATGCTCCTGCCCGCGAAACTCCTCGATGGTCCGCGGGCGCATCCGGGCGGCCAGCGGGAGCTCCTCGTGGGGATCGGGTGTCCGGCCCGGGTGCTGTGGGGTCCTCGAGAGCCCCCCGGCTCCCTCCGAAGCCTCCCTTCCCTCCGCACCCCCACCACCTTCGAAGAGATCGAGCCCCTCTCCGGAGCCACTCATGAAGTCTCCTCCAACACGGTGTCCACCATCTCCAGCAGGCGTTCCTTCCGGTTCAACGAAGGGTCTTCGAGCACCTGTTGCATCAAGGCCTCGAGGATGATCCCGAAGCGGGGCCCAGGCTTCAGGCCAAGGGCGATGAGGTCCCTGCCGTTCACGGCCAGCTCCTCCTCCCGCAACGGTGGACGCTGGCGGAGAACGCCCCGTACCCTCCGCAGAAGTGCCAACGTGGATCGAGGGTCGGTGCCCCATCGCATCCGGTCCAGCCGCGCCTTTCCCAGCCATAGCCGCGCCAGGCCGGGAACCCGCTCGGCCCCCGTCCGGTGAAGCCACTTCCGGATCTGGACCGGACCCTCCAAGCCTCGAGGCACCTCCGGCCCCCCACGGACCAGCTCCGTGACCTCGCGAATCTCGGCATTGGAGAACCTGAGGCGTATCAGGAGGGCCGCCGCCCGGCGGGTTCCCTCGAGGGAAGGGTCCGCCGAGCTTTCGTCGGCCGCGCCGGGGACCCCAAGGCCATGGAGGAGGGCCGCCACGCGCTCCAGGGGACACCTCACCGAGAGGAGATCGGTAAGGAGCACGGAATGGACCCATAGATCCTCCTCCGTCCCTGGCCGGGAGGCCCCCACCAGCGCCTCCAGCTCCGGATACAGCGCCGCGAGCACCCCGGCGGACCGGTAGAGGGTGAGGGTGCCCGAAGGTCTCGCCTGCTGCGCGAGGACCTTCAGGAGCTCCTCCCGGATCCGCTCCGCCGACAGGATGCCCAGGTGACTCGCCGCGGCACACAGGGCGTCCCAGGTGGCGGATTCGATCCGGAAACGGAAGCGCCCGGAGAAGCGTAACCCCCGGAGGACGCGGAGGTAGTCCTCGGCGAAACGATCCCGGGGTTCCCCCACGGTCCGCAGCAGGCCGGAGGCCAGATCCTCCCGTCCTCCGAACGGGTCCCGGAACTCCCCACGGAGAGGGTGGAAGGCGATGGCATTGACCGTGAAGTCCCGTCTGGAAAGGTCCTCTTCGAGGGTCTGGGCAAACTCCACCGCGGCATGCCGACCGAAGGTCTCCACGTCCCTCCGGAAGGTGGTGATCTCCAGGAGGATTCCTTCCCGGGTCAGGATGCCTACGGTCCCGTGTTCGATTCCCACCGGAACCGTTCGAGGGAACAGCCGCCGCACGACCTCCGGAGGGGCACGGGTGGCGAGGTCCCAGTCGCCGGAGGGAACGCCCAGGAGCGTGTTCCGGATGGCACCTCCTACCGCCCATGTTTCGTACCCCGCCTCGTGGAGCGTGCGCACGACCCATCGGACGGCACCCGGTGGCCTCGGTGTCCGATCCATCATCCCACCAGGACGGCGCCCCCGTTGACGTTCAGGATCTCGCCGGTGATGTGTCGGGCCAGGTCCGAGCAGAGAAAGACCACCGGACCGGCGATATCTTCGGCGGGAGGGATCCGGCCGATGGGGATGGAACGCCGGATGGCCTCCTTTCGGCCCTCTCCAAAGACGGGTTGGGCCATCTCCGTGTCGATCCATCCAGGAGCCACGCAATTCACGGTGATCCCTCTCGGAGCGAGCTCGACGCACAATCCCTTCACGAGGGAGATGACGGCGCCCTTGCTGGCCGCGTAATCACCGTGGAAGGCCTCGCCCCGCTGGCCGGCGGTGGAGCTCACCAGAACGATTCGCCCGTCGGCTCTAAGGCGGCGGGCAGCCTCGCGGCTGGTGTAGAAGATGGAGTCCAGGTTCACCTGGAGCGTCCGGCGCCACTGGTCATCGGACATCTCGGCGATGGGCACGTCCTCCGGCGGCCAGATTCCCGCGTTTCCCACGAAGAAGTCCAGGCCTCCGAACTCCAGGTCAGCCCGGTCGAACAGGCGGCGGGCATCGTCCGGGGAGGCCAGATCGCCGGCTTCCGCCCACGCCTCGACACCCTTCGCCTTCAGCTCCTCCACGGTCCGAAGGGCCTCCTCGGACCGGGATCGGTACCCGATCCCCACCCAAGCCCCGGCTTCCGCCAGAAGAAGAGCGGTGGCTCGGCCCACACCCCTGGAACCTCCGGTGACCACGGCCTTCTTTCCTGCCAGATCAAGCAATCCCTCCATGATCCATGTCCCCCTTCTTCAGCGGTCCATTCGGCGTCCGCCCTCAGGCAGACATCCATTTCCCGGCGAGCTCCCTCTCGTGAGCCCGCTCGGACTCGAGGATCTCCTTCATGAGGTGCCGGGTCGCGGGATCAAGCTCCTCCTCCAGAATGGCACCGTACCATTCGATCTCCCTCAGCTCCCTGGACCGGGCCTCTCCCTCCCAGGATTCCAGGGGAAGCTCCGGAGGCACCCCACCCTGGAGGGAGGAGGGAGTCCCCCCGAGCTCGAGCAACCTTGCCGACAATCTGGCCAGGTGATGCTGTTCGTCGGCGAGGAGCGCTTGAATCCGCTCAACGGCGTCTCCGTTCCCGGCGGACTCGGCCAGGGAAGCTACGGCTCGATAGAAGACCGCCTGATCCTTCTCCCGTCTCCGGCCTTCCTCGAGGAGGCGCACCACCCTGTCCGTCATAGGTCTCCTCCCCGGTGTCGTGAGATCAGCGCTTCCTCCACGAGCTCGCACACGATGTGGCCCAGGGCCAGGTGAATCTCCTGGGCCCGGGCCGTCGAGTCGGTGGGGACGACAAAGGACTGGTCCACCTCCCCGGCCAAGCGCCCACCGCCCTTAGCCAGAAATGCCACCGTCCGGATCCCCAGAGGGCCCGCAACCTCCGCCGCCCGGAGCAGGTTCACCGAATTCCCGCTCGTGGAGTGGAGGAAGAGGATGTCCCCCGCCCGGCCCAGCGCCTGGACCTGTCGTGAAAAGACCTCCTCGAACCCCAGATCATTGGCCGCTGCCGTGAGGATCGACGTGTCGGTCGTGAGGGCCAGAGCGGGTAGCGGGCGCCGGTCCGTTCGGAACCGCACGACGTACTCGGCAGCCAGGTGCTGCGCGTCCGCGGCCGATCCCCCGTTGCCGCAGAATAGAAGGCGACCTCCAGCCGCGAGGGACTCCGACACCGTGGAGGCCAGATCCTCCACTTCCGGCCCCAGAAGGCGCCCCACCTCGTCGGCGAGGGCACCCAGCGCCGCGAGAGATCCCTTGACGATGTCTCCCTGGCCCATGGCTCCTACTCCCTCCCTCGCTGTGTGAACATGGCACGGACCCGTTCCAGGACTCCCTTCTTCGCTTCGAAGGACGGCACCGGAAGAGGATCCTCGCCCTTCAACACCCGCCCCGTGTTCACCAAGCTCAGCATCTCGAATTGCTCGTCGCCCCCAAGCCTGGAGAGCGCTTCTCGCGCCTCTTGCCGGAAGGGCGACATGTGGGGCCGCCCGTGAAAATCAGAGGAGAAGAGATCGGCCCAGCCACGCTCCAGAAGGATGACGGCTCGTTCCCTGGCGGCCTCTCCATACCGCCCCAGGAGAGAGCCGTAGTTCACCTGGAGGAGGGCCCCCGCCCTCCTCCATTCCCCGGGCAATCTGAGGTCTCGATCCAGGCCTCGGTAACGCTCCGGATGGGCCAGGATGGGCCGGACCCCCTCGGACTCCAGCTCTCGGATCACTCTAGCCGTGGCTGGGGGGACCCGGAGGCCGGGCCACTCCACCAGCACGAAGGGGGTCTCATTGAGGTGAAGTCGGAGGTCGGAGAGGTCCGGGTCCGGCACATCCAGCATCACTTCGTGGCCACGATGGAGGTCCACCTCCGGGTACCAGGAGCCCACGGCCTCGAGGAGGCGCTCCCACGCCTCATCGATCTCCGCCAGGCGACCCGCCAGAGCGCCCGGGTCGTGGGTGAGGCTCCCCTCCAGGTGTGGAGTCGTGACAATATGCTCCACTCCCGCCGAGAGGAGCTTGCCCACGCCCTCGAGAGACTCCTCGATCGTCCGAGAACCGTCATCCACCCCGGGCACCAGATGGCTGTGCAGATCCGTCCCCACCTCCGCGCCTCGGGCCATCAACCGAAGCGAGCTCCGAGGAGCCGGAGGAACTCCTCCAGCTCGATTCCGACGTCCCGCGCCCCCGCCGCCGCCTCGCAGGCGTACGTCAGGAGGGCATCGGCTACCAGAAGGTCGAAGGCAGCCTCACGACCCTTCCCCTCCACCGCCCTCCCGAGAGCGGCCATTCCCCACTCGAGCAGGGTCCGCGGATCCGCCGGCCCCTCCCCCTCCCTCAGGAGGTAGGGAAGGAAAGGACCCGGAACATCGGGAGAGCCGTCCCGAAGCCAGTGATGGAAGCTCTGGTGGGGCATCGTGTCCGCCTCCCGGTTGAACCCGAGCCCGCGGGGGCTCAGGAGCCTCCGTCGAGGAGAGACGACAGCACGGCCGGGCCGTCCTTCAAGGCCTGCTCCAGGCCCGAAGGGTCTCCGACGCCAGCCTGGGCGAGATGGGGACGCCCACCCCCCCTTCCCCCCACACGCTCCGCGACGTCCCGAACGATGGCGTCGGCCCGGAGGCCCTGGACGATTAGGTCATCGGAAACGAAGGCGAACAGTGCGTACTTCTCCTCGGGGAGCTCCGCGGCCACGACTGCCACCCGTCCCGGACCACCGAGGCGGTATCCATCGCCCCAATCCCGGACGTCCTCGGCGCTCCTGGCCCTCAAGCGCACCCCGCGGTAATGGAGGGGACCCGAAGGACCCTCCATCGTCTCCTCCAGGACGACCTCCTCTCCCCCACTCCCCCCGCTCTTCCGAAGCTCCGTCAGAAGGCTCTCCAGATCCTCCTTCTCCCGGACGACCTGCTCCGCCCGGGCCACGGCATTCTCGGGGCGTGCCTTCAGGGCATCCGCCACCTGTTCCAGCCGGCCCTCGACGGCCTGGAAGTACCGAAAGGCACCGGGACCGGTGACCGCCTCGATCCGCCGAACCCCTGCCGCGACGCCCGTCTCCCCCGTGATCTTCAGCAGGCCGATCTCCCCGGTGTGCCGGCAGTGGGTACCGCCGCAAAGCTCCATGCTCACTCCCGGGACCTCCACGACCCTCACCTCGTCGCCGTACTTCTCCCCGAAGAGAGCCATAGCCCCCCGCTGGAGGGCCTCGGCGTACGGCATGAAGCGCACCCGGACGGGATGATCCGCCCAGATGGCACCGTTGACGATCCTCTCCACGCGATCCCGTTCCTCGGGGGTCATCGGGGCATTGTGGGCGAAGTCGAAGCGGAGCCGGTCGGGCGCCACGAGAGAGCCCCTCTGAACCACGTGCTCCCCCAGAACCTCCCGGAGCGCAGCGTGGAGAAGGTGGGTCGCGGTGTGATTCCGCTCCGTATCGTGCCGCTCCTCGTCCGCCACCCGTGCTCGGACACCGAGGGGCGTGGGAGGCGGGGAGGGGAAAGCACCTGTCCCGATGGGCCCCGAGAGGATGACGCGTCCCTTCACCCGTCGCACCTCCTCCACGGCCATGGTCCAGTCGGGGCCCTCCACCCATCCACGGTCGGAAACCTGTCCACCGGCCTCGACGTAGAAGGGATTCTCCCTGAGCTGGACGGAGAGACGGTCCCCCTCGGCCATGAACGCAAGAACCTCGGTGTCCACCTCCCGCAGGCGGTATCCCACAAACTCCTGCGGGTCCTCCACGAGGATGGTCCACCCTTCCAGACTCTCCTCCTGGGCGACACCCAGCCCGGCTTCCGCCCGGTCGGCCCGGCTTCGTTCCCTCTGGGCCCCCAGGGCCGCCTCGAAGCCCGCCTCGTCCACTTCGTAGCCCCGCTCACGGGCCATGAGCTCGGTGAGGTCCAGGGGGAAGCCGAAGGTGTCGTACAGACGAAAAGCCTCGTCCCCCGGAATGACTCTCTGGTCTGGGCGGTCGGCGAGGGGCGCCTGGCGGGCATCATCTTCGCCACTCACAGGAGCAAGCTCGTCGAACCGGGCCAAGCCGTCCTCGATGGTGGAAAGGAATCGCTCTTCCTCGGCCCGCGTGGTCTTGAGAAGGTGCTCCCTGCGGAGCCGCAGCTCCGGGAATACGTCTCCCATCCGGTCCACCACGGCGGCCACCACCTCCACCAGGGTGGGATCCCGCCGGCCCAGGATCCAGGCATGGCGGACGGCGCGGCGCAAGATCCTCCGCAGGACGTAGCCCCTTCCCTCGTTCGACGGAAAAACGCCATCCGCGAGAAGGAACCCGACGGCACGGGCGTGGTCGGCCAGGACTCGATAGCTGGTCCCTTCCTCGGCCTCCGGCTCATAGGCCCTTCCCACGACGGAGGCCACCCGCTCCAGGAGAGGGATGAAGAGATCTGTATGGTAGTTGGACGAGACTCCCTGGAGAACCGAGGCGATGCGCTCGAGGCCGGCCCCGGTGTCGATGGAGGGAGCGGGGAGCGGACTGAGAGTCCCGTCGGCTCCCCGATCGTACTGCATGAACACGAGGTTCCATAGCTCCAGGAAGACGCCCTGCTCCCCGAGCCTCTCGAAGGCCTCGGACGTGAGGCTCCCCCCCCGGTCGCCCTGGGGCCGCATGTCGTAGTGAACCTCGGAGCAAGGGCCGCAGGGCCCGGTCTCCGCCATCTGCCAGAAATTGTCCTTGTCCCCCAGCCGGTAGATTCGCTCCGGAGGAAGACCCACCTCCTCCGACCAGAGCCGGGCCGCCTGATCGTCGGAGTGGTGGACGGTGGCGTACATCCGCTCCGGATCCAGCCCCAGCTCCGCCGTGAGAAAGGTCCAGGCGAGGTCGATGGCCTCCCGCTTGAAATAGTCCCCGAACGAGAAGTTCCCGAGCATCTCGAAGAAGGTGTGGTGCCTGGCCGTGCGCCCCACCTCCTCCAGATCGTTGTGTTTTCCCCCGGCCCGAACGCACTTCTGGGACGTCACGGCTCGTCGGTACTCCCTCACCTCGGTGCCCAGGAACACCCGCTTGAACTGCACCATTCCCGCATTGGTGAACAGGAGGGTAGGATCGTCCGCCGGGACGAGGGAGGAGCTTGGGACGATCTGGTGGCCGCGGCTCTCGAAGAACTCGAGAAACCGTTGCCGGATCTCGTTGGCTTTCATACCGGAAGTCAAACGCTCTCCTGGAGAACGAAGAAGAAGGGCCAAGGTGTACCCGAAGCTCTAATCATAACGCGTTTTCCCGGACCCCCTCAACCGAGGGGAGGTCCAGGAATCCTCCCTTGCGGTCCGGGATAACCCCCTCTTCCGTCGTCCCGCCGGACGGGACGCCCTCCCGGCTCAGTCCTCCACGTTTCCGTCGCCCCCCCCATCATCGGGATCCCCACTTCCCGGGATCTTCAGGACCGAGAGGAGACGTGCCTCCAACTCCCGGGAGATGTCCGGGTTCTCTGCCAGAAACGCCTTGGCATTCTCCTTCCCTTGCCCCATACGGAGATCCCCGTAGGAAAACCAAGACCCCGACTTGGACACCAACTCCTCCTCCACACCCAGATCCACCAGGAGACCCAGGTGGCTGATCCCCTCGTCGTAGAGGATGTCGAATTCCGCCTGTTTGAATGGGGGAGCGCACTTGTTCTTGACCACTTTGACCCGGGTCCGGTTCCCCACCAGATCCTGACCGTCCTTGATGGCACCAATCCGTCGGATGTCCAGCCGGAGCGAGGCATAGAACTTGAGTGCACGTCCCCCGGTGGTGGTCTCCGGGTTTCCGAACATGACCCCGATCTTCTCCCGGATCTGGTTGGTGAAGATCACCGAGGTGTGGGAGCGGCTTACCGCCCCCGTAAGCTTGCGGAGAGCCTGACTCATGAGGCGGGCCTGGAGACCCACATGGGAGTCCCCCATCTCCCCTTCGATCTCGGCACGGGGGACCAGCGCCGCGACGGAGTCGATGACCACCACGTCCACTGCATTGCTCCGGATCAGGACCTCGGCAATCTCCAACGCCTGTTCACCGGTGTCCGGCTGGGAGACCAGGAGGTTGTCCACGTCCACTCCGAGCTTCCTGGCGTACTGGACGTCCAGGGCGTGCTCTGCGTCGATGAACGCAGCGATTCCCCCCGCCTTCTGGGCATTGGCGATCACGTGGAGGCACAGCGTGGTCTTGCCGCTGGATTCGGGTCCATAGATCTCGGTGATACGCCCCCGGGGGATGCCTCCGATCCCGATGGCAGCGTCCAGGTTGATGGCTCCCGTGGGGATCGCGTCGATCTGGATCTTCGCCCCGTCCAGGCCCATGCGCATGATGGAGCCCTTGCCGTAGGACCGCTCGATCTGGCTGATGGCAGTCTGAAGAGCCTTCTCCTTCTGATCTCTGGTCTCCGCCATGGACGTCGCCTCTTCTGGGTTTGGGTCTGAGCCTGCAGCCATCGGAGACCGATCGCTACGCTCGGCTGGATCCGGCCGGACCGACGGCTTCGCGGCCTCCGGATCCAAACTATCGAACCCGAACAGAAAGCGAAAGCGTCTCCCCTCGCATGAAGCTCACCCGGTATGGAGGGCCCTGGAATGACCCGTTGGGCCCAAAAAGGGAACCGAGGAGGCTCTCTTCGGGTTCCTAAAGCGGTCGTGTACCTGGCAGGGGGCACGGGCGCTGTAGAATCCTGCGGGATCATCCCGGAGTCCACAAGGCATGGAGAACCCACCCTCGGGGCTCCGCGGTCCCCTCGCGCCTTCAACGGGACAGCGCAGCTTCCCGCCGCCGGATGCCAGCGCGGAAACAACCTCATGGGGGCCGTGGGTGACAAGCTCGGGAAGGTGATGGCATGACTGGAATGACCGACCGGAAGCGTGGCCTGATCAAGGTCGCCGCCCTCGTGGCGGTCCTGGTGGGAGGTATCGTCCTGGTTCGGGGGACCTCCCTGGGGAGTCTTCTCTCCCGGGAGGGAGTGGCCGGGGGAATCGAGGCCCTGAGACGAGCATCCTGGGCCCCTTTCCTATTCGTTCCCGCGTACGCCGGAGCCGTAGCCCTCGCCGTCCCGGGCACGATCCCCACTCTCGTCGGGGGGGCGGTCTTTGGGCTCTGGTGGGGAACGCTCCTGAATTGGGCCGGGGCACTCATCGGGGCGAATCTGGCCTACGCATTGGCCCGATTCCTCGGCCGGGAGGGGATCATTCAGCTCCTCGGGACCAGGGCCGGGGGCCTGCCCTCCTCTGAGCGTCTGGATCGAGCGGTTCGAGAACACGGCTTCCGGGGGATGCTGACGCTCAGGCTCGTCCCCGTCGTGCCCTTCAATGCCCTGAACTTCGGGGCCGGGCTGGTGGGGGTTTCCTGGCCGGCGTATGCCCTGGCCACCGCACTGGGCATCGTGCCGGGAGCATTCGTCTACACGATGTTCGCCGACGCCCTCCTCCAGGGTTCCACGGAAGCGTCGAGGGAGGCCTTCCTTCGCATCGCCCTTGCCGGCGTTCTCCTGGTCCTGTTGAGCTTCCTGCCCCTCATCCTGAAGAGGCTCAAGGGGCGAGATATCGCGAGCGTGGAGCCCCAGGCCCCGGCCTCGGAAGTAGCCCAGTAGGCGCGGGCGGCTACATTCCCGAGTCATGGAGAAGACCCCCGACGGCGAGGCCTCTTCCCCTTCCCGGGACCGAGGGCGAGGGGAAGACCCGGATCTGGGTATCGTCATCCCCACCTGCAACGAGGCCGGGTACCTACCCCTCCTTCTGTCGGACCTTGACCGTTCTCCCATTACCCATCAGGTGGTGGTGGCAGACGGAGGCTCGGAAGACGGAACACCGGAGATGGCTCGGCACCGAGGGGCCACGGTGATCCACGCACCGAGAGGGAGGGCTCGCCAGATGAACGTGGGCGCGGACCACCTGAGGACTCCCTGGCTCCTCTTCCTTCACGCGGACGCCCGCTTGCCCGAGAGCACCCTGGAGGCACTTCAAGAATGGCTCCGGGGCGCGGACCGTCGGGACGTCGGGACCTTCGCCTTCTCCCTCCAGGGACGCCACTGGTTCTGGCGATTCATCGAGCTCGGTCAGCGACTCCGGGAGCGGTGGACCGGTCTGGTCTACGGAGACCAGGGACTCCTGGTGTCGAGGGAGCTCTTCAGGGCTGCCGGGGGCTTCCCGGACCTCCCTCTCATGGAGGACGTGGAGCTCGTCCGGCGCCTCCGGCGTCTCGGTCGCTGGCGGCGGATTCCCGCCCCGCTCCACTCCAGCCCACGGCGGTACGAGGAGGGCGGCCGATGGAGGGGGTGGATCCGGAACAGCATGCTCATCACCCTCTACCTGGCCGGGGTCCCGCCCCTGCGGCTGGCGAGCTTCTATCCCCCCCGAAAGGCCGGACGGCCAGACCGCGTGGCACGAAGACGCCTTCTCGTCTTTGTGAAGGAGCCGAGCCCGGGGAAAGTCAAGACCCGCCTCGCACGGGAGGTGGGCGACGGCGAGGCGGCAAGGATCTACCAGCTCCTCGGCCGCACGGTCGTGGAGCAGGTGAGGACGGGCCATTACCGGACCGTGGTCTATTACGATCCTCCCGGGGCTCGTGAGAGGGTCGAAGCGTGGCTGGGATCCCAGGCGCTGGAATTCCGGCCCCAGGCCCCCGGGGATCTGGGCAAGCGCCTTGAAGCGGCGTTCGAGGAAGCCTTCTCCGCCGCCGCCCTGGTCCTCGCCATCGGCACCGACGCCCCGGGAGTGAACGCGGAGGTAGTGGAGGAGGCATTTCGGCTTCTCGAGAACGCGGATCTGGTCCTGGGCCCGGCCAGGGACGGGGGCTACTATCTCATAGGGCTCCGGAGACCCTGCGGGGAGCTCTTCCGGGGGATTCCGTGGAGCACGGGAGACGTGCTCAAGGTCACGATCGGGAAGGCAGAGGGCCTGGGCCTCACAACCGCGCTCTTGCCCGTGAGGTCGGATGTCGACACGGTTGAGGATTGGAGAGCGCTTCTCCGGGCCTCTTCGGCCTGGAGGCGGGCCCACAGGCATTGACGGCAAACTCGGCGACGGGAGGAACCATCCCATGAAGCTCCACCGGTTCAAGGTCTCCATTCTGGCCCTGAGCTCCGTCCTTCTCGGGCTCCAGGGCTGCGCCCACCCTGAGCAGAGAGAACCGCCGACCCGAGCCCCGGCCGAGGCGAGGGTGGTTGCCATCGGGGATCTCCACGGTGACCTCCAGGCGGCCCGGCGTGCGCTGCAGCTGGCGGGAGCCATCGATCCCGCGGATCGGTGGATCGGTGGAGGCCTGGTGGTGGTCCAGACGGGAGACATCCTGGACCGGGGGGACGGGGAGCGGGCCATCAACGACCTGTTCCGGGAGTTGCAGGCGGAGGCGGCAAAGGCCGGAGGGGCCGTGTACGTTCTCAACGGCAACCACGAGCTCATGAATGCCTCCCTGGACTTCCGGTACGTCACCGAGGGGGGGTTCAGGGCCTTTCCCCAGGAGGCCGCCGCCCTCCCCACCGATCCCGCCGACTCGGTTCTGGCCGCCCTCGACCCCTCCCAGAGAGGACGGGCGGAGGCGTTTCGGCCCGGGGGTCCGTGGGCCCGAATCCTGGCCGAGCGCAACACGGTGCTCATCGTGGGCCGGACCCTGTTCGTGCACGGCGGGGTGCTCCCCGAGCATGTGACCATGGGCCTCCCGACCCTGAACCAGGAGGTCCGGTCGTGGCTCCGGGGCGACGCCCCCGAGCCCGCATGGATCCAAGGCGAGAAGAGTCCTGTGTGGACCCGGCTCTACTCCGACGAGCCGAACCAGGCAGCTTGCGACACCCTCGCCGCGGTCCTGTCCGAGCTGGACCTGGATCGGATGGTGGTCGGGCACACCGTGCAGCCTGGGGGGATCACGGCCTACTGCGGTGCCCGGGTCTGGTGCATCGATGTGGGCATGTCGTCCTACTACGGTGGGCCCACCGAGGTCCTGGAGATCCAGGGCGACGCGGTTCGGGGCTTGCGCTGGGACTGAGGACGGGCGGGCCGACTGGCCCACCTGCGGGAGCGGAGGCCGAACCCATCAGGGAACGATTCCCTTGCTCCCTGCCTCTCGGCCCCGCCCCATCTTGTTTTGGGAGGGAGAGAGAACCCTCTTGCCCGCCCTTCGCCTTCACCCGTTCCTCAGCCCCGGGAGTGCGGCTTGACATCAAGGAACAACGTCGGGAACGCCTGCGATTCGAGGATTTTCAGCTCGAGAGATTTCCCAACGGCCGGTGCAAGTCCAGGGTCCGCCTCGGCTGGACCGGCGGGAAGGTGTTCACGGGCGAGGCGGAAGGAACGCAGACGAAGCAGGGTGAGCTCCAGGCGTCCGCACAGGCTGCGCTCAACGCCGCCGCCAGTTCCGTCCAGGATCGGCTCGGTCTGGAGCTGAGGGGGGTTGAAGGCTGTCCGGGCGTTCGACGCCTGGGTGGTGGTGGTGTCCGTCTCGGCCCATCCAGCCAACACTAGCCTCCAGTTCCTGGGCGCCGCCCCGTGCTTGGGCAACGACACCTCCAGAGGCGCCGTGACAGCGGTCCTCAATGCCGTGAACCGTCTCCTCCAACCCTATCTGCTCCCTAGTTGGAATCTGCCCAGGCCCGGTGACCCCAAAGGGCCGCGAGAGCACTCTCGATTCCCTCGTCGGTCCACGTCCAGATGAGTTACGGCCCTGAATCGCCGAGGGCCGAAGCGGACCATGAGACACGCCCTCCTCCGCGAGGCGGTCCAGAACCTCCTCCGGCTCCAAAGCCTCCGCCCCGAGGTCCAGCATGACGATGTTCGTCTCCGGCTCGAACGCTTCAATACCCGGGATCTCCGCCGCCCCCGCCGCCAATCGCCGCGCCCGCGCGTGGTCCTCCGCCAACCTTCCAGGTGGTGCTCCAGAGCGTATAGACCCGGCAGCGGCCAGAATCGCCCGATTGCCGCATCCCCCCCCAGGCGCCTCCGGACGCGCCATGCCCTCTCCATGATGGGAGCCGGGCCGGCCAGGAGAGACCCGACGGGGCCCCCGAGCCCCTTGGACAGGCACACCATCACCGTGTCGGCCCCGGCGGCGTACTCGGAGGGCCGCAAACCCGTCTCCACGCAAGCGTGCCAGAGGCGGGCACCGTCCAGGTGCACGGGGAGACCGGCTTCGGACGCGACCTCCCGGATCTCCATGAGGGTGTCCAGGGGAAGGATCTTCCCCCCGGCGCTGTTGTGGGTGTTTTCGAGAGCGATGAGAGATGTGGCGTGCATGTACGGGGAGGGGGGCCGGATCGCATCCCGCACGATCTCCGCCGAAAGAAGTCCGTCCGGAGTCGGGACGGGCCTTAGCTGAAGACCACTCAGCACCGCTCCCGCCGCCTCCTCGTAGTTGAAGATGTGGGCCCCTGCCTCCAGAATCACCTCCGTCCCACGCTGTCCCTGGACGGCCAGGGCTGTTTGGTTGGCCTGGACGCCACTGGGGAAGAACAGGGCCCGCTCCTTTCCCAGCAGCTCGGCGACCCGCGCCTCCAGGGCGAGGGTGGTGGGATCGTGATCCAGCACGTCATCCCCAACCTCCGCCTGAAACATGGCCTCCCGCATGGCGAGGGTGGGGCGGGTGACAGTGTCGCTCCGCAGGTCCACCACGGATTCGGGCATTCTTCCCTCCTTCAAGGGCCCCCGGCCATCACCCCTTCCATGGCCGTGCGAGGGGCTCGGCGATCCTACTGCTTCAGGGCCTTCTCCACCCTGGCGAGGCGTCGGGCGATGGAAACCACCCATCCGAAGATCAGGATCCACGCGATGGCGTACGCGATGAACATGTGGGTATACCCCCGGAGGCTCTGGCTAGCCAGGGTCTGGGCCGCGCCCATGGTCACCTGCCCCCAGGCCGAGCTCGGGAGAAAGACCGCGGTTGCGCCAGCGGCGAGGGCCATAAGGATGCGATTCATCACGAAGTGACTCCTTCCTGCCGGGGGCCGAGGCTCCCCGCCAGCTCACGGTGGACCATAGCCCTCTTCATTCGTTCCAGGCCATAGCGGAAGAGGAAGAAGGCGAAGAAGAGAAGGGTGAAGCTCCCGAGACCCACGAAGAGCGTCGCGAGCATGTCTCCATCCAGACTCGGCCCCTCCGGCTTCAGGACCACGGGCGCCGGATGGAGTGACCGGAAGAACTGGACACTGACGTGGATGAGGGGGATATCCAGGGCACCGGCGATCCCGACCACTGCGGCGAAGCGTTTGCCCCGCTCCGGGTTCTCGCTGGAAGCACGGACCAGAAAATACCCCAGGTAGATGAACCAAAGGAGGAGCGTCAGGGTCAAGCGAGGCTCCCAGGTCCACCAGGTCCCCCACGCCACCCGCCCCCAGAGGGGCCCGGTGAGCAGGACGATGGTGGTGAACAGCATCCCCCCCTCCGCCGCCGAGGCTGCCGCCATGTCCAGGCGATCGTCCTTGAGCCAAAGGTACACGGCGCTGCAGACGGCCACGATACCAAAGGCCATGAAGGCCACCCAGGCCGAGGGGACATGAACGTAGAAGATGCGTTGCACGACCCCCATGGTCCGTTCCGTCGACACCCAGAAGAAGACCATCCAGTGGAGCACAAGGGTACCGGACACGCCCAGAATGCCAAGGACCGCACCGGTCCATCGAATTTTCCCGCTCATCACTCCTCCACGACGTACCGAAAGAGCCCTGCGCCCGCGGCGAGGGCCACGACTGCAAACGCTCCCAGCATCCGAATGTTCCCGTCGACCTCCGACACGGGGAGGCCGGCAAAAAGGCTGCTCGTGGCCGTGACTCCATAGATCACGACCGGAATCAGGAGAGGAAACACCAGGATCGGGAGGAGGGTGTCCCCCATGCTGGTCCGCGCGGAGATCGCACTGAAGAGCGTCCCCACCGCCACGAACCCGAGAATTCCAAGAAGAACCACGAGCGCCAGGCTCATGGGAGAACGCCCGAAACTCAGCCCGAAGAAGAGGGCAAACACCGCAAACACCAGGGCCGTCACCACGGCGAGAATGATGAAGTTCGAAAGGACCTTGCCCAGGAAGAGGGCATCCCTCGGAATCGGGCTCAGGAGGATCCCCTGAAAGGCCCCTTCTTCCTCCTCCAGGTGGAACGTCCGTCCCAATCCCAGCATCCCTCCGAAAACGATGGTCATCCAGATGAGACCCGAGGCGATGGCCTGGGGCTCCACCACCGTGGGATCGATGGCATAGTTGAAGAGGATCCCCACGAGGACGGTGAATCCCCCCATGGCCGCCACTCTTTCCCGGGTTCGAAGCTCGACGACCACATCCTTCCAGACGAGAGCACTCATCTGCCGGAGGTAGTCCATCAGGCGACCTCCTCCACCCTCTCCCGGTAAAAGTGCTCGAAGCCCTCCACATTCAACGCCGAGCGGTCATCCAGGAAGACGAATCGGCCCCGAACCTGGATGGCCACCCGGTCCGCCAGCTCCAGCCCCTGGGTGATGTTGTGCGTCACTAGAATGATGGTCCGGTGTCCATCCTTCAGGGAGGAGAGCACGCCCCGGAGGACCGCGGCCGCGTGGGGATCCAAACCCGTGTAGGGCTCGTCCAGAAGAACGAACTCCGGGTCGTGCAGGAGAGTCCGGGCCAGGGCCAGGCGCTGCCGCATTCCGCGGGAGAGCGTTCGGGCGAGGCTTCCGGCTCGGTCCTGGAGGCCAACCTCCCTGAGCCGCTCGGGGACTCTGTCCGGCAGGTCAATGAGCCCGAAGAGCTTCCCGTAGAACCGGAGATTCTCCTCCAGGGTGAGGTGACCGTAGAGAAACGACTGGTGGGAGAGGACCCCGATGCGGCGATGCCACTCGGGGTCACCATGGGAGAGCTTTCTGCCTCGAAGGTGCACCTCCCCTCGGGTAGGCCGGAGCCCTCCAGACAGAATCCGGAGAAGGGTGGTCTTCCCGGCCCCGTTGGGGCCGAACACGGTCATGAGCTGACCGGCTTCCAGCGTGAAGCCTACCCCATCCACAGCCCGAATCGGCCCGAACTCCCGGGCCAGTCCCGACGCCTGCAGGACAGGCGCCTGGGACGACAAAGGGCCGGAGGTGGGGTCCTCGGATGGTGCCAGGGAAGAAGATTCCACGGGGTGTCAGGTCGGGGTCAGGAAGTCCCGGACGGTTGAGGGACCTGGAGCGGGGCTCCACATTCGGCGCAGAATCGGCTACCGGGGACATTGGGATGGCCACACTCGGAGCAGAACACCCCACCCCTGAGGCGGGACCGAACCAGGGCGATCTCCTCCTCCAGCTCGGAGAGGCTCGGCCCCTCGAATGCTCCCTCGCCGGCGGCTTCGCTCTCCTCGGCCCGGATGGCCGCGAGCGCCTCCGATGAGAGCTCCTTCCGGAGGGCCTGATAGTCCTCCTCGCCGAGCTTCCCCATGGCGTACTCGTACTCAGCGTCCCTGAGCTGAAGCAACGAGACCCTCTTCCTGAACTGGGCTTCGGTGGGCTCGTCGGCCTGGCTCTCGAGGGGAGCTTCCTTGCCGGCCAGGATGGGCTGGAGGATGAGAAAGACCGTCACGCCCACGAGCAGGAGGGCCCAGAAGATCACCATGCTTCACCCCCCGGGGCCGGGCGTCGATTCGGAGCGATGTCCATGGTACTCATGCCGGAGCCGCTCCGGCCAAGCGCTCGGTGGAGCCCTCCTCACGGGAGCCGGCCCCTTCCCGGCGGCGAACCTCGGCCGTCGGCCAGAGGGCGATGAGGGCTCCCACGGTGAGGATCACGCCTCCGTACCAGATCCAGCCCACGAGGGGATTGATCATCACCTGGGTCACGATGCGTTGTGCGTTGGGGTCGTTGGCGACGACCCCCTCCATGTTCTCCACCTGCGCCAGGATGACGTAGAGGTCCTCCAACGGCGTGGAACGTATCCCGACCTCGGTCACCTCCTGCTGGTTGACACGGTACCACCGCTTCTCCGTCGTGAGAGAGCCCGCGGGCTTCCCGTTTCGCTGGACGGACAGGAGGGCGACCCAGCGATCGAAGTTTCCCTCCACCGACGAAGACAGCCCCTCGTACGTCAGGGTGTACGTGTGCCCGAACGGCGACGCCACGGTAACGGTCTCCCCGGGGCTGATCGCCTTTCGGACCTCCACATCGAACGCCCGGCCGGCGATGGCGGTGAAGATGACCACCACACCCGCGTGCACGATGT
Source organism: uncultured Gemmatimonadales bacterium (assembly GCA_963751255.1). GTDB lineage: Bacteria > Gemmatimonadota > Gemmatimonadetes > Longimicrobiales > Gaopeijiaceae > CAVVTW01. Next base: position 100,803 of record CAVVTW010000015.1, on the reverse strand, counting down.
ACCCGCCCCAACGGCGCCGATTTCGTCCCACGAGATGGATGAAGGCTGCCAGCGCTCCCTCGCCCTCGATGCGGGCTCGAGCCCGGGTTCCCTTGAAGAACTCAACCACGATCACCGTCATGACGAATGTGGCAATGCCGAAGGTGGCCAGGGCATACCCGTTTCGGGCCCCCGCAGCCAGGAAAGCCGCGACCACCGCCGCCCCCAGCAGCAAGGGAAGAGCGAAATTCCGCTTGAGGTTCCGTTTCGTCGCCCGCCGCCAGGCAATCACCGGGCCGATCCCAGTGAGGGCCAGGAGCACCAGCCCGATGGGCAAGTTGACCCGATTGAAGAAGGGCGGCCCCACCGCAGCCTTCTCACCCGTGAGAGCCTCGCTCACCAGCGGGAAGATCGTGCCCCACAGCACCGTGAAGGCCGCTCCCAGGAGGATGAGGTTGTTCAGGAGGAAAGCCGCCTCCCGGGAGAGGAAGGACTCGATCTGGTTCTCGGACCGGAGGCCCGGAAGCCTGTACAGGATCAGGATCACCGAAGCGATGAAGACGCTTCCCAAAAACGCGAGGAAGATGAGGGCGATGGAGGTGTTCTGCGCGAAGCTGTGGACCGACTCGATGAGGCCGGACCGAGTCAGGAAGGTCGCGAAGATGGTCAGGAGGAAGGTCAGGAGCACCAGGGACATGTTCCAGACCTTGAGCATCCCTCGATTTTCCTGAATCATGATGGAATGGAGGAAGGCCGTGGCCGTGAGCCAGGGTAGCAGGGATGCGTTCTCCACCGGGTCCCAGAACCAGTAGCCCCCCCATCCCAGCTCCTCGTATGCCCAACGCATCCCGAAGATGATGCCGTTGCTGAGGAAGAACCAGGAGAGAAGGGTCCAGCGACGGGTCACGACGATCCAGCGCGAGTCGGTGCGGCCGCTCATGAGGGCCGCCATGCCGAAGGCGAAGGGGATGGCGAAGGCCGTGAAGCCCAGGTACAGAACCGGTGGATGAATCGTCATCCAGTAGTTCTGGAGCTGCGGATTCAGGCCGGCCCCATCAGGGGGGACGAACCCGAGCTGCTCGAAGGGATTCACCTTCGCGAAGAGCAGCACCACCAGGAAGAAGGACAGGATCCCCTGGAGCACCCCCACGACGTAGGGCATGAACTCCCGATTCCGATCCCGGTTCATGAAGACGGTGATGGACCCGAAGAACGCGAGAAGGACGGCCCAGAATACCAGGGACCCTCGCTGCCCCGCCCAGAGCCCCGCGAGCTTGAAGAAGGTGTCCAGGTCGTGGTTGGAGTAGTTGGCGACGTAGAGGTACTGGTACTGATCGGTCAGGAAGGCATGCGTTATGGCCAGGGAGGCGAGCAACAGGAGCCCGAACACCACATAGACGCTCCGCTCGCCGCTCAGGACCAGGTCTCCCCGCTTCTGGTGCCCTCCCACGAACCCCATGGCCATACCCCAGAAGGCCACGGGCAGTGCTATCCAGAGGGCGAACTCGCCCAATGCCGTCACTGTGTGGACTCCCGCCCCGACAACTCCTCGGGAGCGGCCTCATAACGGCTCCCACACTTGGTCAGGAGCGTCTTTGCCCGGAACACGCCGTCCTCCCCGAACCGACCCTCCAGGACAACCTCGGTGGCGTCGGTGAAGGTGTCGGGGAGAACCCCCTCGTACTGCACGGGGAAGGAGACCTCGGGGTGCTCGATGTCGTGGACCTGGAAGAGGTGGACCAGCTCGCCCTCCCCGTGCTGGTAGGAGCCAGAGACCACCTGCCCGCTGACCTTCACTCCGACGGAGTGGAACGAGGGATCCTCCGCCACCTTCGCCACGAGCTCGGTCGGCGTGAGGTAGTAGACCATCGTGTCACTGATCCCGGTCCAGACCAGATAGGTGACCACCAGGGCTACCCCCACCAACCCCACATAGAACCGACCGTTTTTCATGCTCGAACCCTCGCCTATATGACTTGATCTGCCCCGGTCAGAGCAGGAGTGGGACAATCTAACCCAATCCTGCAAACGCCTCAATCCGATACCCCCCCTCCCATATCCTCCCATGGAAACCCCGTGAAACCCGAAGGTTCCACTCCCCGAACGGTGCATCGAAGACCAGGGATTTCCCGCCCATCAGAGGCCATCGGTCACCGGAGGAGGCGGCCGATCCACCCCCCGCCGACGCTGGATTTCTTGCAAGGCCCATGCCGCGCACTCGTCCGGGCTCTCGGCGCGGGGAAGAGCGAGCTCCACGGCCGGGGGAGCGAGGACCGCCACCTTTCGGCCCATCTTCCGAGCCAGGGCGATCTCGGACAGGGTGCCCCATCCTCCCCCCACCGCGATCACGGCCTCCCCGTACCGCACCACGAGGGCGTTTCTCGCTTCCCCCATCCCCGTTGCCAGCGGAACCGTGACCCACGGGTTGCACACCGCCGGATCCGTACCGGGGAGGACCCCCACGGTGAGACCTCCTCCCCGGACGCACCCGCGACACGCCGCCTCCATGACGCCTCCCAGGCCCCCGGTGATGACAACGGCCCCTGCCTGGCCCAGGGCGTAGCCCAGCGCCTCCGCCAGGGCCTCCTCTTCCGATGTGGCCCGGGAGGCACCGACCACCGATATCCGAAACGGCCTTTTCTCGTCAGCCATGATCGGGCTCCCATCCGGACCAGGCCCGGGTAGCCGCCAGGGCCCGGCGCCAGCCGAGCCGCAGGGCTTCGGTCCGATCCAGGGGCGAAGACGGATGGAAGAGACTTGCCTCTCCCAATGCGGCCAGGAACTCGTTGCCTCCCTCCCAGACCCCCGTGGCCAGCCCCGCCAGCCCCGCCGCCCCCAGGGCCGTGGTCTCCACCAGAGCGGGCCTGCGCACCGGAATCCGGAGCACATCGGCCTGGAACCCCATGAGCCAATCGTTCATGGCCGCTCCTCCATCCACCCTCAACTCTCGGGTCTCGATGCCCGAATCCTCCTCCATGGCCTCCAGGACGTCCGCCGTTGAATAGGCCATAGCCTCCAGCGCCGCCCGGGCGAGGTGCTCTCGCGTCGACCCCCGGGTGAGCCCCACCAGGGTCCCCCGGGCTCCCGGGTCCCAATGAGGTGCTCCGAGGCCCACGAAGGCGGGGACGAAGTACACACCGTCGTTGGAATCCAGACTCCGGGCCATGGCCTCCGACTCCGAGGCCGAGCCCAGGATCCCGAGTCCATCCCGAAGCCACTGAACCGCGGCACCCGCGATGAAGATCGAACCCTCCAATGCAAAGGCCCGAGCCCCCTTCTCGTCACAGGCCACGGTGGTCAGGAGTCCGGCTCGGGACCGGACCATGTCCGGGCCCGTGTAGAGCAGGAGGAAAGCACCGGTGCCGTAGGTGTTCTTGGCCAGGCCCGCTTTCCAGCAACCCTGGCCAAAGAGAGCCGCCTGCTGGTCCCCCGCCACGCCGGCCACCGGGATTTCCAGTCCCAGCCCCTCCCCTGTCGTCTCGCCGAACACCCCGGAGCTGGTCCCGATGTGGGGGAGCACGGCCGGCGGAACCTCGAGGAGACTCAGAAGTCCATCGTCCCACGCCCCTCGGGAGAGATCGTAGAGAAGGGTCCGGGAAGCGTTCGTGTGGTCCGTCGCGTGAATCGCCCCTCCCGTGAGGCGCGCCATGAGCCAGGAATCCACGGTGCCGGCGGCCAACTCTCCCGCCTCGGCCCGATCACGAAGATCGGGGCGGTGGCGGAAGAGCCACGTCAGCTTGGTTCCGGAGAAGTAGGGATCCAGGAGCAGGCCGGTCTTTCGCCGAACCTCGTCCTCCTTCCCCGCCTCCTTCAGCTCCGTGCAGATGGCGACGGTCCGGCGATCCTGCCAAACGATGGCGGGGTGGACCGGCTGGAGTGTCGCTCGGTCCCACAGGACTACCGTCTCCCTCTGATTCGTAATCCCCAAGCCCTCCACCCGGGCCTGGGTCCCGACCTCGGCCAGTGCCTCCCGAGCGACCCGCACGGTGACGGTCCAGATCTCTTCCGGATCATGCTCCACCCACCCAGGACGGGGATAGTGCTGGGTAAACTCTGCGTAGGCCCGGGCCAGAATCCTGCCGTCCTGGGCTGCCACCAGGGCAGTGCTACCCGTCGTACCCTGATCGAGGGCGAGAACCGCGGGTACCGGGCTCATGAATCCTCCTCCATGACTTCGGCGCTTCCCGACCCTTTCCCTCCGGCCGCCGGACTCGGACGATCGTCCGAAGCGGGGCCGTCGAGGAGGCGGCGGATCGTCACCCGGAAGGGGGGCCTCAGGAGGCCTCCGTCGGTGATGAACGCCGTGACCAGATGTGCGGGCGTGACATCGAAGGCGGGGTTCCAGCAAGGGACTCCCTCGGGAACCACCCTGTGCCCACCGGCGAATTCGATCTCCGAGGAATCACGCTCCTCGATGGGGATGGACTCCCCCGCCCCCAGGGAGAGGTCGAAGGTGGTTCGGGGGAGGGCGACGTAGAACGGGATCCCATGGTGCTGGGCCAGCACGGCGAGCCCATAGGTCCCGATCTTGTTGGCGACGTCGCCGTTGGCGGCCACCCGGTCCGCCCCCACCACAACGAGGTCCACACCACCCCGTGCCATCAGGGCGGCCGCCATGCCATCGCAGATTACCGTGATGTCCACCCCGGCCCGTTTCAGCTCCCAGGCCGTAAGACGAGCCCCCTGGAGCAAAGGACGGGTCTCGTCGGCGAAGACCTTGACCGGAATGCCCCGGCCGTGCGCCGCATAAATGGGAGCCAGCGCCGTACCGGTCCCTCCGGTGGCCAGGGCCCCGGCATTGCAGTGGGTGAGGAGCGTCGCGCCTTCTTCGGGGAGCACTCCCAGCCCATGCCCTCCGATGCGGCGGCCCATCTCCCGATCCTCATGGGCAATGGCCTCGGCTTCGGCTACGAGGGCACCCACCCGGGCTCGGCCCTCACCTCCTGCCGTACCGTCGAAGGCCCGGGTCATCCGACTCATGGCCCAGGACAGGTTAACCGCCGTGGGTCTGGTGGCAAGGAGCATGGCTCGGGCCCGGGCGAAGGCAGCGTCCAGCCCTCCCTCTCCATCCTCCAGCCTACATCGCATCTCCACCGCCAACCCCATGGCAGCTGCGATTCCGATGGCGGGGGCGCCCCGGACGCGGAGGGAGGAGATGGCCTCGGCCATCTCTTCCACCCTATTGAGGGTCAGGTAGCGCTCTTCATCGGGCAGAAGAGTCTGATCCAACAGGAGGACTCCCCGCCCGTTGGGGCTCCATCGGACTGGAACGGGAAACGGGATTGAGACTGGCGACACGTCCGATTCTCCTTCAGGGCCCGAGTAGGGAGTCCCTGGGAAGGGGCACCAGGGCTCCGAAGTCGTACCGCCAGCCACCGTCCTCCAGCAGCTCCAGGAGCAGCGGCAAGGGCAGACCCACCACGGCGTGGTAATCCCCCTTGATCGCCTGGACGAGGACGCCTCCAAGTCCCTGGATCCCGTACGCCCCAGCCTTGTCCAGGGGCTCGCCGGTCTCCACATACCTACGGATCTGCTTACCGTCGAGGGCCCTGAAGGTCACGTCCGTACTGGTGGAACCGGAGCGGAGCACGCCGTCGGGGCTGGCGAGCGCCAACCCGCTCACCACCGAGTGGGTCCGTCCGGAGAGGGCAGTGAGCATCCGGACCGCCTCCTGGGGACCCTCTGGCTTGCCAAGGATGACCCCGTCCAGGACCACGACGGTGTCGCCCGCCAGGACCAGAGCCTCGGGGCGGCTACGGTGGACCTCCATCGCCTTGGCTCGGGACAGACGCTCCGTGTGCTGAGCAGGGGTCTCACCGTTCAATACCTTCTCCGGCACCTGGGAGGGCTGGACCTCGAAGTCGAGACCCAGACGAGCCAATAGCTCGGCACGTCGTGGAGACCCCGACGCGAGGACCAGGCGGGGGATCAACGTTCCAGGACCAGGGTCACGGGACCAGCGTTCACCAACTCCACGTCCATCATTGCCCCGAAGCGGCCGCAGGCGACCTCGCCCGGCGCCCGGGAGGAAAGATGCTCCAGAAACCGCTCATAGAGGGCGTTGGCCATCTCCGGCGGGGCAGCATGGACGAAGCTCGGCCGACGGCCCTTCCGCGTATCGCCGTAGAGAGTGAACTGGCTGATGACCAGCATCTCGCCCCCCACGTCCTCGAGGGAGAGATTCATCTTTCCCTCGGTGTCGTTGAACACCCGCAGACCCACGACCTTCTCCGCCATCCACCGGAGGGTATCTTCGTCATCCCCCTCCGTGAAGCCCACCAGCAGGACCAGACCTGGTCCGATCCGGCCCGTCGTCTCACCACCGATGGATACGCTGGCTCGGGACGCTCGCTGGAGCACGATCCTCACCTCAGAGCCCCCTCCCCTCTCGCACCGCCCTCGGGTGAGTCGCTGCCCTTCTCATTCCACCGTTACCGACTTGGCCAGGTTCCTCGGTTGATCGACGTCACACCCCCGGAGAACGGCCATGTGATAGGCAAGGAGCTGCAACGGCACCACCGTCAGAATCGGTTGCACCTCCGGCAGGCTGAGGGGGACGGAGACCACGTGGTCCACCTTTTCATGGATCTGTCGGTTCCCGTCGGTCACGACGGCGATGACCCGACCCTGACGCGCCTTCACCTCCTCGATGTTGGAGAGGACCTTCGATAGATCGGCTCGCGTGGGCGCCAGGAAGACCACGGGCATGTCGTCGTCGATGAGGGCGATGGGCCCGTGCTTCATCTCCGCAGCGGGATACCCTTCCGCGTGGATGTAGCTCACCTCCTTGAGCTTCAGCGCCCCTCCAGCGCCACCGGGAACTGATATCCCCGCCCCAGGTAGAGGAAGTTCCTGCAGTCCAGGTACTTCTCGGCCAGCGCCCGGATCTCGGGATCCAGCTCCAGGACCCTCTCCACCTGATTGGGGAGTGCGGCGAGGGCCCGTACCAGTCGGTGACCCCCGTCCAGGGAGAGCGTCCGTCTCCGTCCCAGGTAGACGGCGAAGAGGGCAAGGGCGACCACCTGACTGGTGAAGGCCTTGGTGGACGCCACGCCAATCTCGGGGCCCGCGTGGAGGTACACGCCGAAATCGGTCTCCCGTGCGATCGTGGAGCCCACCGCGTTCACGATTCCCATGGTTCGGGCTCCGCGCCTCTTCGCCTCCTGGAGCGCTGCCAGGGTATCGGCCGTCTCCCCCGACTGGCTCACAGCGATGACCAGGGTCCGGTCGTCCACCAGGGGGCTCTTGTACCGGAATTCCGACGCGTACTCCACCTCCACCGGGATCCGCGCGATCTCCTCCAGCATGTACTCGCCCAGAAGGGCGGAATGCCAGGATGTCCCGCACGCCGTGATGATGATCCGATTGACGGTCAGTAGCTCGGAGTCGGAGATGGTGATGCCCCCGAGCTTCGCGGACCCCTCCTCCAGGAGCAGCCGTCCCCGGACCACGTCCCGGAGGGAAGAGGGCTGCTCGAAGATCTCCTTCAGCATGAAATGCTCGAAGCCGCCCTTCTCGATGGCCCCCAGGTCCCACGTCACGCGATGGACGGGCCGCGTGACCGTGCCTCTCTCCAAATGGAAGGTCCAGTGTCCACTCCCGTTGAGGACGGCCACGTCGCCGTCCGCCAGGTAGACCACGTCCCGAGTATGCGTGACCAGCGCAGCCGCGTCGGAGCCCACGAGGTACTCCCCGTCCTTCCCTACCCCGATCGAGGAGGGGGCTTCCGTTTCGCGCGGCCACGATCTTTCTCGGGATCGCGACTGCTCACCACCGCAATCCCGTAGGCGCCTTCAACCTGCAAGAGGGCGGCAGCCACGGCGTCTTCCAGCGTCTCGTTCTTCTTGAAGGCCTCATCGACGAGGTGAACCACCACCTCGGTATCCGTCTCACTCCGGAAGACGTACCCCAGGGCCTCCAGGTCCTCCCGGAGCTCCTGGGCATTCTCGATGATCCCGTTGTGCACCAGCGCGATGTCCCCGGCAGTGCTGAGGTGGGGATGCGCATTGGCCTCCGTGGGAGCCCCGTGGGTGGCCCAGCGGGTGTGGGCGATACCACAATGGCCCTTGGGGGGCGAACCCCCGAGGGCCGCCTCGAGGGCCGCGATCTTCCCCGGTCTCTTTACGGTCGCGAGACCGTCCCCATCAGCCAGGATGCTGATCCCCGCCGAATCATACCCCCTGTACTCCAGGCGATGCAGCCCCTCCAGGAGGATGGGAGCCGCTTCCCTGGGACCCAGATATCCGACGATTCCGCACATGAATCCTCTTGCCCTTTCCCTCTAGTCTCGGACCTCTGAAACCACCGCGAGCTTCAAACCACTCCCTCCAGGAGGGCAGAAGCCCGACGCAGGAGCGCGTCCACCTCCCCCTCCGAAGCGCCCTCGGCGATGAGCCGTACGACAGGTTCCGTGCCCGATGGCCTCACGTGGAGCCAGGTTCGAGCCTTGGGCCAGCTCATTCGGAGGCCATCGGAGGAATCGGTTGCCGGAGGTTGCAGGTCCTCGCGCAGGGCTTCGAAGGCTTCTTCCAGGGACTCCCTCGGAAAGGCCACCTTCCGCTTCTTGATCACGTATTTCGGCCACCCCGAAACCGCCTCTGCCAGTCCGCCGCCCACGTCCACCAGGTGCTGAAGAACGAGGGCGGCTCCCAGGGGTGCGTCCCGGGTGAAGTGGAGCTCGGGCAGGATCACGCCGCCGTTCCCCTCTCCCCCCACCACAGCTCCCTCCCGCTGCATACGGCGGGCCACATTGATCTCTCCCACCGGGGCGCGGACGAGGCTCCCTCCCAGCTCAACCGCCACGTCCTCCACGACCTGGCTGGTGGACAGGTTGGTCACCACCAGACCGGGCGTTCGCCGCAGAACCACGGCAGCCGCCAGGGCGAGCGTGAGGTCTTCCCCCAGGGGCACGCCTGCCCCGTCCACCAGGGAGAGGCGGTCCACGTCCGGGTCCACCGCCATTCCCAGCTCCGCGCCCGACTCGACCACCACGCGCCCCAGCTCCGCGAGGTTCTTGGCCGTGGGCTCCGGATCCCTGGGAAAGCGTCCGTGCGGCTCGATGCCGATGCCCATGACCTCGCATCCCAATGCTTCCAGGAGCTGGGGCATGATCACTCCCCCGGCACCGTTCACGCAGTCCAGGGCCACCCGAAAGCCCCTGTCCTTGATGGAGGGGACGTCGAGGCAGGAGAGGGTGAGGATTCCCTCCAAGTGCCTCTCCACCGCCCCGGAGTCTGCCCTGACCGACCCGATCTCCGTCCAGCCGGCACGGATCGGGTCCCGGGTGTGCAGTAAATCAAGGAACCTCTTCATGCCATCTGCGTCCAGGAAGGTCCCTTCGGCGGAGGCGAACTTCAGGGCGTTCCACTCGCCTGGATTATGGCTCGCCGTCACCGCGATCCCCCCGGCGCCCTGGCCTTCCTCCACAGCCAGGAGGAGTGTGGGTGTGGGCACCGTTCCCAGCTCCACGACTTCACAACCGACGGATTGCAGGCCCGCGGTCGCGGCCCTTGCGAGCATCGGCCCCGAGGTCCGCGAGTCCCGGCCCAGGAATACGGGCCCAGCCTCGGCCCCTTCTCGGAGAAAAGCACCAAAACAGGCCGACAGGGACGTAACCAGCTCCGGTGTGACGCAATCACCGACTCTTCCCCGCAACCCCGACACACTCACCATGAGGTCGGGCGGAAGGACAATGGGCATGGCTATAGGACGCTGAGTCGAGGATCGGGGAGCGACGAGTCGCTCTTCTGCTGCAGGAAGCTAGCGGCCTCCTGGGGAGGGGGTCAACGAAGGCGGGAGGCGGGAAAGGTCTCTCCTGACAGAGCCTTCCCTTTCCCGGTGGAATCACCTTTCCCCATGAAACATGCCCCCCCCTCCCGGCGTAGGAGGGTACATTGAAGCCGGAGTCTCCAGGGGACGTGGTCCATCCGGTCCGGAACCGCGCCCTGTGTCCTCATCATGCAGGCAGGCCAGGAGTCAGAGCCCATGAACGACGAAGGAAGCGGGAACAACCAGGAGTTCGGGGGTGAGGAAGCCCGGGCGAAGCGCGTCCTCTCGGACATTTCCTCCCGGGCCTGGGAGCATCCGGCGGACCGGGCCGCACTCCAGGCTCTCCGGAGGATCCCGGTATTCGATCAGGTCCTCCGGAGCATGTTCGGGTTTTTCGGGGAGAAGCCGATTCGCTTGGCCTTCCAGGCCAACGCCGTGAAGATCTCCGAGAAGCAGTTTCCGAAGGTCCACTCCCTCTACCGGGAGGTGTGCCACACCCTGGACCCGGACAAGGAGTACGAGGTCTTCGTGTCCCAGACCCCCATCGTAAATGCGGGCGCCTACGGAATGGACCGGCCCTTCATCATCATGAACTCGGGCACCATTCGGCTCCTGAGCGACGAGGAGCTGGCGTTCGTGCTGGGCCATGAGTTGGGCCACATCATGAGCGACCACGTCCTCTACCGCACCATGACGGTGCTTCTCATCCAGCTCGCCGGTATGGGCTTCCCCATCGTCGGGCTTGCCGCCAGAGCGGTGCTCGTGGCCCTGCTGGAATGGTATCGGAAGAGCGAGTTGTCCAGCGATCGGGCGGGGCTTCTGGCCGTTCAGGATCCCCAGGTGGCCATGAGCGCGATGTTGAAGATGGCCGGTGGCGGGACGACGGAGGAAACCAACCTCGACGAGTTCATCGTGCAGGCTGAAGAGTATCGGTCCGGCGGCGACGTGGCGGACCAGGTCTTCAAGGTCCTCAACCTCATAGCGACGACACACCCGTTCTACGTTCTGAGGGTCTCCGAGGTACGGGAATGGATCGAGGGCGGAGACTATGACCGAATCATCCGGGGAGAGTACTCCCGGCGCGGGGACCCCGATCCCGCGTACCAGGAGGACCTGGCGGCGGCGGCCAAGGCGTATGCCGACGGAGCCCGGGGCATGATGGACCAGATGGCCGACGCCGCCCGCCGCATGGGAGAGGCATTCATGGCCGGGAGGGGCCGGAAGTAGTCGCTGCACGGCACCCCCGTGGGATCGTCCCGCTTCAGGGGCGGCCGGCTGAGTCCGGCCGCCTCTTTTGACATCCCGTCGAGGGATGCCCTACTCTTGCCCCCGTCCCGGGCCTTCCCGGCCCGGGGCTCCCCCAATCACGTGAACCTTTTCGCCGAAGGCCAGCCATGCGGATCCTGATGGTTGGAAACGGAGGGCGTGAGCACACCCTCCTCTGGAAACTGAAGAGAGACGCCCCCACCGCCGAGCTCTATGCGACTCGACCGAACGGTGGGATGGCCCAGCTGGCCGAGGGGGTCGAGATCGCCCCGGGAGACATCGAGGCCCTCGCCGGATGGGCCGCATCCCGGGCCATCGACCTCACCGTCATCGGACCGGAGGCTCCCCTGGCGGCGGGGATCGCGGACCGTTTCCGCGCGAAGGGGCTCCCCGTGTTCGGCCCATCCGCCGCTGCTGCCCGAATCGAGTCCTCCAAAGCCTACGCGAAGGAGCTCATGCGATCCGCCGGCGTACCCACGGCGGGGTTCCGCGTTTTCAGGGACCTGCCCGGGGCCGAGGACCATATCCGGGAGCAGGGTGCCCCCCTCGTGGTGAAGGCCTCCGGGTTGGCTGCCGGCAAGGGCGCCATCGTCTGCGAATCGGTGGATGAGGCCCTCCAGGCAGCGCGTGCCATGCTGGCAGACTTTCGGTTCGGAGAAGCGGGGAGAGAGGTCGTGGTGGAGGAGTGCATGCGAGGTGAGGAGCTCTCCGTGTTCGCTCTGACGGACGGCGAGCATGCTCTGGCCATGCTCCCCTCCCAGGATCACAAGCGCGTGGGGGAGGGGGACACGGGACCCAACACCGGTGGCATGGGGGCCTACGCACCCGTCTCTCTCGTGACGCCCCGCCTCATGGAAGAAGTGGAGAAGTCGATCCTGCTCCCCACGCTGAAGGCGATGGAGGAGGAGGGTTCACCGTTTCAGGGGCTTCTATACGCCGGCCTGATGCTCACCGACGCTGGGCCCAAGGTGGTGGAGTTCAATTGCCGCTTCGGGGACCCGGAAACCCAGGCGGTACTGCCTCTCCTGGAGAGTCCCCTCCTCGATATCCTGGCCGCGATCGCCGAAGGGGACAGCGTGGGCGGGATTCACCTCCGATGGCGAGGAGGGGGAGCGGTCACCACCGTTCTCGCTTCTCAGGGGTATCCCGGTAGTTACGAGAAGGGAAAGGCGATCTCCATGCCAGCCTCCCTGGCGGACGACCCCGATGTGCTTGTGTTCCACGCCGGCACGAGAGCTTCGGGGGCCGGACTGGCGACCTCGGGTGGCCGGGTCCTGGCGGTGACGGGGCTGGGGGATACGCTGGGAGACGCCTCCCGCAAGAGTTTAATGGGGGCGGAAGCCATCGATTTCGAGGGGAAGTACTTCCGCACGGATATCGGATGGCGCGAATTCGCCCGGGACGAGAGGGACCGCCCATGATCATCACCACCACGCCCCGCGTCGAGGGGCGCCCTGCCGCAGACTACCTGGGGGTGGTAACCGGCGAGGCCATTATCGGAGCCAACATCCTCAAGGACCTCTTCGCCGCGGTGAGAGACGTCGTGGGGGGACATGCCGGGGCCTATGAAGACGCCCTGAAGAGAGCCCGGGAGGAGGCTCTGCGTGAAATGATCCGGGAGGCCGAGGCTCGGGGTGCCGATGCCGTGGTGGGGATGGACCTGGACTACGAGGTTCTCGGAGCCAAGAACGGCATGCTCATGGTCACCTGTGCGGGAACGGCCGTCCGGCTCTCCTCCCCCGGGTCCCGGGACGGCTAGCCCGCGCCTTCGAGAGCGTGCCGCCCACACTCCACTGATGCGCCGGCTTCACCCCACCATGCGCGACCTGATCCGTGCCTGAGCTCCCCGAAGTCGAGACCATCGTGCGCCAGCTCGCTCCGGTGCTCACGGGGCGTCGAATTCGATGCGTGGAAGTGCACCGGGACGATCTTCTCCGGGAGGGAGCCGCCCGCTTCGCGTCGGCCGTGGCGGATTCCGAGATCCAGGCCGTGGACCGGAGGGGCAAGAACCTCGTCATCAGCCTCGCCACGGCATCGGGACCCAGGATCCTCTCGGTGAACCTGGGGATGACCGGCCGGTTGCTGGTTCACCCTGCTCCAGGGGCGGTCACTCCACCGCCCCACATTGGCCTGGCTTTCCATCTCGTCCCTCCCGGGGTCCTCTTCTACGCCGACGCACGACGCTTCGGCCGAATCCTCCTCCTCTCTACCAGGGAGTGGGAGCAGGAGTCGGAAAGGCTCGGGCTCGAACCCCTTGGACGAGAGCTGACCTCGCGGCGGCTACACCAACTCCTGGCGGCCTCCCGGGCCCCGATCCGATCCTGGCTCCTGGACCAGACCAAGGTGGCGGGCATCGGGAACATCTACGCCGCCGAAGCCCTGTTCAGGGCCCGCGTCCATCCAGCCCGGGAGGCTCGCTCTCTGAGCGCCGCCGAGGCGGCTTCCCTCCTCCGGGGACTTCGGAATGTCTTGAGGGAGGCCATTCGGTCCAGGGGGACGACGCTCAGAGACTACCGCACCTCCACCGGGGACGAGGGAGGGTTCAAGCCCTCCCTCCGGGTGTATGGACGAGAGGGTGAGCCGTGTCGGCGGTGTAAGGCCCGCATCCGGCGTCTCGTATTCGCCAACAGGTCGGCGTTCTTCTGTCCATCATGCCAGCGCGAGGAACCAAGATCCGATACCTGATGCTCCTCTTTCTGGGATGGCCCGGCGTTCTCGGGGCCCAGGAAACGCCCATCGTCGCCCCTGCGGTGCAGGAGCACGTCCTGGCCAACGGCCTGACGCTCCTCGTCCTGCCCAGGCCCGGGGCCCCCATCGTGTCGTTCGTCGTAGAGTACCCCATCGGAAGCGTCAACGAAGCGCCCGGCCTCACGGGGATCTCCCATCTCCTGGAACACCTCCTCTTCAAGGGAACCACCACCGTGGGGACCCGGGACTACGGGGCCGAAGCCCCGCTCCTGCGCGAGCTGGATCGGTTGAATGATTCCCTCGTGCAGGCCCGGAATCGGCCAACGCCCGATCCGAGTCGCGTGCGTGAGCTCGAACAACGAATGGCGGAGGCCCGGGAAGCCGCGTCGGCCCTCGTGAGGAGCAATGAGCTCGACGACATCTTCACCCGGAACGGCGCAAGGAACCTCAACGCCATGACCACCGTGGAATCCACCACCTACTTCGTGGAGCTTCCGGCGAATCGAGCCGAGCTGTGGTTCGTCCTGGAAGCGGACCTCATGCGGAACCCCGTCTTTCGGGAGTTCTACACGGAGCGCGACGTGGTGATGGAGGAACGACGAACCCGACTCGAGAACAACCCGCCCGGCCTCCTGTACGAGGCCTACCTTTCGACGGCCTTCTGGGCCCACCCCTATCACACACCGGTCGTGGGATACGAGTCCGACCTCCAGGAGCTCTCCCGCCCCGAGGTGGAGGCTTACTTCCGGGAGTATTACGGACCCAACAACGCCGTAGTGGCCATCGTGGGAGATGTGGACCCGGACCAGATCCTCCGCTGGGGGCGGCAATACCTGGAGCCCATCCCCCGAGGGGAGAATCCTCCGCCGGTCCGAATCCGGGAACCCCCGCAGCGCGGGGAGCGACGGGTGGACGTGGTCTTCGATGCGGAGCCGAGCCTCCGGGTGGGATGGAAGGTCCCGTCCCAGCTCGACGCCGATGCTCCGGCGCTGGATATGCTGGCCTCCATCCTCACGGGGGGACGCAACTCCCGATTGTACCGGCGCCTAGTGCTCGAAGAGAGACTGGCCTCGGGCGTCGCGTCCACACTCGGGCCGGGCCAGCTGTATCCCGGCCTCTTCTCCATCGAAGCCATGCCCATCGCTCCTCACACGACCCGGGAGATCGAGGCGGCCATCTACGAGGAGCTGGATTCCCTCAAGGTGGCCCCACCCGACATCATGGAGCTCGAGGGGGTTCGCAATCAACTGGAGGCGTCGAACGTGAGGCGACTCCGGTCCAACTTCGGCCTGGCCCTCCAGATCGCCGGATCGGCCTCCCTCTTCGGAGACTGGAGAACCACCTTCTTTTCTTCCAGGAGGCTCCAGGCGGTGACCCCCGAGGACATTCAGCGGGTCGTCGCCCGCTATTTCCTGAAGGAAACGCGGACGGTGGCCACCCTGGTGCCGCCCCAGGGCTATGAGGGGGGGAACCGTTGAGGCGTCCCGGTCTCTCCCGCTCCTGGGCATCCCGGACGGCGGCGGGGCTGCTGGCGCTGAGTCTCCTCCAGCCGTGCCCCGCGTCGGGTCAGCGCCCCGTAGGGCGGGAAGCGGCCATGGGACTCCGTTTCCCCCAGCTCCGCTTCGTGCCGCCTCGGGTGCAGAGACACGACCTGCCCTCGGGGGTCCCGGTCTTCCTGATGGAGGACCATTCACTGCCTCTCGTGACCTTCTTCGCTCGCTTCAAAGGGGGCTATGCCCTCCTCCCACGGGAGGACTACGCGGCCGCCACCGCCCTCTCCGCCCTCCTACGCTCAGGCGGCACCACCCTTCTACCTCCCGATTCCGTAGACCGCCTCCTTGATTTCTACGCTCTGCAAATGACCGTCGGAGGGGGGGGAGAGAGCAACTTCTCGAGCGTCAACACTCTGACGAAGTACCTCCGGCCAGCGTTGGAGTTGTGGACCGATATCCTCCGCACCCCCCGTTTTGACTCGATGGAGGTGGAGGTATGGAGAGGACGCCAGGCCGAGAGCATCCGCAGGCGGAAGGATAATCCGGGTCTGCTGGCCTTCTCGGAGTTCAACCGGATCATGTTCGGCGACCACCCCATCGGCTGGGAGATGGACGAGGAGGACCTGGAGCCGGAGCGTCTATCCACCGCGACCCTACTGGAGGTCCACCGGAGGATCTTCTGCCCGGAAAACCTGATCATGGGCGTGGTTGGCGATGTGGCCTGGGATGAGGTCGGACCGCTTCTCGAGCGTGTCACGCGCCAGTGGCCTTCCTGTTCCGAACCGCTCCAGGGGGTCCAGGCCCCCAGGATCCGGGAGGGACCGGCGGTCTTTCTCATTCCCCGGGAGCTTACGCAGAGCACCATCGTGATGGCTGAGCCTGGAGGGATCGCACAAGGGAACAACCCCGACTACTTCGCCTCCCGCATCGGAAACTCCATTCTGGGGGCGGGGGGCCTGAGCAGCCGGTTGGGCACGAGGGTACGCACCGAGAAGGGATACGCATACAGCGTCTCTTCCCTGTGGACAACGCCATTCGGGTACGAGGGAATCGTGGGGGCCGTGACCCAGACGAGGAGTGAGTCCACCATCGCCACCGCGCGTCTCATTCTCCAGACCATCGAAGAGATGCGGACGAGCGCTCCCGGCCTCGACGAGGTGGAGCGGGCCATCGATCAAATCGTCAACGGATTCGTTTTCAACTTCCAGGACCCGGCCCAGATCGTCTCCAGGGAAATGTTCTACCTGGCCGAGGGAATCCCGACAAACTGGCTGGAGCAGTACATTCGGGGGGTGCAGCGGGTGGAGCCCTCCGCTGTCCAGAGGGTCTTCCGCAGATACGTGGATCCTGGACGGATGGTGATCCTCATCCTCGGAGACCCCGACGAGTTCGACTTGCCACCCGAGGTCCTGGGAGAGGTGCAGATCTGGGACGTCGGAGGGCCGGAAGACCTCAGCGGACGCCCACGTGGAGGGCGGCGATCCCCCCGGTGAGAAGCTGCCAGGTCGCTCCGCTGAAGCCCGCCCGTCGCATCAGTCCAGCCAGGCTCGCGGGGTCCGGGAACTCTTCCACGGACCGGGGCAGGTAGGCGTAGGCCCATGGATGCCCCGACACGATCCGCCCCACGAGGGGAAGGACGCGGTGAAAGTAGAGCATATAGAGGGTCCTCACCACCGGGTTGGGGGGCTCGGTGAACTCCAGGATCACCAGTCTCCGGCCCCGCTCCAGGACCCGCGCCAGCTCTTCCAGGCCCTGGGAGACATCGGCCAGATTGCGAATGCCGAAGGCCACCATGGCTCCTTGAAAGCCCCCGTCGGGGAACGGTAAGGCCAGCGTGTCCCCACAGACCGCCGTCACGGGCTTTCCCTCCACCTTCCCCTTCCCCCGGGCAAGCATGGGTCCGGCGAAGTCGGAGGCCACGATCCTGCCGCGGAACCCGCTGCGCGACGCGAGCTCGAGGCTCAAGTCGTACGTTCCGGCGCAGGCGTCCAGGTAGCGGCCGGAAGGTGAGGCTTCCCAACCCAGCCGGTCCACGGCCCGACGCCTCCAACCCCGATCCACGTTCAGACTCAGCAGGTGGTTCAGCAGGTCGTACCGGGGAGCGATCTCCGAGAAGATCTGCCGTACTTGCCGGGCCCGTCCTTTCCCTTCCTGAGGGCGGGTCTCATCCAAGGTAGGCATGGCCCCGTCCCCTATCCGCGAAACTCGACCTGTTCCATTCTAGTACCATTTGTGTACCATGAATCGGTAAGATACCCCGGTTTCGACTCTCTCCACCCCGGGCAACGGAGCACCGCCTCCCAGTGGATTACACCCAACTGGAAGACCACGAGCTAGCCATTCAAGCGGCGAAGGGTCGGGAGATGGCCTTCCGGGAGCTGTTGAGTCGGTACGAGCGTCCGGTCTTCTCTCTCGTGTACCGAATGGTGAGAGACCGGAGCCTCGCGGAGGATCTGAGCCAGGAAGCCTTCATCCGTGCTTTCAACGCCATCGGAACCTACAAACCCCGCTACAAGTTCAGTAGCTGGATCTTCAAGATCGCCAACAACCACACGATCGACCACCTCCGCAAGAGGAAGCTGGACACGGTCTCCATCGACGGCTCCCCCCACGCCCGGAGCCCGGAGGAAGAGGCTCAGACCCGGCTGGTGGTCCAGTCCCACGACGAATCCCCGGATCGCTACGTGGAATCCAGGGAACTCGGGGGGCAGATCGAGGAGGCCATAGGTAAGCTGAGGCCGGAATACCGCACGGCCGTTCTCCTCCGGCACGTCGAGGGCCACACCTACGAGGAGATCGCCGACATCATGGATCTCCCCCTCGGAACGGTGAAGACCTATCTCCACCGGGCTCGGGGGGAGCTGAAGGGTCTTCTCGCCCATGTGGATTCATGAACATCGGGGTTTGGTCCCCAGGGTGGGAAATCATGAAACCTCCAGTGGCTTTTCACCGTAGTGGGCAACGAGCATCAACAGGAGTCGAATTCCGTGGCTTTGGGCGGTGAGTCGAGGCATCTGACCTCGGAGCAGATCCAGGAGTTCCTGGACCAGGGGCTCTCCTCAAGGGAGGAGGCCATGGTCCGGGAGCATCTGTCGGTCTGCGCCCACTGCCGGGGCGAGGCGGAATCGTGGAGCTTCCTCTTTGCGGAGCTCGGCTCGCTCCCCGGTCTCGAGCCCGGGCCGGACTTCGCTCCCGGCGTCATCCAGGGCCTGGCGGTCCACCGACCCCTGGGCCAGAGGGTGAGAAGCTGGGCGGCCCGAGCCCGTTCGGCGCAGCCGGCAGGCGAGCACATTCCTCCGGAGGGAATCCAGGATTACCTGGAGAACCTCTTGCCTCCTCTCCCCTCGTCCAGGCTGGAGGCTCACCTGGCGAGCTGCGACCATTGCCGGGAATCGCTGGAGGACTGGAAATCCTTCATGGGATCCTTCCAGGGCCTGAGGAGGTTCAGCCCCGAGCCGGGCTTCGCCGATCGCGTCATGGCTCAGGTCAACGTCCCCGCACCGGTTCCCGCGAGGGCTTGGTCGTCGGTGCCGGCGAGAGTCCTGGGCTGGGCGAGGAGCCTCCTCCCGCAAACCCGGCGCGGGTGGGCCGTGGCCGGTGGCGTGGCTTCCGCCCCCACAATCTCCATCGCGGCCCTGTTGTACCTGGTCTTCTCCCACCCGCTGACGACCTTGGGAACCCTGTCGGCGTACGCCTCCTTGAAGGCCTCGGCCCTCTTCGGCTCCGTCTTCTCCGGGCTGGTGGGCAGGGCCATGGAGAGTCTGGCCGCGTTCCGAGCGTACTCCCTGGTCGAGGCCGTTCTGGCCTCCCCGTTGTTGGTGGGCCTGGGAGGTCTCATCTTTTCGCTGCTCTCCGCAGGTGCCCTCTGGGTCCTATACCGCAACCTTGCCTCAACCCATTCCGAGGATGGCCATGCACGCGCTCGGGTCTAACGGAGCTCATCTCGCTTGGGTCCTGCTTCCTCTGGCCCTGATACCGGCCGGTGCGCAGGCTCAGCTCCGGACGGTGGTCTCGAACGAGATCGCGGTTTCCGACCGGGAGGCCACTTTGAGGCTGGACTTCCAGGACGGAAGCGACCTCGAGGTCTCCCTCGAAGACGGTGAGATTCTGGTAGATGGAGACACCGTTGGAAGCTACCAGCGAAGGGACGCCTTGGACGTGGCATGGCGCGAACTCCTGGGGGATGTCATTTCCCTGGACGACGGGCCCTTGGCCGAGGCCCTGAACGATTGGACTCCGCCTCCGGACCTGCAAGGAACGGAGAGGGACCTGGCGGCACTCCTGGACCAAACGCTGGAGCACGCCCTCGCTCTCCCCCTGGAGCGTCAGGGAGAGGCCCCTTCTGCCGACGTCACGATCTCCACGCCGGACGAGCAATCGCTGCTTACCGCTCTGCTCAGTCGATCCAGAGCCCTCAGCGGACTGGCAGAAGCCCTCAGCGGCGTTCCCCTGGACCGCTCGACCATTCACGTGGGAGAGGACGTCGTGGTGAAGCCGGGGGAAGAGATTCGGGGAACGCTCATCGTCGTAGACGGAGACGTGGATCTCGAAGGCACAGTCCTAGGCGACGTGGTGGTCACGGGGGGGACGGTCCGGCTCATGGAGGGGGGGCGCGTTGCCGGTGACCTGAGGGTGGCGAACGGCTCGGTGGACGAGCGGGGTGGATCGGTGGACGGATCGATCCGGACCCTCGAGGCTGGCGGACAGGCCCAGCTCGACGAGGAAGACGTACAGAACCTCCGGCGGGACCTGGAACGCCAGATCCGGAGGGACCTCGTCTCCTCCATGCGGACGGAGCGGAGTGGACGGACAAACCCGTTCTCCGCCTTCTTCCGGAACGTCGGCGGGACCATCGCCGGTCTTCTGGAGAACCTCGTGACGTTCCTGGTCCTCTCCATCCTCGGGGTGGTGGCGGTGCACTTCGTCCGGGAGCGCCTGGAGGTGGTCGCCACCACCGTCCGACTGGCTCCGGTACGGTCCGCCGTGGTGGGCCTGGCCGGAGGGTTTCTGCTGATCCCGGTCTGGGTCGTCGGGATGGTGGCGCTGGCCATCTCCATCGTCGGGATCCCGGTCCTCCTGGCCTGGGTTCCTCTGTTCCCCATCGTTGCCGCCCTGGCGGGTCTCCTGGGGTATCTGGGCGTCGCGAGGAATGTGGGTGAGTGGGTGGCCGAGCGGGAATACCGGGGGCTGGAGTGGATTCGCGGTTCCAACGCCTTCTACACCGTGGTTGCCGGTGTGGGCGCCCTCCTGGTGCCTTGTGTGGCGGTGAGCGCGAGCCGGATCCTGGGACTGGGCTTCCTTACGGGGCTTCTGGCTTTCATCGGCTCCATGGTAACCCTGGCGGCCGTGGCCGTTGGCTTCGGCGCGGTGCTTCTCACCCGGGGCGGGCGAATCCGCCCGAACGAGGCGTATTACGACTTCGATGAGGAAGACTGGGCCGACGCGGGAATGGAGGAGGTGCCTGCTGACGGCAGTGGCTTCGGTGACACCTCTCCCCCGGAACCAGGCTCTCCGGCCCCCGACGACGAGGACGAACATGCTTAGGTTCCCGGCTCTCCCAGGGATCGTTGCCTCGGGCGTCCTCATTCTGGCCGCTCCCCATCCGGGGATGGGCCAGAGTTGGCGTACCGTAACCGTGTCCCGACAGCTCGCAGGGGAGGAGCATCTGGACGTGCGGGTCAGATTCGATGCTGGGCGGCTGATCATCCGGCCCGCCGAAGAGGAAGTGCTCTACCGGATGCGCCTCCGGTACGACGAGGAGTCCTTCCAACCCATGGCCGACTATGATGGGGAACGCCTGGACCTGGGGGTGGAGGGGATCAAGCGCGGCTTCCGGTGGCATAAGGACAACGCCCAGGAGATGGAGCTCTCCCTCGCCCGCACCGTGCCCATGAAGCTCGACGTGGAGTTCGGCGCGGTTCGGGCCGACGTGGACCTGGGCGGCATCATGATGACCGCCCTGGACCTCTCCACAGGGGCGTCGGAATCGACGGTGGACATTTCCAGACCCAATCGGGTACGAATGTCTGAGGCGGAATTCGAGGTGGGCGCGGCCGATTTCGAGCTTCAGAACCTCGGGAACCTGAACGCCGAGAGCATCACGGTGGACGCCGGGGTCGGAAAAGTGGCCTTGGATTTTCAGGGGGACTGGCAGGGAGACGCGGACGTGTCGGTGGACATGGGTCTAGGTTCCCTGGAGCTCAGGTTCCCGGAAGGCTTGGGAGTGCAACTGCGCAAGGACACCTTCCTGACTTCCCTCGATTCGGAAGGGCTGGTAAAGCATGGGGATTCCTATTACTCCCTGAATTGGGAGGAGGCGGAGCACCGGGTCACGGTGAGGGTGGACGCCGCCTTCGGCAGCATCGACGTGGTCTGGGTCCGGTAGGGGACCGTTGAAGAGGAGAGATTGAGATGGGCACACTTCTGACATTCCTGGCCGTGGGCCTGGTAACTCTTATCGCCGCGGGGATCGTGCTTTCCGTGGTGGGGGCGGTCTTCTCGTTGACCTTCGGGCTAGCACATTTCCTGCTCTTCAAGGTGGCCCCGATCCTGTTCATAGGATGGGTGGTCTTGAAGGTCGTCGACCGGGCCCGCGGACGGAAGAGGATTTCGGCGGCCGATCAGAAATGGCTGGACGAAGGCTGAGTCTCAGGCCAGACGGACCCGGACACTCGCTCCGACCCCGGCACCGAGTCGGCGGGCGGCCGAGCCGCCCCTGACGGCGATCTCGATCCTCCCATCCGAATCCCGTAGGGCGAGGACCTCTCCCGACTCCACATCGGCGTAGGTCCCGCGGAACGGCACCGCCCGACCGGCCACCTCCACCACCCCAACCGCCCTCACCGTCGACTCGGGCAGGTTGGTCGCCAGGTTCCCGAACCTATCCACCTCCACCACCTCACCTTCCAACCACCCTTCTGCTCGTCGGGGACGGACCTCGGGCAAGCGGCGGAGATCATCGACTCTCTCGCCCAGAGTCTCCAGGGGGGTCCCCAGGGCCAGGTGTGCCGCCATGGGAGCGAACAAGTCCCTGCCGTGAAAAGTCCTGCTCGACGGTGGCGGGAGGGCCTCCGATGCCCGGGCCGCAACACACCGCCACGCGGACGCCTGGCTCAGCACACCGCTGAGAACCCCGTTGTCCGGGGCCACCAGGAAACGGCCATCCGCCTCCATGGCCAGAGCCCGTCGTTCCGTACCCACCCCCGGGTCCACCACCACGAGGTGCACGGTCCCGGCCGGGTACCGGTTCCAGTACCGCCGGAGAGCGAGACTCGCCTTCCGGATCTCCCCGGGGGGCACGTCGTGGGCGATGTCCTCCACCGTGGCGAGGGGGGCCCGGGTCGCCAGAACCCCCTTCATGGCCCCCACGTACCCGTCCTGGGTTCCGAAGTCGGTGAGAAGGGTGATTCTGGCCACGGCGGACTCCTCTCCTACGTCCTGCGCCTCCGCCACTCCAGCGTGGATTCCAGCTCCTCTCCCAGGGCGGCCAGGACCGACGCCGGCAGAGGTAGAGTGGCGCTTTCGCGAGGCCTCGCACCGGCTCCCTGGAGCACGGGAAGGAGCTCGGGATAATCCCTCACGAGCTCATGGAGCTGGAGGCTGCCCAGATCCTCCCGGTCAGGGGGTTCGAGAAAGGGATTCCTCACGGTCGGCTCGGCCCTCCGAGTACGCTCCTCATGGCTTCCGCCACCGCCTGGAGCGCGGCCCCGGCCGGGGAATCCGGCGCCTTCGCCACCGTCGGTACTCCGACGTCCCCGGAGATCCGCACCTCGGGATCGAGGGGTACACGACCCAGGAAGGGCAGGTCCAGCTCCCTGGCCAGGGCCTCGCCCCCCCCCTTCCCGAAGATATCTACGCTCTCCCCACAGTGAGGGCACCGGAACCCACTCATGTTCTCCACGATTCCCAGCACCCGGGTATTGACCTTCTCGAACATTCGCACGCCCCGGCGCACGTCTCCCGTGGAAACGTCCTGAGGGGTGGTCACCATGACGGCGCCGTCGATGTCGATGGTCTGGACGAGGGAAATCTGGGCGTCCCCCGTTCCGGGAGGCATATCCACGATCATATAGTCCAGGGGCCCCCATGCCACCTGCTCGAGGAATTGCCTGAGAATCCCCGAGATCAAGGGCCCGCGCATGATCGCCGGTTGCTCCTTGTCCAGCATGAACCCCAGGCTCATGAGGTGGACGCCGTGGGCCAGAAGAGGAGCGAGTTGTTCGGACCCGGGCTCACCTGTAACCCCCGGCCGTCGGGCTTCTCCGAACATGAGGGGGATATTAGGTCCGTAGATGTCGGCGTCCAGGAGGCCAACCCTGAGCCCGTCCCGGGCCAGGGCGGTGGCGATGTTGGCAGCCACCATGGACTTCCCCACCCCCCCCTTGCCCGAGCTGATCGCAACGATGCGGTCCACTTCAGGCAGGAGGCTGGTCTTGGGAGTCGGAGCCGGAACCGAGTGGGGCTGGAGCCCGGCGGCGTCGGCTTCGGGCCGAGGCGGAGGACTCTGGGGCAGTTGAACATCGACCTTGACGGCGGTCACCCCGTCGATCTCGCTCACCACGGTCCTCAGGTCCTTGACCAGGGAGCCAGGATCGTCCTGACCCATGAAGAAGGAGAAGCGGACGGTTCCGTCCCCCTGCACCTCCACGTCTCCGATCTGGCCGCCGGATACCACATCGGTGGGCCCCGCTGGCGATCGGACACCGGAGAGCGCCGTCATCACCGCTTTCTTCATCTGCTCTGTCGTCATCTTGATCTCGGTTGGAGTTGAAGGCACACCGATCCTAGAAAGAACCGTGCCGTTCGTCCACTCCCTCGCACCCGACATACCCCCGAGAGACCAGGCGTTCACATCGGGGCCCTTCCCCGTTTCCCCGGACCGTGGGCTTTCTTTACCTTAAGTCTGCCGGACTGGACATCAGGAGACGCTCTCAACGCTGCGGCTCACGCGCCGCCCCACGTGGAGCACTGGCCCCGACCCGGGGTCAGAGGACCCGCCATCTCGAGAGGGAATTGAACATGATTGGAAAGGTGCAGGTTCCCGAGCCCGTCAACGAGCCCATTCTCAGCTACGCCCCTGGCAGCCCGGAAAAGGAAGAGCTCAAGAAGAAGCTGGGGGATATGGCAGCCGAAGCCATCGAGATCCCCCTGATCATCGGTGGGGAGGAGATCAAGACGGGGAGTACCGCCAAGGTGGTCATGCCCCATGACCACGGTCATGTCCTGGCCACCTACCATAAGGCCGGTCCCGATGAAATCCGGAAGGCCATCGAAGTATCGCGCGAAGCCCACAGAGAATGGGCCGCGTGGCCCTGGGAGGACCGGGTCGCCATCCTTCTGAAGGCGGGAGAGCTCCTTTCCACGACCTGGCGGTCCACGTTGAACGCCTCCACCATGCTCGGCCAGAGCAAGACCGCGCACCAGGCGGAGATCGACGCTGCGGCGGAGCTCGCCGACTTCTTCCGATTCAACGCCTACTTCGCCCAGGCCCTGTACGAGGACCAGCCTCTCTCGTCCAAGGGAATGTGGAACGCCATGGAGTACCGCCCCCTGGAGGGATTCGTTTACGCCATCACCCCCTTCAACTTCACCTCCATCGCCGGAAACCTCCCCAGCTCTCCGGCCCTCATGGGGAATACCGTCCTCTGGAAGCCGGCCCGCACTTCCCTCCTTTCGAGCTACTACATTCAGAAGCTCTTCGAGGCGGCCGGAATGCCCCCGGGCGTCATCAACTTCATCACCGGCAACTCCGCCGAGATCACCCGGCAGGTGTTCGGCAACCCCCACTTCGCCGGGGTCCACTTCACCGGCTCCACCCCGGTGTTCAACAGCATGTGGAGAGCCGTGGGCGAGAATATCTCGAGCTACAGGGGCTACCCCAGGTTCGTGGGAGAGACCGGCGGCAAGGATTTCATCATCGCCCACCCCTCCGCCGATCCCGAGGCCGTGACCACCGCCATCATCCGGGGAGCCTTCGAATACCAGGGGCAGAAATGCAGTGCCGCCTCTCGCATCTATCTCCCCCGGTCGCTCTGGGAGGAGATGGGGGACTCCCTCATCCAGGAGACCGACGCCATCGCCATGGGCGACGTCCGGGACTTCCGGAACTTCATGGGAGCCGTCATCGACAAGGCGGCGTTCGACAAGATCACGGGGTACATCGAGCGTGCCCGGCAATCCACCGACGCGGAGATCGTGGCAGGGGGGAGTTTCGACGAATCGAAGGGCTACTTCATCCGCCCGACGATCATCCTGGCGAAGAAGCCCGACATCGAGACCATGTGCGAGGAGATCTTCGGCCCCGTGGTCACCCTGTATGTCTATCCCGATTCGGAGTGGAGTGAGACGCTGCACCTGGTGGACCGCACCGGATCGTACGCTCTCACGGGCGCGGTCTTCAGCCGGGATCGGGGGGCGATCGTGGAAGCCACCCGCGTGCTTCGTTTCGCGGCAGGGAATTTCTATGTCAACGACAAGCCCACCGGCGCCGTAGTCGGTCAGCAGCCGTTCGGGGGCGCCCGGGCCAGCGGCACCAATGACAAGGCCGGATCGAAGATGAACCTGCTCCGGTGGGTCTCCGCCAGAACCATCAAGGAGACCTTCGTGCCCCCCACGGACTATCACTATCCGTTCGAAGGAGCCGAGTAGAGTTCCGAGTGCCCTCGGGGGAAGGGTCCGGGCGGTCTCACGGGCCCTTCCTCCGTCTAGTGTCTCGAGGCGCGGGTCCGACCCTCAGCAGGGTGGTCGCAGGAGGTCGCTGAGAGCCTGGTACGCCGCCGTGGAGGGGTCGCGAAAGACCACGCGGCGGCGAACCAGCTGGTCCAGGGCCTCGGCCACACCTCCTCCCGGATGCAATCCCCCGACTTCCGCGGGAGGGACCCTCCTCCTCGCCTCGAGAGCGTTCCAGACTCCCCGCTCCACGCCGGAGGCGGATCCGATGAGCTCGTAGCCCCCCGATTCGGTCTCCGAGACGGCCGCCAGGGCCTGTCGTTCCAACACGACGGTAATGGGATCCCGATGCAGGTCCCGGACTCCCCGGAAGACGAAGAACGCCTCAGCCGGCCGATCCTCTCTGAGGTACCGGAGCAGGAGCTTCGCCACAACCTCGTCCGCGCAGGAGTAGTCGATGACCGTAACCTGGGAGAGATCGATCACCGAGAGGCTCACCGGCCCACCTTCCTCCATGAGGACGTTCTCGATGGCCATGCGCACGGCCTGACCTGTCGGGCGGGTCACCAGCGAGGAGTAGAGGGAAGCGAGATTGCGCCTCACGAGGCGCCCCACGTCAATGGACAGGGGATCCACGTGGAGCTCAGACATCTGCCTCGCCCCGAGCCGGAAGGATCATGTGAATCTGGGCCCCGGGAAATCCGGGCAGGTTGTCCTCCATGGGAGGGGTGTCGTCCCAGCTGGGCACGTCCGCGATGCGGGCTGTTCCACTCCGAATGGAAATAGCCCCGTCCCAACGCCGGACCTGTTTACGGATCTGCTGTATCCCCTGGCCACGACCTGAGTCCGGGAACCGTGTGAGACCGTGGATGAAGGCCGCCTCCAGGGCCGTGGCATCGCCCCAGCGATCCCCGAAGCGGCTGGCCTGGGTATCGGCGAGTGAGCCTCGGAAGCCCCTTCCCACGTCCGCGACGTCCAGGATGAGCACCTGCCTCCCCAGCCTCTTGGACCAGGTGTAGGTCTGTGCGGCGACCCAACCGGGGGCATCGGCATGCTCGATGATGTTCTGGCAGACCTCGGAGAGAATGACGCTGAACTGGACCACAGCCGAAGCCGGATACCCCAGGGTCCTCGACAGGATGGTGCCAGCCTGCCGCTGTACCCGGTCCACGACCGCGTGAATATCCGTGTTCGTGGTGATGGGGGTGATCTCCAGCAGAACGTCGGAGCTGCTCCAGGATCGGCGTGGGGGATGGGTGTCGAGGTCGAAGATCGCCCCGGCGGCCTCAAAGAACTGCATGCGGGCCAGGTAGCGGGTCACGTCCGCTCCGTCCAGGAGCTGGAGGCGCGCAGGCGCCCCCTGGCGCTCCCGCACCACCGTGCCCGCAGCCAGCAGTCCGATGATGCCTCCAGGATCCACCCACCTCAAATGCCTTGCGTCGAAGAGGACCTTCTCCTCCGCGTTCGTCTCGAGCGCTCGCGCCAACTGATCGAAAGAGCCGGAGTCCAGATTCCCGGGCACAGGGATGATCTGCAAAGTACTCCCCTTGATGAAGGGTCGGCCGGAGACCCGGCCGCCGAGGCCCCACCCGGGCGGCCCACCGGCTCAGGTGGCCAGATCGCCTCTGAGGTGTCGGTGAAGGCCGTTGGCGCCCCGGTGCTGCACGTTCCTGGCGGCCAAACGGTTTGCACCATCCATGGCGATCTCCAGGGAATCACCTGCAAGGAGTCGCCCGAAGAAGGTAGCTCCCCACACGTCACCACATCCAGTGGGGTCGCCCCCGAGCCGCTCGTGGGAGACGCTCACCCGTCCACTGCGCGTGGGACCTCCGGTGCCCAGGGAGCGCCGTTTGGCGGGCCAGGTCAGAGGATCCGGGGAGAAATCCGGAGCGGCGACGTAGGCAGCACCTCTCGGGCCCAGCGTCACGGCGATGAGCTTGAGCTCGGGGCCGACGGTCTCAGCCGCCAGCCTCCATGGGTCACCCCAGGAATGGCCGAGGAGCTCGAACTCCGCCTCATTCATTTGAACAGCGTCGAACGCCCTGAACCAGGTCCCCCACCCGGGAAGCTCTTTCGGAAACCGCCTGCCGTGGCTCGAAATGCCAAGGAAGAGCGAGTGCAGATCCGCATAGAGGGGTCCCGGAAAGCGTTCCCGGAAGAACTGCGCGGTCTCGACACCCATCTCGAATCCGGTAATGAAGTTCACGTACAGGGCGTCCACACCCGCCAGGAGAACCTCGAGCTCCTCCCAGGCCCAGGGGGGCACACCTCCGGAGAGGTGCTCGAGCTTACGGACCTGATCCTGGTATCGCAGCTCGACGCGAGGGTTGGGATGGGGAACGGACCGAACTCCCGCGCCGACCCCAACCCGCGGGATGGTCCGGAGGTAGGCGAGAGCTTCGGAGAACCGGTCCTCGCCGAGCTTGAGGAAGGGGACGAGGAGCCAGTCCTCGGGAAGCGCTACACTCAGGGCCTCCAGGGCATAGGAGATCCCTCCCCACTCCTCCACTGGCCCGCGCCGCCCATCCCGGTCCAGGATCCGGTCCCACACCAGGGTGCCCAGCACTCCCAGCCGTTTCGGACGGGGCAAGCCCGCGGTTCGGGATGATCCGTTCACGAGACCTTCCATGGGTCCCCGTCCACCGCCTCCGAAGGCATCCAGGACGCTCACGGCCATCAAATGGAGCCGAAGGTGTCCTTCTTGAAGACGCCTGCGGCCCCAATGACGCCCGCTGTCTCGGGGAGGGCGGCCGGCACGATCCGGCAAGCGTCCACTGCGGACCGGAAGGCTCGCCGACGCACCTCCTTCCTCAGGGGAGCGAAGAGGTGGTCACCCGCCCGGGTGACGCCTCCCGCAATCACGACCGCGTCGGGGTTCAGCCCGTTGATGAGATTGGCGACACCCACCCCAAGGAGCTTGGCGGTCTCGTTCATCACCTCGAGGGCGTAGGCGTCGCCCAGAACGACTCCTTCGTACACCGTCGCCGCCGAGATCTCCCCCAAGGCGCCTCCCACCAGGTCAACCAGGGCAGACTCGGCTCCCGCCTCGATTCCCTCGATGGCCCGGGCGGCGATGTTGGGGCCGGAGGCGTACGCCTCCAGACATCCGTAGTTCCCGCATCTGCATTTCCGACCCGTGGAATCGATGGTGGTATGTCCGAACTCACCCGCCGCGTCCGAGGCCCCGTGATGGATCTCACCGTTGATCACAAGGCCGCCCCCGATCCCGGTGCCCAACGTCAACCCCACCAGCGTGTGGGCGCCTCTCCCCGCCCCCACCCACCATTCCCCGTAGGTAGCGCAGTTGGCGTCGTTGTCCAGCGTGGCTGGAAGGCCGACCTCCTCGACCACGAGGTCCCGGAGGGGAAAGTCCACCCACCCGAGGTTCGGGGTCTCCAGCACCGTCCCCGTCCGGCGGTTCAGGGGCCCAGGCGAGCCGATTCCCACGCCCAGAACCGAGGTCCGGTCGCCGCCACCCCGGCCCAGCACCTCCTCGATGGCATCGAGGATGGCCTGACCCGCCCGCCGCACGACATCCTGGCCGCCCCGCTCCGGATGGGTCGCCACCTTCCTCACCCCCCGGGGTGGGCCTCCCTCGAACGGCACCAAGCCAACGACCATGTTGGTGCCGCCGATATCCAGACCCACGATCCACCGACCGTCCGACCCCATAGTCCACTCCTTTGCTCAGCTCCGCTGGATCGGGGCCGGGCCCGCGCATGGATGGGTCGGGCCCGGCCCCCGGAGCAGCTCGCTCTACTCCTCCTCGAGTGAGAGCACGGCGAGGAACGCCTCCTGGGGAATCTCAACCGACCCCACCTGTTTCATTCGACGCTTCCCCTCCCGTTGCTTCTCAAGGAGCTTCCGTTTGCGCGTGATGTCTCCGCCGTAGCACTTCGCGGTAACGTTCTTCCGAAGCGCTTTCACGTTCGTTCGGGCGATGACCTGAGTCCCGATGGTAGCCTGGAGGGCCACTTCGTATTGCTGTCGTGGGATCAGCTCCTTCAGCTTCCGCACCATGTTCCTGCCGTAGTCGTAGGCCTTGCTCCTGTGGATGATGACGCTGAAGGCGTCCACCGGATCTCCATTCACCAGGACATCGAGCCTGACCAGATCCGCCGGGCGGAACTCGAGGAAATCATAATCCAGCCCCGCATATCCCCGCGTCCCCGACTTCAGCCGATCGTAGAAGTCCAGGACGATCTCGGCCAACGGAAGCTCATAGTCGATCTCCACCCGCCTGGGGTCCAGGTAGTGCATGCCCTTGAACACGCCACGCCGGTCGTGGCAGAGCTTCTGAACGTTCCCGATGTACTCGGAGGGGCACATGATCCTGGCCTTGACGATGGGCTCGGCGATGTCCTGGATCCTGCCCCGGTCGGGTAGGCTCGCGGGGCTCTCCACGCTCACCCGGCTTCCGTCCGTAAGCTCCACGCGATATTCCACGTTGGGAACCGTGGTGATGAGATCCACACCGAATTCCCGCTCCAGGCGCTCTTGCACCACCTCCATGTGGAGGAGTCCCAGGAATCCGCACCGGAACCCGAAGCCGAGAGCCGCGGAGGTCTCGGGTTCGAAGTGGAGGCTGGCATCGTTCATAACCAGGCGATCCAGGGCGTCTCTGAGGTCCTCGTAGTCGTCGGCGTCCGTCGGGTAGAGCCCGGCGAACACCATGGAGTGTACCTCCTGGTATCCTGGAAGAAGGTCCTGCACCGGCCGTTCCGCATCCAGGATCGTGTCCCCCACCCTGGTGTGGGACACTTCCTTGATCCCAGCTACGAGGTAGCCCACCTCTCCGGGCCCAAGCTGGGGCTGAGGGACTCTACCGAGCCGCAGGTAGCCGGTCTCGTCCACCTGGTATCGGGCCTTGACGTTCCCGAAGGTGATGATCGTCCCCGGGCGAACGAGGCCGTCCACGACCCGGATGCTGGGCACGGCCCCCAGATACTGATCGTAGTAGGAATCGAAGATCAGCGCCCTGAGAGGAGCGTCCGCGTCACCCTGGGGAGGAGGAATCCGGCCGACGATGGCCTCCAGAATGGGTTCGATTCCCCTTCCCTCCTTGGCGCTGGCCAGGAGGACGGATTCGGGCTCCACACCCAGGAGATCGGCAATCTCGTCCCTCCTGCGCTCCGGCTCGGCCCCGGGCAGGTCGATCTTGTTGAGGACCGGGATGATCTCCAGGTCTCCATCCAGGGCCAGGAAGAGGTTCGAGAGGGTCTGAGCCTGGATCCCCTGACTGGCATCCACCACGAGGATGGCTCCCTCGCAGGCCGCCAGGGAACGGGAGACCTCGTAGGTGAAGTCCACGTGGCCCGGCGTGTCGATGAGATTCAGCTCGTAGTCTTCGCCGTCCCTCGCACGATAATCCATCCGAACGGCGTGGAGCTTGATGGTGATGCCCCGTTCCCGCTCCAGCTCGTTGCTGTCCAGGACCTGCTCCCGCATCTCCCTCTGCTGAAGCGTGCCGGTGGACTCCAGAAGCCTGTCCGCAAGCGTGGATTTCCCGTGGTCGATGTGGGCGATGATGCTGAAATTTCTGATCTGTCGGGTATTCACGAAGGTGCGGCCGCTATCCTGGAAAGCCTTGGGATGACTAGCCTTTCAGTATAACGGAACGG
Organism: uncultured Gemmatimonadales bacterium; assembly: GCA_963751255.1. Lineage (GTDB taxonomy): Bacteria > Gemmatimonadota > Gemmatimonadetes > Longimicrobiales > Gaopeijiaceae > CAVVTW01. Next base: position 69,320 of record CAVVTW010000015.1, on the reverse strand, counting down.
TGGGGATCGGATCAATTCGGCTTCTCTCCGGCACGCCGGCACTCGGTGGACGCTCGAGGGACAGGCCGGGAAGATCCCGGCTACTTTGCCCCCGGGCCCCGCAACCCTTTCCGCCCAACCCGCAGGATTGTGCGTGAGGCCCACGCGGGTGATCTCCTGAAACACCACCTGGGGTGCTGAAACTTGAACTCCCACCACCAGCAGGGAGCCAAGCAGATCGGCAAAGAGCCTCTCAGGACCAGATGGACCGCGCTCAGTCGTCTCCGATGCCCGCGGCGGCGGGACCGGGGCGAGGCCATGGCGGAATCGGCCGACCGGGTCCACCGGAGAGCCGAAAATCCCTGCCGAGCACATGGCTGATCCCCTCCTCCAGCACTTCGTCCCCCCCCACCCGGATGCCATCGATTGTGGGCCGCACCTCCAGATCCGGGACGATACCGACACGTTGGGTCGGGGTACCGTCCGGATAGAAGACCCCGATGCCGCTGATCATCCCCATCACGCCTCCAGGGAGCGGGATGCCGGACACGTTCCCGTCCGCGCCCGCCGTCGTGCTTCCGACCACGATGGCATTCGGAGCGGCACGGAACGCCATTGCCAAGTACTCGGCCGCGCTCTGCGTGGTCTCGTCCACGAGAATGACCACCTTCCCGGTGAACCGCGGCTCGAGCGGCATGAGCAATTCGGGCTCAGTCCAGAGAAACGCGCCCGGGTTGGTAGGATCGGCCCTGGTGAATCGGGCGAATGGCACCGGTCCCGCCACCAGATGTCCCCCGAGGGCCAAGACCAGATAGTCGCTGGGGTAGCCCCGGCAGTCGATGACCAGCACCGCTGCGTCCCTGGCCTCCGTGATGTATTCGGTTGCGTCCTGTGCCATGGCGGTGGAGATCTTCAGATAGGCCACGCTGTCCGACAGCATGCCGAAGACCGACAGCGATTGCAGGTCGTGGTCGTACGCGAAGCGCCACGTGGCATCCACGGGCACCCGTGAAACGACCTTGCTGAACACCCCGTCGGTGCCCACACCCTCCACAAGGACCGGGCCCGTGCCCCGCGTCACGTTCCGGGCAATGTCGCGCAGGAGGACAGCTTCATTCGAGGCCGGATAGTAAGGCCGCAGCGAGTCCACGAGGGACTCGACGCTACGTCCGTCGATACTGTGGATCACGTCCCCATGCTCCAAGCCGGTGGCCAGGCCATCAACGTGGGCCATGCGCGTGAGAACGAGCTTTCCCTCGATGAAGCGCAGGGCCAGGGGAGCCACCTCCTCTCCCGTGGGCGGCTGGACGTGGAGGTCGCTCCAGATGTTGGCATGGGTGTCGTGCACGCGGCCGATCAGGCGGATCAAGGTCCGCCGATAGGTCTCTCCGGTCATCGCCTCCATCATATCCGGAATGAACTCCCGCAGGACCCCGTCCCAGTCCTCGTCCATGACGTCCCGGTATGGAAACCAGTAGTGGATGATGTTCCAGAATCGGAAGAGGGCCAGCAACCGGTACCCCGCATCCGGGTCCGGAAGGTTCTGGTATAGCGTCTCCCAACTGAAGTTGGGATTCCCCGCCACATAGAACGAGATGTACCGCTGTTCGTTCGATGCGGGCCGGTTCTGATAGATCTCAGCCAGGCGCTCGCTCAGAGCGGTGCCGAGGACGGCCGCATCCTCGATCCAGCCGTTGTCGGGCTGGAGGTACGCGCCCGAGGGAGGCTGAGCGCAAGGGCTGCACGTCGGGACCGGTCCCAGCTCGTCTAGCCACGTCATCATCGCGGCGGTTGCCGTCGCGCGATCCGGGGCTGCCAGTACGGGCGGAATCGCCCGCAACAGATCGTAGTCCCAGTTCCGGCTGCCGTCCACGACTCCCGGATGGTGGTACTTCGCGAAGCCCCAGACCTTGGCCAGGAGAGCGAGATTCTCGATCTGGTTCGTCGTCAGGTCCTGAGCGGCGATCCGTGACCCGGTGTCGAACTCGTGATCCTCCACGCCGGGGGGCGTCGTTGAGTCAGGCTGGATGGAGTCCGTGCACGCCTGGGTAAGGATCGCGGCGGAAAGTGCGAGCAAGGCTGTGCCTATGGCATTCCTCATCATGACCTCCCTTTCCGGCGGGCCGGGCCAAGGCGGCTTGAGGTGGACGCCGGCCGAGGCCGTACCAGTGCCGACCCGCCGCCAGCCAGGTTACCATCTCAGTGGCTTCCGGTTACGGGCCGAAGCGTGACAACTGGCTGTGACTACCGACAATTCCGAGCGTGTAGCAGGGACCCGAGAGTACTCTACAGAATGGGGGTTTCTCCAACGCCCGGCGCTCGCGCTTCCGGGCGTCCCATTTCACGCCTATGGTGGAGGCCCAGGCTGGCGGCGCGGATCAGAGGAGAGCGAGGCCTCCGCCCCCCGTTGTCCGAGGCGGCGGGGTCCGGACCGTCCCGCGAGATGACGTTCTGGTGGAGCCTCCAGAGGTCCGAGGCGGGGTCCTGGCGCTGGAGCCCCACCGGAGGCGGTCGCGCGGCCGTGTCAGCCTCCGGCGGCCGCGGATCGTTGTCGGGCGCGTGCCCCGCCTCCCAGCGGCCGCGGCGCGTCGTCGGGCGGGCCGTGCTCCCGCCTCCCGGCGGCCGCGTGGTCGTCGTCGGGCGGGCCGTGCTCCCGCCTCCCGGAGGCCGCGTGGTGGTCGTCGGGCGGGCCGTGCTCCCGCCTCCCGGCGGCCGCGTGGTCGTCGTCGGGCGGGCCGTGCTCCCGCCTCCCGGAGGCCGCGTGGTGGTCGTCGGGCGGGCCGTGCTCCCGCCTCCCGGAGGCCGCGTGGTCGTCGTCGGGCGGGCCGTGCTCCCGCCTCCCGGCGGCCGCGTGGTCGTCGTCGGGCGGGCCGTGCTCCCGCCTCCCGGAGGCCGCGTGGTCGTCGTCGGGCGGGCCGTGCTCCCGCCTCCCGGAGGCCGCGTGGTGGTCGTCGGGCGGGCCGTGCTCCCGCCTCCCGGAGGCCGCGTGGTGGTCGTGGGAGGAGTCGTGGTTCCACCTCCAGGCCTCACGATCCTCGACGAGGGACGAGAGGGAGGAGTGGTCCGGGACGTCGTGCCCGTTCCCGGAGGTGTCACGCTTCTACCGGTGGAGGGGGGTCGGCGCTCCAGGACAGGCCTGCCGGAGGTGCTCCCTCCCGTGGGAGGCTGCGTGACCCTGGACGGATCGGTTGGACGGGTGGCCCCCGAGGCCTGAGAGCCCCTTGGGTCCGTTCGAGGAACGCCGGGGCTCGTGATGATCGTTCGACCCGGCGCCGTCCCGGAACTCCCCGCGGAGGGCATTCCCTCCCGAGGCACGGCCCGTCGGTTCGCAGTCCCCTCCACCCCGGGCCGCGTCGGCGGCGGTGTGGTCCGAACCACTACCTCCGGTGCGCCCGACTCCCCGACCGCGCGCTCCTTGAAGTCGAAATGAGCGATCCCCCTGCGAGGGGCGGCGTAGACGACCCGCGTACCGCGGTATCTGGTTGCCGGGTAATAGTAGGGGTCGTCGTAGATCACGACCCTGAAGCTCGCGCAGGTGTAGGCGTAGGGATTCCAGGTGTAGTAGGGTCGAAAGCCGTGGCAGTCGTAGCACAGGAACCGTGGGTAATCGTAGTGGCCGTCCACGTGGTAGGCGGTGAAGTCGAGACCGTAGGCGACGTACTCCCAATCCGGTATCAGGGCCGCGACGAAGTCGTCCATCGCGAGATAGGGATCACCGTAGACCTGGCGCCCGACGTAGCTCAGGTCCCATCCCCCTGCGTAGTGGGAGTATTGAAAGCTGCTGAAGTCGAAGGGCTCGGGCGACGCGACGATGAAGAAGTACCCCATGCCCGGATCGTCGTCCACGTACCAGTAGGATGATCCCGGGAAGAGGATTCGGTAATCCCGACCTCCCCGGGCATAGTGATTCTCCTGAGGAGAGGAGGGGAACACCATCCGGACGGTGCCGTTCGAGTCGATGTGGAAGACGGAGACGAACGCGTCCTGGGAGACCCGGTAGTAGACCCGGACCTGCTCACCCCGGCGGAGCACCGGCTCCTCCCCCCGGTCCAGCCAGACCCGAGCCTCAAGGGGGTAGGCCTCGTACTCCTGCGCAGCGGCCCGGGTCGGTGTCAGGCCCGACCAAGCCAGAGCGGCCGCTGCCAAGACGAGAATTTGCCGCTGCAACCTCATGACGTCCTCCTTTTGAAACACATCTCTCCGTTCTGCTGCAGATGCAGGTCCCATGCCATGGCGTGAGGCCCCGAAAGGCCCGCAGGAACGGGAAGATCCCACTCCCTCCCATGCAGCCTCGTCCTTTCCCGGTGACACCCTCGGCGTCTTCTGGGGACACTGCGAGCTTCCCATCGCAGGCCTGGGAAGGCGCTCGCGGCGAAGAGGTCCCCCAAGACCGTGAGCGGCTCGAGGTGAGGGCCGCCCCAGGCGAGGCAGCCCGCTGGCAGGTGGCCACCGCCTCTCGCCCTTCCCGATTTCCGGGATCCGAAGCAGATCCACTATCTTTTGAGGCTCACTCCGGGGACCGAGCTCCACCGGAACCTGTGTCACCACGAACGAGCGCTGTCTTTGGCCGAATCACCGAACCTGATTCTTGGTGCATTCCTCTCATCGGAGACCGTCCAGGCCCTCATCGCAAGTCTGCCGCAACCCGGGGGAGTCCGGCTCCTCGGTGGCGCCGTGGGCTCCAGCGGAGTGGCCACCCTGGCGACTCTCCATGGTTCGCTCACGAATCGGGTCCTCATCGCCTTGGCCCCCTCGCCCCAGGCGGCAGCCTCCATCGAGGCGGACCTGGACTCCCTCCTGGGCCCTGGTGAGGCCTCCCTCTACCCCCAGCGAGAGTCCCTCCCGTTCGAAGCCGCCGAGCCGCACCGGGAGGTCGGGGGACTCCGGGTGGAGGCGCTGGAGGCTCTCTTCAGCGGACGGAGTCGGATCCTGGTCACGACGCTGCGTGCCCTTCAGGAGCGTGGCCCCGTGCCGTCTTCCCTCGCGGATCTCCGGCTCACCCTTACCGTGGAGATGGAGATCGGCTTCGGGAACCTGATTCATGCCCTGGAGGACCGAGGCTTCGAGCGGGTGGCGCTGGTAGAGGAAGTGGGCCAGTTCGCCGTTCGGGGAGGCATCGTGGATGTGTTCTCCTTCGGCTCCCCTGAGCCCCTGCGGGTGGAGCTCGAGGGCGACCAGGTGACCTCCCTCCGGACCTTCGACATCCTGGATCAGCGGTCCGTGAGAAACGCCACGACCGCTCACATTCTTCCCGTGGAGTTCCACGCTGACCGTGGGGGCGCCCCGGTCCATCGTTCTCTGCTGGAGCTTCTCCCGGACGACGCACTCGTGTTCCATTTCCAGCCCGACGGTTGGGAGGCGGAGATGGCGAGGACCTGGAGGCACGCGGCCCAGGCCCGTCAGGAGCTGTGTGAGCAGGGGCGAGACCCTCCGGCTCTCGAGAGCCTCTTCGTTCCCCCAGGCCGGGCAGAGGCAGCTCTCAGGGGGCTCTCCCGCATCGAGGTCCGGGAAGGGGGAACCCAGGGGCTGGTCCTGGAGACGGAGCCGCCGCCGGTCATCAACCGGGACATGGGCCGTCTGCGGTCTTCCCTCGTGGAGGGTGCGGCTCGGGGCTGGAACACGGTGATCCTCTGTGACAACGACGGGCAGGTGCAGCGCCTGGAGGAGATCCTCTCCGAGAGGGGCCTCCCACCGCGCACGACCATCGGAGTCGGGGCCCTTGCCGGCGGATTCCTCCTCAGCTGCGGCAGGCCTCCCCTTCGGGTCCTCACGGACCACGAGATCTTCAGAAGGTCACGCCGCCTGAGGCGGACCCGGCCCTTCAGGGGCGGGACAGCGCTGGAAAGCGTGGCCCAACTCGCCGAAGGGGACTTCGTTGTGCATCTCGACCACGGCATCGGTGTCTTCCGGGGGCTGGAGCGTGTGGAGGTGGCAGGGGCCGAGATCGAGGCGCTCGCCATCGAGTACGCCGGAGGGGAGATCCTTCGTGTCCCCGTGTACCGGGTGGATCTCGTGGAGCGTTGGCTCGGCGAGTCCGACGACGCATCCCCTCCCCAAATCCACCGCATCGGCGGGCGAAAGTGGAAGTCGCTCAAGAAGAAGACCGAGGAATCCATCGAGGCCCTCACCACGGAGCTCCTGGACCTCTATGCCCACCGGGAGTCGGCCGAGGGCTTCGCGTTCTCCCCGGACACCCGGTGGCAGAGGGAGATGGAATCCTCCTTCCTCTACGAAGACACTCCGGACCAGAGAAAGGCCGCACAGGATGTCAAGGCGGACATGGAGCGGAGAAAGCCCATGGACCGCCTGGTCTGCGGAGACGTCGGCTATGGGAAGACGGAGGTGGCGGTTCGAGCGGCCTTCAAGGCCGTGCAGGACGGGAAGCAAGTGGCGGTCCTGGCCCCCACGACGATCCTCGTGGAGCAGCATCGTCGGACCTTCGAGGAGCGTCTGGCGGATTATCCCGTGACGGTGGGTGCCCTTAGCCGGTTCCGAACTTCCAGGCAACAGAAGGAGCTCCTCCTGTCGCTTGCCCAGGGCCAACTGGACATCGTCATCGGAACACATCGCCTCCTCTCCCGGGATGTGATCTTCGCGGACCTGGGGCTGTTGGTCGTGGACGAGGAGCAACGCTTCGGCGTTCGGCACAAGGAGCGCCTGAAGGCGCTACGGGCATCCGTTGATGTCCTCACCCTCACGGCCACGCCGATCCCTCGAACCCTCTATCTCTCCCTCACCGGAATCCGTGACCTCAGCCTGATCCAGACGCCGCCCCGGGACCGCATGCCCATCATCACGCACGTCCTCCCATGGTCCGACCAGATTCTGGGGGAGGCCCTGCACCGAGAGCTGGACCGAGGGGGACAAGTGTTCCTGGTTCACAACCGGGTCGAGACCATCAGCGCCGCTGCCGCCAGAATCCAACGGCTGGAGCCGGACGCCATCGTGCGGGTCGCCCACGGACAGATGACGCCCCGGGACCTGGACGGGATCATGCGGGAATTCGTGTCCGGCGCGGTGGACATTCTCGTGTGCACGTCCATTATCGAGAACGGCCTGGACGTTCCGAACGCGAACACCCTGATCGTCTACGGAGCGCATCGATTCGGCCTCGCCCAGCTCTACCAGATTCGAGGGCGCGTGGGCCGGTCCGATCGCAGGGCATATTGCTATCTTGTTGTTCCCGAAGATGTTACCGAAGAGGCAGAGAAGCGCCTGAGGGTTCTGGAACATTACACGGACCTGGGGAGTGGCTACTCCGTCGCCATGAGAGACCTGGAGCTCCGCGGGGCCGGAAATCTTCTTGGAGCCGATCAGTCGGGCTTCGCCAACGCCGTGGGCCTGGACACGTACCTCCGGATGGTGGAGAAGGCCGTCGAGCGCCTCCGCAGAGGGCCGGAAGAAGCCGTCTACCCGGAACCTGAGGTAAGCCTGTCGGCTTCCGCTTTCCTCCCGGATTCCTACATTTCGGATTCCGGTCAGAAGCTCCACCTGTACCGAAGGCTCTCCAGAATCCAGAGCCCCGGCGAGGTCGAGGAGTTGCGGAGGGAGCTGGTGGACCGGTTCGGGCGCCCCCCCCAGGAGGCACAGGCCCTTCTCGATGCGGCTGTCCTCCGGCTCCTGGGGCGAGCGCTCGGCGTCGAACGGGTCCAGCTGAGAGGGCGGGAGGGACGGGTGAGCTTCCGAAAGGGAGTGGTTCCTTCCCTGGCCCACCTGGACCGCCCGTTTCAGGACCGGCAGGTGGAGGTGGAGGTCAAACGGATGGATCCCTTGTCTCTCGGTCTCCGGCAGATAGGCGCCCAGCCCCTGGCCGCGACCTTGCGAGAAGCATTCGTGGTTCTGACTCGAGCTTCGGCCTCCGCAGCTTGAGCGTTGATGTACGGCACATCCGGTCCGGCGGCCAACGCCCCGAGCGAGGTCCCGGATCCAATTCTATTGTGAAGACAGCTGGACGACAGGTCTTCGAGGAGACGAAGTCATGAAAGCGTGGAAGTTGTTGATTCCGGTTTTGGTCCTTGGAGTCGGTGCGTGTGGAGGCTCGGGTGGACCTTCCTCGGAGGGCGTGGTCGCTCTGGCCGCAGGCCACGAGTTTTCCGCCGAAACGGCCGCCGAGATCCTGGCACCCCAGGCCCAGTTGCCCAATGAGGGAGGCGTGGTGGATGCGTTGGCGAACCTGTGGATCGACTACTTTCTCCTGGCTCGGACCGTGGGGCAGGACACGACGCTGGCCAATCTGGACGTAGCCCCCCTGGTGAAGCGCCAGGTGGAGCAGGAGATGGTCCTCGAGCTGAGGGACAAGGTGATCCAGGTGGATACGGCCATCACGGACGAGGAGCTCCAGGCCCTCTACGAAGCCGAGCTCCCAGGGGGCCGCGTCCGGGCAAGACACATTCTCCTCCAGTTCCCCCAGGGTGCCACGGAAGCCCAGGTGGATAGTGTCCGGGCGCTGGCGGATTCTCTCCGGCAGCGTGCCGTGGCTGGGGAGGACTTTGCAGAGCTGGCCGAGGAGTACAGCCAGGATACGGGCACGGCGTCGAAGGGCGGAGACCTGGGCACCTTCGGGCGAGGCGAGATGGTCCCGGCTTTCGAGGCGGCCGCTTTCGCCCTGGAGCCAGGGCAAATCAGCGACGTCGTGGAGACCAGCTACGGACTCCACATCATCAAGCTGGAGGAGAAGGTCATTCCCCCCATGGCCGACAACCGGGACCAGTTCCGCGCCCAGATGCAGAATCGCAGGGTGGCCGAGGCTGAATCCACCTACGTGGCGAACCTGGTGGACAGCGCGGACGTGAAGGTGCAAGAGGGGAGCATCGAGCCGGTCAAGGAGATCGCCTCCAACCCCGAGATGCAGCTGACCCGGCGTGCGGCGGACCGGGCACTCGTGGATTACCAGGGTGGAAGTCTGACCCTCGGAGAGTTCCAGAATTGGCTGCTCACGAGCGCTCCGAACGTGGGGGCACAGATTCAGGCGGCACCGGACCCCCAGATCAACCTCCTCCTGGAGAACCTGACCCGCAGCGAGCTGCTGGTCGGCCAGGCCCGGAAGGAAGGGATCGAGGTCTCCTCGGAGCGCATGGACTCCCTCGCCACGTCCGTGCGAGAAGGAGTGCGCAACATCGCGCGCCAGCTGGGTTTCTTCGAGCTCGCCGGAGTGCCCGGCGACAGCCTGGACGCGGCCGCGGCGCAGACCGTGCGGGAGATCCTCGTCCAGGTCGTCCAGGGGGGGAGGGAGGTCTTCCCTCTCGGAACAGTCTCGTTTGCCCTCAGGAATCAGTATGGCGGGGAGATCTTCGCACCCGGGGTCGACCGGGCCGTGGCGCTCGTCGGCGACATGCGGGCCCAGGCGCCGCCAACGCCGAGTCCGACGCCAGCGATGCCGGACACGACCACCCCGGACACGACAGCCTCCGGACACCGGGCAGGCAGGTGGTTAACCGAGGAACTCATCCCGGTTCTCCGGGTTAGAGACAGGCGCACCGGAGGGTAGCTGACCCTTCGGCTCGTCCAACCGAGAGGAGCGCGGCCCCGCCGGCTCCCACTCTCTGGAGGTCGTACGGTGCCGAGATTCATCCGGCTTGGAGGAAGGCTCTTCACCCTCATCGCAGGTTTACTCCTGCTTGCCGCCGGCCCCCTCTCCCGGGAGGCCGAGGCCCAGGAGGGCAATCTCGTGGACGGGATCGCCGCCGTCGTGGGAGACTCCGTGATCCTGCTTTCTCAGGTGAACGAACGTATCCTTCAGCTCCAGTATCAAGGCGTCGAGGTGCCCACGGACCCTCGATGCGCTGACCCAGCTCCGACAGGACATCCTGGAACAGATGATCGGTGAGATGCTCATCGTACAGGCCGCGGTCCAGGACACCACGATTACCGTCGACGAGACCGAGGTGGAGAACGCGGTCTCCGAGGAGCTGCGCAACGAGCGGGCTCGGTCCCTGGGTGGACAGGCGGCGCTGCAGGAGGCCCTGGGACAGGCGGGCTTCACTCTTCCCGGCTACAGGGACTTCCTCCGGGGCCAGGCCCGTCAGCAACGGCTCTACCAGCAGTACATGGTCAAGAAGGCGCAGACTCTACGCCCACCGGTGATCGAGGAATCCGAGATCCGGCGGGTCTTCGAAGAGCAGAAGGACGTCATAGGACAGCGTCCCCCCACGGTCGTGTTCTCCCAGATCATCGTTGCACCCACGGCCTCCGACTCGGTTCGAGCCGCGGCGCTGGCGGAAGCCCAGAGGATCCGGCAGCTCGCCGTGGAGGGCGAGGACTTCGCCGAGCTCGCCCGGCGATTCTCCCAGGACCCCGGCACCAAGGACGACGGGGGCGACCTGGGGTGGTTCCGGCGTGGCGACATGGTGCCCGCCTTCGAGGACGCGGCCTTCGACCTCGCCGTCAACGAGATCAGCGAGCCGGTGGAGACGCCCTTCGGCTATCACATCATCAAGGTGACCCGGAGGCGCTCCGGAGAGGTTCGGGCCAGCCATATCCTCATTCTGGTGAGCCCGTCTCCGGCCGACGTCGACCGGGCTCGTCAGGTGGCTGACGAGGTCAAGAGCCGTCTGGAATCGGGCGAGCCCTTTGAATCCTTGAGGAGCCAATACGGAGATCCTGACGCGCCGGACACGCTGAGGGTACCCTTCGATCGCCTCTCCGAGCTCCCACCCGGCTTCGCGGAGCCCCTGGTCCAGTCCCAGGCGGGTCAGATCCTGGGACCCATTCGCTATGACGCCCAGGGGGAAGCGCGCTTCGCCGTGCTCCGGGTCGTCAACGTGCTGGAAGGCGGGCCGTACACTCTCGACGACCCGGACCTCAGAACCCAGATCGAGCAGGACTTGCGACAACAGAAGATCGTGGAGGAGATTCTGGACGAGCTTCGTTCCAAGACCTACGTCCAGATCCGCATGTAGGGTTCTTCCGGTCATGCCCCCGGACGGGATCCCGGATCGCAGGCGCCTGGTGGTGACGCTGGGTGACCCCCGTGGCATCGGCCCCGAGGTCATGGTCCGCGCGCTTCGGGATCTGGGGGGTCTCCAAGGAGAGGGGGCGGTCCTCGTCGTCGGTCCCGAAGGGTCCGACTCGGGGCCCTTTCCCTTCGAGTCCGCCGGCCCCTGGGATGGCACGGAGGCCGGGGCTGGCAAAGTGACCGTGGATGCCATCCGGATAGGGGTCGATCTGGCGCTCCGGGGGCTGGCGGGAGGCATCGTAACCGGGCCATCCCACAAACCGGCAATCCAGGCAGCGGGCTGGAGCGTCCCGGGCCAGACGGAGCTCCTCCGGGAGCTGGCAGGAGCGCGGGAAGTGGGGATGCTCATGGCAGCCGAGACCACCGCCCTCGGTGCGCCGCTCCGGGTCCTTCTCGCCACGACGCATCTGGCTCTCAGGGATCTCTTCGACGTCCTGAGCGCCGACCTCCTCCTCCGCCAGACGCGGCTTCTGGCCAGGTCTCTGACGACGGACTGGGCCATGGAGAGGCCCCGGATCGGTCTCTGCGCGCTGAACCCCCACGCGGGGGACGGCGGCCTGTTCGGCACCGAGGAAGCGGAGGTATTCGAGCCCGTCGTGGCGACGCTCCGCTCCGAAGGGGTCGACGCCGAGGGCCCCTTGCCCGCGGACACTGTCTTTCACAAAGCCCTCCAGGGAGACCTGGACGCCGTGGTCGCCCCCTACCATGACGTAGGGATGGCGGCATTCAAGAGCGTTTCCTTCGGCTTCGGCGTGAACGTCACGTTGGGCCTTCCCTTCATACGTACCTCTCCCGACCATGGCACCGCATTCGACATAGCGGGCACCGGGAAGGCCGACCCGGGCTCGGCGCGTGAGGCCATCCGCCTCGCGGCACGTCTCTCGACCCGGCGCTTTGACACTCTTCCAGGGCACCCCTAGCTTGAAACCGCCACTAGCACTGGGATCTCCCATCGCGATCGTCCCGTGATCAAGCTCCTGAACGTCACCAAGGTCTACCCCCGGACCGGAACCGCCCTGGACGACGTGAGCCTTCACGTACCCAAGGGCCAGTTCGTGTTCCTGACGGGACACTCGGGGTCCGGGAAGTCCACCACCCTCCGGCTGATCCACCTCGCTGAGCGGCCCACCAGCGGGGAGGTGAGGGTAAGCGGATATTCCAGTCAGCGGACCTCCGACCGGGAGATATGGAAGGTCCGGCGGCGGGTGGGATTCGTGTTCCAGGACTTCCGCCTCCTGCCCGGGCGCACCGCACTGCGGAACGTGGCCTTCGCTCTTGAGGTCACGGGAGCCAGGCCCTCCGAGATCCAGCCAAGGGCCCAGCGCCTTCTCACGCAGGTCGGCCTCTCCCCGAAGGCAGGCTCCCTCGTCGGCACCCTGTCCGGCGGGGAGCAGCAGAGGGTGGGGATTGCTCGGGCGCTGGCCTGCGAGCCCCTGGTGCTCCTGGCGGACGAGCCCACGGGCAACCTGGATGAGCGGGCCACGCGGGGCATTCTGGATCTCTTCTGGCAGCTCAATGCCCTGGGGATGGCGGTTGTGATGGCGACCCACGACCTGGAGCTGGTACGAAGCTATCCGCGAGCCCGGGTCGTGGAGCTGGACCAGGGGCGATTGGTCTACGATTCCCAGGATGTGCGAAGGGAGCGCCTGCATGGCTAGCGCCCTGGGAGACGCGGTGGCCGCCTTCCGCAGGGCACCGCTCCTCATGGGGCTCTCCGCGCTCATGGTGGGCCTTGCTCTTTTCGTCCTCGGGCTTTTCGCCCTCGCCGCCTTCAACCTCAAGACCGCCTTGGCCACCATCGAGGAGCGCGTGGAGGTCGTAGCCTACTTGAGGGAAGAAGTCCGCCCGGTGGACCTGGAAGCCGCGATTCAGCGACTCAGCGACCTTCCTGGCGTCGAAGAGGTTCGATACGTGTCCAAGTCCGACGCTCTCCAGAGGGCCCGCAGGGACCTCCCGGAGATCGCCGAGGTCTCCGGCGATTTGGAGGTCAACCCCTTCCCGGCATCCCTGGAGATTCGATTCATGCCGGGCAGCAGGACGGAAGAGTCTGTGGAAGCGGTGGCCGCCGCGGCCGAGCAGCTGTCCTTCGTCGAAGACGTCCGGTACGGAAGGGAGTGGGTGGAGAGGCTCTTCCTCCTGAGACGTATCGGAGCCATCACGGCCTTTACCCTCGGTGGCGCCTTCGCCCTCGTTGCCGCGGTGATCATCGGAGCCGCCATCCGGATCGCCGTGTTCGCGCGGAGGGAGGAGATCTACATCATGCGCTTGGTGGGGGCGCGGGAGGGCTTCATCCAGCGTCCCTTCCTCCTGGAAGGTGCCGCCACGGGGTTGTTGGGCGGTGCCTTCGCGGCCCTTCTGACCTATTTCACCTACCTGGCCCTCTACCGCCTTCTCTTCCAGCTCGACTGGATCCCAGGCCTCTGGATTCTGGGGGGAATCGGTATTGGAGCCCTCTTCGGGGGCCTCTCCAGCGGACTCGCCGTTCACCGGTACCTGAGGGAGATCTGACGTGACGAGCCGGGCCGCTCTTTGGAGCCTCTTCACCCTGCTGGCCTTGGCCCAGCCCCGCCCCCTTCACGGGCAGGATCCGGACCTTCAGCGGCAGATTCTGGAGAGTCAGAGGCGGCTGGAGGCGATCCGGGAGGAGCGGGCCCGCCTCCAGGCGGAGATGGAGCAGGTGCGGAATCGGGTCCGAGACGCCTCCGTGGAGCTCCGGAACATCGAGCAGCAGCTCAGCGCCTCCCGCTCCGTGCTGGCGGAAGTGGACTTCCAGACGGACGCGACCACCACTCAGGTCCAGGAGACCACGACCCAGCTCCTCACGACGCGAGAGGCCCTCAGCGAGAGCGAGGCGATCCTGAATCGAAGAGTCCGGGACATCTACAAGCGAGGGCCGTTGAACTCTCTCCGGGTCCTCCTGGGCGCCGAATCGTTCGCAGACCTCCTGACCCGCTATCGATACCTGCAGCTCATTGCCTCCTATGACCGAGCACTGCTGGGCCGGGTGCAGGAGTTGGAAGAGGCCCTCGTAGCGCACAACCAACAATTGGGGGAGAGCCTCTCGGAACTGGGGAGGCTTCGGCAGGAGAAACTGAGCGAAGTCGCCGAGCTTCGCTCCGTGGAGCACACGCGTCAAGCGGCTCTCGAGGAGTTCGAGAGCCGGGTGGAGCAGACGGAGGGCCGCCTGGCCCAGCTGGAGACGGATGAGCAGCGTCTCACGGGACTGATCGACGACCTGGAAGCGCGGCGTCGGGAAGAGGAGCGGAGGAGGACCCTGGCTGGCGTGGGCCGTGAGGGCCCGAGCACATTGTCGGGAGCCGACGCGGGGTCACTGGAGTGGCCCGTGGATGGTGATCTGATCTACCGATTTGGCCGGGAGCAGCGACCCAATGGGACGATTCTGCGATGGAACGGGATCGGGATCGGTGCAGCTACCGGTACCCCCGTGCGAGCCGTCAAGGCCGGCACCGTAGTCCTCGCCGGCCCCTTCGAGGGCTACGGGCCCACGGTGGTTCTGAGCCACGGAGGCGGGTTCTACACCCTGTATCTCTATCTCGAGGAGATCGGGGTCGTACAGGGTCGAGAGGTGGAGGCCGGCCAGGTCGTGGGAACAGTGGGGGGGAGTCAGACTCCCGAAGGTCCTCACCTGGAATTCCAGATCCGAGCCCCGGTAGCCGGCGGGACGCCGCAGGCCATGGATCCGCTCCAATGGCTGAAGTCCCGGGGCCGGTCGCCGTGATCCTTCACCCCCATTGGGGCCACCAGGAGCTTCTCGCGGCCCTGGCGCGTGCGCGTCTCCGGGGATCTCTCCCTCCGGCTCTCCTCGTCCACGGCCCGAGAGGCGTGGGGAAGCAGCATCTTGGTCTTTGGCTCGGTCGCCTTCTTCTCTGTGCCGACCCGAGCGAGGACGGTCCCTGCGGGACGTGCGAGAGCTGCCATCTGGCCAGCCTGGTGGAACACCCGGATCTCCACTGGTACTTCCCCCTCCCGCGACCGAAAGGGGCCTCCACCCCCGAGAAGCTGGCCCAGGCACTGGAGGAGGCGCGGGCGGACGTGTTGCAGGAGATTCGAAACAAGCCCCTCAGGCCAACCGCCGGGGGAGAGCCTCGGAGTCTCTACCTGGCTGCGGCTCGATCACTTCGGCGGCGAGCTCAGAGCCGTCCCTCCCTGGGGGACAAGCAGGTGTTCCTCGTCGCCGACGCGGAGGCGCTGGCTCCCCAGGAGGCCAGCTCCGAAGCGGCGAACGCCCTTCTCAAGCTCCTGGAGGAGCCTCCGCCGGGGACGTTCCTCATCCTCACCTCCAGCGAGCCGGGGCGCCTGCTTCCAACCATCCGCTCGAGGACCACCCAAATCCACCTTTCCCCCCTCTCCCCCTCGGACGTCGGGGAATTCCTGGTGGAGGTCGGGGGAGTGGATCCGGCGGAAGCGCAGAAGGCCAGCGCGTTGTCCCAGGGATCCATTGGGCGTGCCCTGGGCTTCCTGCCCGACGGGGGGGACCCCGGGCCGCTGACCCAGCTACGTGCCGAGGCCCTGCGCCTCGTAGCGGCCGTCCTCGCCTCCGGGCCCGGCGCCATCCTGGAGGAGGCGGCGGGCTTTCCTTCGGTGGGTGGACGAGGGCTCATGGAGCTCCTCAACTTCCTGGAGGAGGCCATCAGGGACCTCGCTGTCGACGCCACGGCTTCGACTCCGGGGGGTGGCACCGGAGCCCCGCCCGGCCGGATCGAGAAGGAATGGGCACGGCGGCGGATCGAGCCCGCCTCGGTGGCGGCCGCGTTCGGTCTGGTGGACGAGGCACGCGCCATGGCGGCGGGAAACGTGAATCCGCAACTGGTCATCTTCGGGCTCTTGCACGACCTGAGAGGGAGGCTGATCGACTCCCCGCAGCCCGAAACCCGCAGGAGTTGACATGGTAGAAGACGCTTCTGCTCGATGGACGCACCTGGATCCCGAGGGAAGACCCCGGATGGTGGATGTCTCGAGCAAGCCGGAATCCCGGCGCCTGGCCGTGGCGGAGGGAGCAATCCGGATGGCCCCCGGGACTCTGAAGGCGATCCTGGAGGCCCGGACGCCGAAAGGGGACGTTCTCCAGGTGGCCCGTATCGCTGGGATCCAGGCCGGGAAGAAGACCGGAGACCTGATCCCCCTCTGTCATCTGCTTCCGGGCGCCTCCATCGTGGTGGACGTGGACCCCGATTCGACGCTGCCGGGGGTTCGAGTAACGGCTCGGGCGACGATCTCCGGGCCCACGGGTGTGGAGATGGAGGCCCTCACCGCGGTGAGCGTGGCTCTCCTCACCGTCTACGACATGATCAAGGCCATGGACCGGGGTATGGTGCTGGAGCAGATCCGTCTGGTGTCGAAGGAAGGAGGGCGCTCCGGAACCTGGACTCGAACGGGAGAAGGGGAGGGATGAGAGGGGGGATAGGAGGAGGCCGATCAGGAGCCGGCGAAGTGAGCTGGCCCCTGGGGCAGGTCGACCCTTACCCCCCGGGGAGGTGGATTCTCACCTCGTCGCCCGGATGGATCACGGCGTCCATGGCGAGTCCGTTCCAGCGGAGCAGATCCACGATGGCAACGCGGTGCCGGGCCGCAATGGCCGAGATCGTATCCCCCGGACGAACCGAATATACCATGACCCGCTCCCCCGGACTCTCCAGGCCGGCCGTCCCTGCCGCACGGAGTCGGTCCCTGACCGAGGGTGCCTTGGGAACCACGACCCGCTGACCGATCTGCAGGCGCCGGGGCTGGACTCTGGGATTCGCCGCGAGCAGATCATCAACCGAGACACCGTAGTATCCCGCGATGTGGGTCAACGTCTCACCCTTCGCCACGGCGTGCTCGACGAAGGTCACACGCTCGTTCGGAGGGATCTGAGCGAAAGCCTCCGAGAAGCGCTCCCCGACACCCGCCGGCAGCCGGAGCGGGGTGGCAACCCCCGCGGGCGTGAGCCCCCTGAGGAGTTGGGGATTCAGGGCCTCCACCAGGGCCTGGTCGACCCCACCCGCCAGGGCCACCACGTCCAGAGAGGTGGCGTCGGGCACCTCCACCTGGTCGAACTGTAGGGGCCCTTCGGCCGTCACGTCCCCGAATCCGAAGGCCACCGGGTCCCTGGCGACGAGCGCCGCAGCCAGGAAACGGGGCACGAAATCCCGGGTCTCCCTGGGGAGGTCCTCCAGGATTTCGAGGAAGAGACCGTCGTGGCCTTCGGGCTCCCCCCCCTTCCACGGAGGATCCTCTCGAGCCGGCCCGGGCCTCCGTTGTACGCTGCCAGCGCCAGGAACCAGGATCCGAAGCGTTCATTCAGCTCCGCCAGGTAGTCCAGCGCCGGGGGCGTGGAGAGGAAGGGATCCCTCCGCTCGTCGAGGAGCCGATCCACGTGGAGGCCCATGCCTCGGGCTGTGGAGGGCATGAACTGCCACAAGCCCGCCGCGCCGACCCAGCTCACCGCCCTGGGGTTGTACCAGCTCTCCACGATGGGGAGGAAGGCCAGGCTCGGGGGAAGCCCCTTTCGCTTCAACTCTTCTTCAACCGCGTCCCGGTACAGGCCCATCCGCGCCAGGGACGCCCGCATGAGATCCGATTCCCGGTTCTGGAAGGAGTCGATCCAATCCCGGACCTTCTCATCCATTTCGGAGGCTCGGGCCCAGGGGGAGTCAAGGATCGGGTCCACGGCAAAGGTCCTGGATGCTCCCGTCAGAACAGGACTCCCCTCTTCTTCGGACACCCGGAGGCGCTGGGGATCCGGAACCCGAGGATGCTCCCTTGGCGCCGACCCCTGCCCCGGTGCAGGGCCGGCCAGGGAGCTGCAAGCTCCCAGCAAGAGGGGGAGGACGAGGGCCAGGACGAAGCTCCGGGGAGGGCGTGGACCGGCCGATCCCATGGTCCTAAGCCTCCAGCACCTCGTCCACCGCCTGCAAGAAGCGGTCGACGGTGTCATGGGTGGCCGCCGATCCCATCAGCCCGATCCTCCATATCTTCCCCTTCGCGGGTCCCAATCCCCCGCCGACCTCGATCCCGAACTCTTCGAGCAGCCGTCTGCGCATGGGCCCCTCCTCCCTCCCGCCCGGGAGCGCCGCTGAGGTGAGCTGCGGGAGCCGGTACCCCTCTTGAGCAAAGAGTTGGAAGCCGCGGGCCACCAGTTCCGACTGAAGCCTCGTTCCCACCTCCCGGTGGCGGGAGAATCGGTCGTCCAGTCCCTCCTCCTCCATGGCGAGCAGGCCCTCGTGGAGACCGTAGATCATGTTGATGGGAGCCGTGTGGTGATACCGCCTCTCCTCTCCCAGGTATCCGGCAATGAGGGACACGTCCAGGTACCAGCTCTGGCAGGGAGACTGCCGTGTCCGAATCCGCTCCACGGCCGAATCGGAGAAGGTGATGGGCGCCAGACCGGGAGGCACCCCAAGGCATTTCTGAGTGCCCGCGTAGCAGATGTCGATCCCCCGCCGGTCGACGTCCACCACCACTCCTCCCAAGGAGGTCACGGCATCGACCAGGAAGAGGGTCTCCCTGTCCCGGAGGAAGTCGCCCACCTCGTCCAGCGGCTGGTGCACGCCGGTGGAGGTCTCGGCATGGACCAGGGCCGCCAGGCGGGCGGACGGATGAGCCTCGAGGGCCTCCAGGAATCGCTCGGGTGAGATGATCTCGCCCCAACGCGCATCCACGCTCACGACTTTCGCACCCATCCGCTGAGCCATTTCTGCGATTCGGATGCCGAAGACTCCGTTCACCCCCACCACGGCGGTGTCTCCAGGGCCCAGGACGTTGGCCAAGGCCGCCTCCATCCCCGCCGAGCCGGTCCCTGACACCGGAAAGGTCATGCGATTACGCGTCTGGAAGACCCACCGGAGTTTCTCGCTCACGGAATCCATGAGAGAGAGAAACTGGGGATCGAGGTGACCCACCGTGGGATGGGCCATGGCACGAAGGATACGATCGGAGACGGGAGAGGGCCCCGGACCGAGGAGAAGACGCGATTGGATCTGATCCGTTTTCATCGTTTCTCACCGTTTGGACGGAGCGGGGGCCCGGACGGTTGCACCGCGGCACCGCTCGAAAGGCTAAAGGTGATAGTTCGGTGCTTCCCGGGTGATGGTCACGTCGTGTGGATGGGACTCCCTCAGTCCCCCCGGCGTGATCCGAACGAACTGGGCATCGCGGCGGAGATGAGCCAGCGTTGCGGCGCCACAGTATCCCATTCCACTTCTGAGGCCCCCAACGAGCTGGAAGACCGTATCGGAAAGGGGGCCCTTGTAGGGAACCCTTGCCTCGATCCCCTCCGGGACCAGCTTCTGGGCGCCGGCTTCGGGATCTTGAAAGTAGCGATCGGCGGACCCCTCCTCCATGGCGGATAGGGAGCCCATGCCTCGCACGATCTTGAACCGCCGTCCCTCCAAGAGGAAGGTCTCGCCCGGGGATTCTTCGGTCCCCGCAAACATGGACCCCATCATGACCGCGTGTGCCCCGGCCGCAAGGGCTTTGACGATGTCCCCGGAATACCGGATCCCCCCATCCGCGATCACGGGGATGCTCCCCTCCACACCACGCACCGCCTCCATGATGGCGGTGAGCTGGGGAACCCCCACTCCGGTCACGACGCGCGTGGTGCAGATGGAGCCTGGGCCCGACCCCCACCTTGACCGCATCGGCGCCCCGCTCCAGCAGGGCACGGGCTCCCGCCGCGGTCGCCACGTTCCCGGCAATCAGCTGCACGTCCGGGTGGGCTTCTCTCACACGAGCCACGGCCTGAAGCACTCCCTCCGAGTGTCCGTGGGCCGTATCCACCACAAGGACGTCCACTCCCGCCTCCACGAGGGCCTTCGGCCCGGGTCCAGCTCCTTCTGTGACGGCGCCCACCGCCGCGCCCGACCCGCAGGCGGCCGTGCTCGTCCTTGCACGCGTTGGGAATTGGCGCCGCTTGAAGATGTCCTTGACCGTGATGAGGCCCTTCAGGTTCCCGTCTCGTCCACCACGGGGAGCTTCTCGATTCGATGGCGATGCAGGATTCGCTCCGCGTCCAGGGTGGTGCCCACGGGAACCGTCACCAGCCCCTCCGACGTCATGAGCCCGCGGATGGGCTGGTCGAGCTCCGTCTCGAACTGGAGGTCCCGGTTGGTGATGATCCCCACCAGCCTTGCCGTCCTTCTGCGACGATGGGCACGCCGCTGATGGAGAACCGGGCCATGAGCCGTGGGCGTCCCTGAGGGTCGGTCCGGCGTCAGGGTGATGGGATTCAGGATCATCCCGCTCTCGGAGCGCTTGACCCGGTCCACCTCCTCCGCCTGCCGCTCCACGCGTCAGGTTCTTGTGGATGATGCCGATCCCGCCCTCCCGGGCCATCTGGATGGCCATCTTGGCTTCGGTGACCGTGTCCATGGCCGCCGACACCAGCGGAATCTGCAGGCGGATGTTCGCTCGTGAGGAGCGAGGCCACGGCGGTGTCCTTGGGGTGCACCAACGAATGGCCCGGAACCAGGAGGACGTCGTCGAAGGTGAGACCTTCTCCGAGGATTCTTTCCGTTGATCCCACTACCTCCGCCATGCGCCTACTCCGAACGGTTCGAGGATGATGTGCGAGCCCGACCAAACGGAACGCCCGCCGTCGGGCCGCGGCTCAAGGTGCGGCGAAGACATGCGGGCGCAAGGCCGACAACTCGCTGATCGAGTCCTTCCATGGGCCATGATATTCGTGCGCGCGGAGCGGTGTCAACACCGCCCCCCCTCAGTCCGTGGAGGAATCCCCGGAGCCTCCCGTCGATCCCCCTGGAGGCCTGGATCGAGGCACCTTGGTATCGTGGGAGCCATTCAGATCGCCGAGAAGCTCCTTGCCCACGTTCGAGATGTTGGACAGGACCTTGTCCGCCGCCGATATGAGCTGGAAAGCCTCCCTCAGGCTGGAGGGGCTCACCGTCCGTCGCCGAAGCTGATCCTCCAGCTTCTCCGCGAAGCTCTGGAGACCAGACGCCTCTGCCGACGCCTCCCGGGCGTATTTGGATTCCAGGAACTCGATGTAGTCCAGAACCTGGTAGACCTGCTCTTCGGGAAGGCTCTCGAGCTTGCGAAGGAGGCGGGTTCTGAGGACGTCGTGCATGGCAGGAACTCCTTAACCGGCGAAACGGGTCACACGATAAGAAAGAATAACACCCTCCCGGTTCCGGGGGAGAGTCGAGAAGCCCGCACCAACGGCCCCGGCCCGGGATCCTCCCCGGGGGAGGAGGTCAATTTCCCGAATGAAGTTGCCTCCCGTTCTCAACTAGGCCGTCCCCCTTGCTCCTTCACCCGCAGGATGAGAGCGTTGAGGCAGGCTTCCCAAGGGCTGGTGGACCGGTCCTGAAGGAGCGGGGGTGTGCGAGGCACCCCCTCGAGAACAACAAGACCTAGGATCAGGCTCCTAGAGGATCGCCGTTCAGAACGTGGAACCCTCCCCCTCCTCCGTCATTTCCCCTCGACTGCTGAAGGTCTCCGCCTCCAGTGGGTCCCGGGCCGAGCCGGACGCCAGCGAGCCCCAGGAGCGCTCGTGGCAGCCCATGGCGTGGTCCACGGGAGCCTGCGCCGCCTCGGGTCTCCTCGGAGCCGGGATGGGGAGCTTCCTCCACCAGCCTTCCCTGGCGCTCCTCCTCTATGTCCTGGCCTATCTCGCGGGGGGCTGGGAAGCCGCCCGGGAGGCCCTCCGCGCCCTCAGGAGAGGACGGCTCGAGGTGGATCTCCTCATGGTGACGGCCGCGAGCGGAGCCGCGTCATTGGGCCACTGGGCAGAGGGCGCCGTTCTCCTCTTCCTCTTCTCCCTGGGCAACACCCTGGAGAGGTTCGCGTTCGGGCGCACTCGCCGGTCCATCCGAGCTCTCATGCAGCTCCGACCGGATTCGGCATCCAGGCTGGAGGGGACGCGTGAGATGGAAGTGCCCATCGAAGCCCTGGATCTCGATGATGTGGTGCGGGTCCGCCCTGGCGACCGTATCCCCGTGGATGGAGAAGTGGTGTCCGGAGAGTCTCCGGTGGATGAGGCCACCCTCACAGGCGAGGCAATCCCGGTCAGAAAGAAGAGTGGGGACCAGGTCTTCGCGGGGACATTGAACGGACCCGGGAGCCTGGACATACGGGTAACCCGGAGGGCAGGAGAGACCACCCTGGCTCGAGTGATCCGCATGGTGGAGGAGGCCCGGGAAGCCCGTGCCCCGGCCCAGAGCTGGATCGAGCGGACCGAGAGCACCTACGCCGCGGTCGTCCTCCTTGGGGCTGCCGCGGCCGTCGTGGTGGCCCTGGGCCCCCTGGGCTGGAGCTTCCACGAAGCGTTCTATCGTGCCATGACGCTCCTGGTGGTGGCCTCCCCCTGTGCGCTGGTGATCTCCATTCCGGCAGCCATCGTGTCGGCGGTATCCAACGGTGCCCGTAGTG
Organism: uncultured Gemmatimonadales bacterium; assembly: GCA_963751255.1. GTDB lineage: Bacteria > Gemmatimonadota > Gemmatimonadetes > Longimicrobiales > Gaopeijiaceae > CAVVTW01. The sequence goes on along the minus strand of CAVVTW010000015.1, from coordinate 46,996 downwards.
GGATCCTCTTCAAGGGAGGTGCTTCCCTGGACGCCCTGGCCGGTGTGAAGGTGGTGGCCTTCGACAAAACGGGGACCATAACCCAGGGGCGTCCGGAAGTCGCGGGGTTCTTCCATCTCCTCCGCGGCGAAGCCCCCGGCGAGGTCCTCGTCAGCCCGGAGGTCGCCGCCATCATGACTCGGCTCCCCTCCCGCGTCTGCCCCATGATGGATCCAACGGATGGGCCCCGGGGTCATTGCCCGGGATTGTCACGTGAGGACGAGGACTTCCTCCGGCTGGTGGCGGGGCTGGAGTCCCGGAGCGAGCACCACGTGGCCCAGGCCATCCTCCGAGCCGTGGAGGCCATGGGGCTCACCATCCCGGAGCCCCGGCACTTCGAGGCCCTCGTAGGCCGGGGAATTCAGGGCGAGGTGGAGGGGATCCACCTGGTGGTGGGGCGCCGCGAATGGGTGGAGGAACGGTTGGGGAAACCTGTGCCCGGCCTTCTTCACCGGTGGCTGGAGAGTGGAGGCCGGGAAACCGCGTCCCCGGTCTTCGTGGCAGCGGGAGGCTCGCACATCGGGGCCCTGGTGATCGCCGACCAGCCGAGAGTAGGAGCCCGAGGAGTCATGGAAGCCCTCAGGGCCTCGGGAATCGACGAAGTCGTCATGATCACGGGAGACGAGCCCGGAACGGCCGGCTCCATCGCCTCCCAGGTCGGGGTGAGCCGGGTATATGCCAAGCTCCTTCCCGAGCAGAAGTCGGAGATTCTGACCCGCCTGCGGAAGGAGATCGGTCCCGTAGCCATGGTGGGGGATGGCGTCAACGACGCGCCGGCCCTGGCGACGGCAGACGTGGGGGTGGCTCTGGGTGCGGCAGGTACGGACGTGGCGCTGGAAACCGCGGACGTGGTGGTAATGGGGGATGACCTGGGCGGCGTCTCCTACGCCCGCACTCTGAGCCTCAGGACCCGGCGCATCGTCCTCCAGAACCTCGTATTCGCTTCAGGCGTGATCCTCGTCCTCGTGTCCATGGCGCTTCTCGGCTCCATCTCCCTCCCTGCCGGCGTGATTGGCCACGAAGGAAGCACGATCGTCGTGGTCTTCAATGGGCTCCGCCTCCTCCGAGGCCGAAGACCGCTTCGCCCAGCCGGGGAGACCCAGGCCTCCTGAGGATCCCCCCCTTCGACGCCTACTCCTCTTCCCCTCCCGGACCCGGTTCCTCCTCCGGGTCCATGTAGGGCTGCAACTCCGGGGAACTCATGATCTCCTCAAAGGACCGAGCGGTGCTCGTGGCCAGGGCCACCACGGCCTCGTACCCCGCTTTCAAGGCCTTCGGAGGCAGATAGAGCTTGAAGCGGAACTCAGTCGATGCACCGGCCGGATCCTCCGTGATCCTTCCCAGGCGATACCGAAGGGTCAGGGGAGTCTGATACCCCTCGGGAACGGCCCGCCGGGTGGCCTCTGCCAGACGCGCGAGAACCTCCCGCGGGGTCGCAAGGTGGCCCAGCGCCGGTCCATCCACAACGAGAGCCAGATTTCCCTTGAGTCCCCGGGTCGTCTCGTCGAGAAAGACGTCGATGCTGACCCAATCAGGGACCTCCTCCCGGTGGAAGAACAGAAAGGCGCTTCGAGAGGTCTCTCCGGCCCACCGGCCTTCGAATTCATAGCTCGTCGTCTTCTGAAGACCCGACAGCTCCCACCCCGCCTCCTTCAGTCCCTCCTGAACAGCATCCAGGAGGGGCTCGAGGGTCAGGAGGGGCTCCGGAACCGGGTTGGGAGACATGACGATCATTCCTCGGGTGAAGGCCCGGACGGGCTCTCGAACGATGGCGTCGGCGCACCTGGGCCATGACTATCGAGAATGAATGTTGACAACCTCCGCTCCGCCGCTACCTTCACCGGCGGCCAAGGAACGTCCGACGAGCCTCGGAGCCGTCTGATCCTGATGCAACGCACGTCCGAACCTGCGAACGCCCACCTCCGTCGAGCCCTCCAAGGGAGGGGCCATCGGTACACGGAGCAGCGAGCAGCAGTCTATCGATTCCTGTTGGGCACCACCACCCATCCCAGCGCCGCTCAGGTGTTCCAGGGAGTCCGGGACACCATTCCGGCGATCTCCCTAGCAACGGTCTACAAGAGCCTGGAAACGCTGGTGAGATGTGGCCTGGCGGAGAGGCTTACGTACGGGAATGGATCGGCGCGGTACGATGCCCGGACGGAGCCGCATCATCACGCCCGGTGTCTGGTCTGCGGGCGTGTTATGGACGTGCCAGGGCAGCTTCCCGGGGGTGCCCTCGATGCTCTCGAGGCTGGGCTGGGCGGATTCTCGGTCCTTGGGTACCGTCTGGAATTGACCGGGCGATGCCCGGAGTGCAGCTTTCAAGAGAAAGGGACGGCCCCCTGATCCGCCCCAATGCCGTTTACGGTGCGGCTCCCTGCCAGGCCCTGAAGATCACGTTCTGAGACAGGAATGAAGACGGGAATCGTTCTGCGGACCGGCCTACTCCTTCTCCTCGTCGCGGCGCTATACACGCTTCCCGCCGCGCGGCGTCGTCCTCCCGGGCAAGTCACCCTCGAGGCGGCGACCTCCCCGGCGACTTCCCCGGCGACTTCCCCGGCGACTTCCCCGGCGACCCTCTCGGAATCAGCCCGGGTGGAGCCGTACCGTCGAGACCTTGAAGCTGGTCGATCCATCCTCGAGCCCCGGCCCACCACCCCCGACCGGGAAATCGAGGCCCTCCGGAGCGCCCTTCAGACAATCTTGACGTCGTCCGGGGGCAAGGGCGGACGATGGTCCGTGCTCGCCATCTCCCTCGATCACGGTGACACGCTCCTTGCGCTCAATTCCCGGCAGCCGATGGTCCCGGCATCCAACATGAAGCTGCTCACCACGGCCGCCGCCCTCTGGTACCTTGGGCCCGATTTCCGGTACCAGACATTTCTGCTGGCGGACGCACCCTGGCAGGATGGGGCTCTAGAGGGAGATCTCATTCTCTACGGCACCGGGGACCCCACGCTCTCGGAACGCTTCTACCCCTCCGAGACCGCTCCCCTCGATTCCTTGGCCAGGAAGGTGAGGGACCAGGGGATCACGGAGATCCGAGGAGATCTCGTCGTGGATGGGACCTTCTTTCAGGGGGAGGAGCTCCACCCGGAGTGGGACGCCCGCGACCTGAATGACGCGTACGCCGCACCCGTCTCAAGCGTTTCGTTCAACGAGAACCTCCTGACGGTTCGAGTCACGCCGGCGGCCTGGGTCGGGGCCCCCCCCGTCATCTCCACCTTGCCGGAAGGCTCGGGCGTTCCGGTGGAGAACCTGGCGAGGACCCTGCCCGCGGGGACCCGTTCCCGGGTATGGCTCCTGAGGGAGAAGCCCTCCGATCCCATTGGGATCGAGGGAGAAATCCCCCTGGGGGGGGCAGAGGTCTGGAGGGAGCTACCGGTGTCCGATCCCCTCGCCTTCACCGGTGCCGAGCTGAAGAAGGCGCTGGAGAGCAGGGGGGTCCGTGTTCTGGGATCCGTCGTGGTGATCCGGGACCCGGCGGCTTCTCGCCTCTCCCCCCAACCGCCGTCAACCGGAGGGGACTTCAAAGCCCCGCCCCGCATCCTCGTACGTCACGTCTCCCCACCTCTCCTCGACATCCTCACAGTGACGAACAAGGAGAGCAACAACTTCTTCGCCGAGACCGCGGCGAAGACTCTTGGCAGAATGGTCCTCGGAGACGGTTCCTTCTCCGGCGGCCGGGCGGTGGTCTCCGATTTCCTGGTCCGGAAGGTGGGGGTCCCCGCCGATCAGCTCACCGTGAGGGACGGCTCGGGATTATCCACCTCCAACCGCGCCTCGGCCGGTGTCTTCGTTCGGCTCCTCGAGTTCATGTCGGGATCCCCACTCTGGGAGGATTTCTGGAGCACCCTGCCCGAGGCTGGTCTCCCCCGGGAGCTCAGGAGAATGAGTGGATCTCCGGCGGCACGGAATCTCCGAGCCAAGACAGGGACCCTGGACCACGTGTCAGCTCTGTCGGGCATGGTCCGGACTCGTTCGGGGGAACGAGTCCTGTTCAGCATCATCTCCAACGAGGTGGTATCGGAGTACCGGGCGAAACGGGCGGAGGATCAGATCGGGATCCGCCTGGCCTCTCTCAGTCGGTCCCGGGAGAACTGAGGCCGCCGGACCTCGGGTCGCGGATCAGCCGGCGTGGGGACGGATCCGTTCAGCGAACCATCCCGCACGCCCCCGGGCCGATCGAAGGCGGCGCTTCAATTCCTCTCCGGACATGGTTCCCAGGGACCTTTCGGCCGTTTCCAGGCTGTTCCACTGTACGTCTTCGAGAACGACCTCCTCCGGCTCCGGATCGTCGGACCGTGTCAGGCGGAAGTAGAAGCGCCCCTTGTAGTCTCTCCCCTCCCGCCGTCCCACCGAAGCCAGCCATGTGGCCCCGCTCTCGTCCTGAAACTCTCGCATGGGATCTCTCCTCGGTGTTTCCGCCCCGGAACGGCCCTTTCCGACCGCCCCCTCCGTCTACTCGGGCCCCACCGTGGGTCCTCCGCTCCCGACGGCCGCAGGCCCGCTCAGGCCAAGGTTACCCGTAATCCCGCCGGGAGTGCCTGGAGGCTCGATCGGGAAAGGAACTGCCGGAGAATGAGCGCTAGACCTCCCTTTTCCCGGACTTCCGTCGGCGTCGCCCCGGTGTAGTGCTTCAGAGCCCTCCGGAACGCCGCCCCGGAAGAGTACTCCAACTGGCGTCCGACGCTCTCGCCGGTCCGGCCCGGCTCCTCGAGCCACAGTCCGGCGTGGAAGAGACGGGTCCACAGGAGGAAATGCCCCAGGGATGGAAGGCCGAGCGCCTTCATCCGTTCGCTGAGAAAGGGGCGCGTGAGGCCAACTTCCCCGGCCAGGTCCTCTGCTGACCAACGTCGATGCACCGAGTCCATGGCCAGAAAGGCCAGGCGAAGCTCACGGCGCGGTAGGAAGGGACCCAAGGCCCGAATCACCCGAGCGGTCGCGCTCTGGCCGTGGGCCTTGGCCACGGCGCGCCTGACCTCCGGCCCTCGCCCGTCCAGGGTCAGCAGGATGAGATTCCGGATTCCGGCCCTTCCCAGCCGGAACAGGGTGAAGGGATCGTGATAGTGCCGGATCACGAGGATCAGGCCGAGGTGCGGAAACTGGCTGCGAAAGCTCAGCAGGGAAGCATGAGTGGAAGGGAGTGGATGAACCGCCGCCAGGTCCATGATCGCCCCCGTGACGGGCCGCTCCCGAACCAGGCGAATCATTCCCCCCCAGGAGTGGCCGAGAGCAACGGAATGGCTGGGCCCCAGGCTCTCCGTCAAGCGCTGCTCGAGTTGCCGCTCGCTGGTCAACACCGCCAATAGCGCCATGATACCTTCGGAAAAGGTATACCAGGGTCCGGAAATGAGTCGGCGCACCGGGGTCGGTGCGCCCAACCTTATCCCTGACTGCTGAAACCCGCTGTCCAGCGGGAAGGTTCGCCACCCTCAGAGCAGATGAGGAACCCCCATGAAGAAGGTCCGTCTCTTCGTTGCCGCGCTCGTCGCCGCCCTCGCTCTCACCGCCACCGCCTGCTCGTCACCCACGGGCGTCGACGTCGACCTCGATCACACCATCGGCTCCGGGAACCACACCATCGGCTCCGGGAACTGATACAACCCGGTCAAACCGCTTCGACCTGGGCCTCCCTGAGCGCCCGGAGGCCCTGACGAACACCAAGAATGCTCTCACACTCCGGCCCCTCCTCGGGGTCGGAGTGTGAGGCACGCTTCAGGGGAACGGGCCCCTCCGCGATGGCCTTCTCTACGTCGAAGATGAGCTTGCTCAGGCCGTGGTCCTCGGCGAACGTGAGTGCCTTCTCGAGCCACTCACGCCCCTCCGGCTCCCTCCCCAGAGCCCGCTCCGAGAGGCCCCGGTAGAAGAGAATCTGAGCGCGGTAGACGGGTGAGGAGCGCTGCCAGCCCTCAGCCTCCATCCGAGTGCGAAGGCGCTCGTGCTCCTCCTCTTCTCCCATGAGGGCCGAGATGTAGGCCAGTGCATCCAGGGAGAGGATTCGGTACTCGAACGTCTCAACCTGGCTGGCCACAAGGGCGTAGGCGTCCCGAGCGGCACCGAGCTCTCCACTCTCCCGGAGAACCCCCGCCAGGTCGAAGAGCGCCCGGACCCGGCCCTCGGGAGACTCGTACGCCTGCACGGCGAGCCAGCCGTGCCGAACGGCTTCCGAGAGACTCCCCATGAGCTTCTCCACCGTCATGAGGTCGTGATGGGCGATGGCCTCCGCGTATCGCTCGCCGGCCGCCTGGCCGATGGCCATGACCTCCAGTAGAATGCCCTTCGCGCGGCGGAGATTCCCCCGGTCCCGGTAGGTGTTGGCGAGGCCATCCATGACCGCCGCGAGCTTGCGAGAGTCTCCGGCCTCCTCCGCCAGCCTTCGAGCGGTGCAATACCAGGCCTCGGCTCGGTCCCACTCTGCCTGCATCCGCAGTACCCTCCCCCTGAACCGGGCGGCGTCCACAGCCCCATCCAGCGACCCCATGGAAACAGCCATCTCGTAGGCCATACCGTGGATCTCGAGAGCCCCGTGGAGGTGGCCCTGCCTTTCCACGATGGGCCCCCACACGAGCATGGCGGAAAGGAGCTCGTCGTGGGAGTTCGCTTCGACGGCCGCGAGAACCCTTTCCCACGCCGGCTTCTCGGGTTCCGAGGTCGGCAACCCGCTCAACTCTCTGCGGATCCCCCGGATCTGATAGGTAACGGACTCCGGATCCCCCACCAGCTGGTCGTCCAGAAGGCCCCGGATAAAGCGGGCAACCAGGAAGCGAGCGGTGATTCTCCGACTGGCCTCCTCGTCGTCCTGTCGGTCCTCGATATCCTGGAGCACGGGCCACCCGGCGAAGCCCGGCCTCGCTTCTTCTCCCACCGCAGGGACCTCGCTCACCCCAGCCCGGAAACCAGTCTCCTCGTTCACCGATCGATGAAGAACCACGGACGCCAGCTCGCCCGCAACGAACATCAGCTCCCCCGCATCCACGGCGCCCAACACCGGTCTCGGCGTCAGGGAGTCAACCACCAGGAACCACGAACGGAAGCCATCGCTCCCCAGCGCTACGGCGCATAGGCTCCTTGCTCCGTCCAACTCCCGTCCCTGTCTACTACCGATATCGGTGATGTCCAGGAGGCCGGGGACTCCCCGCTCCCACGTGTCCCGCAGGATCTTGAGGGGGGAGGAGCGGCGGGGCCGGTCCGACACAAGGTCGAGCAGCATAAAGGGATGCGCCAGTCCGGGGCCATACTCGTCGAGCCAGAAGATGGCGCCGCGGTCCCCCTCCGCCAGCGTGACGGCCCGGGCCAGGCAGCGGAAGACATGGGTCCGCCAGGCACTCTGGCCGTGGAGAGCCAGTGTGCGGCGGAGGCGGGCGTCCCTTCTTCCTCGGTATGAGTCCAGACGGACAACGTTCGGCGGCGTCATAGATTCCGGGGGTGCTCACCAGGAACGAAACGGGGGGTGTTATCCAAGGTAGGCGCAATCCACAGGAAAAACAACGGTGAGGCTACCGCACGTCCCCCATTGCGGTCAACCGGCCCGCAGACCGACCCGAAACCGCCCAGGAATCGGCCCCGGCGTGCGTGGAGAGGAACAGCCATCAGTCCGCGGTGCCGGGCTCCAGTTGTTTCCTGTGCAGAACCTCGGGGAACTCGTAATAGAGGACCCCCTCCTTGGAGATCTCGGACCGGACCCGGAAGCCGTCGTCCATGGAGACCATCACCTTCTCCGCCGCGGGTAGAGAGAGGCTGAGGTCGGCGGCAACCTCTGTCACGGTGAGGGTACCGCCTCGATGTCGGGCGAGCCGGAGGACTCTTTGCTGAAGGCGCTGCATCAGGGCCTTCCGCCTCTCGTTGAGCGCCCTCAAACCCCACCAGAACGACCCGGTGCCCGTGGCCCCCATGATGCTCCCGGTCAGGACCGCCTCGGGCGTGCCCTCAACGATGCCGGCGACGATCAAGATCGTTGCCAGCAGCACCAACCCCACGCCGAACACTCTCCGGAGGAGTCCACCATGGGGAAGAGGCGGCCCCTCCTCCCCGGCCGGATGCAGGGGACCCTTCCCCTCGGGTGCGGGCGGCAGAGCCTGCGGATAGTAGTGCCAAGCGAGACCGCAGTTTGGACAGATGACCCGGTTCCGCCGGAACAGCCAGTATCCCAGGCCACCGAGTCCATAGGTGAAGAGGCTCACGCCGATGAGGAGAGCCACGTGGGATGTTCGTTTGAAGTACGGGATTCCGTCTCCCTGGTACCCGCAGCGGGGACATCGCCGCATGGAAGCCTGGTAGTACGACCCGGCCGACACGGCGGCACCGCAGGTGGGGCACCGGGTGGTGCCCGGCTCAAGGGTTTCGCCACAAGTGGAGCAACGCATGTTCTTCGGCCCGCGGGTGGAAGTGCACCTGGCTCACAGCTTCCCTACGAGATCTCCCCTCGGAAGATTCATGCCATCTCATGATCCTCCGCCTCTCCTACTGGAGGCGAACGACCAGGAGCCGGAGGCCCATCGCCAACTCCGGGAGGCGTCCCTCTGGCCCGGTGGCGGCAAGGGCGAATCCGCCGGAAGCGGGAGGTGTAATGATGAAGTATTCCGGCGCCGATGACCAGAGGGAACCGGAACGGGAGAAGGACGAGCCCCCCAGAAGAGTCCGGTTTCAGAGGGAAAGACCCGTCGAATTCCGAGAGAACCTGCCGGAGGTTCACACCGGGGACCCGCAACTCGGACCGGACCGGCACACTCAACCCATCGAGGTAGAGGGAACCGACCCAATCCCTCATCACGTTCTCCCAGCTCTTCCCGGCCTGGTGCGTGAGGTTGTCCACCCCCATACGTGTGGAACGAACCAGGTCACCCAGGAGCCCGTCCAACCCCGCCTGGCCCGACAACTGTTTCAGGAGCAGCCACCCCGCGCCTCGCTCCGCCAAGGTTCCGGGAGACACGGACGCCAGCACGCTTACCTGGTTCGGCTCCATGAGAAACCGGCGGGCCCTGCTCCAGTTCCCCACCCGGTACTGGTAGGCTCTCGCGGGATACAGGGAGGCGTCGAAGGCACTGCCCACCAGGTCCTCGGCCATCTGGGCGAGGGCTTCGGAGAGCCACAGGACCTCTTGGCTCGATGCGCCGGCGATGAGAATCCTCTGGTTGAAGTGTACCATGTGCTCGAACTCGTGGGCGAGGACTGCCGGAACCGTGTTGAGGACCAGGGAACGGGAGCGAGGCGGACCCACCGCCCCATCGGGATCCGGAACCAGCGCGTAGAAGATCTCCCCCTCGTTGCTGCCCTCCTGCCCGGCCAATAGGTCGAGACCGTAGAAGAACCCGGCGACGAACCCGTCCGATCCTGGTTCGGTGAGGCGGTTGACCACGGGGGTGAGGAGGATGATTACCCGACCGTTCTGATCCAGGTCGGACTCCATACCGAAGACCCCTGTGACCGTGGGATGGATGGGATCGTCGAACTCCCCCGCCAGCTGGGCCAGCTCTCCCGAAGTGAATCCGTTCTCCGGCGCGGCGTCGTCCACGTACACGAGGGAGTGCTCGGTGACGAGACGTACGGTGGCGGTGACCTTGTCAAAACCGTGACTTTGATTGAGGACCTTGAAGTCCCGCTTGTCGCCGAGGGCCGGAAGGGGCGCCGTGGAAGCGACCCCTGGAGCGCGGCGAAGCCCCGGCGTGGGGGAGAGCTCGTGAGCGCGGACGATCGCCACCTTCTCCAACCGTCGCACACCCTCGTCCCATCTCTCCTGGGCCGGTCGCTCCGTCTCGGCCCCGACCCGCTGGATCGGCCCTGGCGTCCCGGGCGCCACCTCCATGCCCAGACCACGCTCCCCGGGCGCCGGGGAGGTCCCGTCGCTGGCGAGTCCCACCATAGAGTAGGCATACGTCCCACCCGCGACGGTCCCGGTGGAGTGAGGCACCGCGAGGTACCGGGCCCCGGCCACCGGGGGGAGGTGAACGCACGAGAAGCCCAGGGAAGCGTCCAGGTCGACGTCCTCTCCGGGTTCCAGGAGGAGAGGGATGGCCCCCCCGGCCACCGTCAGGGGCAGCCCGTCAGTGGTGAGATCACCGAGGCGGAGCCTGACCTCCACCGTGCGCTGGGGGAGGCAGGGAGGCACCTCCACCACCAGCTCGAGGGGCTGAACCGCGATGACCTGGCCTCGGACCCCGGAGAATGTCACAACATTCTGGTTGACGAACGCGCTGAAATTGGCTCCCTGGAGAACGATGGTATCCCCGGCGGACACCGGTGAGGAGGGGACCGAAGTCAACTCGGGGACCAGGACGGCATCGGCCCGGAAGTCCACCGTGAGGGACTGGCCGCCACCGAGAGAGGCCCGGACACGGTACGGACCCAGCTCGGGGCCAAGGGTGAGTCGGGTGGAGGCCAGGCCAAAGCCGTCGGTGACCGACGATCGCGGCTCCGCGGTGGCACCGAGGCCATCGAAGATCTCCCACCCGACCTTCATGCCCTCGACGGCGCGCCCCGTCAGGACGTTCTGGATCTTCACCTGCAGTGGAACGGAGAGCGTCGTCCCGGGGCCAGCCGCCTGTCCGTCCCCCTGTACGCGGAAGATCTCCAGCTCCGGTGCGCCCAGGTCGGTAGGTCCCCCGTCACCGCAGCCCCCCGAGAACAGGACGAGGAGGGCTAGAGCCCACCGCCCCCGGACGTTATCCAACAAGGTCGAGCCAGCAGCCAAGGGTGGGGGTCGTCATCTACGAGAGATCCTCGTCAGCTCAAGGAGGTCGAGAATCGGATTGCCCGTCAGGGCAGCCGATCCGGTTCGAATCCGCCCGACGACCCGGATCCGCTCCAGAGGTATCAAACCATCTACCTCGCCCACTCGTTCCGGAGGGACCGCCACATAGACAAAGCCGGTCCCGGACCCGGAGGATCGAGTGAGGAGAAAGGGCTCACCCTCGTAAAAGTCGGTCCGTACCTTCTCGGCCCTCTCCAGGGAGACGAACTGAAGGTCCCAGGATACGACGCTGCCCCGATAGGCGTCCGGGTCCTGGCTCACCGCTTCCGGAGACGCGTCCGACACCGCGGGAAGCCCCAGGGTGTCTCGGCCCTCCCCCTCGGGCGCCCAGCTCCAGCCCTCCAACCTCACGCGAACCCAGTTTCCTTCCCTGGCCAGGACCTGGAGCTGGGTGTTCGGCGTGGCACGGGCAAGGGTGTCTCCATCCGGCGCCGAAAGGATGGGAGCACCCATGGGCCCGCTCCGCCACCAAGCATCGGAGCCCCGGGGAGAAGACGGTCGGCCGGACTCGCTGGAGACCGGGGAGGGAGGCGCTGATCCGAGATCCACGGACGGTCCCCAGACCCAGGCGACCCTGCGCACGAGCGTCCACCCTGGCACCTCCTCCACTCGCTCCAGAAGAGCACCCTCCAGGAGCCGGGCAATGATGGCCCCCCGTGGCTCCGCCCTGAGGTTCTCCTGGGGAGAGGCGGACACCTCGAGGTCGAACCCCGGCCGGTCGGTGCTCCGGGTGGAAGGGGTCCAAATCCATCCCTCGACTTCTACCCGCACCCAGCGTCCATCCACTTCCAGGACAGGGAAGGCCGCACCGGCGGAGAGTCGCCCGACGGCCACGCCCTGAGGCTCCGCCCGTAGGTTCTCCTCCACGAGCACCGTGGCCAGCTCCTGGGCAGCCAGGAATCCGCCACACTCCGTGGGGAGAGGAACCAGGAACAGGATCAGCAACAGGCCCGCCGGAGCAGAGCCTGACCTCAGGCAAGCACGGGCCGGAATGGGATCCCACATGGCTGAAACGAAGGGGGGTCTCCAAGTGTTAAAAGTACGATACTCCGTCACGGGGCCTATCTTGAATCTGCTCGGGGGTGACGGGGTCGTCAATTCCGACGACATTCCGTTGCACGGTGTCGACCCGGGCCCATAGCTTGCCGTTTCGAGGCCCCGACCCAGCCGAAATGCCGTAGTCACGGAACAAAGGCTCATGATGCCACGAAACTTGTTCGTCACGCTAGGCTCTGTCCTGGCCATGGCCACGATGCTTCCCCTCCCGGCCCGCTCTCAGACGGTCCCGTCGCCCTATCGGTTCGAGGACACCCGCCAGGAGGCCGGAGTCTTCCTCGGCTTCCTGAGCCCCGGTACTGGACGGTTCGGCTATGGCCCCGGCCCCGGGCCGTTCATGGGAGCCCGGTATGGCCTTCGGCTTGGGGGGCCGTTCGGCCTCGAAGGTGTCGTCGGGTATCTCCCCACGACCCGAGACCTGGTGGACCCGGGACGATTCCCGCAGAACCCGGTGGTGGGGAAGGTGGACGCCAAGATTGTGACCATGGATGCTCGTCTGCGATTCAGCTTCACCGGCGACAGGACCTGGAATGGGCTGAACCCCTTCGGTTTCGCCGGGGCGGGGTTCGCCTTCGACCACGCCGGGCAGGATCCGGCCGAGTCGGTCCTCCTCACGGAAGACCGCTTCCAGTTCAGGACGACGTTTCTCAGCGTCCTGGGAGGCGGAATTCGGTGGCTCGCTTCGGATCGACTCGTGGTGAGAACGGATTTCTGTCTCCTCCTCTGGCGCCTTACAACCCCTGCGGGGTACCGGAGCTCGGACCGGGGCTTCACAGCGGTCGGGGAGAGGGAGTGGGTGAGCGGCCCGTCCATCTCCCTGGGGCTGGGCCTTCGCTTCTGACGCTTCCCCGCCCTTCCAACGCTGGGCGTCCCATGACCGACTTTGAGACTCGCAGTCCCCATTGGCTCTCCGTCCAGGAAGCCTTGGGCAGGGTGCTCGCCGGCGCCGTGGCGCTGGGCACGGAACGGATCCCGGTGCAGGAGGCCGTTGGCCGGGCCTTGGCCCAGGACGTCCGGGCCACCGCCACCCTCCCGCCCTGGGACAATTCGGCCATGGACGGCTACGCCGTGCGCACCCGGGACATTCGGGGCGCTTCGCGAGCGTCGCCCATCGCGCTCCGTGTGCAAGGAGAAGTCCGAGCCGGGGAGGCCACTATCGGAAGTGTGCAGGCGGGGTGGGCCGTGCGCGTCATGACGGGCGCCCCGGTTCCCTCCGGAGCGGACTCCGTAGTCCGGGTGGAGGACACGGACGCCGAAGCGATCCCGGGCCTGGTCATGGTCTTTTCGGATGCCGACGCAGGGCGGCACATCCGGCCGCGAGGGCAGGATATGATGGCCGGGGAGGAGCTCCTCTCTCCCGGCGTCACCCTGGGGCCCGGTCAGATAGGCCTCCTGGCCGCCTCGGGGATAGGGCAGGTCGCCGTCGTTCGACGTCCCCGGGTCGCGATCCTCTCCAACGGCGACGAGCTCGCGGCGCCCGGAGAGTTCCAACGGGTGATCGATGGCCGGGCCATTCCTGAGACGAACAGTGCCGCCCTGTCCGCCGCCGTGTCCCTCGCAGGTGGCGTGCCGATCCGCCTGGGGATCGCCAGGGACACCCCCGAGGACATTCTCGAAGGTGTCCGCAGGGCTCGGGCCCAGAGAGCCGACGTCCTGATCACCTCCGGCGGCGCGTCCATGGGGGAGCGCGACCTGGTGAAGCGAGTGCTGGAGCGCGTGGGGTTCGAGCTGGACTTCTGGCGGGTACGGATGCGTCCCGGCACACCGTTCAGCTTCGGGTCCCTCCCGGGTGAGGGCGGGCAGAAGCCCCTTGCCGTTTTCGGCCTGCCGGGAAACCCGGCCTCGAGCTTCGTCACGTTTCAGGTGTTTTGTCGCCCGTTCATTCTCCGGGCGGGCGGCCACCTCCGTGTGCATCGCACCGTCATCCCGGTCCGGGCGGGAGAAGCCATGCCGTCCCCCCGCGACCTCACACAGTTCTTTCGGGTCACGCTTCGGGGAGATTCCATGGACCCTGAGGCCCTTCTCACAGGCTCTCAGACCTCCGGCCTCGTGAGAAGCCAGGGCCTCGCCCAGGGGCTCGCCGTGGTGCGGCAGGGACGTCCGGAGGTGGAGAAGGGAGATCGTGTCCCGGTCATCCTCCTGGACGACTTCGGGCTCGGGAACATGGCGCCCGGCTACCTGGAAGGATGATGGACCGGAGGGTCGTCCCCCTTCTGGCCCTGGCGATCCTCCTCTGTGGATGCTCGCTGCCCCGCTGGCCCGTTCAGGGTCCGTTGGTCTCCCCCTTCGGCCTGCGTTTCCGGGGCATCCTCTGCCCGAGCTTCACCGGGGCGTGGACATCCAGGTTCCCGACGGAACGCCGGTGCACGCCATGGCACGGCGGACGGTCCGGTTCGCCGGCACCATGGCGGGGTACGGCCTCGTGGTCTGGCTCGACCACCGCGGCGGCGTCATGAGCGTGTACGGCCACCTCTCCCGCGTCCTGGTCCGGGCCGGGGAAGCGGTGAACGGCGGTCAGGTCATCGGCCTCAGCGGCCACTCGGGAAACGCCGTGGGCGCCCACCTCCATTTCGAGGTGTGGCGCCACGGCCGGGAGGTCGATCCCGTACCCCTCCTGGGAGGGTTTCCGGGGGAGCGAGTCAGTCGCCCGCCTTCAGCTGCCGGATCTCCTTGGTGATCTCCGGAACCACCTCGAACAGATCGCCCACGATCCCGTAGTCGGCCACCTGGAAGATGGGCGCCTCCGGATCCTTGTTCACGGCCACGATGGTCTGGGAGGTGCGCATGCCGGCCAGGTGCTGGATGGCCCCGGAGACTCCCGAGAGCGAAGTAGAGCTTTGGCGCCACGGTCTTTCCCGTCTGGCCCACCTGCTCACTGTGGGGCCGCCACCCGGCGTCCACTACGGCCCGGGATGCGCCGAGGGCGGCGTCACTGCCCAGGGCATCTCGGAGATCTTCGAGGAGATTCCAGTTCTCGGGGCCCTTCATTCCCCTTCCACCGGTCACCACGATGGATGCCTCCGCCACGTCCTTGGCTCCCCCGCCCGCTGCCTCGAATGCCTTCACCCGCACCGTCCACGACCCGGGGTCCACGCCTTCGGGGGTGAATGTCTCCACTTCTCCCGAGGCGGGACTCTCCTCGGCCTGGAAAACGTTGGGCCTCACGCTGATTACTGCAGGAGAGGCCGCAAAAGTGACGGTCGCGAAGGCCTTTCCGGAGAAGACCGGACGGACGGCCACCAGCTCTCCTCCATCCACCGAGATCTCGGTGACGTCCGCTGCCATGGGCACGTCCAGAAGCGCACAGACACGAGGGCCCAGGTCTTTTCCTTGGGCCGTGGCAGGGAAGATCACGACACCGTAGTCACCGGCCTTCACCGCCTCGGTCACGACCTGAGCGTACCCCTGAGGGTGATAGCTTCCCAACACGTCCGATTCCCCAACCTTGACCTTCTCGGCCCCATAACGGCCCAACTCCGCCGCGACTCCAGAAATCCCCGGGGACCCGATCACCAGAGCGTGGACGGAGCCGCCCATGGCTTTGCCCACGCGCGCCGCCACGGAGACCACTTCGTTCGAGACCCCCCGGAGCTTTCCTTCTCTCTGTTCCACGATGGCGAGAACGTCGCCCATTTCCCTCTCCCTTGTTCGATATTGCGATTTGGAGGTCCTCCTCCCGATGTCCCGGGCCCTGTCCTCAAAGGGCCTTGGCTTCCTCCCGAAGGAGTTTGACCAACTCCGGCGCAGCATCGGGCCCCTGGCCGACGATGCGGCCAGCCGGCCGGTCGGGGGGATAGGAGAGCTTCTTCACCACGAGCCCGGCCTCCACCACCTGAGCCTCTTTCTCTTCCATGGGCTTCCGCTTGGCGGCCATGATTCCCTTGAGGGAGGCGTAGCGAGGCTCGAACTTCCCCTTGGTAATGGTTATGACAGCCGGGAGATCCAGCTCGATGGTCTCCGTGCCTCCCTCCACCTCTCGTCGGCAGGTCACCATTCCCTCTCCCATCTCGAATTCCGGGACGGCGGTGGCGCAGGGCCTGCCCAGGATGGTCGCCGTCATGGGGCCCACCTGCTGTTGGTCCATGTCCGCGGCCTTCATCCCGAAGAGGACCAGGTCGGCCTCCATCCCGCCGAGCTCCGCCGCGAGGGCTTTGGCGGTAGCCAGGGCGTCCAGGTTCGGATCCGCCTTCAGCAGAATGGCCCTGTCGGCCCCCATGGCCAAGCCTTGGCGCAGCGTCTCCTGGGTCTCCGTTCCCCCCATGGAGAGGAGAGCCACTTCTCCCCCCCCGGCGGATTCCTTCATCTGGAGAGCCGCCTCGATGGCGAATTCGTCGTAGGGGCTGATGATGAACTTCACTCCGCTGGGATCGATGGAGGCACCACTCTCACCGATGCGGATCTTCGTTTCGGTGTCAGGCGTCCGTTTGATGCAGACTACAATGTTCAAGGTTCCTCCCTCGCGGGCAGGGTCAACGAGTCGAGAACAGGCCGCAATCTAGGCTGAAGCAGGGTCAGAGGGTAGCCCCGAGAAGGGTGAAGCAAGAGGCTGCCACCAGCGCGGCCAGGAGCGCGTAGGGAAGCTGCGTGCGGACGTGGTCAATGTGGTCCGTGGCGGCCGCCATGGAGGAGATGATGGTCGTGTCGCTGATGGGGGACGAGTGGTCCCCGAAGACTCCACCGGAGAGGGAAGCGGCAACGAAGGGAGCGAGGGGAAGCCCCATGGCCTGAGCGGCGGGGACCGCGATGGGGAGCATGATTGCGAACGTCCCCCAGGACGATCCGATGGAAAACGCGATACCGGCCCCCACCAGGAACACGAGGGGAAGGAAGATCACGGGAGGCAGGACGCCCTGGGTGACCTGGGCCACGAACTGCCCCGTGCCGAGCTGCTGGGCCACGTCTCCGAGCGCCAGGGCGAGAAGGAGGATGAGGGCCATGGGGATGAGTCCGCCAGCCCCCTTCAGTCCTACCCGGGTCAGATCGTCCACGGACGCGCCCCGCTGGATCAGGAGCAGGATCCAGGACACGGCCAGGCCGGACAGGACGGCCCAGAGCACACTGGTGGAACCCGACCCTTCCATGAGATTGCCGCCCCCGGTAATGAAGAGGGAGGTGGGCATCATGGCCACCATCACGCCGATGGGGAGAATCATGTTCCACGCCCGAGGAGGGATCTTGTCATTGGGCTCGGGGGAGAGGATGGACTCGTCCATGAGGGGCTTGGCTTCCGGCCAGAGGAGCTGGCCGCTCCGGGTCCGCGCCTCGGCCTTCTTCATGGGACCAATGTCCAGGCCCCAGTAGGCCGTGGCGAGAGCCAGGAGTAGTGCCGCCATGGCGTAGAAGTTGAGCACCACCGCGGAGAGGAAGACGCGAACCGGGTTCTCCACGCCCAGGCCCGAAAGGATGCCGAGGTTGTAGGCACCCCAAGCATTCAGTGGGATCATGATGCACGTCGGAGCGGAAGCGGAGTCGATGATGTAGGCCAGCTTCTCCCGAGAGGCCTTGAACCGGTCGAAGAGGGGGCGGGACACCGAGCCCGCCACCAGGACGTTGATGTTGGATTCGATGAAGAGTGTCACGCCGATCATCCAAGCCAGCAGTCTGGCCCTACGTGCGTTCGTCACCCACTTCCGGCTCTCCAGGAATCCAACGAACCCCCTCACCCCCCCCGACGATTCCACCGTGGCAATGAGGGCACCGATGACCAGCGTGAACAGAATCACCTTGGCGTCGCCCGGATCCGATAGGACGGACACGGTCGCGTCGATGGCCCGGACAAGGCCGGAAAGGGGGTTTCCACCCTCCAGAATGGACCAGCCCAACCAGACTCCCCCTGCCAAGGACAGGTAGACCTGACGGGATACGATGGCCAGCGTAATCGCCAGCAGGGGAGGCAGAAGGGAGATCCAGGAGGGGTCGCTCATGGAAGGTCGAAGTCCGTGCCCACGGTCATGAAGATGGCGTATGAGGTCCGCTGGAGACCTCGGAGTTGCCCCGAAGGTAGAACCGTAAGGGCCAGTCCGCAGCCCGCCGGACACCGATCCGTCCCGAGACGGCCACGGCCTCCTCGGGGACGGGCCAGCCGCGGATGAGCTGGAGCGGAGCCCGGTGAAGGGCGTGCCCGTCCAGATCCCCGGTGATGCCCAGGGCCTGAGTCAAGCGGCCCGGTCCGGCACAGAGTGGGCGATGTCCCCCGCGGTTCCGGAGCATCTCCCTCTCGCCGCGGACCGGGTCCAACGCCCTGATGAGCACCGCTGCTGGGAACCCCGGCTCTCCCGTGACCACGTTCAGACACCAGTGGATCCCGTAGCTGCGGTAGACGTAGGCCCGGCCCGGGGGTCCGAACATGGATTGATTCCGTCGCGTCCGGCCGATCCGAGCGGCAGCGTGAGACGCTGGGTCCTGGGGGCCTACGTAGGCTTCGGTTTCCACCACCACGCCCTCCATCACTTCCTCACCGAGGCGCGACACGACACAGGTTCCGAGGAGCCGCCGGGCCACGACCTCCGCGGGCCCCTCGAAGAACGCCGCCGGGAGGGTATGGCGGCTCCCCCCCGACCGCGAAGAACGCCACGCCAAGGGCGGGGCGTTCTTGCCTCCGGCGCTGGCCCCGAACCTCCCGCGACCAGGGTTCGATGAGGGTGAGGGAGACGCCAAGGTCGGTGGGCAACTCAGGAAGAGGCGGCGCCCGAGCCCTTCCCTCTTGCACGGCCCCCCTTTCGAGTCCGTCTCCGGCTCACGGGCGGCGTCCCTTCCTGCGGAGAGCTCGGTGCTCCAGGCTCCTGAGAAGCGCGCTCCACCCGCCGCATGTAGTCGGCCCGCCACCCGCGAAGAAGCTGTTCCGCTCGTCGCGCCGGGATCACCGGAGTCAGTCGGTCGGGCTCGTCTCGAAGGACCTGGTACAGGCCCGTCCCGAACTCGCTCACCAGCGTTTCCGCCGTCTTCTGACCCACCCCTTTGTAGCTGTTGGTGAGGTACCGCACGAGGGCTGGCCCATCGGTGGGCAGCCCCAGCTCTGCCGGGTTGATGGGGCCCTTGTCAGGCTGAGGTGTCGTGGTGGACTCCTCGGGCGTCTGGTCCCGTGGTGTCTCCCTCTTGGGGCCCGGCGTTCGGCGCCCGGGAGCGGCCGGGCCGCTGGTCGCGGCTCGACCGGTCTGCGACGGGGATACGGCCTGGCCCTCAAGAAGCGGCGGCGGGCCCTCCGGCTCCTTCCGGTGGTGGCTCCCTCCACGGCGCATCCGAAGGCTCATCCGGGTGACCTCGGCCTCCCTGGCCGGGGCTGCGGCCCCTTGCCCGGGAGGCGCCCGGTCGGGCCGCGGGTCGGGGGCCCTCGAAACCTCGATAGGCGCTCTGGAGGCTTCGTCTGCGGGAGCCTCCGTCGCTTTCGTCTCCGAAGGCGACGGCCCACCCCCGACAGGCGGTTGGGCTCCCGAGGAGGGGCCCAGCCCCCTCAAGGAGACCTGGTAGGTCCCCTCCTCACGTTTCTCCAGATCCACGATCTCGTGGTCGTGTGCCTGTCGGAGGAAGCGGCTGAACTTGCCGAACCCCAGTTCCCCCTCGTCGAACGATGGCTCCAGCTCCAGCATCTTTCGTTTCAGATCGGAATCTCGCACCGGGCCGCCGTCCCCGGCTGCGAGCTCCTCCACGGCTTTTCGGAGCAGGTCATAGGCCTCCCGGAGTGGATCGCCTCCGTCCGAAGCGGCCTTGGCCGGCTGGGCCTCGCCCGCGCCCTTTCGCCCATCCGGGGCCTCCTCCTTCGGGGCTTCCCTGGGGCCTCGCCCCTGCACCCGTTCCTCCCGGTCCCTCCCCTTCGGTCGTTCCCTGGACTCAGGCTTCCTGGTCTCCTCGCCCCGATGGGACGAAGGCTCGCCGCGGTGGGATCCGGCCCCTCCCCGACCATCGCCAGGAACAGCGATCTCGTACTGGCCATTGTCCAGCTTCCGCAGCTTCACGAGACCGCGACTCGTGGCCTCGGAGAGAAACCGGCTGAACTTGGAGAACCCGAAATTTCCCTCGTCGAAGGTCGGGTCCATCTCCATCATGACCTGTTTGAGGCGATCGGAGCGCATCACGTCGCCCCTGGACGCCATCCTCTTAACCGCCTGCTCCACCAGGATCCACGGATCCGCCGGTTTGTTGGCGGAGTCGGTGGTCTTCCTGAGACCGGTGAGGGACGTGTAGGAGTAGTACTCGTCGCAGTTCTGGACGAGAATATCGGAGCTGGACTCCTGGATCCCCACCCCGATCACGTACTTGCCGTACTCCTTCAGCTTCAGAACCACGCTGGAGAAGTCACTGTCCCCGGTCAGGAGGATCATGGTTCCGATCTCGGGACGGATGAAGACCAGCTCCATCGCATCGATGGCCATTCGGATGTCGGTGGCGTTCTTCTTCGAGCTCCCGTACGCGGGGGCGAAGATGAGGTCCACCGAATTCTCGGAGAGGGGCACGATATACTGAGGATAGCGGCGCCAATCGGCGTACGCCCGCTGGACCGTGACCTTTCCCTTGATGATGTCGGAGTTGAGGAGGTTCTTGAGCTCTTTGGAGAGGTCGCTCCGCATCCCCATCGTGACGTTGTCGAAGTCGATTAGGAGGGCGGCGTTGGGGGCCTCAGGCTGGGTCAGCGGACACACCCTTCACGTGGGGCGCCCGGGATAGGGCAAGCTCATAGGTCTGATCGTTCTCGCAGCTAATGTTGTGATGTTTCCAAGCCACGAGACCTCTCCACCACCTCCCATTCCGTCGACCGGTCGGCCACGTTGTCGGCCCATGACCGGGTCCGGAGCTGGAAGGGGTCGGAGGGGCCTCGATGGGCATCTAGCCCTTTCGACTCCTGAGCTCGGCCCGTACCATCCGGGCCAGCTCAACGCGTCTGGGCTTTCCATTCCCCGTCCGGGGAAAATCGTCGAGGAAGCGGACCAGGTCCGGGACCTTGTAATCCGCCAAAATGACACGGCACCAATCCATGACCTCTGGGCCGGTCACGATCGCCCCCTCGATCGGGACGATACACGCACAAAGGGCTTCACCGAGGACATCGTCCGGAACCCCAACCACCGCCGCCTCACGAACCGCCGGGTGGGCCTGGAGTCGGTCCTCCACTTCCCGTGGGTACACGCTGAAGCCATCTCGAATGATAACCTCTCGGCGCCTCCCCACCAAATGGAGGTACCCCTCCTCGTCGAGGATTCCCATGTCCCCCGTGAGGAAGAACCCGTCCTCGCGAATAGCCCTCCGGGTCTCCTGAGGCTGGCGGTAGTAGCCCTTCATCACCCCAGGCCCTCGCACGGCGATCTCCCCCACGCTCTCGGGCGGAAGCTGCCGTCGCTCGTTGTCGAGGATGACGATCTCGATCCCCGGAAGCGGGCGCCCCACGGTGTGGTGCCGTTTCTCGGGAGCGTCCGAGGAGGCGGTCATGCTCACGACAGAGGCGGTCTCGGTTACCGAATACGCCACGCGAAAATCCTCGCAGATCTCCCTTTCCACCGCTCGCCGGAGCTCGTCGGAAGCCGGCCCGCCCGCCGCCAGGGCCACACGGAGGGAGGAGAGATCCAGGTCCGCCTCCCTCTGCTCGTGCAAGCCCGTGGAGAAGAGGGTGGGGACCCCATAGTGCACCGTGGCCTCGTGCCTCTGGATGAGAGCGAGTGTCTCGGCCGCTCCGAAGCCGCTCTGGAGGATCAGGGTGGAGCCCGACAGGACGGACCCCAGAATCCCAGGGCCCAGTCCGAAGATGTGGAAGAAGGCCGTGACCCCGATGACCCGATCCCTCGACGAGAGGCCCAGAACCTCCACGGCCTGAGCCGCTACCTGCAACAGGTTGAAGTGGGTGAGCTCCACGCCCTTGGGTTTCCCCATGGTCCCAGAAGTGTAGAGGATCGCGAACGAATCCCGGACCGGATCAAGCTCCAGGGAAGGAAAATCTCTCCCACCTCCCGCTGAGAGCAGGTCCTCGAACTGGAAGATCTGGTCATCATACCAGAGGTCTTCCTCCCCCACGGTCACCACATACTGAAGCTCGGGAAGCTGAGGCAAGAGCTCATCGAAGAGGGACAGGAAGTCCTCGCCCCGGTGGTTCTCCACCGTAACCACCAGGGCAGTCTCCGAGTGCCGGAGCATGTACTGGAGCTCGGGCCTGGTGAGGAACGGATTGAGTGGGACGATGACAGCGCCGAGCTTGGCGGCCGCGAAGAGGGCCACCGCAAACTCCGGACAAGGGGGGAGGACCAGGGCCACCCGGTCTCCCGCCTCGATCCCCAGGGAGTGGAACGACGCCGCAAGTGCGTCAGATCGGGTTTCCACCTGGCCGAAGGTGACCACCTCGTTCTGAAAGAGGAGGAACGGTCCCTCGGGATCCCTGGTGGCCCGACCTGCCAGAGCCGCTGCGACGGACATACCCTTGACGCGCTCAGCAAGCGCCATGGCCCCTCCGGAAGAGGTTCAAGAAAAGACTATCAATCTTAGAGTCGCCCCGCCACCCCGTCAAATCTCCCTTCAGCACCCGCAAAGCGTTGAGAAAGGCCAACTTCCCGAGCCCTCGCCGGTTCTCAGAGCACCGCCTCCCGGAGGACCTCCAGGACCACCGAATCCGAGATCTCCCGTGTCCACTCGCCGCTTCCCGCCACCTTTCCTGCCTGGGCCAGCAACACATAACGGGGCCGTCCCGCCCGCCCCTTCTTGTCCACCCGAGTGAGCCGAAGCACGGTCTCCGGATCCACTCCCGGGGGAAGGCCCGTGGGGAGTCCAAGGGGAGCCAGAGTCCGCCGGAGCACCTCGGCGGTGCCCTCCTGCGTCACCCCAAGCCGCTCGCCGACCCGGGCCTCGAGGATCATTCCCAGCGCGACGCAGCTTCCGTGTGACAGGGTGAAATCCCCCGCCGTCTCCACGGCGTGCCCCAGCGTATGTCCAAAATTGAGGATCTTCCGGAGGCCCGACTCTCGCTCGTCCTGGCTCACCACCCCGGCCTTGATTTCGATGGACCGCACGACGACCCTGGCAGTGGCGCCCACCTCCCCGTTCATCACACAAGGGATGTCCTTCTCCAGGTCCGCCAGGTACACCGGGTCCAGGATGGCACCGTGCTTCACGGCCTCGGCGAGCCCCTGTGCCCGCTCCTCCGGGGGAAGCGTGACCGCCACTTCGGGATCCACCACCACGAGCCGAGGCGAGTGGAAGGCCCCCACGAGGTTCTTTCCGCGCGGGACATCCACCCCGGTCTTTCCGCCCACCGAAGAGTCGATCATGGCCACCAGGCTCGTGGGCGCCTGAATCAGAGGGAGGCCCCGCATGAAGGTCGCCGCCACGAAGCCCGCGAGATCCCCGGTCACCCCACCCCCCACGGCAACCACCGCACTGTCCCGGCCGAAGCCCGCCTCCAGCATCTCGTCGGTCAATCGGGCCCATTCGTCCCGGGTCTTGGACGCTTCCCCGGGAGGGAAGGTCAAGAGGAGCGCTTCCTTGCCGACGGCCTCGAGCCCTTCGGCTACGCTTCCGCCATAGAGCCGCGCCACCCGCTCGTCCGAAATCACCGCGTATCGGTGAGCCCTGGCGTGGGCCGGAGCCATCTGCGGAAGGGACCGGAGAATCCCGTTGCGCACCCGGATCGGGTACCCCCGGGCGCGGCCCCCCGCCTGGACTTGAATCGTCTCTTCCAGAAGCACTTCGTTTCCCTTCCCCGTCTCTACCGCCGGAAAGATGGAGCGTCCGGCCGCGTCCGTTTGATGGGAGGGCCCCGGGCGCGGATCGCGCCTACTTCGAGGCCGTCTCCCGCACCTCCACCTCCACGTCCTCCTGCACATTCAGTCGGAGGAGAGCTCCAGGACGGCCCCCGATTTCGATTCGCTGAAGGGTCGCGCGAGCCGGCATCCCCGCCAGGGCGGGCTCGAACCCGGTGACGAATCGGTCCCGCTCCTGTACCGAGTCCCATACGCTCGCCCACAACAGGCCGTCCTCGCCCTCCGGGGTTTCCAGGAGGACATACCTGTCCCCATCCCAACCCTCGGCAAGCGCCTTCGCTTCCGAGCCCAGATGCGTCTCCAGCACGACACCCAGCTCCATTTCCCCCAGGGTGTTCTGATAGAGCACCTTGAACCCAGCGTCCGGGATCAGGCGCACTTCCGACGGGGGATCGGACTCCGGACCGAAGGCCTTTTCGGGATCCATGATCTGTTCGGAGGATTGGGGGAGCAGATCCCCGAACGGAGGGGGACGGCCCTGCTCCTCCTGCCAGAGGGCCGCCACGAAGGACGCGCCCTCGAGATAGGGGAAGAAGAGGGACTCCTGGATGATGGCGGGCGCCGTCGCCAGAGCCGGGTACTGGGCCCGCATCCCTTCCAGGGCGGGCCGGATCGCTTGCGAGAAGTCCGGTAGGCTCGAGAAGTCCAGGGGCTCCCCCCGGAGCTGCTCGGACATGTAATCCAGCATGATCAAGGTGGCGTGGCCTTCGATGGCCGCCTGGGCCGCTGTCTGTCGGTCGTTGCCCCGGGCCTTCGCCGTCAGGGAGTCCAGGTCGGCGGTCTGGTCCTGCACGGCGTGGACGAGCTCGTGAACCAGCACGGTCTCCAGCATGTCCGCCGGCATGTCGTCCATGATGAACAGGGCCGTGGAGTCGGGATCGTAGAACCCGGCCACCTGCTCCGTGTAGACGGAGAGCAGGACGTCCCTGAGGTTCACGTCTCCGTCCAGCAGGCCGAGCAGGGCGTAGCTCCGCGTCAGATTGTCGGCATCTGCGGGGGACATCTCCTCGTCCAGCTTGAACCGCAGATAGCCCTCCAGCTCGGCTCGACTCCGCCGCGCGACCCGGATGGGCCGAACCAACTCCATGTGGGCCATTCGAGCCAGGACAGGCATCAGCTCACCCACACGCGCGCCCAACACCGTGTCGGAGGAGATGACCAGGGTCGTGTCGGGCACCTGGGGCCCGCAAACAGAAAGGGCGAGCGCCACGGCCGCCGCGGCAAGCATCATGTTGCTCCTTGTTCGAGCGAGGCCAGAAAGACGCTTCCCTCGAGCGCCCGGTGAACTTCCAACGGCCGGATCGGCCATCTCCGGGCCACCTCTTCTACGCGCCATCCGGTCTCGGGATCCCTCAGATCGGGGAGGATCTCCTGCAAAGGACGGACCACGAAGCTTCTCTCCTTCCACCTGGGGTGCGGCACATGAAGGCCCGGGAGCCTGACGATCCGATCCCCGAGGAAGAGCACATCCACGTCCAGCGAACGGGGGGCGTTGGGAAAAGTACGCTCGCGTCCGGCGTCCGTCTCCAACCGGTGGCACAGGGCGAGGAGAGCCGCGGGGGAGAGGCCCGAGCTGGCGGAGAGGACGAGGTTCAGGAAGAAGGGCTGCCGGAGGAAGCCGATGGGAGCCGTCTCGTAGATGGAGGAGACGGCTCCAAGGACCAAGCCGGACCCTCGCAACGCCCGGACGGCTTCCTGGAGTCGAGCCATCCGGTCGCCGAGGTTCGAGCCCAGCCCCAGGACCACCGAAGCGGAAGGGGGCTCGCCGCCCTCCCTCCCCGTCATCCTGTGGGCGCCCGGCCGTAGCGATCCTGGATCCGGACCACGTCCTCGAGGTGGGGGGTGGAAGCCTCCAGGACGTCACAGTCCGTCACGGCCTGCATCCGGTGGAGCATGCGCGGAACAACCCGAAAGGCCTCACCCCTGGACAGCACCAATTCGTCCAACTCCTCCAGGGAGGGGCCCGCCCAGAACCGCATCTCCCCCCCGAGGAGGAAGATGGTCTCGTCCTTGGTCTCGTGATACTGGAGAGAGAGAGTCTCACCCGCGTTGATGTGCAGCACCTTCCCTACGTACTGATCGGTGTGGGCCCAGATCAACTCGTAGCCCCATGGCTTCTCTATCCGTCGGGGAACCTGTTTCACTTGGGGTACCTCCCGAGACCTGAAGATTGAGAGCGTTCGACGAGCTTCCGGCGGAGTCCGGAGGGGGGAGGAATGGAGCCAGCGCCCCTCGTTCCCTACCACGCGGGGAATCTCAGGGAAGCGCCTACCGTGAAGCCCCGAGGCTGTGTCTCGATCCCGAAGTGGGTGGTGATCCAGGGGGAGAGGCGCAGGAGGAGCCCCGTCATGAGATTGACCCGGGTCTCCTCCGCCCGAGGGTCTTCGGCCCACACGACTCCACCGACCCCTACTCCCGTTCCCGTGTCCACTTGGTACAGCCTGAAGAGGGTCCTATGGGCCATGCCTCCTCCCACGTACACCATGAGATACGGCGATAGGGGACGGACCACGGCCGCGTCCAGGCTCCACCAACTTCCCTCCCGCCTGATGTACCGGCCACCCACTATGTTCTCAACGTAATCCGCCGTTACGTTGGGATCATACCCTCGTAGGTCGGAGGGATTCTCGATGTCGAACTTGGCGTCCACGAGAAGCCCGATTCCCCCTGCCCAGGGGACGATCACGTAGGTGCTTCCCCCAGCCATCTCCTCCGGCGCGTCTGCCACGTACCCGATACCGAAGCGAGGTCCAGTCAGCCTCTCGGCGGAGACCTGACCCCGGGCGGGAAGCACGACGACCACTAGTCCGAGGAGAACCGTGAAGGAGGCGAATCGTTTCCTGCGGGGAGGGGAAATGAGCATTCGTATCCCCGTCCTTCTCCTGAAGAGCGCACATACCCTCACGGAGTTCACCTACCATGGATCCTGGGGAGGCGGCGGAGACGATCAGCCTTCACCAGTCCACTCGTAGACGCTGAGCTCGGCACCCCTCTCCCCTCCTGGACCACCGAAGGTCTGACACGGCAAGCGTTCGAGGACCCGGGCTTGCCCGCAGGGGATCGGAAGTTGAAGGAAAGTGTCCTTCCAGAGGTCCCCCCAGCCTCGGCCCTCGAAATACCACAGATTCCCCAAAGGTCCCTTGAAGGTGTTCTCCATCCTCTTCTCCCACTTCAACATCTCGAAGAGGTCGCCGCACTCGCCATTGGGAAGCCTCGGTACACAGCTCGTGTTCGTCCCCTCCGCATCCGTCAGACTGAGGCCTGCGGGAGCACGCGTTTCATTGATGATCTCCGCAGCTCCGGCGAAATCCCCGGTCCGGTAGAGTCCCTCGGCCGTGAGAAGACGCATCTCCTCCATCCGGATCTCGGGCTGATTGTATATGAGGTCATGCCAGTAGTCTTCACCCCGGATGTGCTTGTACCAGGACCATCGCCAGGTCCCGCGATCGGGCCGAGCCCAGGTGTACCCGGTTTCGAGCCCCTCCCGGCTGATTCTGAAGTACCGGCCCGGGTTGGCCCGCTGTTCATCGATGGTGATGCCACGCGGGAACCGGAGATCAGGAGTGACGATGAGGATGTCCGTCCCATCCAACTGGTAGCTCTTCTCTCCGATGGACTTGGAGGCCCAGAGCTGGTAATTCCCGGATTGGTCGGCCATCCCATAAAGGAAGTATGCCATCTGGGACCAACCGAAATAGGTGCCGTACCCCAGGACATCGTTCTTCCATCCGTTGTCATTGTCCATGAAGAGGATGAGATCGGAGGTAATCCCCTTGTCCACCTCCCGCATGATGGCATTCCAGTCAAGAGACTGCCGCTCCTCCGGGGTCCGGGCCACGGCTGCCGCGTACCGGGCTTTCAAGGAGTGCGCAACCCGGGCAAGCTGTGGACCGGTGAGCTCCGCCTTCATCCAACCTTCGGGCAGAACCCAATCAGCACCAGCGGAGAGGGCCGCACAATCGTCGAAATACTCCAGAGCCGCCTCCATGAGCTGGTCGTAGGGGAGTGGATCCCCAGGATCGGGAACCAACATCCCCCCTTCATCCACCGTATGCGTCGCTTCGTCCACCTGGAAGCCCTCGGAAAAGAGGACCGCCACAGTAGCATGGGCCAGGCCCTGGACGAGTCTCCCAAATGCCCTTGCCGACCCGATTTCATCGGTCGTCAGGCTAGCGGATACCTCGGGATCCTCCAGGAGTCTCAAGCCGTCGGCCACGGCGGCGAGGGCCCTGTAGGAGTAGAACCACGAGCCGGTCATGTACCCGTAGTCACTATCGGAGGCACGGTTGACGAACGAGATGCGCGGCAGTCGTCCGTATTTCTCCATCCCCCCGTTGGCCCAAGGCGAGCTGTGCTGAAACGATGCGTTGCTCAGGGCCAGCCCTCCGCTGTAATAGCTGTAGTTCCCGTAGAACCAGTTGAAGAACCCCCCGCTGATCAAGGCCAGCGCGTCCCCCGACGCAGTTGCAGAACCGTTGGCAGCCGGTCCGTTCTCGTTGGCGATGCTGAGATCGACGCACGCGGCGGCCCCGAAGAGCAAACCTGAGCCAACCAGCAGATGCTTCCATGACGTCTTCATCGGATCAGCTCCTAGAAGATGAACTCAAGGGCCGCCGTCCACGTTCGGAAGTTCGGATATGTGTATCCATCCACCCGAGCGATGGCCGCCGATCCCGTCTCTCCACCGGTCTTCCCAACCTCGGGGTCGTAGCCGCGATAATCACTCCAAGTATAGAGGTTCCGACCGATGAGACTAGCTCTCACGTCGCTGAAGCGATCCAACCCGGGAACACGGCCGAGCCAGGTACCTGGTAGCCGAAACTGGAGAGAGACTTCGCGGATCTTGGTGAAGCTCCCATCCTCCACGAACAGACTACTGGGTCCGAGACCGCCGGTCGAACCATACCAGGCATCGTAATAGCCCAGGGGCTTCTTCTCGCTCGCTTCTGCATTGGCGTCCTGATCGTAGTACCCGGTCTTCCGCTTGAAGAACCCCCACTGGAGCGGCTGGTTGTACACACTGAAGCCGGCGCTACGGCTCACCAACGCATACAGGGAGAGCCCCTTCCACGTCATCGTCGTCGCGACGCTGGCGTTGTACTCCGGCTGTGTCCGCCCGAGGGGGCAGTACATCGTCTGCTCGCCGGTGGTTCGATCCACGCACAGTCCGGCGAAGGGCGTGCCCCACATGACACGGGACCCGTTGACTACAGGCCCTTCGATTCCCCATTGCGGGTTGCTGAATCCGGTTCCG
The DNA here is from genome assembly GCA_963751255.1 of uncultured Gemmatimonadales bacterium. Classification (GTDB taxonomy): domain Bacteria; phylum Gemmatimonadota; class Gemmatimonadetes; order Longimicrobiales; family Gaopeijiaceae; genus CAVVTW01. The sequence goes on along the minus strand of CAVVTW010000015.1, from coordinate 18,162 downwards.
CCGGTCCACACGAGCAGGCCGTCGTCGTTGACCTCGAAGCCGTCGCACGACGCGCCCCTCGGGAGCTGGTCACACGCCGTAGCAATGACGGGGCCGTAGAACGTTCCCACCTGCTCGCCCTTTCGAGCGTAGAAGACCGCGCCCATCTGCTGACCGGGCACGCCGTACACGAAGGGAGGCACGTCCAGGTCCATGATCTCGGAGGTCGTGTGATCGAAGAGAAGCCTCCCGCTCCACCTGAAGGCGGGCAGATCCAGGAAGCGCAGGTCCAGCGTGGCCTCCCAGGTCCGGTCCTGGACGGTCCCCGCATTCCGCCACTGGCTCGCGAAGCCTCTGTAGGCGGGCTGAGGAACCGGGAGGATTTGGTCCTCCGTGGTGGTCTGGGCATAGGTCAGGGTGAGAACGGCCCCGTAGTCGAACATGGACAGGTCAATCCCCGCCTCGGTCTCTGTGGACCGCTCGGGCTTCAACTTCTTGTTCCCGAGGGTCACCGGAGAGAGCCGGCCTCCCGAGGCGTCAAAGGTCGGATACTGGGCATCGAACCGCGGTCGTCCTCCAGCCGTCCCCACGGAGTACCGTAGCTTGAGCTCGTCCACGTTGGGGACTTTGAAGAAGCCCTCCTGACTTATCCGCCACGCCCCTCCGATGCGGGAGTACCACTGGCGCCTCTGGTCCTCCCCGAACAGCGAGCTCCCGTCATTGCGAACGAGTCCATCGATGAAGTACCTGTCGTATATCTCCAGGTTGGCGATGAGGAAGTACCCGTCTGCGCGAACAGTCTGCAGGTAGGAGTCCGAGCTGATGCTCGCCTGGTAGGGGTGCGTGAAGTCGGGAACCCCGGGCATCGCAAAGTCGTATCCGGGCGTGATGAAGGACTCGGAGTGCTCATCCTCGTAGAGATACCGCACGCGGACGGTATTGCGGATGTTCTCGGCCGGAGCCCACACCGCCGAGGCCGTCGCGCTAGCATTCAGCGCCTCCGTACGGCCCGAAAACTCGTGGAGCAATCCGCTGGTCGGGGTAGGGCAGGGAGCCTCCAGGCACGGGAAGCTCTGCTCCTGGAAGTCCTCCAGCCGGTCGTCCAGGCGGTCATAGCTGAAGTCCGAGTCGATCTCGAGCCAATTCAGGGGTGAGTACCTGACGCTGGCGCTCCCAAGGAAGCGGGTCCGGTTCTCGGTCTGCCTGGAGTTCTTCAACTCGTAGATCGGATTCCTGCTCTCGGAGTCCGAGGGATCCATGAGCGCCCGCAGATCTCCCGTCGTGGAGTCCACCGCCAGAAGATCGATCCCTGCCGGCGCCCGGGTGAGGTCGAAGAGCGTGTTACCGGAGGTCTCGTCGGGACGGCCCTGGGAGGACTTCCCGTAGAACACCGAGGTCTGGATACGGAGGGCTTCCGCCGCCTGCTGGTCCACGTTGACCCGAAAGTTGGTGCTCACGAAACCCGGGGTGAACCTGAGGATCCCCTCCTGGTCCGTGTAGGTCGCCGAGACGTAGAAGTTCGTCCGGCCCGAGCGTCCCTCTGCTGCCAGGTTGGTCTGCAGATAGTCGGCGCTCGTGAAGAACCGCCGGACCTGATCGTAGGTCATCCCTGGCCAGACCTGATCATTGTACGTGTTCCACGCGTTCGTGCCGGCCTCCTGAGGCTGGGAACAACGGAGCCAGTCACATAGTGTGCCGTCCTGATCCACGAACTTCCCGTCCTCAATCTTGAAGCGATGCTTCTTGGCCAGGAGCTCTTCGGGTACAGTGGCAAGCTCGCTGCCGCCATACTCGCTCCTCAGCGTATACCTTACGTGGTCATTAGCGATGCCGGCCCCGCGTTTGGTCCGGATCTGGATCACGCCCGCGGCCGCCCGGGATCCGTACAAGGACGCTGCAGCTGCCCCCTTCACGACCTCGATGCTCTGAATATCTATGGCGTCGAAATCGGCGGTGTTCTTGTTCCCGAGGATCACCCCGTCCACGATGTAGAGGGGCTCCTGGTCACGTCCCGAAGCGTTCAGGCTCTTCACCCCTCGGAGAAGAACCGACGGAGCGGCCCCGGGCCGCCCACTCCCTTGCAGGACGGTCGCCCCAGCGACCTTGCCTTGAAGGCTCTGTATCGGATTCAGGCCGGGTACAGGGAGATCACGGACACGGATCTGGGCCACCTCGAAGGGAAGCCTCGTACGCAGGGTCGCTTCAGCCACACCCGTCACCACCATTTCCGAAAGAGAGATAGCCTCCGGCTCGAGCCTCAGGTCCACCACAGTTGTCTGTCCGGCCACCACATCGACGACCCGGTTCTGGGTCGCGAAGCCCAGGAGCTCGGCGCGGACATCGTACTGTCCCACGGGAAGGTTACCGATCAGGTACCGACCGTTACCCTGGGTCAGGCCACCGAGTCTGGCCCTGATGGCACCGAGAGCCTCGAGAGTGACGTGAACCGCGTCCAGAGGCTGGCCGGTGCTGGCGTCTGAGATCACCCCACTCACTGAACCGGTCTGGGCAACGGCGGGTGGGGCTGGGAACAGGCCCAGAGCCAACGCGAAGACCGTAGAAACGATCCTGCCCCAGAATCTCATAAGGTGCCTCCTGTGGACGAACGAATCATGGCCGCAACAGTCATATCCGTGCGAACCGTTGCAGGAGGCACAAGGTACGACACACTTGGCCATACCTCCACCGTAATGCTGACTTCTCTGGAGCAGAGGCCTCGAGATCGGACCCGGGAACCAATCCGATGCCGATCCGGTTCGCGGACCGGAGCCGGCAGAGGTCGGCGCCCGCCCTTCGGGGCGAAGCGATCCTGGAAGAGAAGGAGGTTCCACGTGATTCGACGCCCTCGGCGACTCGGCGGATTCGGGGCGACGGCCCTGCTCGCCGGCGCCTTGATGCTGACGGGAGTGCCCGTCGGCGCGCAGACGGCCGGTCCAGGCATCGTCAAGGTCCGGACCGCGGGCTCTGTGCCCGATGTCGTCTCGAAGCTGAAGAAGATGATCGCCCAGAACGGCATGATGGTCATGGGCGATCTGAACCAGGGGAAGGTGCTCTCGATGACCGGGCTGAACGTGCAGTCCGAGACCCTGTTCGTCGGCAACCCGCAGGTCGGCAAGCAGCTCTTCAGCGCGGATCCCGGCGTAGGCCTCGTGGTTCCGGTACGTGTGAACGTGTACCAGGACGCTCGAGGCCACACCACGGTCAGCTACCTACCCCCGTCTACGCTGCTGAAGGACTACGGCAGCCCCGAGATCGACAAGGTGGCGCAGATGCTGGACACGAAGCTGCAGAAGATGGTCCAGATGCTCGGATCCTGAACCGCGGGAAGGGTGGCCGGCCGGTGTCACGGCGCCGGTCACCCTCCGTTCCTCTTGCCCATTCGAACCATGTCCGGAATCGACCTCGAAGAGCTGGCCTACTCGCTCCTGGCGCTGGGGGCCGCGGGCGTATCCCCCAACCTGTTCTGGATCGCCCAGGCGGGTTACGCGCCGCTGTCGACGCTGGGGATCAGCGTGTTGATCCCTTCGATCGTGATCCTCGTCGCGGTGCTGGCGCTCGCGCACTTCAGGAATCGGCGGCGTCTCGTCAATCGGATTCTCGCCGGTGCGGCCGCGGGCTTCATTGCCACCATCGGCCTGGAGATCGTCCGGTTCACGAGCTTCCACCTCGGCGGGCATGCCCGGATCCATGCCGAAGCTTCTGGGCGTGCTCATGATGAACCGGTTCATGGTAGGTCCGTCGCTTCTGTCCAACGTCGTGGGGTGGAGCTACCACTTCTGGAACGGCGTGACGTTCGGCATTGTCTTCGCCCTGGTGTTCGGGAGGAAGCCTCGGGTGTGGGCTCTGGTGTTCGCCGAGCTCGTGGGTCTCGGTTTCCTGGTCAGTCCCGCCGTGAAAGCCATGGGCATCGGCTTCATGGGTCTGGACATGCCTGCCATGCCGGTCACGGTGGTCGTCGCGCACACGGTGTTCGGGCTGATCCTCGGGCCTCTGTGCCTCAGGTGGATCCGAGATCCGGGATGGCTCCTGGCGCGCAGGTCGGCGCAGTAGCGTGGACGGCGTGATGCCGGGAGTTGCCCATGGACGCGGGTGTGAGCCCGAGACGAGATGCGTAGTGAGTAGAGAGACGCTTTGGCGGACGGTACAGATGGCGTGGGCCATGCTCTCGGGGAGCACGCATGACGACGTGCAACCCGGCCGCGACCGCGAAGAGCCCACGGAGCCGGCGGGCGACGAGCCTGAGCTGTCCAAGGAGGGTTTCGCGGAGGAGGCGCTCCCCTGGTTGGATGCCGTGTACCGGTTCGCGCTTCGGCTCACCGAAGGCGACCGGGACGCGGCGGAGGACCTGGCTCAGGAGACCTTCCTGCGGGCGCACCGCTCCTGGCACCAGTACCAGCGCGGGACGAACGTGAAGTCGTGGCTCTTTACGATCTGCCGCAACCAGTACCTGCACGAAGCCCAGCGAGCGCGCAGCCGCCGCGAGCGGCCTGCTGCCGATCTGGATGCGAGGGTGGAGGCCCTGTCGGCTGCGTCCGCGTTCGAGCGGGCTTCGCCCAGGCCGGATCGGGAGGTCTTCGAGGGGCTCATCGACGACGAGGTGATCGCCGCCATCGACGCCCTGCCGCAGGAGTTCCGTGAAGTGCTGGCGTTGAGTGATCTGGGAGATCTGGAGTACGCCGAGATCGGCTCGGTGCTCGGGATCCCCCTGGGGACGGTGAAGAGCCGGCTCTTCCGGGCGCGGCACCTGCTGCAAGACCGGCTCCGCGAATACGCGGTGGGATCAGGCTACATCTCGGGGGACGAACGATGAGCATGATGGAAGCGATGGGGATGATCCGCTGTGAGGATGCGCTGGCGCACCTCTGGGAGTTCCTGGATGGAGAGCTGGGCCCCGAGGAGGAGGGCGCCGTCAAGAAGCATCTGGAGATCTGCGACCGGTGCTACCCGCAGTACGACTTCCAGAGGGCCTACTTCGAGTACACCCGGAGGATCGGGGACCGGGAAGCGACACCTCCCGGGCTGAGGCGGCGCCTGTTCGAGACAGCTCCTGAAAGAAGAGGCGAACGAGGGCGAGCAGTGAGGTCGGTTCAGAAGGTCCTCCCGACCGCAACTGTCTTCTACTGTCTACTCTCGGCGGCAGGAAGTCGTACCCGCTCAATCCGATCCCGGCAGATTGCGCGGCCCATCCAGGAATCACGGCAGGAGCGTCGGGATTCCGGGGCCTGGGGAGCCGCCTGACAAGCGTGAGGTCGGTGGTTCGAGTCTACCCAGGCCCATTGAACATCGGGAACACGTAAGGCGAGGCGGCACTGTCAGTTACAGTGCCGCCTCGTTTGCGTGTAGGAGGGTCTCTGAGCGTGCCAGACCCCCCAAAAGGGGATGTGGCAACGTTAGTGGTAACAAACGCCCCCCGATTTGGGCGCGGTGGCGACGACCGCGTGTTGTTCCCAAACACGGTCGACGGCTGGTCAGTCTGCCTATCTGGCAGTCCGGAAGGTCGCAGAGCTCGTTCCGGCACCTATCGACCCAGTTCTGGAACAGGACGGGAAGCGGAAGGTTGAAGACCATCCGGATCGTGCTCGTGGAGCGAGATGTGTATACGCAGGTGTCGGAGCTGCCCGAGTCTCCCCGCGATGTTGCGCACACCCAGCCAGCCGTATTCCACGGCAAGAGCCAGCACCAAAGCCAGTCCGAGCCACGACGCCGTGGCCAGCAGCAGCCCGGCGTAGTGCGCCGAGTAGACGGACCAATAGCTGAGGGCGATCCATCCCGTAGCCACGAAACCCACGGCGCTGCCGGGAAGGATATACAGTGCGCCGGTCAGTTGGTCTCGGAAGGCCTCCTTGGGCCCCATGCCGGAGGGCCGGCCGAGCATGCCGACGGCTCCGGCGAACAGGAACCCCAGGACCCCACCGATCAGGTACAGCGCGCCCACGGTCTCGATGAGCATGAAGTGATTGAGGGACTCCTCGAATAGCCCGTAGGACACCAGCGCCCCCCCGCTCAGCACGGCGCCGCTGACAAACCAGGTGACGAGCAGCTTCCCAGGCAGCAGAATGTCTCTCTTCATGGTCCGCGCGCTCTAAGTGGCTGAGCTACTTCGTAGAAATGACATGGTACCGAATGGTCTCGCCGACGCTGTAGATGATCGCCGCAAGACCGATGAGCGGCAGAAACACCACGAATGCCAGCCCTATCATTGGAGCCAACACCAGTCCACCCACCACCTCGATGTCCTCTCTCAGGGCGTGTTTTGTCGGGATATCGGTCTTGTGCAACAGCTCTTCGACTTCCGATTCCAACTTCGGAATGTCGCGGATCTTCTCGAAGGCCTCCTGGATCGTATCGGCCATGGTTTCTGGGTTGATCGGCTTGCTGAAGTAGCCAAACCCGCCCAGGTCGTGGACTGCGCCTTCGACCTCGGGATTCCCGTACCCGGTCAACAGAATCACCTGGATCTGCGGCCACCGCTCCTTGACGATCCTCAGGAAATCGAGACCGTCCATGCCCGGCATGCGAAGGTCGGACACGACCACGTCTACTCGCTCTCGTTCCAACTGGGCGATGCCGGTCTCGGCCGTTTCTGCCGTCGTCACATCGAGCCCGATACTCGCCAAGTACCGATTCCAGCTTATCCGCATGCCCTCGTCGTCGTCGACGAACATCACCTTTACAGGGGACATCCCTGACTCCTCGCCTACAGGGTCCGGTTCAGCGGATGGGGGCACGGAACGGTCCGGAGCCTTCGAGGGCCCCCTCGATTGGGGCTCTCGCAGCCGCTATCTGTGGCGGCGCGCGTAGCCCCAGCCCACCACCGAACACCAGCAACAGGATCACGGTGATGAGTAGCGTCGACATGGGTCCTCCTGGATTCGGCGGGGGATGCACGAAACCTACCGGAGAAAGCCCGTCGGACCATCGCTCGAAGGGATGATGCAAGGACTAGACCTAGTGTGGTGTATCGAAGGTGTCTCGGCCGGAGCTTTGTGTTACCGCTTGTGCTGCCACTCACGAAGGCGCGGACCTGCCCACGGCACAGGGTGCCGACGGAGTCGCCCTGGCCCCCTCAGACCTTCGCAGTGCGCCTGCCTCGCGAACGGGGGTCGGCCCGTGTGACGCTGAGGCGCGCTGACTCTCGGCTCTTCGGCACCGGCTTCGCAAGAATCTCGACGTCCACGCCGAGGGCGCGGTCCCCGGGAGCCATCGTCCCGTTCTTCGAGGGTGAGATCCTCGCCCGTGAAGGAAGGACACCCGAGGCTGGCGCCGCCTACCGTCGGGCGCTCGACCTCGATTCGACGTTCGCCATGACCTGGCCCAGATGGATCCGCTCGGTCAGGTTGTAGAGGTGCTGGAGGGTCACCTCGTTGGACGCCTCCCGGAAATGGTCGAGGGCGTTCTGACGCTCCCGGTGGTAGCCCTCGAGCTCGAAGCAGCACCGGTGCCACTTCTCGGTGGGGTGCCACGCGTCGCGGAACGCAAACACCAGATTCCTGGCTCCGCCGAAGCGCGCGAGCCCCGACGCCTTGGCTCCCCTCCCCAAGAGGTTCGGGAACGGGGAGGGAATGGGCTGGCGGTGGAGGGGGCCGCACGCCGACAAGGCCAGCAGGAGAATCGAAGTCACGCACGCCCCGGTCTTCATCCGCCGCCCTCCTGTTCGAGGGGAACGCCCACTTCGTCGACGACCGCCGACAGGCTCGTCCACGCAACGCACTTCGCCATATGGGCCCCGGTCCGCCCCCAGCGATTCCACGAGCGGCGGCAGCGGTGTCGGTTAGGGTGTCGGTTGAACCCTGCAGGCTGCCCGAACGGACACGACGACTGATCTATCCCTGACCATCCCGCCATCACCTGGTTCCCCTCCGGCATTCCGCACCCTCCACCTCAGCGACTAAGACCGGCTCCCTTTTGAGTGCTTCGCGCACACGCGCCAGCCGGCTCTCAAACCGGGCCCGGTCGTGCGGGGACTCAATGGTGCGTCCGGCCATCTCGGCAATCCAATGCGCCTGATCACCAAGCGCCTGACGCCGACTCGTGCTGGCGGTCAGGCCGGTGATGACTTCAATCGCGTCCAGCAGCCGCAATAGTGACGGCGACGTTGCCTTTGGCGCTGGCGCGAATTTGATCGAACGATTCGGCTGCCAGGCCGGCAAAGGTCGGCCCGATGGTGATCACCCGCAGTTCCCCTTCCTCATGGCGGTGCGAGGAAGGGATGGGGCGGGCGGCCAGCCGCGCCAGAATTGCCGCCAGATAATCCACACACATCACGGCCGTCGTGGTGTCGTTGATGCCGGGCGAGAGGGCGCGCAATGCCATGTCCACAATCTGGCGGATGCCAAAGGCGGCATCCTGTTCCACTGCGCGATGGCGATGGATGCTATAAGCCGCCTGCAACGCGGCGATGAGTTCCCGTTCCGGCGGAACCGCCAGCGCCAGCGAGGCGAGCGTGGTGTTTTGAACCACAAACTCGCCGATGCCGCGCTCCATCCGCACGATGGTCTGATGCTCCCGTGCAAGGCGCAGGAGCTCTGCGTTATCCACGCTTTGGATGTAGCCATTTACCGGGGCCGGGATGGCCTGCCATTTCCGTTCCGCCATCGGGGGCGGTGACAGATCCTCATGGTCGTCCATCGGCGCTTGTGCAACTTCCTGCGGAAAAAGCCGGTCAATGGCCTCAAGGGTTTCATTGGCTACCGAGGCAATGATGCTCGAGGCCTGGATCGAGGAGGCGATGTGATGAATGAAGAAGATAAGCGCGGCGATGCCGAAGATCGCCAGGACGACGCCAAAAGCCACGGCCAGGCTCGGAATGAATCCCGCCGTGTCCCCGCCGCGAATGGTGCGCAGCACGATCAGGCAATAGGTAAAAATGCCGGCGAAAATGCCGAGCACAACCTGCGTGACGCGGTCGCGCATGAAGTTCCGCAGGATGCGGGAGGTGTATTGGCTGGAGGCCAGCGCCAGCGTCATCAACACCATCGAAAATGTGACGCCCACCACGGTCATCATCGAACCGGCGATCGTGGACAACACCCCGCGCGCGCCCGCCGCGCTGGCCCCAAACAGTCGCGGCCAGCGGGACATCCACTGTTGGCTTCCGGCGGTGTCTACTTGAATCAAGCCCACCGCGACAGCAACGCTGCCCGCGACAATCAGCAAGGGCAAGAACCAAAAGCTGCCCCGCAGGTTGCTCCAGAGCCGTTTGAGCTTGTTCATGAATTCCCTTTTATCCTTCGTTGGCCAGTTAAAGCGCGAAGTTCATCACCCGCTGATCGGTTGCACCGAACCGCCGGCTTTCGCTCGGCCTTCCGCCTGCGCCGCGCAAAAAGCAGACCCCGAACACACAAACGCAGCTCGAGAGATAGACCCACAGTGTGGATTTGCCGGCGGCTCGTGATTCCTCGCAACCTCTCTCGTAATTCAGGCGCCAAACGGCTTGGAGCACGGGAGGCAGGAAGGGCAGATCCCCCCCTTGCACCCACTATCCCTCGGCCCGCAGCATCGAGGTGAGCATCCTTGCTTCGTTGTTCCACGCGGATCGGGTTGTTGCCACCCACAGCCGCCTCGCTCGCCGGCTCCGGCTGCGAGGACCTGACGCTCGCGCTGGCGGCCTGCGGCGCGCTGCTCGAGTACGCGAAGAAGACGCAATGGCAGGCGTTGGCGCACGTCGTCGCGGTGCGCGACGAGCTAGCGGACTTGCGTCAAGCTTGCCGATGGCCTGCCGCCGTCGGGACCGTCGAGCCAGCCCCCCGTGAAGCCCGCACGTCGCAACCCGCAAGTCACGTAAGGTGAGCTTCGCATCAATCGCCGGGGCAAGCCGCTGCGATAGTCCTCGATCATCAACACGATCGGGCCTTGATTCAGCCCGAACTGCCATGGCGACACCCAGCCAAAGGGATTCTTGGATCGGTCAGGACGCGACGACTGTTCTCGAAGTAGTCGCTGTCCTTGCCACGCATGTACTCGTCGCGGAGTCCTCGCAGGTCGAACCAGAGATGCGAGATCTGGTGCGTGAAGAGAGGCCCGGAATACAACAGCTCGTGGCCGTAGATGCGCCGCCATTGATAGCTCGACGTCCACGCCGCATAGCTCTCCGGCGGCAGCGGATAAGTCGGCGAGCCCAGCCCCGTGGCGTGCTTCGCTTTCGGGCTCGGGCCGGCGCCGTGCAGCGATACAGGTCGAAGTTGCTGAAACGTGGCCAGGCTGAGGCCGACGATCATGGGCATCTGCAGGGACGGCCTGAGCAGCCCGACCATCCCCCCTTCGCCCTGCTGCTCCATGCTGTGCTGGATGTCCTTGATCTCCGCGCTGACGTCCGAAGTCGTCCGCGCGCGCTGCAGAACCTGTCGCGCCAGGTCGATCTTCGACCTGCTGATCAGCCAGCGCGGGCTGTCGGGCAGCCACCCCATGCCGATGACCAGGCCGATGGAGGGCAACGCGGCGAGGCCGAACATGTAGCGCCACCCGTGGCTTGCCGAAGACGCGTAATCCACCAGATAGGCAACGACGATGCCGGTGGTGATAGCCAGCATGTTGACCGCCACCAGGGAGCCGCGGACCTTCGCCGGCACGAGCTCCGCGATGTACATGGGCGAGATGAACGAGGCGATGCCGATGCCGACGCCGCTCGCCACTCTGGCGCCGATCAGCCAGCCGACCGTCGGTGCCAGCGCCGTGCCGATCGCGCTGAGGCTGAAGACGATGCCGGCGAGGATGATCATCCATCGACGCCCGAACCGACCGGTCAGGGTACCCCCGGCGGCGGCGCCGAGAACGGCACCCACCAGGACGGCGCTGACGACGAGCTCTTCCATCATCGGCGAGAGGGAAAACTCGCCCTTAACGAACAGGATCGCCCCAGAAATGACGCCGGTGTCATAGCCGAAGAGCAGCCCGCCGAGGGCAGCGATTCCTACGGCGACATAAACGAAGCGGTTGATCCCTGCTTCGGAATCGGTGGCCTGCGAGACCGGTTGCGCTGCTGCGCTTGCGCGTGCCTTGGTCGACGTATTCGTTGCTTCCGTGTCAGGGAGCTTCGCGCTGGCCGCGCCTTTTCGCTCCGGGAACTCCGCGGCCGGCTGCCGCGTCTTCCAGGGTGACATTGATTTCTGCGCCGACCAGAATCGCGATGCCGCTCAGGTAGAACCAGAACATCAGGATGACGAGTGTACCGAGCGAGCCATAGAGCACGCCGAAATCGCCGAAGTGACCAACATATAGCTTGAAGAGTACTGACACAGCCATCCAGGTTACCGTCGCGACGATGCTCCCCGGCAGCAGCCATTTCCATTTCTGCTCCTGCACGTCCGGTGCGAAACGGTAGAGACCGAGAAGCGCCACGATGAGCAGACATGCGGCGGCCGGCCACAGGGCCACTTTCCAGACGAAGTTCTGTGCCGAACCGGCCGAGATCCGGTCCAGCACGTCGGGGCCGTACACGACGATGATCGATGCGGCGGTCAGCAGCACGCCCATTGCTACCGCCAGGGCCACGGCTACCAGGCGGGACTTCCACCACGTCCGGCTTTCTTTCAGTTCATGGATGTCGTTGAGCGTGCTGATAAGTCCGGCGGTCGCCGATGAGGACGGCCACAGCGCAAAGAGCAGGGAGAACCAGGCTCTCCCTGCGCCCGCGGTCTGCGCCAGCACCTGCCGAACGAGATTGGACGCACCCGAGGGCAGCAGGTGTCCCAGGTACGTGGCGACGGTGCCTTGCGAATCGGGCGCGTAGCCAAGCATCGAAACGATGCTGGTGACGGCCAGGAGCATGGGGAAGAACCCCAGAAGGAACCAGAAGGCCAGCTCGGCGGCACGGTGCACGACGTTGTCTCTTCGTGCTTTCCGCCAAGCAGCGCGAGCCAACCCTCGCCTGCTCAATCCAACCGATTGAAGCATCGCTGTCATCCGGACCCCGGACATTCCTTGGTGTAGACCGGCGTTGGTGCATGGCTCGGAGTTGAGAACGGATTGTCCCGCCCCCAAGCGGGGATCACTCCACTCGGTAACTCTCGGGCATCCCGAGCTCGGTCATCGTGTTGAGGATCCTGCACGCCAGCCTCACCTCTACTCGTTGGCCTCGTTGGCCCGCCAGGGTGCGACTCCTCATTGGTCGGCCGACGATCGTCTTGTGCCTGTAGACAAATGAGGAGCCTCACGGCTTGTCCTGCGCCCTTTGATCATGAGACGTTCCTGAACCTCATCATCCTGCCCTTGGGGCATGGCTGGGCTGGGTGGGCGCCAAGAAGGGCCGCCACCACCACGGGATGGTGGGCGGCCATGGGGAACACGCCGGCAAAGCACACCGGAATCTGCCGCCTTGAAACGATAAGAATACCGGCCCTCGGAGACCTCTCCGTGCCGTAGCAGCAGGATAGGGGCGATCAAGTCGGCCCCCGGCCGTGCCGACTCTTGCTGGGCGGCCCACCGAGCGGAGGGCGAGGTCGTGACGCGGAGCTACTCTCCGAGAGTCTTCTCGACCTTGCCAACCACCTCCTGCACCTTGCCGGCGATCCTCTCGCTCTCGCCCCTGACCTCCATGTCGGGGTCGTCGGTGAGCTCGCCGACTTTCTCCACGAGCTTACCCTTGCCCGCACGGAGCTTCCCCTCGGTACGATCCCTCGTGCTGCGCTTCATGCGTTCCCACCGGTGGGATTGTGGAAGCCAGACAACGGCACTAGCGCCGGTAGCGCGAGTAGCCCCAACCGCCGCCGCCGAGCAGGAAAAGAACCAGGAGAACGATCAATAGCGTCGACATCTTTCGGAGCCTCCGGTTGCAGAGCGTCTCAGGCAGGGTAAGCTCCCTGGCCCACCCGGGGTCGGGTCGGTAGACACCCTCTTGTCTCATGAAATCTACCGGCGGGCGCTGGGCTCACCATCGTTTGGATGGATGATAGAGGGACTAGCTCAACGGGGTGAGAGAGGGAGGCCGTGGCCCGTGGTCCTGGACAACGGCTTTGTCGGGGACTGTCTCACGGAAGACGGGTTTTCCCAGGAAGAATCCCTACTGCGAGGGCCCGATCGGATCCATTCGAAGGGAGTGCCTCGGTCACGTCATCGTGCTCAACGAACGGGCGGCGGTCCATGGCCCGGTACTCCTGCAACCGCGACCCGGAAACCAACTGGAGACGCGTAGCGCGACCGGCGTCGTCCACCACGTATACGAGCACCCCGTCCGGATTGTCGCGCGTCTGCTCGGCATCCCAGACCAGATGCAGCCGGCCCACGAGCGCCTCCTGGGGCGGGGCGAAGCCCAGGACTGCCACAGCCACCAAGGCGGCCGTGGCGAGGAGTGAGCCGGCCACCGGTACGCTCACCCGCCCCATCACGGTGCCTCTACGTGAAGTAGCTCCCTCGGTGGGTCGCGGGGCCCTTGCCACGACTGAACCTGGCCACCGGCGGAAGCCGCAACCATCGTCCGATAGGGGGAAATCGGAGGTATGGCTCGGAGGGAGATGCGTACCCCGGAACGTGACTCGGGGGGATTACTTCTCCGACGGATTCGCCCCGGGACGGTGCCGAGGACCAGGAGCTGAAGAACGGACGGAGGACGATCTACTACGTTGCGCTGCGGACGGCCACGCTCAGGGCCATGGTCACGTTCACCGCGGCGTGGACCAGCCACGGGCCCAGGATCGAGCCCGACCGGATCCGGAGCCACCCCACGACGAGCGCTCCGAGGAAGATCACCGGGAGGATGGTCCACGTCTCCGGGGCGAAGGCGAGCAGCAACAGATGGGGCAGCAGGAACACCACGGCCTGGAGCCCGTCGGCCCACGGCAGCGACAGCCGCCGCGACAGGCTCCCCGCGACCAGCCCCCGGAACAAGAGCTCCTCGGCGAAGCCGGTCTGGGCCACCCCGTAGATCAGCGCCGTCAGGAGGGCCGTCGGTCCCAGACCGAGGCCGGCGAACGCCCGGAACGCCGAGCCCTTCCGGAGGGAGGACTCCAGCGACGGCGGATGCACGAGGAGAGCGATCACGATGAGGGCGGCGAAGACCGCGCCGTAGCCGATGTACCGGACCTCTCCCACCCGGAGCCCCGCGCGCCGCGCGACCTCGCCGAGCCGCCGGCCCTTCCGTAACCGGTGCCAGAGGTAGTAGACCAGGAACGGCAACCCGGCCAGGACCGCGAGGTTGGCGAGCGCCGACACCAGCGCGTTGGCCACGCGCGTCACCGCCCCTCCAGCCCGGCCGCGGAGCGGAGGGCCTCGAACAGCTCGACCGGGTTGTCGGAGGGTCCCTCGACCACCGCCTGCTTGACGAACGCGATCGCCGCGTCCACGTCGCCGACGATGTAGCGGACCTGGACCGTGGCCATCCTCATTCCTTCAGGGGTGGGAGGTTCTGCGACTGCGGGAGCGGCTCCTCCGGACGGGCAACGTAGGACCGCTCGACGTAGCCCGCGAGGTCGTTGGCGCCCGAGTCCTCGATCATCTTCGGCAGGTCGTCCGGACGATAGAGGAGCCCGTGCTGTTCCAAGACTCCGGAGCACGAACGGATCCTGCGTACCTGCTCCTTTGATGTCTGGAGGGCGGCTTCGGCTACGTTCGCGATTCCGGGCCAGCCGTCGCCGCATGGTTCCGGAGACGCCCCAGCGTCTGGTCGAGGACGTCCTGGAGCACGGCGACGGAGTCATCCGTGTGGGCCAGACGAATCCCCCCGTCGATGGCTGCCGCCGCGAACGTGGCGAGCCTGCGCGGGTCGGCGTCGGCCGCGAGTTCACCGCGGTTCTTCATCCGCCGCAGGCCGCCGTGGAGGAGGCGCCTTCGGAGGCGGGTAGTGCGGACGACCTCACGCCGGAGCGGATCGTCGGACCTGACGAACTCCGTGGGGATGGCGCCGATGAGATCTCGCCCGGCGTCCTGCTCTTGACCGAAGGCCCGAACGATTTCGTCGAACCACGCCTCGAGGCGCTCCCACGAATCCAGTCGTCCCAGGGCCGGGTTTCGGAACGGAAGGCTCTCAGTACGCCAGTGACGAAGGACCGCGCGAACCAGGTCCGCCTTGTTCTCGAAATAGTGGTAGAACTGGCTCTTCCCAGCCTGGGAGGCCCGGAGGACGTCGTCTACGCTGGCGCCGTTGAAGCCCTTGGCGCTGAACTCCTGAACGGCCGCCTGGAGAATGCGGTCGCGGGTCCTGCGGCCCCGATCGGTCAGCCGTGCCATGGCCCTCATACGCAAACGGCGACGCCCAGCCGAAGCTGGACGCCGCTCGTCGCGGATTCAGCGGGCGTTGTGGACGCGCGCTTCGTCATTCGAAATGCCGCAATCAGACAGTCGCCACCGGCGCCTGGTCGAGCGACCACCGGCGCTTCTGGAACTGCTGGTCGAGCGGAGTATCGACGAGATTGTTGATGGTGTTGGTCAACGTCTTCAGTGACACACCCATCACCACGTCGAGCCCGGCCCGCTCATCGAATCCCGCGGCCGTGAATGCCGTCCACACGTCGTGGGAGACGGAACCCTTCTTCTGGACCACCTTCTCGGTAAACGTGCGCAGGGCCTCATAGCGCTCGTTCGAGATCGGCTCACGATTCCGGATCTTCTCGATGGTGTCCCACTGGAGGCCCGTCTTGTCGGCCATCATGCTGTGCACCGAGGTGCAATACTCGCACTCGTTCAGGCGGCTCACCGTGAGCTGCACGATCTCGCGCTCCTCAGGGCTGAGCGACGACGCCTCGAACGCGGCCGCCAACTGCAAATAGACCTTCAACGTCTCCGGCGACTTCGCCATCCCGGTGACGAGGTTCGGAACGAACCCGTACTTGGACTTCGCGTCGTCCATCAGCCGCTTCGAATCGGTCGGGACGGTGCCTTCGGTGAAGTGATTGAAGAGCTTCATAGATTCTCCTGCTCGGGGAACACATGTACCGGCTGGTACAAGGTAACGTTGAATTGTACCGGTTAGTACAGTTGCTGTCAAGGCAAGCCTCCGAAACCCGGGCTGGTAACGTGACATGCGTTGAAACGAGCGAAACGTGGCGATGGCCTCGGCAGCCATGCACCGGTTTCCGACTGAGATCATCAGCCACGGCGCGGGCCCCCGCCCCCCTACTTCTTCCTGTGACGCAGCCCCACCGGTGCCTCCGCCTTCCCCTGCTTCCGCTCCCACCAGTTCTGGTACAGATCCACGCTGAACATGAGGAGCAGCATGAAGATGACGATCCACTGAGGGATGTAGGGGAAGGGTGTCCCGTTCACCTCCAGGTGTGCCGTGTGGCCCCCCTCCAGCACCAGGACGAAGCCGATGAGGAGCAGGACGAAGAGTCCCAGGATCTCGAACTCGGGGTTCTTCGTCAGGAAGCGAGAAAGGGGGTCGGCGAAAGCCAGCATGAGGGCCACGGAAATGACCACCGAACCCACCATGATGGCCAGGACGTCCGTCATCCCCACCACCGTCAGGATGGAGTCTACGCTGAAGAGCAGGTTCATCCCCACGATCAGGGCCACGACGTCCCGGAAGCGAGCCGCCTCCTTCAAGTGATCCTCCACGCCCTTCAGCTTCACCCGCAACTCCTTCACGCCCTTCCACAGCAGGAAAAGCCCGCCCACCAACAGCACAAGCGACTTCCCATTCACGTCGCCCGTGACCTCTGCCAGACCCAGGATCCGGGTGTCGAGGTGGAGGAGACTCGCCGTGGCCGCAGCCAGGACCAGGCTCACGACGAAGAGGAGGAGGATCCTGAAGATCATGGCCAGCACCAGCCCCCAGCGGATGGCTCGGATCCGCTTATCGCCGGGGAGCTTGTTGGCGACGATGGTGATGATGATGAGGTTGTCGGCCCCCAGCGCGATCTGAATGAGGGTGATGCCGAAAAGGCTTGCCCAGGCTGCGGGGTCGAGGAGCAGTGCGGTCATGGTGTCGTCCGGGGGCTGTTTCCGGTCGCGGAAGGCCGGTCCGGGTTCGGGCGCGGAAGGTGGACGGAAGACGATGACCCGGCGGGCGAATCCCCCGCAAGGCGACCACCGGCGGCCTGGCCGTTGCACATCGACTGGGTCACCTTCGAGGAGGCGTGGCCGGACGCGGGGCGCGCCGTGCGCCGCGTCCACCCCACAGGGCACTTCCTCTCATCCCAAAGGCACTGCATTGACAACAAGAGGCCTGCAACTGCGCTCACTCGTCAGGGACGACAACACCCTGGAGCTCTCCCTCACCGAGGTGGAATTCCCCGAACCGGGCCCGGACGAGGTGCTGGTACGCGTCGACGCGACGCCCATCAATCCCTCGGACCTCTTCCTGCTCGTGGGTCCGGCCGACCCCTCGACCTTCCGGGCGGGGGGCACCCCGGATCACCCCGTGTTGACCGCGGATATTCCCCCCGCCGTGATGAGGCGGGTTACGGGGCGTGTGGGCCAGTCCCTGCCGGTGGGCAACGAGGGCGCTGGTGTGGTCGTGGCCGCAGGAAGCTCGGAGGCAGCGCAGGCGCTGTTGGGCCGCACGGTCGGCATGGTCGGCGGTGAGATGTATGCCCAGTACCGTTGCCTGAATGTCCGCCAGTGCCTGCCCTTGGAGGAGGGAACGACCGCCGCTGAGGGCGCCTCCTGCTTCGTCAATCCGCTCACCGCACTGAGTATGGTCGAGACCATGCGGCTGGAGGAGCACAAGGCTCTCGTGCACACCGCGGCAGCGTCCAGCCTCGGCCAGATGCTGAACCGGGTTTGTATCGCCGACGGCATCGACCTGGTCAATATCGTGCGCAAGAGTGAACAGGAAGAGATCCTGCGGGACCTGGGTGCCAGGTACGTCGTGAATTCCTCGGCCGACGCCTTCATGGATGACCTGACCGCTGCCATCAAGGCGACGGGTGCCACCCTGGCCTTCGACGCCACCGGCGGCGGCGAGCTGGCCAGCCGGATTCTGAGCTGCATGGAGGCGGCAGCCGTCAGCAACATGGAGGAATACAGCCGCTATGGTTCGGATGTGTTCAAGCAGGTCTATATCTATGGTGGACTCGATCGTGGGCCGACCGTGCTGACCCGCAACTTCGGTTTCAACTGGAGCCTGGGCGGCTGGCTGCTGTCTCCCTTCCTGGAGAGGATCGGCATGCCGAGAACGATAGAGCTGCGAGCGAGGGTCGCCCGGGAAATCACGACCACCTTCGCCAGCCATTACGCCCGGGAAATCTCCCTGGCCGAGGTGCTGACACTCGATGCCCTTGCCGCTTACGGGAAGCAGGCCACCGGGGAGAA
>CAVVTW010000014.1:0-5635 GCA_963751255.1 uncultured Gemmatimonadales bacterium | reverse complement strand
TCCAACCCCGGCCGAGTCTCGAGCTTCCCGCGCTGGCTTACCCAATTTTGGCGGCATTGCAACGCGGACACATATTGGCAAGGCGTGGAAGCGCTGGGGCAGCTCGGCGAGGACACCTGGAAGCGCTTCGACGAAATGCGCGCCGACGGCATGTCGTTCGAGGAGCACCACGACGGCATTCTCTACGTGTTCCAGCATGCCCTGCCGACTTACAGCATGAGCTTGGAAACCTTCGCCCGCTTCGAGAACCCTGGTTTTGCCTTTCAGGGTCCGATCGTCGGCGACGAACTGCGCCAGATGGAGCCGTCCCTCTCTGAAAAGGTTCATGGGGTATTGCGCTGACGCAAGAGCGCTCGGTTCGACCCGAATCCGTGACGGCCGCGCTCGCCGAATGGTGCGCCACCCATGGCGTCGATGTCCGAACCGGGTGAAGGTCGAGGGATTGACGATCGACAACGATCACGTCACCGATGTGGTGTTCGATAAGGGACGCATGGAAACCGATGCGGTCTTGATCGCCGCCGGCGCCTGGTCGCCGCAGATTGCGAAGTACGCGAAGCGGCGTATCCCGATTCAGGGCGGCAAGGGCTACTCGCTCGACTACACGCCTTCACCGGTGGCCCTCCCTCTCCCTGAACATGTCGCCCATTCCCTTCGACACGCTGCTGGCCGGGGTCCGCATCGGGCGGATTCAGGGAACATGGGTGCTGAACCCGACCTTCCAGCAGCTGGAATACTCCGACGTGGACATCGTCGTGGCGGGGACGGAGGACGCCATCCTCATGGTGGAGGGTGGGGCGGTGGAAGTCCCCGAGGAGGATCTCCTCGAGGGGATGGAGGTGGCGCACCGGGGCATCAAGGAGCTCATCGAGATCCAGAAGGCCTTGCTGGTGGACCTGAAAGTGCCCGGAGATGGAGTGGACACCCGTTCTTCCCGACGACGAGCCTGCGGTCCAGGGTGGAGGGGATGGCCGAGGACCGGGTGGCCGAAGCGCTGGGGCTGACCGAGAAGCAGGAGCGGAGTCAGGCCATGGCATCGGTGCAGGAGGAAATCCTGGCCCAGCTCCTGGAGGAGAATGGGGACTACGCCGAGAATCAGTCCGACATCCACGAGATTCTCCGGGGAGTCGAGAAGAGGACCATGCGGGAGCGGATCCTCAGCCACGGAGAGCGTGCCGACGGCCGGTCCCTGGAGGAGGTGCGTCCCATCACCTGCGAAATCGGCGTCCTTCCCCGGACCCACGGCTCGGCGCTCTTCACCAGGGGACAAACCCAGTCGCTGGCCGTCACCACGCTGGGCACGGCCCGGGACGAGCAGCGGATCGACTCGGTAGACAGCCGCGAGGAGCTCACCAAGTCGTTCATGCTCCACTACAACTTCCCTCCGTTCTCCACGGGCGAAGCCAAGCCGTACCGGGGAACCTCCCGGCGGGAGACGGGCCATGGAGCGCTGGCGGAACGAGCGATCCAGCCGCTCCTGCCGGCCTATGACGACTTCCCCTACACCATCCGGGTGGTCTCCGACATCCTGGAGTCGAACGGCTCGTCGTCCATGGCGTCGGTCTGCGGAGCCTCCCTCTCTCTCATGGCGGCGGGGGTTCCGATCCGGGCCGCGTGCGCGGGGGTGGCCATGGGGCTGATCAAGGAGGGGGATCGGGTTGCGATCCTCACCGATATCCTCGGGCCTGGAGGATGCCCTGGGGGACATGGACTTCAAGGTGGCGGGAACCCGGAAGGGCGTCACCGCCATCCAGATGGACATCAAGATCCAGGGCTTGACGCACGAGATCCTGCAGGAGGCCCTTGACCCGGGCCCGGAAGGGTCGAATGCACATCCTGGACATCATGGACCAGACGATCGCCCAGCCCCGGGACGAGCTCTCGGAGTATGCTCCCAGGATCATCTCCATCCAGATCAACCCCGAGAAGATCGGTGAGATCATCGGGCCCAAGGGGAAGACGATCCGGGCGATCCAGGACGAGTCCGGTGCCACCATCGACATCGACGACTCGGGTCTGGTGAAGATCGCCGCCGTTTCCGGAGAAGCCGGAATGCGGGCCCGGGAGATGATCGAGGCGATCGTCCAGGAGCCCGAGGTCGGCCGGATCTACGAAGGCCCGGTGAAGAACACGACCACTTTCGGCGCCTTCATCGAGATCCTCCCGGGAACCGAGGGACTGTGCCACATCTCCGAGCTTCAGGAAGGGCGGACGGAGAAGACCGAGGATGTCCTGAAGAAGGGCGACATCACCCGGGTCAAGCTCCTGGCCATCGACGAGAAGGGGCGCCTCAAGCTGTCTAGGCGCGCCGCTCTGGCCGAGGAGGCCCAGGGCGCTGCCTCCGAGGGCTGAGATGGGTGCCGGGACGGCGGGCCGGCCGAAACCGGGCCGCCGGCCCTCGGCCCAGGAGGTTCGTATCTCCTCCCTCACGGGGGAGATGTCCAGCTCCTTCCTTCCCAACGGAGTGCAGGTCCTGACGGAGAAGATCCCAGGCGTCCGCTCCGCGGCCGTGGGGGTCTGGGTTCGGCAGGGCTCGGCCCACGAGTCCGCGGAGCTGATGGGAGCCAGTCACCTCCTGGAACACCTGGTGTTCAAGGGCACCCACCGTAGGACCGCGAAGGAGATCGCCCTCGCCCTGGAGAGTCTGGGAGGCTCCCTTGATGCCTACACCTCCAGGGAGCACACGAGCTTCCAGGCCAGGGTCCTGGACGAGGACTTGCCCCTGGCCATCGAGGTCCTGGCGGACCTGGTGCTGGACCCGCTCCTCAGGGAGGAGGACCTGAGTCTGGAGCGGGAAGTGGTTCTGGAGGAGATCGCTACCGTGGAGGACACGCCGGACGACCTGGTCTTCGACCTCCACGGCGCTCGCCTCTGGGCGGGACATCCGTATGGGCAACACGATCCTGGGAACGAGGGAGACTGTGGCGGCCATGTCGGCGGATGCCCTCCGGGACCTCCACACGTCCCGCTACACGGGCCGACAGCATCGTCCTGGCCGCGGCGGGTCGGGTGGATCACCGGGCGTTCCTCGCTCAGGCTGGAGCCCTCTTCGGGGGGCTGGCGCCGGGGGAGGGACCGCCTTCCCTGCCGGATCCGTCGACGCCGTCGACGGGGGAGGACGGGATAGCCCGCCCTTCCGCTCAGACTCACCTGGTCTTCGGCTCGGTCACGCCGGGCCATTCCCATCGTGCCCGATACCCCCTCGTCCTCCTGTCCGCTGCCCTGGGAGGGGGGATGAGCTCTCGCCTTTTCCAGCGGGTGCGAGAGGAGCTGGCCCTCGCCTATTCCGTCTTCACCTTCCAGTCGTTCTACTCCCTGGCGGGGATTTCGGGAGTGTACCTGGGAACGCGACCTGTCTCCGCCCAGAGGGCGGCGGACGCGGTCCGGGACGAGTTGGAGGCCGTCGCAGAGGGAGGCCTCCCCGAGGATGAGCTCATCCAGACCAAGAGACAGGTGAAGGGCCAGATCATGCTTTCCCTGGAATCCACCAGCGCCCGCCTCTACCGACTGGCCGGATTCGCGCTTCACGGAGAGCCCTTTCTCTCCCTCGACGAGGTCCTGGCGAAGCTGGATGCCGTGACCCCGGACGATGTGGCAGAGGTGGCGGGGCGGTTCTATTCGCCGAGGGCCATGTTCCTCCTCAGTCTCGGCCCCTTGCCGTGACCCAGGGGGATCCGGCGTTCCGAAGTTTCGTCTTCCGGGGCCGGCGGCATCGCCCCGGGCCCGGATTTCCCCGCGGCGCTCTCGCGCCTTCCGCGCTCATCCTGTAGAATTGTCCGACCTGTACGCGAAAAGCCGGGGCCCAACGGGAGCCGGTCGAGTTCAACCTTAGATGAGAAGCGCGAACAATGCTTATCGGCGTGCCGAAGGAAATCAAGACCAACGAGAACCGGGTTGCCCTGGTTCCGGCGGGTGCCGAGGCCCTGGTTGCCGCGGGCCACGAAGTGTTCATGGAAAAGGGTGCGGGCGAGGGAAGTGGTTTCGCCGACGCTCTCTACAAGGCGGTGGGCGCGAAGATCCTCCCCACCTCCGACCAGGTCTGGGCCAAGGCCGACATGATCATGAAGGTCAAGGAGCCCATCAAGCCCGAGTGGCCGAAGATCAAGAAGGATCAGGTCCTGTTCACCTATTTCCACTACGCAGCGGACAAGGCTCTCACCCAGGCGCTCCTGAAGACGAAGTCGGTGAGCATCGCCTATGAGACGGTTGAGCTGCCCAGTGGCGAGCTGCCCCTCCTCACCCCCATGAGCGAGGTGGCGGGACGCATGGCGATTCAGGAGGGAGCCAAGTACCTGGAGAAGTTCTACGGTGGGCGTGGGGTGCTCCTGGGTGGCGTGCCGGGCGTTTCCCCCGCCAAGGTGCTGGTCCTGGGCGGCGGTGTCGTGGGCACCCACGCCGCCAAGATGGCGGCGGGGCTGGGGGCCCACGTGACCATCATGGACGTGAATCTCCACCGGCTCCGGGAGCTGGCGGATTTCATGCCAGCCAACGTGGACGTGATCTACTCCAACCGTCAGAACATCCTGGAGCGTCTCCCCTCCACCGACCTGCTGGTGGGTGGCGTCCTGCTCCCCGGGGCGAAGGCTCCGAGTCTGGTGAAGAAGAAGGACCTCAAGCTAATGCAGGACGGCTCCGTGATCGTCGATGTGGCGGTGGACCAGGGCGGCTGCGTGGAAACCATCAAGCCAACGACCCACGAGAACCCCATCTACGTTGTGGACGGCGTCATCCACTACGGTGTGGCCAACATGCCCGGTGCGGTTCCACGGACCAGCACTCTCGCCCTGACCAACGCCACGCTGCCCTATGCGATCCAGCTTGCCAACAAGGGCTGGAAGGAGGCGTGCCTGGATGACAAGGCCCTCGCCCTCGGTGTAAACATGGTGGGAGGGCAAGCTCGTCTATCCGGCGGTGGCCGAAGCGTTCCGGATGAAGTACGAGGCCCTGGAGCCTCACCTGGAGGGCTGAGGCAGGTAGCATCGCCGTTCACGCCCCCGGCAGGCCCGGCGGGAAGGGAAGGGGGATTTCTTGACCGAGCCCCTTGGAGGTCCGGTTTATGCGTTTGGACCGGAATCCGGACCTTCCCCTTCCCAGCCGGGCTACGCCGCATGCGGCTGGATACGACGTTCGTTCCGCCGAGCCCGACTTCGAGCTCCGGCCCGGAGAGATCCGGGCCGTGGCAACCGGCTTCGTGATGGAGCTCCCGCCCGGGATCGAGTGTCAGGTTCGACCCCGGTCCGGGTTGGCGGCCCGCTCCGGCGTGACGCTGCCCAACAGCCCCGGGACCATCGACCCCGACTACCGAGGCGAGGTGAGAGTGCTCCTCCAGAACGGGGGCCCAGTGGGTGTCACGATCCGTAGGGGTGAGAGGATCGCGCAGTTGGTGTTTGCGCGTTTCGAGGCACCCGGGATCGTAGGTGGAGGAGCTCTCGGAGACCGCATCGTGGCGAAGGAGGGTTCGGAAGCACGGGCCGGTGTTGACTTCCCCACCCAGTGCCGGGAGGGCCGGCGAGAAGAGCCGGAGGCAGGGGGCGGGGGGTTCGATCTTCTTGGCTTGCACTGATTTCCACGTCGTCGTAGGTTCGTTCGTTTCCCATGGGTGTCCGTTCGGAAGCGGAGCCCCCCTGGGTGGTCC
>CAVVTW010000013.1:0-263585 GCA_963751255.1 uncultured Gemmatimonadales bacterium | reverse complement strand
GCATTTCAGCGTCCCAACGAAGCATGGACGACTTTTCGGCGTCCGTTTCGGCGCGATCCCGGACGCCTCTCGCACGCGGCCGTGGGGAGGCCTGCCTTCCGGCCTACCGCCCGTTCTCTTGAAACGGAGACTCCTGAAGCCTTCTCTCCCCTCCTCGCCCGTCTCACGCCACTCCAGGGCCCGCCGAAACCCCTGGTTATATTTCGGTGTCTCTTCGGTACCTGCGAACAGGAGGTCTCCCATGGTCTGCTTCGGCCCCCACGCTCCATCCTGTCTGCTCGTCTGCGAAGCTGTGCCTCCCGGCGGCGGCTACCGGCCCGGCAACGGTTCCCGCGCCCGGCGGCGATGCCCTCGGACAGGAGGAAGACTCCGCGGCCCCAGGCCCCGACCCGTCGGACCACGCCCCTGGCCCCGTCTCCGATCCCTTCCAGGACGCCGACGCCCTGGAAGAGCTGGAAGAGCGGATCACCACCCTGGCGGCTCACATCCACGCGGCCACCCACCGCCTCCTCACCCTCATCGCCGAGTTCGACCGGCGGCGGGGGTGGGAGCTAGGCGGCCACCGCTCCTGTGCCCACTGGCTCTCGTTCCGCACCGGCATCGACCTGGGCACGGCCCGGGAGAAGGTGCGCACGGCCCGGGCCCTGGCGGGCCTTCCCCGGACCAGCGCCTCCATGGCCCGCGGCGAGCTGTCCTTCTCTCAGGCCCGGGCCCTGACCCGGGTGGCCAAGGCGTCCAACGAGGACGAGCTCCTGGAGCTGGCCCAGGGCTGCACCATCGCCCAGTTGGAGCGCACCCTCCGGGCCTACCGCCGGGGGAGCCGGGAAGAGGAGGTGGAGTGGGAGCAGCGGCGCTGGGAGAGCCGGACGCTGTCGGTGTTTCCCGACGACGACGGGATGTACGCGGTCCGGGGCCGGCTGCCCGCGGAAGTGGGGGCGCTGCTGATGCGGGCGGTGGAGGCGGCCAGCGACGCCCTGTTCAAGGAGAAGGAGGGGCCGTGGGTCCCGGAGTCGGAGCGGGAGCGGGCCGCGGCCCAGCTCCGGGCCGACGCCCTGGGGCTGCTGGCGGAGCGGGCGCTGGCGGCGGGGTTCGGGGAGAGGGGAGGAGAGGGCGGAGAGAGTGGGGGCGGAGAGAGCGGGGCCCCGCACGCCTCGGGATGTGAGGCCGCCTGCGAGTGCGGGGGCGAGCCCGAAGCCGGCTCCGGGGGCAGTTCGGGGCGCGGCTGCGAGTGCGGCTGCGACTCCGACGCCGGGTCCGGCCTGGACGCGTGCTGCGCCCCCGGGGAGCGGGACGGCGAGCCCGCCGGCACCGGCACCTCCAGGACCTCGGTCTCCCGACTTCCGGTGCCCATCAGCGGAACCCGGCCGGAGCGGTACCAGGTCATTCTCCACGTGGACCCACAGACCCTCATGGCTGGAGGAGAGCCCGGCCGCTCCGAGCTGGAAGACGGCACCCGCCTTTCATGTGAAACGTCCCGCCGCCTCACCTGCGACGCGGCCGTCGTCCGGATCCGCTACGACACCGACGGCTCCGTCCTGGACGTGGGGCGCAAGAGGCGCACCATCCCGCCCGCCCTGCGTCGTGCCCTGGAGGTCCGGGACCGGGGATGCTGCTTCCCGGGCTGCGGCTGCCGGTTCACCGCGGTCCACCACATCCGGCATTGGGCCGACCAGGGAGAGACGAAGCTGTCGAACTGCGCCCTCCTATGCGCCCATCATCACCGCCTGGTGCACGAGAGCGGCTGGAAGATGGACTGGTGGGGCGAGGGGCGGCCGGTGTTCTTCAGCCCCCGGGGGCGGATCTTCTACGGCGGACGCCGGGAGCCGCCCAAGCTGTGCGAGGACCCGGTGGAGGCGCTGGTGGAGGAGAATGAGCGCGGTGGCGTCCAGCCGGACATGTGGACGGCGGGAGCGGAGTGGAAGCAGGAGGCCGACATCCCCGACGAGGTCTTCCTCCCGGCCCTGGAGGCCATGGGCGAGGCGCGGCGCTTGAGCTCTTGGGTGAGGCGCGGCGCTGAGTTCTTGGCTGAAGCGCGGCGCTGAGTTCTTGGCTGAAGCGCGGACCTGAGGCCCGGGCGTGTGAGCCGCGGCGCTGAGGCCGGCCCCGGGCCCGGGCGCCAGGGGCCACTCTGCGTCCCAGGGGCGTTAGGCGCTCCTCCGAGGCCAGCCTAAGGCCCCGGCGGCCAAGCGTGAGGCGCTCCTCCGGAGCCAGCCTGAGGCCCCGGCGGCCAAGCGTGAGGCGGAGACCCGCGCATATTGCAGGGAGCAGGGAGGCTCAGGGGCCGCGACGGAGCGGGAAGCTCTGCATCCCTTCCCTGAGAGGCCCGATTCTGACCCTCCTCACGAAACTAGGTATACCGCGGCGACGCCTCTCCGGAACCACCTCCACTCATTTTCCGAGAACCGCTTGTGGGCCCGGCGCTCGAATCCCACCTTGTCCACGCGAGGTTCGCCGCCTCATGAATATTCGGGCGAGGCCGCGCCCTGATCCGTCTTCCATTCCCGGGTGCTTCTCCACGGGCATCCTCGAAAGCGCGGGGGGGACATGCCTACACAGCAGACGACACGAGGGCCGGAACCTGAAGAAAGACTGAGCGCAGGGGATCGTCCGGCCGAGTCCTCCGGAGGAAACGGGCCGCCGAGCCGTACCTCGGGAATCTCGGCTCTCTGGAAGAAGGAAGATTGGTGGGCCGTGTGGCTGGGCCTGGCCATCATCGCGTTTGCGGCCATCTTCTTCTTTGCCGGAAGCACGTTGAGACCCCTCGCCGTGAGCCCGCCAACCAACTGGACAGACTTCGGCGCCGTGACAACCCAGCTCGGACAGCAGTGGGGATGGTACCTATTGCTCTTCCTGGTCTTCGGTGGGGTCTTTACGGTCAGCACCACCATCATGGGTCACAAGCCGAGGGAGTACATTCCCGGCTTTACCCTCATCTACATCACTTCCCTCCTCATCCTCATCGTGAGCCAGAGTGAGTTCTTCCACCAGAAGAGCTTGGAGGCTCCCCTGGTGGCCCTGGTTCTCGGATTGGTTGTGGGCAACATCTGGCGGATGCCCAAGTGGCTGGAGAGCTCCCTCCGCACCGAATATTACATCAAGACGGGAATCGTCCTTCTAGGTGCCACCCTTCCCCTCACCCTCATCATCACGGCCGGGCCCATCGCTTTCTTCCAGGCAACTATCGTCTCGGTCTGCACCTTCCTCACCATGTTCTTCGTGGCCACGCGATTCTTCGGGCTAGACAAGAGGTTCGCGTCGGTCCTGGGCGCCGGCGGATCGGTGTGCGGGGTGTCCGCCTCCATCGCCGTGGGAGGCGCTGTCGAGGCCGAAAAGGAGCACATCGCCGTCAGCATCTCCATCGTCTCCCTCTGGGCGCTGGTGATGATCTTCTTCCTCCCTTTCGCCTCGGGCTGGCTCGGGCTCGAGCCGGGAGTAGCGGGTGCCTGGATCGGCACGAGCGAGTTCGCCGACGCCGCGGGCTTCGCCGCCGCTCAGACCATCGCTTCCAACGCCGCCACGGAAGCTCCCATCCAGACCTTCACCCTCATGAAAGTCATCGGACGGGACATCTGGATCGGCATCTGGGCCCTTGTTCTCTCCATCATCTCGGTGACGTATTGGGAGACGAAGGAGGGAGGCGGTGCGGCTCGCCGCCTGGGCGTGGGAATCATCTGGGAGCGATTCCCCAAGTTCGTCATCGGGTTCTTCCTGGCCTCCATCATCATGAGCATCATCGTGGCCGTGTCCTCTGCGAATTTCGACACGGAGATCACGCCCCTGCTCATCAGCCCGATCAAGACGCTCAGAACCTGGACCTTCGTGTTCACCTTCCTGTGCATCGGCCTCACCACCCGGTTCAAGGACCTGACCAAGTGGGGGATGCCCCCGTTCTGGGCGTTTACGGTCGGGGTCCTGATCAACGTCCCCCTGGGATTCTTCCTCTCCACCGTGGTCTTCCGGGCGTACTGGGCAGCCATCCAGTAGAAGACGGGAGAGGTTGGCAAGGGAGATAGGTAATAGTACGTAAAGGGGCCGGATTCGTATATCAGCGATCTGGCCCCTGCGTTATTTTGTTCACGAATTGCACGGGCCGGTGTTCGTCGGCATCGAGACGGCGGGCCGAGACACCCATACGGCGGGTCGAGACACCCATACGGCGGGCCGAGACACCCATACGGCGGGTCGAGACACCCTACGGCGGGTCGAGATACCCGCACGAAGGGCCGAGACACCCGCACGAAGGGCCGAGACACCGGGTCGTGTTGGAGGGATCGCGTTGGTCCATAGTCCGAGTCGGAAGGTGGAGTGCGTGCCACCTCCGGCCGGCCTGAATGGGGAGCCAAATGGCCACCGAGTCGGTCGGGACCCGTTCGACGCGCCGCACCTCCAGAGGAGACGCTCACATTCGCGAGCTCTTCTGGACCACCCTCGGCCGCCTGACGCTTCTCTATTTCGTCCCGCTCCTCCTGCTGGCGGTCTTCTTCCACACCCAGTACCGGCACCTTCTCAGGGATGGCGTTCGGGCACACCTGGAGGTAATTGCCGAGCACCAGGCGACGACGTTCGACCTGTTCCTCCGGGAGCGTCTGGTCAACCTGGGAAACGTCATCGATGACCCCCGGTTCGCCACCCAGGAGTGGGAAGCCGCACTCCCGGGATTTCTCCGGCGGCTGCAGCAGACCAGCGACGCCTTCGTGGACCTGGGGGTCGTATCGGACCGAGGAGATCTCGTCTCCTATGTGGGCCCGGTGGAATACCCTGAGGGAGTGAACTACCGGCAGGAGGATTGGTTCGAGAAGCTCCTGGCCCCCAACCGTTCTTCGGTCATCACCGAGATCTACCTGGGGTTCCGCGGCCGGCCCCACTTCACGATCGCCGTGCGCCGGGGGGAGGGAGAGGCATTGAGGATCCTCCGTGCCGCCCTTTCCCCCGAGCGGCTCTCCGAATACCTGGCGACCCTGGAAGGCGCCAATGAGGTCCACGCGGCCGTCGTGAATGCCCTGGGGGTCCTCCAGGTCAGCACGCCCCGGGGCGGGGAGGCGCTCACGGCCTCGCCGTTCATCCCCCCCATCGACCCCGAGCGGGGCTTCGTGCCGGGCCGAGGCGGCGAGGCGGGCCCCGACTACGCCTATGCCTGGCTGAATCAAACCCCCTGGGCCCTCATCGTGACCGGCGCCGGGGGCGGTACGGAGGCCGGGGCGTTCGGACTTCCCAACACCTTCTTCCTCGTCACCCTGGGAATCTTCCTTCTGGTGGGAGTAGTGATCCTGGTCCGGACCCGCCAGGTCGTAGGCACGCGCCTGGCCACTGAGCGCCACGAAGCCGAGCTCTCCGGCCAGCTCGTGCACGCCGCCAAGCTCGCGTCGGTGGGAGAACTTGCGGCGGGTATCGCCCACGAGATCAACAATCCACTGGCCATCATTGCCGAGGAGGTGGGCGTCCTCAAGGACTCCCTGGACCCGGCCCTGGCTGAAGAGGACGACGAGCCCGTCGATCTTCCGGAGCACCTGGACGCCATCCACGACGCCGTGTTCCGGTGCCGGGACATCACCCGGAAGCTCCTGACCTTCGTGCGCCAGACGGAGGTCAACGTTGAGCCGCACCTCATCCGGGATATCCTGGACGAGGTCCTGGACACCCTCCTGGGCAACGAGCTCGCCATCTCCAATGTCGAGGTGGTTCGCCGCTACGACTACTCCATCCCAGAAATCCTCACAGACCGGAATCAACTCGTTCAGGTCTTCGTGAACCTCGTGAAGAATGCCCTGGACGCCATGCCCGGGGGAGGCACCCTCACGGTCACAACGACTCGGAGGGGGGACAGAGCCGCCATCTCGATCCGGGACACCGGATGCGGAATGAGCCGAGCACAATTGGAGCGGGTCTTCGTTCCCTTCTTCACCACCAAGGATCCCGGGAAGGGCACCGGGCTCGGCCTCAGCGTCAGCTACAGCATCATTCAGAACTTCGGGGGCGCCTTCTACGTCCACAGCGCTCCCGGCGAGGGGAGCGTGTTCACCGTGGAGCTCCCCCTTGCCACATCCTGATCACGGCGGAACGGGAAGGCTCGATCCATGACGAGGCAGGTCAAAGACATCATGCTCTCCCTCTCGGACTACGCGGTCGTGGAGGAAGGAGCAACCCTCTTCGAGGCCCTGGGAGCGCTGCAGGCATCGGTGGCCAAGCTTCCCCCGGACCGGCAGCCGCATCGGGCGGTCCTCGTGAGGAACCGACGAGGCGAGATCATCGGCAAGGTTCACTATTTCGCCTTCCTCCGGGCCCTGGTTCCCGACCGCAAGGCCATGGGAAGCCTGGCGGTGCTCGATCGGGCAGGGGTGGGAGACGATCTCCGGGAGAGCTCCATGAGGATGCTGGACCTCCTCACGGGGGATCTGGTGGACATCTGTGAGCGGGCCAGGACGGTGAAGGTCCGGGACTTCTACACCTCCGCCACCGTCAGCATCCAGGAGGATGCTCCCCTGTCCGACGCCATCAGCATGTTCCTCTTTCACCAGACCCTTTCCATCCTGGTCCGCCGGCGGGAAGAGACCGTCGGCATCCTGCGTCTCAGCGACCTTTTCGACGAGCTCGCACGGCAGATCATGGAAGGAAAGTGCGCCGACAACGGATAACGAAACCAATCATGTCCAAGGTTCTGCTGGTAGACGACGAGGACCGCTTCCGCACTTCCCTGGCCAGACGCCTCGGAGCCCGGGGCTACGACGTGGTGGATGTGGACAACGGCGAGGACGCCGTCCGCAGGGTCCGCCTGGACGCCGACATCGACATCGCGGTGCTGGACCTGAAGATGCCCGGGATGGACGGGATCCAGACCCTGAAGGAGATGCGGGCCTTCAACCCCGCCATCCAGGCCATCATGCTCACCGGGCACGGGAGCCTGGATTCGGCCAAGGACGCGGGCCGACTCGAGGCCTTCAAATACCTCCAGAAGCCTTGCGACGTGGAGGAGCTGACGGCGGTCCTGGAGGAGGCCAAGGAGCAGGTCGTCTATGCCAAGGCCCGGCACGAGATGGCCTACCAGCCCGTCGAAGGCCGGTCGCCGTGTGGCGGTGGTTCGTGGGAAACCACAACTCCCGGCCTCTGTTCATCCTTCTGGGCGCCGCGCTCTTCGCCGACAGTCCTCATGCCCCTCCGGCCCGGCTCCTGGAGCTGGTGGGGACCCCCAAAAGATTCCCGCCAGTAGCAGCCGCGGGCCCCGAAACGCCGGCTGAAGCCACGATCCCCGAGACCCGGGGTCAGCCGCTGATCCCCGACCGAGCCCCAGGCCCCGGACCCCATCATGGGGTACGCCAGCTACCGGGAGATGGCCCCGGGACAGACCATCGCCGACTTCTACAGCCACAAGTACAAGGTGGAGCAGGAGGTGATCCAGGCTGACGGGACCAGGGGAAGGTGGCCCTGACGGCCAGGGAGACCGCGTCCGGGCCCAGGTGATGCTGGGGGTCATCCTGGTCTCCGCCCTCTTCTGGGCCACCGGGGCCGTGCCGGTGGCGGTCACCGCCCTCTTCGTGGCCGTCGCCCTCTACTTCTTCGGGATCTTCAAGCCCGACGGCGTGGCCCAGGCCTTCGCCAAGGACGCGCCTCTTTTCATCTTCGGCGTCCTGGCCCTCTCCAAGGCCATCACCAGGACCGGCCTGGACCGCCGCATCGGCCTGCTGCTCTCTGGCACCGGCCCGGAACCTGACCCTTTTCCTGCTGGTGTTTCTGCCCCTCTTCTCCATGTCCTGCTCCTTCCTCTCGGAGCACGCCATGGTGGCGTTCACCATGCCGCTCTTCGTCATGGTCTACGTCAGCGCCCTGCGGGCCAGCCGGCTCAAGCAGGACCGGACCCTCATGGTGCTCCTGGCGCTCGCCCTCTGCTATGCCGCCAACTCCGGAGGGCCGGGCTCCCCGGCCGCCGGAGGACGGAACGCCATCATGATGGGCATCCTGGCGGACTACGGCATTGCCCCGACCTTCGGCCAGTGGGTGATGTACGGCCTTCCCATGGTCCCGGTCATGTCCTTAGCGGTGGGTCTGTACTTCCTCCTCTTTGTCACGCCGGAAGATGAAGGTGAAGAACGTCAACGTGGCCGTCGAAGATTCGCCGGGCCGCGGAGAAGATCGGCCCCGTGACCCGGCACGAGGTCATCACCGCGATCGTGCTGGTCCTGGTCATCGTCCTGTGGATCACCGCATCCGGCTCCCTGGGGCTCGGCGGACCTGTGCTCCTGGGTATCGTCCTCCTCAACATCTTCCGCATCCTCCCCTGGAAGGACATGCAGAGCATCCACTGGGAGGTGGTCTTCCTCTACGCGGGCGCCACGGCCATCGGCGCCGGCCTCGCCTCCACGGGCGCCGCCCTCTACATGGCCGACGCATTCGTGAGCATCCTGCCGGATCCCTTCCGAGACCGGGAACGGGCTGGCCATCGCCTCCAGCTTCTTCACGGGCCTGACCACGAACTTCATGAGCGACGGCGCCACCGTCGCCGCCATCGGGCCCGTGACCGTGCCCATGGCCACCGTGGCCGGGGTCCACCCCTGGATGATCGGTCTTTCCACGGCCTTCGCCTCCTCCTTCGCCCACATGCTCATCATCGGAACCCCGTCCAACGCCCTGGCCTACGCCATGGCGAAGGACCCCAACACCGGGGAGCAGCTGGTGACCCTGGGAGACTTCTTCAAACACGGGTTCTTCGTCCTGCTCATCAGCTTCGCCGTGCTCTGGCTGTGGGCCATCCTCGGGTACTGGCTCTGGCTGGGGTTCCCGGCCGCTCTAGGACGCTGCCAAGCCCTAGCGCGCTGACGAAAGGAGACTCGAATGGAACACGTCATCAAGCTTCTCATCGTCGACGACGAGACCCGGTTCCTGAAGGCCATCGCCCAGCGGTCTCTCCAAGCGGGGCTTCGACGTCCGCACCGCCTCCAACGGACAGGAAGCCATCGATCTGGCCCGGAAGGAGAAGTTCGACATCGCCCTCCTCGACCTGAAGATGCCCGGGATGGACGGCGGAGAGGTGCTGAGGATCCTGAAGGAGGAGCACCACTTCCTGGAAGCCATCATGCTCACCGGCCACGGCTCTCTGGAGAGCGCCGTGGAGCTGACGAAGGTGGGAGCCTTCAGCTATCTGCCCAAGCCCTACGAGCTGGACAAGCTCGTCCAGGTGTTGAAGGACGCCTACGAGGCCCGGCTGCGAGAAGAAGTTCGCCTCCGACAAGGCCAAGCTGGACACCATCGTCCGGATGGCCACCGGGGAGAGCCCACTGGGGATCCTCCGGAAGCTCCGGGAGCTGGACGACGAGCGGCGGTGAAGGCCTCCTCAGGCCAGCAGCGTCCCCACCAGCCCCAGGAGCTGTTCCGGCTCGACGGGCTTGGACAGATACCCGTCCGGGGGAGGGACCTGGCGTCGCGAGGAGATGAACTGCTTGAAGTCGTCGGAGATCCCGGTGATGATGATGACCGGAATCTTCCTGAAATGGTCCTCCTCCCTCAGCTTCCGGTACACGCCCACGCCGGACTTCTCGGGCATGGTGATGTCCAGGGTGACGAGATCCGGCAGCCCCTCGTCGAGACACCGGAGGGCCTCGTTCCCGTCCCGGGCCGAAACGGTGGCATACCCGTTGTCCTCCAGCACCGTGATGAAGAAGTCCCGGGCATCGGGATCGTCGTCCACCACCAAGACCGTCTTCTGATTCTCACGCATGGATGGTCGTCCCCTTCGTCATGGGAGAAGCGGGTAGCTCCGTGACCGCCGGCCTGACCCTGGGCAAACGCACGATGAAACGAGTCCCCTCCCCGGGCGTGGAGTGCAGGCCGATTTCGCCGCCGTGCGCCCGGGCAATCTTGTCCGATATGAACAGACCCAGTCCCGTCCCCGTGCCCTTGGACGAGAAGAAGAGCGTGAAGGCCTTCTCCTGCGTCTCCTGGTCCATTCCGATCCCGTCGTCCTCCACCTCGAACGACGCCCGTCCGGCGTCGCCTCCGACCCGGACCATGACCTCGTGGCCGTCACGGGCTTCCCGTCCAGCCGACAGGCGTCCAGCGAGTTCTCCACCAGATTCGCCAGGAGGGCCCGAACGGCCTGGGGATCCCCCTCGAAGCTCCCCACCTCCCCGGAGGAGTCCACGCCGAATCCCCACGGCCAGCTCCCGGGCCCTGGGCTCCATCATGGTCACCACGTCCTCGGCGACCTCCGTGGCCGAGAGGGTCTCCCAGTTGGGAATCCGGTCCTTGGCGTAGTAGAGGATGTCCGACACCATGGCCTTGATCCGGTCGGCGTTCCGCTGGACGGTCGCCCAGCCCTTCTTCACCCGGGCCTCGTCTCCCTTGGCGAACCCGGAGTTCACCAGGTACATCCCTCCGCCGAGACCGTTGAGAAGGCCCTTCAGGCTGTGGGAGACCGACCCGATCAGGAGTCCCAGCTGGGTCAGGCGGTCCTCCAGCTCCCGGACCTGGGTAATGTCGGCGCTCATCTCCATGACGCCGGTGATGGGCCCTCCCGGCGTCCCGGATGGCGGCCGTGGTGACCAGGACGTTCTTCTTCCTGCCGGTTCGGGAGGTCACCACCTCCTCCCGCGTGTGGGGGAGGCCGTCGTCCAGGGTCTGCTGCACCGGGCAGGGCTCGCAGGGAGCACTTCCGGTGCTTGTAGGCCTCGTAACACTTCCGCCCCAGGACGCTGCCGAAGTCCTCCTCGAAAGCGTTGTTGGCCTCGATGATGTTCAGGTCCGGATCCTGGATGGAGATGTAGCAGGGCACCTCGTCGAAAAGCGTCTGGTAGCGTTTCTGGCTGCTCCGCAGGAGCTTCTGGAGGTTCTTGATGTGCGTGATGTCGGTGGACATCTCCATCGCCGCCACGATCTCGCCGGCCTCGTCCAGGATGGGCTTGGAGCGGACCAGCACCGAGAGCATCTCCCCGGAGAGCGTGCGCACCTCCTCCTCGCTCTCATGGCGCTCCCCGTCCCGGAACGTCCGTGCCACGGGGCAGACCTCGCACCGCTCCGACCGGCGCTTGTAGACCTGGTAGCAGTACCGCCCCTCGAATTCCCCGAAGTTCTGCCGGAACCGAGCGTTGGCGTCCAGGATCCGGAAGTTCCGGTCCTGGACGGACAGGAAGCAGGGCATCGCCTCGAAGACCTGACGATAGTCCAGCTCCATGCCTCACCTCCGGACGTGGTGACCTCCCTGTCTCGGGCCCAACCGAGGCGCGGACGCGCCTCGGTAACCCGCCGGAACGGTCACCGGTCTTGGTGGACGACCTCCAGCACCTTCCTGA
The DNA here is from genome assembly GCA_963751255.1 of uncultured Gemmatimonadales bacterium. GTDB lineage: Bacteria > Gemmatimonadota > Gemmatimonadetes > Longimicrobiales > Gaopeijiaceae > CAVVTW01. Next base: position 252,309 of record CAVVTW010000013.1, on the reverse strand, counting down.
CGTTGAGCAGCAGCCGCTTCTCGTCCACCGGCTTGTCCACGTAGCCTTCAGGCGGCCGGACGGAACGCTCGTAGATCAGCCTCCTGAGCTCCGGCCTCCCCGTGATGATGCAGATCTTCAAGTCTTCCAGCTCCGAGTCCTTCCGCAGGAGCTCGAAGACCTCCCCCACGTTCTTCCCGGGCATGTGGAGGTCCAGGGTGAGGACATCCGGCTTCAACTCCCTCGCCATCCGGAGCACCTCGTCCCCCGTTGTGGCCCGGAAGACCTCGGCCCCATTGTCCTCCAGCACCGTGCAGAGAAACTCCAGCTGGTCGACCTCATCGTCGGCCACCAGAATCCGTCGTCCTTCCAGGTTCATTTCCTCCTCCTCGACTCGGGCGGGAGGAGCCTCTGTCTTCCCGGTCGGCGCTGCCAGATCCGCCGCGACCGGGACCGCCGCCTCTTGGGCAGGCTGCGCGGGCACCTCTTCTCCGGCCGGGACCGCCGCCTCTTCCGCGGCCCGCGCTCCAGCCTCCGCCCCGACGACGACCTCCACGGGCACCGAGACCTTCTCCTCGATCACGATGGCATTCGCCACCAGGTTCACCAACTGAGTGACCTTCATGGGGAGCTTGTAGTGCCGGATGACGTCGGTGAGGCCATCCACGCAGTTGTGGCAGGAGGTCACGACGAAGTCCGCACCCGTCGCTTCGAGCTGCCTGGCCTTGATGGCCCCCGACTTGAGGCGCCTGGGCGTATACTCGGCCATGGACATGGCCCCGCCTCCCCCCGTGCAGCAGTAGTTCTCGGCCCGGTTGGGGTACATCTCCCGGAAATCCATGCACACCAGCTCCAGGAGCTCCCGAGGCTCCTCGAAGAGCCCGCAGCTCCGGGCGTTGTTGCACGAGTCGTGGAAGGTCACCGGCTCCGGGTTCCGGGTCTTGTCCACCTTGATCCGCCCCTCCTTGATGTAGCGGAGCATGGTGATGACCGAGCTCTCCATCTCGAAGGGAACGTCGTACTTGGCCCAATTGGGGCCTTCGCACCGGGTGGATCGGTACCCATGGCCACACTCGGAGATGACGAGCTTCCGGCCCCTGAGCTCCACCACGCTCTCGTAGAGCCGCTGGGAGACGGACCCCCCGAGGGCATCGTCTCCCGAGAAGAGGCCGAAGTTCGTCATGTCCCAGCCCTCGCTCGGCATGGTCCAGCTCTCCTCGGCCACGTGGAAGATCTTGGCGGCATCGGCGATGCTCCGGGGATCGTACTTCACCTCCCTCGGATTGATGGAATAGACCACTTCACAATCGGAGGCATCCACGGGAATCCTGACCGCGGGGTCATCGAGCTCCTCCCGGAGCTCCTCCTCCATCCACTCCAGGGTGTCCAGGTAGTCCTCCTTCAGGACCCCCATCTGGTTCCCGATCTCCCACTGATCCTTACTCACCACCGCCACGCCCTCGGGCATGATCCCCACCGACACCAGTAGGCCGCGAGCCATGCGGTTGAACGTGGCGTAGTCCACCCCCATGGGGCAGTTGACGGTGCAGCGCCTACAGTTGGTGCACTTGCCGAAGACGATGTCCTTGAGCTCCTCCAGGTCCTGTTCGGAGTTCACGGTTCCGGCGCCGACCCACCGGGGCAGCACCCGTCCCGTCCAATCGTAGTGACGCTTGAAGATCTTCCGAATCCGGTCCGCCTTGTAAGCCGGCGCATAGGTCACGTCCCCGGGGTTCGCCAGGACGTAGTGGCACGCGTCGGTGCACATCCCGCAGTGCACGCAGGCCACGAGGGAGCCCACGATCTGCCGGTTGAGCTTCTCGCCCAGGAGATCGATGACCTGCTGGGCCTTCAGGGATTTGCCGTCCTGGCTCCCGGTCGTCTCCCCGGTCGCCCTTCTCCTCGCTTGCTCCGTGGTCGCGATCATTGGTGTCGCCTCCCTTTCCCGGCTACCGGTGAGCCTGCCTGCGGACCATGGGGAACACCCCTCGATATCCAAGCGTCCGCCCAAGGTAGTAGCGGGTGAAGGGGTAGTAGAGGTAGTGGCTGATCTTGCTGAAGGGGACGTAGATCAGGAAGAAGGCCGTCAGGATGAAGTAGGTGAGGAGGTGCCATTCTCCGGCCACAGTGGAGTTGGGAACCGCAAGAAACGCGAAGAAGAACCAGACCGTCAGGAGCCAGAGGGAGAAATGGTCGTCCGGCGAGCTGATGGCGCGCATGTACGGGTCTCTCATGCGTCGGACGATCCGGAGGGCACCCACCAGGAACGCGGCCCCGATCACCACCTGGAGAAGGGGCACGACCCACGGGACCTCCAGCCAGCCCGGGGCGTACGGGATGATGAACGAGAGGCCGATGGCGGCCGTCACGCCGAGGTGGAAGATCACGAACTGGCCATAGAGCAGGGGCTTGGTCCGGGTGCTCTCCATGGCCCACGGCATGGCAATGTTCGCCCAGGAGTAGAGGACTCCCTTTGTGATGGTGGTCCCGGGGCGTCCCGTGGGAGCTTGGCGCTCCCTCCCCGCCTTGAAACGAAGAAGCCAGACAATGCGGATGGCGTAGACCAGGGCCATGATCCCCAGCGCCAACTCCTGTAGTCTATGCTCCGAAAAGTGGAGAAAACCGCTGATCTCGGTCATGTGGGCATCCTCTCGTTGGGCCACGTTCCCTCAGTCGTTCCCAATTGGCCGCCCCGCCCCCGACCTTCCGTCCCGCCCTTACGGCTCACCGGGCCTCTCCAGCTCAGCCTCGACTCGCCAGAGCGGCCTCGAACGCCTGAGACTGCGTAGTGTCGAAAACGCATACGAGAACTTCCTGGAGACCCGGGGCCAGATCCCGGTGCCCCTCCAGGACCTCCAGCATCACCCGGGCGCTCACCGCCGGCGGAACGCCGTAATAGCCTGATCCCATGAGAGGGAAGGCCAGACTCCGCGCACCGATCTCCCCGGCCGCACGGAGGCAGCTCGCCATGGTCTCACGGAGCTTGGCTTCCGTGGCCGCCTCCCTGAACCGCGGCCCCACGGCATGGATGATGTGCTTCGCCTTCAGCTTCCCCCCCTCGGTCACCACGGCCTGGCCGGTTGCCACGGGTCCGTTCTCGGCGATCTTGTTGAGCGCCTTCTGGATGGAAGCGCCACCCCGCACCGCGATGGCTCCCCCAAACCCCGCGCCAAGGACCAGGTCGGGTTGAGCGTAGAAGACGAAGGCATCGACCTCGAGGTCGGTGATATCGGCACGTACGAGTCGGATGATGCTATCGGGAGTGACGGTCTCAAGGTGGGACAAGACGGCTGATTCCATACCGGGTCTCCCGGATCGAGGGGTGAGGGGAGGTGTTCCCTCCCTACCGTGGTTGATGCCGTTCTCGGTGCTGGTTCCTGGCTTCCGGCGGCCGCTTCCTGTGTTCCGCGCCCCGGGTCTCCCCACTCTAATGAGCCAAGGCAATTATCCGCAATAGCCATACACAGAAAGTAGATAAAACATTTCCAAAGTAACTCATCGTTATATGTATTTAATGGTGCAATCCTCGTTCCAAATCCATACTCAGACCGCAAGACGGTCGGAGTCGATGGACGGTGGTCCGGCATTCGCGTTAACTCCTGGCGGAAACCCATAGAGCCTGGCACGGGTTTGGCAGCAGGAACCAGGAGGCCGGACTCTGGAGGGCGGGATGCGCCCCTCATCCATGGCCTTCACCGGGTGAATTCTGGAATAGGAAACGAGCAGGACATGAGATCAGGCAACAACGACCTCCTCTCTACCGGGCAGGCCGCGCAGCTCTGCGCCGTGACCCCCGACACCGTTCTCAAGTGGGTCAAGAAGGGGAAGCTCCCTGCCACCCGCACGGCAGGAGGGCACTACCGGATCGCACTCCAGGACCTCGAGCCCTTCATGGCGGGATTCGGCCAACAACACGCCTCGGATGGGCCATCCAACGGCTCCGGGGAGGAGTCTTCAGGTGGCATTTCGTCCCAGGTCGGGGTGCGGAACGAGGAGGAGAATGTCCCTTGCTGGGAGTACCTCTCCCAGGAAGGGGAAGTCCGCCAGGCCTGCAAGAAGTGTGTGGTCTACCGGGTGCGGGCCACTCGCTGTTTCCTCATGGCTGGCCTCGAAGCCGATGTGGGCCACGCCCGCCAGTTCTGCGAAGGGTCCTGCGAAGACTGCGTCTACTACCGTCGTCTCCAGGGGATGTCGACACCGGTTCTCTTCATCACGGGTGACGAGAGCCTGGTAAGCCGCATCGAGTGGAGTGACAAGGACCCCGTAGCCCTCCGGTTCGCCCGAAACGGATACGAGGCCTCGGCCATCGTTCAGGATTTCCGGCCCGAGTTGGCCGTCATCGACATGGAGGGACTCCCCGATCTGGGAATGAGCCTCCTGGACTCCATCGCCGCCGACCCCAGAGTGCCCAGGGTCCGCGTCATTCTCGTGGTTCCGTCGGGAATGATGGGGCGCGTGATGCAGCGCCCAAGGCATCGCCTGGTGGTGGGCATGCTGGAGAAACCGCAGGTCTGCGACCGCCTGGTGGATGTGGTGAGAGACTCCATCGGGGACGCCCCCCTGGCCCCGGTACGAAGCGCCTGACGAGACCTCACCCGACGAAGACGCCCCGATCGCACATTCCCGGCGATCGGGGCGTCGGCACTTCTGAGCTGGGGGCGCTGCCCCCCCCCGGCCGCTACGCTCAGTGCATCTCCCACTTGATGAAGGGCTCCTTCACATCCACCATGGCGTTCACGATGAGCTCGACCAGCCCCCCGTACGTGATGCCACTCTTCTCCAGCGCTCCGTAGTATTGCAGGAGGTCACGGATCTGGCCCTTGCAGTTGGAGCAGGGGGCGCAAACGTACTTCTTCACCTCCGGCTCGGGCCGATCGGAGAAGGCGTCAAGGATCTGCTTGAACTTCATCCGGCTGGCAACGTTGATGCGCCAATCGGTGAAGTTGTAGGGCGACATGACCGCGAATCCGCTCCCCCCGCCGCAGCAGTAGTTGTCCACCCCATGGGGGGTCATCTCCCGGAATTGCGGGCAAAGGTACCGCAGGATCCTCCGCTGGGGCTCCACGATGCCCAGGTTCCGGACGATGTTGCAGGGATCGTGAAGCGTTACGGGGAAGTCGTTCTTGGAGGGATCGAACTCGATCTTCCCGCTGAAGACGATCTCCTCCAGGAGCGGGAAGCTGCTTTCCCGCGGAATGCCGTTCGCGGACGTCAGGACCCGGTCCGCCACCGTTATCAGAGCCTTGTGCTGGTGCCCGCACTCCCCCATGACCAGCTTCTTCACCCCGAGCTTCTTGCCGATGGAGGCGTGAGTGAGGGCGATCCTGGCCAGCTGAACGTCATCGTAGAACAGGCCGTAGTTGACGCCGTCGTATCCGACTTCCTCCGAGGACATGGTCCAGTCGATCCCGGCCTTCTCGAAGATGATGGCGAACGCCCCGGGGTTCTCCGGCCAGGCGAGCATCTCGCCGGCATTGTGGATCAGAAGGACCTCGGCCCCTTCCTTGTCGAACGGGGTCTCCACGTGGATCCCGGTCTCGTCCTCCATGTCCTCATCGATGAACTCCACATTGTCCTTCACGACGACCGGATTCATCCCCGTGGACGAACCGACCTCGAGCTGAAGAACGGTGCCCTTCTCGTGGAGCTCCCGCGGAGCCCAGCCCAGCTCCTGGCTGAACAGCTTCCGGAGCTCGTGGGCAATCAGACCATTGTCCACCCCGATCGGGCACGTCTGGGCGCAACGGCGACATAGATTGCAGCGATAGGCCGACTCGTAGAGCCGAGTGATGGTCTCCCAGTTCAGATCGATGTCCGCCCCTGTGAACGTCGCCAGGACCTTCCCGCCCGGCTTGACGTACTTCTTCACCAGCTTCCGGAAGACCTCCGACCGATACGTCGGACGGTAGATCTCCTTCTGCTTGTTCGTCGCCAGGAACACGTGGCAGGCGTCGGCGCACGTCTGGCAACCCACACAGTACTCGATGGAGAGTGTCAGGGGCTGCAGGAACTCCCAGTTGTTCTCCCGGGACAGGAGCTTCTTCAGGCCCGCCACGAACTGGTCCACATACCGTTCCTCCTCTTCCCGCGTCTCGGGCCTGGGGAGCTTGGTCGTGGCAAAACCATCCAGGGAGCACACGGCGTTGGCCTTCGCGTCCTCCGAGAGCTCCTTCCAGCCCGGCTGCTCGTCCACCTTGTCGTAGGGGGGCGGCAGGGGGAAGAGATCGTCAGGCCCCACCGGATCCAACACCTCCAGGTCCCGCCGGGCGATATCCTTCCCCCAGATCTTCTTCTTGGACTTCTGCATGACGCCCTCGTTGCTCATTTTTTCACCCCCGGCTTGCCGATGTCCGTGGCAATGTCCACCCAGGTCTTCTTCCCGTCCGCCCTCACGTGAGGCCCGGCCCAGGTCACCGGCTGATTGAGAAGCTCCTGGAGCTCCCGGTCGAGCTTGCTCCCCGCCGTCACGGGCTCGTCGTCCCACCGCACCTCGTGGTAGGTGAAGTACTTGGCGACGAAGTGCATCATCTGAGTGAACGGGAGGTACGCCAGAAAGAGGAGGGCGAAGATGAAATGGGCACCCAGGATGCCAGGCAAGCCGGCCGGGAGGCTCCCCCTGACCAGACCTCCCGCGAACCCCACCACCTGACCCGTGAACCCGCTCACCGTCAGGGCCGCCCAGAGACCGGTCACGAACATGGCCAGGAGGACCAGAAGATTGATGAAGGTCACGGGAGAGGTGGTGTTCCTCATCCCCTGGTCGGTCATGCGCGTGAAGAAGAGGCCGATAGCCCCCAACCCACCCAGGCCGTAACCTATCCCGGCCAGCAGGGGGAGCCCCTGTCCCAGGATCGCCCCCCCGGGGGAGGCGACGCCCAAGCCGGAGGCGATTCCCGCGACCGCCAGAATCCCTGCACTTACGGTCAGGATGTACAGTCCGACGTGGAAGGGGAAGGAGAACCACCAGAGCTTTCGGTTGTGTTCCCACAGGGCCTTGAGGAAGAGGATCTCTTTCCCCATATAAAGGACTTCGCTGACGAGGTCCTTTTCCCGTGGCTTGGTCCACCAATCGACCTCCTCGAGGTAGGACCCGCCGTACGCCCCTTTTCCCTTCTCGTGGGGAACCGGAGAGAGCTCCCAGCGCAGATGCACGGGCAGCCGCGCCAGCTTGATGGAGCGAAGGACGAAGGCCACCGCGAATACCGCGAGAAGCGTGTATGACAGAAGAAGCAGAGTGGAAGCGGACATGGACGCGCTCGTGGCTGCTCGGTTTGTGGAGGAGGCCGGGAAACCAGTGATTTCCAAGGAAACCCTTGACCTCCGAACACAGGTTCAGGAGGCAATTTCTGGGCCACCGCGTCCTTTTCTACAATGGCAGTTTTCCGGGGGAAATAGGCTGTTTCTGCAAAGTTGAATATTTTCGTTGGCTTACAACGGGAAATCCTGACTCATGAGGTGCCCGAGAGCTAGGGCAGATAAACCCTTTCTTCCCCATGGAAGGACCCTGAGGAAGTGGCGCCCCCGGGACTTCCGCCCGCTTCGGCGGAAGCCATCACATTTCATCGGTGGAGGGCGATTCGCGCCGAATCACCCTCCCATGTGGCGCGGCTCAGTTGGCCAGCAGCTCAGCGACCGCCTGAAGGAACGCCGCCCGGTCGATGGGCTTGTGAAAGAAGCCCTCTGGCGCCGGGACGAGACGACGGTGGCTGATGAACTTCTCGTAGGCCCGCTCGTCCCCTCCCAGCCCCGTGACGGCCGTCACGATGAACACAGGGGTCCCGGAAAGCTCGGGATCGGTCTTGAGCTCCTTGTAGAAGCGCGTGCCCGAGGCCTCCGGCATGGAAATATCCAACGTGACCAGGTCCGGCCTGAGCTCCTTCACCCTATCCAGAGCCTCGTTCCCATTCCCCGCCGTTATGGTGGAATAGCCGTTGTCCTGGAGAATCATCTCCAGGTAGGACACCACGTCCGGCTCGTCGTCCACGATCAGGATCGTCTTCATCGGTCGTTTCCTTCTGCTCCCATTCGCTGGGGAGCGGATTGCCCCGGGTCCTTTCCGGGACTCTTGTTCTTCAAGGCTTCCAGGGCCCTGCGCAGGGCATGAGGCTCGGCGCTGGGGAGCACCCGTTGGAGCTCCTCCTGCAGGCTGATCCGGTCCCGGTCCTCGGGGGTCTCCTCGAGATCCAGAGCACGCTGGACGCATCGGACGTAGTCCAGGGGCTTCACCGGCTTCTCCAGGTAGACACCGGGACCCGAGATGACACGGTTGTCCACGATGTCCCGGAGGTCTCCTTCTCCCAGCTCGTCCTGCGCGTGAGCCGTGACGATGAGGACCGGGATCCGGGAGAGGCTTCTGTCCTTCCGGAGCTCGTAGAGCAGCTTGTGACCGCTCTTGCGGGGCATGACCAGGTCCAACGAGATGAAATCCGGTGGGCTCTCACGGATTCTCTCCAAGGCTTCGTTCCCGTCCCCGGCGGTGACCACGTTGAAGCCTGCGTCCAGGAGGATCTGAGCGAGGTAATCCCGGACGTTGGGCTCATCGTCCACCACGAGCACTGTCTTGTCCTGGGGTCGAGCCATGACCTTTCCTCTCATACTCGAGGGTTCTCCATGCACCTTACGCCTCTCCTTCCCCTGTCCGGACACCGTCCGCCGCCCGGGCACCATCCACGGCTCGGACGCCGTCCACTGTTCGGACACCGTCCGCCACGGGGCCTTCCGCCTCAACACCCTCTCCCTCCAATGCCGCCGGCCCCGCATCCCCGGACCTCACCGCCGGAAGCGACGCCCTCGGGAGGGTAATGCGGAAGACCGAGCCTTCTCCTTCCTTGGAGGTGAAGGAGATCTTGCCTCCGTGCTGGTGCACGATTCGCTTCGTGGTGAGAAGACCCAGCCCCGTGCCTCGGTCCGAGCCCTTGGTGGTGAAGAACTTCGAGAAGACCTTTCGGCTGATCTCGTAGTCCATTCCCCGGCCGTTGTCCGCCACCTCGTAGACGAGGACCCCTTCCTCTTCCCGCGACGAGAGGGTCACCGTGAACTCCCGGGGGCTCTCGCTGACCAGACAGGCATCGATGGCGTTGGAGACGAGGTTCGCCAAGCAAGTGTGGATGCCCTCCCCGTCCAGGGGAGCCTGGTCCAGGTCGGGCTGGAGGTCCACGTCCAGCCTCACCCCCGCCTGGGACGCCCGCTCCCGGAAGAGGTCGGCGACTTCCTGGGCCGGAAGGTTGGGATCTACCATGAAGACCGTGGTCTCCCGACCCTTGGCGAAGTCCAGGAACTCCTTCACGAATTGGGAGATGCGCTGGACGTTCTCTTCCAGCGTGATCCAGCCGCGGGCGATGCGGGCGTCGTCCGCCAGCTCGATTCCCGTGTTGACGGCGTACATGCCGCCTTCCAGACCCATGAGAACATTCTTGATCCCGTGGGCGATTCCGGCCACCGTCTCGCCCACCGCCGCCAGGCGTTCGGCCTCCCGCTTTTCCCGCTCGAGGCGCTTCACCTCCGTGATGTCCGTGGACATCTCCACCACGAAGCGGATCTTGCCCAGTGGCCCCCGGATGGGAACCATGTGGACCAGGTAGTCCATGGGGTCCCCGTTGCCCACCGTTCCCTCCTCCTCACGGATCCTCACCTTACCGTCCTCGAAGGTCATGGCGGCGGCGCAATGCACGCAGGGCTGGTCGCGGTTCTTGTACACCTCGTAGCACGGCCGGCCCCGCCATGGACCATAGGCCTGCTCGAACCGGGGGTTCGCATCCACGATACCGTAGTCCCGGTCGATGATGCTGATGGCGATGGGTACCTGGTCGAAAAGGTGCCCCCTGAGCCATTCCTGGATCTCCTCGGAGTGCTGCATCGCTCGCTCTCCTGTCGGGACCGGCGTCATCGTTGGGCGGGCGTGTCGGGTCCGCTGCCGCCCGCGATCCGCTCGGACTCGCTCCGGCGGGGGGAGAGACGACGCACGTCGTCCCTCCAATCCACGTCGTGGCAGGTCATGCACCGGTTCAGGTTCTCGGGGTGATCCTCTCCGACCTTGAGAGCCTCCCGTTCGTGGCACTCCACGCAGAGCCCGTGCATGGCATCCACGTACCCGACCGCCTCCTTCCAGTGGTCTTCAGGAGCCTCCAGGAAGGACCTCCGGGCGATCTCGTTCCGATGGCAATCGGAGCACTCGGTGATGGTTTCGTAGCTCTTCACCTGGTCCCCACCGGTGTGGCACTCCGTGCAGCCTTCGTTTCCGCCGAGCTTCGCCGCATGGATGTCGTGGTCGAACACCGAGCGGGCCTCGAACATGTCCCGGTGGCACTCGGAGCAGGACGTGTTCTCGTCCAGGGGCTTGGTCAGGTGGTGGCAGGTTTCGCACGACCGCTCGCCTCCCAGCCGCCTGGCGTGATCGTCATGATCGAACAGGACGACGTCTCCGTCCCGATCCGCGTCCAGCAGAAGAACCCGGGCCATGAAACCCGCACCACCCTCGGAGGTGGAGGCGTCGGAGGCCCCGGCGTCGGAGGTCCGGGCGTCGGAGGCCCCGGCGTCGGAGGTCCGGGCGCCGGAGGTCCCGGCATCGGAGGGCCGGGCGTCGGAGGGCCCGAGGTCGGAGCGGTAGGATGACGCCAGATCCAGAATGCGCGGCTCCCCTTCCCCACCGTCCCTGACCAGCGCCTCGACGCTTCGTGGTCCCTGCACAGGAACCGGCCTTGGATCCACACCGCCCACCGGAAGGATGGGCAGCGCCAGGATTGCGCCGGCCAGGGCCGCCACGGAGTAGCGCCGAGGGAGGGCCAGGGGACCCGGGAGGAAGCTGGAGGCCGCCTCCGGATCGTATCCTGGGCTCCTTTCCGGAGCGTGTCCCTTCACGTCGTCGAAGACGTTCAGGTGCTCGGCAAAGAAGAGGAAGATCAGGATCCCGCCGGCCACGATTCCGATGCTGACGGCGAACTCCTCCCAGCTCGGGAAGTACGCCACGCCTTCAGGCCGGGCGAAGGCGACGACGGAGACGTCCAGGCGATGCCAGATCATTCCGCCCACGACCATCACGGCCGCCACCCCCACTCCCCCGATCCGGGACCGCACCGGCCGCAGGAGCATGAGGGTCGCCGGGATCACGGCGCTCACCCCCAACTCCGCCAGAAACAGGCCGCTCTGCCAGGACCCGTCGAAAGCCATTCCCAGGGACCCTCGAATGGCCAGGTCCCCTACCCTCAGGGCGACGTAGATCCAGAGGACCACGGAAGCCGCCAGCCCCAACCCGGAAATCTCCCGTGCGTGCAGCTTGTGACCCAGGAAGTAGTGCGAAAAGAGAGACTCCAGGACCACCGTCATCAGGCCGAGGGCCACCGCCGACACAAAGAAGAGGACGTAGATGATGTGGGAGTACCAAAGGGGGTGGAGACGGTATGGCGTGATCAGAAAGAGGGAGCCCAGGGAAGACTGGTGAAGGGTAGAGAGCACGATCCCGGCAATCACCAGGACGATGGACACCCTCTTCAGAGCCTTGAGGAGGGTCTGGAAGAAGGCGCCCCGGAAGAGCCGATGCTCCAGCACGACGGGCAGGAACTCCAGGGTGAGCACCGTCAGGTACAGCATCACGCACATGGCCACTTCGAACAGGACCGAGTGATACTGCCAGTGGACCAGGGGATGCCAGATGCGCCAGGGGAGTCCAAGGTCGTAGAGCAGGCCCACGGCCACGGCGGCGTAACCCAGGAGGGCCGTGAGAATGGCCGCCCTTACGAAGGGTCGATACCGCTCCAGACCGAAGATGTATACGATCCCCGCCAGGACGAAGCCACCGGCCGCCAGGGCGACTCCCGACATGACGTCGAAACCGATCCAGAGTCCCCAGGGCGCAGCATCGGAGAGGTTGGTCACCGAGCCGAGGCCATGGACGAACCGGATCACCGTAACGGAGCCCAACACCCCGACGAGGAACCAGAGGACGGTCTTGAGCTTGGTGAGGCGCTCACTCATGGTCGTCTCCCCCTTTCCCGGTGCTGGCTTCGGCATGGGCTGCCTCGGTCCCCGCGGACGTTGGTGGCCCGGCCGACGGGCCGGACACCGATGGAGTCCCCGCCTCCGCCGCCCTCGCCGCCAGCCTCATGCGCCGGTTGATGACCCAGTAGATGCCACCCATCACCCCACCCATTCCTGCCACCACCCAGGGAACCTTCTTCAGGGAGGCCCAGGTGAGGTGCGGGAGGTCCTCCTGCCCCAGATCCCTGGCCCAGCCAAGGAAGCCAAGGGAGATGTCGGCGAGGTAGAGGACCGAGGTCCCGCCAACTTCCGTCTCCCCGAAGACGTGGTCCACGTACTTCCCGGGCTCCTCGGCGATGCGTCGGTGGGCCAGGGCCACGAGCTCGTCCCGATCCCCGAAGACCAGGGCCTCTTCGGGGCAGGCCTCCACGCAAGCAGGCTCCCTACCCTCGGTGATCCGGTGGTAGCAGAGGTTACACTTCCTCACCAGCGGGGCCGCCTCGTCCCACTGGTACCGGGGAATCCCGTAGGGACACGCCACCAGACAATACCGGCATCCCATGCAGAGCTCGGTATCGTAGATCACCGGGCCCTCCGGGGTCTTCTGCATGGCACCCACCAGGCAGGCGCTCACGCAGGCCGGCTCGAGGCAGTGACGGCACTGCTGCTTGACGAAGTGGTCGTCGGGAAGACGGAGGACGGTGGAGAACCGAGTGGCCGACAGCCCGTCCACGGCCTGCTGTCCAGGCCGCAGCCGGTCCGGACCAAGCTCGTTCTCCTTCTTGCACGCCAGGACGCATTCCTCGCACCCGACGCATTTCGTGATATCTACCAGGATCGCAACAGACATGGTCAGATCGGCTCGTTCTCTTTGCCCAGGGTCACGGCCACCCGGCTTCCGGCATCGGGCGGAAAGTGCCAGGCCAGCTCCGACACGAGCTGGGTCAGGGGAAGCAAGATCATGTGGCTGAGCTTCGTCAGGGGAACGAGGAAGATCAGCAGGTCGGCGCTCAGGACGTGCGCCAGGAGCGTGGGATCGCGGGCGAACGGATTCCACGCGGGATGCATCACCAGAAATCCCGATGCGAAGGGCACTGCGATGAAGAGGGGAAGAGCATAGTCCTGGAAGCGGCTGAGGCTTCGACTGTCCCTGGCTCCGACCCTCAGCACCGTCACGGCGACGGCCGTGGCGAGAAGCGCCAGAGTCAGGGCGGTAGCCACCGGGTTGGGGAAGGCGGGCCAGGCCACCCCCACACTTTCCCGAACGAGCTCGATGTGGCCAGCCAGAAAGAGAGGCACCAGGATGACTCCCAGGTGAAACACGAAGGTGGTGAGGCTGTAGAGCCAGCGGTTCGCCATGCGGTCCACCGGGACGAGCCACTTGAGGGTCGAGACCAGGACCCTCCGGGTCGGAATGTCCTTATCCCCCGCCCTCCGGTAGGCTCGCGCCCCTTCCCAGAGCGTCAGGCCCAGGTGCCGGAGGAGCCCGAAGAGCATGAAAGCCAGGGCGGTCCAGAAGAGAGGGCCCATGGCCCATCGAAGCCAAACATCCATGACGTGTCTTCCCGTCCTTAGTCGTTTCGTCCGCGGTTCAGTTCCGCGCGCACCCAGGCCAACTCCCGGAGGCGCCCGTCGCCCGTCAGTCTGCCGCTACCTCCGCCACCTCGGGCTTCTCGGCCTCCACCCCGAAGTCGATGACCCGGAGCAAGAGATCGTGGAGGCCCATGACCTCCACCTCCTCGAGCCCGTTGTCCTGGCAAAGCTCCTTCAGCTGCTTCTTACAGTTTGCGCAAGGCGAGACGACGATCTGCGCCCCGGTGTCCCGGATCTGGTCGGCCTTCCTCTTCCCGAGAGGACCCGTCCGAAACTTCCGGATCTCATCGATGGAGACCGTCCCACCGCCCCCACCGCAGCAGTAGTTCTCCGTCCGGTTGGGGGTCATCTCCACGTAGTCAGCGCAAATCGCCTTCAGTATCTCACGGGGCTGTTCCACGATCCGGCCCACGCGGGCGATGTTGCAGGGATCGTGATAGGTGACCCGCTCGGGAATCTTCACGGCCTTGAGGGGGATCCTTCCGGCCTCGAGCTGCTCGTAGGCGTACTCGAGGCAATTCACCACGGGAGGCGCGTCGGGCCCTCCGAAGGTGGGAACGTACCAGGCCGACCGGGTAGCATGGCCGCATTCCCCTATGAGGATCTTCCGCCCCTTCAGCCTTCGGACTTCCGAGATGACGTTGTTGACGATCCGCTCCATCATGCGATCCGAGTAGAAGAGACCGTAGTTGATTCCGTCGTAGTTCCCGGTACCGATGGTCCAGGAGCCCCCCGTGACGTGCATGACGGCAGCGTTCCCCATGAGAGTGTCCGCTTCCATCAGGTAATCCGACACGGCGGGAAAGAAGACGAACTCGGACCCTTCCACGTCGAAGGGGAACTTGATGTCCACGCTGTATATGTCCTGGAGCTCCTCTTCCAGGAACTCGCACGTGTCCTTCAGGGCCGGTATGGGAATGGCCGACGTGTTGCCCGTGGCGCCCTCGAGCTGCTCCCGGACCGACACCAGGAGGGCACGGGGAATGAGGTCGATCTCGGCAAGGCACCAGCGCGCCAGGTGCGTCAGCAGCCCATGGTCGATTCCCACAGGGCAGTTGGCCTTGCAGCGTCTGCAGGCCGTACATCGATAGAACGCTTCGGCCATCTCGTCGATGTAGGCGTCGGTGAGCCTGAACCCCCCGAAGAGCTTGGCCCGGAGAATCCCGCTCTGTGTGAAGTACCGGCGGTACACCCGGAGAAGGAGCTCGGAGCGGTGGCAGGGGATATCCTCCTCCGCACCCGTGGCTTCATAGAGCTGACACGACGCGGCGCAGCGGCCGCATTTGGCGCTCAGCCGAGAGAAGGTGTCCAGGGCAATGTGGTAATTCCCGTGACGGAGAATCGCCGCGAAGGCTCTCAAGAACCGCCGAGGCCGGTCGGTTCCCTCGAGACCCTTCTGCTCCACGTTGTAGCTGTATTTCTGTGCAATAGCCACCGATCACTGCTCCGTTTTCCGGCCGATGGAGAAAAAGTCGGGGCCTGGACCCGCCGGGAGCTCCATACCCGACTCGAGCTCTCCTCGCAGGTACAGGTTCAGGAGGTCCTCCACGCAGCCCGAGACCCACGAGATGACCTCGAAGCCGCTGACGCCGAGGAGGTCCTCGTACATCTCCTGCATCCCGCCGCAGATCACCGTGTCCACCTCCTGGTCCCGGAGGAGGCGCACCCGATCGAAGGGCTCCCTGCTGCGAAGGGGGAAGTCGGTCTGCGCCACGACACCGGCCTGAGTGACGGTGAAGATGGCCATGGTGGCGCAGTACTCGAAGCAAGGGGCCACCGACTCTCCCATCCTGGGGATGGCAACTCTCACGGGCGAACCTCCGCGTTGCACCGAAATAGGGGCAAGGGCCGGGCCGACTTTCCCGAAGGCGCTCAGAGTAGGCCTATGTGTAGTTTCAGTAAGGCTTTACACGAATGTCCCGCTCTAGAGGCCCAGAGCGGGACATTTCAGGCGTGAAACAGATGGACGTTTCATCGTTTCACAAATGGAACGAGGACGGGCCATGCCCGTCCTCTGGAAGAGAGATCTCCCCGATGGGAATCGCTCAGATCAGATCAGGAGCCTTCCGCCGGACGACCCTCGAAAGGCTCGGCCTCGATGCCGTGCTTCCTCATCTTTCGCCAGAGCGTGGTCCTGCTGACGCGGAGGTCCTCGGCCGTCTCGGCCCGGTTTCCCCGGTGCCGGCTCAGGGCTAGCCGGATTGCCGTTGCCTCGCTCTCCTCCAGGGGCGGCTTTTCCCCGGGGCCTTCGGGTGCAGCCTCCGAAGCGCCCCCGGGCTGAAGCTCGTCGGGGAGGTGCCTCACGTCGATGAATCCGTTGTGGCACAGGACGAAGCAGTACTCGACGATGTTCTCCAGCTCGCGCACGTTCCCCGGTAGGGGATGGCGCATGAGGATTTCCATGACGGCCGGGGTTACCCCCTGGATCCTCTTCCCCCGGCGGGCGTTGAAGCGTTGGATGAAGTGGTCGATGAGGAAGGGGATGTCCTGGCGTCGCTCCGCCAAGGGGGGAATGGAGAGGCGTACTACCGCCAGGCGGAAGTAGAGATCGTCCCTGAAGTTCCCCTTGCTCACCAGGGCCGAGAGATCTTTGTTGGTTGCCGCCACGACCCTCACGTTGGCCTGCAGGGTCTCCATCCCCCCGAGGGGATGATACTCCCGCTCCTGCAGGAGCCTCAGGAGCTTCACCTGGGTCTCGGGAGGGAGGTCGCCGATCTCGTCCAGGAAGATGGTCCCGCCCTCGGCCAGAGTGATCCGGCCGGGCTTGTCCTTCTTGGCGTCGGTGAAGGCTCCGCGCATGTAACCGAAGAGCTCCGACTCGAAGAGGTTGGGAGGGAGGGTACCGCAGTTCACGACGAGGTAAGGGCGCTTCTTACGCGGACTCAGGTTGTGGATCGCCCGGGCCAGGAGCTCCTTCCCCGACCCGCTCGGCCCCTCGATGAGGACGGTGCTCTCGCTGGCGGCGATGTCGGGGAGAATGGCAAAGATCTTCTGGAAGGCTTCGCTCTTCCCGATGATGTCCTCGAAGGTCCACTGGCTCCGGATCTCCCGGCGAAGCTGCTCCAGAGTCGACAGATCCCGGAAGGTCTCGACGGCCCCGAGCAGGGTCCCGTCATTGGCCTTCAGGACGGCGCTGCTGACGCTGATGGGGATGGACCGGCCCCGACGGGTGAGGATTCGCGCGGGGCGGTCGATGACCTCCATTCCCGCGTCAAGGGTCTCCCGGATGGGGCACCCCTGCTCGCAGAGGTCCGTGTGGAAGACTTCGGAGCATCGCTTTCCGATGGCCCGGTCAACCGGAATCCCCGTGATGCGCTCGGCAGCGCGGTTGAACGACGTGATGCGCCAGTTCGTGTCCACGGTGAAGACGCCGTCCGCCACGCAGCGCAGGACGGTCTCGAAGAACTGAGCCTCACCCGCGGGATCCAGAATCCTCATGATTCGTTCAGCCTCCTGTTCATCTCCTGATACAAGAATCGTTCCGGATTCCTGGTCGGGCCGGCCTCGGGAAACCCACTCCGCCCGCTTTTCGTAGGACCCACCGGACGCAAGGTCCCGCCGTCGACCCATTTCCCAGGACCCGGCAAATGCAGAACATTCTCCAGGACCTCCGGTACGGGCTCCGGATGCTCGTCAAGACCCCGGTCGTATCGGGTGTGGCGGCCCTTTCTCTGGCGTTGGGTATCGCTGCTGCCACGGCCATGTTCGCCCTGGCCAGCGGATTCTGGCTGGAGCCCCTCCCCTTCGGAGACCAGGACGGGTCTGATCATGGTGCGGGAGCTGCGTCACGGCGAGAGCGAGGACATGGCGGCCGCCGCTGCCGCCCCCAATTTCCGAGACTGGCGGGAGGCAACTTCCACGCGCTGTCGGCGATGACGGCGCTGAACATCAACCGGCTCAACGTCACCGGGCATGACATGCCGGAAGAGATCGCCGTCGCGGACGGAACGCCCAACATGTTCGATGTCCTCCAGGTGCAGCCCGCCCTGGGCCGGGGATTCCGCCCCGAGGAAGGGGCCGAGGGATCTCAAGGTGTTGCGGTCATCACCCACCAGTACTGGGAGCGCCGGTTCGATCTGGATCCGGACATCCTGGGTCGGGCCCTGGTCCTGGACGGGACTCCCCACACCATCGTGGGGGTCATGCCCGAGGGCTTCGAGATGCTCCCGGCAGGGGTGGAGGCATTCCGTCCCACGGAGGTGGCCTCCCTCGAGAACCGGGCGGCCAAGGGCTGGCTCACGTTCGGACGCCTCCGCCCGGGCGCGACACTGGCCCAGGCTCGGTCCGACCTCACGGCGATCCAGGCGCGCCTCGAAACCGAGTATCCGGAGGCGAACCGCGGGTGGGGGGTCCTGGTGCAGAACGCCCGCCAGTGGTTTCCCGGCCCTACCGACGCCAAGCTGATCCTGCTGCTGGTGGCCGTCTCACTCTTCGGAGTCGCCATCGCCAGCGCCAATGTGGCGAACCTCCTCCTGAGCCGGGCCGAAACCCGCCTGAAAGAGGTGGCTGTTCGAACCGCCCTGGGGGCGGGCCGGGTTCGGATCCTCCGACAGCTCCTCACCGAGAGCCTCCTGCTGGGCCTCCTCGGGGGAGGCGTGGGCACGCTCCTGTCCATGTACGTGATCCGCGGGCTCGACGCTGCTATGCCGGCCGAACTGCCACAGGCCTTCCGTCCGACCCTGGACCTACCGACGCTCCTGGCGACGTTGGGGATCGCGTTGGCCACAGGCATCCTCTTCGGGCTGGCGCCGGCCCTGCACGCCACCCGGGGGAACCTGAAGGACTCCCTTGGCCACGGCGGCCGCGGCGGGACTGCGGGCCGTAGCCGGAAAAGGCTGCGGAGCGTCTTCGTGGTGGGACAGATCGCGGTCGCGCTGGCGCTCCTCACGGGTGCGGGGGAACTCCGGACGGCCATGAATGGCCTGGTCTTCTCCGACAACGGCTTCAACGCCGAGGGGATCCTGACCTTTCAGCTCTCCATGCCCGGGTACAAGTACGCCGACCTCGACGAAGTTCGCAGGGGACAAGAGGAGATTCTGCGGGCCCTGAAGGAGATTCCCGGTGTTCAGAGCGCCACCTCTCTGGTGGGACTTCCCCGGGGACGCAACGTGCCATCCACCCTGTTTTCCATCGAGGGCCAGGTCTACGAAGATCCGAATCAGCGCCCCCGGACCAACTGGGACGCGGTGGGCCTGGAGTACCTGGAAACCCTCCAGGTGCCCCTCGTGTCCGGCCGGTGGTTCCAGGCCGGTGACCGGGAAGATGCGCCCCTGGTGGCCGTGGTGAACCAGGAGTTTCAGCGGCGCTATTTCCCCGACCGGAACGCCATCGGGAAGCGGATCGAGCTGAGAGGGCAAACGAGGGAGATCGTGGGTGTGGTGCAGGACTACATCCAGCGCCGCATTCCCTTAAATGGGATCATCGAGCCGGGCGCCTTCCTGCCCGCCGCTCAAGACCCCATCTACAACATCTCCTTCATGGTGCGAGCCGCGTCGGACCCCGCAAACCTGGCTTCGGATGTGCGTAATGCCGTCTGGTCCGTGGACCCGGACCAACCCGTGGCCCAGCTCCAGACCCTCCAGGAGTATATCGACGTAGAGCTGGCGGCCCCACGCTTCCTGGGCCTCTTCGTGGGGGCCCTGGAGGCGTTGGCCGTGTTCCTGTCGGCCATGGGGATCTACGGGGTGATGTCCCATACCGTGCTCCAGGAGCGCCGCGAAATGGGCATCCGGATGGCCGTGGGAGCCAGGGCCGGGCAGCTCGTGGGCATGGTGACCCGCCGGGGCCTGGCCTTGACCGCCGTCGGTATGGCCCTCGGGGTTCCCATGGCATTCCTCCTCCACCGAGGGGTGATGAGCGCCCTGAGCCTGTTCGATGCCGACCTGGGCTATGCCCCCGCCGTCACAGCCGGCGCCGTCTTGCTCGCCGTGGCTGTCCTGGCTACCTATCTACCCGCACGGGCCGCGGCGAAAGTTCAACCCACGAGAGTGCTCTCCCTGGAGTAGCCTCGAGCCCCAAAGGTTCCCGCGACCTCGGGGGCGGCCAGGTCGGACCGGGTCTTCGCTGACGAGGGACTGGCGATCCCGGGCTGAGCGTGTAACATCTGCTCAGCCTCGTCTTCCCGTCTTCTCCCCGAGTCGCCCATGCGGGTCTGCGTTCTCGACGAAGTGTACGACTGCCCGGCTTGGGAGGCCCCTCCCGAGGATTGGCGGGTCGACCCGACCCCGTTTCTGCGCCCTCACGACTGGGTTGTGGAAGGGCTCACCAAGGAGACGGCGGTGGCCCGTTTGACCGAGCTCTCCAGGGAAGGGTTCGACGTCTTCTTCAACCTCCTGGCCGGTGCGTGGGACGAGGAGAGCCCTGGAATCGAGGTCGTCCAGGCTCTCGAGCGGCTGAACGTGCCCTTCACCGGGGCCACGTCCGAGTACTTCGAGCCGGGCCGGGAGGCCATGAAGCGAGTGTGCGGGGCCTGGGGAATCCGCTACCCCGAGTACGTCATGGCCCGGACCGAGGAGGACATCGACAGGGCCGCCCGGATCCTTCGCCCTCCCCTCATCGTGAAGCACCCCTCCAGCTACAGCAGCGTGGACCTGAGCCGGGATTCCAGGGTCCTCACGACCTTCGCCTTGCGGTACCGGGCAAGGCGGATCATGAAGAAGCACGGAGCCGCACTCATCGAGGAGTTCATCGAGGGGCGGGAGTTCACCGTGCTCGTGGCGGAGAACGCGGACGATCCGGCCTGCCCCGCGACCTTCGTTCCCATCGAGTTCACCTTTCCGCCCGGCGAGTCCTTCAAGCACGCGGACATGAAGTGGAAGGACTACCACAGCATGAAGGAGTACCCGGTCCGCGACCCGGAGCTGGAGGGGCGCCTACGGAAGACCGCGTCGGATTTCTTCCTGGGGATGCGCGGCGCCGGATTTGGCCGGTGCGACCTTCGGATGGACCGGGAGGGCGAGTTGTTCATGCTGGAAATCAACCCCAACTGCGGCATCTACTACGCCCCCTCAGACCCCGGGAGCGCGGATCTGGCTCTTCTCCACGACCCCGCCGGACACCAGGGTTTCACGGATTTGCTCCTGAAAGCTGCCCTGGCGCGGCACGGCCGGCGACAACGAGGGTGGGAGGTGCTGCCCACCCCGGGGAACGGGTTCGCCGTTCACGCGACCCGCAGCATCCCGGCCGGGGAAAGGGTCATGGCATTCCAGGAGACCCCCCACACCCTCGTGACCCGGAGCTGGGTGGAGAGCCACTGGGATGAGCGGAGAAGGCAGTGGTTCAGGCAGTACGCCTGGCCCTTGAGCGACGAAGTCTGGGTGATCTGGTCCCCGGAGCCCGAGGACTGGCGGCCTATCAACCATTCGTGCGACCCCAACACGTGGCTTGAAGGCTTGGACCTGGTGGCGAGACGCGATATCGAGGCGGGTGAGGAGATCCGGGTGGACTATGCCACCTACGGCAACAACATCCTCCATCCCTTCGAATGCGCATGTGGCTCGGAATCATGCAGGGGTCTGGTAGGAGAAGACGATCACCTGCAGCCCTGGCTCGAGAGGTACGGGCCCCACATTTCGGACTACGTAAGGGAGAAGAGAGACGCTCGGGCCGTCGGCCACTGACTCACCACGTCCGAAGAGGACGGCAGCGAGCCAGTGCCGAGGCCCCGGTGAGCCCTGAGAGGGAGGGAGACGAGCCCCCCACCGGACTCCCCGAACTCCGTCTAAAGACCGAATCCAACCGGGCCGGAGCCCACGACGCCTCCGTGGACGTGCCCTCCGTGACCGTGTGCCCCGTGGTCGCCACCTCCATGGGCATGCCCGTGGCAGGCCTCTTCCGAGGTGAGGGCCCTGAGGCGCCCCTCCTTGAAAGCCTGCACCGTCTTGCCCACATCAGCCTCCAGGGTCTGGTAGACCTTGACCCCCCCTGCGGCGAGGCGAGAGAAGGCCCCGCGCCCCAGCCCCCTGCAGATCACCGCATCCACGGTCCTTGTCCCAAGGAAGTCGAGGGGCCGACAGGCGCCGTGGACATGGTGGGCGCCGCCGTTGCGACTGGTCTCCAGGTCCCCCGTCTCGGTGTCCACGAAGGTGAAGAAGGGAGCGCTACCGAAATGGTCCGAGGGCGTCCCTTCCACGCCCCGGTCATCCAATGTTGGGATACAGAGCTTCATCTATTCGTAATCCTCAGTTGACGTTTGTGTCTTCGGCCGTTTCCCGTTCCCGATCACCAGGGCGGCGTTCTCCACGACGGCCCGGACCAGCGTGGCCCGACCGGACTTGACCAGCCGCTGCACCGTGCCCCGGGAAACACCCATCTTCTCTCCCGCACCGGCTTGGTCGAACCCTTCCATGTCACAGAGACGCACCGCCTCCAGCTCGTCCTCCATCAGATAGAGGACCTCGAGCTCGGGCAGGGGAATGCTCCGGGGCTTGAAGACACGGTCACCAAGGTGGTGCCGGCATCGGCGTTGCTTTCGTGGGCGGGGCAAGGCACTCTCGGGTCGAGCTTCTCTTGTCTAATTACGTGCATATGCACATTATATCAGGAAACCGATTTCGTCAACCGGAGATATGGCGGAAACCGCGGCCCGCGGCCCCGGAAGCCGCACCTCGAATCCTCAGACCCCGAACCGGAGACTCCATGGCCCAGAAGAGCCCCGCCGTGCAGGACTATTACCCGGAAGACGTGGCGCACTGCTACGGATGCGGGAGGTTGAACCACGAAGGCCACCAACTCAAGACCGTTTGGGAGGGTGACGAGACCGTGTCCCGGTACACGCCCAAACCCTTTCACACCGCCATCCCCGGATACGTATACGGTGGACTCATCGCCTCGCTTCTGGATTGCCACGGAACGGGCGGCGCGGCGGCCGCGGCCTTGCGCCGGGAAGGACGGGAGATCGGGGACGGCGAGGCTCCGCGTTTCGTCACGGCCTCCCTCCACGTGGAGTTTCTCAAGCCCACCCCCCTGGGGCCGGAGCTGGAGGTCAGGGGGCGAATCGCGGACATCTCCGACCGGAAGGTAGTCCTGGAAGAGACTCTGTCCGCCAACGGCGTTGTGACCGCACGCGGAAAGGTGGTCGCGGTGCGCATGCCCGAGGAGATGGTCCCCCGCGGGTGACGCGGGGGATGCCGGCAGGGCCCGCCGACCGTAACTTGGACGCGGGAGTCGGGCGTGGTGATCGGAGTCGGGCCGACGCCGACGACCACCGCGCATGAGGCTGGCACCTCGAGACAGGATCGACCCATGATTCCGTCCATCACCGTCACGGTCCTCGTGGAAAACACCGCCGTGGGGCGTGGCTTGAGGGCGGAGCATGGCCTGGCCCTATGGCTGGAGGTGGGTCTCAGGCGAGTCCTCTTCGACACGGGTCAGAGTCCCGCCATCCTCTTCCACAATGCGAAGCGTCTGGGAATCGACCTGTCCACCGCCGACGCCATCGTGCTATCTCACGGCCACTACGACCATGCGGGGGGCCTCACCGAAGTGCTTCGGCGGGCCGACGCCCGTCTCTACCTTCACCCCGCGGCGCTTACCCGGCGGTTCAGTCGGAAGGCGGACGGTTCGGCAAACGAAATCGGTCTTCCCCCCTACGTCGACGAGGGATACCTGGCCACCGGGTGCGCAGCCCTCACGTGGACGGAGCAGCCCACCCCCGTCGCCGGCCCGGTCCGGGTCACGGGAACGATTCCCCGCCTGACCGATTTCGAGGACACGGGAGGGGATTTCTTCCTGGATCGAGCTTGCGAGACGCCGGATTTGATCCATGATGACCAGGCCGCCTTCTTCGACACCCGGGACGGAACCGTCGTGCTCCTGGGGTGCGGGCATGCAGGAGCGATCAACACTCTGCGCTACGTCCGCTCCATCACCGAGGATCGGCCCATTCACGCGGTCATCGGTGGCATGCACCTGATCTCGGCCTCTCAGCACCGCCTGGAGCGGACGGTGGAGGCCCTTCTGGAGTTGGAACTCGGGCTCATCGCTCCCGCTCACTGCACCGGGGAGGAGGGAAAGGCGCGTCTATGGTCGGAGTTTCAGGAGCGCTGGCGCCCCTGTCACGTGGGGGCGCGGTTCGAGTTCAAGGCCCCCAGGCGGCCTGGGGGAGGCCGGAGTCCCCGCGCATGATCCTGCCGGCTCCGACACTGCACTGGGGCATCTCACCGGAGATCGTCCGCTTCGGACCGGTGGCCCTCCGCTGGTACTCCCTGGGATGGATCCTGGCGTTCAGCGTCGGCTTCATGCTGGTGCGCCGGATGTACCGCCGGGAGGGGAAGCCGGAAAAGGACCTGGACGCAATTCTCACCTACATGATCCTCGGGGCGATCATCGGCGCTCGCCTCGGACACTGCTTCTTCTACTATCCAGGCTATTATCTGAGGCACCCCCTGGAGGTCGTGGCCTTCTGGAAGGGGTTCCGGGGATTGGCCAGCCACGGAGGGGCCCTCGGGATCCTGGTCTCTCTCTACATCTTCTCCCGGCGGCACTCGGACCAGCCCTACCTCTGGCTCTTGGATCGGGTGGTGGGCCCCACCGCCCTGGGCGGGATGTTCATCCGCCTGGGAAACTTCATGAACTCCGAAATCCTCGGGCTGCCCACCGATGGCTCCTGGGGTGTCGTATTCACCCGGGTGGATGGCGTGCCCAGGCATCCGGCGCAGCTCTACGAGGCCTTCGCCTATCTCCTGACGGCGGCTCTGCTCCTTGGCCTGTACCGCCGGAGGGGCCCCACCCTTCCACGGGGGCTCCTCACCGGCCTCTTCTTCGTGTGCGTCTTCGGGGCCCGCTTCCTCATCGAATTCGTCAAGGAGCGCCACGCGCCATACGAAGTCGGACTGGCCCTGAGCGCGGGCCAGCTCCTCAGCCTCCCCATGGTGGCCGCGGGACTCACGCTCGCCCTGGGGGCGTGGGTCGCGCGGGATCCTACGCCCTCATGACACGCCGTCCAGAGCCTGCCGAAGATCGGCGACCAGGTCATCGCGGTCCTCACATCCCACCGCGAGGCGAACCAGTCCGTCTGTGATCCCCGCCGCCAGGCGGTCCTCCCGCTTCACGGCCGCGTGGGTCATGGACGCCGGGTGCTGGATCAGGCTCTCCACGCCCCCCAGGGACACGGCGAGGGCGGGAAGATGGACGGCTGCCAAGGACTTGCGTCCCGGCCTCGATTCCCGCCCTTGAGCTCGAAGGAGATCAGGGAGCCGGGACCCGCCATCTGGCTTGGCAATCAGCTCGGCCTGGGGGTGGCCCGGCAGCCCCGGATAGCGCACCTCCCCCACGGCCGGATGCGCCGCCAGGAGCTGGGCCACGGCCTGGGCATTCTCCTGGGCCTTGCGCACTCGCATGGCCAGGGTCTTGATCCCCCGGAGCACCAGCCATGCCTGGTGCGGGATCCATGGTGCCGCCCAGGTAATGGAGGACCTTCCGGACCTGTCTTCAGGAGCCCTCGTCCCGGAAGACCAGCACGCCCCCCACGACGTCCGAGTGCCCGTTCAGGAACTTGGTGACGGAATGCAGGACGATGTCGGCGCCGAACCGGAAGGGCTTCTGAAGCACCGGGCTCATGAAGGTGTTGTCCACCACCAGAAGGGCCCCGGCCCCGTGGGCGATCTCGGCCGCCGCCGCGATGTCGGTGATGGCCAGTGTGGGGTTGGCCGGGGTCTCGATGAACACGATCCGTGTGCTTCGGCTCATTGCCGCGCGCATCCGCTCCGAGGTCGCTGGTGTCGACCATGGACGCGTCGATACCCGAACCGGGAGAAGTCACGCTCCAGGACCACCCGGGATGGCCCGTACACCGAGGCGCTGCAGACCACGTGGTCTCCGGTCGAAAGGAGGGCGAAGAACACCGTGGACACCGCTGCCATCCCCGAGGACGTCGCCAGCGATGACCTCCCCTCCTCCAGCGTCGCCACATTGGCCTCCAGCATGGCGATGGTGGGGTTTCCCATTCGGGTATAGATGTAGCCGGGGTCCGTCCCTGCGAAGCGGGCGGCCCCCTCCTCCGGCGTCTTGAAGACGAAGGTGGAGGTCTGGAAGACGGGGGGCGACACCGACCCGAAGACCGGGTCCGGGTCAGGGCCGGCGTGGATGCAGGCCGTATCGATGTTCCAGCGAGCCTTGTCGGCGTGTTCCATTGTCATGTCCCCTGAGAGTGGGCGTGCAGCCGTGCCGGAGGCTCAGGGCCCCCGACGCGCCTCGGTCATCAACTGCATCATATCAGAGAGGGGTCCGAGCAGCCATGACGCCCCCTCGGCCGGGTTTCCACCCGCCTCCGCTACGGGAAACACCTAGCACCAGCAAGGGATTCGTCTCCACGGTCATACCGGAAGGGCCCTGGGCCTTTCGCCTCTCGTGCACGCGGAGGGCATCGAGCTCACTCGTACGCCTCCCGCAGTTCGGGCGTCGTCAGGAGATCGGGCTCCACCAGGACGGTGGCTCGGGAGGGCAGCGAGCCGTGGATCCGGACGTAATGCTCCGGGATGGGATGCGTTCCAATGACCACCGGGACCCCGAAACGGCCCTCGATGAACTTCTTGAAATAGTCCACCCACGGACATGGAGGGAAACCCACCACCAGCCCCGTCGCCAGGTGGATCGCATCCGCTCCGTTCTTGATCATCTCCTCCGGGGCATATTCGATGTTCCCGCCCGGACATCCCCCGCAACTGGTGTAACCCACGATCTCGAGAGCCTCGTCGGCCGGATAACGCGAAAACGCTCCTTCCCGCCGGCGCACGGAGCGGAAGCACTTTCCCCCGGCGCAGTCCCGGTATCGGTCACAGATGATGATCCCAACGTTCACGGTGCAGCCCCCTTTGGCTGAGGAGAGTCATGATGGAGCCAGGTCCGTTGCCAACGCCGCTTCCAGGGCCGGGACGAGTGCCCAGCCCCGGAGTTGATTACGTGCATATGCACACTACCCTCCCCTGGAGCGCTGGTCAACGGGCCTGGCGCTATTGGCTCGCCTTCGCCACCCGAATCCCCTCCGCCTCGTCCACCGACACCAGAAGGAGGCCGCCCACGATGAAGAAGAGGGCGATGGTCCCCATGCCCAGGCGAGGGTTGTGGGAGAGCTCTGCCACGAACCCCAGGAGGAGGGGTCCGGCGAAGGTGGTGACTTTCCCGGAGAAGGCGAAGAAGCCGAAGAACTCCGCCTGGCGGTGGGGAGGCGTGAAGCGGGCCATGAGCGACCGGCTGGCAGCCTGGTTCGGCCCTGCGAAGACCGCCGCGGCGAGGCCCGCGATCCAGAACCATCGCTCGCTGTGGGTCATGACCCCCACGACTACCCCCAGGGTGAGAGCCACCACCGAGATCAGGATCGTCTTCTTTCCACCCACCCGGTCGTCCAGGAAACCGAATCCGAACGCCCCGAGCCCCGCCGTGACATTGGCGGCGATGCCGAAGATGAGCACCCGAGAGGTGTCCCATCCGAACACGGTCACGGCGAAGATCCCGATGAAGCCGAAGATCGTTCCCAGGCCGTCGTTGTAGATGAGCCGGGCGAGGAGGAACTTGGCGAGCTCCCGGTAGCGCCGGATATCCCGCAGCGTGCGCCGGAGCTCCTGGACGGCCGCCCGGGCTCCCACTCCGGGCCGGCTGGGCTCTTCGTCCCGCACCACCAGGAACATGGGGACGGAGAAGACCAGGAACCATCCAGCCACCAGGAGGTTCACGGCCCGGACGTTGAACCCACCCTCGGTGGAGAGGTGCAACCAGGGGCCCGCTCCCCCGGGGATCCCTGTGAAGGCCAGGAGCGCCAGGATCATGGAAACGATGCCGGCGGTGTAGCCCACGCCCCACCCGATTCCCGAGACGGTCCCCACTTTGTCCGGAGGTGCAACGACGGGCAGGAACGCGTTGTAGAACACCCCCCCGATCTCGAAAGCCACATTGGCCACGACGAACAGGGTGAGGGCCAGGAGCACGGCCCCCGTCCCACCGGGAGCGACGAAGGCCAGAAGAGCCGTGAAGACGACGCACACCAACGTGGAGACGACGAGGAATCGGCGCCGCATCCCTCCTCGGTCGGCCATGGCTCCCAGGACCGGAGAAAGGGCTGCGATGATCACCGCGCTAACGGAGATGGCCCGGGACCAGTAGACCAGGCCGAGCACCTCGTCTCCTACCATGCCCCGGGCGAAGAAGGCCGAATAGACGAACGTCACCACGATGGTGGTGAAGGCGGAGTTGGCCCAGTCGTAGGAGGCCCAGGCCGCGATGCGTCGGGTTTGGCCGGAAGCGCGGGACATCGTCACTGAAGATCCTCGGGCCGGCGGGTTCGAGAAGGGGCCGCAGAACGATAGTCGTGCCCCCGGCATAGCGCGAGGGCCCGGTCATGCGACCGGGCCCTCGCCCTTCTCCCGCGGGATCATCGACGCCCGTGGAGGGCGTCCCTCCGCCCTCAGTCCTCGATTCCCTCCAGGACCGCCTTCCTGCCCCACCGGAAGGCTTCCTCGTTCATAGGGATCATGGCGCACTTGGCCGCCAGGGCCTGGCGAATCGCCGCGACGAAGGTCTCTTCGGGGAAGAGATCGGTCACCGCCTGGAGCGCGCCCAGGGCCACCACGTTCTTGATCACCGGCCGACCGATGCTCACCGCGATCTCGGTGAAGGGTACCCCGTACATCTTCACGTTCCCGTTGATGGACGGCGGATCGGCGATCACCGAGCTGTCGTAGATGATGACCCCGTTGGGGGCCACCGTCGGCCCGAACTTCACCAGGCTGGGAGCGTTGAATGCGATGAGGATGTTGGGCCGAGGAGAGGCGGGGGAAAGGACCTCCTCCTTCGCAATGTGCACGTCGGCGTAGGAGGTACCCCCCCGGGACTCCGGCCCATAGGAGGGAATGTGGGTGGAATCCAGGCCCTCGTTGATGGCCATGCGCGTGAGAAGCAACGCGGCGGTTTGCGCTCCGTCTCCCCCGGCCCCCGCCAGCTTCAGGGAGATGTCCTCCTTGGCCACGTGCTCGGGGAAGGCCGACGCGTAGCGCTCCGCCGTCTGATCGTCTCCCTCGGTGACGAGCGCCTTGATCTTCTCCGCGTCGAAGGTGGGCGTGTGAGGGCTTGAACTCCAGCTCGGGAGTGATCTCTTCGGTAACGTCCTTGAGCACGCCGAGGGGGAAGATGGGCACCATCTTCTCCTCCACCCACTTCTCCGCCTCCAGGGGCGTGAGCTTAAGGTGGGTGGGACACTCGGAGAGGACCTCCACGAAGGAGTATCCCTTGTTCTCCACCTGGAGCTGAATGGCCTTCTTGATGGCCTTCTTGGCCTTCACCCTCTGCTTGGCGTTGAAGAGCGCCACCCGCTCCACGTAGACCGGGCCCGTCCAGCTGGGCGACCAGCTCGGCCATGCGCAAGGGGAGACCCGCCAGCCTCTCCCGCCCCCGGGGCGTCGTCGTGGTCTGCTGGCCCAGGAGGCGTGGTGGGGGCCATCTGCCCACCGGTCATCCCGTAGATGGCGTTGTTGATGAAGATGATGGAGATGGGCATCCCACCTGCGCCGTATGGAGCGTCTCGGCCAGCCCGATGGAGGCCAGGTCCCCGTCTCCCTGGTAGGAGATGACGATGGACTCGGGGTTGGCCAGCTTGTGACCCAGCCCCACCACCGGCGCCCGCCCGTGGGCGGCCTGGCTGTTGCCCACGTCCATGTAGTAGTAGAGGAAGACGCTGCATCCCACCGGCGAGATGGCCACGGTCCGGTCCTGGATCCCCAGCTCGTCGATGGCCTCGGCCATGTACTTGTGGGCGAGCCCGTGCCCGCACCCCGGGCAGTAGTGGGTGGCGTGGCCCTTGATCCCCTCGCCTTGGGCGTGACGCTCGAAGACGATCGTAAAAGGACGACACGCTCATCGGGCCACCTCCTCTCCCTGCAGAACAGCTTCCATCACTTCCGACTGCTGGGGAAGGATCCCCCCGAAGTGTCGGACATGGTCCATGGGGGGTGGTGGATGCTCTGCCTTGCTCAGGGCCAGGCGGAGCTCGTCCTCCAGCTGGCCGGGGCTCGCCTCCACCACCACGATCCGCCTCACGTGCTCCAGCACGGGCTTCAGGAGATCGATGGGGAAAGGCCACACGGTGATGGGCCGGAAGAGGCCGACCTTGATTCCCTTGTCCCTGAGCTCCTGAACGGCGCCCTTGGCCATGCGGGCGGGCGTGTTGGTCGCCACCACCAGGATCTCGGCGTCGTCGGTATGGAAGAGGTCCGCCCGCTGCTCGTTGGCGGCCATATCCGCATACTTCTCGTTCAGGTGGATGTTGTGCTTCTCCTGAACGGGCTCCTGGAGCTCGATGGAGCAGATCAGGTTGCCCCGGTGGTCCAGGTCCCCGTAGACCGCCCACTCGGGAATCCCCGGCTTCTTGACCCTGTCCGGCAGCTTCACCCGCCCCGTCATCTGGCCCAGGTACCCGTCGCCGAGAATCACCACCGGGTTCCGGTACTTGAAGGTCAGGTCGAAGGCCAGCATGGTCAGGTCCAGCATCTCCTGGGGCGTGGAGGGCGTGAGGACGATGGCGTGGCTGTTCCCGTGGCCCAGGCCCCGGCAGGCCATCTTGATGTCGGCCTGCTCCGGGAGCGATGTTCCCGAGCCCCGGACCGCCCCGCATCACGTTCACGAACACCCCCGGCACCTCGGCCCCCACCATGTAGGACACCCCCTCCAGCATGAGGCTGAAGCCTGGAGAGGAGGTGAAGGTCATGCAGGGGAGCCCCGCCCCGCCCGTGCCGTACATCATGTTGACCGTGGCCACCTCGCTCACGGCCTGGAAGAACACACCGTCCATGAGGGGCTGGACCTTGGCCATGAGCTCGGCGCCCTCGGTGGAGGGCGTGATGGGATAGCCGTAAACGTGACGGCACCCGGCCAGGATGGCCCCCACCGCAGACGCGTAATTGCCCTTCAGAACGAGGGGCTCCTCATAGTCGAAGGTTACCCACTCGTCGGGAATGGGATGGGGGTCGGGTGCATCCGACTCCCTTGGGCCGAAGAGCTCGGAGGGATCCTCCAACTCGTATTCGGCCTTGTCGAAGAGCTCCAACATCTCCTTGAAGGAGTGCACCCCCTCCAGGGCCTCGTTCTCGATTTCGTCCACGTCCACGGCCCGGAGGCTTAGCCCGAACGGTTCGGGACAGGCGCTCACGCAGAGCCCGCAGCCGGAACACTTCTCCAGATCCAGGTTGATTGGAATCAACCCTGTCTGGGGGTTGATCTCGGTTCCCTCCGTGATGCACCCGAATCGGCACGACTCGATGCATCGGCCGCATCCCTTGCAGAACTCTGGAAAAAGGAACGGCTTCGGTTTGACTCTCAATCTCGCGACTCTCGATTCCATGTGTGCCCTCGTGATTCTGGAGGGGCCTCCCCAAAAGCCCTCCGGGGCAGAGGGGGACAGATTTGGGCAATTGTGTCCCAGGTTTCCGCCCGCGCCGGTCGTCCCGTCCCCACCAACGCCTTGGTTTTGCGGGAGTTAGCTATCCACTCTGGGCGGAAAGTGGGCAAAAAGAATGCCGGAGGCTTTCCTCATTTTGAATCTGTACTGAAACCTTTTTTCATGGAAGGCGTATACGGGCGGACTTCCCCGAAATCCGACCCCGGCGGCTCCTCTTGCCCCTGGCGAGGCCGACAGGGTCCGAGGCGCCCTGCTCATGGGCGGGGCACCCCACGAACTCTTGTCCAGGAGGTCTGTATGAAACGCCTGCCCCTTTCCATCCTTCTGCTGGCCCTTGCGTCGGCGAGCCCCCTCCGGGCGCAGGAGTCCATGCGCCCCGAGCCCTCGCAACAGATGGCCGGCTCCGCCGCCGGCGCCGTCGAGTCCCTCGCTCCCCTCTACAACATGGTGAAGGGCTACATCATCGCGGCCGCCGAGCAGATGCCCGAGGACAAGTACGGCTATGCCCCCACGCCGGAGGTCCGGAACTTCGGCCAGATCATCGGCCACGTAGCCGGCGCCCAGTACCAGTTCTGCGGCGCGGCCACGGGCGGCAACGCCCAGCCTCCCGAGAACTTCGAGGAGCGCACCACGAAGGCCGGCCTGGTGGAGGCCGTGAAGATGGGATTCGCCCAGTGCGACGCGGCGTATGCCATGGATGACACCAAGGCCATGCAGGAGGTCCAGTTCTTCGGCCAGACCGGAACCCGCCTCTGGGTTCTGGCCTTCAACCTGAGTCACGCCTGGGAGCACTACGGGAACATCGTGACCTACATGCGGGAGAACGGGTTGGTGCCCCCGTCCAGCCAGGGGGGCATGTAGAGGAATGCGTATGTAACCCCATGGGGTCCCGCCTCCCCTGCTCAAGAAGGGAGGGCCGCGCCTGCCGGGCGCGGCCCTCTTTTCATTCGATGTCGTGACCGATACTGTCACCGAAACGACGAGCCAGGTCCCCGACGCAAAGAACTCCCCGCAGACGAGGTCCGGTCCATGTCCAGATTCCCGAAGCGCATTCGCTGGATCCTCTTCCCGTTCCTGGCGGCGCTGGCTGGTTGCACCAGTGAAGCTACGATCGCTACGCCCCTCGAGAGAGCGAACGGAGATGTTCTCACTTCCTACCCGGACATGATGGCCTTCCTCCAGACCCTCCACGACCGGACCGATGCCTTCACCCTGGATACCATCGGTACCTCGGGGGAGGGCCGGAGCTTGGTGTTGCTCCACTTCACGGGCCACGACGACGAGGGAAGTGCCGCTTCGGGCCGACTTAGAGTGCTCTTCTACGCCCAGCAGCACGGGGACGAGCCCTCGGGCAAGGAAGCATCCATCGCCTTGGCCCGGGACATCGCCACCGGAGCCTTCTCCGATTTCCTCGGTCCCGTGGACTTCTACCTGGTCCCCCAGGTCAATCCCGACGGATCCGAGGCTCACCGAAGAACCAACGCCGCGGGCCTGGACCTGAACCGGGATCATCTGACGCTGGAATCACCCGAGGTCAGAGCCCTCCACGCCGTCTTCAACGAGCTCATGCCCGAGGCCACGTTGGATATCCACGAGTATGGGTTCGCCGGTCGCGCCTGGGTGGAGGCCGGACTCTACAAGGACTTCGGCGAGCAGATCGGCGCTCTCTCCAATCCCAACATGGCCATGGCTCTTCGGACCTACGCCTGGAACCAGATGATCCCGTCCATGAAGGGCGCCCTGTCGCCCCGGGACGTGACGCTCCAGCGGTACCTGGTGACCGACGGCCCGGATGCTCGTTTCCGCTACAGCACCACCGCTCTGAACGACGGGCGGAACAGCATGGGGATCTACAACACCCTCTCCTACCTCATCGAGGGGCGGAACGGCATGACCGTCGAGGATGGGATCCGGGAGCGGACTCGCCAGCAACTGGAGACCATGAAGGCGTTCCTGGGCTTCCTGAGCGAGAACGCCGGTGAGGTGAAGCGTCTGGTGGAGGCGGAGCGTGACTCTCTGACGGGGAAGAGTGTGACCCCCGAGGTCGCACTGGTCATGGACTACGTGAAGGACCCCGCCCGGCCCAGTGTAACCGTGGGGGTGATCGACATCCAGACGGGAGCGAAAGAGACCCGCACCTATGACGATTTCGACCCGCTGGTGCAAACCACCCTGGCCGTCCAGCGGCCCCTGGGATACGCCATCCCGGCCGACCAGACCGACGTCCTGGCGGTGCTCGAGCGGCACGGGATTCAGACCGCCCCGGCAGGGACCCCCATGCGCGCCGTGGTGGAGTCCTACCGCATCGAATCGGTCACGCCCGGCACCAAGGAGGACAAGGAGTTTCTGGAGGTGGGGGTCTCGACTACTCGCGGCGACGCTGTCATCCCCGCCGACGAGGTCATCGTCTGGTGCGATCAGATCTCCACCAACCTGATCGTAGCCCTCCTGGAGCCTCAGTCCCAGTGGGGGCTGGCGCCCCTCCCCGATTTCGGTCACCTCATGGAAGTGGGCTCCCGGTATCCGATCCGACGGATCGTGGGCACCATGGATTGAGGCCGGGCGCAGGGCCATGGGCCGGGTCGGGCCCGCGGGCCGGCCGGAGAAAGGGCGCATGCCGCCGCAGGAACGTCGGCCCGGTGGCAGGACCCTACGGCCTCCGGAGTGCGTACAGCCTCACGTACTCCACCTCCAGCTCGTCGCGGTAGAGGCCCAGGAGGTAATCGGAGCCGATCTCCAGGATTTCCACGCTCGGCGGCAGGCTCACCCGGCCCACCAGTCGCCCCTCCGGATCCAGGACGACGTAGGTGGGGACGTCCTCCCCGGGTCTCCGGTATTCCTGAATCCAGAGGTATCCCAGCGCGTCGGCCTCCAGACCCGCAAAGGCGGGCATGAGGTCGGGGATCGGCATCTCGGAGAAGCTCTCCCGGATGGCCGGGGCGTCCGACGGATTGTCGGCGTCGGCCACGGCCTCCTCCACCAGGGCATCCACGTCACGGCTGGAGACCGGCCGGAGGTCCCGGTCCAGGCGAATCAGGCGTTTAAGAACTCCGGCGGGATCATACGCCTCCACTTCCCAGGAATCCCCGGAGGCGAAGAAGAACCGCTCCGGGCCCACGGCCTCCATCGCATATTTCCCGAAGGGGATGAGCCGGGCGGACATTGCCACACGCCCCCCTGAGCTCTGCACCTTCATGAAGAACTCCGATCCGGGGAACTCGCCGAAGTCGGTTACCAGCTCCCCGTCCAGGGAGGCGGACCGGTACCTGGTGGGCGGGCGACGGTATCCGTTCGAAATTTCTTCGCCGGATGAGCTGTCCCAGTAGAACCCGCCGCCGAGCACGATGGTTCGGTTCCGGAACATGCCTCTGGGGAACACCCCGCCCCCCAGCTCGTCTGCCAGGGCGGCCGAGCTCAGAAAGCCTCGTTCGGCATGGACCAGCGAAATCCGGCGAAGGGGCAGGTCCACGACCACCAGGGTGTCCGCACCCAACACGCCCGCCAGGGCCGGCTGTTGGAACTCGCCGGGCCCCTCACCCTTTCGGCCGAGGGTCCGGAGGAATCCCCCTCCTCGCGTCGTAGACGCGAATCTCGCCCGAGCCACCGTTGGCAACGGCGATCCGGCCGTCGGGCAGACGAGCCGCCCCCTGAACCCGAAAGAGCTGGTAGAGGCTGTCCCCGGCGAAGGTCCCGATGGAGAGCACCGGTTCGGGATCGACGGCCCATCCGCCGCCGTCCGGACCCACCTCGCCCGAGTTCAGGACGATGGCGACCCCAGCGGAGTCCCGGACCTCGCTGGTGGGTCCCGAGGCCTCTCCGGTCCTGCATCCGGCCAACGACAGGGCGGCAAGAACGGCGGCGATGGCCGGTCGGGCCAGGGTCGGCTTGATGCCCAGCGCGGCCGGAGCGCGGAAAGGTTGCATGGGTAGACTCCATCCACAGCAGAAGCACGAAGACCGCGAAGGCCCGATGCCGCCCTCGCGGGTCGAAGACCAGGGAGGCTCGTTCGTACGGGCTTCCTGCCTTCTCCCTTTCTTCGATGAGAGGTTCGCGAGAACCGTTGGCTGTTAAAGGAGGTCCCCGCAGTGGCCCGAGGGCCCGGAGGGCCCGAAGCCGTCATGGCCCCTGGGGCCGCCGGAGACGATACCGCACCAGGTACGGCACGTCCAGCTGGTCCAGCTGCACGGTCACCAGGGTCTCGCCTCTCGCCGCCGCCACGGTCTCGCTCCCAGCTCCGAAAAGAAGGCTGGGAGCTTGGCTTGGCGCATGAGTGTCCGATCCGGCAGAGGAAGAAGAGTGAGGGAAATCCTACCTCCCGGGTCCGTCCTTCGCCCCCGGCGCCCCCCCTTCCTCCGGCAACCGGATTCGGATCCACAGTCCGTTGGAGGTGATGAGGAGGACGCGGCCGTTCTCGGTCTCGGTCTCGGTCACGGTGACGGGGTCGCCCCGGATCTCCACCTCGGCTCCTCCCATGGAGCCGGTGAAGCGGAGAGGGAGTCCGGTTGGGGCCGGCGGAGGGGAGATCCCCGGGGACACGACCCGCGCCGGAGGCGCCGGCCGCGCCACCCTTGCCGATTCCGGGGGCCTCGCAGACACCACCGCTCCCGCGGCAACCCGGGCCGTGTCGGCGCCCCCCCGGGAAACCCGCGAGGACGCTGTGACCTCAGTCAAGGGAACGGCCACGGCGGAGGCCTCTTCAGGAATGGCCGTCACCTCCGCACGGGAGCCGTTCCGCTTCAGCACGGTCAACCGGACCGGCTCTCCCGGCGCCATGTTGGAGAAGGCCGCCGCGCCGGCCGGGGTCTCCAGGGTGTGCCCGTCGACACCCGTGATGAGGTCACCGATCTGGATCCCGGCTTCGTCGGCGGGTCCCCCCGCCTCCACACCCGTGACCTCGATGGGACCCGAGAATGTCCAGGAGCTCCGCCCCGTTTGTCGGTCGACTACCTGTCGACATTCGCCGCACGCCATCCCGATGCCCAACCGGCCCCCGGAAGCCAGGGCCCGGACCCGGGCCGGCGCGGATGTCACCACTTCCGAGGGTCGGATGGAGTCAGGCTCCGCCACCACCGCCGCGGAAGTTACCCGCACCCGGGGAAGGACGGTGACCGTCCACGCCGTGTCCGCCCTCCCGGGAGGTGGCGGCGGGGGCAGGGCCCGGGCCACGCCAGGCACTACGACCTCGGCCGGAGGAGCCGGAGCGGGCGGCGGCGGACAGCTGCCGACGGCCTGGAGGGTGGCCTCCTGAACTCGCCCGTCCCTCCGAAAACGAATCCTCACCTTCTCGCCGGGCTCGATAGAGGCGTAACGGCGACCTCCCTCGGGGGTGGTGATGAGCATTCCGTCGACCGCCACGAGAGCGTCCCCCGGCCGGAGCACCCCGTAGGCTGGGCTGTGCCGCCCGATTCCGGTAACCGTGGGCTCCAGGGAGAAGGACCAGGTACGATCCCCACCCCTCTCATTCATTGTGAGGGTGCACTCACCCCGGCAGTCCAGACCCGTGATCCCCAGGTCCCCCGTCGCGGCCCCCTCGTCACACTGGACCTCTCCTACGCTCACCACCTGACCCCTGATCGGGGCCGGCCCGCGCGCCAACGCCGCAAGCAGGCCCATCAACAGCACACATGCCATCCGCCTCATCGCACTTCCTCCTCGGTTCCATTGGGCCGCACCTGTCCGGGGGCGGCCGCGAACGACAGCAGCAACGCCCTCAGAACCAGATCACGTCCCGGCCTCCCCCCTCATGGCCCGCCGCCCGGGCCCTACGGTCCTCCAGGATCTGGAGGATCTGGAGCACGTCGGTGTTTCCAGGGTCGAGGCGAGCCAGCTCGTAGGCGGCCCCGTACAGGGTTCCCATGGCCACTTCCCTCCCCTGAGCCAGACCCAGGCCGACCTGGGCTAACCCCGCATTCGAGGCCGGGCCCCGAACCTGCTCTCCGCCCCGGCCCGTGAGCTCTCCCTGCCCCGCCTGGCCAGACCGATCCTGGCTCGTGTCCCCGGCGCCACCGATGCCACGTGCGCCGCCGCTGCCGAGGCCCCCGGCCGGCCGCAGCTCGCTCAGGGCCGCGAGAGCGGCCACGTAGGCCGAACCGGCCTCCTGGATTCGAAGGGCGAGCTGGTTCGCGTCCTGCTCCCGAACCGCCAGAAAGGTCTCCGCGGTGCTTCGTGCTCCCACCGTATGGCCCAGGAGGACCCCGCATCCGAAGAGGACGAGGGACGCGGCAACGGAGGCTGCAAGGGCCCAAGGCGGAATCCCCGCCGATCGGGCCCACCCTCCCGTCGCGACCCCACCACCCCGGCTCTTCCCTCTCTCCCGCCCTCCGTCCCCGACCTGGACGGCAGAGCCGCAGCCGGCGCCGGACGAGGTGGATCGCGCCAGCAGTCCTTCCTCCCGAAGGGACTTGACGATCCGCTCCTCCAGCATCCGGGAGGGCTCCGACGCTCTGGGAAGACGCTCGAAGGCCATTCTCTCCTCCGGCGTCAGGTCGACCTCGCCCATGGTGTCCGCCTCATCCTTGTCTCTCATCTCACTCGTCTCTCATTTCGCGCCCAACCCTATCCTGTACTCCGCTTCGCCCGGCTTCTTCACGCGCTCTCCCGCCCTCTGCCCAGGAGCCGCCGCATGGCCTTTCGCGCCCCGTGGAGCTGGCTCTTGGAGGTCCCGTCCGTGATCCCGAGCCTCTCGCCGATCTCCTGGTGGGTGAACCCTTCCACGTCGTGGAGGACCAGAACCGTCCTGAATCCCGACGGAAGGAGCTGCAGGGCCCTTTCCAGATCCACCCGCTGACCCGGATCCGGCGCGGCCCCAGCCACCTCCCACCCCGCGTCCACCTCCACGAGAGACCGCTTCTTTCTGCGGGCCATCTCCCTGACCCGGTTCAGCGCGATGCCGGTGAGCCAACTGCGGAACGCGGACTCCCACCGGAACCGCGCCAGGTTCCGGCTGGCCCTCAACCACGCCTCCTGGAGAATGTCCTCGGCTTCCACGATGTCGCCGCCCACCAGCCTGAGAACGAACTGGTACACGGTCGGACTGTGTCGCCGGTAGAGGGTCCGGAAGGCGGCCTCGTCCCCGGCCTGGACCACCCGGTCTGCCAGCTCTCTGTCGGTCGGCTCTTCGGTCATGGAGTCTTGGTATCGGGGCCCCGGAGGACGCAGTCCCCCATTCACCCATGAGTCGTCGTGAGCGGCCCCAGGGTTGGATCGAGGGTTGGCGAGTCAAGGAGAGGGCCGCCGGGCCGGCGGCCGAACGCGCTCTGCCGGAATCTCCCGGACCTATCCCCCAAGCCCGTTCAGCAGATCCACCACCTGTACCAGAAAAGAACCCCAGACCCACCCGGCGTCGTCCAGACCCGCCGGATCCGCAGGATTCTTGGACTCCTCCACCTCCCGCAGAAGCTGCGGATAGTCGTCGATCCACTTGGCGACCATCTCCGCCCCATAGGGCATCACGTGGAGGATCTCCAGGTTCGCCCTATGGCGCCACTGGGTCCGAGCGTCGTAATCCGCCAACTCTGCGTGCTGGTAGGGACACACGTGGCACCAGCTCTCCGGCCTGGAAAGACCCCGGGGAAAGACGATCATGACGTTCTTTCCCCTGAGCTGGGAAAGGGTGAGCTGACCCCCTTGAAAGACCGGGAGGGTGAAGTCCGGCATATGCGATCCCACCGTCACCGGGCGAAGAGGCGCGGGCTGCGTCTGGGCCCGGAGGGGCGATTCGGAGAGGCCAACAGCCAGAAGACTGAGGAGAGACACGACGAAGAACCTGAGAGCGCGGCACACGGGATCCCTCCGGAACGAAGTGGGTGAATAGGACCAGAATAGGACATGGGGCCGAAGGCGGAAACAAGTGGATCCACTGGCGTGCGAGCGCCGGCCGGGCCCCACAGGCTCCTATTTTTACCATGGTGATATTGACAGGAAGTTTTACCTTGGTATTATTCGAGGAAGTCCAGCCCATCCTCGCGCTGGCCCAACGATCCATCCCGTCCCTATGGAAGGTGACAAGGACCATGGCAGAGCAGCATCGATACATTGCCTTCGCGGGCTTCACCCGCATCGCCAGGGGGACCCTGGCGGAGGTCGCTCGGGACATCCGGGTCTTCCTGGACACCGGGGAGGCCGAGAGCGCCGCGCCCATCGCCGTCTTCGACGCAGCCACCAGCACCCCTGTCGACCTGGATCTCCGGGGCGCGCCGGAGGAGGTGGCGGGTCGGGCCGCTCTCTTCGAAGCGGAGCGCAGGGGAGACTCGGAGCCGACGGGCGCCCGGAGGAAATCCCCTGGGCCAGGGCGCCCTCGCCTCGGGGTGGTGGGCCGGGAGGTCACCCTTCTCCCGAGGCACTGGGACTGGCTGAACGCCCAGCCGGGAGGCGCATCGGTCACGCTCCGCAAGCTCGTCGACGCCGCCCGGAAGGAGGAGCCGGGACACCGCCAAATCCGACGGGCCCAGGATGTAACCCACCGCTTCATCTACGCTATGGCCGGAGATCTGCCCGGCTTCGAGGAAGTGGCACGGGCCCTGTACGCCTGGGATCTCCCTCGCTTCGAAGGACTGATGGGATCGTGGCCCCCCGACGTCAGGGAGCACGCGCTGGAGCTCGTTCTCCAGGGGGTGGAGGAGTAGACGTCCGCCTTGCGGGGGGACAACCGTCACCTCAGGATGGACTCTGATCCCCAACGGGAACAATGGACATGACCCCTTCCCTGCCCCAGGGTCGTCACTGAGATTCGTAGACATCGTTGACGACCGGCTCCCGGATCATCATAGTCCGGACCGATCCGCGCGGCGACGTCTCGCCTTTGGACGCGCGGACCATGGCTTGAAACGAGGGACCATCCGTGTCCGATCGCACATTTGACGAACACGCCGCCGAGTACGACGGCTGGTTCTTGAAGAATCGCAGGGTTCTGCAATCTGAAGTGGAGCTGTTGGCAAGCCTTCTCCGGGCCCCCGGACGGGCGCTGAGCGTGGGCTGCGGGAGCGGGCTCTTCGAGATGATCCTCCGCGAGGCCCACGAGATCCGGATCCGGTTCGGCGTGGAGCCCGCAGCGGGAATGGCGGAGATCGCCACCAAGCGGAGCCTGGAGGTCCAGGTGGGCTCTGCCGAGGAGCTGCCGTTCGAAGACGAGTCCTTCGACACGGTCCTCTTCAACGGGACTCCCAGCTACATCGACGACCTTGCCCAGGCCTTCACCGAAGCCCACCGGGTGCTGAAGCCCGGCGGGCGGATCGTGGTGGCCGACGTGCCGGCCGAGAGCTCCTACGGACTCCTCTACCGGCTGGCCGCGCACATCGGTAGCTGGGAGGACCCGCTCCTGAAGGCCGTGGCGCCGGCCGAGCCCTACCCCATCGAGTTCGCCGCGGCCGCCAACTGGCGGACCACGCAGGAGAAGTTGGATCTCCTGGAGGCCACCGGCTTCAGCATCCAGGAAACAGCCCAGACCCTCACGGTCCATCCCAGGTTTTCCGACGATGCGGTGGAGAGCCCCGTCCCAGGCTACGACCGGGGTGATTACGTCGCCATCCGCGCCACGAAGGGGGAGAAGGAAGAGGGGGCGGAGGACTGAGGACGTCCAAATGACGAAAGGGCCTGTCCCATGGCCCCACGCCCGCAGGGAGAGCTGACCAGGGGGATCCGCCTGCACCACGCAACGGCCATGGTGGTGGGGACCATCATCGGCGCGTCCATCTTCGTGCAGCCGTCCGAGATCACCGGCCCGGTTCCCTCCCTCCTTGGAGCCGCGCTGGTCTGGCTCACCGCGGGCCTTCTCACCTTCCTGGGTGCCCTGGTGGCGGCCGAGCTGGCCTCGACCTTCACCGAGAGCGGCGGGGTCTACGTGTACCTGAGGGAGGCCTTCTCCCCGGTCATGGGTTTCCTGTGGGGCTGGGCCATGTTCTGGACCATGCACACCGGGATCATCGCCGCCATCGCCATGGTCTTCGCCCGGTACGTGGGGTACTTCCTTCCCCTGGGGCCCCTGGGACTCAAGCTCGCCGCCGCGGCGGCCATCCTCTTTCTCTCCTGGGTCAACTACCTGGGCGTGAGGCAGGGCAGCAACCTCCAGACCGCCTTCACGGCGGCCAAGGTCGCTGGCCATCCTCCTGATGATCCTCGTGGGGTTCGCCCTGGGTGGACCGTCAGCCCAGGGGGCGACAGGACCGGCAGCCTACGCCCCGGAAGGCGCGGCCGGCGGAGCCCTGAGCACTATCGGAGTAGAAAGTGCTCTCGGCCCGGTGCCCCCACAGGTTGGAGGGGGTCTCCTCGGCGGGGCCTCCCTGAGGGATTTCCTGATTGCGCTCGTGGCGGGACTCTTCGCCTTCGGCGGCTGGCACATGGTGACCTACAACGCCGAGGAAACCGTGGACTCCAGGCGGACGATTCCGCGGGCCCTGACCCTGGGAGTCTTCATCGTAACCGCGTGCTATATCGCCCTCAACGCCGTGTACTTCTACGTGCTCCCCCTGGACACGGTGATCAGCTCCGGACCGGGTGGCGGCCGACGCCGCCGACGCCGTGATGGGCCACGGCGGGCGCGTTCATGTCGGCGCTGGTGGTGTTCTCCACTTTCGGCGCCATCTCCGGGATCATCCTGGCCGGTCCCCGGGTCTACTTCGCCATGGCCAGGGACGGCATCCTCTTCAGGTGGGTCGGGAGCCGTGCATCCCACCCGACGGACCCCCCACAGGGCCATCTGGCTTCAGGGGGCCTGGGCCTGCGTCCTGGTCCTGACGGGCAGCTACCGGGTCCTGTTTACCCGGGTGGTCTACACGGAGTGGATCTTCTTCGGGCTCATGGCGGTGGGGCTCTTCCTCTCTCCGGCGGAGGCAGGAGCTGGAGCGCTCGCTATTCCGTGTGGGGTTATCCGCTCACCCCTGCCGTCTTCGCCCTTTCCGCCTTCACCATCGTCGTTAACCAGATCGTCACTGACCCCGTCGGAGAGCGTGCTGGGGCTGGGTTTCGTCCTGCTGGGCGTCCCGGTCTACTATGCCTGGGCCCGCAAGAGGCTACCTCAAGGAGAGAGCCGGATGATCATCGACTTCCACAACCACTACTATCCCCCCGAGTTCATCGCCGCCGTCCGAAAAGGCCCCAGCAACTTCAAGGTCACCGACGACCACGAGGGAAATCCGGTCCTCCATTCTCCCGGAGACTACAACGTGGTGGTACCGGGCCACCGGGACATCGACTTTCGGACCCGGGTTCTGGACGAGGCAGGGCGTGGACATGCAGGTCCTCACCCTCACCTGCCCCGGGCACGAATTTCGAGACCCCTGCGAGGGCCGCCGTGCTGGCGCCCATGGTGAACGACTGCCTCGCCAGAATCGTCCAGGAGCGGGGAGAGCCGGTTACACGTCCCTGGCGCACCTCCCCATGAACAATCCCCAAGGCAGCGGTGGCGGAAGCGGAACGGGCCCTGACGGAGCTGGGTTTCCCGGGTTCATGCCCTTCGGAAACGTCAACGGCGTACCCGCTCGCCGACGAGCGGTTCTGGCCCATCTACGAGATCGCCAACGACCACGAAGCCGTCATGTACATCCACCCCACCTACCCCCTGGGGGTGGAGGCCATGACCGAATACATGCTCATGCCCATGGTGGGGTTCCTGTTCGACACCACCCTTGCGGCAGCTCACCTGGTGCTGGCCGGCGTGCCCGAGCGGTTCCCCAGAATCAAGTGGGCCCTGTGCCACCTGGGCGGCACCATCCCCTACCTCGTGGAGCGGCTGGACCGGTCGTTCCACGCCTTGAAGCGGCACGGAAGCACATCTCCAAGCCCCCGTCGGAATACCTCAAGAATTTCTACTACGACACCGTGAACTTCGACGTGAACGCCCTGCGGCTGGCCCTCGACTTCGCGGGAGTGGACCACCTCCTTGCCGGGAGCGACTACCCCCACCTCATCGGCAGCCTCGAGAAGATGCAGACGAGCATCCGGGGTCTGGCTCTCCCTCCCCAGGACGAAGCCAAGATCTTCGGAGGCAATGCCCGGAGGATCCTGGGGCTGGAGTAAAGGCTCCGCCCGGTGCGGCATCACCGGGTGGACGCCACTCACGGCCGGCGGGGGCCCCGACGCTCGGGAGGGGAGGCCTGGATGTGACAAGGGGCGCAGCGGCTGGCCGCTGCGCCCCATGTCGATTCGAGGGTTTGGGGTCAGAGGGAACGCGGGCCTAGCCCACGCACCACTGGGTGCCCTCGAAGTAGGGGTTGTTGTCGCACTCACCACGCTGCACGGGGAAGCAGGTCTGATCCCGCACCACGCCGAGCTCGGGCTTGTAATAGGTGTCTTCGCCCGGCGGAATGATATAGGACATGTACTGCGGCACGCGGCGGAAGTCCGCCATGCGCTGGCTCCCCTCGAGCCAGAAGTCCCGGGTCTTCTGCTCCATGAGCTCCGTCATCAGAGCGGTCATGTCGGTGGTGGTCGCGAACGGCTCCTGGTTGCCCACCGCCCGGCGCTCGTTGATGAGTGCCAGGATGGCGGCCGGATTCTGGTCCGCCTCCGCCTTGATGTAGCGGGCCTCGAGGCCGGAAGCGTAGCGCTCACCGTCCCCCCAGCCCTTGTACTTGTCCTGCCGGTAGAACTCCAGGACCCCGTCCTGGGCCACCCGGCCCATGTCCACGTAGGCGATCCGCGGATCGCCGGCATCGGCCATGGCCCGGAACACGGGCGGAACCACCAGCGAGATCCGGGCTTCGGAGTAGTTCCAGATGCCGTTGCCCAGGCCCCGGTTGCTGGAGTCGTCCAGGTGCCACAGGCTGAACTCGAAGTCGTCCGGCACCACGGCCGCCGCCGCGGAGGCCTCGCTCAGGCGGCCAGCCTGGAGGTGCGCACGGGCAATGTGAACCTGCGCCGCCATGGCCAGCTCGGCCGCGGCGTCCGCGTCCTCACCCGTGACTCCCGCGGCCACCGTCTTGGCCTGCTGGAGATCCACGATGGCCGAGTCCAGGAGCTCCACGGTGGTCATGGGACCCCGGGGCTCCGGCGGACTCACGCTCTGGTCGGCAATGGTGCCCGCACAGAACGTCTCCGCCATCAGACGGATGACCTCGCCGGACACGAAGTAGGCCCGGGCCAGGTCCAGGGTGTTGCCCGCGTCCTTGATGGCGTTGATGGTGGTGCGGGAGAAGTAGAGGTTGTCGCCGAAGTTGTTCCAGTAACCACCGTCGTCGGTCGTCCACGGGATGTCCCTGCGGCCGTAGTCATTGCGGGTGGGATAGGTGTCGCCCACCCACGCCGAGGCCGTGAACCAGGCCGTGTGGACCGCCGTGTACCGGAAGTCGGAGATCCACTGCTGCCAGACCGACTGGCCCAGCAGGCGGGCGTCCTTCTCCGGATCGATCTTATTGGCCTCGAG
Organism: uncultured Gemmatimonadales bacterium; assembly: GCA_963751255.1. GTDB lineage: Bacteria > Gemmatimonadota > Gemmatimonadetes > Longimicrobiales > Gaopeijiaceae > CAVVTW01. The sequence continues at coordinate 208,024 of CAVVTW010000013.1, read as the reverse complement.
GTTGTTGGGGTTCGTGATGTCCAGGAATCGGTCACAGCCGCTGGCCGAGACCGCAAGGCTGACAGCCAGAGCGAGTCCCAGCGTCTTTGCCAGATAGGTCTTCATTATAGCCTCGCTCGCTCAGAAGGTGAGATTGAACCGGACCGTCCAGCGCTGGTCCGCCGGAACCGACAAGAACTGGTCGGACTCCGGATCCAGCCCCAGGTAGTTGGTCCAGGTGCGGAGGTTCCGCATGGTCACCGTCACCGTGGCCGAACGGGCCCGGGCGTATTCCTGCACGAACCGGGTCGGCAGACGGTAGGTCACCGACGCCTCGCGAAGCTTGAACATGTTCACACTCTGACCGTACCCACCATCCACGCTCCGCCGGCTCACCGCATCTCCACTCTCGGTGTAGTACGGCCCGTACTTCTTCATGTACTTCAGGACCGCCTGCTCCGTGCACTCGCCGTTGGCGTCCGTGCCGTAGGCCGCGCAGCCCAGGATGGACGAGGCGCCGATCCCGAAGGAACGATCCCGGAACTCATCCGTGTCGTCGAAGATGTACTGGTCGCCCTGACCATCCATCTGGGCGTAGAACGTCAGGCTCTGCCAGAGCGTCAGCGTGGAGGAGAGGCTCGTCTGCCAGCCCGGATAGTTCTGGCCGTTGCCCAGGTAGCGCAGGGTGTCGTAGACGACTACCCGGTTGTTGGCGACGTCCACTTCCTTGATCTCGTATCCCCACGTCCCGTTCAGGGGGAAGCCGATCTTGCGGCTGGTGGACTCGGGCACGCCGCCCAGGTCCAGGACCTCGTTGTGCATGGTGTTCGCCGAAGCCCGGACTTCCCACGCCAGGTTCGGACGGGTGATGGGACGGGCATCGGCGGAGACCTCGAAGCCGTCGGTGAGGATGCTACCGACGTTCACCTGCGGACCGCCGGCTCCGAAGGAGGGCGGCACCGGCAGCCCCAGGATCTGGTCGACACCCTTCTTGTGGAAGTAGGTCAGCTGGAGACCGGCCCGGTCGTCCAGCAACCCGGCGTCGAAGCCCAGCTCCAGCTCCTCGCTCTTCTCCGCCCGGAGCAACGGGTTCCCCGTCGACCCCGGCCGCACGCCGACGGCGACGTCGGTGAGGGAGACCTGGTTCGTGGAGGGGCTGTAGGTGGACCGTGCGCCGCTGGTCGGCTGACGGCCACTGACGCCGAACGCGCCCCGCAGACGGAACTCGGTGATGGCGCCCTCGGGCAGGAAGCCGATCAGGTCCTGGAAGTAGTTCTCGTCGGAGATCACGTAGGACACTCCGACCTTCGGGCTGTAGAACGGCTTGGAGTCGATCCCGAAGGTGGAGGACTGGTCGCGGCGGATGCCGAACTGCAGGTAGAGCCGCTCCCGCCAGCTGAACTCGGCCTGGCTGAACACGCCGATCTGCCGGTCCTGGCCGCTCCTCTGACCACCGTTGAGCAGGATGGCCGCGGAGTTCACGCTCCGGACGTCGTTGTTCACCAGCCCCTGGCCGGTGACGTCGGTGAGGTCGGTCTTGACGGCGATGGCCTGGGAGCCCACCGAGAGATCCACCCGGAGGTCATCGGTGAGGTTGTGGTTGACGGTGCCCATGTACTCCATGGTGAGCCGGTCCTCGCTGTTGCGAGCCTGGCCGATCTGACCGTTGTTCTGGGGAGCATTGTCCCACCAGCCCTCGTCGTTCTTCGCCCAGAAGGAGAACGCCTCGGTGCGCTGCATGTCGGCGCCCACCGTGAGCTTGTTGGTGAAGAACTCCCACGGCGAGTAGGTCACCGTCGCGTGGGGCTGGATGCGCCAGGTCTTGTTCGAGTTCTCGATGGAGCTGATGGCCAGTACCTGCCGGTTCGGCGCGTACCACCCATCCTTCACGCCCCCGACGGTCCGGGGATCGCCCAGCAGCCCGCCGCCCAGGTAGCCGTAGATGTTGTTGTCATTGTTGGGGAGCTGCGTGCTCACCCGCGTGAGGCCGAAGCCAAACTCGAGCCGCAGGTCTTCCCGGGCGAAGAAGTCGAACGACGCCCGGCTGTTGACGTGGCTGTACTCGTTGTTCGGCAGCGTGCCCTGGTCGTCGTCGGCACCCAGGGAGAAGAACACTCCGTAGTTCTCACCGCCGCCGCTCAGGTTGTAGTTCAGGTTCCGGTATGTCCCGTCCAGGAACGCGTTCGTGCGCTGAAGCGGGTTGTCGTGAAGGACCGCGTCCACCTGCTGGCCGGCGCAGTTCGGATACCGGTCGAGGCGGTTCATGGACGAGGCCGTGCACCTCCCATAGTTGTCCGGAGGGGTGAAGTTCGGGTTGGACCGGCCGTACTCCATGGTGATGGTCTGGGTGAACCCACTGCCGGCGCGACCCTTCTTGGTGATGATGTTGATCACGCCCGCCACGGCGTCCGAGCCGTACAGCGTCGCCGCCGCGGGGCCCTTCACGACCTCGATGCTCTCGATGTCCTCGGCCTTGATGTCGTTCAAACGGCTGCCGTCCTGGCCACCGACGCCGTATATCTGCGACGAGCCACCATCCACCCGGATGCCGTCCACGAAGACCAGGGGATTATTGCCCTGGGTGATGGACGAGATGCCCCGGATCCGGATGGTCTGAGCCGTGCCCGACGAACCCGATTGGTTCCGGATCATCAGACCCGGCGTCCGGGCCTGGAGCAGATTCGCGACCGTGGTCACCGGCGCGACTTCCTGCACCCGCGCCGTGTTGATGGTGGAAACCGTAGCCGACTGGGCGCGCACCTCTTTACGCCCCGCCGTACCCGTCACCACAAGCTCGTCCAGGGCGACGGCTCGGGTCGGCATGGTAAGGTTCTGGAGGACGGTCCCAGGGTTCAGAACGATCGACGCCGACGCGTCGCTGTAGCCCACGGACGTGACCGAAATCGTCACTTCCTGGCCCGAGACCAGGTTCGCCGGAACCATGATCACGTACTGGCCGTTGTCGTTGGTCACCGTGCTCAGGTTCAGCGAGGCGATCGACACGACCGCACCGGGGATGGGCGCTTGCGCGTCGCTGCGGACGTAGCCCGTCACCGTCGCACTCTGTGCGGACACGCCCACAGGCATCAGCAGCAGGCCGAGCGCGAGCGCCAACAGTAGATGAATGCGCTGCATGGCACCTCCTAGTAAGGAGAATCGAAACGATGGTGCACACCGCCGGGCCGAAGCCGGAAGCATGCGGTCCTGCAAGCGGGAAAAGAGGTCACGGACAAATGGCGGGATGGTACACACCGGCTGAAAGCCTCAGGATCCAGGCGAGGGGAAATCCTGAGAGGGTAGCCGTCCCGGGCCCGCGACGAGCCTGAGCCACTCGGCAGGTCATCGAGAGGCAGCAGGGGAAGAGGGTGGGTTGGGACAAGACTCGAACAAAGGTGTCGTACATACACAAACCTCCTGCCATGACATCACGAATGCGCGCTCGCCTCTCGCGCCTCTTCATCCTCAACCGATCTGGCGCTTCATCGGCTCCAGGAGCGATCTCTCATATCGACCATCCCCAATCCGACGACCGCCGCAGCTACGGCCCCCTCAACTCCCGCCTTCTTCTCCGAGACCGGGGGGTGGGCTCGTTCGCTGTAACTCCGGATCCCTGGAATGCGTATAGATAAGGTGCGCACGGCTCTTCGTAAACCTTTGGTTTCCGCGAAAATACAAATGGCTCGGGCTTCGCGCAACCTGGCTGTTTCGGGCCTTTCACCTGATCCTGATCGGGGAGGGTGGATGGGGAGCCGGAGACCCGACCGGTCCGGGCCAGGGGTCGGTCGGGATTGAATGGAACGTGGCATTCAGGAGTCAGGGGGAAGGCATGGCCAGACGACACCGGGGCCGGCTGCTGCGTGAGGTACCGGCACTCGTGGGCCTCCTCGCCCTTCTGGCCTCCGGCGCCAAGGCCCAGGTGATCCGGGGCGTGGTGGTGGAAGCGGCCGACTCCGCTTCCCGCCGGGCGGAGCCCGATCCCATTCCCGGGGCGGAGGTGGAGCTCCTCATGCAGGGCCAGCGCGTGGCGCCCCGGGTGCTCACCGACAGCCTGGGCCTCTTCCTCATCTCTGTGCCCCAGCCGGGCACCTACGGAATCCGCGTCAGCCATCCGGCCTACCTCACCTACGAGTCCGGGGCGGTGGAGGTGGCCAGCGGCGAATCGGTGGCCCTGGAGGTACGCCTGGGGCACAACGTCATCCCGCTGGAGCCGCTGGTGGTCACGGCCCGGGTCCACGGCGCCACCACGGGCTTCAACCAGCGCCGCGGCACCGGCGCTTTCGGAACCTTCCTCACCCGGGAGGACATCCAGACCCGGGCCGCCGCCAGAACGTCGGACTTGCTTCGGGGATTGCCCGGTGTCACCATCAGGTTCCAGCGCTGGGGAGTGGCTCCTGCCATCGAGATGCGCAACGGCTTCGGTATCTGTGAGCCTGCCATCTTCGTGGACGGTGTCCGCGCTCCGGTGCTCGCCGGGGGAGGGGGCCTGGACGACTTCCTCACCCCCGACCGGATCGAGGCCGTGGAGGTGTACAACTCCTTCTCCATGGCTCCGGTCCAGTATATTTCGGGCCACTGCGGGGTCATCCTCTTCTGGACCCGGAGCGGTGATCGGGCGGGCGGCAAGCCCTGGCATTGGAAGAGGATGATCCTGGGCCTGGGCGCCGCCGTGGTTGCCATTGTCCTGTGGATCCGCTGACCGGCGGCACCGCCGCACGGTCCGGTCCGAAACGTACGCGAGAGCGGGAGGTTTTTAAGGATGCGACATCCGATACATACGACCCTTGCCATGGCCGTCGTCCTCGTCCTGGTGACGGGGTGCTCCTCCCTCACCAGTCCCAAGGTGGTCACGGAGTTCCAGTGGACCGAGGTGGAGGACCCCACCACCATGGAGGAGGGGGTCCAGACCACCACCGCTTTCGGTGAGCTCTTCATCCTGGGCCAGATGCAGACCCCCGGCCGCTGCTACAGCCTCGCGTTCAACTTCGACCCCGGTGGCTCGCGCCTGACCCTCAAGGTGAACGCCAGGCCCAACGCCACGAGCTGCGATCAGGGCATCGGCGGATACCGCTACACCCTGTCCGTCTACAACCTGAAGAGCGGAACCTACGAGCTCACGGTGATCCATGACGTCACCGGTGCCGAAGGCGGAGTCTACACCAAGAGCCTTACCGTCACCTGAGGGCCGGCAGCCCCTTCCCTCGGCCCCTGGACCTGGGCGCCGGCCGGCCCGACTTGTTTGTTCCATCACACCAGGAGTTCAACATGGTGAGCCGCTTCCTCGTCCCCGCTTCGCTGCTTCTTCTCGCGGCCTGCGCATCCGGGCGCCGGATACCCACGCCCGAGCCCGACCGCAACGCCATCACGGCCGAGGAGGTCGCCGCCTCCCCCGCCGCCACCGTACGCGACCTCATTCGCCAGCTCCGGCCCACCTGGCTCCGCAGTCACGGACCCGGATCCATGCGCAACACCGCCCCCGAGCTCCCCGTCGTCTACATCGACCGGGTCCGCACCAACGATCCCAACATCCTCGATCGCCTCTCCCCCCAGATCGTCCGGGAGATCCGCTTCCTCAACGGCCGCGACGCCACCACCGCCTACGGCTTCGACCATGGTGGGGGTGCCATCCTCATCTTCACCGGACGGTGATGTCGCCCAGCCAACGACCCGGAGCACCCTGACCGGGGCCAGCCGGAGGTTCGAATCCCGGCACTCCGCCCGGAGCAGCATCATCGGGTGGACACCGCTGGACGTTGCTGGACGCCCCCGAATGCCGGAGAACTCCCCGACGCTCGGGGGGACGGGAGAAAGGCCGACTGTCCTCCATAAAGGACATGTCGGGCCTCCGCTCCCTGGTTCAGCGTTGGCCGCACCCCCGGTTCCATGCCGGTCAACGACTTGCCACATAACAATTTACAGATTCAGATCCCTTCCATGGCACGTCTGGTGCTTCCTGCAGGAGGCGTGGTTTTGGCAGACCAGACGGTGAAAGGGGGGGACGATGAACAGCTTCAGACTCGGTTTGGCATTCGCGCTTCTTCTGACTGGCGCGGGCAACGCCTACGGCCAGACTGCGGCTCGAGTTGAAATCCACACCGGCCGACTTGGCGTGTCCGTGGCCGTGGGGGGCCTGCCCGTCCGTGCTCATCCCCGCGGGACTGCCGCGGCGGGCTGGATCTCCGCCGATTGGGGCCCGGTGCGCCTCTGGCTGAGCTCCGCACGACCCGGTCTTCCGCCGGGAGGTTATGCACAGGAACGACCTGAGGAATCTCCTGGGCAAAGAAGGCGTGAAACGGCTCGAACGGCATGCCCGGACCTTGGGGCTGAACGGCCCGATCCAGGGACGCTGGTACGCGCTGGACCGCTTCTCGGCGGTGTTGGAAGTGGAGGTACGAGGGGTTCCGGTGGCCGAGCTCCACGATTACGGGCGGGACGGATTCATCGACAGGATCCTGCTGGCGCAACCGCCTCGCTCGGCGCGGTACAAGGAGCCCCCAGGAGCTGACCGGCGCGGAAGGCCGTATCGGTACCCGGGAGGGAGTGTTCCCCGGTAGGCCCACGCATCACCGAGAGTAGGAGCACGAACCACCACGAGTAGGACCACGCATTATTACTTGCATCATTACTTAAGGATGGAGCGAACGAGGACCGGTCCGCACGGACCGGTCCTCTCTTCCACGCCTGCCCGATGCACCACTCCTGATCGATCTTCCCCAGCCACGCTTTTTCCCCCACCCCCGACCGATCCTCCCGCTTGAGAGCGCCGAGCCCGGGGCCTATGTTGCTCCGTTCCTGCCCCGGCTGCGCGAGGGCAGTGGCTCGAGGTCTCCCCGTGACAGGGATACAGCACCATGAGGATCCGATTCGCTTCCGTCTTCCTGGCTGCCCTGGCTTTCAGCCCGGCCCCCCGGCCCTGGCCCAGGGCGGCCCCCAGTTGGACGAAAATTGGCTCAACGGCTTTCAATGGCGCTCCATCGGGCCGGCCAACATGGCTGGCCGGGTCACGGACATCGAAGGGCTACCCGGCCCTTCCAAGACCTTTTTCTTCGCGTCGGTAGCCGGCGGAATCTGGAAGACGACCAACAACGGCACCACCTTCCGGCCTCTCTTTCCAGGACGAGCGGGTGGTCTCCCTCGGCGACCTCGCCATCGCCCCCTCCGACACTATGCAGATCTGGGCAGGCACGGGTGAGGAGGACTCCCGGAACTCCATTTCCCCGGAGGTGGGATCTACAAGTCCACCGACGGAGGCCTGACCTGGGAGCTGAAGGGATCTGGAGGCCACCGAGCACATCGGCCGGATCGTGGTGCACCCCCGGCAACCCGGACGTGGTCTGGGTGGCGGCCCTGGGCGCACTCTGGAGATCCAACCCGGAGCGGGGCCTCTACAAGACCACCGACGGCGGCGACACTTGGCGCCTGGTCAAGTTCGTCAGCGACAAAGCCGGCTTCGTGGATGTGGCGGTCAATCCCGGGAACCCCGACGTCCTCTTGCTTCCAGCTGGGAGCGGGAGCGGGGGCCCTACTACCTCCAGAGCGGAGGTCCGGGAAGCGCCCTCTGGAGGAGTGCGGACGGCGGCGAAACCTGGACCAAGGTCCAGGGCGGTGGATTGCCCGAAACGGAGCTGGGCCGCATCGGAATCGCCTACGCCCCCAGCTGACCCGAGGTCATCTACCTCATGGTGGAGGCGGCTCCCCGCACGAACGCCCAGGGGGAGGAAGAGGAGCTTTCCGGTCTCTACCGGTCCCAGGATGGGGGCCAAACCTGGGAGAAGAGGAACTCCTTCAACAGCCGGCCCTTCTACTACTCCCAGGTCCGGGTGGACCCGCTGGATCCGGACCGGGTCTACTTCTCGTCCCTCCGCTACACCTCCGACGGAGGGGAGACGGCGGGGACGGCGGCCCAGGAAACCCACGTGGACTTCCACGCCATATGGATCGACCCCAACGATCCGGAGCGCTTCGTCCTGGGCAACGACGGAGGGATCTCCATTACCTTCGACCGGGGCGGAAACTTCATCTTCCCCAACACCGTGCCCATCGGCCAGTTCTACGCCGTAAGCTATGACTTTGCCATGCCGTACCGGGTGTGCGGCGGGCTCCAGGACAACTACAGCTGGTGCGGCCCCAGTCGGAAGGCAGGAGATCCCATCACGAACCATGACTGGTTCAGCGTCAGTGGCGGCGACGGGTTTGTGACCCAGCAGGACCCCCAGAACCCCAACATCGTGTACTCCGAATCCCAAGGCGGGAACATCGGCCGCTCGGACCTCTCCACGGGGGACCGGACGTCCCTGGGCCGGCCCAATTGGCGGGACGCCTACCGGCTGATCCAGGACTCCATCGCCCTGCTCTGGCCTGACAGCACCCAGCCCATGCCCCGGGAGCACGCAGACCGGATCGCCGAGCTCCAGCGGAGGGCCACGGCGGATTCGGCAGCTCTCCAGCTCAGGTACAACTGGAATACTCCCTACATCCTCTCCCCCCACGATCCGAAGGTCCTCTACGTGGGGTCCAATCGGGTCCTCAAGTCCACGAATCGGGGCGACGACCTGGTGCCCATCTCACCCGATCTCTCCCGTCAAGACGAAGAGAAGATCCGGATCAGCACCGAGACCACGGGGGGCATCACCCCCGACGTGACCGGCGCCGAGACCTTCGCCACGGTGGTCTCCCTGGCCGAGTCCCCGATCCGCAGGGGGCTGCTTTACGCCGGCACCGACGACGGCAACCTCTGGATGAGCGCCGACGACGGGGGCAGCTGGAACGACCTTACGCCGAACCTGCGGGGACTGGTGCCCGACGGCATCTACGTGAGCCGGATCGAGCCGTCCGGCCACCAGGAGAACCGGGTGCTACGTGACCCTCGATGACCACCGGCGCGGCGACTTCACGCCGTACGTGCTGGTCTCGGAGGACCGGGGCACTACCTTCCGATCCATTGCCGGCGACCTGCCCACGGGGGGGCCCGACTTCGCCCACGTGATCCGGGAGGATCCAGTCAACGAGAACCTCCTCTTCGTGGGTACCGACGTGGGCGTCTACGTGTCCCTGGACCGCGGCGGATCCTGGCAGCGTTTCATGAACGGACTCCCCACCGTGCCCGTCCGTGACCTCAAGATCCATCCTCGGGAGGGCGACCTCATCGCCGGGACCCACGGGCGGTCGATCTGGATCGTGAACATTACCCCCCTCCAGCAGCTCGACGCTTCCGTCATGGCGTCCGACGCACACCTTTTCGCGCCGGCTCCGGCCTACGACTTCGGGACTCCGCCGACGGGCGGCGAGTTCACCGCGCAGGCATACTTCCTCGCCGGCAATCCTCCGTCGGGCGCCCAGATCCGGTACTGGCTGGCGGACCAGACCATGGACGACGTGGAGATCACCATCAGCGACGCCATGGGAGCGAAGGTGCAGACCCTCGCCGGAACGGGCCTGAAGGGTTGGAACCTGGCCACCTGGAACCTTCGCGGGCAGTCCGAGCCCATCCCCCTGTCCCCATCCGAGCGACGGGACAGCATCGCCACAGAGAGACGACTCGCCTTCGTGGTGGACTCCATGGCCGCTGCCGGGACGGATCGGGACGAGCTGGACCAGGCGGTTCAGCAGCTCCATGAGGCAGGCCAGGGCGGCGGATTCGGCAGCTTTGGTGGTGGGGGAGGAGGCGGCGTGGGGAATCCCGAAGTGTGGGTGGACCGTCCCGCCGAAGGCAGAGCGACTTCCGGTGGGGGCGGAGGCCGGGGCGGTGCTGGAGGGGGTCCCGCCGGCGGAGCCGGTGCCAGCGGGGCCAACCTTGTTCAGGAAATCGTGCGTCTGGTACGCGGAGACACCGGCGGCCGTGGGGGCCGACGGTTCGGCGGAGGGGGCGGGCTGTTCACCAGTCGCACGGAGCCCGGTTCGGTGGTGGATCCCGGCACCTACACGGTAACCCTGAAGGTGGGAGACCGGACCTTCACCCAGCCCCTTCGGGTGCTGGACAACCCCAACGCTCCGGAGGGCTGAGAGTCATGTTCAGGCGAATCTCGAGATCCGCGCATAAGGTCCGCTCGTGGCCCCCGGGCAACCGGCACGCCACGAGGCGGCGAGCGTCACCCCCACTCAGGCGCCCAGGGGCGACGGCCGCGGTCGGCCTCGCCGCCCTCCTGGGCACCACATCCTTCGGCTGCGGTCCCTCGTACGAGGGGCCGCCGGCCGACCTGGTGATCACCAACGCCAAGATCGTCACCATCGATCCCGATCGGCCCCGGGCGGAGGCCGTAGCCGTCATCGGGGAGACCATCGTGGCCGTGGGCACCAACCGGGCGATACAAGACTACGTGCAGGACGGCACCACGGAGATAATCGACGCCGGGCGGAAGGCTCATGGTCCCGGGCTTCAATGACGCCCACGCCCACTACGGGCCCCTGGATCCCGAGTACATCGATCTCCGTTACACCACCGACAAGAACGTCATCACGGAACGGGTGCGTGAACGGGTGGCCCAGGTGGAGCCCGGTGTCCTCATCCGGGGCGGCCACTGGGAGCACGAGATGTTCACGGACCAGCAGTGGCCCACCAAGGAGCTTCTGGATGAAGTAGCGCCGGACAATCCCGTGGCGCTGACCAGGGCCGACGGCCACTCTACCCTGGTGAACAGCTACGTCCTCCGGGCGTCGGGCATCACCAACGACACCCCGGACCCACCGGGAGGCGAGATTCAGCGGGATCCCGGTCACCGGCGAGGCCACCGGAATCTTCAAGGAAGCCGCCCGGCGTCTCCTGGACTACGGAGCGGTCCGGGTCGAGCGGCCCCCCGAGGAAGCGGAGGCACTCCGGGAGCAGGGATGGGAGCAGATGCTGGAGCACACCCGGAGTCTCGGCATCACCAGCATCCAGCACCCCGGCGGCGGCGACGCCGAGACCTACCAGCGGATGATGGATGAAGGAAGGCTCACCGTCAGGGTGGACGTGGCCGGAAGCCTCACCGACGACCCGGAGCGACTGGCCCGCTACGACGAGCTCCGCCAGGAGTATCCTCCCGAGGGCAACTGGATCCGCTTCGGCTACCTGAAGGGGTTCATGGACGGGACCCTGGGCTCGGGGACGGCCATGTTCTTCGAGCCCTACGAAGACGACCCCTCCACCCGAGGTCTTCCCCAGATGACCTACGAGGATCTGGAGAGCCGGGTCGTGGCCGCCGACGCCATGGGCTTCCAGATCGGGATCCACGCCATCGGCACCGAGGCCAACAACTGGATCCTGAACGCCTATCAGAAGGCCCAGGAGGTCAACGGCGTCCGGGACAGCCGGCACCGGAGCGAGCACGCCCAGGTCCTCACCGATGCCGACATCCCCAGCTTCGCCGAGCTGGGGGTCATCGCCTCCATGCAGCCTACCCACTGCATCACCGACAAGCGATTCGCGGAGAAGCGGATCGGGCTGGAGCGGAGCCGGGGCGCCTATGCCTGGCGGCGGCTTCTGGACGCCGGAGCGCACATCGCCTTCGGGACCGACTACTCCGTGGAGCCATTGAACCCCATGGAGGGGCTCTACGCCGCCGTGACCCGTAAGGACCGCCTGGGCGAGGAGGGGGACGGCTGGTTCCCGGACCAGAAGCTCACCATGGAGGAAGCCATCGAGCTCTACACCCTCGGGTCGGCCTACGGCCAGTTCATGGAGAACCGGAAGGGAATGATCAAGGAAGGATACCTGGCGGACATGGTGATCGTGGACCGGGACCTCATGACCATCCCCGAGGACCAGATCATGCAGACGAAGGTGGACTACACGATTGTGGGCGGGAAGGTGGTCTACGAGCGGTAGGGCGGGCCCCATCCGGTTCGGTCCAGGCCCCATCCACAACGCACCCGTTCCCCGAGTCCTCAGCACCGAGGGCCCGGGGAACGGTGTTTCCAGCTACCCTCCCTTCGTGTTTGGGGCCTGCGTCACGCTTCCCGCAGCCCTCACTCCACAGTGAAGACTGGCACCAGGTATCCGGCGGCTGTCCCCCGGCTCCGGCGGCTGTCCCCCACCCTCCGGCGGCATTTACCGCACCGTGAACCCCTGCACCATCCCCCGTTCCGCGTTCTCGGAGATCCAGGCGTACTGCCCGGGGGTCAGATCCACCGTGAAATATGCGGTCCCCCCCGCCGGCATCTCCTGGACGCCGCCAAGGAACGTGGCCGGTGCTGGTGCCCGGAGACCCTCCACATTCATCCAGTCCATCCAGGGAATCAGGTCCCCGGGTGACTGCCCTTCCGCGAGTCGGGCCACACTGACGTCATTGGCCAGGCCCGCCTCCGGCTGCTGCGAGTAGTGCACCGCCACGGTGTGCCGACCTCGGCTCACCTCGGTGGGAGCGCTCATTCCGTCCTCGCCAAAGGCGATCTCCAGGTCGGCCGTGGGCGGCTCTCCCGGAGCCGTCCCCTGGATGACGGTGAGCGGGCGCGCCATCCCGAGAGAGGTGTGGAAGATTCCATCAGGGGTCTTGACGTAACATTCCATGATGTACGTGCCGGGCTCCAGCTGGAAGGTCGCCTGGGCGGAATCCCCCGGTGCCACCAGTCCCACGCCGCCCGTCTGCTCCACTCCGGCAAACCACTCGGGGAGCATCCGCCCCAGCAGGGCGTACGCCTGAGCTTTGTCCAGCGTCCCCGCCTGGAGGCCAGTCCACGCACTGTCGAAGGGCTCGGCCACGGCGGCGACGAAGTCGGTCATGGCCCGGCCCTCGGGAAGGTGATCCAGGACGAAGAAGTGCGTCTGGCCTCCCCCGTTCACGAAGCGGAACGTCGTCCACCCCGCGGAGATGGTGTCGGGAGCGTCAAAGGAGAAGTCGTGGGCAACGACGGAGACGGTCTGGGCCGGTCCGGCCCCCTCCCCGGCGGCGTTCCCTCCCCCTTCCCCGGAACCACCGCATCCCGTGGCCAGAATGCACAGGGCCCCGAGGGATAACACGGGGAAGGTCCGTGGGTGGAACGTGGCTGCGGAATATCGCATGCTCCTCCTTTCGCTGATGGATATCAGGGGCGGCGCCGCTCTGACTGCGCTTACCCTGGCCCCGGCCGGCAGGTCCGCGGGGGTCCCGCACGCCACGGCCCCCACTCCCCCTGGGGCGGGAACCTCGACGACCCCGCGGGGTCGGAAACAGCGCGAGGTGGCCGGGGCGTCTGCGCGCCGCGGCGGGTCAGGCTGGGCCCGGCAAAGGACCCACCTCCGCTCGAGTCACAGGCCTCCGGCGGGAGCGCTCCGGGGTACCCACCCGGAAGAGCCCCATCATGTAGGGTGAGCGGGCATGACCCCTGCCCCGCTCGTGTTGGATGGGAGGTCATCATGCGTAGGATTCTTCTTTCCCTCTCCACTCTTGTGGCGGTGATTCTCCTCGCCGGCCTCGGCGCCGCTCGCGCCTCGAACCCCGAGGTGGACGGAACCTGGGACCTGTACTGGGGAAGCCGACCGAACGTGAGCACCATCACCGTCGACCTTCATCAATCGGGGATGGCCCTGACGGGAACGGCCCTCATTCCTCCGGAAGTCATGGAGGACGGCGCCCACACAACCAAGGTCCCCATCATGGGGGGCACCGTCGCCGGTGATCACGTGGTCTTCCAGCTCGCGGAGATGACCAAGGCCGGGGAGAAGACCCTTGCCTTCAACGGGGTGGTGACCGCGGACACCATCGAGGGATATGTGGCCGGCGTCGCGGCCCATCCTGGAGAAGAGGTTCCCTTCGACGGAATTCGAAGATAGGAAGGAGGCCCTAATGCGTATCCCTTGGCCCACACAATTTCCTCTGTTCCTTGCCCTCGTGGTGGCCGGTTGCGGGCCGACCCAGCAGCGAGAGGCCGAACCGGCGCCGGGGCGGAGCCTCATGCAGGCGACGGCGGACTACGACGCCCTGAGGCAGCAGTTCATGACCCTGGGAAACGAGCAGGACGCTCAGGGGATCGCCGGCCTCTTCACCCAGGACGGAGTCATCATCGACTTCATGGGCAACGTCTATCAAGGAACGGCGGCCATCGCGGCGTATTTCACCGACACCCTCGCCGGCGCCTCCGGTCTCACGGCGGAGACGACGGATGTCTGGATGCACGGCGATGTTGTGGCCGGCTACGGCACCTTCAGCCAAACGGTGCAGGGGGCTGAGGGAGACACTCCCATGTCGGGCATGTGGCAGAACGTGTGCGTCTATGAGCCGGACGGGTCGCTGAAGATCCAGATGCAGATGGTCATGGTGCCCGCCCAAGCGCCTCCGGCCGTCCCGTGACCAGGGAGCGGTAGGCTCCGTGGACCAGCTCCATGTCCTGCCGGATCCGAGCCAGGGTGGGCTGCCATGACCGGCCGCTGCCGTAGTCCTCCACGAAGGCCCTCAGCATGGGCCGGAAGCCGAGGAAGTCGAAAGGGTTCATCATCCTCTTCTTCTTCTTGCGCCCGTACGCGGAGTAGAAGAGGCCGTTGCTCTCGAAGGTGACGACCCCCTCGGTGCCGTAGACTTTGGAGAGGCCTAGGCCAAAGAAGCGGTTCGGGACGTGCCAGGAGTGGAGGAGCTTTCCCACGACTCCGCTGGAGTACCGGACCACCACCAGGAGGGAATCCTCGAGAGGGATGTTCGTGTCGTACTCCACCCGGGGTCCGAAGGCCGTCACCTCCGTGGGCACGCCCCCGGCCAGGGAAGTGAGGGCATTGAGCCAATGGACTCCTCCCTCCAGGAGGGCACCGCCCCCCATGAGCTCCGCGTCCGTCCGCCAGCCGGATTTGGCCTCCCTCGTCGTCCTGGACAGCTCCACGAACAAGACGTCGCCCAGGTGGCCCGCCTCGATTTGGCCCCTGATCCCCCGGATGACGGGCTTGTAGAAGTAGTTCTCGGCCACCGTGCAGCGCACGCCGTTCCGCTCCACCGCCGCCTCTACCGCCTCCAGCTCCTCCAGCGTCCGCGTGGCGGGCTTCTCGATGATGAGGTGCTTTCCATGGTCGGCGCAGAGGACGGCCAGCTCGGCGTGAAAGGCGTGGGGCGTGGTGAGAAACGCCACGTCCACATCGGGGCTCCCGGCCGCCTCCTCGTAGCTGCCGAAGGCCTCCGCCTTCCTGAACCCCGCAGCCATGTCACGGGCCTTGGCCAGGCTGCGACTGGCAAACGCCAGCCGGATGCTCGGAGCCAGTTTCCCAAGGGTCCTGGCGTGCCTTCGGGCCATGTCCCCGCACCCGAAGAAGCAGATCCGGGGAAGCGCCGTCATACTCCCCCCAGCATCGCGCCGACCCGCAGGGCATTCGCCCCGATGGTGAGGCTGGGATTCACCGCTCCCCCCGCGGGCATGAAGCTTCCGTCAACGACGTACAGGTTGTCGAATCCCCAGACCCGGCATTCCGGATCCAGGACCGAATGGTCCCGCTCCTTCCCGAATCGGCACGTCCCCAGGGCGTGGGAGAAGGAGTCGATCGGGTGCGTATGGACGGGCAGCCCCCGCGCCTTCCGGACGATTCTTCTAGCCACCCGGGCCAGGGCCCCCACCGCCTCGTAGTCTCTGGCGCAGTATCGGTGGAACACTCTCATGGCCGGCTGCCCGAACCGATCGGTCTCCCCCTCTCCGGGATACACCCGGTTCGAGAACTGTGGGACATCCTCGGCCATGCAGAGGAGCCCCATGAGGAAGGGGCCCACCGTGGCGGTGAGGGTCTTGAACCCCCGAGGAGCTCCCAACCTCAACAGCCGTTTCCCCGGAATCTGGACCTCCTGGATAATCCCCCAGGGACCAGGGGGGCGGCGCCGCCCCATGGGATCTCCATGGTAATAGTCGGGAACCACCACATGCTTGTGGAATTCGCCGGCAGGATTGTGGCGAACCGGAAGGAGGCCAGCCACGACACAGTTGACGTGGCGGATCAGAAAGCGGCCCATGAGGTCCGCGCCGCCTCCCTGGCTCCGGATGCCGGATGCGAGGAGTAGATAGGGGGATCCCAGGGCCCCCGCGGACACCACGACGTGCTTCGCCTGGATCGTCCAGCGATCCCCCGACGACTGATCCAGCACCGTCACCGAGGTCGCCCGCCCTCCCGAGGTGTTGATCCTCAGGACCCGGGTGTCGGGCAGAACCTCCGCACCCCAGGCCATGGCCTCGGGGAGCACCACCACCGTGAGGTCGTTCTTCGCCTCGATGCGGCACAGATACCGGTCGCAGGTATCACAACGGATACAGGTTCCGTTCCCCCGCTTCCCGTCGAAGTCGATGGCCAGGGGAATGCGGGCGGGCTTGAGACCCAGGCGCCGGGCCGCGGTCCAGACCCTCCGGGACGGCGTCGGCAAACCGGGCGGCTTCTGCGGGAAACCGGAGCTCCGGGGAGGTTCGAAGAGGTCCCCGTTCTGAATCCCGGCGACGTGCTGCAGGCGCTCCGCCTCTGCGTAGTACGGCTCCAACTCCTTGTACTCGATCGGCCAAGCCGTGGTGGGGTCCCGCTTCCCCGATCCTTCACGAGGAGCCCCCAGGAAGTCCTGCTCCCTCAGCCGGAACGCCGCCCCCCCGTACATGGGAGACATCCCGCCCACCATGTCCTCGGGCCACATCTCGTCGACGGAGCCCCCGTTCTGATCCGCCAGGATCGGAGTGTGGCCCTGGTAGAGGGGATCGGGAGGGTGGAGGATGTCTTCGTCCCAGCACGACTCGTCCCGCGCCGGCCAGACTCCCCGCTCCACGACCAGGACCTCCTTGCCCGCCTTGGCGAGCTGGTAGGCCATGAACGCTCCCCCGAACCCACTCCCGACAATGACGTACTCCGAGCTTCGGCGGCGGCTCATGGGGCCAGAAGCCTCATATCTTCTAGATGAAGGGCCATACGCCGACCTGGTAGGCGCGAACGAAGAGCACAAGGAACGCTCCTCCCTCCAGGATCCAGGTCCAGGACTGCTCGTAGGTTCCCTTCATGCTCTTCCAGCCTCCGGCGCCGGTGTCCGCCCAGAGGCGCAGAGAGAACTTCTTCCTGGAGAAGGGGAGGAAGAGGGGCAGACCCACGGTGCTCGGAAGATCGACCAGGTAGTGGATGAGGAGGCTGGCCAGGGCAAGAAGGGCCCATCCGACGTCGAACGGGAGCAGGAGGAGGAACACCCCGAGGGCGAAGATGAAGGTGTGGGACCAGGTGCAGTGGAAATTGCGCCGGGCCCACCCCAGGCCGATGGGGATGACGTCCAGATTGGGCAACCAGTGGGCCACAAAGGTCACCGCGATGGACTCCGCAGAGAAGGCATCCATCCGGCCGCCGGTGAGCTCAGGGGCGTACGACGCGATCACGAGCGCCACCGCCACGTGTCCGATCTGCATTCAGGACTTCTCCGCGTAGAAGTCGATCTCGAGGTACTCCGTCTTCTTTCGTCGGGGGAAGGGATCGAAGAGCATGGCGATCCCCATGCCCGGGAGGAACGAGACGAGGTAGAGGAGAACATACTGCCCGGCCGAGAACGGCCTCCCCGGTTGCTCGAGGAAAAGCGCCACCACGACGGCGATGGCGCCTCCCAGAACAACCCCGATGATTGGGGTTCGCTTGAGCATCCACCCTCCGGATCAGAGAAAGTCGACCGCGACGCCCCCCGGCCGCCCGGCGACGGATTGCCTCAACCCTCAGGACCCGAGAACCTCCACTTCGTAGATCAGGGTGGACCGGGGCCGGATCACGAATCGGGGCTCACCATGACGGGGGCGCCCGTAGAAGCCGGCGGGGTCGTACCCCAGTTCGGCAGGAACGATCACCAGTCGTCTTTCCCCCCTCGACATGGCCTCCACGGCCCCGTCGAATCCCGGATTGATCCGGCTGGTGCCCACCACGTAGGTGAACACTTCCCCGTTCTCGTCCCCGGGGAGGAAGAAGTGGGGGGCTCCTTCGTCGGCGGTGCTGGCGAAGGCCATTCCCCGAACGGTCCTTCCCGTATACCGGATCCGGACGGTGTCGCCTGGGACGAGGGGTGCCCCCGCTCCCTCCCGGATCACGATGTAGCGCCAGCCCGCTTCCGTGGTGATCGCCTGGGGCTAGATGGCGTCCAGATAGGCCTGGTCCTCCTCCTGCCGGGCTTCCTCCTCGGCGCGGCACCCGCGCCCAGACCTCTCGCCTCATCTGGCGGAACGACTCGGTCGTGGGCCGGAACGCGCCGGCCTCCTCACCGATCCGGCGGATCCGGACCGTCTCGATGATGTCTCCCTGGGCGATGCTCCGGACCACGTCCATCCCTCGGATCACCTCACCGAACACCGCGTAGTCCCCGTCCAGGTAGGACCGGTCCCCAAGTGTGATGTAGAACTGGGACTTCCCCGTGTGGGGACCGCCGTTGACCATCCCCACCATGCCCTCCTTGCCGTTGCTCAGCTCCGGGTCGATCTCGTTGGGGATGCTGTAGCCGGGGGTGGACGCCACCTCCGAGACCGGGCTCCCGGCCTGGATCACGTGACCGGGCGCCACCCGGTGGAAGGCAGAGCCATCGTAATAGGGGGTGCCCAGAGGCAGCGCCTGGTTGCGGATGGTGCCTTCGGCAAGGCCCACGAAGTTGGCCACCGTCATGGGCACCCGCTTGAACTCCAGGTTGATGACGATCAGGCCCTTGGCTGTGGACAGCTCGGCATAGAGGCCTGGAGGGAGGGGCTCCTCTTCCTGGGCGAGCGCCGGTCCGGGGAGGGCGAGCCCCAAGACCCCAAGTGTGGCGAGCCACCGCACCCCCCTGAACCGGCTGGAGAATCGTGGAACCGGGCGCACGCACCTGGACATGGCTCCTCCTCTCGCTCTGGGGTCCGCCGGACCTCGGTCCGCCGACCCTTTCGTCGCGTCAGACTCCCTCCCCGCCCTCTATGCTCAGCCGCCGCCCTCGTCCCGAGTTCTCCCTTCGTCGGTGCCTACCCCCCGCCCAGCCCCGCTTTCGGCCCGATCCTGTTCTTCTGGAGGAAGGGCACGCCTTCACGTCATCCAGGTTGGGGCCGGTGCGTCCTTCAGGTAGTAGTCGAAGAACTCCTTCATCCTGATCTGGAAATCCTTCTGGTTCTCCTCCTTCGCCAGGTGGTGGGGCTCGCCGGGGTAGGAGAGGAAAATGACCTCCTTCCCGGTCCTGCGAGCCGAAATGTAGAGCTCCAGCCCCTGGTTCCAGTCCACGGCACCGTCGGCCGTTCCCTGGAGGATGAGAAAGGGCGTGGTGATGTTCTCCACGTGATGCACCGCCGACTCGGCCACGTAACGCTCCAGGTCCTCGTAGGGACTCACCCCCATGCGCCCCTGGCTCCACTCGATGATGGGGGCGTTGGGGCTTCCGGACTGCTTGTAGAGAATGTTGTGCATGGAGACGAGGTTCGTCAGGGGCGCGCCCGTGACGATGCAGGCGAACATGTCCGTCTGAGTCAGGATGAACGACGTCTCGTACCCGCCCCAGCTGTGACCCTGCAGGCAGATCCGGTCCGCCTGCGCATAGCCCTGATCGATGACGGCCCGGGCCGCCGAGGTCACGTCGTCCAGGGCCGAGCTCCCCGGGTACCCCGTGTCGTAGATGATGTCGGGCATGAGCACCAGGTAGCCGTTGCTGGCGTACGTGGACATGTGGGGCCGGTCGTCGTACACCGGCTGGGAGTACTCGTTGTGCCGCTGGCTCATCTTCTCGTAGAAATAGATGATCATGGGATAGCGCTCCCCCTCCGTGTACCCCGCCGGCAGGGTGAGGGTGGCCTGGAGCTTGTTCCCACGCTGATCGGTATAGTCTACCAGCACCCGGCTTCCCCACAGGAACTCCGACTGCTGGGGATTGGCGTCGGTGAACCTCCGGGGATTCCGGAAGCGGGTATCCGCGACCCAGTAATCCGGGAACTCCTGGAAGGTCTGCCGGGTGTAGATCACCCGGTCGGCGTCCTCGGCCTTCCGGAGGCCCGAGCCCCGGAAGCCTGCCGTGGAGAACTGGGCGTCCTGGAAGAGAAGCTCCTGGGGGTCCCTTCCCGGACGTGCCTGGAAGTAGCCCGACTTCTTCGTCCATTCGCCGTAGGCCGAGAGGAAGATGGGCCGGGAGGTATCCACGCCCTCGTCCTCCGTGTCCAGGTCCATGATCCGGAACTGAATCTCCTCCCGCGCCCCCATGCCTCCGGTGAGGTTCACGGCCTCCCCGTCCTCCAAGGGCACCTGCCACACGTCGAACCGGTCATTCAGGAAGACCACGCCTCCATCCGTGGACCAGCCGCCGACACCGTACGCCGGCTTCTCCACCGGCATGTCGTACTCCTTGTTCTCGAAGTCCACTCCCCCGCTCCGGGCCGTCAGGTCCACGGTCTGCTGCGACTCCAGGTTGTAGGCCTGCACTTTCTGGTCCTGCCAGTAGAGGAACCACTGGGAGTCGGGGGAGGTGCCCATGCTGTGGACGAGGGCCTCGGCGATCTGGGTGACGTAGCCGGTGGTGGGATCCACCCGGTACACGTCGCTCCGGTTGTCCGCATGGTTCCAGTCCATCCAGTAGGGCGAGTCGTCGAAGCCGATGGCCCACCGCCCGTCGTCGGTGAGCTGGACTCGCTCCATGGTCTCGTCGGAAAGCCGGAAGAACCGTGGGCCCTCCAGGTTCAACACGCCCAGGTACGTGGCGCGCCGGTCCCGGGAGGCCTGCACTTCCTGCTCGGACTGAACGCGCTTGTCCAGCCAGTGCCACACGTCCACGTTGGCCTCGACCTCGTCCTCGGGATCCAGCACTTGCTCCTGTTCCTTGATGCCCACGAAGACCCGCCTCCCATCGTCGCTCCAGGAGGGGGTGCGGAACTCGCTCAGGACGAACCCTTCCGGGAAGTCCGGGTCCACGGCGGGGTCGTAGATCGCCGGGGCCGGACGCTCGGCTCCCATGCGGGAGTTGGTGACGTCCACGAAGGTGAGGAGCTCGTTTTCCCGCTGGACCAGGCTGTCGGCCTTCTCGCCCCGGAGGACGGCCAGGGAGTTCCCATCCTCATTCCAGGTCATCCCCTGGTAGAGAACCGGCCCGGTGTTGAGAGGAATGATCCGCATCCCCGCCAGCTCCATGACGTGGAGGCCGTTGCCGGCCCGGTCCTCGGCGTCCACCACGTAGGCGAAGTGGGTGCTGGGCTCATTGAACGCGAACTCCGCCACGTTGCCCAGGTTGGTGAGGGTGCCGCTCCCGAGATCCATGAGGATCAGGTCCGAGCCCCGAGCGGTCTCCTGGCTGGACGCCGCTCCGGCTCC
Source organism: uncultured Gemmatimonadales bacterium (assembly GCA_963751255.1). GTDB lineage: Bacteria > Gemmatimonadota > Gemmatimonadetes > Longimicrobiales > Gaopeijiaceae > CAVVTW01. The sequence goes on along the minus strand of CAVVTW010000013.1, from coordinate 186,885 downwards.
GCCCTCCGCCTCCCGGCGCTTGCCCCGGAGGGCCACCCGGCCCGCCGCGGCCGGACGCCGCGCCCACCGCCGCCACCCGCCCGGGCCTTCTGGACCGCGAGCCAACGGGAGCCCTTGGCGAAGGTGAAGGTGGAGGGGTTCTCGATGGTGCGGTGCGCGGGCCCGGAGAGATCCAGTTGAGAGAGGGCACCGGAGGGAAGCTCCACCAGGTGGAAGGTGCGGGTGCGGCTCTGACCCTGGGCCTGACCTCCGGAGGGCGGCGCCGGGCGGTGCCCCTCCCCGGCCGCCGCCTCGGCCACTCGCGCTGGGCGGAGACGTGATGAACCCCAGCCACTTGCCGTCGTCGCTGAAGACGGGACCCGACCCATTGACCGCCAGCTCGAGGGGATCGACCTCGAGGTTGTTCAGGTCCCGGAGGAAGAGCCTCGAATCGCCGTCGTTGGGGGCATAGGAAAACGTCGCCCACCGCCCGTCGGGGGAGAGGGCGACCTGGTTGATGGTAGACCACTGGCCGTAGTCGTCCAGGGTGAGGGGCCGGGGCGCCTGGGCACCGGCCTCCTGGGCCGCGGTCGTGTCCTGGGCCGCGGGGAGGGGCCGGGTCCTGGTGGTGGCCTGCGCCCAGGACGGGGCGGGCAGGAGGAGTCCCAGTGCAAGGGAGAGGGTGAGGATGCGGGTGCGCAGCATGTATCGACCTCCCGGGTTTCCGTCGCTTGGAGCGCAGACGGCCGACGGCGTTGAGGGGTGAATGTCGGACGCTGACTGGGAAATTGGGGCACGGAGGCGGTTTGGGCCACCGCAGGGAGGTGGAAGGCTCACACGATAGCCCTTGCCCAAAAGGAAAGGCGCCACAACTTTGGGGATGAGTTGAGTGGGGTCCAGCTCCAGTCGAGTCCCTCGTTGGCAGGTTTTGGGAGGCCAGACGGACACCATGTTCCGACTCCATGCCTTCGGTGATCCCTTCCTGGTAACCGACGCGGGAGTCCGCGTCAGCGGACTGACCCGTCAAACGAAGCGGTTCGCCCTGCTCATCTACCTCCTGTGTGACGACCACCACCAGCCACACCGCCGGGATGAGCTGGTTGCGATCTTCTGGCCCGAAGCCGACGCTCGGAGGGGCCGGAACGCTCTCCGTCAGGCCCTCTTCGTAATCCGGGACGAGCTGGGACAGGAGGTGATCCGCGCCAATGGCCCCCACGAGGTGTGGGCGGATAGCGATTCCATCGACTGCGACGCAGCGGCGTTCGGCCGAGCCATCCGCGCGGGACATCTCGAAGCGGCTCTGGCCCTCTACAGGGAGGATTTTCTCGCAGGCTTCAGCGTCTGCGACTGCCCAGAGTTCGACGCGTGGGTGGAAGAGAGGCGCGTCGAGCTCGCCGGCCAGGCCGCGTCCGCCGCGAGGAACCTGGCCCACGTGGCCGAAGGGAAACAGGACCTGAGCTCCGCCCTCCACTGGTGGCGCAGGGCCCTGAGCCTTCGGCCCTTCGACGAAGTCATTATCCGCAGGATCATGGCCTTACTCGCGGGATCGGGGAATCGCGGCGCGGCGATCGCGGAGTTCGAGAGGTTCCGGGAGCGCCTTTACACCGAGCTTGGGCTCCGACCGTCCTGGGAGAGCCTCGAGCTTGCTGACACGATCTCCGTCAAGGAATCCGACGGCATCGACCAGTGGATCGGCGACCGAAGGAGGCGAGACTCCACACCTCCCCCGCCAGGTCCGACCGATCCGTCCGATCAGGAGCTCCACTGGCGGCGGCCGTGGGACATGGGGGCGCCCTGACGACGGGGCTAATCCGGCCATTCGCCGTTTGTGCGCAGCACGCCGCCGAGCCATCCACCGATCCACCCATTCGCCCACCTCAGAGCGGCCGGAAGCCGGTATAACGGCGCCGTAACGCTTCTAACGTAGTTTATCTCTTACCCTATCAATCGATTGAACCAGGGGCCGGGGAACCGGCCCCCTGGGAAGAGTTACCTCGTACCGCGAAGTGGAGGTCGGGGATGCGCGGAGCGCCCCCTTCGGGGCCGCGCCCACCGACCAGACGTACCGGAAGGCCATCGAGCACCCGGCTCCCTGCCCGGGGCTCGTGGAAATAGACCAGCCCCCCCTGGACCTGGAGGTACGAATGACTGCTGCCAACCTGATCCCATGATGCCTCGGGGCAGCACCATCCAGACCCCGTTCAGGCTGCCCCGAGGCAACGAAGTCGATCTCCTCGCTCGCCCGTGACGCTCGCAGACGAGACAAGAAGGAGGGTCAGAACGTTACTCACATAAACAGCAGCATTCCTACCGAAAAGGCATACCGGTCGCGAGGCCGGGACGCAAAGCCGTTGGGTCTCCCTCCCGAGACTGCCTGGCTGCCGAAGAGGACTCGAGTTGTTCGATGTTCGTGTCGGCAACACAGTCATCTTTTTTCGGAGGGAGTAGCATGAATCGATTTACGCGATGGCAGACCTGGCTCACGGGTCTGGCCCTGGGCGCGGTATGGCGCTCGTGGGGGCCTGTACCGACGAGCCGCAGAAAGCCCCCACTGCTGTGGACCTGACTCCACAGTTGGCGAAGGCAAGTACGGGGACCACCTTCGAATTCAGCCAATGTGCAAACAACTCAAAGGACCCCACGTACTGTGACTGGCAGTTCGGGCAGCTCGGCCCGAACAACTCGGCATACCGTGAGGGCGATGTAGTGCCCCAGCGGTTCGTCGTGAACAACGTGCAAGATGGAGACGGGAACCTGGCTCCCGGATCCACGATCCGGATCACCTTCGAGTTCAAGAGCCGTCACAACTACGCATGGGCGTACGATCTGGTGTCCCAGTATGATCTGACAGTAGGGGACCAGGCGTCTGCATCCCTCTGCATTCCTGGAACCAACGACAACACGCTCTCCGATCTCTGCAACAGTTCCGGAGGCGGAAACACGCCTACGGTTGATGGGAGTGAGGCCGCCGACCTGGCAGGCCTCACCAACTTGGCCGTGCTGGAGGACTCGACCCGAACCCGGGGGACTTTATCCTGGATGACGGAAACGGAGCCACGGGGGCGGGCCAGACGATCCAGGACGCAGTCCTGGGGAACTACGATCACTCAGTCCCCTACGCCGACCTCTTCTACGGTTCCGGGCCGTATAATGACACTCCCCGCAACATCATCATCGTTGGGGCTTTGCCTGGGACCGCCCACGTCGTTTCCGGACCGACCTATGACGGCTCGGACAGCGATAAGGACCAATTCGTCCGATTCACGTACGAGTTCGACCTCAGGTCGGGGGTAGATGACTTCATCGTCGTCTGGGGCGGTCACATAGCCGAGACGAGAATCTACCAGTACGCCCTGGGTGGCGACGGGGGTGCGGGCGACGTCAGCGGCAACCCCTACCACCAGTTCGCCAAGACGCTGGACGTGTGGGATACGGACGCCGACGCCAGCCTGTACAACATCTTCAACGGCTCCGCCGACAACCAGCTGAAGGCGGCAGTGATACTCATCCCGGGCTACAAGATCGGCACCGAGTCGAAGACCTGAACGGCAACGCAGTGTCCGGGACGAGGGCGATGACGGCCTGGAAGGCTGGACAATCCAGGCCTTCGGCACCGAAGGTGCCATGGCCGGCGAAGGGACGACAGACGCAGACGGCGAATATTTCGTCGCGCTCGATCCGGGCGACTACACCGTCTGCGAAGTACTGCAGGCCGGATGGGTTCAGTCAGCTCCAGAAACGGGAGCGGACTGCTCCCCGTTCAACGATGGCGCCGCTTACGGCCCGGTCGGCTACGCCATCTCTCTCGATAATGCCGAGATCGACGACGGGAACGACTTCGGCAACTGGACCACGGGCACGAAGTCGGGCATGAAGTTCTACGACCAGGACCACAGCTCCGCCCCGTTTACCACTGGAGACACCCCTCTGGAGGGCTGGACCATCCAGCTCCTCCAGGGCGGCGTGGTCATAGCCAGCACTCAGACGTTAACGGATGGGTCGTACACGTTCCTGAACCTGGCGCCGGGTGACTATGCGGTGTGCGAGGTCATGGAGATCGACTGGACCCAGACGTTCCCGACGAGCGGCTACTCCTGCACCAACGGGACCTATGGCTACTCGTTCACGTTGACCTCCGGGCAAGATGAGGAGGACAACGACTTCGGCAACTACATCCCGCTGAACCACGAGACGGCATTCGCCCAAGCCGATGATCCGCTCGATGTCTGCTTCATCGATCAGGATCTCGTGGATGCGACGTTCTCGAACTGGGGCTGGACCAACGGACCGATCTCAGACGGCTACTCCGACACCTGGGATGTCTGGGCGGGCGCAGGTGGTTGCGACACCGGCACGGCTGACCTCGTGGGTACGGTCATGATCAGCTACATTGATGGTCATCTGACAACCAACTTCTCGCCAGACCTCACTAGTTTCCCGGGCCTTACGGTGACTGCCGAGCACGTCTATGCCGGATCCGACCCATTCCCCATGAAGGACGGCAAGTGGACCGTCTCGCCTGGTCAGTATTACATCCAATCCCCGCTGACAGGTGACATCTACGTCATCTACCACCTTGTGGTAGAGTACTGAGTCTTCCGCCACCGCTCCGGGAGAGCCCGATCGGGCTCTCCCGGGCGAGGCGCCATCCAATGCAACAGGGCGGGAGCCATCCCGCCCTGTTCGCGTATGGCGATCTGCGCAACCGCCGACCATGGAGACCCCGGCAGACCTCGGACGAATCGGGGAGGCCGACCAGGCGTCTGATCCGCTCGCCGAGGGCGCCCCGCCACCTCCCTCCACTGGACAACCGACGCCTGGAGTTATATTGAGGAGAAACAATTTCCGGCCTTGAGATGCCGGTCATGACGCGACTCGGGTCCGGCACCGCACGGCGCCCGAGCGATATCTCTGCGGTTCACCGAAAGGCGGCCCTGCTGGCGCACCGCCGCCCCCGGATGCCCCCCAACGAAGGACATCACCATGCAGGCAAACAGGCTCAAGGCCCTCATTCTTCTCGCCCTCGGCGCCGTCATCGGCTGGGCGGGATCCCGGGTGGTTACGGGCTCGGTGGCGGGGGGAGCCTCCGGCGGGAGTGACCGCGTCCTGGCTACCATCGGCAGCACCCGGATCACCGAGGCCGACGTGGAGATCGCGCGGCCTGCGGACTTCCTGCGTGCCCGCCAGCAACTCCACGACATCACCACCCAGGCGCTGGAGACGGCAATCCAGAACCGACTCGTGCGCCTGGAGGCCGACGCCCGGGGCATGGAGCCGCAGGAACTGATCACGGAGGAGGTGGACAACAAGATCCAAGAGCCCTCGGACTCGGCGGTGTCCGCCTTCTTCGAGGCGCGACAGCTGCAGGGGTCCCTCGAGCAGCTCGCGCCCCAGATCCGGACCTACCTGGAGGACCAGGCCCGTACGGCACGGTTTGCCGCATTCATCGCGATTCTCGAAAACGACTACGACGTAGAGCGCCGCCTGGAACCCATACGCGTGGCGGTGGCCACGGACGGCTTCCCCGCCAAGGGACCGAAGGACGCGCCCATCACGCTCGTCGAGTTCTCGGACTTTCAGTGCCCCTACTGCCGGGTGTTCCACACCTCCCTTCAACAGGTGGAAGAGACTTACGGCGACAAGGTCCGGTTCGTGTACCGCCAGTTCCCCCTGAGCAGCATCCATCCTATGGCCAACGACGCCGCACAAGCCTCGCTCTGCGCACAGGAGCAGGGCAAATTCTGGGAGCTGCACGACGCCATGTTCGCCAACCAGCGTGCCTTGGGGCGGGACCAGCTCAAGGAGACCGCCAGGAGCCTGGACCTGGATGGGCCCGCGTTCGATGAGTGCCTCGACTCGGGAAAGTACGCCGATGCCGTGGCCGCCGACGTCCGGGCCGGCCAGGCGGTGGGCGTACAGGGTACCCCCGCGAGCTTCGTCAACGGGCGTTTCCTCTCCGGTGCCAAGACCTTCGAGGACCTCTCCGCCATCATCGACGACGAGCTGGCACGAAACGGCAAATAGCGGCAGATCCTCGACGGGCCCGGCTTCGGCCGGGCCCGCCTTCGATATCTCCCCAGGATCGAGCGTCTCGCCGCTTACAAATCGTTTACACTGAAAGTGTTGCGCCTCAGCTTCTGACCCGCTCTTCTGAGCGTGCAGGACCTCAGCATCACTGGCTCAACGAAGCCCGGACGCCCCTCCCCCGTCTCCAGGGACGAGCTGGCCGAAGTGCTCTGGCCCGATGCTCCGCGGGAGAAAGGACGGCATTTGGTTCGCCAGGCGCTCTGGGTCCTGCGCGGAGCCATCGGCGAAGACCTCCTGGACAACGAGGACCCCCTTTCCCTGAGGGAGGGGGCTCTGAAAGTGGACCTCCACCGGTTCGTCTCGGCCCTCACCGAGGGCCGCATCCACGACGCACGCGACCTGTGGCGCGGACCGGTCCTGGACAACTTCGTGCTGCCGGGCGCGAATCGATGGAACCACTGGAAGGAGGAGCTTCGGGCCGACGTGGAGCACCGCTTCTGCAGGGCTCTCCTCCATGAGGCGGAAGCCCAGCGCCTCCGAGGAGATTCCGCACGGGCGCTGGCCGTCCTCGAGCAGGCCATCGAGGTGGAGCCATCGACCCAGGCGGCCCACCTCGGACGGATCGAGCTTCTCCTGGAGCTGCTCCGCACCGACGCCGCCAGGGAGGCCCTCGCCGATGCCCGCCGCGTCCTGGGCACCGGCCCCGCCGAGGCGACGGCTCTGGACGCCATGGAAGAGCGCCTCGAGTTGGTCATTCAGGAGGAGCGGTCCAGGGTGCAGGAGGCGGAGGGCTTCCCCCTGGAATTCGTGGGCCGGAGCGAGGAACTGGCCACTCTCCGGACCCTCTGGCGGGACGCGCTCCTGGCGCGCGCGGGTTGGGTTGATCACGGGCACACCGGGGATCGGGAAGACTCGCCTGGCACAGGAGTTCGTTTCCGGCCTGGCGGGCAGAGAAGTCAGAGTGGCCACCCTGAAGGGGACCCGTGCGGAGATGCGACTGAGGTGGGGCGCCGCCGCCGAGCTCGCCCGGGCAGGTGCTCCGTTTCCCGGGAGTGGTGCTCCGCTTCCCGGAGTGGTGCTCCGCTGGAATTCGAGGCTGGGCCACAAGCCCGAAAAGGGCCCGGTTCATAGTCCGATAAGTCTTGGCGTGCTTCACAATGACGCTTCTTTGACGCTCCCCGGCTACATTGTGAGGATAGAATTCCGCCTTCCAGAAACCCGTGCGGCCGTCCCAGGTGCATGTCATGGATTCCAGGGAAGCAAACCCGATGGGACCGGAGCGCTGGACCCCGCTCCAGAATGCCTCGAGCGCCAGCGCCGTGGACGCCCTCAACCGATTCCTGGCGACGCTGGTTCAGGAGACGTGGGAGGACCTGGACCGAGCGCTAAGGATCACCGAGAACAACCCGGACTTCTCCGGAATCCTTCCCCTTGGAGACCCGGCTCTCCAGCCCTACCTCGCCAAGCCGGGAATCTTCTTCATCATGGGGCCACAGCCACAACTCTCCCTCCTTCACATCGGAGCATCACGGGGACCTATCGGCCTCGTTCTGCACTCTCGCATCGAGCGGCACCCAGAGGGTGGCTGGGGCTGGAGATGGGAGAAGCGGTCCGAGGCCGCTCCGACCTTCCTGGCCGTCGCCACAATGGAAGACTACTGGGCCTTCGCCCCTCCCCTGAGGAACCTCCTGGCCAAACGCCTCGGAGCCTCCCCGGCCCCGGCGCCGGAGGTGGACCCGGACCTGCCCGTCGTCTGAGCTCCGGCGCATCCGGGGCACCCGACGTCCCCCTACCGCGCGGAGGCCTCGTCGGCCGCCGGCACTGAAACCCTTCGCCCATCCTTCCCGTCCAATCCTTTGTGTAGCCGCACGACCGCATGAAGGATGGCCAAGAGAATGCCCAAGCTGAGACTCGCGTTCCGCACGCTCTCCCATACGCCCTTCGTCACGGCGGTGGCGATCCTGTCCCTCGCCCTGGGAATCGGCGCAAACACCGCGATCTTCTCCCTCCTGGACCAGATGCTCCTGAGTCCCCTCCCGGTCCCGGAGCCGGACCGCCTGGTGAACTTCGCAGCCCAGGGACCCAATCCCGGCTCCCAGTCCTGCAACCAGGCCGGGCCCTGCTCCGTGGTCTTCAGCTATCCCATGTTCCGGGACCTGGAGCGGATGCAGGAGAGCTTCACCGGCATAGCCGCCCACGTGAATTTCGGCGCGAACCTGGCTCAGAACGGCCTCACCGAGAGCGGCCAGGGAATGCTCGTTTCGGGCTCCTACTTCCCGGTTCTGGAGGTGCAGCCCGCCCTGGGCCGGCTCCTCTCGCCGGCAGACGATCAGGACATCGGCGGCCATTTCGTGGCGGTGCTGAGCTACGACTACTGGGACAACCGCCTGGGACGCGACAGGGGGATCCTGAACCAGACGATTGTGGTCAACGGGCAACCCCTCACGATCGTGGGAGTAGCCCCGAGGGGCTTCGAAGGCACGACGCTGGGCGTCCGCCCGGACGTGTACGTGCCCCTGACCATGCGAGGCTTGATGACCCCCGGCTGGGAGGGATTCGAGAACCGCCGGAGATACTGGGCCTACGTCTTCGCACGCCTCCAGCCCGGAGTGTCCACCGAACAGGCCAGCGCCTCCCTCAACACGCTCTACCATGGGATCATCAACGAGGTCGAAGCTCCCCTCCAGTCGGGAATGAGCGACGCCACGATGGAGCGGTTCCGCGCCAAAGAGATCACGCTGGAGGACGGGCGACGGGGACAGAGCTCCATCCACACCGAGGCCAAGACGCCGCTCCTCATGCTCTTCGCCATCACGGGGATCGTGCTCCTCATCGCGTGCGCCAACATCGCGAACCTGCTGCTGGCCCGCGGGGCTCAGCGGAGCCATGAGATGGCGATTCGCGGATCGCTGGGAGGAAGCCGACGCCAGCTCCTGACCCAGCTCCTGACGGAATCCACCCTCCTGGCGGTTCTCGGCGGCGTTGCGAGCATCTTCGTGGCCTCCTGGACGCTGAACCTCGTCGCGTCCCTCATGCCACCCGACGCCGTGGACGTGATCTCCAGGGAGCTCCGGCCGGGCGTCCTCCTGTTCGCAGCGGGGCTGGCCGTGGTCACGGGCCTCCTCTTCGGGATGTACCCGGCCCTGTACAGCACCCGCTCCGACCTCATCGCCGTGCTCCGGGCCAGCTCGGGCCAACCCTCCGGCGCTCGGTCCGCGGCGCGCTTCCGAAACGGGCTCGTCACGGCCCAGATCGCCCTGTCCATGGCCCTCCTCGTGTCCGCCGGGCTCTTCATCAAGAGCCTGGTGAAGGTCAGCCAGATCGATCTGGGGGTGGACACGAAGGACGTGGTGACGTTCGGCATCTCCCCCGAGCTGAACGGGTACGATTTCGACGCGGCCCGGGACCTCTTCGTCCGTGCCGAGGAGGCGCTGGCCGCAATTCCAGGCGTGACGGGGGTGTCGGACGCCATGGTCCCCATACTCAGCGGAAGCAGCTGGGGCAACGACGTCTCGGTGGAAGGGTTCGAGTCCGGACCCGACGTGGACGCGAACTCCCGGTTCAACACGGTGGGTCCCGGCTATTTCCGCACCGTCGGCATCGCCCTTCTCCAGGGTCGGGAGTTCACCCGGGCCGACAACGCCGACGCTCCGAAGGTGGCCATCATCAACGAGGCCTTCGCTCGGAAGTTCGGCCTGGATCCTCGGGCTGCCGTGGGGAAACGGATGGCCATGGGACGAGGCGGGGATCTGGACATGGAAATCGTCGGCGTGGTCCAGGACGCCAAGTACAATGACGTGAAGCAGGAAGCACCCCCGGTGTTCGTGATTCCCTATCTCCAGATGAGCCAAGTGGGCTCACTGACCTTCTACCTCCGCACCGGAATGGACCCCTCCTCCGTCCTCCGGGCGATCCCCCGGGTGGTGAATCGGCTGGACCCGAATCTCCCGGTGCAGAACCTGAAGACCCTGGAGGAGCAGGCCAAGGAGAACGTGTTCCTGGACCGGATGATCAGCACTCTCGCCGCCGCGTTCGCCACCCTGGCCACCCTTCTGGCAGCGGTGGGTCTGTATGGTGTCCTCGCCTACTCGGTCGCCCAGCGCACCCGGGAGATCGGTGTACGCATGGCCCTGGGCGCCGAAGGGGGCCGGGTTCGGGGGCTGGTGCTCTGGCAGGTGGCCCGGATGGTGGTGATCGGTGGCGTCATCGGAATCCTCGGAGCCGTCGCCCTCGGCCGGGGCGCCCAGTCCCTCCTCTTCGAGATGCAGGGTCTTGACCCCGTGGTCATGCTGCTTTCGGCCCTCCTGCTCTCCGCCGTCGCCATGGGGGCCGGGTACGTGCCCGCGCTGAGGGCCTCGAGGGTTGATCCCATGCACGCCCTGCGATACGAATAAAGGGACCCACGACCCTCGTTTCGCTGGCCGGGTCGCCGGGCCGCGTCACCGACGGCGTCGGCGAACCGCTCCGGGAACGCAGGGTCGATTCACGACTTCCTGAATCGAGGGCATATGCCCAGACTTTCGGCGTTCTTCCTGGCGGGGCTCCTCTCGACCACGGTTGGGCCCGGCCTTGTGCTATCCCTGCCGGGGAACCTCTCCGCCCAACGCACCCTCACCCTCCAGAGCTTCGAAGCCGAGCTCCGGGTGGAGCCGAGCGGCGACGTCCAAATCACCGAGACTCTTCGACCCCATTTCCAGGGCTCCTGGGAGGGCATCTATCGGGTCCTCTCGCTCGAACATGAGAACGCCCGGGGCCGTCGCGTACGCCTGGATCTGGACCTCCTCGGTATCACCGACGAATCCGGGGATCCACTCCGCTACGAGGTGGAGAACGATGGACGGTGGGCCCGCCGCATCCAGGCCTGGGTGCCGGGTGCCCAGGACGCCACGCGGACCGTCGTGATCCGCTACGTGGTCCACAACGCCATAAGATTCTTCGAGGAGGGAAGCGAAGTCGGGCCCTTAGACGAACTCTACTGGAACGCCACCGGAAACGACTGGGAGATCCCCATCGAGCGTGCATCGGCCCGGGTCGTTCTCCCCCAGGGGGTCACCCCGACTCAGTCGGCCGGTTACACGGGCGTCGAGGGTTCCACCGAGAGCGCCGTGCGCATCGAGACCCGAGGCAACACGGTGACATTCACGGCCGATCGGCCCTTGGGCGCGGGTGAGGGGCTCACGGTGGCTGTGGGATGGCCCCCGGGCACGGTGGCACGCCCTCCACCGCCTCCACCCGCTTCCCGGCTGGTACAGGGAGCTGGCCGCTGGGGGCCCCTGGTCCTTCCGCTCCTCTTCATCTGGTTCTCCCTGCGGCAGTGGCGAAGGAAGGGCCGGGATCCGGCACCCCGGGCCATCGCGGTCCAGTACGAGCCTCCCCAGGGGCTCGGACCCGCCGAGGTGGGGACCCTGGTGGACCACAAGGCCGAGATGCACGACATCACGGCCACTCTCGTGGACCTGGCGGTGCGCGGTTACCTCCACATCGAGCAGCTCGAGAAGAAGACCCTGGGGATCTTCTCCAGCACGGAGTACGTCTTCCACCTCAGGAAGCCCGAAGGCGAGTGGGAGGGGCTGAGTACCCACGAAGAACGCTACCTGAGCGCCCTGTTCAAGCACGCCGGAACGGCGTCCCAGCACGGCCCCGGTGCGTTGTTCGGAGGCGGGCGCGAAAGAGGCCGTGTCGATGCCGCCCCCGCCTTGGGCGGCGAGCCCGACTACGCCAGCGTCACGCTGTCAGACCTCAAGAACAAGTTCTACAAAGACCTGAGAGGAATCCGTCAGGCGCTGTATGACCAGCTCATCGCCAAGGGCCACTACGAGCGGAATCCCGAGACGGTCAAGGGAAAGTGGATCCTGGGAGGCCTGGGTCTCGTGGCGTTGGGCATCCTCGGTGCGGTCTGGGCGGGCAATTCCGCGGACTCCATCTTCGATCCCGTGACCCTGGGCGCGGCCGGCATCGGGAGCGGCCTCATCGTCCTCGTCTTCGGCCAGTTCATGCCCGCCCGGACCGTGAGGGGAGCACGGGCGCGAGAGTGGGCCCTGGGCTTCAAGGAGTTCCTGGAGAAGGTCGAAGAGCCTCGCTTCAAGCGCATGATCACTTCCCCCGAGATGTTCGAGCGCTTCCTGGCCTACGCCATGGCCTTCAAGGTGGAGAGTCGTTGGGCGAAGGCGTTCGAAGACATGTTCACCGAGCCGCCCCAGTGGTACACCGGGCCTCACGGCGCTGCCTTCCACGCCTCGTCGTTCACCCACGACCTCTCCGCCATGTCCACGGCCGCCAGCAGCACCATGTCCTCCAGTCCCTCCGGCTCAGGAGGCGGCGGCAGCAGTGGGGGGGGCAGCGGCGGAGGAGGCGGCGGAGGGTTCTGAAGGTCGGGGCCGGGCCGAGCCCGACTACCGGAACTCCCACGGGAAGGTCTCGTTCCCTCACATACAGGCCGCCGGGGCTTATAGACTTCCGCCGGTTACGGCCTCCAACCATTCCTGGATTTCGGGCGAAGCCTGGATCCTCGAGTGGGCACGATCCTCTCCGCGACCTGAGCTTCAAGACCGAGCTCGGCAGCCGTCTCTCCCGTGCTCCGATGCGCCTGGCCGAAGCCCTCGGGAGGTTGATGGAGTCGCGTAGGCAGGGATTCATCGGACTCTGCCACCTGTAGGCCCCACTGGAGAGTGCGGGCCCGAATACGAGCAGAGTAAGCCCGGGATCATAGAGAGAAAAGGACAGGGCGCCACAGTGTAAGCACGTTCCCGCTGGATCGGCCGGGAGGTCAGGTTCTCCTCGAGCCGCCTGACGGGATAGGCCGTGTGCAACACTCTCGGGGAAACCCATCAGGAGGCGTCAATGTCGCTCCGCCGCTGTATCCACATGGGAGGTATCCAAGTCGCAGTCCTGGCTCCCGCCCTCGCCCTGGCGTCCTGCACAGGTCCGCCGGGGCTCCGAGGAATGGATCCCGACTTCGCAAGGAAAGACCGCCTCCCCTGCACCGTTATCCTGGAGAACTACGGGATCTCCGATCTTCACATCTACGCGGTGAGAGGTGGGACCTCACGCATCCCTCTCGGGACCGTGGCTTCCTTGGATCAGCGTCGGGTGAGGGTGCCACAGGCGTTGATGGGCGCCAGATACATCAACCTTCTGGCCGTCCCGGCGGCCGCCGGCGATCCGTTCCTGAGTGAGCGGGTGTACCTGGAGCCGGGCACCGAAGTGGTCTGGCGCCTGTTGAACGACTTGACGTTCTCGAGCCTCTTCGTGCGGAGCGCAGGAGGCCCGGACCTCGAAATACCGTTCCCCTGAGAGGTGGCCCTGAAGAGAGACGGGGTCCCTCAGCCCCTCAGGGCATCGATGACGTTGACCCGTCCCTTCCCGTAATAGGGGTCCGTGCCCGGCGGGCCCAGGTCGTCCGCCGTCTGCTGGATCAGGGTTTTCACCTGGCCGGGGTTTCGGCCCACGTCCTCCACGAGGAGCGCCGCGAGTCCCGCCACGTGCGCCGAAGCCATGGAGGTGCCCTCCAGGGACATGACGTAGATGTCGGTCTGGCATAAGGGGATGACGAGGCTCGAGGTGGAGCACGCCGCCCAGATCACGCCGCTGCCCGTGCCGCCGGGAGCGGCCACGTTGACCGCCGAGCGGCCGAAGTTGGTGTAGGGGGCCGGGGCATCTACGTCCACCCATGGGCCATAGAGGGGAACGTCCACCGAGGTCGGACCGGTGGCCGACACGCAGATCACATTGGGGGCGCTGCAATAGGTCTCGTAGCCGTTGTCGTCGTGGTCCAGGTCGGTGGCTTCGTTGCCCGCAGATACCACCACCGTCACTCCCTTCGACCGGAGGTAGTTGAACACGCTGCTAATGAGGCCCACGTAGCGCTTCAGGTCCCGCCTCGCCGCGGAGCCCCCGAGACTCAGGTTCACGACATCGGCACCATTGTCCGCCGCGTAGAGGAGACCGAAGACCACGCTCCCGAAGGGACAGTTGCCCGAGGCGTCGCACACCTTCACCCCCATGAGCGTCGTGCGGCTGGTGACCCCGGCGGCCACCAGGCCATTGCTCACCGCCGTAGCCGCCACGTGCGTGCCGTGGTAGTTCAGGTCGGTAACCGGGTGGCGGTCCGGGAAGTACATGGCCACCGAATCGTCATCGGCGGCCACGAACGACACCGATCGACTCAGGTCCACGCGTCCCACCAGATCCGGATAGAGGTAGTCGATTCCCGAATCCAGGATCGCCAGCGTGACGTCCGGAGAGCCCACGCGCCCACGTGCCCAGGCCTCGTCGGCGTGAACCGCCCGGAGGTTCCACTGCCAGGGGAAGTACTCGGCCACGGAGGGCTCCCCCGCACTTGCCGTCCAGGAGCCCGCCAACAAGGCTTGGGAAAAGGCGGGCGCAGCGGGGGCGAGGGTGAACGGACCGGCGCGAACCAGGAGATCCGAGCCCGTCTCCGGACCCCCACCGGCCAGCCGGGGCTCCAGGTCGAAGATGGCGTCCGGCGCCACGTCGGTGATGCCTTTGGCGCCCCGAAGATCCTCCGCTTCCGCATCGCTCAGGCCCGCCACGACGGCGACGCCGATGGGGTGAGAGAGGAGGACCACGCCGCCCCTGGATTCGACCGCCGTCTCCACGCCTCGGGCACCGGACGCCCCCTTGGACCAGCGCACGATGAACCGGTTGGCCAGGTCGGGGGCCGCGGCCCCGCCTCCGGTCACACCGCCGGCCGACGGACCTCCTGTTTCGGAGCCGGGCGTCTCCCGGGCAAGGGTCGTGGGTCCTTCTCCCGCGCAGCCGCCGAGGAGGAGCACAAGTAGAGGAAGGAGAAGCGAGAGAGACGGAAGCGGGCGGGCGAAATGCGCGAGGAGACGGGCAGAACTTGGCGCCGGCCACCGCTCCATCGTCGATCCTCTCCCCACTGACAGCCCCAACGTAAATGGCATCATCAACACCTATCCCTGCAGGACGACTTCTGACAGCGTCTGGGATCGTCCGGAAACGAACCCGCCCCGGGGTGGAAGCGGAGACGTCGTCCACCGCGAGGCGGGTCAGCATAGGGGAAGAGCAGGGTCCTGGCCAGGGGGAGGGACCTGCGGGACCCGCCGGCGAGAGCCCAGGGGTCAGGCCGGATCCGATCGGGCCCTCCTCAATACGCCGCGGCCTGTCCCTCCACCGGCACGGACACGTGGAACTGGACGAAGACCCAGCTTCCGTCCCTCATCTCGAGGACCCCCGTCAGGCGGACACCGGGAAGGTCGACCTGGTTCTCGTCCTGCGTGATCTGCCAATCGGTGACCTCGGAGACCCAGGCCACGAGCCCCGAGGGATGGACGTGAATCACCTGGTCCCGCACGGTGAGAGCGACCGCATCGAAGGCGGTGAGTTGTGCCTGCACCGCTGCGCGGATCGCATCGTAACCCACCCAGCGCTCGGAGGCGTCGGTACCGAACGCCACCATGTCGGAATCGTGGGCCATGATTCCGGCGAATAGATCCATGTCTTTGGTTTCCAGGACCGTCGCGAAGTCGTCCACCACGCTCTTGACGGCGACTCGTTGGGCCTCGAGATCGGCCGTCTGGGGAGGAGCACACCCCGCCACGGCCAGCGCAACTACGAGGAGGAGAAAAACAGGCCTCTTCATGGGATCTCCTTGATAAGGGTGTCAATTGTTCAGAAACACCGGACCGCACATTTCGCTCCCTTGCCGAAACCTGACCGCAAGGCCCGGGGTATGGAGTGTCTTGTCGAGCCTCATCGAGTCGGGGCCGAGCTCGAGCCGCCGCCGGCCCTTCGCCTCACCAAGCGCACCTGCCCCCGGAGGGAAAGCCCTGCATGCGTACCAAGACCTGGAGCACCCGACGCCCGAAGCTCACCTTCGCGGTCATGGCCCTGGCCGCTCTGGCCGCGGCGCCCCGACCGACGGAGGCGCAGACCGGCCCCGACCTCATCAGGCGAGCCATCGCCGCCCAGGCCGAACGACTGGCCGGCGTGGACAACGTGACTCTCACCCAGAGCCTCATGGGGATGGACGTCACGCTTTACATGGAGACCCGGGATGTGGGGGGGTTCCAACGCTGGTGCCCGTAACCATGCAGATGGGCGGCATGACCAACCAGGTTCCCCAGGATCAGATGGAAGGGGATTGGTCGAACCCCTTCCAGGAGGCGTGGGCCCAGCGCACCCGCCTGGAGGGTGATGACGTGGTGGACGGTCATCCCGTCAAGGTTCTTGTCATCGACGACTTCGACGGCTTGGAGATGCCCGGACTTCCGGGTCAACCGGGCGAAGAGCAGAAGTTCACGCCTACGCTGATGCGCTTCTACCTCGACGACCAGGACATGCTCATCCGAAAGGTGGAGATGGCCGCCGACATGCCTCAGGACGACGGCAGCACCCTGCCCATCGAGATGACCATGTACATGGAGGACTACCGGAATGTGGATGGGTACGTGCACCCTTTCCGGACCCGCACCGAGACGAAAGGCATGATGGGGGCCATGGGCGCGGACCAGCAGGAGGTCGCGGCACAGCTGGAAGAGCTGAAGAAACAGCTTGCCAACATGCCCGAGTCCCAGCGCGCCATGATGGAGGGGATGCTAAAGCCCCAGATGGAGCAGCTCGAGGCCATGATGGGGAGCGGGGGTGATTCCATGGACTTCACGCTCACCGTGACGGACCTCAAGGTGAACGCAGGGCCGCCGGGGGGTGGTCTCGCCCGCCCTCGGCCTTGATCACGCGGGGGTGGGAGGCCAGGTTGCGGGCAAGGCCCTTGTCCGATGAAGGGCCTCCGCCGCACTCCGGGAAGGGAAGAGGCAGACCGATGCACCCCTGGCCGACCCGTATGCGACGCCGGGCAGCGTTGAGAGCGCTCCCGGCAGCGTCCTCCTTGCCGTTCGCCCTCTCCGCGCTCCTTCTTTCAACCTGGTTGAGCGGCTGCGGCGAGGGCCAGGAGAGCCAGCCCGGGGAAGCGGAGAGCCAATGGGTGCTTTCCGTCGAGCCCGCGGTGACCATCGGCGGCTCGGACGAGAGAGAGGACTACCTTCTCCACGGGGTCGCCGACGCGACACGGCTCAGCGACGGACGCATTGTCGTCGCCAATGGCGGATCCTCCGAGATCCTCTTCTACGACGCATCGGGTCAGTACCTCGAGACCGCCGGAGGCGCGGGCGAGGGCCCGGGAGAATTCCTGGGCCTGCTCCAGTTGCTCCGCCTCCCGGGCGACACCCTCCTGGTCTTCTCATTCCGGCCCGGCCTCACGTGGCTTTCGCCGGAGGGGGACTATGTCCGCTCCCAGCCGTTCAGCCTCATGAGCCTGGAGCGGCTCCCCTGTCGGATCGCTGAAGCCAACTGGAGCGTCCTTCCCGATGCCACGCTCCTGACGGTGCTGGAAGACAACCTGGGAACCTCCGGCTGTCCGCCGGCGCCGGAGGAACCCTGGCGTACAACGGGCCTGGTGGCCCGCGTAGACCCCCAGGCCGCCGGCCGGCACCCGGGTGTTAGCCCTGGCGCGAGCACCTTCGACACGCTGGCCATTCTGCCCGCGACGGAGCGGAACTCCCCCAACTACCGGGCCTACGGCCGGAGTCTTGTCCTTTCCTTCGGGCCCGACCGGATCTATGCGGGGGACACGGGAGCGGACGAGATTCTCGCCCTGGGGTTCGAGGGCGACACGCTTCAGAGGTACCGCACCCCATTTGAGCCGGTTCCGATCCCCCCCGCGGCCAGGGCGGAAGAGGTCCGCCGCACGATCCGCCCCGATGGAAGCGTGGCGATCGGCCAACCCTACGATTACCCCGCGCACTACCCCCTCTTCGGCAGGCTCCTGGCCGATGCCCAGGGCGATCTCTGGGTCATGGCGTACCCGGAGCTCCAGGAGCCCGTCTCGTCCTGGCGGCTCTCCCGGGTGATCTCCTTCGTCGTGGGAGAAGCGGGGGCCCGGTGGCGCGTGCTGGCCCCCGATGGGGCGCTGGTAGCCGAGATCCAGACCCCACCGAGGTTCTTCCCCCTTGAGATCGGCGAGGATTACGTCCTGGGAGTGGCCAAGGACGAGCTGGACGTGGAGGCCGTGCAGCTTTACCGGCTGGAGCGCTGACCGGCCCTCCGAATCCGGCGCTCCTCGTCCTGCTCGACGATCGGACCCGCCGCTCAATCCGTCGGCGAGAAGATCTGCTGCCAGGTGTCCCGCATGAGGGCCATGCGGACCACGTCGGCCCGCTTCCCGTTGGCCAGGAAATCCTCCCGGAACACCCCCTCCATCTCGAAACCGAACCGGTTGTTGAGGCTGATGTTCCGGATGTTGATGTCCTGGGAATGGATGTAGACCTTGTTCATGCCCAGGATCATGAAGGCGTAGTACAGGAACCCGAAGGTAGCCCGCTTGCCGATCCCCTTCCCCTGCTGGGCCGACTCCCCGACGAGCTTCTTCATCTCCAGCTTCCCCACCGCCTCGTCGATGTTCTCCCCACCGATGATGCCCACCGGCGCATCCTCGTGGAGGACTTCGAAGTATTCCCGCTGGGGATCGGCAAAATAGGCCTCCAACTCCTCCTCCGTTCCCGGAAACGGGGGAATGAAGCTCTCGCGAATGTGCCGGTATTGGAGCCAGCTGGCCACGACGCTGATCGTGGAGGGATGAAGGGGTCGAAGACTCACGTGATCCACCGAGAGGACTCGACGCTCGGTCCATTCGTCCTTGACCGTTCGGAGCGTGAACAGGTCGCTCAGATAACGGATGCCGTTCTCCGAGAGGTCCTGCCGGGTGAGGAGATTGTCCAAGAGGTGCGAGGCGACCCGAACCACCTCTTTACGGTCGACCCCATAGTTGATGAGCTCGTTGAAGAAGCCCCTGGCCACGAGCTTCAGCATCTTGTCGCGCTGCTGTCTGCCGATCTCGAGTTCGCCCTTGCCGTCCGGCCCCGCGCTCCCCGGCTCCGGATCGCCCTTCCCGGGGTCCTTGGTGTTCGCTGACATGATGCTGCCTTCACCTCCTTTCCCGTGCCCAAGATGCAGCACCAGGGGGCCGAAGGGAACCGCGTCGTGCGGAAAGGGAACCGCGTCGTGCGGAAAGCGTACCACGGAGGCACCATGGTCAAGACTCTGATCTCCTGGGGCCCAGCCCTCCTATGGATGGGCCTTCTCTTCTTTCTGAGCTCCCTTTCCCACGTCCCGGGCGAGAGTCTATTCCCCCTGAGCGACAAGGTGGCGCACTTCGGGATGTTCGGCGTGTTGGGGGCCGCCCTGGCCTGGGCCCGGGGCCGTGCGGGAGCCTGGACGGAGAACGGAGAACCCCCTGGCCATCAGGGAAGCCGGCGCGAGCCGAAACCGGCCCGGGCGCGGCTGCCCGGGGGCCGTTGGAGCCTGGGCCCGATCCTGGTGGGGGTCCTATTCGCCGCGTCCGACGAATGGCATCAATCCTTCGTGCCGGGCAGGGACCCCTCCTTCGGGGATCTGGCGGCGGACCTGACGGGCCTCACCCTGGGGTTTCTCATCGGGGCGGTCCTCATCCGACGAAGGGCGGCCGGCCGATCCATGGCAGCCTGATCCGGCGCGGGCGTGACAGAGTCTCCACCGCCACCCGCCTCGAACGCCCGGACGAGGTGGGGCCGGGCATCCCGTGCGATCAGCATGAAATGGTGGGGCCGTGTGGGCATCCGCGCCGCCCTTCATGCCCGGCAAGACGGAGGTCCGGGACCTACATGCGGGAGGAGTCGGAGGAAGCGTAGCGTGTACGCATCTCCCGACCTACCGTCGGGCAACGTTGGAAGAAGACGAAGCCGCTCCCCGCCAACCCTCGAGCGCAGATATGCCCCATCCGCCACCTTCCGAGCTCACGGCCCTCCTGGGGGAGTCGGAGCCCGGCAAGCGTGAGGCTGCGTGGGAGGCTTTCGTGGAGAAGTACAGTGGCATCCTGATGCATGCCACGCGGAACGGCTCGTCCAACCATGACGACGTCATGGACCGGTACGCCTAAGCCGTCGAGCACCTCCGCACCGACAACTTCCGACGCCTGGCGCCGTTCACCGCCAACGGACGGGGAGTGGGTCGCCTATGCAGTGGACGAAGTCGCTCCACATCCCAACGTCCCTCTGCGAGTGGTTCCCGCCCAGTGGGGGCGTCCCGCGAGCTGGTCCGAATTCGAGTGGTCTTTGTCGCCGGCCTGGGCTGGTCCCAGGACAGCCGGTTCGTCCTCTGGGACGAGTGGAGACCCAGAGAAGGGAGCGACGACCGGAGCGAAGGAGGACTTCACCGCGTAGCCGTCGAAGGGGGGCACCCCGAGCAGGTTCTGCCCTCCGAAAGAGAGCGCACCCTGGTGGGCTTCAGTGGAGGTGGGCGGCTGCTCCTCTGGTCCCGAGGCAGTGGGCCCCGTCGCCATGGGGCCCCGGCTATGAGGTCACTGATTTTCAGGGGCACCCGATCGCGCAGCTTCATAGGCCTTCCGGCGCCGCATCCGTCCGAAAGTTCTCGTTCGACGGCTCCGCGCTCCTGGGCCTTGGCGAGTGATCGAAGACGCCGTGACAGTGCAGCCCCTGGACGGCGGTCCATCGCACGTCCTGATGACAAGCCCGGGTGCGGAGGTCCTGGGCTGATCTCGAGATGGGCGCATCCTCGTCTCTCGGAATGACAATTCGTCCGTTCTGGTAGCGGGCGACGTGGATGCTGCGGGGAATGACTCCGCGGGTCCCGAGCCGGTGCCTACTCCCTGGGCTTACCCGTACTCCCTCCACCCCGACGGGCGACACGTATTGGGCGAAATGTCTTCAAGCGACGAGCAAGGAGAAGACCGTGTCTGGACCTGGGTCATGGTAGATCGGATGACGGGGCAGAGGCAGCGCCTGGGATCAGCGGACCACGTGTCCACACCCCACATTAACTTGCGCGGAGAAGCCGCCGGCGGGTCTTTCTACGTGTCGGACTACGTGTCGGACTACGTGTTCGGCGATCGCTTCGTCTTCCCCGTCGCTGACGGAGAGCACCTGCGCCTCATGTCGGTCCGCCACGGACAGGACCCCAGGCTCTTCTGGACCTATCCGAGCGAGCTCGTCGCTACCGATGATGCGTTTCCCCTCCGTGCCACGCTTCGCAGCAGCGCCGCAGCAGGGATTCGGGACGACCGAATCGCATGGGTCCGCTCGAGTTTCGACGGAGAGGTCACGGCCGACACTCGCTCGACACTCTTCGTCACGGACGCATCCAACGGCCGGACCGAGGTACGACGTGCCGTCCGTGGGAGGCGGCGGCCTCGGACCTTGAGCGGCGTGGCGTGCCAGGAGGAGGATCCGGAGGACAGAGGCGCGATGACGGAGGGCGATTGGAGGCTACGGGTGGGACCAAGGAACTTAGCATCGGGCAGAAACCCTCGGCCGCTTCCCTACCCCACCTCCACCCTCCGGACCACCCGCCAGGCCTCCGGGACCTCCCCGTCTACGTCCACCGTGAGATGCACGATGTGAAGGCCCGGCCACCGGCGGCCCAGCTGCTCCACGTCGACGGGCTCGAAGATCCGCTTGTTGTTGAAGTAGGCGTCTTCGCTCACGGCATTGGACTCCGAGGTCTCCCGGTCCCGTCCCCGCAGGACGGCGAGCGAGTACTCCTCGGAGCAGCGATTCTCCTGGATGAGGAGAGCGCGCCCGTGACGCGCCGCCACCCCCGCTGCTCGGGCCCTCAACTCCTGCGTGACAAAAGTCGCGTCCAGGATGACGCCGCTGCCGGACGCCACGATCTCGCTCGCTCTCCGGAACATCTCGTCGTAAACCCGAGAGCGCTGCTCGAAGCTGGATGCCACGCGCTCCTCGAAGATGTCCTCGGACTCGAGAAGCTCCCGGCGCAGAACGTCGGTCCGGAGCACCGGGTATCCCTTGCGCTCGGCCACCAGCCGCATGGACCAGCTCTTGTTCGTGGCCGGCAGGCCGCAGGCGATGACCACGGCGTCGGGGGGATACTCCCGTTCGACGTAGGAAAGGAAGGGCTCGTTCATCTGGGCCCCGTTGTCTCTTGCGGCCGCGCTGGAGCTTGCCACGCCGGAGTCTGCCGCGCTGGCGATTCCCAATCCAGCGCTGGCGATTCCCAATGCCGCGCTGGCGATTCCCAATGCAGCGCTCGCGAATCTCCCTGCCCCTTCGGCAATCGTCTCATCCTGCATTCTCCCACTCGCCGGGCGCGGCCCCAACGGCACCTTCGGACGCATAGCGGAAGGCAAGGTCGAAGTATCGCCGGGCCATGCGCAGCTCCTCTTCCCTGGCTCCTTCGCCGATGGCGGGGTCCCGGGAGGTGAAGCAGGCGATCTTGCCGCGGACGTACGCCCGGTAGCAGGCATAAAAGCCGACCAGCTCCTCCAGGTCGCGGTCTCCCGACGCGGCCACGTAGCGATCGACGACGCGCCGGGCTAGCCCCGGGAGGCCCCGGAAATCCAGGTCCATGACCAGGAACGCCAGATCCGCAGCCACGTCCGAGCACCGGAACCGCTCGTTGAACTCGATGCAATCGAAGATCACCGGGGGGTCGGTGAAGAAGATGTTGCGGAGGTGGAGGTCCCCGTGGCACTCCCGGATGCGGCCTTCGGCGATGCGCCGTCGGAAGAGGTCATCGTTCTCACGGTAGAACGCATCCGCATAATCCCTGATCCGATCGTACTTATCCCGAGATAGCGCGGTGCCCACGAACTCCGCCGTCTGCTCGAAGTTCTCGTCGGTATTGACCCTGAAGGCCTCCGCCGTGCCGTATTCGTCGATGCCCGGACCTGTCGCCGCCGCCCGGTAGAAGGGAACCAGTCGGTCCACGACCCCATCGATCTTCTCCGGAGTGAGTTCTCCCCTAGCTAGAACGTTGGGCCCCAGAAGCTCCTGGTCCAGCTGGCGCATGACCACGACCCAGTCGATGGGATGGGAAGCCGCACCGCTTGCGCCGAGCCCTCCTGGAGCTGGCTTCCTGTCCGGAATCCCGCTCTCCTCCGGAATGCCGCTCTCCCTCGGGGTTGCGCCCTCCTCCGGAACCGCGCTCTCGTCCAGGATCGCGTTCCCGTACGGAACCGCGTCCGATCCTATCCTTCCCGACACCGCCTCCGGATCCGCCTCGCTCCGGACAGGGTTCCCTCGGAGAGCCGGCCTCCCGTTCAGAAGCACGATCGGCTCCACCCTCAGGTACACCGTCGGCGCGAGTCTCCGGTTCAGCTCCACCTCCTTCTCGCAGAAGCGGTGCCGGAGCTCGGGGGTGGTGAAATCCAGGAACCCGAAGTCCACCGGCTTCTTGAGCTTGTAGGCCAGCTCACCGGTGAGGAAGACGGAGGAAACATGCGTCTGGAGGAGCTGGACCGCCCCCACCGGATGCGGGTAGAACGCCGGTTCCTTCATGGCTTGCACTAGATCGTCGTGGGTCATGGCACGCTTCTCGGCGACCTACGTGAACGGAGGAGGTGTCGCTTAAGGATACTCGCTCCAACGCCGCAGGCGTCAATGGTCCAGGGGCAGGCTCACGAGCCCTACGCCGAAGTTGCGTTCCACCCCGCCTCCTGTTCGATCCCGCCTCCTCTGGCGCGGGGGACCCGGTCCTTAGAACATTCGAGGTTCGCTGACGAACACCCTCGAACGCACAGGACCCGCCGCGATGCCATCTCACGCCGAAGAGCTCCTCCAGAAGATCCTCCAGAAACGGGCCCGGATAGGTATCCTGGGCCTCGGCTATGTGGGCCTTCCGCTCCTCTGGACCTTTCACGAGCACGGGTACTCGGTTCTGGGCTTCGACATCGATGAGAGGAAGATCCGCCACTTCAGGGATGGAACACCCTACATCAAGCACCTGGGTACGGACATCATGGAGGCGCTGGCCGCGTCAGACCGGTGCGAGGCCACCGCCGACTTCTCCCGGGTGCCGGAAGCCGACGTGCTGCTGCTCTGCCTACCCACCCCTCTCGGCGACCATCGCGAACCCGATCTCTCGTACGTGGAGGACACGGTCCGAACCATCGGACCCTACCTCCGGCCGGGCCAGCTGGTCTGCCTGGAGTCCACCACCTATCCCGGGACTACCGACGAGCTGCTGGAGCCACTCTGCGTGGAACTCAGCGGCCTGAAGGCGGGCGAGGAGCTCTTCTTCGCCTTCAGCCCCGAGCGGGAGGACCCGGGGAACCCCGACTTCACTACGGGCACCATCCCAAAAGTCGTCGGCGCCAACGGCAAGGACGCCCTGCGGATCGCGACGGCCCTCTACGAAGCGGTCATCAACAAGGTGGTTCCCGTCTCGAACACGCGGACCGCCGAAGCCGTGAAGCTCCTGGAGAACATCTTCAGGTCCGTGAACATCGCCCTGGTCAACGAGCTCAAAACGGTGTTCCACGAGATGGACATCGACATCTACGAAGTCATCGAAGCCGCGAAGAGCAAGCCCTTCGGCTTCATGCCCTTCTATCCGGGGCCGGGCCTCGGGGGCCACTGCATCCCAATCGACCCCTTCTACCTCACATGGAAGGCTCGGGAGTATGGACTGAACACCCGCTTCATCGAGCTGGCCGGCGAGGTGAACACCGCCATGCCCGCGTGGGTGATTGGGCGCTGCGCGGAGGCCCTGAACGAGCAGGGGAAGGCCGTGAAGGGAAGCCGGGTCCTGTGCGTGGGACTGGCCTACAAGGCCGACGTGGACGACCCGCGGGAATCCCCCACCTTCGTGATCATGGACATGCTCCGGGAGCTCGGTGCGGAGGTCAGCTACTTCGACCCCTACATCCCCGTGGTACCCCCCACCCGAAAGCACGGGAAGCTGGCGGGACTCGAATCGGTAGCATGGAGCCAGGAAGTCCTTTCAGGCTTCGATATGGCGGTCATCCTGACCGCTCACCGGACCGTGGAGCACGAGCAGCTCGCTGCCTGGGTAGGTTGCGTCGTCGACACTCGGCACGCGATAAAGGACGGGGAGAACGTCTTCCGGGCATAGAATCTCCAGGGGGGTGAGCGCTCGCGGCAAGCGGCGGGAGCCGGCGCACGTCTCCCCCCTCTTTGCTGCGCCGTCGCAACAGCATCGTCGTCCGGCGCGTACAAAGAGACGGCCCCATTCCCCTGGCATCTCCACCAACTCCCCCGGAAAACCGTTCAAGCTCAACGCTTCCCCCCTTCCCCAGCCCGCACCCTCCCGTTCGGTATAGGGTATGCAAGCAGGCCTGTGGAGAAGAGCCGAATGCATCGTTCATGGGAGAGGCAATCGTGGAACATCGTCGCATCCGTTCGGGCGTTCTGCCCCGCGTCGTCCCCACTGAGACCCGGTCTCGAGGCCTGCGGGGGTCCTGGAAGTTGAACGGTGAAATGGTTCAGATGGGCCAGGAGCCGGGGACGGGTGTGCTGATCGCCCTGGACAGCCGGGGCAACCGAGTGAATCCCCTGCGGGTCATCTCGCACGGAAGCAAGATCGACGGATAGGAGCACGAAGCAGTGTCCGATTCAGGTCAGAAGATCGGCTATCTCAGCGGCTTTCTCGTCCTTCTCGTCCTCGACCTCTTCGCCCTGGACGACATCACCACCGCTGGGGCCTGGATGCCCGAGATCATGGTCATACTCTGCACTCTGCCAGCACTGGTGACGCTCGGCCACCGCAGCCTACGCACCTCCGGGAACCGCCCTCCCCTGGAAGACGCCGGAAAGAAGGGTGCCTTGGGTCCACCGGCCCCCGGCGTCACCTCCATGGGTCTCCAGGACTCGGGCGTCTGACGCTCGCCGGAATCATACTACCCGCGGGTCCGCCCTCGATCGTCGCTCCCCCTTCTGGAAGCGGCAGGCCTTTCGCGCTTGCGGTGGGCCGCAGCCCCTTCCGCCCTAACGGCGCCCGGCGCGGTCTTTCGCCCTTGCGCGGTTGGGACGCTGGAGGTCTTCTGTCTACATTCCGCCGCGCGGCCACCACGGAACGCCTCCGGGCCCGGCAGGCGTGACCCGGCCGCCATGCAGCACGACTCGAACACGGGGGAACCGGCGTGAGGCCGGATGCCGATCGCGAAACGCCGGAAGAGGAAGGAGGAGGACAGAGTCCCTCCGGGGAGAACACCGCCCCAGCCTTCCCCCGGTGGATCACTGTGGGAGGAGTGATGGGGATCGTGCTGGGGTTCGGGCTCGGATCTCTCGCCAACCTCCATCCCACCTCGCTCACGCAAGGCTTGGGTGCCATGGCGGGGCCCGTAGGGCAGGGGTGGATCCGGGCCCTGCTCCTCGTCGTGGTCCCCCTCATCGTGTGCCAGCTCATCCTGGCCGCATCCGGCGATGGGGTGAAGCGGGCCGCCAAGGTCGGAGGGGCGAGCCTGGCAGTGTTCGTCACTATGATGGTGGCCAGCGCCATCTTCTGCCTCTCGGTGGCCACTCCCCTTCTGCGCCACGCTCCGTCGGACCGGGGTGCCATGGCTCTGGCTTTGGAGAGGGCCAGCGACCTCTCCATTCCCGCTGCCGACACCACGGGTGCGGGCTCCGGCTTCGCCGAGGGGCTGGTGAGGATGATCCCGGACAACATCTTCGGGGCAGCGGCCCAGGGAGACCTCATCGGGCTCATTCTCGTGTCGCTCGTCTTTGGCCTGGCCCTCTCCCGCATCGGACCTCAGAAGGAGCAAGTGCTCGCCCTGGTGAGAGCCTTGGGGGCGGCCGTCATGATGGCCACCTACTGGGTGATCCTCGCGCTTCCCGTGGGAGCCTTCGCCTTGGCGTTTGACGTGGCCTCCCGTACCGGATTGGGCTTGGCGGGGATCCTCGGGTGGTACCTGGCGGTCCACATCGCGATGCTGGTGGGGCTGGTGCTGCTCCTCTACCCTGTCACGGCGTTGATCGGGGGAGGGATTCTCAAGGAGTTCGCTCGGTCGGTCTGGCCAGCCCAGGGCGTGGCCATGAGCACCCGCTCCTCGCTGGCGTCCCTGCCGGCGTTGATGAAGGGAGCCCGCGACGGCCTCGGGCTGCCGGAAGACGTGGTGAGCCTGACCCTGCCCCTGGGGGCCTCCACCTTCAAGATGAACACCCTCATCTCCTCCCTCTTCAAGCTCCTCTTCTTGGGGCATGTGTACGGTGTCGCGCTGGACCCCACCTTCCTCCTCCTCTTCGTCGGGGTCCAGATTCTCACCGCGCCCAGCGTACCGGGCATTCCCAGCGGAGGCTACGTAATGACGCTTCCCCTTTACGTGGCGGCAGGTGTGCCACTGGAGGGCGTGATCTTCCTGAAGGCCCTGGACGGCATCCCGGACATCTTCAAGACCCTGCTCAACACCACAGGCTACATGACTAGCGCGGTGGTGGTGGCGCGTCTCACCGGGTGGAGGAGGATTGTGCCCGCTGCGGCCATGGCCCGGGACCTGTAGGCGGAGGCACCCGGGACCACACTCCGTCCCTTGCCTCCCCCTCGCCCTTGCGCCCAAGTTGCGTACTGGACGCTCCACTGGCCGTGAGGCGTACTGGACGCTCCACTGGCCGCGAGGCGTACCGGACGTTCCACTGGCCGTGAGGCGTACTTCGCATTCCGCACCCCTTTCCCCGGGCTTGGCGTTTCCTGGGGGAGGAGGGTCGCCGATATGCGGGAGACCCCTTCCCTTCCCCCTCCGAAAGGAAGACCGAGGACAGGAAGATGCTGGTCGTAATCTCCGACCTTCACTTCGAGGAGGAGGCCTCCGATGTCATCCCTGCCTCAAACAACGGTCCGGCCATCGTCTACTCCCGGAATATCAACCCTCGGGCCTATCATCGCTTCGTCGCGCAGCTCGCCCGGGAAGCCCGGAGGAACAGGGCCCGGAGAATCGACCTGGTCCTGGCGGGGGACATCCTGGATCTCAGCCGCACTTCTCTCTGGTTCGAGGGAGGGAGCTCCGTCCGGCCCTACGATGCCAGTGCTACCGAGGTCGCGCCGGGATCGCCCCTCGAGGGCAAGGTCCTGGAGATTCTGGACGCGATTGCGCAGGAACCCGACGTGGCCGATTCCCTGAAGGCGTTCGAGCTCATTTCCAGGGGCAGATACAGGATGGACCCCGGTCGGCAAGACTCCGAGGAGGCCGAGTTCCCGCCCCTCGACGCCATCGATCTGCATTACCTGCCGGGCAACCACGACCGCTTGGCCGACTCCACGGCGAGCGTGCGCCGCAAGGTTCGGAGCCTCCTTTCCCTGCCGGGTGTGGCAGAGCCCTTCCCTCATTATTTCCACTTCGAGGATCCCCGAGCCCTCATTCGGCACGGGCATGAGTACGACCCGTACAACTTCTCGGTGGACCATCGCACGAGCGAGCTTCTCCCTGCAGCGCTTCCGGAGGAGGAGTATGCGGATCCCGCCTTCGGCAATTTCGTGACCGTGGACATCGCCGCCCGCCTTCCGGTCCTCTTTCGGGAGATGCACACGGCCAGGGGCCACGACATCCCTGGCGATCCCGTCCTCAGGACCGTCTACCAGCGGCTCCTGGATTTTGATGACCTGCGGCCCCAATCGGCTCTCATGGACTTCCTCCTGACCACGCCGGGACACGATCAGAACGAGGTCTGGCGCGTTCTTGAGCCCGTGGTCCGCCATCTGCTGGAGGAGATCCACGACCACCCCTTCCTTCTCGCCTGGCTCCGCAGATACGACCGGCCGGGGTTGCCCGACGTGGTGGATCTGGTCCAGCTCCTCCTCGGCTGGGACGCCCTTCGGCGCAGGATTCCGCTCGATTGGATGCGCAGGATGAGCGACTGGATCTCCCGTCGCGGGTCCGGCCCTGGACCCGTAGCGCTCGCCGAGAAGGAGGCACTGGTCCGGGACGCTTCTGTGCGGTTCGTCGTGGCCGGGCACAGCCACAACCCGGGCATCGAAGTGATCGGTTCCGGGTGTGCGTCAGCCGAGTTCGGCACGGCTGGAACGAGCCGAGGAGGCGGGCTCCGGCCGGCGCCCGGTGGGGAGGCGCAGTACTATGTTGACACGGGCACGTGGCGGAACCGGATCCTGAGCAGCCTCAACCGGAAGGCCTTTGGCCGGCTGGACGCCTTGACCTACTCCATCCTCTACCGCTCCGACGAAGATCGCGGCGGCGATTCGCAACGCGCCAAGCAGGAGTCGCTGGACTACTGGAGCGGGTTCACCCAGAGGTGGTGAGGGGAGGAAGCTATGACCACCATCGAGCTGAAGCCTGCCGACGTGCTGGTGACCCGCGGAAAGGGATGGCTCTCCGCGGCGATCCGTTTCTTCACCCGGAGCATCGGGGAGAGGCGCACGAAGGTCAACCATGTGGGATTGATCATCGAGGGAGGGCCCGTCGAGGGGTCCTGGGTCGTGGAGGCCCTGTGGAAGGTGGTGAGGCGGCGCCTCGTGGACGGCTACGGCGCCGAGGGCTCCAGCGAGGTGGGCATCTTCCGACCCACCAATCTCACCGAGGAAGAGATTCGGACCATCGTGGCGGCGGCCAACGATTACGTGGGCCGGAGCGTACGGCGTGCTGAAGCTGGTCGCGCACCTTGCCGACTGGTTCCTCCAGGGCGCCTACGTATTCCGACGTCTCACCCAGGACGACCGCTACCCGATCTGCTCCTGGGTCGTGGCCTGCTCCTTCGCCAAGGCAGACAAGAACTTCGGCGTGGTCCCCGGTGCCGCGTCACCAGACGACATCTGGGACTTCTGCAAGGCGAATCCGGATAAGTATACCGAAGTGCTGCCGCTGGGACCTCTCAAGCCGGTCCGGGACCGTCAGCCCTCGCCGTCCTCCTCGAGCTTCTAGATCATAGAATATTCCGCCGGAGGGCATTCCGCCGGAGGGCATCCGGCCGGAGGGGATTCGAACCTCTACCCTCGGCGCTCACGGCCCATCAACCGATCGCGATCCCCGGAAGCGGGCGGGCGCGCCAGAACTGAGGCATAGGGGCGCCAGACGTTTGGAAAGGGGCGCCAAACGCGGCGGAAAGGCACGCCAAACCTGTCGGAAAAGGGGCGCTAGAGACCTGTGGCAGAGGTCGCTCTAAAGCCGTGGCAAGGGCGGACTGGACCTGTGGCAAGGGGCTCAAGAACCGTGGCAAGGGCGCGCCTCTGCTTGGCGTCTAGCTACCTCCCTGGATTTGGGCTTGCGCTAGCCGGATCAAGACCTCCTTAGGGCGCCGGGTCAGCTGACGCCATGTCACGCGGATCACGCAGTAGCCGGCGGCTGCCAACGTCGCATCTCGGATCCGGTCGCGCTCGAAAGCCTGTCGAGAGGAGTGATGCTCAAACCCATCGACCTCCACGACGACCCGTTCGCGGCGCCAGAGGATGATCGACCTCATAATCCAGGAGTCTCGCGTTCACTTTCGGGGCAGGGAGCGCGGTGTCCCGAAGGAGCGAGATCAGACGCCTCTCCGCTTCCGACCGAGTGAACGCCGGCCCTCCGGGTAGGCTCAGCACCGCACGCAAGTGCCGGGTCCCGGCGCGCCCTGGATAGCGCCCAAGTAGGGTCCGAAGCTCACCCTCTTCCGCGAGATTCAAGGCGCTCCGCCGCAGCCACTGCCCGCTCCAGCTCCTTCGCGCTGAGCGTGGCAGCGAGGTCGAGGAGGGTCCGGGCCGGCGTGGTGATCGGGATCCCGTCTTTCATCGTCCGCTCGTCAGGTTCCATTTTCGCCACGCGGTGCACTTTCACCCAAGGGCCGGGATTCCGTCGGCGCCCCGGTGTGCTCACATCGACCCGTTGCCCGGGCCCGGGCTGGGGGCGAAAGCCCCACACGTCGCCAGCACTACAGAAGCTCAAGACGGCCCCATCGCCGCAGGCCAGAACGGCGGCCATCTCCCTCTGGTGCCCAGAGAAGTTCCTGGGGAGGCACCCGAGTGCGTACGTTCCGCTGAGCAGCCGACGCAGTCGTCCGCACCTCAGACGGTAGTCCACGGAATTCTGGGAGAGACCCATCGCAGACAACTGGGCTCGCGTAAGGACGCCGTGCTGCTCCTCGGCGAGAGCTCGGATGGCCGCCTCTCTCTCGGCCGTCTGTGCGGCTCTCGGACGCCCGGGACCGGGAGCTCTTTCGCTCCTGGGCTCAGGCGACGATTGAGCCTCCCCCTCTTTGACACCGGGCCGACATCCGTTCGGAGCGGGGAAATTCCGGGTTTTCGTACGAGGACCCGTGTTCGGAATCGCCTGTGTCAGTTTCACCGCATATTCTCACGGGTTTCGTTACAAGGGTCACGGGCCGCAGGTGGCGCGTGTACGTTTGACCTGATAGTTGTCAAGTAAATCATACACGCGCGCTCCCAAACCCCGCGCTTGTACGAATTACCGGATTGCACCGGTCAAGTGTCTGCCTGATACTGGGCCCTCGCCGCCGGAGGTTCGAGTGAGGGCCGATAGGATGGAGAGGGCGCCGGCGGTGGCTCGCGCCGAAGGCGCCGAGCCTCGGAGGCGAAGACTCGGGCGCAGGTTCTCGCCCGAAGAGGATTGAAGGCGGGGCTTTGGCGGTCGAGACTCGAGCGCGGATCTGCGGCGCTTTGGCGGTCGAGACTCGAGCGCGGATCTGCGGCGCTCCGGGGTCGGATGCCCTGGGGCCGGGCCACCGGATCTCGCGCCGCAGGCTTTCCAGCGAGCCACAGGTGAGGGCATTCATGGCGTGAAGTTCCACGAAGGCGCCGGGCGAGTCCATGGCGGATCGGGTCGGCAGTCCGCGCCTGCCGCTGGAACGCCGCATCGGCCCCCAGGACGCCGCGTCGGCCTCAAAGACGCCGCATCGGCCCCCAGGACGCCGCGTCGGCAGCCGGTAAGCCCGTCGGAGTTCACGTCGGCGCACCCTTTCCTCATCTGCGCCCGTGGGGCACCTTGTCCTGCGGCGTCCTGGGGCCTGAGGGAGCCCGCGAAGCCGGAGGCCCCCCCGGACCGTGGGGCCCCAGAGCCAGCCCAGTCTTACGAACCGGAGGTAGATCATGCAGGCATCGACCAGCCGACCCGGAACGACGCCGACCGCGACGAACCCCGCATCCGCCCGGTTCCTTTGGCGCCTCGCCCTCACCATCCTCACGATGGGCGTCGCCGCCTGCGCCCAGGCGCCCCAGGCGCAGATCCAGACCCAGGTCCAGGCCGATCGCTTTCCCGCCGAGGAGTGGATGCGCTACACCGACGTGGCGGACGCGGGGTTCGACCCCGCCAAGCTCGAGGCTGCCCGTCAGACCTGGGAGGGGCTTCCGTCCTCCGCCTTCCTGGTGGTGGCCAACGGGGCCGTAGTGGCGGACTGGGGCGACGTGGGGCGGCGCTTCATGTGCCACTCGGTCCGGAAGAGCTTCCTTTCGGGCCTGTACGGCATCTACTGGGACCGGGGAGAGATCGAGTTGAACAAGACCCTGGCCGATCTGGGGATCGACGACGACCCCGACCCCCTGCTGGAAACCGAGAAGCAGGCGCGCATCCTGGATCTGCTCAAGGCCCGCTCCGGTGTGTTCCACCCGGCAGCCTACGCGGGGCGCACAGACTCCCGGCCTCGGGGCAGCGAGGGCCCGGGACGGTACTTCGCCTACAACAACTGGGACTTCAACACCTCGGCGGCGATCCTGATGCAGGAAACCGGAGCCGATGTGTTCCAGGCCTTCGACGAGTTCTTCGGACAGCCGCTCCAGATGGAGGACTGGCGGGTTACCGACGGCTACTACCACTACGAGCGGGACAAGTCCAAGTACCCGGCCTACCCCTTCCGCATGTCTGCACGGGACGCAGCCCGGTTCGGGCTGCTCTATGCCCGGGATGGCCTGTGGCAGGACAACCAGATCCTGTCTCACTTCTGGATCCAACGCAGCTCCGCTCTCTACTCCATCGACACCGACGTGATGGGCTACGGCCTCTACTGGTGGATCATGCTGGAGCCCCGGTTCACCCAGTACCGGATGTACGGGGCCCTCGGGGTCGGCAACCAGTTCATCGCGGTGCTGCCCGGGGCCGACATGGTCATCGTGAACCGGGCCAACACCTACGAGGATGAGGCCACGCCCATGCCGGCGCTCCTGGACCTCATCGACCAGGTAATGCAGGCCCGCACCGGCACGCCCGATCCGAACCCGGCTCTCACGCCCCTCGAGGTGCAGACTGATTCGCTGATCACCCGGGTGCCCGACGAGAGCCTGGCCGAGTTCGTGGGGGAGTGGCCGGATCCACCCGCCCCGCTGGGCCTGCCCGCTCGCAACACCATCACCCTCACGGCCGAGGACGGGCACCTGGTCCTCTACTCCCCGGTGGCCGGCACCTTCCGGCTCTACCTGCAGGAGGATGGCACCTTCCACGCGGAGGACAGCCAGGAGACCTACGTCCCGGTCCGGGACGATTCCGGCGCCTTCGCAGGGCTCGCCGAGCAGAGGCTGATAGAGAGGGCGCGGACGAACTGAGGCTGATCGAGAGGGCGCGGACGAGGTGAGGCTGATCGAGAGGATCCAGACGACTTGACGGGTGGGGAGAGAGGCGGCAACTCGAGGCGACGGGCCTGTTCAGCGACGGAGCCACCAGGCCCGTCGAAGTGAGCTGGGAAGCCGAGGATCCGGTTCAGGTCTCGGTCGATTCGGCGGGGGTCGTGACGGGCAACCCGGCCGGAGAGTCGTTTGTCGCGGCCCGATTCGGCGACTGGATGGAGGACACGGTGGTGGTCACCGTAACGCCGGCGGATTGATCGAACGTGCTGTTTCGGGACGACTTCGCCAGTGATCTCTCCAACTGGCTGCCATTCGGCGCCCCTGCGCCTCGGCTGGCCCAGGTCATTTCGGAGCCGGTCCTGGCGCTCGAGGGCGACGGCAGATACGACGACGGCATCCTGGGCTTTGCCACCGTCGACCTTCGGATGGCGGCGACGATGGAGCTGAATCTCGAGTTCCCCTGGCCCGACGGGACAAGCAACGCGTCGGTTTCTGTCTGAAGCAAGTGCAGGGTGACGGACGCCTGGATCCCGGCCGGGACTTTCCTCGATACGCTGCCCTCACCCGATCCGCTCGGGGGCCTCCGCCGCATCCGGGGTCCGCATCCTGGGTCCGCATCCGGGGGGAAGTGGCTGAAATCCCGGTCCTGGGTCGGAAGACGGACCACTCGGTGCTCTCGGCCTGGCGTTACGCGCAACCAGGCGCTCAGGGAACAAGTCGCGAAAACGCGACCCGTTTAACACCCGTTTGACGGTCCCGGGCTATGGTCCGTGCATCTCGACTCTGCGGGGCCAGCCCCAAATGCCTCGCGCGCGCAACCGGAAGGCACCGACTTCCCCGGGAGGCACCCATGACGCTGCGACGGCTGTCCATCCTTCTCCCCGCTCTGGCCATCGCTCTCCTCAGCCAGAGCTGCAAAGACACCTCCGACCTGCTCAGCCCCGTGGAGCCCCAGTTCGCCAAGGGAGGGAACCCGGGGAAACCGGGCGACGGGGATCCGCCGGCGGAGGTGGTCGATCCGGTCCTGAAGGAGTTCTGGGTGTATCAGGATCTCGGGGCGTGCCCGGATGGCTCGATGATCCACGTGGTGGTCGAGGGCACCTTCCAGAGCCTCGGCGTCGGCTTCACCCACGACCACTTCTTCAACGGCGTCCGAGACGACGATCCCCCCTACGAGACCCACTACGAGTTCGGCTTCGGGGGAGGTGAAGACCCCCCCACCGAGTTCAACGAGGACGGGACCCAGGGCCACATCGACGTCTGCTGGACGGGCGAGATGACCGTCGACTACGAGAACGGCGAGATCGTCAACACGTCTTTCTTCAGCGATTATCCCGCTACTTCGGTAGGCGGCACCGGGGCCGATCCCTTCGTCATCGGGGTGAGCGCCTTCATCGGACAGGACGGGCGGTATTTCCACTCGAAGAGCTTCCGGATCGAGGGGGTGGTTGAGGACGGTGCGCGTCTTGGGACGGAGGAGTGATTCGGTGACCAGCACCTGGCATGGCGGCCAGGCGTTCCTCGGCGTCACCTCCTACGCCATCCACCAGGGGAACACCCCGCCGGGATACCTCTTCTTCCAGGACCTGTCCCTCAGCGACGTGGCCTGCCGGATCACCACGAAGACCGAGGGCAGGGGGAAGACCAAGACCCAGACCTCCGTCGCCACGGTCTCGGCCCAGGTCACCATCGGTTATGGGTCGGCGGCCTCCGACGGGACCAGCTATGAGTACAACCAGAATTTCTGGGGAGAGGGCCACCTGAGGCTCGTGACCGGGGGCGGCGAGACCCTCTCGGAGCGCATGATGCTGCCCCAGACGAGCGGAACGTACTCCTTGAGCCGGCAATTGGACCTCGGCACCGACTGGAGTGGGCAGGAGATCACCCTGGAGTTCATCGCCGATTTCCTGAATGCCGTGGGGGGCGACTCGGATATCTGGCCCACCGCGCATTTCTCCGAGCTGTACACCTGGGTGTACGACCCGGGGTTGAACGATCCGTTGCTTGCAACGACGGCTGGCCTAGGCGAAACCGCCCCGCTCTGGGGCGGCGGCAACGTGTCGACCACCATTGGGGACGGCTTGTTCCCCGTGGCCCACTCCGGCACGACGACCGTCACATGCCATTGAGCGACTTCCCGCGTAGCGCACTCGGAGCCCCGCTCGGCCTCGCAGCCATTCTCCTCCCTCTCGCCCTCGCTGCCTGCGGGGGCGGGGGGGAGGAGGAGGCACCGGCCCGAAGGTCGACACCCCGCCCTCGGTCCAGATCCAGGAGGTCGCCCTGGAGGGGCTCCAGGAAAACGACCTCCGGGTAACGGCGCTGGCGACCGACGACACCGGTCTCGATTCCGTCCAGGTCTACATCGACGGGGCGAAGTACGAGCGTCAGATCATCCACGGCACCCAGGCCCAGTTCCAGATCGTCCGGGAGAACATGCTGTCAGGAGCTCATACGCTGGAGCTGAGGGTCTTCGATGAAGCCGGCAAAACGGGGAGCGCCAGCAGCGGGTTCACCGTCCCCCAGACCCGGAACATCTACGACGCCATGGTCTTCATCGTCCGGGGCGACTCCATCGTGCCCGCCGCAGGGTCGGAGTTCTGCTTCGGACAGCGCTGCACCACCGTCGCGCAGGACGGCGGCGCCGTCATCACCGATTACGAGCAGCCCTACGAGCTGGGCTTCATCGAAGGGGCGAATCCCAACTTCCTCGTGGCCCTGGGCGAGAGCCGGCTGGCCCCGAACATCATCCAATACACGAACGGAGACGCCCTGGAGGGCCGAAAGCCCACCGACACGCGCCTGGAGCAGGGTACCAACAAGCGGACGATCCTCTACTGGGACTCGGCGTCGGTGCCCATGCAGGAGCTCATCGACACCTTCAACGACGAAGAAGGGAGGAACTACAACTTCAGCTATGACGGCGCGGAGCTCACGCTATATATCTTTGGGGGAGACTATGCGCTGCCCCAGGAAGTCGCCGACTCCCTCGTCGCCGCGGCCCAGCGGGGGGTGGCCTTCGCCAACGACCTCTATGAGCGCGTGCCCTGGGAGGTGCCCAATACCTATGATCTCGTCTACGACGACCAGGGCGACGGTGGTACCATCGAATGGGGAGCCATCGATCTCGGGCTCAACGCCAAGAACCGTTTCGATCGCGTGGATCGCAACGTACAGCCCGACGGGTTCTACGAGATCTACGCAATCGCGAGCGACACCACCAACCTGGCCGTCGCCCAGGACTGGGTCGAGATGAACATCGGCGCCATGCTCACCGGCGTCCCCGGCTACGCCCAGCCCGGTGACGGAGCGTTCATCTCCCTGGACCGCCGGACCGCGGATCACCTCGACGCCACCTGGACGGTGAGAGACCGCCAGATCGCCCTCATCGACCTCATCTTCGACCACCAGTCCTCCCTCACGCGCTCCGGGAAGGGGCCCTGACCGTAGGCTGACGGCTTCAGGTGCCCGAGGGCGCATGGGACTGCCCCTCCGAGAGTCCAGTTCTCCGACCTGGGCTCTCGCCCGGAGCTGGGGTGACAACAGCGACCGGCAGCTCGGCCAGGGGGAGCCCTCCGACGGTAACCCGCCGGACGCCCACTTGCTCGCGGAGGTGAAGGCTACGCTCAGGTTTGGCCGGAGGTGATGAGCACCGGGTAGAGCCCACCGCCCGAAGCGAGCCATCCCCTTCGCCTCCCAGGAGCCTGATCCCAACCTTTGCTCCCTCTTCGGCGTCCAACCCGTAGTATCACCTGATACTAATTCGCCCGGGCGGCGGAAATGCTACGGACGGGCGGCTCATCGGGCAAGAAGGACGGGTGCCCGTTCGCCGGCATTCGGCGGGAAGAATGGACGTCGGATCGCCGGCATCCGACAGCAAGGACGGGTGCCCGATCGCCGGCATTCGGCGGGAAGGATGGACGCCGGATCGTCGGCACTCCGCGGGAAGAGCCGACGTCGGATCGCCGGCATGCGCCACCGGCGCAGGAGCCGAACCGCGATACGAGGAGAGGAGAGACCATGATCGAGCGACCGATGAAGCCCCAGTGGTTCCAGATCCTCCTGGCCCTCGGCTCCGGGCACCTCCACGGCTTCGGCATCCAACGGGCGGTGCTGGCCCAAACCGATGGGAGCATGCGGCTCTGGCCGGCCATGCTCTATCGCTCCCTTTCCAGGCTTGAGGCGGAGGGCCTCATCGAGGCGGTGGCCGCGCCCAAAGGAGAGCCCGACGATGAGCGGCGCCAGTACTACGGCCTCACGGTCTACGGCCGCGCTCGTCTCCGGGAGGAGACCGAGATCCTGGCCCGTTGGGTGGAGCTCGCCCGGGGCGGCGAGCCCGCCTGAGCGTCGGGGAGGCCACCATGAACACACGCGACGCTCGGGGACTGCGCCTCTACCGGCTTCTCCTGCGCCTCTTCCCCAAGCGCTTCCGCGAAAGTCGGGGGCGGGAGATGGAGAGCCTCTTTCTGGAGATGAAGGGGGAAAGGCGAGACACCCGCACGGGTCTTATTGCCGGGTTCTGGCTACACTTGATCTGGGACACCGCCAGCCATGCCCTTCGGGAGCGGTTCAGTCGTGCCCCCCATGCGCGACGCTCCCCTCCGCACTCCGCCGACACTCGGAATGCTCCCCCGCATTCCTCCGGTCCACGAGACGGCGGACCGCGAAACACGATCCCAAAGACGAGCCTGACGATCATGCTGACCCACCTCTGGAACGACCTTCAATACGCCATCCGCACCGCGCTTCGCCAGCCCGTCTACGGAGGGATTATCATCTTCATGATGGCGCTGGGCATTGCCGGAAACGCGGCCGTCTTCCGCATCTTCGACGGGCTGATCCTGCGGCCCCTCCCCTTCCCCGCCGCCGAGCGTCTCGTCGATCTCGACGTGAAAGCTCCCGGCTGGAATCTGGACCACGTGGGAATGGCCTACGCCGACTTCGTGGCGTGGCGTGAGAAGAACCGAAGCTTCGAGGCCATGGGGGTCTTCGACACGGGGGGAGCCAACTTCTCCGGACCGGACGGAGCCAGCCGGATCACGGCGGCCGCAGTCAGCTACGACTTTCCCCGGGTCCTGCAGCTGGAGCCGGTCCTGGGGCGCCTTTTCACGCCGGAAGAGGACGTTCCCGACGGAGCCCGGGTCGTCCTTCTAAGCCATGACTTCTGGCAGGAGAGGTTCGGGGGCTCCCCGGATGTGCTGGGGCAGACCGCCAAGCTGGACGACCAGCCCTACGCCATCGTGGGGGTTCTCCCGCCAGAGGCCTCTGCGGCCGTCGACGCGGACGTGTGGTCGCCCCTGCAGGAGGACCCTGACAGCCACGACAGCTTCTACCTCGTCGGATTCGGCCGACTCAAACCCGGCGTGACGGTTGACATGACGGTGGACGACCTGACTCGAGTCCACAAGGGCATGGTGGATCAGTGGTCGGTGAACGAGGCGACCTTTCCCCTGGTCGAGCCTCTCCGGCAGCGGTACCTGGGATCTGACGTTCGCCTCGGAGCCGGGCTCCTGCTCGGGGCCGTCGCCATTGTTCTCCTCATCGCCTGCGCGAACATCGCCGGGCTCATGCTTGTCCGATCCTTCGGCCGGGCCCGGGAGATGGGCATTCGTCAGGCCATCGGGGCTCCCCGAAACCGGATCGTTCGGCAGCTCCTCACCGAGAGCCTCCTTCTGGCGGTGGTGGGGGCCGGGTTGGGAACCTGGCTGGGAGTGCGCGGTTCGGAGGCGATGGTCCGGCGGATGGCCGATCAGTTCCCGAGTTGGATCAGCTTCGACCTGGATTGGCGGTTCCTCCTGTTCACGGTGTCCGCCACCGTGGGTGCGGCGGTGCTCTTCGGACTGGCCCCGGCGGTCCAGACCTCGGCGGTGAATCCCGCCGCAACGCTCCACGCATCCTCGACCCGGACCACCGCCTCGGGCCGGCGGC
Source organism: uncultured Gemmatimonadales bacterium (assembly GCA_963751255.1). Classification (GTDB taxonomy): domain Bacteria; phylum Gemmatimonadota; class Gemmatimonadetes; order Longimicrobiales; family Gaopeijiaceae; genus CAVVTW01. Next base: position 147,669 of record CAVVTW010000013.1, on the reverse strand, counting down.
GAAGGGCCATGGGGGCGCTCGTTGTAGGCGAAGTGGCTCTGGCCATGCTACTCCTGGTGGTCGGGGCCCTGGCAGTGAAGGACCTCGAACGTCTCCAGAGAGTGGATCCCGGCCTTCGCACCGAAGGCGTTCTCTCCTTCGCCATCTCTCTTCCTCCCCTCCGCTACGCCGACGGGGAGGCCCGCTTGGCATACTGGGATGAGGCCCTGGAGCGGCTGGAGCGGCTGCCGGGTGTGGAGTCTGCGGCCGCGACCACGGTTCTGCCCCTCGCCGGCCAGCACTCGGGGTGGTTCTTCCAGGTCGAGGACGCGCCCCCTCGTGCCGAGGACGAAGTGAACCCCGTGGTGCTGAACCGGGCCGTGAGCCCCGGCTACCTGAAGACCATGGGTGTGGAACTCGTGGCGGGAAGATCACTCAGCGCCTTCGACGGCCGGGAGGACGGATCGATGGCCGCCGTCGTCAACGAGACCTTCGTCCGGGAGTTCCTCTCCCACCGAAGCGACCCTCTGGGAGCCAAGATCAAGACCGGAGGGGAGGATGAACCCTGGTGGACGGTTGTTGGAGTCACCCGGGACACCAGGCATTACGGTCTCGACCGGGAAATGCGCCCGGCCGTGTACCAGCCGCTGCGCCAGATGCCCACCGCCAGCCTGAGTCTGGTCGTGAAGGCTTCCGGCGATCCGAACCGGATCGTGGCCTCCGTGCGAGACGCCATCCGGCACCAGGATCCGGAGGTGCCGATCTACGATGTGGCCACCATGGACGAGCGCCTGGCCGCCTCCCTCTGGACCCGCCGGGCCTCGTCCTGGCTCCTCGCCGCGTTCTCCGCCGTGGCGCTGATCCTCGCGGTCTCGGGGCTCTACGGGGTCATTTCCTATACGGTGTCGGAGAGGGTGCAGGAGATCGGCATTCGCATGGCCCTGGGCGCTGAGCGCGGCAGAGTCCTGGGGCAAGTGCTCCGGGAGGGGATGGCCATCGTCGGAGTCGGGCTGGCGATCGGCCTCGGGGGCGCAATGGCGGCGGCTGGGATGATCGCCGGGGTCCTCTCCACGGGGCTGAGTCCCACCGATCCCACCGTCTACGTGGGGGTGAGCGCCCTGCTCCTGGTGGTGGCGACGGTCGCGAACCTCCTGCCGGCCCGGCGGGCCGCGCTCCTGGAGCCCATGCGGGTGTTGAGATCGGAGTAGGTGAGGGCTCCCGCTCCAACGCGATCGGGCCTCGAGAACGCGATTGTTGCCCTGCGCCTGTCTCCGTGGATATCCATGGCTAAGGAACGCGGGCGCGGAACCGCTCGCAACCTGAATCCGCCAGCCCCCGGGGGCCTCCCATGAGCAACGGACTTCCCATTCACGTGCCGCTCTCCGTCCATGGACACACCGCGAACGTCTACATCTTCGTCCGCTTCCACGGGGCCGAGGAAAGGGCCAGGGAGCTTGGCCCCCTCCTGCAGAACATGCCCCCCCAACAGGCCCGGGTGTTCGACCACTACCCGATCTTCGTCATCCTGCACAAACCCGGCGGCGCGGATAGCGGCGGCACCTGGCGCCCCGGACACGTACACTCCGTGTTCAGAGGAAGGAGCGTGATCACCGGCGTTCCCGACGCGGATGTGGAGAGGCTGGTGGTTGAGCCGGGCTATGGACTCATCGGCATTCCCCAGGAACGCTGGCAGCGCCCCATGGCGCTGGCCAAGTTCACGATCTTCCATGAGATCGGCCACGCGGTGGATTACGAGATGAACCTCGCCCAAACCGGTATTGACGCGGAGGACTATCGTGGCGTCAGGCCAGTCTGCGGAGGGTCGAGCCTCCTGCACCGGAGGCTCGCGGAGGCTTACGCACGCTACATCGTCCGCCATCCCCACATCTGTCGCGATCCGGTGCCCGGCGAGGAGCAGGCCGCCTCCGATCGGCGGGTCGTCACCAACCTGCGGGGCTCGCCCGCCTTCCGGGGAGTCCCGGCAAGCTGGCATCCGGGAGTGCGTTCCTGACGCCCCGGGGCACCGCCCCGACCTCACGCAGCAGGAAAGCCGCGCGCATGCCGTGAACGACCGCTACCTCGGGCTGATGTCTGCCGCGGGGAAGGGCTCCTCCCGCCTATCGACCGGGGCCTCCACCTCCTTCTTGGGCGCCCGCCACCGTCCACATCGAGTCCGGCAGAGTCGAGTTGGACGCGAAGTAGGCCACCTTCCACACACCATCCGTGCCGCGTTTCCACACTTCGAGATACGTTCCGTAGTCCTCGAAGATGTGCTCAGCCTCGGCCAGCGTCACCGTTCGCCTATAGCTCCCCTGGACGAAGGCCATGTCCCCCGAGCCCTCTTCGTGCCGGATCTCCCACTGGACATTGTCCATCGGGGGGAGCGTCGTCAGCCATGCGGAGATGGCGTCCCGCCCCTGGACAGCCTCCTGGCCCGGCGGCATCAGGACGGCATCGGGAGCGAAGTAGGTGTCGGTGAACGCCACCCAGTCCTTCGAGCCGTTGGCAATGGCCTGGGCGGAGTCCGTCACCGCCTGGATGGCCGTCCGGTCGGCGTCGGTGAGGTACTCCGGCTCCGGGGCAGAGCAGGCCCAGGCGGCCAGCGCCAAAGAGATGACCGAAACCACGATGCCCGCAGTCCTCCAAGGAGTCCGACGATTCCCCTGCATACGTGCCTCCCGACTTGAGGGTCACCCGCTCCGAATCCCGCTCCGAATCCCGCTCCGAAGCCCGCCGTCTCGGTACGGGCCAGGGCCGCTGGGCGCGACCGGATGGGTCGGCGTTTCAAGCTGCGTGGACATACCCCCGGCCCCAGGAGGGGATTCATTCGTTCAACGGGGTTGAGCGTCCCCGGCCCTCCGAACCTCCATGGCAACCTCCACGGTCCGCTCGTGAATGCGGACCGTGTCCTCCTCTCTTCGGGCGTAGCCTCCTGCCAGGACCACCGCCACCGGAATCCCCAGTCGGGCGCATTCCTCGATGACCGCGCGATCCCTCCTTTCGAGCCCCTGACGGGTCAGAGCCAGGCCCCCCAGCTGGTCCTCCGCGAAGGGATCGGCGCCAGCCAGGTAGATCACCAGCTCGGGGTCCTGACGATCGATGGTGGCCTCTAGCCCTTTCTCGAGCGCCTCCAGGTAGGCCTCGTCACGGGTGCCGTCCGGGAGCCCGATGTCCAGATCGCCGGGTGGCTTGAGATAGGGATAGTTCCGCTCCTGGTGCATGGAGAAGGTGAACACCCTGGGATCGGCCCCGAAGATGGAGGCGGTGCCGTTGCCGTGGTGGACGTCCAGATCCACCACCGCACCTCGCCTGATGGAGCCCCTGTCCAGAAGGGTGGCGAGAGCCACCGCCACGTCGTTCAGGAGACAGAATCCCTCGCCGTGGTCGGAGAAGGCGTGATGGAAGCCACCTCCCAGGTGAATCCCCACCCCTTCCTCCATGGCGAGCGCGGCTGCCTGCGTGGTTCCCCCGCAGCAAAGAGCGGCCGCCTCCCGAAGGTGCGCCGAGAAGGGCAGCTCCAGAACAAGCTCCTCCTGAGGGGAGAGTGACCCCTCCCGCACCTTCCGCAGGTAGGCCTCGGTGTGGACCCTGCCCAGCGCCTCCCAGGGAACGGGCTCCGCCTCCAGAAAGCTGGCCTCGCCCACGGCCCCGCTCCGAAGCAGCGCTTCCCGCACCAGCCGGTACTTCACCGTGGGAAACACGTGGGGCCCGATGTCCACCTCGTACCGGGGAGACCAGACCAGGAAACTCTCACGCTTAGGCGCAGGCCTTCTCGCGTGGACTGGAGCCGGGCTCAGGGCCGCGCGCCTCCCCCTCCGCCACCCTCCCCGGACATGGACATGCCTTGCGTCGGTTGGTCGGAGTTGAAGATGTCGAAGGCCACCTGCCAGGTCCCGTCCATCTGCCGTCGCCACACCTCCAGGTACTTGCCCTGCTCATGTTCGGTCTGCTCGCCTCCGGGCGGTGTCATCATCATGGAGTAGGTCCCCTGCACGTAGGCGATGTCCCCCGAGCCCTCCAGGTGCTGGACATTGAACTGGAGGTCGGTGAAGGAGGGGAAGGAGTCGAACCAGATCGCGATGTCGGTGCGCCCTTGGATCTCCTCCTGGTTCGGGGGCATGAAGATGGCGTCCGGGGCGTAGTAGGTATCGACGTAGGCATTCCAGTCCCTGGATCCATTGGCGATGTCCAGGGCGGCGCTGGTGGTTTCCTGGATAGCGGTCCGGTCAGCCTCGGTGAGGGCCTGGGGCGGGGAAGATTGGCAGGCCGCGGCGGCCAGCGCCAGCGCCGAGGCCACAGCCAGCGCCGGCACGGCAGAAAGACGGAGCTCGAGTGCACTTCGCATGAATCCCTCCTGTATTGTCGGCTATCGTCGGCGCCGGGATCTCGAAGCCTCCGGCAATCCACCGTCTCCGGTGGCTTGAATGACGCGCGTGATCTGCGAGGAATTACACCTTCGTCCCGATCCGGTTCGGAGACCGGCCGCCGCCGGAGCGGATGCGCTCCTCAGGGCCGATCCCTTCGCTGGCCGCCGCGTTGGTCGGGCCCTGTCGCCCTCCGCTGGTCAGACCTCTCGAGGCGAAGCGGTTGCCCCCACTTCGGGATCCCCTAGGTTAGAAGGGTCGCGAGAATTATTCGCCTCAGACCCGGGAGTGATTTCGGTCACATAGACCCGAGGGGGGACGGACCTTCCCGGTCCGTCGCCACGCCTCATCCCCCGATCGGTTACCGATCCCGCCTTTCCTCTCCATCAAGGCGCTCTTGCTCTCCCTGTGGAGAGCCGGTCCTCACCGGCCTCGCCCGTGGCACGCGCGTGCTCAGCCGGAGGGACACCGCGCCGGGGCACAGGCCCGGGCGGGACGGACGTCCAGCCGGAGGGACGCCACACCGGGACGGACACCCAGCCAGGCCCGAAGCGGAAAGGACCGCAACCACGGGAACCCGGAGGCCCCCCCTCACCGACGTTCTTTATCAGAAAGACAGGCACATGCCGTATTCGAAGATCCCATCCATGCCCACCGACTCGGTCGCAACGGACCTTCGCCACAAGGAACGCTCTCCGTGGAGAGACGTTCCCATGGAGGAGTGGCGGGATTGGAAATGGCAGATGCGGAACCGCGTCGCCAGCGTGGAAGAACTTTCCGGCCTCGTTTCCCTGAACGAGAAGGAGAAGACGGGCATCGAGCGCGGGCTGGAGCTCTTCAAGTTCGCCATTCCGCCCTACTACGCGTCCCTGATCGATGCCGAAGACCCCAACTGTTCCATTCGCCGCCAATCCGTTCCCGGACTCGAGGAGCTGGTCTGGCGGGAGTACGACATCGAGGATCCCCTGAACGAGGAGGGGGACGCGGTGGCACCGGGCATGACGCACCGCTATCCCGACCGGGTGCTCTGGGTGGTCATGCACGAGTGCGGCATGTTCTGCCGCCACTGCACCCGGAAGCGGAAGGTGGGGGAGCCCAAGCCCGCCATCAGCGACGACCAGCTCACGGAGGGCATCGCCTACCTTCGGGCCCATCCGGAGGTGAGGGACGTGGTCCTTTCCGGAGGCGATCCGCTCCTCCTCTCGGACCAACGCCTCGACCATATCCTGACGCGGATCCGGTCGGAGGCTCCCAACATCGTCATGATCCGCATCGGAACGCGGCTTCCGGTGACCGTGCCCCAGCGGGTAACGCCGGAGTTGGTGGAGGTCCTGAAGAAGCACCACCCGCTCTACGTGAACACCCACTTCAACGTCCCGAAGGAGTTCACGTCCGAGTCCCGTCTGGCCCTGGCCCGAATGGCCGACGCCGGGATCCCCCTGGGGAATCAGTCGGTCCTGCTTGCGGGGGTCAACGATTGCTGGGCCCTCATGCGGGCCCTTATGTACGAGCTCACGGCAAACCGGGTCAGGCCCTACTACATCTACCAGTGTGACTTGGCCAAGGGGCTGGAGCACTTTCGCACCCCCGTGGCCAAGGGCATCGAAATCATGGAGCACCTCCGCGGCCACATCTCCGGCCTGGCCGTTCCCACCTTCGTCGTGGATGCGCCCGGGGGCGGCGGTAAGATCCCCCTCATGCCCAACTACCTGGTCTCCCAGCATGAGAACAAGGTCGTGGTGCGGAACTACGAAGGACGAATCGTGGCCTACGAAGAGCCCCAGGATTACACAGGTATGTGCATGGAGGACGAGCCGTGCGGGTTCTGTAGACGAGCCAAGAGCGAGGAGCCGGCCACGGTGGGTGTCGCCGGCCTCTTCGACGACGACCCGGAGAACATCGCCCTGATCCCCAGGGAGAGGGAGAACGGGACAGGGCCTGACGAAGGAGCGGCCGACGCGGGACGTGCACCCGATGCGGAACGAGCAGCCGACGCGGAACGTGCAGCTGACGTCGAGAGGAAGGAGCTCGCAGCCGCACGCACGCCATGACCTGGCTGGACTACGGCATCTTCGCCGTCTACATGCTGGCCATCGTGGGGGTGGGCTACTACTTCCACCAACGAAACCGGACGGCCGAGGACTACTTCGTCGGGGGGCGGTCCATCTCGCCGGGACACGTGGGCCTCTCGGTTGCGGCCACCGACGTGGGAGGCGGCTTCTCCATCGGCCTGGGGGGCCTGGGATACGCCATGGGCCTCTCGGGAAGTTGGCTCCTTTTCACGGGCCTGGTGGGCGCGTGGGTATCGGCCGTCCTCATCATCCCTCGGCTCAAACGGGTGGACGTGGAGGAGGGGATGATGACGTACCCGGACTTCCTCCGCTACCGGTACGGAGGCCGGGTGGCGTTGGTGGCCGCCGTCATCTCGGCGGTGGGCTATCTGGGATTCACCAGCGGCCAGATCCTGGCGGGAGCCAAGCTCATGGCCGGCTCCATGATCCACTGGTCCCCCGCCGGGATGGACGTGACCACGTTCGCCGTCGTCATCATTGGAGGCGTCATCGTGGCCTACACGGTCCTGGGGGGCCTGAAGGCGGTGATCTACACCGACACCATCCAGTGGATCGTCCTCATGGTGGGCTTGGTGGCCTTCGCGATCCCCTTCACCCTGCACGAAGTGGGCGGGATGCGAGGACTGCAGGCAGCCCTTCCCCCGAGCCACTTCAGCCTCTTCAGTGTCAGCCCACTCACCTTCCTGAACTGGTTCATCACCATCGCCCCGATCTGGATCGTGGGCATGACGCTCTATCAGCGGATGTTCGCCACCCGGACGACCCGTGACGCGCAGAAGGCCTGGTTCATCGCAGGCCTCTTCGAGTATCCCGCCATGGCCTTCGCGGGGGTCTTTCTCGGACTCATGTCTCGGGTGCTCTTCCCCGGAATCGACGCGGAGCTGGGAGTGCCGATGCTCCTGACTTCGGTCCTCCCGATGGGTCTCGCAGGAATCGTGGTGGCCAGCTACTTCAGCGCCATCATGTCCACCGCCGATAGCTGCATCATCGCCTCCTCGGGCAACGTGGTGGGAGACATCCTCCAACGGAGTCCCTGGAAGCTGGAGAAGCCCCACCTCCAGGTCCGGGCCTCTCAGGTCACCACGATGATCCTCGGGGCAGGTGCCATTGTCATCGCGTCAAGGTTCGCCACGGTGCTGGACGCCATCCTCCAGGCGTATGCCTTCCTGGTGGCAGGCCTCTTCGTTCCGACCCTGGGGGCGTACTTCTGGCCACGGGCCACGGGCCGCGGCGCCTTCTGGGGCATGATCACGGGAGGGGGCACCACCCTGGCGCTTCTGGTCTCCGGGACCCCATCGCCTCTGGGCCTGGACCCTAGCTTCTGGGGGATCCTGGTCTCGGCCCTCGTCTTCGTTCCGGTTTCGCTCGCCGCGCCTGAACCACAGGAGAGAACGGAGGTCTCCCGTGCCTGACACCCTACTTCGCCTCGGAAACTCCCTCATCCAACACGGTCCCGCCGGCGACCGCATTTACGCCCTGGAGCTGGCGCCGAGCGACATGCCTCAGGTCCTGGACCGGCTCGACGCCCTCGCCGAGGAGGAGGGGTACGGCAAGGTCATCGCCAAGGCCCGAAGGGAAGACCTCGAGGCGTTCGTGGACCGGGACTACCGGCCAGAGGCCGTGATCCCCGAGTTCTTCGGTCCGGGAGAGGACGGGTTCTTCCTCGGGAAGTTCCTGGATCCGGAGCGGGCGAGCCCGGAGAAGCCTCGGCGGGTGGAGGAGGTCCTCGAGGTGGCCCGGAAGGAAGGCGCGGCGGCCATCCGCTCGCTGGAAGACCCGGCGGCCATCCACTCGCCGGAAGGCCCCGATGCCGGGCCGGATGCAGGCCCCGATGCCCGACCGGATGCAGGCCCCGATGCCGGACCGCATTTCGGCCCCAGGGCCGAACGCCGGATCCGCCTCGCGGAGGCCACCCCTGAGGATGCGGAGGCCCTGGCCGAGTGTTACCGCACCGTCTTCGAAACCTACCCCTTCCCCATCCATGACCCCGAGCACCTTCGCAACGAGCAGGCGGCGGGGACCCGGTTCTTCGGTGCCTGGGAAGAGGGCACGCTCGTGGCTGCGGCATCCATGGAGCCCGGGGGAGCCCCGGGTGCGGTGGAGATGACCGATTTCGCGACCCTGCCGCCCCACCGGGGCCGGGGCCTGGCCACAGAGCTGCTCTCCCTCATGGACCGTGCCGCGGGGGCAGCTCGGGTCCGTGTTGCCTACACCATCGCCCGCGCGGTGTCCTTCGGGATGAACATCACCTTCGCACGGCGTGCCTACACCTTCGGCGGAACCCTGGTCAACAATACGCAGATCAGCGGCTCCATCGAAAGCATGAACGTCTGGTATAAGCAGTTGGCGCGCGGCTCGTCGGAGGGCTGATCACCGTCCCCGGGGCTCCTCCCTCGCCCCCGTGGGCGGGCGGGGAGACAGACGGCCGGCCCATGCGGGCAGCGGACCCCGCCTCTTACTCGCCGGACCGTCGGTGCGGGACCCGTCCCGCCAGGAGCTCGATCAGACTGATGGCCAAGAGGACCGCGCTGAGGCTCCACAGGAACACCTTCCCCCGAGGCGAAAGCCCCAGATCCCCCCACACCAACCAACCGATAAGGGCGAGCCCTCCGCAGAGGTTGATGGCCACCGCACCCTGAAGGCCGAGGCCCCCGGGGTGTGCCGGCCCCCGCCGAAGGTCCAGGAGAAGGGCGAGCCCGATCCCGACGAGGACGGCGCCGAGGATGCTGGGGTAGAAGCTCACCGTGTCGGGCGGGACCCCGAGGACCCGAACCACGGCCGGCGAAAACACCAACAGGGCGAACCCCAGAAGGAGGTTGATCAGGGCGTCGATTGCCAGGAGAGGCTTGCGCACGGGGCACGTCCTTGATCTTGCCCGGCACGGCTCATGCCGCCGGCCAAAGCTGCAAGCTGACGCCAGAGCCAACGCAGAGCAACATCCTGCTCGGGGCCGTCGTTGACGGCCGTATCTGGCAGCCGTCTTTCCCAGCCGTATCTAGCAGCCGTCTTTCCCAGCCGAATCTGGTAGCCGTCTTTGACACCCACCGGCGTCCGCCTTACGATCCTGACCCATGATCAGGTCGCCCGCGGGCCAGGCCCGATTGCCCTTCTTCCGTCTTCTTGTTGGCGTCCTCGCCGGCGCTGCGGCCAGCACCGCCTGCGACGGGGACGGAGCGGGGATCCAACCTTCCCGGACCGTGCCCCATGAGGGTCCCTGGGGCATCTACGCCCTGGACCTGGCCACGCAGGACACCCGCCTCATCTACAGCACCCCCAGCGAAATCCAGACCTCGGCCCTGCGCCTCGGCGGGAGCGGTAACGAGCTGGTCTTCGCCCAGAAGGCCGGCGGCACTCAGGACACCGATCTGGAGATCTACGCCATGGGCGTCGATGGCCAGAACCTGAGACGCCTGACGGACAACGACGTTATGGACGTCTACCCGGCCTGGTCCCCCGACGGAGGGCGCATTGCCTTCCTGTCGAGGCGTGACGAGGACCTGGATCTCTACGTCATGAACGCCGACGGCTCCGACGTCGGCAGGCTCTATGATTCCGGTTACAACGACGGGGACATCGACTGGGGAGACGGCACCCTCGTCTTCACCTCACAATTCGCCATCTGGACGGTCCGGGAAGACGGCACCGGTCCGGTCAAGATCACCGATCCACCCCATCGGGGCGAGTGGGGGCAGGCCAATCTCCCCGCGGGCGACTACGATCCGCGGCTGAGTCCGGGCGGCGATGCCGTGGTCTTCGAACGCCTCGTGGACACCGGCCCGCCGAACGGCTCCTACGATTTCTTCGTCGTGAACACCGACGGGTCCGGGGAAACACGCCTGACGAGCACCGGCTACGCGCAGGGCCTGGCTAGCTGGTCCCACGCAGACGACCGGTTGGTCTTCGTCGTCGCGGCCGTCGACGGGCAGGGCCGGTACGATCTCTATTCCATGAACTCCGACGGATCCAGCAACCGCAACGTCACTCCCGACTACTTTCCCGCGAATTTCCTCTGTCACTCCCCGATCTTCTCCCAGGACGACCGGACGATCTTCTTCATCGGCCAGTGGTGGGAGTAGGCCAGCGGTCGGACCGGCTCACGGCGGCAAGCCCGGCGCCGATGGCGGTCAGGGCCCGGGCGGCGGTCAGGGCCCGAACGGCGATGAGGGCGCGGACTGCCGTCACGGCGCGGATGGCGGTCAGGGCGCGGACTGCCGTCAGGGCCCGGAGGGCGCTGGCCGGCCCGTGACCCCTCGGGGCTCCACGAGCCTCGTGGCCCCGGCCAGGGCGCCGTCCACGAGAAGGGCGAGGAGCGCGGCGGGGAGAGCCCCCGAGAGAATGAGGCGCGTGTCCGAGAGAGCCAGGCCGGAGACAATCGGATCGCCCAGACCACCGGCGCCGATGAACGCGGCCAGCGTCGCGGTCCCCACGCCGATGACTGCCGCCGTCCGGATGCCCGCCATGATGATGGGGGCCGCCAGCGGGAGACGGACCAGGCGGAGAACCTGCCAGGGAGTCATCCCCAGAGCTCGGGCAGCGTCGACGGCCACCGGGTCCGCCCCGGTCACCCCCGTATAGGTGTTTCGGAGGATGGGAAAGAGGGAGTAGAGGAAGAGGGCCACCAGGGCCGGTACCACGCCAATCCCGAGGAGCGGGATCATGAACGCCAGGAGGGCGATGCTGGGCAGGGTCTGAAGAAGGCCCACGCTCCGGATGACGGCTTCGGCCCCCTCGGGCGCCCGCTCAAGGAAGAGGCCGCCGGGAACCGCCACCAGAATGCCCGCCATGAGAGACAGGCCGACCAGGAGGAGGTGTCGGAGAGTCAGATGCGCGGTTACGGCTCGCCGCCCCCAGAGGTAGGCCAGGAGCCCCTCCCTTTGCCCTGGTCCGGGAGGAGCCGAGGCGCTCGCATCCACCGAGGCGGGCAATAGTCCTACCCCTGCCAGGGCGTCCCGGGCCACATCGCCGACGGGCTCCCCGTCCACTTCGACCCGGCGATTCAGCGCCCGCATCCGGGCATCGTCCAGGGTACCGGAGAGCTCCGTCAGCGTCTCCACGGCCCCCGGCCGGTCCCGCCAGAGGGCGGCGCCCACCAGGGCAGCAGCCTGGTAGGGGGGGAAGAAGCTTCGGTCGTCCTGTAGCACCACCAGGTCATAACGCTGGATGAACCCGTCGGTGGAATAGGCATCGATCACATCCACCCTTCCCTGTGCCAGGGCCTCGTACTTCACGGCCTGGAGCAGCGAACGGGTGTCCTTGAAGTGCAGCCCGTACGCCGAGCGGAGCCCCGGAAGCCCGTCCTCCCGGCCCATGAAGTCGGGCGAGAACCCGGCAACGAGTCCAGAGGCAGCCTCCGCCAGATCGCTGAGGGTCCGCAGCTGGAGACTGTCCGCCGTTCTTCTCCGGACGGCGATGGCGTAGTTGTTCTGGAACCCCAGCGGCGGAAGCCAGTGGAGGTTCCATTGGTCGCGGAACGCCCGGGACACACGTCGATACACGGCGACAGCGCTCCCCTGGCCGCTCTCTCCCAGGATCGCCAGAAGGCCGGTCCCCGTGTATTCGGGGTAGACGTCCACCGACCCGGCGCGAAGGGCTTCGAACGCGATGCGGGTGGCCCCGAGACCCAGCCGGCGATCCACAGCATACCCCCTGGCCTCCAGGAGCTGGGAGAACATCTCGGCCAGGAGGTAGGACTCGCCGAAGGGCTTCGACGCGACCACCACCGCACCAAGGGTGTCGGATTGCGGAGCTGGGGTCGGACGCGCCCCCCCCGGCTCCAACGCCAGGAGCTCAGCCCCTACGAGAAAGGCGGCAAGCCACCGGCCACTCCGCATCATGACGCCCGCACTCCCGCTCGCTCCAGGAGTCGGGCCACGTAGTCCGTCGCCGGCTCTCGAGCGAGCACCTCCGGCGAGGCGAGCTGTTCCAGGCGCCCCTGGCGGAGGACCGCTACCCGGTCGGCCAGGATCGCGGCTTCCCTCAGGTCATGGGTCACGAGAAGGATAGTGATCCCGAGGCTCGTCCGAAGCTCCCCGAACGCCCCCTGGAGATCGGAGCGGGTGATGGCGTCCAGGGCCCCGAAGGGCTCATCCAGGAGCATCACTTCCGGCGACGCCGCCAGGGCCCGGGCAATGGCCACGCGCTGGCGCTGCCCACCCGAAAGTTCCCGGGGCCACCGAGAGCCGAACTCCTCCGGTGGAAGACCCATGCGCGACAAGGCCTCCCGGGCCCGTTCCTCCCGCTTCTCCATGCGCAGGAGGCGCGGCACTAATGCGGCGTTTTCCAGCACTGTCCAATGAGGAAGGAGCCCTCCCTCCTGCTGCACGTAGCCGGTCCTGCGGCGCACGTCGATGGGATTCAGATCACGGAGGCTGCGACCGTTCGCAAGCACCTGGCCTTCGTCGGCCTCCACCATCCGGTTGAAGGTGCGCAGGAGCGTGGTCTTCCCCGAGCCACTCTCCCCCACCAGCGCTACGCACTCGCCGGACGCCACGGAGATGGAAAGGCCGTCCAACGCTACGACTCCGTTGTAGCGTTTCCGCACCGCCCGGGCCTCCAGGGCAGGGACCGGGTTGGACCTCATCCGCCCTCGAGCTCGATCTCGAAGAGGTCCGGCCACAGCTTCCCCGTGACGAACAGGTGCCCCGTCGAGGGGTCATAGGCGATGCCGTTCAGCACCGCCTCGGGGTCCGGGCCTCGCCTGCTCGCCACCGATAGAGGGTATCCGTCGAGCTCGGAAACCACGCGTCCCGTCCGTTTCTCGATGCGGAGAATGCGGTCCGTTTGATAGACGTTGGCAAAGATGTGGTCCCCCACGCATTCCAGCTCGTTCAGCCGGGGAACCGAGATGCCCTCCTTCGTGACCTGGATCTCCTCCAGGACCTCGAAGGTTCGGGGATCCCGCCTGAAAAGCCGGTCGCTGCCGTTGGACATGTAAAGGGACGTTCCGTCGAAGCAGAGACCCCAGCCCTCGCCGGAGTAAGTGTGGTCCCCCTGCGGAGCCAGGGAGTCGGCGCTGTAGAGGAAGGCCACCTCCGACTTCCACGTGAGCTGAATCAGTTCGCCCCCCACCATTGCCAGGCCCTCGCCGAAGTACTCGTCGGACAGCTCCCGGATCGCGAGGACCTCGCCCGTCTCCAGATCGACGCGACGGACTGACGAGCTCCCGTAACGGCCGGTGCTCTCGTAGAGGACGCCCTCGCTGAAGACGAGGCCCTGGGTGTAGGCCCCGGGATCGTGGGGGAAGGTGCGGACGACCCTGAACTCCTGAATCGGGACGGACTGCTCGCAGCAGACCAGGCCGAACAGGAGGAAGAAGCTCAGGAGGTACATTCGTTTCACCGCGCCAGGGTTCTCTAGAAAGGACACGCTCGCCTCGGTCGAAGTCGCTGGACCCGAACCTGCTCCACCCCCATTTCGTTTCTCCATACCCCTGTGCATTCCTGCGGGTCGACGCTGCCGCAGGGGCGGTTCGGCGGGGTCTGCATCGTCCCACCGCTTCGGCGGAGCCTGGATCGCCCCAGCGGTTCGGCCGCCTCGCGGAAGGGGCGGCGCCAGCCGCGGGCGAAGGGGCGACGCCAGCCGCAGGCGAAGGTGCCGCGCCAGCCGCGAGCGAAGGGGCGAACACGGCCGGATCACCCGGAAAGTGACCAGAAGGACATCCCCCTTCAGGTCCCCGGACGCGAGAGACCTGGTCTCCCCTTCGAGAAGCCCGGGGTCGACGATCGGAAGACGAAGGTCCGGAAGGCCGAAACCTCCGCGCTGGGATTGCCGGACCTCCTGCTCCAAGGCCCCGAACGCGAAGCACCAGAGCCGGCCGCGCCCGGCACACGGTCCCAGGACCGAAGAGCCGCCCCTTCAACCTGGCCCGCGCCCTGCCGCGCCACAAGCCGCATCCAGCCCGCGGAGCCCCGGCAGCCTGCCCCATCTTCCGACGCCTCCGGCGTTTCGCCACCTCAACCGACGAGGAGATCCTCCGGACTGATTGCTCACTGGCTGAAGCTCAGCTCGCCCTGGCGACCCACTACGGATTCCCGAGCTGGTTCGAGATGGCGAACGAAGCCCGATCGCATCCTCCGGACTCCCGTTTCTCCCTCGGCGCGGTCGTCGAGGGGGCCGAAGCCCCCCTCCCCGACTTCGCTGCCGCCGGGGTTCCTCTCGCGGTGGCGGCGGCCATGAGCCATGCCGAAATCGACATCCGGTACATGGATTTCGCCGCGGCCAGTGGGTGGGTTTTCAGCTTCGGCTATGATTACCGCGATGAAACCCCCGCCCACATGGCGGTTCAGGGCGATCCGGACTCCGACCGCCACCTTCGAGGTCTTCGCATTCCTCCCGAAGCTCTACGGGCTTGCCTACGAGATGGCTCTGACCGGGGACCCGGACCGCCTGTGGAATCTCGTGAAGGACCGCGTCGGCGCAGGCACCCCTGTCATGAGCGAGCACCTGGACCGGGGCCTGATCACCGCCTGCCGGCAAAGGAAGGGGCGCCGGCAGAGCTTCTTCGACGGCACGGTGAGGCCTGGCTGGATCGACGTGGGAGGGCTCCAACCTCATGGGGTCTATTGCTTCGTCCGGACGGAGACCCCCAGGCCCCCGTCGGAAATCACTCGGGCCTCGCTGGCACGCGCCCTGTCCAAAGGCCGCGAACACCTGTGGAGGACGGTGCCCCAGGGGCTCGGAGCCCTTCGCCGGTTCCTCGCCGACCTCCTGGATCCAGCGAAGGACTTCTCGGAATGCCCTTCCTGGCTGGGGTGGGCGGCGCTCGAGCGGCTGATGGCCCGGCGATGCGCTGAGGTCTGGCTCCGAGCCGTCCCCGCAAACTGGCCCGGATCGGGGGAGGCGGGACGCCTCCTCGGGGTCGCGGCTGATCGCTATGGGGAGGCTTTTCGGGCCTACGACCGGTTCCGGGAAGCCATCCAGAGGGGTCAGGGCCATGGGCCCGAAGGCACCCGAGCGCCCGAGACGAGGCAAGCGGCGGAGCCCTTCCTGGAGCAGGGCATTGCCGAAGAGGCTGCCGGGCTTTCGAGCCTCGAAAGCGCCCTGGACCGACGTGAGTAGCATCCTCTCGGAGCCGCCGGGAATACCGCTGGAGGACGGTGGCGGTCTTCCTCCTGAGCGGCGGGGGCGAGCTCCCTGCCGCGAGGCCGGTGGCAGTCTTCCTCAGCGGCGCTTCCTCAGCGACAGTCTTCCTCAGCGGCGCTTCCTCAGCCGAACGACATTGGTCAGGTCACCGGCAAAAACGGTGGCCAGCAGCTGGAGGACGGGGGACACCAGCACCATGAGGAGGATCCAGCTCACCAGGCTGGCCCGGGGGCGATAGGGGAGGAACGGATGGCCGAGGTGTGCGAAGGTGAACCTCCGGCCAAACAGCCTTGCCGCGGCTGGACCCCAGATGACCACCATCTCCAGGAATGTGACCAATGCGGAGAGGGCGGCCCACCCGAGAATCCGGGGAAGCCCATCATTCAGTCGGGTCGGATCCGGCACCAGACGGATGGCCAGGTACCAGCCCATCACGAAGCCGAAGAGGATGCAGAGGACGGGCACCCCCCTCCCCGCGGCTACGCAGAGCGTATCCAGGATCACGTAGAGAACGATGGCCGTGACCGGTCTGAGATGAAGGAGTCTGTTCATGCTCCCACCCGCAAGCAGCTCCTTCCCGGTCTACGCCCGGGAGCGGCAGGAATCGGCCGGGGCGTCGGCTCGAAGCGCCCGCTGGCTGGAAGCTATGGGGCCGGGGGCGGACTCCGCCAGCCCGGGGGGACTCTTCCTCCGAGGGTTGAGGGCCCGGCGCTGCCTATGCGTCCACCCCCAGAACAGCATAATACTGAGCCACGCGGCGATTCGCCCCCTTCAGGGTATAGACGTCGGGCTCGCGGGACTCGATGACCCCGGCGATGACAGCGGCCACCTCCTCCGCGCTCTGTGAGTTCGGCAACCGCCGAGAGTCCACGCCACCGTGCAACGCCCGCAACCCGAACTCCGTCCGAACCACTCCCGGGGAAACGATGGAGAATTGGATCTGGGGGTGGGTCTGATGCACCTCGTCCCGGAAGGTCGCCGTAAGGGCATTCAGGAAGTGCTTCGCCCCGCAGTACGCCGAACGGATGGTGGCGAAGGGGATCCGCCCGAGGAGGGACGAGATGTTGATGACGTGGCCCTCTCTCCGCTCTTTGAAGTGGGGAAGCACCGCCTGCATCCCGTAAAGGGCTGTCATCACGTTCTGGCGCATGACTTCCTCCACATCCTCGTCCGTCAGCTCCGAGGGGAGGCGCGAGATACCCTGGCCCACGTTGTTGATCCAGACGTCGACGTGGCCGAAGCGGGAGAGGGCCGCTTCCAGCACTCGCCCGACCTCGGGGCGCTGCGAGACGTCCGCCGCCACCGGGACGGCACGCCCCTGGCAGCGGGCAGCCACCGCTTCCAGGGCCTCGCTACGCCTCGCCACGAGGAGAACGGACATGCCCGACCTCGCCAGGAGCTCCGCCGTCGCCTCCCCAATTCCAGAGCTCGCACCGGTAATCACCACGACCTTCTCGTCCATGTCTTGTCCTCTCCCTCTGCGGTCCGGACGGGCCAACGCTCAGCCAACCGTCAATAGCATCGGGGGGTGCCGCGGCGGTCAGCCGGCCGCACGCTCGCCCCAGGGCCTCCGTACCCGGGCGTGCACTGCGGCGGTGCGCCGGGCGGGCCACTGGAGCCTTCGGACGCTCGACCCGCTCAGCCTCCCTCCCGGCGGAGGCTGCGCGCCGACGGGGGCCACTCGCCGAGCCCGTCCAGGAACGGTGGCAGCTCCGACACTCCGCTCAGGACGCCGACATGGGGGAAGCGGCCGAAGTCAGCGGGGGACCGGGTCCCGGAAAGGACTCCCACGAAGGGAATCGAAGCGCGCATGGCGGCCTCGGCATCCACCACATGGTCTCCCACGTAGACGGCCTCGGGTCCTCCGAGGCCCAGAGCACCCAGGGCGAGGACAAGCCCCTCCGGATCGGGCTTGTGGGCACCGGTGTCCTCCCCACCCACGATCGTCGCGAAATGGTCTCCCAGGCCGTGGCGGTGCAGGATGGCCTCGATCCGGTACCGGTATTTCGTGGAGACGATGGCCAGGCGGGCCCCGGCCTCTCGGAGGCGGACGATGGCCGATTGAGCCCCCTCCATCAGCTCCGTTCGGGCCACCATGACCTGGTCTGCCCGCTGGATGAAGAGATCCCGGAACCGGGATCGCGCATCGCCACCGGTCTCACCGGTGAGGGCCTCGAAGGTCGCATCCAGATCCAGGCCGATGGTCCCCCTCACGACATCCGGGGTCACCGGAGGGTAGCCGAGCTTCCCAAGGGCGAAATCCACGCAGGCCGCGACCGCCTTCGTGGAGTCAACGAGCGTCAGGTCGAAATCGAAGATCACCCCTCCCGGTCGGCCATTGGTCCGGGCCGCGGGCCCCCTCCGTCGCGGTACGGGGTCCGGCGCGGGCACAGCCATCCCCTCCGTCGCGGTACGGGGTCCGGCGCGGGCACAGCCATCCCCCTCCGTCGCGGCACGGGGTCCCGCGCGGGCTGGGCCGGCCCCTCCCTCCCCTCGCCCCGCTCCCGGGCCGTCTTCGCGTCGGCGCCGAGGGAGCTCAGGTGGAGCCCCAGCGTCCAGGCGTAGTAGAGCCCAAGGGCAGTTACCGGGATGAACCCCGCGAGGTGGTATCCCACGGCCAGGGAAAGCGCCTGTCTCGACCCCACCCCGAAGACCTCGCGGAGGGCGATGGAGACCCCGGCCTGAAGCGTACCGACGAACCCGGGAGCAGCGGGAACCGCCACGAACACCCCCACCACACACTGGGTGAACATGGCCGCCGTGGCCCCGGCGTGGATTCCGAATGCCTGAAACGCGACCCAGAACGCCGCCGCCATCCAGATCCAGAGGGCCATGGACCACAGGAGCGGCAACACCAGGGAGGCCGGCCGCCGGATCAACTCCAGTCCCGACAGGAACGCCTCCAAAGCCCCCACCAACCGCTCCTCGAGGTTTCCGGGAAGGACCGATGCCACAATCCGCACGACGCGGATCGCGACCCGGGGCCAGAGGAGCAGGATGGCGATCACGATCAGGCCCGCAACCACGATCCCGATCGCACCCCACACGGCGTACGCCAGGGGCCGACCCAGCACGGTCGCCCCTCTCGGAAATGCCGGCGAGAGAAGGGTCAACAGGAGGAGGCCCAGGAGAGCCACGGTGTCCAGCACCCGCTCCAGGACCACGGTTCCCAGCGCCGCGGACATGGAGACCGGCGTCATTCTGCTTAGGGCGAAAGGCCGGACGATTTCACCCGGCCGGGCGGGGAACAGGTTCGTGACCATGAACCCGATGTTCAGAGCCTTCCAACGCGCGTTGAGGCTGGTGGGGATCCCCAGCGGGGCCAGGAGGAGGCGCCAGCGGATGGCCCGGATGACTCCCCCGGTAGTGGCGATGGCCCCCGAGGCAATGAGGAGATAGGGATTCGCCGCCCTCAGCTGCCGTAGAATCGCCCCCAGATCCTCTCCCCTGAACACCCACCAGAGGAGAAGGGCCGAGACCACCAGGCCGAGCGCGGCTTTCCAGTGTCTTCTCAAGCGATACCCCGCTGGCGGCCGCTCATCTCATGGGTCCGCACCCTCATCCACCGCGCACCGTCCGTCAAAGTGACCTCCACCCCTCAACGAATGAACTCGAGCCCCCGCGAGGGAAGCGGGGGCCGAGAGCCTCACGCCCTATTCGTACGGATGGGAAGTTACTTTCGATTCGAACGCCCACAAGCGGGGCACCGAAGCGCGGGAGCGGGTTCTCCTCCTCCCGTCCCGGCGTTCGCCGAAGGAGAACGCTACTGCCCGGGGCCCAACCTCCCGTCCCGTCCCGAGTCCGGGAGCTCCCGGTCAGCGGCCTGGGCCAGCTTGATCGTCCCACCGGCCGTCACCGCACCGAGTCCCCCAAGGCACAACAACACGGCCGCCACAGCCTCCGGCCGAACGCCGACGCCGCCAGCGGCACCGATGCCGATGAGCGCCAGGGGCACAAGGACTCCGGCACCGGCGCCCCACAGGGCCATCCGGAGCGGTCTGAGCTCGCTGAGGCGGCGGCGGCGGTGAACCGTGCCGAGGACCACGGAGAAGACCATGCCTATGGTGAACCCCGAGAAGGCGGCGAGCACGGTGAGAGGCCGAAGCGTGTCCCAGAAGAACCCGCGGTTACCCCACAACCAGAGAGGCAGGCTGAATAGAACCAGGCCGCTCACCGCCCAACCGACCGCCCAGGTCACGGCCGTTCCAAGAGCTCCACGCAACTTTCTGAGTATGGGTCTCATCCCGTTCCTCTCGAGGGGGGGTCAGAAGCGTGAGGGCGACGCCCCGGAGCGGTCATCCTCCCCCAGGATGGCCTCATTCAGCCTCCGCTCCGCCCGGACCTGGTTTGGTACCCCAGAAGAGCACATACCGCGAAGTGCACAAGATCGGTCCGTTGTGAAGGTCCGCCTCCAGGCGAGCCAGGCCACGCTGGAACGCCTCGTCGCTGAGGTAGTGCAGGGACGAGTAGGTCTTCTCTCGATAGGCGGCGGCATCGGTCAGGTAGTAGGTGTGCGCCGCGGTCTCCTCCTTCAGGCAACCGAAGCCCGCCGCGGCGATCTCCGCGCGGAGCGTCCGCGTGTTGGGATACCGTGCCAGCTCGACTCCGATTGTCTCGGGGAAGTACAGCGCCAGCGGTTCCCGGTGCCGGATGATCCACTCCGAATCGGTGACCGTGCAGAGGAGGCCCCCCTCCTCCAGGACGCGGAAGGCCTCGCGAAACGCTGCGCCGCGATCGGTGACGTGGTGGATCACGTCGACGCTGAAGACCAGGTCGAAGGCTCCATCCGGGAAGCGCAGATCCTCGGCCGGTGCCTCGACGGCTCTCACGCGACACCCCCGTTCGAGAAGCTTCCCCAGCATCTCCGTCGACGGATCGACCCCCGAGCACGCGCAGCCCACGGCGTCGGAGATCGCCGCCACGTAGTTGCCCGTCCCACAGCCGACCTCCAATACACGTGACCTCGGGCCAAGGACGGAGACCAGCCTGGTGAACACTTCCGGCTGGACCTGGCGGTGCTCCGCGTAGCGGTCCGCGAGAGCCCTATAGTCTGTTCTCTTCACCGGTCCCCCTTCGCAGGACTCATGGCGGCCCGCTCGCCCTACCCGTTGATGGCTCGGGTAGCATCTTGCGCCGTTCCTCCAGGTAGCCTCGCACCCATGCGTCGTTGAGCTCCGTCGCCTGGCGGCGCATCTCACGCTCGCCCTGGAAGATTGGGTCGAGGGGCGTCAAACCGAGATACTCCAAAGCCCGCCGCGCCGTCCCCTCATAATCTGCCGCCAGGTCCTCATAGACAATCCTCAACGGCTCCGCACCGCACGCGTCGAAATGGGCCCGCCAACCAGCCTCCCCCTCGAGGATCAACCCGTGGAGGTTATGGATCAGCTCGAAGTCGAACTGGGGCTCCCGCCTGGGTGCCCGCTCCCTCAACTGTTGCGCGGAGTAGATCTCGGTCTGCGCTGCGAGGGCCCAGGAGACCGCCTGGCGGACTCTGTTCTCGCGCACGATCCAGATGTAGCGGAGGTTCGGGAAGAGTCGGTGCAGGAGAGGACCTGGGGGGAGGTCGGGGCACCCCGCGAGGGCACGGAGTCCGTCTATCACGTGCGGAAAGTAGTTCCACATCAGCTTCACGCCGAAGACGCCATTCGAGGAGGTGCCTTCCCGGAGGACGCGGTCCAGGAACGCCGACCGGGAGGGGGAGGATCGAGGCCATCCCCACTCCGCGTCTTCCCACTCGAGGAAGTATTCCCGGGGGAAGCCGGCAACGCGGGTCAGCGTGAGAGCTTCGCACAGGAGTGAGCTCCCCGAGCGCTGGACACCGCAGATCGCATAGGAGCTCCGGAGGGTTCCCTCGGCCAGGCCGGAAATGTCCACTGCCTCACTCATCTCTTCCTCCAACCGTCGGCGCTCAGCGCGTCTCCTTCCGCAGAGTTTCCGTCACGCCCGAGCTCCACGATCCGGCGGGGGTCGGGCACGATCTTGAGTCCCCCGGCGGGCGCCGGGCACGGTGGTGAGTCCCCGGGCAGGCGCCGGGCACGGTGGTGAATCCCCCGGCAGGCGCATACTATGTAAGGTATGGGAGGATCGGCCAATCCGGGGGACCGGGATTGGGGAGAGAATCGTCATGCCGACAAGATCACAGCAGCTCCGGAAACGGCACCGCAGGATATTCGCATGGTCCCTGGCCCTGGCGGCGGTAGCCCATGTCGCCGTGTTCGTCCTGACGCCTGCGTTTCGCGCCAAAGCCCCCACAGGGAGGGAAATCGAGGTTCTCACCGCGGACAAGGGGGACTTCCCCGGGATCTCGGTGGAGCTGGTCTTCGGCCCCCCGACGATCTCCGCCCTGGACGGCACGGTCTGGCCGGAGCCGCTGGATCACCAGCTGCTGGCCGCACGCCGGGTTCGGCTTCCCCGGGGGTGTGGCCCGCTCACGCGAAGGGGCGAGGAGCCCCTCCAGGGGCAAGTGAGGCTTCGGGTGAAGGCCTCGGGTCTCGTCGATGTGGTGGATTTGACGGAGAGCACGGGAAGCCCATGTGGGGACAGCGTCATGGCCATCGTGGCGGGCTCCCTCTGGTATCGTTGGCTCCCCAACGACCGCTTCCCACCGCCCGTGGACCTGGTCCAACCTGTCACCCTGACCGACCTCCGCGACTGAAGCCCCATCCGGGGACGGACGGCGCCCCCGTGACGGGGCCCGGCGGGGGGTGGCGCCGTGGCTCTTCCGCGGGCCCCCGGTCGGAAGCTCGGTGAAGGAGTCTCGGGACAGGTCTCCTAAAACGCCTCCCCTGTCTCTGCCCTGTCCTCCAGGGCCTTGTCGATTGCCTCGAGCAGCCGCTTGGGGTCCACCGGTTTGGCCATGGTAGCCACAGCGCCGGAGCCACTCGCCAAAGCGAGAATCGAAGGGCTCGCCCCCGAAACGGCGATGATTCGGATCCAGGGGTCCTCTTCCCGCAGGGCTTCGATGAGCTCGACGCCGTTCACCTCGGGCATAACGATGTCGGTCACCACAAGGTCGACGGGGCTCCGCGCCCAGATCCTCTTGGCCGCCGCCGCGTTGGAAGCGAAGAGAGGCTCGTGCCCGCCCTGCTGCAGCACCCCCGAGAGGAGGACGCGGTCCATCTCTTCATCGTCGACTATGAGGATTCTGGCCATGAGGAACTCCACGTCAGGAAGAGAAATGTCTGGTTTCAAAGTAACGAGGCTTCCGCGAGAATTCCTCCACTTCGGGTCCTCGATGGCGTGGGGAGCCTCCTGAGCCGGTCCGGGCCCCCAGGCACCGGCCCAGGCCGCGGGAGAGAGCGTGGCACCGGTCTCATCCCGACGCCCGCCCGTCCGGCAATCCTCAACTCATAGACCCGGACAGTCTCAACTCCAAGGGAATCGGGAACGATGTTCAGGATCCTCCCCTCCCCGAAGTACGGTACCGTGCGCTCACCCCTGGGGAAATCGGGTACGCGGCCCCGGAGGGCTCCATCCGGACCGAAGACCTCCCAGAAGGCTCCCTCCGGGGTCCGGGCCTGGACCCAGAGACTGCCGTCGGGATCGGCCAGGAGGTCGACGATGGGAGGAACGAAGTCCGGTCGACTCGGCGACCGAGGCTCGCACGACGCCTCGGGGTTCTCGTCCCTGAAGGCGCGATACTCCTGAAGGCCTTCCTCCCACCCTTCCTCCGTGGTCTCGACAGGATCCTGGGCCCGTTCCAGCACGCGGATCGTGTCGCCCCCTTCGTCGACCACGGCAATCCGATATCGATCCGTCTCCG
This sequence comes from uncultured Gemmatimonadales bacterium, assembly GCA_963751255.1. Classification (GTDB taxonomy): domain Bacteria; phylum Gemmatimonadota; class Gemmatimonadetes; order Longimicrobiales; family Gaopeijiaceae; genus CAVVTW01. The sequence goes on along the minus strand of CAVVTW010000013.1, from coordinate 124,411 downwards.
CCACCGCCCGCAACCCGTCCCGCAAAGGGTGCTGGACGAGCTTCGGAGCGAAGGGGATCTCCCAGAAGTGGATCGATCCGTCCGGATGGTGACACACGACCATGGACTCCGTGGGTCGGCTCATGTGGATCATCGGGAGGGTGTCGATGGGCCCCGCCGCCGTGTACCGGATGAAGACGTCGGCAAGCTCGTTGCCGCGCATCTCGAGACTGAACGCGTACGCCTCGTGGGGACTGGTCTGGTAGAGACGGAGCTGGCGCCCCGAGCCGCTGATTCTCCCCGGGTGCCGATGCTGCCCCAGCCACTCCCCTCCGGGGCTGAACATGCCCACCCTTCCCACACCGAAGTCGAGGGCCAGGAGCGTGTCCCCGACCCAGGCCAGAGAGTAGAGTGCGCCGAACTCCCCGGGTCCCTCACCGCGTCGTCCGAAGGCGAAGGCGGGAGTGCCGTCCCGGTCGAAGACCCGCACCTCGGCGTTGAGGCCGTCCGCCACGTAGATCCGCCCCTCGGGACCGAAGACGGCGCTGGTCACCCGACCGAACTCATCCGGCAACGGCTCTCCGATGGTCGCGGACGATCCCAGACGAAGGACCTCGTCCAACGACCAGGTATCCGGGACTCCGGAGCTCAGGACTCTCGGAATGCCCCCAACCGTGTCGACACGGATGACGAGAGAAGGAGGAGGGGAGGACCCGCTTCGGTCGAGACCACACCCCGCCGTTGAAAGAATCATGGCCAGGAACAAGATGAGCCGTCTCACAGCATCTCCTCGTTTGCCCCGCGAGCGAGCCGTCGGCGTCCAGAGCCGACGGGCCATCATACAGCCTCTTCCGTGGCTCGCACGAGCGCGCCGCGGAGGGATCGGGCTGGTACCCGATGGAGCACGATTCCGCTACGGGAACCCGCGGTAAGACCCTGCCCGCACCGGGTCCGGCTCCGGGGGGCCGACCTCAGTTCCGCCATAGTCGGCCTCGGTGCAGTCGGGCTCCACATCGTAGCCGAGATAGAAGTACCGGTGCCACACCCGGCGCCCCGAGAGAGGCGCCCCGTCCCAAAGGGTGAGGTGAAGCCCCTCCGAGCTCGCGCACGCCCGCGCAAACAGCGTGCGTTCCGTTCGGTGGTCCGTCAGAGCCCAGCCCGACGGGGTGGAGCCGAAGGCCCAGGCGCGATCCAGAAGGACCAGCAGAGGTCCGGGGCCGACTCGCCCTGGCGCCTGGGACACCGAGGTGAGCAGGTGGTCGGACTCTCCGGGAAGACCCCACAGGGGAACGCAGAGGCCCGCCACCGGCTGACCGACCTGGAACACCAGCGCTGCACCCTCCTCGGCGTCACTCTCATCCGGGAGATGGACTGCCGTGAGAGTGTCTCCCGGCGATACCGCAGAGTCCGGCGCGGCCAGGCAGATCCTGCCATCGGAGGTCCGGGCGGCCAACCCCAACCGGGGAACGGAGTCCGGCGCCGCCCCTGTCATCCGGCCGGAGATCAAGGCTTTCGGAGCCACCAATGGCAACTCGACGAACAGCATGGCGCCCGGAGCCACCAATGGCAACTCGACGAACAGCACGGCGCCCGGAGCCACCAATGGCCACAGGACAGAAAGCACGGTTCCGAACGCCGCCACAGGGGACGCCGCCATCACGCTCGATCCTCCTTCGAGCCCGGCCGGGCCTGGCGCCTGGCGAGCTGGATCGCTCCCCCGGCGATCCCCGCGATCAATGCCGCTGCACCCCAGAGGGCACCATTGCGGGCAAGGCCGAGGGCCCCGTCGATGGAGAGAGAGCCCGGGCCCGTGAAGGCCAGGCTAAGGGCTCCGGAAGCGAGCACGAGGTTGTACTCGAAGCCACCGTTCTTCAGGAAGAACCCCTTCGGGAAATGCCGAGTGGCCGAGGCCACCACCATCACACCGACCAACACGGCCGACGCCGCCGGGGTCAATAGCCCCAGGGCCAGGAATACGCCGCCACCGGTCTCCCCGAGGCCGGCGAGGAGAGCGGCCCGCGTCCCCGGCACGAAGCCGAGGCGCTCCATCATCGTCGCCGTGGCAGGCAGACCCGAGCCACCGAACCACCCCGCGAGCTTCTGCAGACCGTGCGCCGCGAGGGTGCCGCCGATCACCACCCGCAAGATCAAGAGTCCGATGTCCATTCGTCACCCGGGCTGAAGAACGCCTCAGAGGGCTCGAGTACGCCTCAGAGGGCTGGAGTACGCCTCAGAGGGCTCGAGTACGCCTCAGAGGGCTGGAGTACGCTTCAAGATAGGATCAGGAGATACCCAAGCCGACCGCTGCCAATCCCCCGAGGAGAAGCAATCGCCCCATGGAGAAGGGGTTTCCCCAATCCGCCCTTCGCCACGGAAAGACCATGCCGCACCCGGAGGGAAAGTACCCGTGAATCGCCTCCGAATACCCTCGATACACCTCGACCCCCTCCAGGTCCATCACGTGGATCTCCCGATACCCGCCCAGCATGGGGGCGCCATCCTGATAGAACTCGGGGGTGCAGAACATTCCGCCGGACCCGCTCGAATTGAGGAGCCTCACCGGCCCCCGGGATCCCTCCAGCCAGACTCCGGGGAGAGTCTGCAGAAGCAGGGGAAGGGGTACGGCGGTTCGGTTCTCGAGCTGATCCCTGGTAAGAAACTGGCCCTTTCCCGACTGCTTCATTCGAGCCATGCGACGTAGAACTCATCCAGGGTACCCTGCTGGATCTGGCGGCGCGCGACGACCACGATGGGTTCGAGTGGGATGGCCTCCGCCGCCATGCGGAGCTCGACCTCCACCGCCTCCCGCTCCCCAATCCGGACTTCGGCACTGACCGAGGCTTAGCCGAGCCGGGCGGCTTGAAGCAGGAATCGACCGGGGCCCGGAGCTGGGAGACGGAATGCCCCGGCATCGTCGGCCTGGGTCCTGGCCAGCGAGCGGCCTGCGGAATCCGCAAGGACCAGATCCGCTCCGGCAACGGCGAGGGTGTCGCCCTCGACCAAAACCCGGCCGTGGACAGACTGGGAGGCCGCCCCCGTTGGCGCGGAGAGGAGCAGAATCGCGGCGAGGAGGAGAATCGCGGCGAGGAGGCCCCCTCCGGGGCCCCTTCGGCCGCCCCGAGGGGGACGGCCCCGGCCTGCAGATAAAGAAATGAACGCATCCACGGTCAGAGATGACCTCCCGACCCGAAGCCTCCGATAGCCGCCACCCAGCACGCTTGCGCAGAACCGAGGGAGGGACTACCTAATGTTCAGAAATCACCGACAGACGCAATCTCCGAGCTCGCCCCCGGACCCGGACGAAGGAATCTTCTCCCGGCCGTCAGAGCACTGGCCTTGATCCCGATGGCAGGCCCGCGGGTTTCGAGCCATCCACCCCGAGGAACCGCCGATGCCATACCGGACTGCGGAGAAATCACCCCTCCTCTATGCTCGAGTCGCCGGATTCGGGTACCTGATCATCATCGTTACGGGAATCTTCGCCGAGTTCTTCGTGCGCTCTGGTCTCATCGTACCCGGAGACGCGGCGGCAACGGCCGCCAACATCGTGGCCTCCGAGCCCCTCTTCCGGGCCGGGATCGCCAGCGAATTCGTCATGTTGACCTCGGACGTTCTGGTGGCCTGGGCGCTCTATGTGATCTTCCGAGACGTAAGCCGCAGTCTCGCCTTGCTCGCGGCGTTCTTCCGGCTGGCCCACGCCGCCGTGGTCGGCGCCAGTCTCCTGAACACTTATGTACCCCTCCTGCTCCTGAGCGACGCTACCTACCTGGCCGTCTTTGACGGTGACCAACTGGGTGCCCTGGCGTTGCTCTTCCTCGATGCCCACAGCTACGGATACGTCGTCGGGCTGGTGTTCTTTGCAGTGCACTGCCTGATCCTGGGGTACCTGGTGATCCGGTCACGCTACGTCCCCCGAGTTCTGGGGGCCCTCCTGATGGTAGCGTCCCTCGGGTACCTCATCGACGGGTTTGGCTGGACTCTCGTCTCGAACTATGCCGCGTACGAAGGAAGCCTGGCACCTCTCCTCTTCGGTCCAGCCTTCCTCGGGGAAATCTCCTTCTGCCTTTGGCTCCTGGTGAAAGGCGTGGATGTGGAGGGAGGCTCCCGGGGCCTCACCCCCGTGCCCAACTCAGGTGGATCGGGCATGGGGGTGCGGTGACGCCGGAACGCGGGACTACGGGAACGCCTGGCCGCCAGAGAACGATCAGGCCGTATCCCCCGAGAACCACGAGGGACACAGCGACCGCCATACCGCGACCCAGCCTGAGGAGGCATCGAGCGCCAAGCATCCCGAGCCCCCCGGACGCCAGGAGGACCAGTGCTAGGACCGGGATCGTCACGTCGCGGCCCATGGGCTCTCTTGCCGGAAGGGCGGGATTCCCACTTCCGGACGCCCTGTCACAGGCCCCGCGATTCCGCCGCGCTCCCGGTCCGCTCGAGCTCGGCGATGCGTGAAACCAGGTCGCGGATCGCGAGCCCGGCGAGGACCGCAGTCAGCCCAAGCGGGACGTGGGCACCGCTTCCCAGATCCACGAAGCGTCCTTCGACGGAGGCCACCTGAACCTCGCGCCAAAAGGGGAGCAGCATGTTGAAGAGCCCCCAGACGATGAGGATCCAGGCCAACGACTTGGAAAAGGACGGTCTCATGCGTTTCCCCCATGATGTCTGCCGGACTCAGCCTGGAGGCCATCCTGGCCCAGGCCGTCGACGGGTCGAGGCCCGCCGGGTCGGGCAGGGGTCACCGGCTCCCCGGGCGCTTCGGGAGAGTGGGAAGGCCACCCACGACAACTTCGGCCAGATCCAGGAAGGTCTCCGGGGAGAATTCATCGGGACCATTTTGGCCGTCTTCTCCGTTATGCCATCGAGTCAGCCTCCATGGCCCCTCGACCACGCTGGGAGGGTTGACCCTAATCCCCTGGGGCTACTGCCCTCCGTCGGCCCTCCCCACGGCTGGCTCGAATGCGTTCCTCACCCACGCCATGTGCTTCGGGACGCCCGCACCGGTGTGGTGGGCTTCCCCGAGCCAGATCACCGATAGGAGCCGGGCCAGGAATTGCAGGCGCTCCGAGAATCCGCTTCCTGTCGGCAAAGAGTAGCTTCGCACGACTTCAGCCGCGAATCCCCACCCCCGGGAGGTCACGAGGGTCACGAAGTCCCTCGCCGGGTCCCCGAGAGCAGCGTCCGTCCAGTCGAGAATCCCCGCCAATCTCTCCCGTCTCCGGGTCGGTGACGAGTGCTCGGGGGATAGGTCGTGGTGGATGAATCGGAGCGGACCTTCGTACCGAGGAAGGGGGAGGGACCGCTTGTCGATCCAGGAAAGCGCCGGCTCGATGACGGGGTCCAGCCCCCGGAGGCCCCTGGCCCGATCCAACCCGCACTCCAGCCACTGGCGCCGCCCTTCTTCCTCCAGGTCGGGCTCGGTGATCCCAGCAGACCGGGCTTCGGATTCGGGAATGGAGTGCAGGAGCTTCAGGGCGCGCCCGATCTCCCTGCCGAGCTTGCCTTCCAGGCTGGCCTCGACGGCATCGGCCGGGATCCCCGGGATGAAGCGATGTCCCGCGAACCGGTAACGGAAAACGTCGCTCGGCCCGCCCATGAGCTCCACTTTCGGCACCGCCACCGTCGGCGCGAGTGCGGGAGTGACGAGCTGGTGGACCCGGCGCTCGAAGTCGAAGAGGTCCGAGCACCACGCGTGGCGAGGAAAGCGGAAGAGCCAGCCATCCGAGGTCAGAAACGCATCATACTGCCATCCCGAGGCGAGGTATCTCAGCGCCCCGACGTTCACCTCGGGGAATTGGGCCATGATCGCCGTGCTCGCCTCCGGCAGGCTCACGAGGGGGTCCAGTCCCCGCGCGGGGGAGAGCTCGATCAAGGCGAGAACCTCCTCGGTGAGGGGTGGAGGAGGGTCCGCTCCGTCCTCCGGAACCGGCAGCCCCGTTCGTTCTTCGCCCTGGAGAACCGCCACTCCTCCGATAGGGGAGCACAGGCGGTCTTCACCTGCGAACGGGAGTCCCGTGCTTTCAAGTCTCGGTTCATGGCGAGTCGAGGTTCAGATCTCTCCTGAAGTGGATTGTGCGGTGGGTCTCCTCGAACCCGGCCGCATGGTGGAAGGAGCGGCTGCCGGCGTTGTCGATCTCGGAGTCCGAGGCGAGCTCGGACAACCCGAGATCGCGGGCCCAGTCCTCGGCATGGCGGACCAGCTCGGACGCGATTCCCCCTCGACGTCGGTCTGGGTCCACCCAGATCCCCTCCAGGTACGCCACGGGTGTGGTACTGCATCCGCCGGCAAACTTCCGGAGGCCCACTTCGGCAAAGCCAGCGAGTCCCCCTCCGTCACGCTCCGCCACGAGGATCAGGATCCCTGGGTCCCTGGAGTTCAGGAGCTCGTCCACCTCCTGCTCCGTGGAGTCCCACCAGAGCTTCTGCCGCATCCGGTCAGCTCGGATCGGTCATCCGGCCGACTGAGGGCGAATGGCCATCCCCTGCCTACTCGGATTGCGGCGATTTCCGCAGCAAGAGGGCGGAACCGGGCTCGCCTTCCTCCAACACAGGGATCGGACGCATGGAAGGGCCCCGAAGCACGGGGGACCCCCGCGTCGTCGCCAGATAGACCAGCGTCTCGAGCCGGTCGGCAGCGGCCTTCACCCACCCCGTCCACCTTCCTCGCCAGATGAGTGGCTTGAAGACGGAGACCCGAATCTCGGTGTGCTCCCCCGCCAGATTGACGGCGAACTGAAGCCCCTTCCGATCCCGCCAGGTGATCTGGCCGTCCTCGAGCCTCACCTGGGCCGGCCCTTCCCGATAGGGGTGGAAGACCCGGACGGCCCACATGAGTTGCTCCGACGTCGCTTCCACCGGCACCGACCGGGTGGTGAACAGCCGGGCAATCAAGAACCCGCTCCTGTGCACGGGAGAGGAATGGGTCGCCCGGGAGGAAGACTCCCGGATCTCGGCTACTGCCTGGTCGATGGCCCTTGAATCGAGGCCAGCCTCTCCCGCGATGGACCGAAGCTCGGCCAACGAGAAGGAGCCAGTCTCTCTCGAGCCTTCGATTTCTGCCGCCCGCTTCAGGATGCGGTCGGCGTCGGCCTTGGAGAAGAGGGGCTGAACGTTCATTGACTCGATCCGAGGGTCTCCGGCACGGCGGTCTCCCTCCAAGAGGAGAGACACTCTGAGAGTGTGAAAGTGGGTCCCTCCCGAGACCTGACGCAAGCGGAATCAGTGGAGCTGGGCCGACGCGGGATGTCATCGGAGGCCGTAGGCCCGGCCCTTCGAATCCATGAGATCGAACCTCTGGACCAGGCAGACAGTGAGGTCGAGCTCATCTGGCGCTTCTCTACCTACCTCGTCCTGATCGCGAGCGGGATCGCGCTCTTCTTGTCCCTGCCCGGCATCTACGCCGTCATGGCCTTTGCCGTCGCCCGACGCACCCGGGAGATTGGCGTCCGGGTGGCGTTGGGTGGAAATACCTCACGGGTCCTCCACGAGATTTTCCGAAAGCCCCTGGAGCAGATCGGGACGGGGGTTCTGCTGGGCTGTGCATCGATGGGCATCTTGGCGTGGGTCCTGACGGATGGCCGTCTGGCCGCCCGGGACGGTACGCTACTCCTCGCCCTGGGGGTGGGCCTCCTCGCCGTGTGCTCTCTCGCCTGCGTGGCTCCCGCCCGCAGGGCTCTCCGAGTGGAGCCGGCCGAGGCCCTGAGTGCGGAGGAGTAGCGCCGCAGGCGGGGGCTCGTCTCCGGAGCCTCTGGCTCGTGCCCGGAGCTCCTCCCATCCCGCCGGCTCGATCAGGCTGTCGGAGATGGCCGCCAGCTCCTCTGCCTCTCGCCAGGCCTGCGCGAGGCGTTCCAGCTCCCCCTCCATGGCCCGCCGTTCTTCCTCCTGGAAGAGGGCCATCTCCATGGCTAGCAGGATGGGCCTGGGATAGTGCCGGAACGGGACCCATTTGGGTTTCAGCGCCGCCGCATGGGCCAAGTACCTCTCCACACCACCGTGCCCCGAGATCTCTGTGACGGCATCCGAGATGGTGGCGAATTTGGGCGTTCTGCGGTTCAGGAGAGGGAGCGCTCGACGAGCCAGGCCGACCGCTTCCTCCCCGTTGAATTCCTTCCACTTCAACACCCGGGTGACGCCCCCGGTTACCCGGACCTCCTCCAGCCTCTGAATGTGTATGGACCAACCCGGGGCGACTCCGGAGGGTGTGATCCCACCCCCCCGAAGCTGAAGCCTCCCGACACGCTGGCCCCCGGCCGCGACCGGCCATCGCTCCTCGAACCGGGCCAACAGGATGACCGGCGCCGCCAGAATGCCGCCGGCGAGGGCGAAGGGGGCCAGGACCGGAGCGAGGGGAGCCAGAGCAATGCCAGCCGCCCACGCCGTCCCCGACTCCAACTCGATGATCTTGCTCCGCTTGACGCTGGCCTTGAGACGCCGCCTGCGTCGCCCGAACCGGCTCCCCCACCTCCAGGCCGCGAGCTCGCCTGGGACCGGATCTCCGATGCGCACGATCTCCAGGTCCCGGCCCAGCCGGGCCAGACCCACCTCGGAAGTGGAGACCCTGGCAGGGGTATTCCGATAAGCCCGCTCGAGGGCCTCCACGGCCTCCCAGCGCTGATCGACGGGCACGAGGTTCCAGCGTTCGCACCTGGGGCAGACTACCCAGAGTCGCCCCTTTCGGGCGTCGAAGGCCAACCGGCGGCCGATGGGGAACTCTTCCAGATCCTGGTTCTCGCCGAGGTCGGAGGAACACACGATGCAGTGTTTCCACATCGTCAGCACCGGCCCCCGACCCGAACCGCCCTCCTTGCCCAGGGGACTCGGTGTGCCGTACCAGCCCCGACTCGTGCGATGCAGGGGATTCGCCCGATCACAGCCCACCGACCTTTGCGCCCGCGTCGGCGGCGTGCGCCCGCGCCGACGGAGTCTCCCTTCCGACAATGGCCGGCGCCTCCTGGATCAGGTGGTCGTTCGTCAAGGCTTCCACCATGAAGAGGGCGAAGTCGATGCGTCGCGTGAGGTTGCTCTCGAGGATCGGGTCTCCGACGTGCCGGCTCCATACCGGAAGACCCTGGCTCTCTCCCTCTTCGAGGTCGCTCCCGCGCACTACCGTCCAGCGGGTGTCGCTGGCGAAGATCCGACGGGCCGCCTCGACTTGGTCATCGAGGTCCACAAGACGAGCCATTCGCGCGAGCCAGCCGACCGCGGGCACCAACCACCTCAGCTTCCACGAGTACTTATCCTTGCCATCTCGCGTGATATGCCAACCGCAGGAGAAGATGAGCCGCGCCCCAGGCTCGGCGTGGTCCAGCACCGCCTGGGCGGTGCCGGTGGAGTACCCCTGCACACCCCACGGAACGAGGACAGTCAGCACTCCGTCGCATCCGGCCACCGCCTCCTTGATCACCTCCGGGTCGTTGGTTGCCCCGGGAACGATCGCGATGCGATGGGCAAACTCGCTCAGCTTCTCGACGCTCTGCTCCCGACAGACCCCGACCACCTGGTAGTCTCGATCGAGCGCATGGCGAACCATGTATCTTCCGAGCTTCCCGGAGGCTCCGACGATGCAAACCTTCATGGGTTCGTGCCCTCCTCGGTGTTCGCAGCTTTCCCACCGGAGTGGATACCACACCTGCGGAGGATGTTCCGGAAGCGGGTCTCGCTCACGTAATGATCGGCGAGCTGCTCGCCGTTGAAAAGGAGGCTGAAGACCCCGTAGTAGGAGGGCGCCCGCTGGGCCTTCTCGGGGGTGTCGAGGACCGTGACCCGCAGCTCCAAGCCGTACTCCGCTGCTACCCGTCGGAGGGCATGGACCGACTTCGGTAGGTAGGGGCACTGGGCGCTATAGACGACGTGGAGGCCTTCGTACGCATGGCGGTTGGACTCGACGGGACGGATGCCCGGGGAAGGTCCCGGTCTCAGCTGGTTCGCCAGGAGGCTGAAGCGCTCCGCCCGGTCCACCTCCTGAAAGCCGGCTCGCTCGAAGACTCGGGGGCCCGCCATCCACGGTCCTTCACTCGCCAGCGTCGCCACACCGATGAAGTCTCCCTTCCGGCCCTCCCCCAGGCAAGCCTGGATGAGACGCAAGCCCAGCCCGCCGATCTTCCGTCCCCGGGAGTACACCCAGAGGCAGTGGATGAAGAGCCAGCCCCCCGCGTCCACCGGCCGCCACGCGTGTTCCCCGGGGACGAACTCGAGGAACGCCAGGGGCTTGCCGTCCCCGGCCCGGAACAGGAAGTATCGCAAGCCTTCCTCGAAGCGTTTCTGGAGCCATCCGACTTTGGGAGCGAAGCCCTCATGCCGAGTATTGGTCACGCACCCGATGCCGCACTCCGGGAGGTTGCCCGGCCCCACCAGCTCCAGTGTCACCTGCTCTCGATCGCTTCCGTCCATCGTGCCCCACCCTATTGTTCTCTGTGGACGTCGGTTGCGGCCGGGCCAACGTGGCCGCCGGACGGATCGGGGCCGACGCGGACGACGGACGGGTCCGTGCCAGCGCAGCCGCCGGAGAGCTCAGGATCCGTCCCGAGATGGGCCTGGAGAAAGACCGTCGCCCACTGGAACGACTCTTCGTCCGATTCCCGAGAGTAGGTCGGGGACCACGGCGCGTTGAAGGCGTGATCAGCGTTGGGAAGCAAGTGCGCTTCGACCTGGCCTCCCGCCGCCAACGCAGCCGCACGAAGGGCCTCCGCAAACGACACGGGCACGACAGAGTCTCTTTCTCCGTGAATGATCAGAAGAGGAGGGAGGCCCTGCACCTCCTCCTCCAGGGTCAGGGTGCCGCCACCTCCACCACCATAGAAGTCCACCACCGCGGCGACCGATGGCATGGAAGCCGCCACCGAAACGGCGAGAAAGCCCCCTCTGGAGTAGCCGACGAGAGCCAGGCGCCGCCCCGCCACCGAGGGCAAGCCTTGAAGGAATGCGCCCGCCTCCTGCACGGTTCGGCGCCAGGATTCCCATTTTTGGAGTTTCTCCTCCGACCCGACTGGGGCGCCCCCCGTTTCAGCGTAGTAGTCCAGGGCCAGGACGACGAACCCGGCCTGGGCGTACGGGTCGGCGACTCCTGTGTACTCGGGCCGCCAGCCGGAGGAGCCGGGCAGCAAGATCACACCTGGGTGAGGCCCTGGATCGGCGGGCATCCTGAGCGCACCCCAGATCCTGGGACTTACACCAGGTGGCGTCAGGGGGACCGACTCCTGCGCTCTGCCGAAAGTCGGCATTGAGAGGATGAGCAGAACAAGGACGATTGCTTTCAAGTGCTCCATCTACTCTCCGCTTGGGATGCCCCCCCCTCCTCACCGCCTCCGGCCGGCAGTGGAGGCACACACCCCCAGAACAATGAATAGGTGAAGAACCCGAAGTAGTCCTGAGAATCCACTACGGAATCGGGGCTCCCACGATTCGTCGCACGGTTGAAGAGCTCCCAGTCCGCGTTCGACAGCTCGGACTCCGGATTACCCCAGCGCATCTCGATAATGGCCGCCAGGGCCTCCTTCTCGTTCTCTTCCAGCGGGCCATGGAAATCCACCACGAAGGTGCGCGCCTTCATCTCCTCCAGCCCCGCCCCTGAAAGCCAGCCGAGGGCCCTGAGAGGATGTCGATGAGGAGGCCAATCGGGGATGGCCGGTGCAGCTCCCGTGGCCGTCCCATTCAGTCGCGCTTCCAGGAACGGGTAACCGGGAAGCAGCTGCTGGGAGGACCACAAGAGCAGAGCAACCGTGCCTCCCGGTTTCACGACGCGGGCCAGGCCCCTCACCATCTCGATCGGGTCGCCCGGGATGAATCCGATGCAATCCACGCTCCAGGCCCAGTCGAAGGAGTCGTCCTCGAAGGGGAGGTCTCCGGCGTCGCCCTGACGGATGACAACGCGGTCCGATGCGCCGGACCGGCCCAGGGCCTCGACGGCAGCGGCGATGTGCTCGCCAGATAGATCCAGGCCGGTCACCACGCCACCGGGCGCAGTCGCCTCCAGCAGCAGTGGGATGTGGCTGCCGATGCCGCATCCAGCATCGAGCCCGTGACCGCCTCGGGGAAGGCGGAGAGCGTCGATCGCCGATGACGCGGCCCTCCGGCGCAGCCGCTCGGTGGAGCGGAGTAGGCTTGTGGTGGTGCTGGATTCGTGCATGGAATGCCCTCAGAGGTCTGTCAGGAGGCCGGTCCCTTCCCTTGTACCGGGTGCACGGCCCCCCCGCTCACCGAGAGACGCTAACCCACGGTAAGCTGGGGAGGCCCAGCCCTTCCATATGTTCTAGACGTCGGAGGCGCTCAAGCGCCTCTCCACAGGTCAGGATACTCCTGCCCGGGTCCGAGGAGAGCAGTCGGTCTACCGGTCCACCGGGATCAGCTCGCAAAGCACCAACCGCATCACACGACGCTCCGGACGACGACGACTCGCATCAGAAGCGTCTCTTCTCGAAGACCAACCGCATCAGCCTCGTCTCCAACGTCAGCGGGCGGCGATCGAGGTCATTGTAGGCGGCCCTGAGCTCGAATCCGACGCCGGAGGCCATGGCTACGAGCTCATGCGCTGAATAGAGACGCCAATCGGTGCGCCGCTGGACGACGGCCCCTCCCTCGTACCGGGTGATGAGACTTCGGACGCGGCTGCTGATCACGTCGAACTCCCTCTCCTCCAGGATCCGCACTCCCTCCATCTTCCGCTCCACTCTGGCTTCGAAGGTGCGGAGGATGAAATCCCGATTCAGGAGTTCGAGAACCAAGCGACCTCCGGTTTCGAGAGAGCGACCCACCCTCTGGAGCAGCGCGAGGTTCTCGGGATCGGTGAAGTACCCGAAGCTGTTCCACATCACAATCGCCGCGTTGAACCCCGCTCCGAACTCGGCGCTCCGGACGTCGGCAACGCTGAACCCCGGCGTGACTCCGGCGTCCCTGGCACGGGCACGGGCCAGGCCCACGTACTCCGGGTTCAGCTCGAAGCCGGTAGCCCGAATGCCCCGACGTTCCAGCTCGATAGAATGGCGTCCCGTGCCGGAGCACAGGTCCAGGACCCGATCGCCGGGGGCCAGGCCACACTCGGCGACGATGAAGTCCACGTCACGGCGCGTACGCTCCGGCGGCAGACTGCCGAAGCCCGTCCGCTGGCGGAAGTCGTCGTAGAGCTCCTGGAACCATTCCATGGCGGCCTGGGAGGCTGAGGTGGAAGCCGACCTTGCGCCGAGAGACCGTTGGGGCTGTTTCGGAGCGGAGTCGGAAGCCCCGGAGATGGTGCATGTTGAGGCCGGGAATCTCAAGGGAGACCCCTCAACTCCCTTGCGATACTCGTGCTCGTGGCCTGCGCCGACTCAAGGCATGATGAAGCTGTCCTGAGCCCCGACCGGGGAGAGATCGGTGAAGACCTCCACGCCGCTATCGGGATCGACGTAGCCGGAGTTCAGGTTCTCCGTCGCGCCACGGACCAGGACGTGAACGAGGCTCCCCGAGGGAAAGGACTCGATCATGCCGAATACCCCGTCCAACTCCACATGGGCGGTGGTCCCGTCGAGCTGCAGGCCGGGGTCATCCTCCGTCACGAAGAGGAGGTCCGTGACCTCGTAGTCTTCGGGACTGATCCCCGCCTCCGAGCTCAAGAAGATGCGCAGGACCCGTCGCCCATTTCCGGCCGGGAAGTTCTCAACGTCCAGGACCAAGTGGAGACAGGGAACCGTCCCACACTCCTCGGCCGCAGCCATCACCGACGTCACGGAAGCTGTTGACTGGGCGAAGAGCTCCGCTTCGATGGAGCCCGCGTCCTGTGCCACGCCGAAGTGGTAGGTCGTGCCGAAGCCCTCTTTCCGGAAGACGAGGGAGAACTCTCCCTCATAGGGAAGATCCAGAGAGAACCGGCCAGCCGGATCGGTGGAGGTTTCGGCCAGCTCAGCGTCACCGGGCCCCAACAGACCCACCGACACCCCCTCGGCCGATTCGAGAGCGCCTCCCAACTCGTTGAAGAGGACCACTTCCCCGCCCACGGTGAACTCCGGCGGAGCGGACGGAGATTCACAGGACGCCACCAGCAAAAGGGCAACGAACCCTAAGAAACCGGGCTTATACAAAGACCTCATGCCATCACCACTTCGAACCGCCGCCGGAGGACCTCGGACATGCTCTCCGACGAGTCCCGACCGAGAAAGGTTGCCCCCCACCTCCTTGATGGCGGCGCACAACCGGGTCGTGTACGTTTCAGAAGTAACGCACGGAGACCTCGAAGAGAAGACCCGAGGACTCCGAAGGGGAGCCGAGGCGCTCCAGCGGGCAGGGTCGAGGACCTTCCGCTGTCTCGAGAAGGGCGACGCGGGTACCCAAACGAGGTTCGAGAAGAGAATTCGGGGGACGGCCGAGAGAAGGGCCGCAACGAGAGGCTGGAAGAGGGAAGACGATGGAGAGCCTACGGGGCCAGCTGCTGATCTCGAGCGGTGGCCTCTATGATCCGAACTTCCGCCACACCGTCGTCCTGGTGGGGGAGCACAACGCCGACGGGGCGCTGGGGGTGGTTCTGAACCGCGCCATGGACGTCACCGTCGAAGAATCCCTCCCACCGCTGGGCGCCCTGGTGCCGCCCAATGAGCTGCTCTTCCAGGGCGGCCCGGTTCAGCCCCAGAGCCCCGTGCTCCTCGCCGAGTTCGTGGACCCTGGATTGGCGGATCTCCTGGTCTTCGGGTCCGTGGGCTTTCTCACTGGGAATGTGTCGGCGGACATCCGGCCGAGCATCCTCAGGGCGCGAGTCTATGCCGGCTATTCGGGATGGGGGCCGGGCCAGCTCGAGGCGGAGATGGAGGCCAACAGCTGGATCATCGACCCGGCGCGGGAAGAGGACGTGTTCACCACCTCCCCCGATCTGCTCTGGAGCAGGGTGCTTCAGCGGAAGGGACCCGAGTACCGGCAACTCTCTCGTATGCCCTATGATCCAAGGATGAACTGACGGGCTCGATCCGGTGCCGGAGCACGGACTCCTCGTCGAAGGGGCCCTGGGCATCAACCCCGAACGTGGAGAATGCCGGCTTCTCGTTGGGGATCGGTTGAAGGTTCTCCCCCCGACGCTGGGGGAAACCCTCATCCATCCGCCGCCTCCCGGCGCGCCCAGCGAGGCCTGGGTCTCCACCGAATCAACCACTCCACTGAAGCTCGACCCGGGGATGAAGACGGAGTCCGGCACCTCTCCGTCTCGTCGCGTCTTGATCCAGAGCCACTGCAAGCCCTTCGGGTCGGCGTGGGACAGGGTGATCACGTACAGCTTCCCCTCCGCGTCGGCCTCGAGCTCGGCGTGAAGCAGGGAGCCAGCCGCAATCGTCCCGACCTGGAAGCTTCCGAGGAACTCCCCTCCATCCGCGCAGAGGCTGAGCACCGCTCCCCGCTTCCAGGCCTTCCTCAGGAGCGAATCCGGGCCATGGGCCCGCCAGACGGAGATCAGGCCGGCCGTGCTCCCTCCACCGACGTAGAAGACGTCCTGCTCCAGTACGAAACCCGGGAGCTCCTCCGAGGTGAGGGGGTTGCGCGGAAGCGCGGGCGTGTGGAAGAGGGTCAGGTCCGTGGGAATGTAGCCCCAGGGGAAGGCCCCTTAGAACTTCGCGATGTAGGCGGCGAAGCCGGCGCTTGCGGTAGGAATGAAGCAAACCTTGGCCAGCTGACCTCGGGCCGGGGAAAGGACGAAATCGTCGAGGAGCAGATTGCCGGTCTCCATGGAGAGCCCGCCACCATCGGGGGCAACGATGTGTCCAGGCATTTGGCTGCCTCCGGGCTCCCACCGCGGAGTCTTATCTCACCCTGGACCCTTGTATTTGTGATGGTACTTGACGGTCTTCAGAGCGGACTTGTGGTCGGACAGCGCTGCAGCTCTGGCCCGAGGATCGGACTTGCGGCGCTCGTACTCGGCCTCGGCTTGGAGCTTCCTGAAGCTCGCCAATCGGGCTGGATCCAGGGCGCCGGCCTCGGCGGCGGCCAGTACGGCGCACCCAGGCTCGGTTTCGTGCCGGCAGTCCCGGAAACGGCACCCCTCGGCGTGCTCCTCGATGTCGGGGAATGCACCACTCAATCCCTCACCCAGGGTCCAGACCCGCAACTCTCGGATCCCGGGGGTGTCGAGGAGGCACGCTCCACCGGGGATCTGGAACAGCTCACGACGGGTCGTCGTGTGCCGACCTCTGCCGTCCTTCTCGCGGACCTCGCCGATGCGAGCCACTTCCCGGCCCGCCAATGCGTTCACCAGCGTCGACTTCCCCACTCCCGAGGGCCCCAGGAGGCAGATCGTGGAGCCGGGCTCGAGCGTGTTCCGGAGAGCCTGGACGCTTTCGGGATCCGTTGAGCTCACGCTTCGGATGGGAATCCCGATGGCGACCCCCTGGAGGCGCGAGATTTCCGCATCCAGATCCTCGGTCAGATCGGTCTTCGTCAGGATGATCTCCGGAGTGGCGCCGCTGTCCCACACCACGGCGATGTAGCGTTCGAGACGTCGCAGATTGAGAGGCGTGTCCAGCCCGTGGACGATCCAGATCTTGTCCACGTTGGCCGCCAGAACCTGCTCGGCCTGGCCCGTGCCGGGCGTGCCTCGAGATATCTGGGACCGTCGGGGGAGGACGAAGAGGATCGAGAGCGGATCCGTCGGCTCCGGGCCCGGCTCCGCGAGAACCCAGTCTCCGGCAACCGGGAGAGGATGGAGACCCGAGGCAGAGGGAATTCTCCCGAGCCTGGCGCCAAGCTCGGTTTGCAGGGACCAGCTTCCCCGGTCCTGCCCCGTGACCCGGGCGACCCGGGGCAGGTCGGCCTCCAGCTCCGCCACCCGGCCCTCCCATTGCTCGTCCCACCCCCATCCTGTGAGGCTCATTCTATCGATGCTTCCTTTCTGAGGCCGTGCCCGCCTGTTCCACCCCGGTCCCCATCGGCTCGACGATCTCGTCCATCTATCCTTCCGGATCCCCGGCGAGGGGGCCCGGAGGCGCGCCGGACTCGTCGACCTCCTGCTCCTGGCCGTACTTCACCTCGATCAGCTCCTCTGCGCCAGGGTTGAAGATGGACTGGAGCTCCAGCATGTGGTATCCCGCCCCACCACGGCTCAGGCCATGGCGTCGGTAGTTGATCCAGCCGGCGCTCTCCAGCCGCAAGAGCAACCGGTCGATGATCGCCCCCACCACCAGAATCGCGACAATCCAAAGGAAGAGCTCGATGGTCACACCTCCGTGCCCGGAGCCCGGGCTGGCGCCCGCCGGCATAGGAGGGCAGCACTCGCGAGCGCTGGGAGCCCAGGCTCGTCCTCGAACATCTCTTGCGGAATCTATACCGAAGGAAGACTCTCCGCCCGCTCCGGCCCTGCACCATTCCGGCGCACCCGCCGAACACCCACCCAGACGAGAACCATCAGGAGAACCCCCGCACCACCAACGAACCACCCGTACCGACGCAGCCGCAGGCGGAGCAGGAGGTTCGAGGCGGCCGGGTAGTCCGGCTCGAGGGCCAAGGCAGTCCCGAGCTGGTCCATCGCCTCGTCGGCGCTCCCGGTGCCGGCCAATGCCCGGGCGAGATTGTAGTGGAGCCTCGCCGACTCGGGGAACCTCTCGGCGGCCCGCTCCACCCGGGAAACGGCGACGAGGGGCTCACCGCGCTGCACCGCGGCCGCCGCCTCCAGGTACGCCAGCTCCTCCGTCCAGACGCCGCTGACTCGGCCGTCCGAGTCCAGGTCGAACACGACGGGATCTTCGGAGTCCTCCATGCGGAACCGCGTCTCACTCTCCGGAAAAAGGCGGTAGAGCCCGAGCCCGTAATCGATGGTGAGCACGCCGCCGGACAACGAGATCTTCACGGCGCGCCCGCTCTCCGTGCGCACCTCCCCGGCGTAGCGGGCCAGTCGCTCCGGGGACAGCGCCACGGTGGACGCGACGTGCCTCGGACTCGGCGGCAGAGGAATCAACCGCGGCGCCTCGGACCGTTCGCCGCCGCCGGCTCCGATGACCAGCTCGAAGAGTCGGGCGATGGCCCGGTTGGACACGAAGTGGTCGTGGTAGGTATCGGCCCGAACGACCATGACCAGGTCGAGGTCCGGGTAGATGGCCAGGACGTGTCCCCCGTACCCGCGAGCGGCAAACCCCACGGAGTCTTCGACCCACCACATGTATCCGTAGCCCGTGCCGTATTCCTTCCCCAGGTCGATCTCGCTGTGGGCTTCGGTGCTCTCGTCCACCCAGCTTCGCGGGATGACCTGCTGGCTTTTCCATTTCCCGCCGCGGGCGAAGAGGAGCCCGAAACGCGCCAGGTCGCGCGTCGACATCCGGAGGACATACGCCGGGTGAATGGACTTGCCCTCCTCGTAGTGGTAGAAACCGTCCGTTACCCGGAAATCCTGCATTCCTATGGGTCCAGCGATGGTCTCTCCGAAGGCTTCGAAGATGTCCTCACCCGTCAGGCTTCTGAATACGGTGCCGGCGACATTGAAGTCCCAGTTGTTGTACCACCAGTAGGTACCCGGAGGGTGGCTCCCCCGCTCGGGTCGGCTCGTGGACATCTCGCTCGCCTCGGCGGCCGCCGGAAGGTAGACCCCGGACCGCGACTCCAGGAGGTCCACCACCCGCGCCTGCTTCTCCTCCTCGGTCAGCGGCGACAGTTCGTCGATCCCCAGCTCGGCCAGCGTCAGGCCGAGATCGATTTCGTCACCAAAGACCCCGTACAGTGCACTCAGAAGGCTCTTGCGCATGGAGTGGATCATGAAGCGCCGGTCCACATCTCCCCACGAAGCCACCACCGCGCCGCCAGAGACAGCCAGAAACGCGGCGCTCCCGCGCCTCTCCCAGAAGCGTCTGGCCCGGGCGAGGCCCTCCGGGGAGAATCCCGCCTCGGTCACGTCCGCGTACTGCATCCAGGTATCGCCGGGGTACCGAGCCGCGGGAGCCATGGACTGGCGAGCCGTCGACGGGGCCGGGGACTGACGAACCGGCGACGAGGCCGGTGACTGCGACGGGGCCAGGGACTGACGAACCGGCGACGAGGCAGGTGCGCCCGGGTCCTGTGCGGCAACGGGTTGCAGTGAGACCAGTGCAGAGCCGAGAACCCACAGCATTCGCATCTGCCACCACCCCAAAGTCTCATTCATCCACCCCATGAGCCCTCCCTTCCGCGATGTGTACGTCGAGCCATAGACCGTGGATGAGTACGAAACGGGCACCTGACCGCTTCACCCGTTGACAGGTGCCCCCGAGCTTCTGAAGATGACATCGCGATGGGTAGGGTAGCGGAAGTGGGCTGGCTCACCAAGGACAAGCGATGCGTGTCTTCCCCTGGGGTGCTGCGGTCGTTCTTCTGTCGATCTCTCTTCAACCGGTCGCCGTCTCCTCGCAGACGACCGGCTCCCGCCGCGACTACGTCCGTGTCGAAGAGCTGGCCTTCGTCGAAACACCGGTGCGCACAGTGGTACCACCCGGCCCCGCGCACTCGCCCTGGAGAGACATCGTGTCCGGCATCCGCCTGGCCGCGCCAGAGACTCTTCTTGCACCGAGTGAATCAGGCGTGCCAGGAACCGTACCCGAGGCGCTGGGCGTAGGAGCTCCTCTTGTCCTCCCGCCCCACTCATTTCCGGTCCAAACCTCGAGACCAAAGACGCCGAGCCTTGGTCGGCTCTGTGAGGAGCATCCGGTGCGTCTGGCTGTTGGTGTGGGGGCCTTCGGCGCGGTCCTGGGCGTACTGATGGAGAAGTGGATCGAGTCCTCCCTGGAATGGGACACGGGCGCCGAGGCCTGGGAAGTTGGGTTGGCATTCGGCGTGATCGGAGCGGGTGCCACCGCTCTCGGGTGCCTGGCGGCCAGGGCAGGGGCGTGAATCAGCGCACCCGCCGACGCTCCTGGCCTGGGGCAGACCCATAGAGCTGTCCGCTCGGGACGCCTCGTCACATGTACCCGAACACGGGCGGAAAGACGATCACGACGATCGCCGCCCATGCGGCGTAGACCGGAAGGTAATTCGTCTGCCATCGCTCGAGGTCCGCGAACGCTCCGCGTTTCGCCAGGAAGCGGACGTAGAGCACGGTGGACCACGCCAGATTGACCAGGAGGATCACGTTCTCGCCCAGGGCAGCCACGCGGTTCGGGGTGAAGCCGAACTCGGTGATGCGCGCGGCGATGGCCCATAGCGCGACCGCGTCGGCCAGGAGCGCACTCACCACCAGCACGACCTGCAGCACATCGAAGACGCCCGGAGGTGACCGGGGGTCCCGGGCCGAGACCGAGTAGAGCAGAAGGCCGAGGACCACCACCAGGAGCAGGTCGAAGGCGATGAGCACGTTCCGGTCGATGTCGATTCCGCGCCCGGTCCAGAGCAACGGTCACCAGAAACGTGACCAGAACGGCGGCGAACAGGGGAGTGAAGAGGCGCGTCAGCACGGGCGCCATGTTCTCGATCACGCTCTGCTTGGCCTCCACCAGCCAGGAAGCCACCAGGACGGCCCCGGCAGCTCCGCACGGCAGGAGCCAGGACTGGAAGAAGATCTCGATATCGATCCCGATGGCCTGGAACATCATCGCCATGAACGCCGTGAGGACGCCGCCGCCGAGGGCGATCAGGACGTAGTAGATGAAGAGCTCGCCCGAGAATCGAATGAAGTCCATGCGGCCTTCGACCTGGCTCCATCGGCCGCCGGCGTAGGCGATCCCCACCGCCAGCCAGAGCGCGATGGGCAGGTGCAGGGCCGTGAGCGCCTCGGTGTAGCCGTAGCTCTCGACGCTGCCCGGAGCGAACGGATAGACGTTGGCGAACACACCCGCCGCGACGAAGGCGCCGCCAGCCAGGGCTACGATGTCCGGAGTCGAGCCGCCGCTTCCAGACGAAATAGCCGGTCAGGAAGGGCAAGACGAAAAAGCTCAGGTTGCGGGCAGTAGAAGCCCTCGTCCGGGTCCATCTGCGATTCCGAAGAGCGCCGGAACCTTGATGGCGATGGCCGCTGCCACGCGCGAGGCAGAAGGCGACGATGGCGTCCGTTCCCGCCGCGGTCTCGGGCTCCTCGCCGTGTCGGAGGGGGGCACCACGAGCTGCTTCCAGAGACGGTCCGAGTGCTCGCGGGCGAACTCCCGCGAAAGGGCGTCGAGGTCGCCAATGCGCTTGACCGCAACCAGGAACGCCTCATCGGCGGCGAGCCCTGCGTCGCCCAGCGCCGCGATCTGCTCCCGCAGGTGGTCCTCCAGCTCCGCGACGTCGACGGAATGGATCGCCTGCCGGCGCAGGAGGTAGCTCCGCCATTGGTCGATCTGCTCCTCGAGCGATCGTGTGTCTCCAGGGGTGGGCATCGCTCAGGCTCCCTGCGGCTGTGGGGCGGGTGACGCCCGGTGGCTGGCCAGGATCGGACGACGGAGGATCCGCGCAGGTGCTCCGGGTCCGTGGCGGAGCGGGTGCTGGATGGCCGGCCGGGACCCGAAGGGAGAGCGCCCGCCAGATGCCCTCTCAGCGTAGTCGTCCACGGCCTGCCACTGCCTGCGTTCCTCGACGAGCTGAGTCCCGGCCCCGGGCCGTGATCGGTAGTACTTGCGACGTCGGCCGCTCTCGGCGACAACCCACCGCGCCTCGATGTGACCCGAGCCGCTCGAGCCGGTGCAGGACGGGGTAGAGCATCCCGTCCGTCCACTCCATGCGCCCCCCCGAGAGCTCCCGAACCCTCTTCAGAATGGCGTAGCCGTAGCTCTCCTCCTCGGCCAGGATCGCCAGGACGATTGGGGTGGAAGAAGCTGCGATCAGGTCCTTGTTGATCTCCATCTACCCACGTGTCGCACGGCGTCAACGAACTCGGATCTTCATCATACATAGCAGCATTATACATGGCAGCACTATGTATGCCAAGAAGCCTGCCTTCAAGGCGCGCGACTGGACTGCGAGGAGTCCAACCCGAATCCTCCCTCCGCCGCCGGCCACGCCGCCTCGTCCGATCATCTACGGGACCCGGGCGGGACGAGGGGAGTTGGATCGTTGTTACGCGGTAAATCAAGCCCGGTCAGTGACGAACCACCCGCCCGAAGACCCGCTGCTCTACGGACTCGATCATGCGCTCTCCGTTCGAGCTATTGGTCAAGAGCACATACCCGAGGTTCTCTGCCACGCCGTACATCAAGTCTCCGATGAAGATCACGTTGTTGCCGCCGTGGTACACATAACGACGTTCTCCATTGGTGACGATTCCCAATCCCAAGCCCCAGGACAGAATCCCCTCGGTGCCCTTCCTGACCGTAACCACTGGGACCGCGAGCTGTGCAAAGGGTCCGTCGTGCCGGATCTCGGAGGCCAGGTGAGAGCCGAACCTCGCGAGGTCCGCCGCCGTCGTGTGGAGGGTCGAGCTCGCAAGAGGGAGCGTGATCTCCCACTTGTCCGCCTTGCCCTCGCGGTCATGGCCATCGGAGGTGTTTTGGCGGGTCTCTTCGTCGAACAGGAAGCTCGTCCTCGTCATTCCCAGGGGCTCGAAGACTCTTCGCCGTGCCAGGTCCGGCAGGCTGGTTCCCACATACTCCTCGACAACACGCTGGAGCAGGACGTAGCCCTCCCCGGAGTATCGATACTCACTGCCGGGGTCCGCCAGGAACCTCAACGTGTCACCGACCGGGAACATCTCCGAGTAGCTCCTCGCCCCGAAGTTCATCCGGCTCCGCCAATTGGGGAGGCCGCCTTGATGGCTCAGGAGTAGGCGCGGCGTGAGACGTTGGGAGCGTGGGTCATAGGCCACCTCCGGAAGCCCGTCCACCAGCTCCCCCAAAGGGGCGTCCAGACTCAGGCGCCCATCCTTCACCAGGGAAAGGACCAGATAGGCGAATACGGGTTTGCTGATGGATGCCGCCTCGAACGTGGTGTTGCCATCGACGGGCCCGCCCCCCGAGCGGCTCTTCGTCCCGCCGACGTGCTCGTACAGGACGCCGGAGTCGTCGAACAACGCGAACGAGATCCCCGGCACGTCCGCAGCCAGCATGAGGCTGTCGAGGAATGGCCCCAACGCCTCGAAGGTCTCCGGAGCGATCGATTGGGCCCGGGTCGCCGAAAACGTGACAAGAATCAACAATAGAACCAGGCGAATCATGGGACTCCACTCCACACGCTCGGCGTGTTCCGCAGTCTCGTCATGGCCGGAGCGCCTCGAATTCCTCCAATGTCGTCTCCCAGGGACGAGCAGGATCCCTTCACCGGTCATAGAAAGAAGACAGGTTCCTTCCGTTCCCCGTGGAGTCGATTCAGTCGTAGTGCGGCGTCTCTGACCGGACCGTCCTTCATCGTCCTGGCTTCTTCCGGACAGTTCTTGATACAGGCGCAGCAGGTAATGCACTTCTCAATGTCAATCCGACGGCTATTCTCGGGATCGATGGCACCGACGGGACAACCCTCTGCGCAAATGCCGCATTGCGTGCACTCATCACCAATCTCGATGAAATCGACACTCCAGAGCGCCGTGGCTGCACGGTAGGGGTAGTCCCCAGGCACATCCAGATCCGGGATGTGATCGAGGGATGGGATGGAAAGAAGCTTCTCGGATATTCGCCGCCCGAACTCCTCCGCGTGGCTCAGATCGCTCGCATCGGGGCGGCCTTGCGCCGTTGGCGTTCCGGCACTGGAGAAGGAATGCTCCCCAATATATGCGGCCCCGGCAATGGGTATGCATCCGCGTTCTGTCGCAATATCTCTGAGCTCGAGGAGCGCATCGTCATACGCTCGATTGCCGTAGACCACAACACACACGGCAGGTGTGTTCCGAGCTTCCATCGAATCCAGCCACCCGGTCAGCAGTGCGGGTACCCTCCCCATGTAGACCGGCACGGCAATCACAAGCAGCTCGTTGTTCGCCGTCTGCAACTCCTTTGCCCTCGCTTCGGGGCTGGTGATGTCCATGAGTTCCCCAGCACCCTGATCGATCCCGCGGGCGATGGCGAGAGTCACCGCTCTGGCGGTCCCCGTAGGTGAAAAGCAAACGAGTTTCAGTGATTGTATCTTCATCCCACTCCCTCTACGGGTCGGGCAATCCTCCAAACCGACCTTGGGTCGATGCCGTACTCCCCACCGGGTCCGTTCCCCGTCTCAGCGCACGGGCCCACCGTCATTCGTCGAGTGAGCAACGGTGGGTCCCTCGGGAGCCTGATCGCTCAGTTCTCGGTACTGCACCCCCCTAAAGCTGCCATAGCCCGTGGTGGATACCACCCTGAATGTAGATGGCGAACGTGCCGTGGCCGGGGATCTCCAGGGGCGGATGGGCCACCTCGGCTCCAGCCTGCACTACCTCGGCGACCGCCCCCTGAATGTCGTCCACCAGCCAATAGGGCCGCACCACAGCCTCCTCCGTGTCGTCCAAGGGGGCCCGAACCCCCACCAACCCGCCCCCGGGCAGCGCCGTTGTCCTTGCGCCTCCGAGCCCTGCATCGGGCTCGCCGAACTGCACCCCGTGCGCCGCGGCGTACGCGGAGCACACCGCGTCCATACTCTTTGTCACGATCTCGAGGTAGTGGATTCGCATGACTCTCTCCCCTTCGGGTCTGGCCGCAACGGGTCGGGCACGAAGCCTCCTCCGCAACGAGCCTGGCGCCAAAGCTCCTCCGCAACGAGCCTGGCGCCAAGCCTCCCGGGATCAGGCCGACCGATCCGTTCGGGCTCCCGACTTCCTTGGGCTTTCAGCCGTGACCACAATGGGTCCCGGCGGCCCTCGGTGGCAAGGCGAACGGGCGACGGCCTGATCCCGCCCTCATCTCCGGACGAGCTCGAGGATTGAGTTCTACGAGGCCACCAGGACCTTCTTCCGCTCCCGGCTTCTCCTCCTCGGCCGGACCGGGGAGGGTTCAGACAGGGTCTCGTTCTGGAAGGACCATCCGGTCCAGAGGCCGATCACGAAGCGGGCCAGCGAGCCTACCCCCATCAGGAACACGACGTCGCCCACCATGCGCATCCACCGGAGCGTCTCGATGAACGGCTGCTGGAGGAAGTCCGCGCTGCGGGCGAACCAGAGGCCTTCGTTCATGCTGGCCACGGCCTGGAGCAGTCCGATGGGCAGGAGGCTCAGGAGGACCATCAGAGCGAGGCCACCATTCATGCCCCAGAACGCGATCTGGAGGGGACGGTCCTTCCACACTCCTTCGGGCCGGAGCCTGCGAAGAACGAGAAGGGTCAGCCCCAGGGCCAGGAGCCCATACACCCCGAAGAGAGCCGTGTGGCCGTGCACCGGCGTGGTGTTGAGCCCCTGCATGTAGTAGAGGGCGATGGGTGGGTTGATCATGAAGCCGAAGAGTCCCGCCCCCACCAGGTTCCAGAACGCCACCCCCAGGAAGAACCGGATGGGCCACTTGTAGGTGGCCATCCAGGGCGCCTGCGAGGTACGCCGGTACGTCTCCCATGCCTCGAAGCCGATCAGGGCCAGGGGCACCACCTCGAGAGCACTGAACGTCGCGCCTACGGCCATGATGGAGACCGGCGTGCCGCTGAAGTAAAGGTGGTGGAAGGTGCCGGGGATGCCGCCGACCAGGAAGATGGAGGTCGAGAAGAGCACCGCCACTGTGGCGCTGGAGGCCCGGACCAGACCCAGGCGGGTGAAGATGAATGCCATGGCCGCCGTTGCGAAGACCTCCATGAAGCCCTCGACCCAGAGGTGCACCACCCACCACCGCCAGTACTCCATGACGGAGAGGTGGGTCGTGGCCCCGTAGAAGAGCCCCGCGCCGTAGAAGAGGCCGATGGCGGCAGAAGATCCGGCGAAGAGGAGCACCAGATGCCGACCACTGCTCCGGTTCCGGAGAGCCGGCCAGAGTGCCCTCAGCATCAGGGCGAGCCAGATCCCCAAACCCGCGAAGAGAGCCACCTGCCAGACCCGCCCCAGGTCCACGTACTCATAGCCCTGGTGGCCGAACCAGAAGCTGGCTCCAAGTCCCAGGCGTCCCTGCACCGAAAGCCATTCTCCCGCCAGCGAACCCAGGACCACCACCACCAGGGCTCCGAAGAGGAGGTTGACCCCAAACCGCTGAAAGCGGGGCTCACGGCCTCCCACCGCCGGCGCCAGGAAGAGACCGGCGGCCAGAAACGCGGTGGCGATCCAGAAGACAGCGAGCTGGACGTGCCACGTGCGACTCACCGTGTAGGGGATCCACTGGGCCAGGGGAATGCCGAAGAAGGAGTCGCCCTCCACCGTGTAGTGGGCGGTAAGCGCCCCAAGCAGGACCTGCAGGACGAAGAGCGCCACGACCACCGCGGCATATTTCCACACCGCTCTCATGGAAGGGGTGAGGGCGATCTGGTCCAGGGGATCAGAGACCGGTACGTCTACCGGCTCCTCCGCCTCACCCCGGAAGGCCTTGTACCAGACCAGGAGCCCGACTCCCGCGATGAGAAAGACCACACTCACGATGGACCACAGCAGGTTGGCGGCCGTGGGCTGGTTCCCCACCAGGGGCTCGTGGGGCCAGTTGTTGGAGTAGGTGATATCCTGACCAGGGCGCTGGGCGGCGCAGGCCCACGAGGTCCAGAAGAAGAAGTCCGTGAGCGCTGTCCGGGCGGCCGGATCCGGGACTGCGTCCGTCCGGAGAGCGTAGTCCTCCCGCAGGCCCGCGAGGGAAGGATCGTCGGAGAAGAGGGCCTGGTAGTGGTCCGCCACGGCTGCCATGGCCGAAGCGCGGGCGGGCGACACGGTCAGAGTCCCGGTCTCGGAGTCATAGGTGTTGCTCCGCATCTCCAGGCGGACCCGCTCGCGCAGGGCGGCCAGCCGCTCCGCAGGAATCTCATCGATCCTCCGCGTTCCCGCGGGAACGGCCTCGGCCCTCTCCACCGGATCCTGGGCAGCGGCGTAACCTTCCAGGAGGGCCACGGCCTCCCGGTGCAGCCAGTCGGCGGACCAGTCCGGTGCTTGGTAGGCTCCGTGACCCCAAATGGATCCCATCTCCTGCCCGCCAATGCTCTGCCACACCCGCTGCCCATGGAGGATATCGGCGCGGGTCATGAGGAGCGTCCCATCTTCCGTCACCACCCGGTCGGGGATCGGGGGAGCCTGCCGGTAGACCTCTCTGCCAAACCACCCGAGAATGAAGAAACTCCCTGCCAGCACCAGGCCCAGCGTGATCCAGAGTCTCCTGATCCGATTCATCAGTCTATGCTTTCTCCGGCTGCCGGCGCCCCGGGCTGGGGACCGCGCCGGTCATGAGGTGAGAGGCGTTGGTGGGAGCCGGCCCCCATGGGCGGCGGCTCTCCATCACGCCACAGCCGCCCGGGGAAAGAGAACGTTGTTCTCCAGGTGGATGTGTTCCATGAGGTCCTTCTCGAGCCGTTGGAGCGCCCGGTAGAGCTCGGCCCAGCTTGCGCAGGCGTGAGGCGGAAGGGAGAAGTCTCCGGTGATCTCCCGGATCCGGCGCAGGTTCTTGCCGTGGTCTTCGTGCTCCAGCATCATGGCGCGGATCGGCATCCCGGCCAGAGGCCCCCGCCCCGCTCGGATCGCGGGAAAGAGGATCCTCTCCTCCTTGGCCAGGTGGCTCTCCACCGAGGCCGTCACCTCCCGTAGCATGGCGGCAAGACCTCGAGGACAGTCCGGCTTGTCGGCGTGGGCCGTCTCCACTTTTTCCGCCAGATCCACGAGCCTCGGCAGCTCCCGACGCAACGGCTCGTGGTACCGCTCGAGGATGTGGCCAATCAGATCCCCCAGGGGCGCATCCACCCAGTTTGGGATCGGGCCCGATGGAGGTGCGGCTCTTCCCACCTCCTCCAGAAGCGCCCCGGCCTGGATGCCCGCCGCGTCGCACGCCTCCTGAATCGAGCGGTGTCCTCCACAACAGAAATCCAGTTGATGATGGTGCAGCACCTCCGCGGCTTCGGGGTGCGCGGCCACCAGCTCACCAAGCGTCGATCGAACGGTCAGCATCGTCAGCCTCCATGGGTCAAAGACCGGCGTGGATTCAAGGGGTCGCCGGTGAAGGCGTACTCATGCACCCGGTGTGCCAGATCATAACGTGTTGTATATCAATAAGTTATAGCATTAGTTATCATTGCGACAACGACGATGTGGTTGTACGTATCACAACAACGTTGCATGATTTACAACATGGATTCTCTGCAGACGCTATTGTCGGTGGCCCTGGACCTCACCGCAGCTCTGACCACAGGAGACCGCTACGGCCGGCTCCTGGAGGCCCTGGGGCGGGTCATCCCGTACGACGCTTCGGCCCTGCTCCGTATCGACGGAGACGCCCTGGTCCCGGTGGAGGCCCGGGGCCTTTCCGAAGACGCGCTGGGGCGGCGCTTCCTCCTCAAGGAGCACCCCCGGCTCGAGATCATCAGCCGATCTTCCGAGCCCGTCCGGTTTCCGGCCGACACCGAGTTGCCGGACCCCTTCGACGGCCTCCTGGCCGAAGCCGGCGGGGAGTTCCAGCCCATCCATGCCTGCCTCGGCTGTCCCCTGCGCGTGGAGGGAGAGCTCATCGGCGCCCTTACGGCGGACGCCCTGGATCCGGACGCCTTCGAAGGGATCGACCAGGACTTCCTCTCCGCCGTGGGCGCCCTGGCGGCAGCCGAGATGCGGACGGCAGAGCTCCTCGAGGCCCTGGAGAAGAGCGCTGCTCGACAGGGAATGATCGCCCGGGACCTCATGCGCGACGCCCGAATGAGGGAGGGGACCCAGATCGTGGGCACCAGTCCGGTGATGGTGCGCCTGCGGCGGGAAGCCGAGCTGGTGGCCAGGTCCGACTTCACGGTTCTGATCACGGGGGAGACCGGCACGGGTAAGGAGCTGGTGGCCCGGGCTGTCCACGACGCTTCCCCCCGACGGGAGGAGGCCTTGATCCATGTGAACTGCGCGGCCCTGCCCGAGACGCTGGCGGACAGCGAGCTCTTCGGCCACGTGCGAGGTTCGTTCACCGGGGCGACGTCGGACCGTCCCGGCAAGTTCGAGGTGGCCGACGGGGGAACGCTCCTTCTGGACGAGATCGGCGAGCTACCTCTCTCCGTTCAGCCGAAGCTCCTCCGGGCGCTCCAGGAGGGAGAGATTCAACGCGTCGGGACCGAGACACCGATCCGTGTGGACGTGCGCGTACTGGCAGCGACCAACCGTGACCTGGAGCGGGCGGTGCGGGCCGGGGAGTTTCGGGCCGACCTCTACCACCGCCTCGACGTGTACCCTCTGCGGGTCCCGCCACTGCGGGAACGGATGAACGACATTCCTCTTCTGGCGGGGTACTTCTGCGACCTGATCCGCCGGCGTCTGGGGGCAGGGCCGGTTCGACTGGATCCCGAGGCCCTGGACGCTCTCCAGCGGTACCCGTGGCCCGGGAACGTTCGCGAGCTGGAGAACGTGCTCTCTCGGGCCGCCCTCAAGGCGGCAGCGAGGGTGACACCCGGCCAGCCTGTCGTTCTCGGCCCCCGGCACTTCGGCATGGAGTTCTTCGATGGCGCCGGGACGGGCGCCGCCGGGCGGCTGGGCGCCGAGGCCGGCGCAGGAGGGAGGCTGGAGGCCGAGACCGGCGCCGGAGGGACCCGGGCGGACATGGGGAGTGGCGTAGGGGGCTGGGGCGTCGCGGCAGAGGGGGCCTCCGACGGAAGAACCGGCGTCCAAGGGCTCTCTCGCGGGGGGGGCGGAGGGGCGGGAAGGGACGCTCCGCTACCCCACCTGAGCCTTCGGGCAGCCGTCGAATCCTTCAAGAGGGAGTTGATTTTCCAGGCTCTGGAGGAGAATAATGGCAACTGGGCCGCTGCAGCTCGGTCCCTGGGCCTTCATCGGAGCAACCTCCATCACCTGGCGCGAAGGCTGGGACTGAAGTAGGCGGAATCCGGGCACGCGACACGCCGTGGCCAGAACCCTTCCTTCTTGAAAGGGCAGGCCGATGGACGAGACGACCCCCGTAGTCTTCCTTCATGCGTTTCCCCTGAACGCCACCATGTGGGAGCCACAGCTCCGGAGCCTTGGACAACGGAGGGCGCTGGCTCCCCACTTCCCCGGTTTCGGCGGACGTGCCCGGAGCGCGTCCGACCTGGATCGTTTCGCCCAGGCCGTCCTCCAGGCCATGGACGACGCCGCCATTCAGGAGGCGGTGCTCGTGGGTCTCTCCATGGGAGGCTACGTCGCCCTCCGCCTCCATGCTCACGTCCCGCACCGGATCACCGGACTCGTCCTGGCCGACACCCGGGCTGGAGCAGACGACGAGGAAGCCCAGGCCAGGCGCTGCGAGCAGGCCACCCGGGCCCGCCGGGAAGGCCTGGGCTGGATGCAGGAGGCCCTCCTCCCCGCCCTGTTGGGCGAGACCACCCGGCGGGAGCGACCGGAGGTCGTGGAGAAGGTTCGAAGCATCATGAGCCAGGCCGATCCAGAGGGTGTCGCCCGGGCCCTGGGGGCCATGAAGTGCCGGCCCGATTCGATTCCTCTCCTCAGCCAGATCCAGGTACCGGTCCTGGCCATCGTCGGAGAGGAGGACACGCTCACCCCGGTGGAAGAGGCCCGGAAGATCGCGGATGGCGTTCCCAACGGCCGACTCACCGTGATCCCCCGCGCCGGGCATCTTTCGAACCTGGAAGCCCCGGATTCATTCAATGAAGCCCTCCTGTCCTTCCTGGGCTGAGGAGCGCCTCTGGCTTTGATGGATCATCCTTCCGCCCCAACCACCACGACTCCGCTTGTCACCCACACGCGACCCCCGGGCTTCTCGAACAGAGGGCGGGGGCCCGTGTGGACCCAAGGCGGGATCACCACCCCTCTCCGAGCCCTGGTCCGAGAGCACCTACCCTTCCTGGCCTTGGCGGGAACCTACATCGGTGCATGGTATCCGGCACAGTTCGTCCTGGGGCTGGATCCGGGGGAAACCTACGGATGGAGGGAATACTTCGGTGAGCTCACGAGCGTGCTCCTCCACGATCTTCTCCCCATCGCCCTTCTCTTCTATCTCCTCGCGTACATCCTGAGGCCGGGGCGCGAGCCCGGCTTCCACCCCGGGGCCATCGCCCGTGATTTCGGCTCTCGGTACTTGACCATCCGCGCCCTCGGCGGCCTGTTGATCGTCTACCTCGTCATTCCCGTCTTCCTGGGGCACTTCCGAGCCTGGAAGACCGTCATCCCTCAGCTCGTCCCCTTCGCGTGGGACGAGCGGTTCATGGCCCTCGACCACGTCCTCCACGGCGGGCATCATCCATGGGAGATCCTCCAGGCCATCATCGGGTTCCCGTCCGCGACACTCGTCATCGATGGGCTCTACGTCGGGTGGTTCGCCCTCAACTTCGCGGTGCTCCTCTGGATGGCGGTGAGTGCGCGGCGGTTCTTGAGGGCCAGGTTCCTCCTCTCCTACCTCCTGGTCTACATCCTGATCGGCACGGTGGCAGCCACCGCCTTCTCCTCCGTGGGGCCGGTCTACTATGGCCAGATCGTGGGCTCCCCGGATCCGTATCTCCCTCTACTCGATTACCTCCGGAAGGTGGGGGAGACGAATCTCCTGTTCGTCCTGAGTATTCAGGACACTCTATGGTCCGTGTTTCAAGGGAGCGCGACTTCGGCCGCTTCCGGAATTTCGGCGATGCCCTCCGTGCATGTGGCCATCAGCGTGCTCTTCGTGTTCCTGGGCTTCTCCGTTCACCGACTGGCCGGCTGGGGCTTCCTCCTCTTCGCCCTGGCCATCTTCGTGGGCTCCATCCACCTGGCCTGGCATTATGCCGTGGATGGCTACGCGGCAGCTCTGGGCACGGGCCTCATCTGGTGGGGGGTGGGGCGATTCCTCCGTCGCTACGGCGGGAGGTGGGGGCTTGCACCGGGCGGAGGCGCGGGCTGACGCCGAAGGGAGGAGCGGGCTGACGCTGAAGGGCGGAGGGGGCTGACGCCGAAGGGCGGAGGGGGCGGGCGTCGATCGGCGTCGGGCCCGGCCATGGGAAACCGGGCAAGGGAGAGATGACTCTGTGGGGAGTCAGGGCCGCCGGCACAAAAGTGCCTGCGGCCCTTGCCGAGATGGCGTCCGTTCGCAAGCATGGGGTCTGACTTCGGGTCCCTGAGACTCCTGCTTCCCCGGTGAGAGCATCGTGCATCCATCGTTTCAGTATCATCGGCCATCGTCCCTCTCGGAGGCTTGCGACCTCCTGAGGGAGCTGGGCCCCGGGGCCATCCCCTTGGCGGGAGGGACGGACGTCCTGGTGGATCTCCACCGGGGATCAAGGCGTCCGGATCACCTCGTGGCTCTGGGAGGCCTCCCCGAGCTGACCAAGGTGACGATCCGGGACGGCGTCTTGAGGATCGGGGCCCTCTCGACTCCGGCCCGCCTGGAGGCGTCGGAGACCGTTCGCCTGCACCGCCCCGAGCTTCTCGACGCCATCGGGATCTTCGGCACGCCGCAAGTTCGGCACCGGGCCACCCTGGGAGGCAACCTGTGCACGGCCTCCTCCTGTGGCGACCTTCCCCCCATCCTCCTGGCTCTGAACGCCCGAGTCGTCTTGGCGGCGGCGGATGGAGCCAGGGAGCTCCCCCTGGCGGAATTCTTCAGCCACCACCGGAAGACCGTGCTCGGCCTGGGGGAGATTCTCGCGGAGGTCCTGGTTCCCATGCGGAGCCCGGGCGAGGGGGCGGCATACGAAGCCTTCGGCCAGCGGGCGGCGAACTTCATCACGGTGGCCAGCGTGGCGGCCTGGGTCCACGTTCAGGACGGGAGGTGCACCGGGGCGCGCGTCGCCCTGGGAGCGGTTTCCCCGACGCCTCTCCTGGTGACCGAGGCCGAAGCCGCTCTCGTGGGAAGCCGCCTGGAAGAGGAGGACTTCCCCGAGGTAGCTCTGGCCGCCCGGGCCGCGGCGGCGCCCATCTCCGATGTGAGGGGCTCCGCGGAACACCGCCGGGAGCTTGCCGCGGCGTTGTGTGTCCGGGCCCTCCGACGGGCACGGGGACGAGCCATGGGAGAAGAGGGAGGGACCCGATGAAGAGCCTGCTCAGCTTTCGGGTCAATGGGGACCAAGTGGAAGTGGCCGTTTCGCCCCACCAGACCCTTTTGGACGTGCTCAGGACCGAGCTCAGGCTCACCGGCACGAAAGAGGGGTGCGGGAGCGGCGACTGCGGGGCGTGCACGGTTATCCTGGACGGCGAGACGGTCAATGCCTGTCTTGTGCTCGCCGCCGAGGTCGCGGGCCGGAGCGTGGAGACCATCGAAGGGCTGGTGGATCACCCCATTCAGCGTTCTTTCGTGGCCCACGGGGCCATCCAATGCGGGTTCTGCACCCCTGGTGCCGTGATGAGCGCAAAGGCCCTCATCGACAAGAACCCTCACCCCTCCAGGGAGGAGGCCGCCCGGGCCATGGCGGGCAACCTCTGCCGGTGCACGGGCTACCAGAAGATCCTGGAGGCGGTGGTGGACTGGGACCGGCCACCGGAACTCCCGGAAATGAGTGGCGCGGGAGCGGCACCCGGGAGCGGCACGGAGCGGGCCGTGGTGGGCAGGAGCACCCCCCGCATCGACGCTCCGGATCTGGTCTCGGGCCGGGCCGTGTTCACTGACGACATCACCCTCCCCGGAATGCTGTATGGGAAGATCCTCACCAGCCCCCACGCCCACGCCCGGATCCTGAGCGTGGACACCTCTCGGGCAGAGGCTCTGGAGGGGGTGAAGGCGGTGCTCACCGCAGCGGACGTTCCCGACACCTTCTATGGGGTGAGTCCGGCCCGTTACGACGAGCAGGTGCTGGCCAAGGACAAGGTCCGGTACGTGGGGGACGAGGTGGCGGCGGTGGCGGCGGTGGACGAAGAGACCGCCCTCCGGGCCCTGGAGCTCATCGACGTGGAGTACGAGGTCCTGCCCGCGGTCTTCGATCCCTTCAAAGCCATGGAGGAGGGCGCTGCGCAGATCCACGACCAGCCTCGCTTCAAGAACAACATCAATGCCCGGGTGGAGTGGGACTTCGGGGACGTGGAGAAGGGGTTCGCCGACGCGGACGTGATTCGGGAGCACACCTTCACCGGGAACCGCACCTACCAGCAGCCCATGGAGCCCCACTGCGCGGTGGCGAGGTGGGAGCCGGGAAACCGGCTGACGCTCTGGACCGCTACGCAGGTGGTCCACTACGTCCAGCACCAGATGTCCCGCCTCCTGGAGATCCCGGAAGGGAACGTCCGGGTGGTGATGAAGCACTGCGGGGGCGGGTTCGGAGGGAAGGCCGAGGTGAATCCTCTGGAGATCTGCGCAACCCTCCTGTCCAGGAAGACGGGCAAGCCGGTGAAGATGCGCTACACCCGCGAGGAGATGATCCGGCACGGAAGGGGACGCCACAAGCAGTTCATCAAGATGAAGATCGGGGCCAAGCGGGACGGCACCATCACCGCCGTGCACGAGGAAGCGGTCCTGGAAGGAGGCGCCTACTCGTCCTTCGGCATCGTAGCGGTCTACTACGCCGGTGCCATGGTTCCCACGCTCTACAAGATCCCGACCTTCCGTTACGACGGGTTCCGGGTCTACACCAACTTGCCCGCCTGTGGGGCCATGCGGGGCCATGGCTGCCCCCACCCCCGGTTCGCCTTCGAAGGGGTCCTGGACATGCTGGCGGAAGACCTGGGGATGGACCCCATCGAGCTGCGCCTGAAGAACGCCATGGAGCCCGATTCCCGGACGGTGAACGAGCTGGATATCGGCTCCTGCGAGTTGGAGGCCTGCCTTCATACGGTTCGCGAGCGAAGCCGGTGGGAGACGAGAAGCGGGGCCGCCTGCCCCGAGGCAAGGGAATCGGTATCGGGTGCGGCGGCTTCGTGAGCGGCGCAGGGTACCCGATCTACCGGTCGAAATTCCCCCACTCCAACGCACTGATCCGGGTGTCGGAGGATGGCTACGCCGCGACCCTGTTCATTGGAGAGGCGGACATCGGCCAAGGGTCCAACACGGTGCTTTCCCAGGTGGCTGCCGAGGCCATGGGCATCCGCATGGACGCCATGCGCATCGTCGCCGCCGACACCGAGCTCACCCCCCGCGGCCTGGGAACCTACTCGTCCCGGGTGACTCTCATGGGCGGGAACGCCTGCCGGATGGCGGGCGAGGAGGTCAAACGGCAGGTTCTCGAGACCGCTTCCGCCATGCTGGAGGAGCCGCCGGAGGCCCTGGAGGCGTTCGGCGGTTCGGTATTCGTGAGGGAGGACCCGGGTCGCGCCCTGCCCTGGTCCGAGGTCGCGGCACGGTTCTTCTCCGAGCGTGGGCCCCTGGTGGGCCGAGGCTGGTACTCCCCTCCCGAGGCCCTGGGCGGCGCCCACAAGGGCGCGACGGTGGGCACTTCCCCAGCGTATTCCTTCTCGGTGTGTGTGGCCGAGGTGGACGTGGACATGGAGACCGGACGGGTCACGGTCACGCGTCTGACCGACGCCCACGACGTGGGCACCGCCATCAACCCCATGGCCGTGGAGGGCCAGTGCGAGGGCGCCGGTGTGATGATGCTGTCGGAGGCCCTTCTGGAAGACGTGATGTTCGACGAAGAGGGCCGCCTGCGGAACGCCGGCCTCCACGACTACCTGATCGCCACGACCTGCGATGCCCCATTCATCGACACGACGGTCGTTCCCTCCTTCGAGCCCCGGGGACCGTACGGAGGAAAGGAATGCGGCGAGGGATCCACCCTGCCCATCATCGGGGCCATCGCCAACGCCGTCTCCGACGCCATCGGCGTGCGGGTGACGGAGCTGCCCATCACCCCCGAGCGGGTGCGGGGGCTGATCCGGCAGAGCGAGAGGAATACAGAAGCCGGCGACTAGCCCGACTGATTCGATACCCGAAGGAGTCCGGACCTTGGTCCGGATGAAAGGAAGATGAAGGACCCATGCCAGAGAAGATTCGCGGGAAGGTCTTCGTGGCCGGGGATGACGTCAACACCGACGAGATCATCCCGGCCCGTTACTGCGCCACCACCGATGTGGCCAGTCTCGGTCAGTACGCCCTGGAAGACCTTCATCCGGCCAAGAACCTCGGGGGCGTTCCGTTCCGCCCTGGAGAGTACGAAATCGTGGTGGCGGGGGAGAATTTCGGCTGCGGGAGCTCCAGAGAAGTGGCGCCGGTGGCCCTCCTCAACGCCGGGGTGAAGCTGGTCATCGCACGCTCCTTCGCCAGGATCTTCTACCGCAATGCCGTGAACTGCGGGCTCCAGATCTCCCGGAACCCGTCCCTGGCCACGGGAGTGAAGACGGGGGAGGTTCTGACGGTGGACCCTTCGAAGGAGGCGTTCTGGGACGGGATTCCGGCGGCTCATCGGGCCATCATCGCCGCAGGGGGACTCACGGCCTTCAACAAGAGCGGAGTCGAGCCTCCGCGAACGACGTCCGGCCCGCGGCCCATGACCCACGCCCAGAAGATCCTGGCACGGGCTTCCGGGGTGGACTACGTGGGGCCCGGGATGACGGTCTTCGCGGACGTGGACAAGGCCATCACCCACGAGCTGGTCCTTCCGGTCGCCGCCAAGCAGCTCGAAGCCGAGTACGGGGCGAACTTCAAGATATGGGATCCGGAGAAGCTCCTCGTGACGGTGGACCACACACTCCAGATCCCGTGGATCCGTGACGACCAGAAGACCGCCGAGATGGCCGAGGGCGTGGCTCGCTTCGCCCGGGAACAGAATCTGCCCCACGCCTTTCTCCCCCTGGTCCCGTACACCAGCCAGGGGATCTGCCACGTTCTCTTCCCGGAGAAGGGCCTCATCGAGCCCGACATCTTTCTCATCGGAACCGATTCCCATACCTGCACCTACGGGGCCTATGGCGCGTTGGCCGTGGGCGTTGGCACGACGGACCTCACGGAGGTCATGGCCTCGGGACGCATCTGGCTGGATGTGCCGGAGAGCGTCCGGGTGAAGTTGGAGGGCACACTCCCCCAAGGGGTGTACGCCAAGGACGTCATTCTCCAGATCCTGAAGCGGGTTACCATGAACGGCTTCACCGACGCCGTCGTGGAGTTCACCGGCCCCGCCCTGGACCGGCTCACGGCGGACGACCGGTCCACCATCGCCAACATGGTGGTGGAAGGAGGCGGCACGTGCGGGCTCTTTCCGGTGGGGAAGGTCCGGCCCGACGACGACGCAAGCTACGTGGCGGAGTTCGCCTTCGATCTCTCCGAGCTCGTGCCGTACGTGGCCCTGCCGTTCAAACCCGACAACGGAGCCCCGGTGAGCGGCCTCGACGAGACCGCCATCGACGTGGCCTGGATCGGAAGCTGCACCGGCGGGAAGCTGGAAGATCTGGCGGCGGCGGCCGCTGTCGTTCGGGGACGGCGCGTGGCCCCGGGCGTGCGCCTGATCGTTTCGCCGGCGACCCTGGAGGTGATGCGGGTCGCAGGAGAAAAGGGCTTTCTCCGGGCCTTCATCGACGCGGGGGGCCAGGTGATCCCGCCGTCGTGCGGCGCCTGCCTGGGGATGGGGCCCGGGGTGCTCCGGGACGGTGAGACCGGGGTGTTCGCCTCCAACCGGAACTTCAAGGGGCGAGCCGGATCCGGGGACCTCTACCTGGCGTCCCCGGCCACCGTGGCAGCGTCGGCGTTGGCAGGGAGGATCGTGGACCCTCGATCGTTCCTGAACTGAGCCGGCGGGGCGTTACCGGTTCGTCCACTCCGCCCTCCGCTTTTCCAGGAAGGCGGCGAGGCCCTCCCGGGCGTCGGACGTGACCATCAGCCTTTTCAGGTAGAGCTCCTCTACCTCGGCCAGCTCCTTCCGGAACCGCTCCGCGAAGCCGCCTCGAGCGGCCTGGACCGCGTAGCGAAGGCTGGAAGCCGATTTCGGCAGCAGGTGCTCCCGTGCGTACTCCACGGCGGCCCCGGACGGATCGTCGGCCAGCTCGTCAACGAGCCCGATGGCAAGACCCTCCGGAGCGCTCATGGAGGTGCCGCTGAAGAGGAGGTTCTCGGCCCGGCTCCGTCCAACCCGGTCCGGGAGCATCACCGAGGCCACGGGAGCCAGGACCCCCAGCACGATCTCGGGCTGCCCGAGCCAGGCATCGGGGGCGGCGAAGATCCGGTTGCAGAAGATCGCCAGCTCCATCCCGCCACCGAGGCACTGACCCCTCACGGCGGCCAGCGTCACCACCCTCGCGTCCAGAATGCGGTGGAACAGCTCGTGGAAGCCGTGGATCATGTCATCGACCTGATCGGGCAGATGCTCCTGGACGCTGGCGCCGAAGGAGAAGTGGGGTCCTTCTCCCTCGACCACGATGGCCTTGAGGCCCGAGGCGTCCTGGGCCTCGAGGAAGATCTCCGAGAGCAGTCCGCACTTCTCCCGGTCCAGGATGTTGGCCTTCGGTGTGTTCAGCACCGCCCGCCAGATGGCGCCCCCGTCCAAGGATTCCAGGCGCACTGCCCCATCCTTCAACACCTCCTGCGTGCCTTCCATGCTCTGCTTCTCCTGGTTTCTGGTTCGCCGAGGAACGCCCTCCAATATACGGGCGGACCGGTCGACGCAAGGCCGCGAGGCCGGCCCCCGGCCGCCGGGCACGAAACAAACCGTGTCGCCTCGTCGTCCAAATAGCTATGTGGCAGACTTGGCAGGTCCGGAGAGGGGCCTGCCCCTCTCCCGATCCTGACCCGGGGATGCGCAGCATGAAGGGGATGATCCAGCCCACGAGCGGTCCACCGGAAGCCGGGCGGTCTCGATCGGACGGGAGGGAGATGACGGTGATTCTCGCCCTCCTTGTCCTCGTCATCACGTCCTCCGGCTTCGGGCCGATTGGTGGGCGAGGCGGGAGGGAGGCCGGGAAGAGGAAGACCCTGGGGGAACGGACCACCCGAAACACCCCCTCCGTCTTGGTCTCATCCTACGAGATCGACATGACGGCCCTTCCCGGAGGGGCCGGGTTGAAGGGCTCCGCCTTCATGCGGTTCTCGAGCCCCACCGGCCCCTCGGATTCTCTCGATTTCTTCCTTCACGACGAGCTGACCGTGGACTCGGTGCAGCTAGCGGGTGTGTCCCTTCCCTTCCGATCGACCGTGGAGCCCTATTTCCTCAACTACACGACCCGGGCTCTCCGGACGCGGGTGGAGGTTGCAGGTCGGTCCCTGGACGGGGGCATGCGGGTGTTCTACCACGGACCTTTCAGCCCTTCCAGCGCGAGATCCCCCTCGGACTACATGCGAGTGGACGAGAGCGGAGTCCTGCTGCGGTCCTATGGCTACTCCCTCTGGTTCCCCGTGTTTCTCGACGTCGAGGCGTCCAGCTACAGCGTAGACGTTCCCCGGGCGGTTCTCCGGGTGCCCAGGGGCATTCGATCGGTCTTCGTGGGATCGAGGGTCCGTAACCAGGAGGAGGGCCCCTACTGGGAAACCGAGTGGACCGCTGAGGATGTGGACCTCACCCAGATTCAGTGGGCGGCTCAGCGGTGGGAAGTGCTCTCCTTTGAGACCTACCACGCCTACCACAACCCCACTCCTCTTTCCCGGCAGGCCGCCCAGGAGATCCTGGCCTTCGCCCGATCCATGACTCGGCGGTACCAGCGGAGCTACCGCTCGGGCGTGGGAACAGCCGAAATCTACCTCCTGGAGATGCCACCGTTCGGAATGATCTCGAGCGCGAACGTGTCGGCCCTCCCTTCCGAGGAGTGGCAGGCCTTCTCCGAGCAGGCCAACGTGCAAGTGAGCCTGGCCCATGAGATGGTTCACCCCTTCGTGTCCTTTTCCGTCCCCTTCGACGACCCGGGCTGGGCCCTGATTCAGGAAGGGTTCCCCTCCTTCTTCCATCTTCCCGTCCTGGGGGTCGTTCGGCGATCCGGCTTCTATCGGCAATTCCTCTCCTCGGTGGAGGAGGCCTACCTCCAGAAGCGAAGCACCGGGGTCTACCGCGGCCAGCGCCTGCCACCGGAAAAGCCCCTGCTGGAGATCTCCAGGAGCGAGGTGGGGGCGTACAAGGACACCTTTGTCCTCGATGACCGAGCCCGGCTCTTCCTCGATTGGCTTCGGCGACAGATGGGGAACGGCCAGTACGCGGCCTTCGTTCGCAGACTCTTCTCCTGCACCCGAATGGACGCCGCCACGTTCGTGGAGATCATCCAGGACTATCTTCCCGGCTCGGAAGAGGACATCCACCTGTGGCTGGGGACGACGGACTTCCCGGACCGCTTCCGGCTGGATTTCGACACCGCACGATAGGAAGTGGAAGACATCGGCGGGTGACCTGCCCTGGGCCGGGTGGCGGCCGGTGAGGGAGCCCGATCCAGGCCGGCAAACGGGCTGAAGGGTCGCGCCCGCGAAGAGTGTTGCGCCGCGGCTCCCAACGCTGCAAACATGGATTCCTCCACCCCATTCGACATCGCGACCCAGAGGAAAGGGGGCCCCATGCAGCTCCAGGAGCTCATCAAACTCATTGAGAGCCGCGCCGACGACCTGGCGACGCTCATGGTGCGAAAGGTGCGGCAAAGCCCGCGGATGGCGGCCTACCACCGGTTCGGAGATGACGAGCTCGCCGAGCGCGCCCGCCTGGTCTACGCCAATCTCGAGAAGTGGCTGGAGGAGGAGTCTGAAGGACTCGTGGAGGAAGAGTACTTCGAGCTTGGCAAGAGGCGGTGCCAGGAGCGGATTCCCCTTTCCCAGGTTGTCTGGGCCCTGCTCCTCATTCGCCGGAATCTGTGGCAGTTCATCGAGCTCCAGGGCTGGGATACGGTCTCCGATCTACAGCGGACACTGGACCTGGAAATCCTCGTGGTCCGCTTCTTCGACCGGGCCATCCTTCACACGGTGAGCGGCTATGAGTCCGTGAGTGGTGCTGCGGTGGCCAAACCGTTTGCGGCGGAGGTCCCGTTCTGGCCCGGGGGCTAGTTGCCTGACGCGCGGCGCGTCGATGGCTGCGAGTGAGCCTGGCCGAGACAGCATCACCCCCGGTTGCGCCAACCCCCCGGATGGGGCCAGCTTTCAAGCTTTGATCCTGGAATGGGAAGGGAGCGATGAAGCTCTCCAGGGGCGTCCGAAAAATCAGGCGTCGTCTCAAGAGATACCATATCCCCAACCGGATCGTATCCTTCGGGGGGGTCGGAAGCTCGTCCCTGGTGATTCACCTGGAGCGGGGTGACCGGGACCGGATCTGGTACCATTACCGGGACAAACACTGCCTCCACCCCGAGCTCCTGCCGGAGGTGCGACGGAAAGGGGACGTCCGAGCCTGCTTCCTCTTCGGTGACCCTTATGCCGCGGTGATCTCGGTCTTCCGACGGAGGCTGCATCGGCGGCACGAAAAGGCCATGTCCCGAGCCATGCCGGGCTACCGGGTCGCCCTCAAGCACCATACGACCGTTGAGGATTACCTTGCCGGAGGTGTCGATCGCTTCTTCTTCGAAGAGCATCTCGACAACTGGCTGGGCTACCGTGGCGAGAACATCCAGGTCATTGCGGTCAAGTACGAAGCGCTGGCGGACCATATCCAGGATGTACTCCGCTTCCTTCACTGTCACCGCCCGTTCGATGTGCGACCGAGAACCACCAGTCTTGATGACCAGAGCCGGGCGGTTCGTCGAGGCCTGGACGAGCTCTACGGTGAGTTGCGGCAGCGGATCGACGGGCTCCCATCGTTCATTCGAGTGACGGCGGGGGTTTAGGAGCCTGATTGGAGGAGGGGCGAGTACAGCCATCGTCATTCCATGAGAGCCGCCTGGCGTTCCGCCAGGGCGGCGATGGTCATGCTCGGAGCGATCCCCGGGGAGCACGGGTAGAGTGAGCCGTCGGCCACGAAGAGGCCGCGGTGGCCGAAGACCTGGCCGAGGTGGTCGGTGAATCCCTCGTCGGGACCGGTGGCCATGGAACATCCCCCGAGCGGGTGGACCGTGAACAAGCCCTCAGGATCCCGGCCCGACAGGAGGTGGGGCAGCACACGCTTCGGGCGGTAGTGCTTCGCCACCAGACGTACCGCCCCCTCCATGGCGGCATACAACTGGGGATCCAGGGAACGGCCCACAGGTGTGATGAGGCCCCGGCCGTCAAAGCCTACCGTTCCCGCCGCCCTTTCCCGCCCCATGCAGAAGAGGAACGTCGAGCTGCGCAGCCAACGCCGGACGAACTCCGGCAGCGGGAGGACATGGGGGGTGGTCCCGACCTCGCCCAGGAGAAACCGGTATCGGCCCCCTTCCGAGACCCGGGAGAACGCCCCGAAGGACGGGCCATAGGAGGAGTCCTTCAGCTCCGCTGTCCGCCACAGGAGCACAGCCAGATCCGCATTCGAGGTGAAGCGTCTGCCGAGAGTGGGCGGCAGGTCGGGGAGGCTCCCGTGGCCGTCTCTGCTGTCGAACAAGAGGCGTTGGGTGTTGAGGCCCCCGGCGGCCAGGACGAGCCGGGGCGCAGCCTCGGTTCGATCGTCCCCGGTCCGGTGGTCGCGGTAGCGCACCCAGTAGCCATGGCTCGCTTCGAGAGCCCCTATCGAGAGCACTTCGCACAAGGGCCGCAGTTCGGCCCCGTGCCGGAGAGCCAGCGGCAAATAGGTGAGATCCAGGGTGGTCTTGGACCCATCCTCACAGCCCACGAAAGCGTCGCCCTGGTACGTGGAAGTACGCTGCTCGACCCCGGCCGCATTGATGACCGGCTCCGGGGTGGCCGGGTCCGTCCCCCAGGCGATGGCCAGTTCGGGGTACTCGGGATCGGGCAGCCCGGCGGCTCGAGCAGCCGCCTCGAAGACCCGCTCCTTCCGGGGGGGAACCGGGAACGGGGACGGGCGCAGCATTACTCTCACACGCTCGAAGTACGGGTGCAGCTCCTCGCCGGTGATTTCCTCCGGGTAGGCACTGAAGAAGTCGGCGTCGGGTTCCTCGAGGATGTTGGTGT
This sequence comes from uncultured Gemmatimonadales bacterium, assembly GCA_963751255.1. GTDB lineage: Bacteria > Gemmatimonadota > Gemmatimonadetes > Longimicrobiales > Gaopeijiaceae > CAVVTW01. The sequence continues at coordinate 81,779 of CAVVTW010000013.1, read as the reverse complement.
AGATGTGGGAGCCGCCGCCGACCCCGCTCGCGGTGACGGCACGGAGGTTCTCGAACTGGTGGACCTCAAGGAGACCGTCAGTGTGAACCACCTTCTCGAAGCGACGACGGTGCCGGGCCCAACGCAGGTCACGCAGCAGCTTCCGCGACCCTGGAAGGCTGCGGGGAAGCCTCCTCCAGTCGCCCTTCGGGCGATCGCGCTGCAATGGCCCCCACCAGGGCCCGCGCTCGAGGACCAGAACCCGCATCCCCCGCTCTGCCAGGCGTGCGGCGCATACCGACCCGCCGAACCCGGAGCCTACGACGATCACGTCAAGAGCCATGATTCCCGTTCACCCGCCCCAGGATCCCTCAGGAGGAAGGGGACGGAGGCCGCAGCCGGATTTCCCCTTCCGGCCGCGGCCTCCGCATCACCCGCTTCTCCCTCCGAAGAGGACCGGCCCGTGCCCGCTCAGCCTCCGGCCGGCGGCACGGTCAGGGTGACGTCGTACTGACCCAAGGTCGCGGAGAGCGTGCGGGCCTGGGCCAAGAGGTCCTCGGCATCCACCATGGCCGCGTCGAGAAGCGGCCTCACCTCGTAGAACTGACTCACCAGGGCCGCGCTCGGCGACTCCCAGATGGACATGATGTTGCTCTTCAGACTGGAGGTGCGGGCCAGCACGTTGGCCGGATCGCCACCACCCCGGCCGAACCCCCGGCGCCCGCCACCACCTGCGGACAGCGGCACACCGAACTTCACCCGGAGCTCATCGAGGGCCTCCTGGAATGACGTGAAGTCCGCCTTCACGTTGGCAGGCACTTCGTCGTTGTCCCCGATGGTCCCGGAGATCTCCTGGACCTGGGAGTATACTCCGTCGAGCATGCCCGCCATCTCCGTCCCGCGCCGTTGCAGCTCGTGGAGGCCGATGAGCATCTCGTCGTACGCGACGCGCTCGACGCCCGAAAGATCGACCTCCGGATCCATGACGATCTGGATGGGCTTTCTGTCCACTTCGGTGCCGTTCACCACGAGAGCGACGCTGTAGGTGCCGGGCGTGACGTACGGCCCCGCATTCGCGCCGCCGCCGCCGAATCCCCCGAATCCGCCTCCTCCCTGGCCATCGCTCATATCGCAAGGATCAGACGGGCGGAACCCGGCCTCCGCCACTGGAGTGGGCACACCGGGAATGTCCGCAGCCGCTCCGCCCCCCCGTCCACCGAACCCACCTCCTCCTCCGCCCGCTCCACCCTGGGCCTCCGGTGTCTGGATGGGCTCGTACCGCATGTCCCAGCACAGGGTCCGGATGCCGGGCTGCCGCCGACTCTCGGGGGCGGCCAACTCACGAATCGTCTTCCCCCGGGCATCGGAAATCCGCAGCGACAACTCGTCCGCGGGACGCTTCAGGTCGTACTGAATCACCGCGTCCGTAGGTGGATTCTCCCCCACGAAGACCTGGTGGCCCCAGAATTCGTCGTTGCGAAGGTCCAGTGACTTCCACTGGAGAGCCGTCGGAATGGAGAAGAGCTTCGCATTGCCCGCCGCGGCCTGCGCGGACGCGTACTCCTGGATCGGCCCGAGATGATCGAGCACGAAGAGAGACCGCCCGTGTGTCGCCACGAGCATGGCGTTGTCCCGGGGGTGCAGCGTGATCTCGTCGACCCGGACGGTGGGCAGGTTCGCCTGGAGCCGGCGCCAGCTCTGACCCCGGTCCAGAGAGAGGAAGATGCCCGTCTCGGTGCCGATGTAGAGGACGTCCGGGTTCCGCAGGTCCTCGGTCAGGGTCCGCACGTTCTGGCCCCCCAGCCCCGCGTTCATGGACCGGAAGGTCTGGCCGTAGTCCTCGCTCACCCAGATGTAGGGCTCGTAGTCGTTGTTCAGGTGGTTGTCCACGGTAACGTAGACCCTGCCGTCCGCAGCCCACGAGGGCACGACCTCGGAGACCCAGCCGCCGGACGGGAACCCGGGAAGGTTGCCCGTGACGTCCCGCCACGAGACCCCGCCGTTCCGCGAGACGCTCACGACACCGTCATCGGTTCCCGTGTAGTAGACGCCTGCCCGGGCCGGGGACTCCGCCAGAGATACGATGGTAGGCCAGGACGAGATCCCGTCGTTGCGGGAGATCTGGATCTGGTCGTTCCTCACCCCCATGGTCACGATCTCGTTGCGGTCGGCATTCGTGGTAAGGTCGGGACTGATGGCGGTCCAGGAGTCGCCTCCGTCCGTGGATCGGAACACTCGCTGCGCCGCCGCCAGGAGCACGCCAGGATCGTGAGGTGACCGAATCAGAGGGGTGTCCCAGTTGAATCGATACGACTCGCCCTCCTCCGCGTTCGTGACGTTGGCCGCGGACGGCCGGATGCTCCTCGACTCGCCCGTGATCGTGTTGCGCCGGATCATGTTCCCACCCTGGGACTCCGTGTAGACGATCCGGGAGTCCCGAAGGTCGGGAAGCGCCACGAAGCCATCACCCCCCAGAATCTGGAACCAGTCGTAGTTCATGATCCCGCGGTTCTGCCTGGACGCGCTGGGACCGCACCAGTTGTAGTTGTCCTGCATGCCCCCGCAGATGTTGTACGGCCTCTCCATGTCGAAGCTGACGTGGTAGAAGAGCCCCACCGGCAGGTTCGGGATGAAGGTCCAGGTCTTGCTCATGTCGTAGGACACGGCCAGGCCGCCGTCATTGCCGATGAGGATGTGCTCCGGATTGCCGGGGTCGATCCAGATTGCGTGCACGTCGTCGTGGGTGGCCTGCGCCGCGTCGGTCTCGAAGGTCCGGCCGCCGTCGATGGTCATGTGCAGCCCGACGCCCCCAAGATAGACGCGGTCCGGGTTCGTCGGGTCGATACGGACCTGGCTGAAGTACATGGGCCGGGGGTTGGTCCCGCTCATGAGCTCCCAGGTCTGGCCGGCGTCATTGGACCGGTAGATGCCGGTGGTGGGCTCGGGTGCCTCTCCTCCGGCCGCGCCCCCCCCGGGGCCACCGCCCCTCGCCGGACTCGGACCCTCGATGAGGGCGTAGACGGTGTTGGCGTCCCGGCGGTACACGTCGAGGGCGATCCGGCCGAGAGGACCGTCGGGGAGCCCGTTGCCGGTGAGTCGCGTCCAGGTATCCCCGTTGTCGGTGGATTTCCAGATGCCGCTTCCAGGCCCACCGCCGTTCATGCAGCAGGCGTTTCGGCGGCGCTGATAGGTCGAAGCGTACAGAGTGTTCGGGTCCGTGGGCGCCCGCACCAGGGCATTGGCGCCGGTATCGTCATCCACCTCGAGAACCTGCCTCCAGCTCCGGCCACCGTCGGTGGTCTTGAAGACGCCCCGGTCGCCGCCGGGCCCGAAGAGGGGTCCCGTCGCCGCCACCAGCACGATGTCTTCGTTGGAGGGGTCGATAATGATGCGGTTGATGTGCTTGGAGTTCTCCAGGCCCATGAACCGGAACGTCGTCCCGCCGTCGGTGGACTTCCAGACGCCGCCACCCCAGGAGATGCTCTGCCGGTTGTTCGACTCGCCCGCGCCCACCCACACCAGGTCGGGATTCCGCTGGGAGATGGTGACGTCGCCGATGGAGATCAAGCCCTCGTCCTGGAAGAGGGGGGTGAAGAGGGCCCCATTACTCGTAGTCTTCCACACCCCTCCGTGAGCGGTGCCGACGTAGTAGACCGCCGGATCCGCCTCGTAGACGGCGAGGTCCGCGATTCGCCCCGACATGGTGGCGGGACCGATGGAACGGAAGTGGAGGGAGTCGAATTCCTGGGCGACGGGGAGCGGGCGCGGGGTCTGGCCGTGGAGGGCCGGGGCGAGGGATAGCCCCAGAAGAACGGCCAGGGCGCTCAGGGCGCCACGAGCATGCGGTCCCATGAGATGCCTCCGGTAGGGCGTGGATCAGGTGGTGGTGCGGCGGACATCATAGCGAGGAGAACGGCGGTTGGCGAGAAAGGGCGACCGAACGGGGCCCCGGTGCGACCCGGGCAGTGTTACCGAGACATGGCCAGACTCTGGCTATCGGCACATCCCGAGGCCGTAGACGATCGGCTTGAGCTTCCTCTTGCCCCGCAACATGGCCTGGACGAAGCGCCTCGTGTAGACCCGGACCATTCCTCCTCGCTGGTAGATCTCGATCCTCTCCACCTCCGGAGCGAACAGTCCCTGCAGGAAGGCGGCCGGGCCCGGGTCTCCTCGCCTTCCGGGCGGCCCGAGGCTGGCGAGTCCATTCATGGCGACCTCGTCGATGACCAGACAGCCGATGGTGGCCGACCCCCCAAGTCGGGCCCTGAGGAAGTCGTAGACCGACCAGTTCGGCGCCACGGCCCAGTCCTTCCGCCCGATGACGTCCTTGAGGAACGGCACCGCGTTGGAGCGTGCCTCCAGCTTCTCCACCTGCTGGGCGATGAGCTGCCTCCCCACGGGGTCCGGCTCCAGCTCGACGCTGAGAGTGGTGTCCTCCTCGGTGATGAGGGCGATCCGGGCCGGTAGGTACTCGATGGCCTCCACCAGGACCGACACGGCCTCGCCCTTGGGCACCCGGTGCACGGCGAACTCTCCGCTGACCGCCCCAACCGCCGGAAACCCCGGGCTAACGGTCACCTGAGCCAGGAGCACGCGTTGGCCCGTCGTGGCGTCCAGGACGGTGCCCCGGATGGTGACGTACCCTCCCTCCACGACGAGGGAGTCCAGCTGAATGGGATCGGGCTCCATCTCGATGGTCAAGGCCGTGTCGCCCCGAATCACCAGGTTCAGGGAGCGCGTCCGATACCCCATGGCCTCCACCGTGAGCGTATGGGCTCCGGGGGCCACCCGGGAGAATCGGAAGGCGCCATCCATGACGGTGAAGAAGGGGGGCGATCCCGAGAGCCGAACCGTGGCGCCCCCGATGGAGGAGGACTCCGACGCTTCCACGACGATGCCGGTGACGGTGGCCTGCTGGGTCCGGGCGCCCGCCGGCGCCGTCGCGGCGCAGAGAAACGCCAGGGCCACCGCCGGTGCGGCGGGGGTCAGACGCGGCAACGACGAGCACGCTCTGCTCATATTCTCCCTCTCGCAGGAGCAACGGTTCGTCGGAGGGCCTGATCACGATCAGGGCTGAGGATAAGCAAGATGCAGGCCGGGAGGAAACCCAACCACGGCGCGGAAGAGCGGGCCCGACTGTCTACGAATGGGGACACACGCCTGCAATCACTGGACTGCGCATCGAGCCGCCCCCACCCTCGAGCTCGCGAAGCGACGCACCGCCCCCCTCTCCGCCACCGACCCCGCCTGAGAGACGGCTTTCAGCCCTCCCTCGCGTCCCCCTCGTATTGGAACGCGGAGCCAACGAATCGCACGAACACGAATCCCGCCTGGCAGATGTTACCGATCAAGGCGGTGACGTACAGAGCGGAGGGATTCCCGAAGGGCAACGCCAGGAGCACCGTGAAAAGACTGACCTGCTCCACCAGCTCGATGCACGTGACCACCACCACCGCCAGACGATCGGGGGAAAAGTGGCCCTGGACGGGTCGGTAGGAGTCCACGAAGGAGAAGATGATCCCGTAGCCGAGGATCAGGAAGGTCAAGCTGGACAGGCGCCAAACCAACTCTCCGGAGAGCCCGTATCCGGCGAGGCCGACCGGAACGAGGGCGGCCGCCACCCCCACCACCCCCGAGGAGATGATGAGGCGAAGGCGGAGCATATCGTGAACGGCCTCCCCGGCGTCCGCCTTTCGCCTCCGAATGACCGACACGAGGGCTGCAAACCCGGCGAAGGCCGCGGCGATCTCGGCCAGGGAGAGGAGGGTGTCGGTGTTCTCCAACATTCTACTCTCCCGGTCCCGGGCTCTTCAGGCTCGACCGGAGCTCCCGAAACGTCCCCAGGACGCGCACCCCCTCCGCCGCCAGGGCGTCTTTCCCTGCCATCGCCAGAGGACCTCCCAGGAACATCTGGACGCCGGACGGGAGGGCGCTGCGAATCACCCTCACCTGGTCCCGGAGCGTCTCCGGGCCCTGGCCGGCCACGCAGGAGAGGGCCAGGACATCGGCCTTCAGGCGAGTCGCTGCCGCCACGATCTCCTCCGCTGGGAGATCGGGCCCGAGAAAGACGGCCTTCCATCCCTCGGCGATCGCGGAGACAGCGGACAGGAGGGCCCCGAGCTCGTGCTGCTCCCCCGCCGGGGTGGCGGCGACGAGCAACGGGGCCCCCTCCACCACCTCCACCGCTCCCAGCACCCACTCCAGGAACCTGCGAACCACGACGGTAGCGACATGCTCGTGGGCCGGGCCGAGTCGTCCGGACGCCCATGCCGCGCCCATCCCCGAGAGAAGGGGCACCACGATCTCGTCCGTGACAGTGGAGACCGGAAAGACCAGAGCCCCCCGCCTGAGGATCCGGTCCAGCTCACCCGGGTCCATCTCCGTCACAGCCCGCTGGGCTCTTTCAAGGACCTGGCCAGCAGAAGCTCCAAGCCCCGGCTCGCCCGCTCCCGGGCGCCGGCGCTCCCGCTGGTCCTCCCGGACCAGGGCCTTGAGCTCCTCCACCGAGAGCGGCGCTACCTGGCTGATGGCCCGGCCTTCATTCACGGCCCTCTGCAGAAGGGACAGTCTGGCCACGTCATCATCTGAATAGAGACGCTGCCCACCTTCGGACCGAAAAGGCACGACCACTCCGTACCGCCTTTCCCAGGCCCGGAGCACCGCCGGGGTCAGCCCCGTGCGATGCGCGACCACCCGGATCGGGTGCCGCGGCGCGTCCTTCCGTTCGTCGTTCATGCTCTCAGGATAAGATGTGGTCTAAGGCTTGTCAAGCATTTGTCTAGCTAATGCCTTGACAGACCTGGACATTTCATGCACATTCTTTAGACAATTGTTACACGCGCCCCATTCACCCTCGTGGTCGACGCCCTTGACTGGGGCCAGAATCGAGGCCGGCGCGGTCCCCACCTCCAACGAAGGAGAGGCACCATGTTCAGCAACATCCTTTCATCCACCGTCGTAGCCACCAGTCTGCTCCTCGCGCCCCCGGCAGCCGACCACGGTCAGCTCGCCGACCCCACCATGAACATCGTCGAGGTCGCCGTGAACGCGGGCAGCTTCAACACCCTGGTCGCCGCCGTCAAGGCCGCGGGCCTCGTGGAGGTGCTCTCCGGCGATGGCCCCTTTACCGTCTTCGCGCCCACGGACGAGGCGTTCGCCCGGATTCCCGATGGCCAGCTCGAGGCCCTCCTGGCCGACAAGGAGGCGCTCACCAAGGTCCTCACGTACCATGTGGTCCCCGGGAAGGTGATGGCAGAGGAAGTGGTGGGCCTCACCTCGGCGAAGACGGTCAATGGCCAGGAGTTGACCATCGAGGTCATGGACGGGATGGTCATGATCGACGGTGCCCACGTCGTGACCACGGACATCGAGGCCACCAACGGCGTCATCCACGTCATCGACCGGGTGATCTTCCCCAGCTGACCAGCCTCGGCGGAGCCGAGATCCAGGAGCATGGAAGGGGGCGCCCGGGCGCCCCCTTCTTCCTGCCACCCTGTGCGACCCCGTGCACCTCCGTCCCGGACGACCCTCCCCGCCCTATGATCCAGTGGGACCTCCCCTGGCCCTTGCTCTCCCCCGCAGCGCTCCAGCGCAGTACTTTGCTTCCCGCAGTTGTTACCGTAGCTCGTCCCATGTGTAGGGAGTGCATCATGCGTCAAGTCACCCGCCCCTTCCTCGCCGTCATCTTTGCCCTCTTCCTGGCCGGCGCCGCGGCGCGTGCCCAAGACACGCCGCCCACCGGGCAGAACGGCACCGGGCTCATCACCCCTGCCGATATCCAGGCCTGGAACTCCATCAGCCAGACCGCTCTGTCGAACGACGGCAAGTGGTTTGCCTATGTGTTCGGACCCAGGGAGGGCGATGCCACCCTGGTCCTTCGCGGCACCGCACGCGACGCCACCGAACGCCGTATTCCACTCGGTGACGGCGGCGGCTCCATCGCCATCTCCGACGACTCGAAATGGCTCGGCTATATCGTGGCGCCGCCCAGTCCACCGGAAGGCGAGAGCGGCGCGAGCCGGGGCGGACGGGCCGGGGCCCGCGGTGGCGGCACCCAAGGGGGCCCGGGCGGTGGAGCGAGGGATGCGAACCGGAACAAGTTCGTCCTCATGAACCTGGCCACCGGGGATACGAAGGAGGTCGAGCGGGTCCGCACCTTCTTGTTCGCGGGCGAGAAGCCCGCCTGGATCGCCCTTCAGGGCTACCCCCCTGAAGCAGCGTCCGGAACCGCCGCCGGCGCGAGCCGGGGGGGGGCGGCCCGAAGCGGTCGTGGTGGCCGCGGCGGGTTCCCCGGCGGCGGCGCGAGCAACACCCAGTCCGGAGGAAACGCCGATGTGCTCCTGTATGAGATCGCATCGGGACGGATCGTCAACATTGGCCGGGTGGGCCAGTACGCCTTCAGCGACGACGGCGCGTGGCTCGCCTACACCCGGGAGGTCCCGGGCGAGCTCGGCAACGCTGTGGAGCTTCGCAACATGAAGACGTCCGCGGTCCGGTCCCTGGAGAGCGAGCGCGTCCTCTACAGCCAACTGGCGTGGGTGGATAGCTCCGCGGTCCTCAGCGTCATGCGGGGCCGCGTGGATGCCGAAGCCCCCGACACCGTGTTCTCCGTGGAGGCCTTTACCGCCTTCGGTTCCAACGGCCCCACCAAGACTCTGCTCTTCGATCCGGCGGGCCGTAGCGATTTCCCGGAAGGCTGGAAGCTGGCCTCGGAACGGGCCCCCGACTATGCGGACGACTTGTCCGCCGTCTTCCTGGGAATCCGGGAGACGAACCCGGCCGACGAGGTTCCGGAGGATCCGCGGATCCGCCCGGGAGCACCGGGCCCCGGCGGTACCATCAACCAGACCCGGAGCAGAACCGCTCAGGCGCCCGGCGGAGCCGCAGCGGACTCTGCGAGTGAGCTTCCCTCCCTCATCCTCTGGAACGCCAAGGACCCCCGACTCCAGTCCCAGCAGATCGTGCAGGAGGAGCAGGACCGGGCCTTCAACTACCTGGTCGAGTACCGCTTCGACGACGACCGTTTCGTCCGGCTTTCCGACGATTCCCTGCGCAACGTGACGGTCACCACGGGAGACCGGTTCGCCTACGGCACCGACAACCGAGCATACCAGTGGGAAGCCAGCTTCTCGGGCCGGAACTACCAGGACATCTACAGCGTCGACCTGAAAACGGGCGCTCGTACCCTGCTGAAGAAGAAGTTCCCCGCAGGAGGCGGCTTCGGCGGCGGGATGCTTTCGGCGCCGGACGGAGAGCGGGCCCTGTACTGGGGACCGGACGGCAATTACTGGGTCCTTGACCTGGCCTCCGGCGACTCGGTGAACATCACGAAGGACGTCCCCACCAGCTTCATCGACACCGAGGACGACCACAACAACCTCTATCCGCCCGCCACCTCGCCTGTCGGATGGGCGAAGGACGGCTCGTCCGTGCTTCTCAACGACGGCTGGGATGTCTGGCTCGTTCCGGTGAAGCCCGGGACGCCCGCGGTGAACCTCACCGGCAACGGTCGCCAGGACCAGATCCGCTACCAGCGCCTGTATGATTTCGAGAACGGCGGAGGCGGACGCGGCGGACGCGGATTCGGCGGGGGTGGAGGATCGGAAGGCATCGATCTCTCCAAGCCCCTCTACTTCGCGACGTATGGGGAGTGGACGAAGAAGGAAGGCCTCTCCCGGGTGGACGCCAAGAAGCCGGGCGCCGTGTCCCTCTTCTTCGAGGACGCCCGCTTCAGCATCACCAAGGCAAGTGACGCGGACGTGTACATGTACACACGTCAGACCTTCACCGACTACCCGAACTGGTGGGTCTTCGGCTCCGGGTTCAAGGACGGGTACGAGGTCACGGACGTGAATCCCCAGATGAAGGACTTCGCCTGGTCCAGCGGCACCCGCCTCATCGACTACACCAGCGACAAAGGGGACCGCCTCCAGGGAGCCCTCTATCTTCCTGCCAACTACGAGGCGGGGAAGAAATACCCGCTGCTCGTGACGATCTACGAGAAGCGTTCCCAGAACAAGAACGGATTCGTGTCCCCGAGCGTAACCCGAGCCCCTGACCCCACCCTCTTCACCAACCGTGGGTATGCGGTCCTGGACCCCGACATCGTCTACACGGTGAACGATCCGGGCATGTCAGCCGTGTGGTGCGTGGTCCCGGCGGTGAAGGCCGCCATCGACACGGGGATCGTGGACCCTGAACGGGTCGGGCTGTAGGGCCACTCCTGGGGCGGCTACCAGACCGCGTTCCTCGTCACCCAGACCGACGTCTTCGCCGCCGCTATCGCCGGCGCGCCTCTCACCGACATGGTGTCCATGTACGGCTCCATCTACTGGAACACGGGTGGGGCAAACCAGGCCATCTTCGAGTCGAGCCAAGGCCGGTTCAAGGGCAACTTCCTCGACAACTAGGACGCCTACGTCCGGAACTCGCCGGCCTTCCACGCCAATAACGTTACCACCCCCCTCATCATCCTCCACAACGACAAGGACGGCGCGGTGGACTTCAACCAGGGCATCACCTACTTCAACGCCCTGCGCAAGCTCGGGAAGGACGTGATCCTGCTCGACTACGTCGGCGAGAACCACGGGCTCGCCAATGCGGTGAACCAGCACGATTACGCAATCCGGATGTCCGAGTTGTTCGACCACTACCTGAAGGGCGCTCCCGCACACGAATGGATGACCGAGGGCATCCCGCGGCTGAAGATGGAGGCGTATCTCAAGGGTCTGCAGCAGGACAGCGCCTCGGCTGCCCCGGCTCCACGGGGGAGAGGGGGGATGTGACGCCAGCAGGCTGCCGTCCGCCTCCCCCGGGAAGGACAGATTGAGGGAAGACACCGGAAGCCGGTGGTGGCTGGGAAGCCGCCGCCGGCTCCGCACATGGAGAAAGGGGGGGCAATGGCGGCACAACGGCGGGACGGGACCCATCTGTTCGCACTCGCAGCCGGACTGCTGTCCGCCAAGCTCCTCGTCCATGTCGTGAGCGCGGCGGTGACGCCCTACGAGTTCCACCGCGACGAGCTTCTCTACTTCGCGATGGGCACCCACCTCCGGCTGTTCCACATGGATTTTCCCCCCATGATCGCGCTCCTCTCCGAGCTGATGAGACATACGGTGGGGGTCTCGGTGCCGACCTACCGACTGTTCGCCGCCATTGTGGGCACGGCCCTCTTCGCCCTCACGCTGGCCCTGGTGCGGGCCCTCGGCGGGAGACGAACCGCCCTGACGGTGACCGGGGTCGCCATGCTCTCCGGCCCACTCTTCCTGCGCACTTCCTCGCTCTTCCAGCCGGTCGTCCTGGACCAGCTGTGGTGGACGGCGGCTCTCTACGCCCTGCTGCGCCTCGAGCAGACCGACGATCGGCGCTGGTGGTGGGCCCTCGGCCTGGCGGGCGGACTGGGCCTCCTCGCCAAGTTCTCCATCGTCTTCATCGGCGTCGGGGTCCTGGTGTCGATCCTTCTCACGCGCCGACGCCGCTCCCTCCTCCGACCCGGGCCGTGGATCGCCCTGGCCCTGGCCCTCGGCGTGGGAAGCCCGAGCATCGTCGGGCAGCTCACGCTGAATTTCCCTGTCCTCGACCAGATGCGGCAGCTAGCGAGCATCCAGCTCGACCGCATGACCTGGAGCGAATACCTCAGCACACAGCCGCTGATGCTGGGGCCCGCCATTCTCCTCGCCGTGGGAGGCGCGGTGGCGCCGCTCGTTGACGGGCGGCTCCGTGCGTTCCGGGCCCCCGCCATGGCCTGCGTCACCACCTTCCTTCTCCTGGGCTTTATGCACGGAAAGCCCTACTACGCAGGTCCAGTCTATCCAGCTCTCATGGCCTGCGGAGCCGTCTGGCTCGAGGGGCTGCCCCGGCCCGAGCTCCGGAGGGTGTTCTCCTGGGGAATTGCCTCTCTTTCGGCGCTCTATTTCCTCCTCACCTTTCCCCTCGGACTCCCCGTCCTGCCACCCGGGCCCATGGCGCGTTACGCTGCCCGCCTCGGCATCACCGCGGCCACGCAAACCAACCGGGGCATTCAGCTGCCCCTGCCCCAGGATTACGCCGACATGCTCGGGTGGCGCGAGAAGGCCGACGCTGTTGCCCTGGTCTATGCTTCCTTGAGCCACGAGGAGCGGGAACAGACGGTCCTGTACGGGAGGAACTACGGGCAGGCCGGCGCCCTGGACCTCTACGGGAGGCGCATGGGCCTTCCGCCCGTGGTCAGCCTCGCTGGCAGCTTCTATCTCTTCGGACCAGGGAATCGCCCCGGGCACGTCCTCATCCTCCTGGGCGTCGAGCCCGACGAGATGGACGACGTCCGTTGTGCTTCCCTGGAGGTGGCCGCACGGGTGACGAACCCGTGGGCCGTTGAGGAGGAGCGGGACGTTCCGGTTCTCCTGTGCCTGGACCCGAGCATGACCCTCCAGGAACTCTGGGCGACGGAGGGGCCGAATTGGGGGTGACGCGGGACCACGCGGCCCGGTACCGCTGACGGGGGGGCTTCCCCCCCTCCCCTCTTGCCCCGATCCCCGGCATTCATGAGGTTTTTCGCTCCCCGAACCGACCCGAGCGGAAGGATCTGTGGTGGAGGCAGACAAGTCACGGCGCAACCGGATTCTGGCGGTCCTCTTCACCGGCGTGCTCATGGGGGCGCTGGACATCGCCATCATCGGTCCGGCGATCCCGGCGGTTCGGGAGGCATTCGGCATCGACGAGCGAGCGGCAGCGTGGATGCTGACCATCTACGTCCTGTTCAATCTCATCGGCACACCCCTCATGGCGAAGCTCTCCGACCGGTTCGGGCGCAGGAGCGTGTATGCATGGGACGTAGGAATCTTCGGTGCGGGCTCCCTCGTGGTTGCGGCGGCGCCTTCCTACACCGTCGTCCTGGTGGGGCGAGCCGTCCAAGGCCTGGGGGCGGGCGGCATCTTCCCCGTGGCGAGCGCCGTGATCGGCGACGTGTTCCCGCCGGAGCGCCGAGGAGCCGCCCTGGGTCTCATCGGCGCGGTGTTCGGAGTAGCCTTCCTGGTGGGCCCCATCCTGGGAGGACTCCTCCTCTTGCTGAGCTGGCACTGGCTCTTTCTCGTGAACCTGCCCATCGCCCTGGGTGTGGGCCTGGCCTCTCTCAGGGTCCTGCCCTCCGCCCGGGCACGGGAGCCCCGTCCGTTCGATCTGGCCGGGATGGCGGCCATGGCCGTCATGCTCGGAGGGCTCGCGTGGGCTCTGAACCGCCTGGACTCGGCCGCACTCCTCCGCAGCCTGAGGGAACCGGTGATTCTCTGGCCCTTGGTGGTCGCCATCCTCCTGGCCTTTGCACTCCCGTTCATCGAGGGGCGGGCCGACGATCCGGTCATACGGCCGGGACTCTTCCGCTCCCGCCAGATCGTCATCGCCAGCGGGCTCGCCGTAGGGGCGGGCGTCAGCGAGGCCTCCGTCGTCTTCGTTCCCGCGCTCCTGGTGGCCACCTTCGGTGTGACCGCCTCCAAGGCCTCGTTCATGCTTCTCCCCATCGTGGTGGCGCTGGGCCTGGGCGCACCCCTCTTCGGTCGACTTCTGGACCGGGCAGGGTCGCGGGTCGTCGTGGCCCTATCCACCGGGCTCATAACCGCCGGAATGCTGGGCGTGGGCCTCTTTCAGGCCTCGTTGATCCTCTTTTACGGAGCCGGTGTCGCCATAGGCCTGGGGATGGCCGGATTGCTGGGATCCTCGCTTCGCTACGTCATGCTGAATGAGGCTCCAGCCTCGGAGCGGGGAGCGGCGCAGGGCATCCTCACCGTCTTCATCTCCACCGGCCAACTCGCCGGGGCCGCAGTGTTGGGCGCCATCATCGCTTCCCACGGGAGCGACATCGAAAGCTACGGAACGGCCTTCTTCAGCGCGGGTCTTCTCCTCGGCGCCCTGACCCTGGCCGCCCTCGGCCTCCGCTCCCGGGAGGCGGAGTGGCGACGGATGGGGAAGGCCGCCGGTGCGGCCCCCGGTGCCTCCCCCGGTGCCTCCCCCGCCCGGACAGATTAGTCCCGGCCCTGGCGGCCACCGCACTCAGACGAGAGAACCCCTCAGGCCGAATCCTCCAGATTAGCGATCTCCACCGGCTCCGCCGGATCCGGCAGGCCGAAACCGAAGATCCGGGAGTAGAAGTACAGCTCGGCGTCCAGAGCGCGTTTGATGTTCTGCCACCGCCGGAATCCGTGCTGTTCTCCCTTGAAGAGGAGGTAGGCCACAGGGACGCCCTTCTTCCGAAGGGCATCCGCCATCCGCTCCGCCTGGTTGGGGGGAACGACCCGGTCCTCGTCTCCCTGGAAGAAGATGATCGGGCAAGAGAGCCCGTCGATGTGATGAATCGGGGAGCGTTGCAGATAGAGGTCGCGGCGGCCCGGGTAGGGTCCGATCAGCCCCTCCAGGTAACGGGACTCGAACTTGTGCGTGTCCTTGGTGAGGGCCTCGAGGTCGCTCACGCCATAATAGCTGGCCCCGGCCTTGAAGAGGTCCCTGAAGGCAAGGGCCGCCAAGGTGGTGTAGCCCCCGGCGCTGCCGCCTCGGATGGCGAGCCTCCCGGGGTCGGCCAACCCCCGATCGACGAGGTACGAGGCCGCCCTCACGCAGTCTTCCACGTCCACGATCCCCCAACGGCCCTCCAGTCGCTTTCGGTACTCCCGGCCGTAGCCGCTGCTGCCGCCGTAGTCCACGTCGACAACGGCGAACCCCCGGGAAGTCCAGTACTGGAGGCTCAGGTTCAGTACGCTGGAGGCAGCACTGGTGGGTCCGCCGTGGCTGATGACCATGAGTGGCGGGCGATCCCCGGAAGGAGCCGCGAAGTCCTGGTTCCTCGGGGGATAGTAGAGCGCGTGGGCGGTGAGTCCGCGCTCCGTCGGGAATTCGATGTGCCGGGGGGACGAAACGTACTCCTCCTCGAACCTCCCCTCCGTCGAGCGAGCCAGGACGCGGGTGCTCCCGGCGAACGCCCCGGGGGTCTCTCCCGACGCCAACGCCAGGTGCACCAAGGACATGGCTTCGGTGGGAGAGCCCCCCAGGAACGCGACCCCGCCCGCCCCTGCCGTGATGGAGCCGATGGAGGTATAGGGGACCTCGATGCCATCGACCCCCTTGTCCGAGAGCCGGATGCTCGCCAGATGGGAGGTCCCGTCTTTGGTGTAGGCGCAAACGATGCGATGGGAAGAGACGAAATCGTAGTTCGACAGCCCGAAGACCCAGGCCGGTTCGGCAAACTCCGCCTCCATCTCCCAGAGAGGCTCGATCTCGCCCCCGGTCCACCGGTAGAGATTCCACCACCCGCTCCGGTCCGAGACGAAGTAGAGAACCCCCTCCGGGGAAAATCGCGGCTGGCAGACCGATTCCTGCCTGCCTCCGGCGACCTTGAGCCGGTCCACGACCGCCCCGCCTCCATCGAGCTCCCCGAGCCAAAGCTCAGTTCCGTCCCATGGCATGTCGGGGTGGTTCCAGCTAACCCAGGCCAGGCGGGTGCCGTCGTCGCTGATCCGGGGCGAGGCGTAGAAGTCGTTCCCCGAGACCAGGATCTCAGGATCGCCATCTCCGCGGGCATCCACGGCGGCGATGCTGTTGACGGGTTGTAGCCCTCCCTCCCGGTGGTTCTCCGACACGCAGATGATGCGCCTCCGGGTGGGGTCGTAGACCCCATCCGCGTAACGCGAATCCGACTCTGGCGTGATGGGCCTTGGGCCCTCCCCCGGGTCCAATCGATACAGTCTTTGGTCGGCGAAGTTGGAGAAGAAGAGGATGCCGTCGTGGACCAGGTACGAACCCCCACCGTACTCGTGCACGCGAGTCCGGACGTCGAACGGGGCCAGGTTGAGGTCCGTCCTCTCGCCGCCTTGCGTCCGCCGCACCACGACGGAGCGGCCGCCCTCAGACGGTCGGCCCTCCACCCAGTAGACGGTCCCCCCCTCCATGACCACCGGAGAAGTCAACCGCAACGTCCCGGACGAGACGACGTCGGAGGTGATGGGCGATCTCCAGGATCCGTACTCGGCCAGCTGGGGTCCTTCCATGATGCACTCCTCCCATTCCAGCCCATGCACCGGGCCACCGTGAACCGTGAACAGGAAATGCTCGTCCAGACAGACTGACCTCTCGTCCGCGAGTCCTGCCCTTCCCTACCCATCATCCCCCCCGGCGGTCCTGATCCGGAGGGCAGGAGCTTCCCCGTTCCCTATTGCGGAGCTCGGATCTTCACCTCATGACCATCGAAATTCCCATCCCGCTTCTATATCCTGCCGGATTGAGCCTCCGACGACCTCCCGATAGCCTAAACATGACCGACAAACGCGCCCATGGCGAAAGGACCAACATGAGCGGATCGGACAGGGAACGCAGCGACGTCGACCAAGCGCAGGAACAGCAGGCCAGGGGCATGTGGAAGCGAGTCTCCGGCCGCATCCAGGAGGCATGGGGAGCCCTCACCGATGACGACCTGGACCGCTTCGAGGGGAAACGGGACCAACTGGTCGGACGCATCCAGCAGAAGACGGGGGAAACGAGAGAGAAGATCTCCCGGAAGCTGAAGGAGATCGCAGAGGAAGTGGGATACCGCTTTCACTGAGGGTCCCGCTTCCGTGCGCCGGCGGGGCCGGGCCGGGGAGTGGCCTCTCTCCGTCCGGTGGGTCCTTCGTCTCGTCCTGCAGAGACGGGAATCACCCGGTGATCCTCAGAAGATGCTCTTGGGGATCATCATATGGACGCCGACGTTGCCGTCCACGAGTTGAGTGATGTGGAGGTCTCCGGCCAGGCTGGACAGACGATAGGCTTCGCCTCGGGGCAGTCCCTTTTCTTCCTGGAGGAAGGTCGCCATCTCACGCACGGCGATGCGTGTGGCCTCCGTCAGGTCCGGATCCGCACCCATGACGATGTAGTGCGTAGGCGTCTCCGCTCGCGGCCATTCGATGGAGTGTCCCTTGTGGACAATAAGCTGGAGGCGGCCCTCCAGAGAGGTCTCAATGGCCGTCTGGTCCACCTCACCGTCTCCCTGGGCCGCGTGACCGTCACCCGCTTCGAAGAGCGCGCCCGGGACGAACACCGGGATGAACAGCGACGTACCGGCCACTAGCTCCCGGTTGTCGATGTTGCCCGCGTGCTTGCCAGGGGGGGTGCTGCTGACGCGGCCGGAATCCGGAGGCGGCGCCACTCCCATGCTCCCGAAGAAGGGGCGGAGTGGAATCGTGATCCCGGAGCCGAAGTCGGATGTCATGTGCTCGCGGTCCAAGCGCAGAATCCGCGTGCGAGGGTTTTCGCACAGATCGCGGACGAACCCGCTGCATCCGTTGTAGCCGTAGTCGATGGGAAGCGCCACGGACAGGATCCTGACCTCCAGCACGTCACCGGGCTCCGCACCCTCGACGAAGATGGGACCGGTGAGGATGTGGCCGCCCGGCCCCCGGTCGGTGACCTCCTCGTAGACCTGACGGAGGGCGGGCTCGATCTCCCCCGGAGCCACTCCCGCCGCCTCCAAGCGCTCGGGACTGTTGGTGATGAGGGTGCCGATGTCGACGATGTCGCCGGACTGAACCCGGAGCACGGGCGGACTGGCCGGATCGTAGTGACCCCAGGCGACCGTCTCCGGCGCCGCGGGGAGGTGGTGCTCGGCCGGTCCGGCGCCGGCGTCACCCCGATCCATCGTCTCCTGGATCCGAGCCACACGCCCGCCGCCGCCGAAGCGCGCGAATTCGAGCGGGTCGTGTCCGGGAACGACGCGTGCGGCCGAGCCTGCAAGAGCGACCATGCGTTGTTGCGCTGCGAGGTTCGCACTGCTGTCCGCCGCCTCGAACGTGGCGCTCGGCCGGCCCTCTTCCAGGTTTCGGTACAGGTACACGGCATCCGCGGCCAGGACCCACGGACCGGCGGAGCTCACGCAGAGGTACTGGGACGCAAAAGTGTGCCGCCCCCCCTTGTAGGCCCGGATTCCCGGGAAGATCTCCACGTCATCTCCGTCGACCCACCGGACCTTCCCGTCCAGGTTCCGCCGCACCAGCTCGGCGACATCGGCCGGGTCGATGCCTCCGTGGCTTCCCCCTTCCTGCCAGGCCGCGCCAGTGTAGTAGTCGTACTCCTCCCGCTGGATCCAGAGCGTCGCGTCAGGGAAGAGGTCGATGCCGCCCATGTGGTCCCAGTGCGCATGACTGAGGACGATGTCGGTCACGTCGCCGGGATCCAAGCCCGCCAACATCAGAGCGCTGTCCGGCCGAAGGTAATCGGCCACATCGAACTCCTCACGCCATTCCGGTCGGTGAAACCCTGTATCGAAGAGAACCACCCGCTCCCCGTCCCGGAGAAGCCAGAACGCCGTCGCGATGTCCATCTGCTCGCCCCGGGGGGCACCCATGACGAGACCGGAGACCGGGAAGCCCCGGATGGTGCCATAGCGAATCGCGTCGATCGTCCACTCCTGCGCAGCCAGCGGACGAGCGGCTCCGAAAGCAAGCAGGATTACGAAGATGTTCAGGGCGCGGTGCCCGTTGACTATTCTGGCCATGAGAGTCCTCCCACGCCGGAGAAAGCCGCGCTGGGATGTGCTGAAAGAGGAAGAGTTGGGGGCCGCTCGATCACCGCAATACGCCCGTCGTCTTGCGCCACGAGTAGCTCAGAGCCCCGGGCGGCCAGCCCCACCGGACGTACGAGGCCCGGAACCGCGTAAGCAGCCAAGACTTCCTTGGCCCGCAGGTCCAATACGAGAAGCGTGGAGTACTTGGCGCTGATGGCATAGAGCCGTCCGTCGGCCACCACCGTCCCCGTCACCATGTAATCCGCCAGGCTCCCGCCTCCCTCCCGGGGGTCGGAGTCGAGAGCGAGGTGCGGCACGAACTCCGACGAAAGCACCATGTCTTCGCGGGAGAACCTCGACACCACCATCTGCCGATGCCGAGGGTTGGGAACGCTGATGGTGATCAACTCCCGTGCCGTCGGATCGTACGCCAGCGACAGAACATACATCTGGTGGGCGCGCACGGTCTGAAAGCGGCCGAGGCCCAGCTCCCTCACATCTCCGTCGGTGGAGAGGAAGTGTCGCCACTCCAGACGTTCGTCGGCGTCGGGGTCCGGGGTCAGCAGGGCGTAGCTCTTGTTCGTGGAGAGGACCGCCAGGGTGTCGCTCCCCAGGAAGGCGGCTCCGGCGAGCGGCGTGAGGTCGATGCTGAAGCCGGGGTCCAGGACCACTCTATGCAGGATCCGGGAGAGAGCGCTGTCCAGCAGGTACACCCCGTAGCGATCGGTGACGGCAAGGAATCGGCCGGTAACGGGGTCCCGAGCCAAACCGCTAAGGGATCCCTCGAGGGGCACACCTATGCGCTCCCAGCCCATCACGGTGAGCGTTGGCAGATCACCGAGGGGTCCGTCGGCCGGATCGGGATCCGCGGAAGCCGGGTCGGGAACCGGAATGGCCCATGATCCCCGAAGCGAGATCCGGGGCGGTTGCAGCTCCTCCAGGGACCACACCCAATGCCGAGGATTGAGGGAGAGCCGCACCGGATCGCCCTGGCCGATGAAGGGCGGAGGGCCGGTGGACACGAACGCCTGAACGGCGTTGGCGGCCACGACGATCATGAACAGGCCCATGGCGAACCGGCCCACGCCGCTTGGATTCCGGGAACCCCCCTCCGGTGCGATCTGCCGCAGGAAGAGCAGCAGAACACCCACCACCACCAGGACCGTGATGTGGATGACCCACGACCAGACGTAGGTGTGGACGCCGAAGATGGTGGCGCTGAATCCCTGTCCCACATCCCGGGCCAGGTGGAGTGCGGAATGACGGATGGCCATGAAGGTCCCCCAGGCTCCCAGGAGAATCACCATGCCCAGATACCGGGGCTTGGGCCCGAAGCGGACCACGAACAGCCCCACGAGGGCGATGAGAACCATGGAGGTCCGCTGGGCCCAGCAGAGGATGCAGGGAGAGTCACCGTCCATCACTCCCAGCAGAACGGCGGCCGTAACCGGTCCCCCAACGAGGGCAATCACCACCCACGCCAGGATGCTCCGCAGCCGGTCCTCCGTCAGGGGCCTCATAGGTTCACCCCCGGCACCAGGGATCCGTGGGTGCCGATGAGAAACAACAGGGCCATGAGGAGGCAGCTGATCACAAGCAGGCGGAAGGCAAGCTTCTCCCGCTCGGGTCGGCGCCAGATGAGCCATGCGACGCAGAGGATCAGAAGGAAGTTCAGGAATTCCATGGCTGGCCGCAGAGAAGGAGATCGAACGAACCGGAACCGACGAGCCTGCTGACGTCGGTTGCGTCGGGGGAGATCAAGCTCGCCCGCAACTTCCGTTGTCGGCGTCGGAGTGTCAAACGGCAACGGTCGAACATGGCGCCGGAGTGTCAGACGGCAAACGGCGGGCGCGGCGTCAGCGTACATGACGACTCGATGATTCTTCCCGCTCATGGCCCCCGAAGAGCGATCCGAAGATTCGATGGCGGAGCCCGGCTGAGCGCAGCTCGAACTCGGGGGCTTTCATGTCCTGGTCGGTAAACACCACGGCGGTCCGGAGATAGTGGTCGGGGGTGTCGTCCGATATATCCTCGTATCCGAAGTCGAACATCAGCGTGTCGACGTCGTTGTACCGCCCCACCATCGCGTGGTTGACCGTAGGGAAGAGTCCTCTCTTCAGCAGGGGATGGTCGCCCAGGGTGGGATCCACTTCCAGAGTCCTGTAGACCTTGAGGCCGAGGGCGGCTGCGACGTCCTGCGGTTCCGCAATCTCCCGCATTTCCTTTCGGATATTGTAGACCCCCCCACCCCCAGAGAACGAGGATGGTCGCCACCAGAGCGATCCGCCCTTCAAGAAAGACAGCGGGTAAGCCGAGCGGGCCACCTCCCCTCTGAGCCGACTCCTGGATTATTCCACCGGACCTTCGCGCTGATCGAGCTGAGTGAAGAGCACACGCCCAAGCCGCGTGCTCACGAGCCCGCACGTCTTCTCAGCCACCTGAGGGCTCGATGGTACTTCGCCACTCTCTCCAAGTCCGGCGGCGTCAGGTCTGGAATTCGAGCGATGTTCAGGTTGTCTTCCAGGTCGGCGATCTTGACCTTTCTGGCGATCTCATTGGCATCGACTCTCCGGACAAACGCCTCATAGTCTTCCCCCTTCCTCTTCGTCAGGCAGTCGATGGCTTGGATGGCCTCTTCCGGAAGGCCGGACGCGCGAAGGTCATCAAGACTGATGTCGGCGTCCTCGGCGACATCATGGAGCACGGCGGCGATCGCCTCCGCCTGGTCATCGATCTGTACCATGAGTCGCAGAGGGTGCAGGATGTACGGCTGCCCTCCCTTGTCCACCTGACCCGTATGGGCTCTGAGAGCCAGCTCGATGGCTTTCTCGATGGCGTTCACTCCGACCTCCCTTCGAGTCGCGGCCCGGGCGGCCTCCCTCGGCGAGGCCACACGGGCCCGGGGGGGTTCATGGACCTTCTCTCAGAAATAGTAGGGGCGTCCGCGATGGACGACATCGAAACCACCATCCAACGCAACAGCGACCGGTGGCACGTCCGACCCTTCGGACGCGACGTCGTCCGCGTACCGATTCGCTCTCTCCAATGAATCGAAGTCCTTGCCGGACACGCGATCGTCAGACTCGATGGCCACAACCCGGAACCGGCCTCCGGGCGCAAAGATCACCGATCTCTCGTCTTGTTCACGGCTGTAACGCAGGAGTGGCGGACGAGCTTCGCCTCCCGGAGGTTCACGGGATCTCGCGAATCGCCGATGAACGCCTCATTGGGCACGCTCGCGGGCTGCTCCCGACTCTATTGAGGAAACTGGAGGCCCAGGTCCACCCGAGCCGAATGACACGGGCCCCCGCGGTGTGGGACTGGCTGGACTCCGAAAAAGGCCACCGACCACGGACCCTGCTGAATTGCGTCGAGAGGAGAGATCAGGAATGACACGACGGCGACGGTCGCGGGCAGGGCAACCGCGCGCGGGAGGTTTGACGGGCGGACAGCGGTAGCGTAGGGTTCGTATGCGTCGAGCCTGGCGCGCATGGGAGCCTGCGATGAACGAACACGCGGCCATCGATCACGCCGATCCGGCGTCAGCCTGCGACCGGGCTCCTCTTCCTGCGTTCTGCCATGAATCTGATGAAGCACCGCGGCACCGGGAGGCTGGCCCTTCCCCGCAGGCTTCGAACGTTGACCGATAACGGTACCCACACCGGAGGACCCTCATGGACACGATTCTGCGGATCGACGTCGGTGCACCAGGCGGACCGAAAGCGGTGCCGACACCCGTGGGCGACTACGCGGGCCTCGGCGGTAGGGGCCTGACCTCGGCGATCATCGCCACCGAGGTACCGGCCGACGCCCACCCCCTGGGACCCGAGAACAAGCTCGTGATCGCCCCCGGGCTCCTGTCGGGTACCGCAGCGGCCATGAGCGGCCGGCTCTCGGTGGGCTGCAAGAGCCCCCTGACGGGCGGGATCAAGGAGGCCAACTCCGGAGGTCAGGCGTCGCAGCTTCTGGCCCGGCTGGGATACGCAGCCATCGTCCTCGAGGGCGCACGTCAGGACGACCAACTCTACGTCGTCCGCATAAGCAAAAACGGCGTGAGCATTACCCCTGACGATTCCTTGCGCCGAGCCACCAACTACCAGCTCATGGACAAGTTCCTGAGTGAGTATGAGAACAAGGGCGCCATGATCTCCATCGGCCCAGCCGGCGAGATGGGCTACGCCAATTCCACCGTCTGTATCACGGACGTGGAGGGCAGGCCGACCCGCCACGCCGGTCGCGGCGGTGTGGGCGCGGTCATGGGATCGAAGGGCATCAAGGCGATCATTGTCGATGCCGATGGCGCCAAGGTGCGGAAGCCGGCGAACCCGGAGGCCTTCAAGGCGGCGAGCAAGGCATGGGCCGAGGGCCTGGGGAAGCATCCGGTGACGGGACAGGGCCTGCCGGCCTACGGCACCAACATCCTCACCAACGTCATCAACGAGGCCGGCGCTTTCCCCACTCGCAACTTTGCCACCGGCCAGTTCGAGGGGGCATCCAAGATCAGCGGTGAGACCCAGGCCGAGCTGGAACTCGCCCGCGGCGGGCTCGCCACGCACGGCTGCAGCCGGGGGTGCGTCATCAAGTGCTCAGGCACCTTCCCCGACAAGGACGGCAAGTTCCTCACCAAGCAGCCCGAGTACGAAACCGTGTGGGCCCATGGCGCGGACTGCGGGATCGACGACCTGGACATCATCGCCGAGCTGGACCGGCTCGACGACGACTATGGGCTGGACACCATCGAGATGGGCGCCACCATCGCCGTCGCCATGGAAGCCGGCGTGGCCGAATTCGGCGATGGCAAGGCCGCTATCGCACTCCTGCACGAAGTGGGACAAGGCACCCCTCTCGGCCGAATCCTCGGCTCGGGGGCGGCGACCACGGCCCGGGTGTTCGGTCTCGAGCACGCGCCCTGCGTAAAGGGCCAGGCCATGCCCGCGTACGACCCCCGCGCCGTCAAGGGCATCGGCGTCACCTACGCAACGTCCCCCATGGGAGCCGATCACACGGCCGGGTACGCGGTGGCGACCAACATCCTCAAGGTGGGCGGCGACGTCGACCCCCTGAAGGCCGAGGGCCAGGCGGCGTTGTCCAAGAACCTGCAGATCGCCACCGCCGCGGTGGACGCCACGGGCATGTGCCTGTTCGTCGCGTTCGCGGTGCTCGATCAGCCCGAGACCTTCCAGGCTCTCGTGAATCTGCTGAATGCCTATTACGGCTGGGACCTGGATGCCGACGGTGTGGCCGCGTACGGCCAGAAGATCCTCGCCTTCGAGCGCGACTTCAACGCTCGCGCCGGGTTCACGAAGGCCGACGACCGGCTGCCCCGTTACTTCAAGCGCGAGCCGTTGGCGCCTCACAACGTCACCTTCGACGTGTCGGACGCCGAGCTCGACTCGGTGTTCGAGTAGGGGTGGGAGGCCGGACCCGGCGCAGGCTGGGTCCGGTGTCTCCCGGGAACGGATCGGAAGGATGCCGGAGGTGATGGCCATTCCCCTGACCCTGACACTACCAGCGTTCAAGGCTCTGCTGCAGCGCGGTGTCGGCATCCCCGACGGCACCGGGGTTAGCGTCCGCGCATTCCTGCAGGACACCCTCGGTATCGATCCTTCCTACGTCGAGGAGAGCCTCCAGACGGTGTTCCTCGACGGCCATCCGGTGGACGATTTCGACCGGGCTTTCGTGCGTCCGGGGACGGTGCTCGCGCTCTCCGGTGCCATGCCGGGGCTGGCGGGAGCTACGCTGCGACGGGGCGGTTACTACGCCCGCCTTCGGGAGGGAATAAGTCACGAGGGAGCAGACTCGGCCGACGGAGGTCGCGAGTTGGAGGCGGGCGAAAGGGGCGTTGTGGTCGTGAAGCTGTTCAACCGACCTCTGGCGGACCTCGCCGGGACCATGGCTGCCCGCCCCCTCCTGGCGCCTTCCGACGCCCTCGACGGTCTGGGTCCGGAGGCGGCGGTGAGCCCCGAGGCGACCATGGATCCGGAGGCCGCCAACGGACCCGAGGCGGCGGTCGGTCAGGAGCCGGCCGAGGGCGGTTGGGTCCGCGTGATGGTAACCCTGGTCTGACGGAGGCCGAGATGACCATCACCGTCAAGTGCTTCGCGTCCCTCGCCAGCTTTCAGCCCCCAAACGCCGAGGCCTTCCCCATCACCCCCGGTGAAAAGGTGGCAGAGGTCATGAGACGCCTGGGCATCCCAGAGCGTAGTGTGGCACTGATCTTTGTCGACAACGTGCACCAGAACCCCGGGACGGTTCTGGAGGACGGCGCCACCGTCGGGTTCTTCCCGCCCATTGGGGGGGGGATAATCCGGGATACAGGCCTTAGGCCCCGTCGGCGGCAATCCCGCCAGGATTCAGCACCAGCTAGACAGAGAGGATCACCACCGGCCCCTGGGGCAGTTGGGCCGGACTGAGACACACACCCGTGCTTCGTCGATCCAGAGGATCCGTCGGACCCCCAATCCACCGAACGCTCAAGCACGGAGACGACACAACGCCCATGACAAAGGCACAGCCGCTGATCACGAAGGTGTCTCGAGACCTGAGCACGGGTGGCCCCCCGGAAGCCGTGGAGGCCGACGTGGGTACACCAGTGACAGTACCGCCGTGGGGGCACATCATCCTGGAAGCCGTCGTGAGGGGGGGGAACGGATTCGGGACTCCCGGGGAGTCGTACTCATTAAGCTTGCGAAGCGTACGGCCACCTGGGTCCACCCTGCCATCGGCCCCGGACCATCCGAAGTGATGCTGCTGAAACCGCTGAATGGCATTCGTAGTCTTGGGACCACACAACCCATCCACCGCCAAGAGCGGAGTCGGCCCACCTGAGGCCGTCGGCGCCCTGTTCAGAAGCTCCTGGACGGAGCGAACATCCTGAGGGCGATTCACTCCACCCATCCTCCCCACAGATGCCGTGATAGTCCGGGCCATCTCAGCCTCCTGGTCATCCTGGGAATGTCATTGTGAGGATCAAGATGCGGCTAGGCAGGGAAATTGAGAAGAGTGATGTTCTCGCAGCTCTCCTGAGCCGTCCAAGAGGCCGATCGACTTCTGGCGTTCGGCAGCCTTGGAGAGGCCATGCCCCCGCACTCGGGCAGGGGGTGTCTCCGAGACGGGACAGGGCAGCTCCCCGGAACCAGGCGGCTGACGTCCCCCGGAACCGGGCTGGTCCTGAGACAATCCGGCCCCCTCCGTTCCAACTTTTCTCTTTCCTCCCTCATCCAACCAATAGTACGTCAGGCGAAACATCGCCTGGCGTAGTGTCGTAAGGGACTTGGCAACTCCCGGGGGGACCGCTCCCCTCGGGGACCGGCCCGAATGAGGGAGCCGGTCCACTCCCAAGACCAGCACCCGGATGCTTCGCATGTTCAGTGCCGATTTGAAACGGGGAAGTATGGAGCTCCTCATCCTGGCCGTCCTGGAGGGCGGCAACCGTCACGGGTACGAGATCGGGAAGCTCCTGGAGCGGCGCTCCGGCGGGCAGCTGGAGTTCCGCGTTTCCACACTCTACTCCGCGTTGTACCGAATGGAGGATCGAGGGTGGATCAAGGGCCGCTGGGTGGAGAAGGAGGGCGAACGGAGACGCTGTTTCTACACCCTCACACCCGATGGGGCCTCCGCGCTGGCGGCTCAGAAGCAGGAGTGGGAAGCCTTTGCGGCCGTGGTCCACCAGCTGATCAACCCCAGCCCGGCTTGAACCGGAGGGTCCCTGGGAGAATCGAGCCATGCCCGATTGGAAGCGGTATCTAAAGGAGAGCCTGTCCCTCCCCGTCATGGAGGGACACCGGGACGAGCGAGCCATCCAGGAGATGGCGGATCACCTGGAGGACCTCTATCAGGAAACCCTCTCCCGGGGAGCGACCGAGGAGGAGGCGAGAGCCTTGGTCCTGGCCTGGCTGGGGGATCCCGAGCGGGCCGCTTCCGAGCTCCTCGAGGTGGAGCCCCACTTGGTGCGGGCCCGAGTTGAGCGATGGTTCGAGAGGCGAGAGGAGGGGCTGCGGACCCAGGGGGGATTGCGGTCCGCGCTCGCGGACGGGGTGCGGGATCTTCGCCTGGGTCTCCGTGCCCTGGTCAAGCGCCCCCTCTTCAGCGGGGTAGTGATCGTGGTGCTCGCTCTGGGAATCGGAGCCTCCACGGTCATCTTTAGCCTGGTGAACGGCGTTCTCCTCTCTCCCCTCCCCTTCGCCGACGCCAACCGCCTGGTGGTCCTCTCCCACATTCGTCCGGACCGGGGGGAGAACGAGGTGGGCCAGTGCGCCGCGTGGCACCTGACCTATGAGGAGGAGAATCGGTCGTTCCAAGACCTGGGCATGTACCACTTCGCCACCGCCGCCGTCACCGGCGATGGGGACCCGGAGGCCCTCCCCGTCCTGGAAACCACCAGCGGTACCTTCAGGGCCCTGGGCCTGACTCCAGTCCTCGGCCGTCTCTTCACCCCCGATGATGAAGACCCCGACGCCCCCGCCCTGGTGATGTTGGGGTATGGTTATTGGAAGTCCCGTTACGGGGGTGATCCCGGCGTAGCGGGCCGGACTGTGGACGTGGATGGCGTGACTCGGGAGATCGTCGGTGTGGCTCCACCGGAGATCTCGGCCCTGGGGGCCGATCCCGCTCTCATCTACCTCCTGCGGTTCCGGCGGGAGAATCTCTTCGTAGGCAACGTGGGCTACAGCTCCGTTGCCCGCCTCCGGGATGGAGTCACCTCCGAGCAGGCCCTGGCTGACATGGAGCGTATGCTCCCCATGGCCCTGGAGAAGTTCCCCGGGGGACCGGTGGCGTCCGCCGCCCAAGGGAGCAGCACCGTCCCCCAGATCCGGCCCCTGAAGGAGGTGCTCGTGGGGAGCGCCGCCAGCCTCCTCTGGATCCTCCTGGCTGGAGTGGGCGTGGTCCTCCTCATCGCGTGCGCCAATGTGGCCAACCTCTACCTGGTGCGGGCAGAGGGGAAGGAAACGGAGATGGCCGTGCGCTCCGCCATGGGGGCGAGTCGGGGTCGCATCGGGTGGGAGTACATGAAGGAGAGCCTTCTCCTGGGACTCTTGGGGGGAGGAGCAGGAGTGGGACTGGCGTATGGAGGTCTCAAGGCCCTCACCGCCTCGGGACCGGCCCAACTTCCCCGGATGGACCAGGTGAGTCTGGATCCAAGGGTGCTCCTCTTCGCCCTCGCCCTTTCCTTGGGGACAGGCGCGTTCTTCGGCATCATCCCCGTGCTCCGCGTGAAAGGAGAGGGTCTGACCATCGCCCTCAAGGAGGGCGGGCGGGGGGGCCTCCGTGGAGGCCGGGGGCGCCGGGCACAGAACGCGCTGGCTATGAGCCAGATGGCCCTGGCCGTGGTGCTCCTTGTGGGGGCGGGCCTCATGCTCCGCAGCGCGCAGGCCCTGCGGAATGTGGACACCGGAATCCGTGATCCCCAGGAACTCATGGCCCTGGGGCTGAACTTCGCCTCTCGGGTCATTCCCGATCCCGAGGAGGCGGCCCTGGCCCAGGAAGCGGTGGCCCGGCGCCTCGAGCAGATCCCGGGAGTGTCCTCCGTGGGCATGGCCACGGCGATCCCCATGCACCTGGGTGGAAACATCAATCCCCTCTACGTGGAAGGGATCACTGATCCCACGGTCGCTCCCGCCGTGACCCGGCGCCACAAGTGGATCGGCGAAAGCTACTTCGAGACCATGGGAACCCGGGTCCTGGCAGGACGGACGTTCACCTGGCAGGACATCCACGACCGCATCCCCGCTGTTCTCGTGTCCGAGGGGCTGGCACGGGAGTATTGGGGGTCGGCGGAGGAGGCCCTGGGCAAGCGGGTGTCCGTGCGCCCCGATCCAGTCCGCTGGGCCGAGGTCATCGGCGTGGTAGAAGACGTCCGAGACGACGGAGTGGACCAGGATCCGCCACTCATGGTCTACTGGCCCCAGGTGACCCTGGCCTTCTGGGAGGGATCTCCCGCGGATCAGGTAACCGTCTGGCGTTACGTGGGCTATGCCCTGAGAACCAGCCGCATCGGCACCGCCGGCTTCCTCCACGAGCTGCAGGAGGCGGTCTGGTCGGTGAACCCGAACCTCCCTCTCCTGGGCGTCGATCCCCTCTCCAATTTCATGGCCCGATCCCTGGCCCGGAGGTCGTTCGCCCTGGCCCTCCTCACCATCTCCGCTCTCGTGGCCCTCGTCCTGGGTTCGGTGGGGGTGTACGGCGTCCTTTCCTATGCGGTCAGCCAGCGAAGCCAGGAGATGGGGATGCGCATGGCTCTGGGAGCCGATCGAGGTAAGGTCGTAGCCATGGTGGTGCGGCAGGGAGCGACCCTTGCGGTAGCCGGGGTCGTTGTCGGGCTGGCCCTGGCCTTCGGGCTCACCCGCCTCATGTCCACGCTCCTCTTCGGCGTGAGCCCGGTGGATCCGGCGACCTTCACCGCGGTGCCCGCGGGGCTGGTCTGCGTGGCCATCCTGGCGAGCTGGATCCCCGCGCGTAGAGCGGCGCGGGTGGACCCTGTGGTGGCGCTTCGGGCTGAGTAGACCTCCTGTTTGAGTCTCGCCGACGGAAGGCTACCCATACACATATGGAGGTGTATTGGGAGCTTTCCGAGAGGACGACGATTCTCGTCTCACCGGAGCTTCACCGGCGACTGGAGGAGCTCGCAGAGCAGAGCGGTGTGGGCATGGGAAGACTGATCCGGGAGGCGTGCGAAGACCAGTACGGGATCGTGGACTCCGATTCCTGAAGGGCCTCAGTGGAGGCCGTCGCCGCCATGAATCTGCCGGTGGGGGAGCCCGAAGAGATGGAGCGGCAATCCGTCCCCGATCCGGAGGAGCCTCTTCCGTGATCCTGGTCGACACCAATGTCGTCACGTATGCGGCTGGTGCCGAGCACCGAAACAAGACCTCGAGCGTGGCCTTCCTGCGGCGGGTCTACGACACGATCCGAGCGCTCTTCCCCGCGGTGGTGCCGGTGACGGCGGAGATCACGGACCAGGCTCGGAAGATCATGGACGGAGACCGGAGCCTCCTGGCTCGGCACTCCCTCCACGCCGCTGTGGTTCTCTCCCGGGGATTCGAGACCATCTGTTCCTTCGACGGGGATTTCGACCGGATTTCACGGGTGGTGCGCAATGAGCCCGAGGAGCTCTGGACCAAGGGCGGCTCTTCGCTGTTGGGCATGCCCAGGCCGGCGAGGCGTGCTCCCTCCTGTGCTTCAGGGGTGGTCCAGGAAAGGGGTCGCCTCGGCCCCCGTCCCTTCCTTATCCGCTCCCTCGGGCAGCTCCTCCTCCGGCGCAGAAGCCTCCTGGGGGTCTGTGGGCACGCTTCGCCCGCCAGGATAGGCGGGAAGTCGTACACGCACCGGCTTCTCAAATCGCGCTTGTCAGAATCACCCGATAGTTATCCGGGAAAGTCTACATGCGTCGGCATAAGCTTATGCGCATGTCATGAAACCCGTGAAGATATCCGGTCATTCCTCCAAGCGTGTTTTCGCGGGAGGATCCTTGTAGAGAACACCGGATCTACTTCGGCGGCGTGGTTTTCCACAGGATCGGGCACCCACAGCGGAGACGCACGCACAGCGGCAACGGTCCCGGCCAGGCACGCACGACGACGCCGACCGCCGCCGTGCGCACCCGATTCAGCGGACTACCGCTTCTCCGGCGGCCGGTTGGTCAGAGTCGCCTTCTTCAGGTAGGGCACACCGTCGGTCATCCACGCCGGCGCCGGCGCGCCCTTCAGATAGTGGTCGAAGAACTCGAAGAAGCGGATGGTGAAGTCGATTCGGTTCCCCAGCGTGCTCAGGTGGTGCCCTTCGTCGGGATATGCCAGAAGGAAGGCTACCTTCTCGTTGAACCGGAGGGCATTGTAGAACTTGAGACTCTCGTTGAAGGACACCGTCGGATCGGCCGTGCCGTGCATGATGAGGATCGGCTGCGTCGCCTCGTTGGCGTGGGATAGGGCCGACTCGTCACGGTACACCTCCGGCTCCTCCCAGGGCGAGAACCCCCACCTGCCCTGGCCATAGACGTAGTACTGGTTGCCGTTGGCCCCGGACCCGCCGCTGTTCTGATACGACCAGCCCCACTCCTGGCTGAAGTCGGTGTAGAGATCCGTGACCCCCGCCCCCTCGCCCACCGCGGCGAAGAGCCGGGACCTGGTTCCGATGTACGCCGCACCCTCACCGCCGTAGCTGTGGCCGTGGAGGCCGATGTGCTCGGGGTCGGCGTACCCCAGCTCGATGATCTTCCGGGTCGCCGCCTCCACGCAGTCCAGCTGGTCGTCGTGGGACGAGCCCGTGTTGTACCAGATGTCGGGGATCATCACGATGTAGCCCGCGGCTCACGGCCTCGATGGCCGGGCGGCCCATGCTAACGAGGAGCTCGGGCATGGGGTACCGGTTCAGGATCTGCGAGTTCTTCTCGTAGAACGTGACCAGGGTGGGCCGCTTCTCGCCGGGCTTGGTAGTCGTCGGGAAGCCAGAGCAGGCCTTGGAGCGCGTGTCCGTGCTTGTCGGTGAAGTCGAAGAGCACGCTGTGGCCCCAGCGGTACTCGGCCTGTTGGGGGTTGGAGTCGGTGATCTTCTTCGCGCCGGCGAAGTCGGGCCCCGATACCCGCAGGTCCGGAGACTCGGAGAAGGTCTGCCGGGTGAAGAGGTAACGGTCGGCGTGGCTCGCCTTCGCGGGCGTGTCGTACGTGGCGTCGTCGTACACGATCTCGGTCAGCTCGCCCTTCGACAGCCGGTAGAACCCGGCCTTCTTCGTCAGCTCACCGAAGGCCGAGAGGGTCACGGGCCGCGACAGATCGTACTCCTGGCCCGTTCGCATCCGGCGGCTCGCCATGGGGTCCATGGGCTCCGGTGCGGACCAGCCGGAAGGTGATCCTGTTCTCGGCCCCCATCCCGTTCGTGATGTTCCGGGCGGCCCCTTTCCCGTCGAGGGGGAGCGTCCAGAGGTCGTACTTGTCCTCCACGATGACGTTCTTGCCGTCCTTGGTGTAGCCGGCCACGCCCCACGGCGGCTTGGGTCCCGGGTGATCGTACTCGGTGTTCGTGAAATCGGGTCCGTCCGGGGCCAGGGTGGTGGAGGTGCCCTTCTCCATGTCGTACGCCTGGAACCGACCGTCCTTCCAGTAGAGGAAGGTCCGGCCGTCCGGCGAGAGGCCGTGGGCACCCTGGGTGAGCTGCGCCCTCCATCATGAGCGTCCGCTCGCCAGTGGCCGGGTTCACGCGGTAGAAGTCGGCCCGCGAGGGCTTCCAGTCGGAGATGTAGGCGCGGTCGTCCCGGCCCACGGCCCACACGGCCGTCCGGGGAGATTTCCAGGGACGCCCAGCGTCGAATCGCTGAGGGCCACGTAGGCGCCGGTCCCGATATCGAACGCTTCCTGGTACGTCTGGGCCCGGTCACGCTGGGCCCGGCCCATCTGCACCGACTGGATATAGCGGTCCTGGGTGCTCCAGATGTCCACGTCGCTGGTGGAGTCGGTGGCCTCCACCGTGACCGTGTCCGAGGCGGGCACCTGTGGCTTGGCTCCAAAGAAGATGCGTTGTCCGTCCTCGCTCCACCCGAGTGATCCCCGGTCGCTGATGACCCAGTCCTCGGGAAAGCCCGGGGCCGACGCCGTGAGCGTCTTCGGGGCCCGGGAGGGATTGGCCAGGGCGGCCCGCACGTCCGGCACCACCAGGAGGGTGTTGTCCCGCTCCAGCATGTTCGGCACGTCCTCGCCCTTCAGGACGGCGAGGCCGGTGCCCTCGTCGTTCCAGGCCAGTCTGGCTGTAGAGCCGGGCGTCGTTGTCCAGATGCCCGCGTGCTGGCGTTGGCCAGGTCGATGACGAACAGGCCGTTGCCGTCACGTTCGGCAGCCGCCACGGTGTAGGCGAGCAGGTCGCCGGCTCGGTTGAATGCCGCGTCCGCCACGCTGCCCAGGAGTTGGCTTCGGCCCGTGGTCAGATCCACGAGGAGGGCGTCCGAGCCCTCGCTCCGTGGCCGAGGAACCGCCTCCGCCGCGCCCGCCACCGAAACCGCCTCGCCCGCCCCGGCCTCCCCCTGCCGCGGGACGGTCCCGAAGCAACGCGAACTTCGACGTCTGGGAGAACGTGGCCGACTGCATGCCCCGCCAGGCCTGCGTCTGTCCCGTGGCAAGCTCCCGGATCTCGATGCGGTGCTGGGCCGCGGAGGCCTCGCTCCCCACCACGGCCGCCCTGGGCCGCCGGTGCGTTGCCGCCGCCCCCGCCGCCACCCCTTCCGCCCTGCGCGGGCGTCGAGTCCACCTGGTAGGCGATCCACCGCCCGTCCGGCGAGAACGTCGGGTTCGACGCGTCCGCGATGGTGGTGTCCTCGTCGGTCTGGAGATCGAGGATGTGCAGCTCGGGCTTCGCGTCCTCCTGTGCAACGTTGGTGAAGCGATAGACCCACGTCACCCATCGCCCATCGCTGGACAGGGCCTCGTTTCCGATGGTCCGCCAGCGGCCGTAGTCGTCCACGGTCAGCACCTTCGTTCCATCCGGCGCGGCAGCTGGCCGACTGGCCTCGGCGTTCTGGGCCCGGACAGGTGACGTCAGCGTCGCCAGCGCCAGAACAGCGCCGGCCACCATCATGGTCCGGTAGTGGCGGCGCCCGCACGCCGCAGGACGAGGGGTGAGTTCTATTCCGTTCACGGTCGTCTCCCAATGGTATGAGTAACGAAGGAAGATAAACCCGGGCCGGGCCCTGGCGCACCTCCCCTCGAAGGGGAGGGGGCTTCCGGCGCAGCAGGGGAATCCGCGACGAAGGCCCGGAGGGGATGGGAGCACCGGCGATGAGGGCATCGTCCCATTCCCCCCCTGGAACGCCAGCCCCGCATCTACGGGGGAAGGGAGTCGGTTACCTGGGAGCCGGCGATGCTGGCCCGGCACCACCCCATCGCCTCGAGGGGGATTCGGGCCCTCGCCCGACCGGCGTCGTCACCGCACGCCCGATCCCGTACCCCGGCTTCCGCCCAGGACAGAGCCCACCACCCTCCTGAGAGCCCGGGCTCCTTCGACAAGCCGAGGCCCCGGCCTCCCCAGGTAGGCCTCGGGGATGCAGTGGACCTGTCCGTGCTTCAGGGCCGGGAGCTCCTGCCAGAGAGGATTCCTGAGGATCACGTCGGGACGGTACTTGGAGGGATGGACCCCACACCAGGAGAGGACGATTGCCTCCGGAGCCGACGCCGCCACTTCATCGTCGGTCATGGGTCTGCTCCGTACCTCCTCCTCGCCCAGAGGGCTTGTCCCTCCAGCCATGACCAGAAGATCCTGGACCCAGCTCAGCTTCCCGGGGGCGATGACGGGCTTGGGCCACCACTGGACGAGGATGCTGACGGGGTAGTCGCGGGATTCGGGCAAGGCTCCGGATCCTCGTGAGGTCTCGGACCCGGGTCGGGCCTCGCCCTCGGCAGCCGTCTCCCGGGCGACCTCGGCGAACGCAGCCTCCATGTCCCTCACCACCGCCTCCCCCCGCTCCGGCACACCCAGTGCCGCGGCCACGGTCCCAACGTCCCGGAGCACCTGGGAAAGGGACGTGGGGTCCAGTACGAGCAGGGGAAGTTCTTCCCGCTCCAACCCCTCCACCACCCGTTCGTGGCCCGGCACCGAGAGGCTGGCCAGGACCAGATCCGGCTGGAGGGATGCCACAGCGGCGATGTCGATGCTCAACTCCGGCCCCAGGCGAGGGAGTCCTTCCACCACCTCTTCCGGGAAGTCCGAGTGGTCGTCCACACCCACCAGGTGGGAGGCCATCCCCAGGGCGTGAACGATCTCGGTGTTGGAGCAGGTGAGAGAGACCAGGCGCATGAGCGGTGGTACCCGGGCGGACTCCGAGTGCTCCTCCAGGAGCCGACAAAGGCACCATCGAGGCCATACACGACGCAGAGTCGGCGGAGGGTGCTGAGTGCCGGGCCGAGGCTCAGAGGCGCCTCAAGGCTTCCACAGGATCCACGGCGGTGGCGCGACGGGCCGGCAGCAGAAGCGCGACAAACGTCGCGGCCGCGGTGAGGGCGACGGCCGCGCCCAGCGTTGCGGGAGCGAAGGGCTCGACGCCGAACAGCATGCGCCTCAGAAGGTGGGCCAGGAGAAACGCCCCTGGGATGCCGAGTATGAGTCCTCCAGCGAAGACGACTCCTCCTTCACGGAGGACTTGTGCCAGGACGTTCTCTCGCGCCGCCCCCACGGCGATTCTGATCCCAAACTCGGGAAGTCGCCGGGAGACCGACTGGGCCACCACCCCATAGATGCCCGCAGCCGCCAACAGAAGCCCGAGGATCCCCAACAATCCCACGGCCTCAGCCGTAGCGAGGGAAGGGGCCAGGGCAGAATCCACGACGGATTGCAGCGTCCGGACGTCGTAAAGGGGAACGGAAGGATCGACGGACGCCAATGCTCCACGGAGGGGCCCCGCCAGGGCCCGGGGATCGCTCCCCTGGATGCGGAGATGGATGGTCGCGCTGGTCCACGGGTCACGCGAGATGGGAACGAACACCGAGGGCCGAGGGCTCTCGTACAGCCCACGCCCCGCTCCCATGTCTCTCGCCACCCCCACGACAACCGCTTGCCCACCCAGGAACGGACCCAGATCCAGCTCCCGTCCCAGGGGATCGCCGGAGCCCCAAAACTCCTTCGCGGCCGCCTCGTTGAGGACCACCGGCGTGGCGGACTCCGGGTCGCTGGGTGCAAGATCATGCCCTTGAACGAGGGCAATGCCCATCGTCCGAAAGTAGTCCGGGGAAACGATGTTCCCCGTGACGTTGTAGGTTCGTTCCACTCCACCAGGATCCCGGTACTGTACGTCGGCCCCGAGCCGAGGCCCCGTGAAGGGAACGAATGCCGATACCGCAGCGGACCGGACTCCCGGGAGGTCCTCCACCAACTCCTTCGTCCTCTGGTAGAAAGCCGAGCGTTCTTCCTTGTCGTAGCCGCTCAGCTGGGGATCAACGGAAGCCAAGAGAACCCCTGAAGGGTCGAACCCCAGATCGTGAGAGAGCTGGGCCTTGGCGTTCCCCATGAGCGTCCCCGCAGCCGAAAGCACGGCCACCGAGATCCCCACCTGAATCGCGGAGAGCACCTTCCGGAGTCGTCCCACTCCCCGAGGACCACCCGTCCGGTGCGTTCGCATGGCCGCGGCCGGCTCCGCGCGCCCAGCCTGGAGGGCCGGAAGAGCACCTACGACGACGAAGAGGATAGGGATGAGGATGGCTGCCCCCGCCAGGAGCCTCCAGTCCGGCTGCAGGTCCAGGCCCGCCGGAAGCTGTGGGATGACCGTCCAAATCGGGGTCAAGCCGGTCACCAGGGCGCCCCCCAGGAAGCCGATTGCCAGAGCAGCGAGGGTGATGAGGAGGGCCTGGGTGAGCTGTTGTCTCATCAGGTGCCATCGGCCGGCCCCGAGGGCCAGCCGAACGGCCGCCTCCTCCTGGTGGACCGCAATGTGGGCCAGCTCCATGCTCGCCAGCGTCACGCAGGCCAGCATCAGGATGAGGAAGACGACCGCCCCCAGCATGAGGGTGACGCGCCGGATCCCATCCCGCTGCTCCGGCCAGATCACGGCCTCGCTCAAGGGGCGGACGCGAGCCTCCCACCCTCCCTGGACCTCCGGGAATCGGGCCCCGAGAGCAGCCGCGGTGGCCTTCGCCTCGCTGGACACCTGGCTGCGGGTGGCTCCTGGGGCAAGACGTCCGACCGCCGAGAGCCAGTGCATGCCGCGTCCCTGGACCATGTCCTCCGAGTAGGGTGTCATGGCCTCCCGGGCGTCCAAGGTCACCCAGACACTCGCCGGTGATTCCAGATCCAGCCCTCGGAACTTGGGCGGCGACACCCCCACCACGGTAAAGCTCTCCCTTCCGAGCCGGATGGCGGTCCCGAGGATATCGCTCCGTCCTCCGAAGAAGCGCTGCCAGGTGTCATAGGCGAGGACGGTGGAGTGTCCATCGGACGGAACGCTTCCGCTCAGGAACCCTCTCCCCACGGAAGGCTCGACCCCTAACACCCGGAAATAATCGGGGGAAACGAGCTGAGCGGTGATCCGGTAGCTTTCCGGCCCGACGGTCAGATTCGCGGGAACGCTCGAATAGGCCGCCAGCCCCCGTAGCGTCCCCATGCTCTCCCGGTAATCCCTGTAGGCGGGTAGGGAGAGGCTGCTGTAGTACCCTCGCTCCGAATTGTATTGAAAGAGAGAGATCAGGCCGGCCGGCTCCTTCACCCCATGGATCCTCGGGAATAAGGTAGCCAAGGCCATGCCGAACACGCCGACGTTGACGAGCACCCCCATCGCGAGGATCACGACTGAAGCACCCGTGGAGCCGGGACGCCTTCCGAGGTTCCGCAGGGCATGCCGTAGCTCCCCCCGGAGGGACGCCATCCAAGGGGCTCGCACCCGAGCCCCCTGCCTCCGCTCCGGGCTGGCCAGGAGGGAGTCCAGTCGCTCCCGAATCCCTGCCATGGCCAGGTCCCAGAGGAGGCCGGATGCGGCCACCACCCACCGAGGCGTTCCCCGCTTTTTCGCCTCGGCGAGGTCGAGGCGGAGCTGAACCCGGATGTCCTCGCCGAAGCGGCGCCGGAAGCGGATGGGGTAGATGCGCAGGAGGATGTCCACGACGCGATCCATGAGCCTCTCTCCCCTGGTTACTGCCCGAGTCCGCTGGCCCGGGCAGCCCTGACGAGCGCAGCCAGACGCTCCGTCTCGGCAGCCGCAGCGTTCTTCCCCCTGGCGGTCACCCGGAAGTACCTCCGGCGCTCGTCGTCCAGCGCGGGCCTCGGCCGCCAGCTGGACTCTTCGATCAGCCCTGCCTCCTCGAGCTGACGAATGGCACGGTACAGGCTCCCGGCCCCGGGGGACACCTTTCCTTCCGTGCGTCGCTCCACCTCCTTCTTCACGGCGTATCCGTGGCGGTCCCCGTCGATGAGAGCCACCAGGATGAGGTAATGGAGAGGCTTCATCGGAACCTCGTCGCGGGGGGAAGTTGTCCGATTCACAGGGGGAAGCCTCCTTGCTCTGGCCTGGGCTCTCATAAAGGACAGTAATACTCGTACACAATTGTACTAGCGTTTCCATCCTCGATCAAGACGGATTGCCGGGGACGATCCCTGCACAGGATCCGCGGTGGTTTCCGGCCCACCCCGCACACGCCCTCCATCCTTGACCGGCGCGAGCACGGAGTGTCACCTTGCCCGGCGCGGGAGGGGACTCCGAAGCGGGCGCCGCACTCCGGCCGCTGAAACGGGACCTCCATGGATGACGGAGGCCCCTCATGGGGAGAGGTCGGCCATGGGTAGGAGAGTCACGAGGACCGTTTCCAGGTGTGCCTTCCTGCTCGCGTCGGTTCTCCTGGGCTGGACTCCGGTGGCGAGTCAGGAGGGTCCCGGGGGAGCGGCGAGGCCGGCCACCGACAAAGGCACGGTGGGGGTGTTCGCCGGTCGAGTCTCCGCCCGGCAGTTGTGGGGCCACCCCATGGGCTCGAAGCCTCTGAATGGCCTCACGGTGGGAGCCTTCGTCGAAGCCCAGACCCCTGTCTCATTCCTGGCGGTGAGAGCCGAGGTCGGATATGCGGCCAAAGGGACGATCCTCTGGAACGAGGCTGAGGACCCGGATCGCCTCTCCGAGGCGAAAATCAGGGTCCACTACCTGATCGTGCCAATTCACGGAAAGGTGACTGTGGGAGCTGGTCCCGTCTCCCTCTACGTCTTCGGCGGTCCGACGCTGGATCTCCTCCTCGCCAGCCGGTGCGCGGAGCACGCCTGCCCGTTCGTTCGGGGGGAGAAGGGAACGGTGTTGAACGCAGCCGTGGGTGCAGGTGTGGGATTCCAGGCGGCCGGCGTGTATCAGGTGGGCTTCGAGGGACGCCTCACCGAGGGCCTCGGCGACGCCCACCTGGGGGAGGTCGGTTCGGCGAGGAACCGGAGCACCGCCCTCCTTGTTCGGATCGGGCGGCTCCGGAGGGGCCAGTGAAACACTTCCCACCGGGCCCCTTCCTCCGGTCTCTGGTCCTCACGGCGGTGGTGGTGTGGATCGTTCCCCGTGCTCTGGTGACCTCCGGTGTTCGGGTGGCCAGCGCGGTCTCCGGGGTCCCCATGGGCGTCCACCCCGTGGTTCGCCTGGTCCTTGCCCTCGTGGCATCCGGCATCGTCCTCCTCGACGTCTCCGTTTCTCGGGAGCGGGTGTTCATGCAGAACCTCGGGGTTTCCCCTTCCACGATCCTGGGTGTCGGTTTCGGAACCGCCGTGCTTTGCGAGGTGCTGCTGAGCCTGGTGACGGCGCTCGCGGCCGTGATCGGCGGCGGCGGGTGAGAACCGGCCCCCTCTTCGTGGCCGATTCCTTCGGGAAGAGCTTCGGAGGCGTGGAGGTCCTGAAGGCCGCCACTGCGTGGGCGGTTCCTGGCGCAGTGACGGTCCTCTTCGGCCGGAATGGATCGGGGAAGTCCACTCTCCTGAAGGCTGCCCTTGGCCTCCTGCGCGCGGACTTCGGCGTGGTTCGATATGACGGAGAGACCGTTCTGCGCCCACGCCTCCACGCACTGGCGCGACGAGGCCTGATGTACTTCCCGGATCGTGGCCTCCTTTCCCGGCGTCGAAACGTGGCATGGCACCATCGTTTGCTCCGCCTCCAGATGACCCTGGATCGGCCGCCGGAACCCTCGGAACACGCCCTCGTAGAGGACCTCCTCTGGAAGGTCTCGAGCGAGATGTCCGGGGGTGAGGTCCGACGGGCGGAGATGAGTCTGGTGTTGGCCCGAAAGCCACGATGCCTCATCGCCGACGAGCCCCTGGCCAAGATCGCGCCGAAGGACAAGGCGGCGGTGTCGGGGGCCATCCGGAAGCTGGCCGAGGAGGGGTGCGCCGTGCTGATTACGGGACACGAGGTGGAGTCCCTCATGAGCCTCGCGGATGAGGTGGTGTGGGTGGTGGCGGGCACCACGCATTGGCTGGGGTCGCCGGCGTCCGCCAAGGACCATTTCCAGTTTCGGCAGGAGTACCTGGGACCGAGGGCACACCCGGGGTAGGCGAGAGCTCGGCGCTCGCATTCCGTCGCCTACTCTGACCGCAGCGCCTCCATCACGTCCACACGGGCGGCCCGGTGGGCCGGGAGCCAGGTCGCCAGAAGAGCCACGGCCAGCAGGACGACGGTCACGCCTGCGTAGGTCAGGGGGTCCGTGGCCTTGACGCCGTAGAGGAGACTCTGGAGCGATCGGCTCATGGCCCAGGCTCCCGCCAGGCCCGCCAGGATTCCCACGCCCGTTACCAGCAGCCCCCTCAGCAGCACCATGTCCCGGACCGCACTGGCCTGGGCCCCAAGAGCCATGCGTAGACCCATCTCCCGCGTACGGCGGGCCGTCACCTGGGAGATCACTCCGTAGAGGCCCACCGATCCTAGGATGAGTCCCATGATGGAGGCGATGCTCAGCAGCGTGAGGGTGAAGACGGTACGAGCCCGGGCCTGTGCCATCCGGCCCTCCATGCTTCGAATACTGGAGACGGGAAGCCGGGGGTCCGCCTCTCGGAGGGCCTGTCGAACACTCGGCACGAGGGAGAGCGGATCCCCCTGGCTCCTGACTGCATAGGCCATGCTTCGTGTGAGCCAGCTCCTGTCCATGTCCTCGCCCTGCATCGGAGCGTAGTAGATCGTGCCCATGGGCTCCTCCACAAGGGAAACGTTGTGGACGTCCCCCACCACCCCCACGATGGCCGCGGACGGTGCTCCCTCCGAGGCGCCCACGGATTGGACGACCCGGGTCTCCAGGGCCCGAGCCAGCGGCTCGCCCCCCCGGGCCTGGTCCTGACCCAGCAGGGTTTCCACCGCTTTCCGGGAGGCGATGATGACGGTGCGGCCGTCAGTGCCATCGCTCCAGAGGGGGCCTCGACCCAGAAGGAGGGGAATGCCGAGGGCCTCGAAATAACCTGGGGTCACACCCCGGGTCTCCAGCACGGAGGCCATCTCATCGGGCCCGGGCGGATCATCCACCGGGTAGAACCCGTTGATACCCGACATTCCCTCGACGGGGAGACGGCTCACGGCCCCGGCTTCCTGGACTCCCGGAAGACCACGGAGCCTTTCCAGGAACTGACGGTGAAAGGAGGCCACGGCCTCGGGGCTCTCGTAGTCGCTGGTCGGCAGGGAGATGCGGAAGGTGAGGACGTTCCGGGCCTCAAATCCGGGATCCACGTCCCGGAGGGCCGCGAAGGTTCGCACCAGGAGCCCCGAGCCCACCAGGAGCACCAGGGCTAGCGCTACCTGGACAGCCACCAGGATCTCTCGTGCCCGGATGCCCTTCTTCCCTACAGTGGAAGAACGGTCGCCGTTCCTGAGCTCCTCGGCCGGTCGGAGGGAGCGATGTCGAAGAAGGGGAATCAGGGCGAAGGCAACCGCCGACAGGACGGTGAGCCCTACGCTGAAGAGCAGGACGCTCCCGTCCAGGCCCACCTGGTCCAACCGAGGGACGGAATCAGCACCGAGGCTGCGGAGAAGGCCCAAGCCCTGCCAGGCCAGAACCAGACCCAGCGCCGTACCCACGGCGGCGATAGAGAGGCTTTCCTTGAGGTGCTGGACCAGGAGGTCCGTCTGGTCGGCCCCGATGGCAGACCGGACGGCCATTTCGCGTCTCCTCCCCTCGGCACGAACCAGCATGAGGTTGGCCACGTTGGCGCAGGCGATGAAGAGGACAAAACCCACCGTGGCCAACAGCACCCAGAGGGCCGTGCGAACCTCCCCCACGACATCGTCCATGTACGGGCGCACTCGGGCCTGGAGATCCATCTGGTCCACCAATGCGGGGGTCAGGTCCGGGAATCGCTCCATCACCCTCGGGATCAATCCCTGAAGCTCGGTCTCGGCAGCCTCCGGCGTCACCCCCGGGGCGAGCCTGCCGATCCCCTCTTCATTGAAGCCACCAAAAGAAGTCTCGGCGGGATCCACGGGGAGAGGTACCCAGAGGTCCACGTCCTGGGACGGAAAGGCGAAGCCTTCCGGCATGACCCCAACCACCGCTGCGGACTGTCCGTTCAAGACGATGGTTCGGTTCACGATCTGGGGGTCCGAGCCGAACCGCTCCGCCCAGAGACGATGGCTGAGAATGGCCACCGGTCCCGCGTCCTCCCGGCCCTCGTCCTCGGTGAATGCACGTCCGATGGCGGGGCTTGCCCGGAGCACCTGAAAGAGGGAGGGGGTGATGCGCTCGGCCACGAGGCGAGCCGGGTCCCCGGCCTCTGTCAGCGTGACCTGGGTCCCCGCATGCAGTGCCATGGAGCTGAAGGACCGGCTCGCTTCCTGGTAGACCAGATGGGTGGCCCTGGCGTCGGGGATGCGATCCACGTCCAGGCCAGGTGCCGCATGGAAGATGCTCACCAGCTCCCGAGGGTGGTCGTAGGGAAGGGGCTCCAGCAGCACGCCGTCCACCACCGAGTAGACCGCCGTCGCGGCGCCGATTCCGAGAGCCAGTGTGAGCACGGTCACGGCAGTGAAGAGAGGCTCTCGGGCAAAACGCCTCAGGACCTGCCTCAGGTCTCGGATCAAGAACATGGCCGCGTCGCTCCTCTCGTCTGGAGCAGAGGGTGATCGCCGGATGCGTATCGGTGCGGTGACCCCTACGAAGGCACAACCCGCGGAGGTTTCAGGGCATCGGTCGGTCCTTCGTCATTCGCAGGTCCGCCACACGCTAGTCAATACCGGCACACTGCGGGTGGGGACCCAAGGGCCCACCATTATGGGAGTGCTTCGCGTGAGACGTCTTCACCTGAAACGTCGCCGAAGGTTCCTTCGTCCGGCAGGCCCGGCGGGAATGGAAACCTCAGGGCCTCAGGGCGGTGACTTACACCGCGGCGCAACCAGAATCCCTATATTGATGGGTGCCGAGCCAGCTCCTTCGTCCCCCCCACAGGGCCTGACCACCCCGAGTTCTGCCACTGGCCATGGCTTCCCGCGTTCCAGCCCTTCTCCGCGCGTTTCTTGCCGCGGCTTTTCTCCACCTCGTGGGGTGTGGACCCCACGAGGTGGAGCCCTCTCTCAGCCCCCCCACCGGGGACCGCGCTGCCGCCGGGACCGTATCCGGGCCAGTATGGGACCAGGCTTCCCCCGATCCCGATCGCATCATCCTCACCTGGTCCGACGACCCGGCCACGACCCAGAGCGTGACCTGGCGCACGGACGCTTCTGTAGAGGACGGCTGGGGAGAGATCGCATTGGCCACCGAGAGCCCCCGCTTCTCCGACTCCGCCCGTCTGGTTCCGGCCCGGACCCAGACACTGGACATCCGTCAGGTGCCCAGAGCCGGGGTCAAGGTGAACTACCACTCTCTTACCTTCACCGGGCTCGACACGGAACGCTCTACGCCTACCGGGTCGGGGATGGAGAACGCTGGAGCCCGTGGTTCCAGTTCCGCACGGCGAGCCAATCCCCGGGACCCTTCTCCTTTCTCTACTTCGGGGACGTCCAGAATGACATCCTCAGCTCCTGGTCCAGGACGGCGAGGGCGGCCTTTGCCCGGGCCCCCGAGGCCCGCTTCATGGTTTTTGCCGGTGACCTGGTGAACCGGGGCTACGCCGACGAGGAATGGGGCGAGTGGTTCCGGGCCGCAGGGTTCGAGCTGGCCACGGTGCCGAGCCTGCCGGCCTCCTGGAATCACGAGTACGCGGGGTACCAGACGGTGTGGGGGGAGACCGTGGCCGGACGCCTCTCCGTCTCTTGGCAACCTCAGTTCACCCTCCCCGAGAACGGAGCCCGAGGGATCACCCCCGAGTCGAACTACTTCCTGGACTACCAGAACCTGCCCCTGGTGGTCCGGAACTCCTCGGAGGATCTGAAGGCCCAGGCTGGCTGGCTGGACGAGGTCCTCCGAGAAGACCCACTCCCTTGGACGGTTGTGGTTCATCACTTTCCCGTATACTCCTCGGCGGGGAACCGGGACAACCTCGATCTGCGGAAGGCCTGGGAGCCGGTGTACGAACGGCACCGGGTGGACCTGGTGCTTCAGGGCCACGACCACACCTATGCCCGGGGAAGCAAGCGGCGGGAAGCCTCCACGGGGGAGGCGGACGCGGGCGAGGAGACGGGCACCGTCTACGTCAACTCCGTGAGCGGACCCAAGATGTACCCCTTCAAGCCCACCGGTTGGGACAGCTACCCCGTGCGGTTGGACGGGCGGGCGGAAGGGATCGAGCTCTTCCAGGTGGTGGAGGTGGATGGAGATACGCTGCGGTTCCGGGCCTATGCCCCGACGGTGGAGCTCGTGGACGGGTTTGATCTGGTGAAGGGGCCTGGGGGGATCACCCGCCTCATCGATCGTTCCCCCCGACTCCCCTGACGCCGACCCGGCGGGGGGCCACCGCTTCCCGCGCTCTGGCCGGCGCCGTAGCGCACGGCCCAGTTGCTCAGGTGGGGCCGGCGGAGGATGTCGATGCAGTGGTCCTCCGCAGGCTCTGGGGCCACGATTTCGTCTGAGATCACCCTATCCCCGTTTCCCTTCCCCTGTTCAGCTTCGTGGACCGAACTCCCCCCTCCGCGCGAGTTCGACGGCGATTCTCGCCACGCCGTCGAGCATCTCCCGCAGGTGGTCCTCCGCGGTGCGCACGTTCATGATGGTGACGCGCAGCACGCGCACGCCTTCGAGGACGGTGGTGGTGATCCATCCTCGCTCGCGGTTCCACCGCTCCCGGGCCCGGAGGTTCACCGCATCCAATGCCTCCGCAGAGAGGTGCGGCGCGCCCACCCAGCGGAAGCACAGGATATTCGACTCGGGCTCGTGCATGGCGACGAAATCGTCGCGCTCGCCGATGAGCTCCCAAAGGCGGTGCGCAGTGGCGCACAGGTGGTCGTAGTGGAGGCCAATCCCCCGGGAGCCGTAGCGCTGCAGCGCCGCCCACAGCTTGAGGGACGTCGGCGCGGCGGGAGCACATGAAGCTCCGGGTCCCCTGGTCCCAACGCCGCTCCGTTCCCCGCTCGTGGAAGAGGTACGGGGCGCTCTGCGAGAAGGCGCGCTCCAGGTCGCGCTCGTCCCGTGCCAGGACCATGCCGGTGCCCAGGGGCACGAGCATCATCTTGTGGGGATCCCAGGCGATGGTGCGCGCGTGCTCGATGCCCTTCAGGCGGTAGCGGTGCTTCTCGGAGAGGAGCGCGGAGGCGCCGTGGGCGCCGTCCACGTGGAGCCAGACCCCTCGCTCGGCGCACAGCCGCCCGATGGTCTCCAGGTCGTCGAAGGAGCCCGTGGCGGTAGAGCCCGCCGTGGCCACCACCGCCATGACGGGAACGCCCTCCGCCTCCAGTCGATCCAGGGTGGCGACCAGGGCGTCAGTGTCCATGCGGAAGTCCCGTGATGGCACCAGGGCGGCCCGGCGCATACCCAGGCCCAGCTCGCCCGCAGCCCGCGTCACCGCGTAGTGGGCGTGCTCTCCGCACACGATGGCCGGAGGGTTGTCGCCGACGCCGTTCTCCCATACGTCGGGGATCGCCGCG
Source organism: uncultured Gemmatimonadales bacterium (assembly GCA_963751255.1). Classification (GTDB taxonomy): domain Bacteria; phylum Gemmatimonadota; class Gemmatimonadetes; order Longimicrobiales; family Gaopeijiaceae; genus CAVVTW01. Next base: position 36,894 of record CAVVTW010000013.1, on the reverse strand, counting down.
TTGCGCGCGGCCAGGAGGGCGGTGAAGGTCGCCTCGGTGCCGCCCGTGGTGATGGTGCCGCCCGCCTCCCTGCCGAAGCCCGCCAGCTCGCACATCCACCGGATCACTCGCGTCTCGATCGCCGTGGCCGCCGGCGACATCTCACCGACGGCCGCCGACTGGTTGAGCGCCCCGATGAGGGGCTCCATCCAGACGGCTGCAGGAAGCGGATCGGACACCTGGTGCCCCATGTACATGGGGTGGGCCAGGTGGATGCTGTTGGGGATCACCTCCGATCTCACCCGACGCGCGAGCTCGTCAAGAGGAACGCCCTCGGCCGGCAGAGGCTCGTCGAAGAGGGCGTACAACTCGTCCCGGGAGAGCGGAGTGGAAACCGGGCCCACGCCCTTCCGGGCGTTGGTGAGGTAGGCGAGAGCCAGGGAGAGCAGCTGCTCGGCGGAGTCGGCGACGAGGTCGTCATCCAGGTGCGAGAACTGGGAATCCACGGGGATCTTTGGGTGAGCGAGTTGAGGGAAGGAATTGTCAGGGCCCTGTGAGCCCCTGGCGCTGGCAGAGAAATGTGGACAAAGCGGTCGGGACCGGTCAAGAACGGCTGGCGAAGTTCGGTGGGTTAGGAGATGCGACTCCGGGCTCTTCGCCTCCCAAGCCCAGGACCTCGGCACCCCAAGACCCCGGCCCCACCTGATCCATCCGGCTTGCGCACCACATCAGATGGAGTTCCGGATGGGCGTCGCCGGCAGGGCGGAGGCGTTCGTCGGCAAGCAACTTTCCCCGGGCCCCAATCGTTCATAGTGAGGCGACGGCTGCTTTCTCCGGCAATGGAGGAAGTGCGCCAGGTCGGCAGACGTACTGGAACGGTGGCAAGGAGGGGGGTACAGCACGTGAAGCGCTGGATGTGTCGCATGACGATCTTGAGTGTGATCTTCGCTGTCACCTCGGCCTGCCGCCAGCAGCAAGCACCGGACGTCGTCCTGGGCCCTTCCCTGGTGTTCGACGCGGAGCCCTTCAGTCGCGTGCGAGGGGTAGAGGAGCTTCCCGGTGGCGAGGTCTTGGTGGCGGATCAGAGCGAGGAAGCGCTGTACCGAATCGATTTCGGTACGCAGCAGCGGGCCATGCTGGGGCATCGGGGGTCTGGTCCCGAGGAATACAGGAGTCCCACCAGCCTCTATCCGTTCCGGGGGGACAGCGTTCTCATGACCGACCTCCCGAACGGACGCCTTGCGGTCGTGAGTCCGGAGGGGGAGATGGGACGCACGATGCCGCTCTTCGGCCCAGGGATCTCCATACCGGAAGGAGCCGACCAGCAGGGCAATCGATACTGGGATGGGGTAACGAGCGTGCGGACGGCGAAGCGTGAAGATCCTGAGGCCGACCAGGCCCCGATCATCCGTTACGGGTATCCTGACGCGAAGATCGACACGCTGGCCTACCTCACGATTCCGGGCCCATCCAACCCAGGCCCGTTCCCGGCATGGGATGAATGGGCAGTGGGGCCGGGGGGCCGCATGGCGATCGTACGCAATCAGGGCGACTACAGGCTGGATTGGGTCGAGGCGGACGGAACGGTCCTCCCGGGTGTCTCCGCCGAGGGATACGAGCCGCTTCTCGTCACGGATGACGACCGCCAGGCCCTGAGCGAACAGTCAGGCGGGGGAAGAGGAGGGATGATCAGAATGGAGGGCCAGGAGGCTCGTCGTCCCCCCCCTGTCGACGTTCCACGCCGATTTCCCCCGGCGAAGCTGGGCGGGGTCTGGGTTGCCTATGATGGTCGGGCGCTGGTGGAACGTCACCAGCACCTCTCCGAGAGTCGGCCTCTGATCGACGTCTTCGATGCCGGAGGACGACGGACGGGCCGTTTCCGGCTTCCCGCGGGACGGGAGGTCGTCGGGATGGGGCCTTCGGGTCTCTATGCGGTCAGAGTGGACGAAGTAGGGTTCCAATGGCTCGAGCTCTATCCCCTCAAGAGGCCCTTCTAGCCCAAGAGAACGGCGAGGGCGGCCAGGGCGACCGCGAGACCTGCGATCAGTCGGACCTTGAATATCCAGCCGGCGCCAGCGTCTCGTGGCGGGCCTGGTACCCGGTGCAGGCCGCCCCTGCGACAGTGACCAGCCCCGGCACGTCCCAGGCTGCCTGCCGCCACATCGGGTTCCCACTTTCGCGCCCCCGGTATACTCCGGCATGCTGAGGATGCCCATCCAGGTGCCCGGACGGCTTCAGCCCTAAGTCCGAAGAGAAGAAACCTTTTCGACCGTGTCGGGTCTACCGACCTTGGGATTGGCTCCTTCAACTCCCTGCATGGGATCCGAACGAGGTCGCTCTTGGGCCGAAGGCTTCCAGTGCGTGGCCTAGTCTCACGGTTCGCGCGCTTCGTAGACGAACTCCGGCGGCGGCGCGTCCTTCGCGCCGCGGCAGTCTATGCGGCGTCCGTCTTCATGGTCGGGGAGGTAGCGGATATCGCCTTTCCGGCGCTGGGTCTTCCCAACTGGACGATGACCCTGGTTGTCACCGTGAGCATCCTGGGCTTTCCCATCGCGGTGGCCCTGGCGTGGGCCTTCGATCTTACGCCACAGGGTCTTACGCGGGGACTCGCGGGGGAAGACACCGCTGTGCCGGCCTCGGCCATGGCTGGCTTGATGGCGAAGCTGGGAGAGGCGGAGGCGGAGCCGGACCCCCTCCCCTCGGTCGCGGTGCTTCCCTTCGTCAACGTCGACCACGACGAAGAGACCGAGGACTTCAGCGATGGGATCACCGGGGAGATCCTGAGCGCCCTCGCCAAGGTCGAAGGTCTACGTGTCGCCGCACGTAGCTCGTCTTTCGCATTCAGGGGCGAGGACCGGGATGTTCGGGAAATCGCCCGTGCGCTGGGGGTCGGGGCCGTACTCGAAGGAAGCGCGCGAAAGGTGGGGAACCGCATCCGCATCACCGCCGAGCTCCTCAGCGCTGCGGACGGACGCCACTTGTTCTCGGGCACCTACAGCCGCGAGACAGGAGACGTCCAGGCGCTCCATGACGAGGTCACTCGCGCCATCGTCCATGCCGTCCGCGTCAGGCTCGGCCTGGCTGAGTCAAACGGCCGGGGACGGACCACTCCGGACCTGGAAGCCCACAACTGCTTCCTCAAGGCGCATCACTTCTGGAGCCAACGCACGCCGCGCTCCCTCCAGAAGGCGGCGAGCCTCCTGGACCAGGCGTTGGAGCGGGACCCAGAATATGCGTTGGCACACGCTACGCGCTCGAGTACCCTCGCCCTTCTCGGCGAGTCCAGGGTCCTGCCACCCACAAGCGCCTTCGCCGAAGCGCGAGCCGCCGCGGAACGTGCACTGGAACTGGACGGGGACCTGCCTGAAGCCCATGCGGCCCTGGGCTTCGTGAAGACGTTGGCTTGGGATTGGGCGGAGGTGGATCAGCACTTCCGGCGTGCCATCGATCTGGCTCCGGACTACCCCACGGCTCGCCACTGGTTCTCGATCTACTTGACCGCGGTGGGTCGGCTGGAGGATGCCCGGGCGCAGATCGAGGAGGCGCAGGAGCTGGATCCTCTATCAGCCATCGTTCACGCCGCTGCGGCGGGCCTGCAGTACTACTCCCGGAACCCGGAGTCCGCTCTGGAAGGCTCCCAGAGAGCGCTGGAGCTGGATCCTTCCAGTGTCTTCGCCCATACCCTCATTGCCCTGGCCTACGAGCAGCGAGGGGATTACACCGCCGCCATCGCCGCTCTGGGCGACGTGGATCACGGCACCGGATCCCACCCTTTCCCCCGCACTGCGCAGGGGCACGTGTGGGCCAGCTACGGCGAGCGGGCAGCCGCAGAACGCGCCCTGGACGGCCTCCGCCAATCCGCGCACCGCCGGGAGGGGCTCGATTTCTACCTCGCCGCGCTCCACGCCGCCCTGGGAGATCCGGACGCGGCGTTCCACCGTCTGGAGCGGGCCATCGAGTACCACGATGGCTGGATCCTGTCGCTATCCGTGCACCCTTGGATGGACACCCTGCGGCAGGATCCCCGGTACCCGCCGTTGGTCGGGGGAATCGGGCTCGGAGAGCACCAGGGGACAGCACGCGCCGCCCACTGACGCAGAGCTGATCCGCCGTCCAGCCCTGAAGACCGTCCGCTACCCAGCAACTGAAGGAGGAAAGATGGCCACCCAAGCAGGCGTCGGTTACAGCGAGAGCCCGAACTCCTACGCCGCCGGCGCGGAAGCGGCGAACGCGGCCATGAAGAATGCCGGTGTGGATCGTGCCGACCTGGCGATCCTCTTCTCCACCGCGAAGCACGATCCGGAGCGCCTGCGCGACGGAGTACGCTCGGTCCTCGGAGTTGACACCCGAATGATCGGAGGGGCCGCCGTGGGTGTGATCACGAACGACCAGCTCGGGTACGAGGGATTGCAGGTGGGGGTCGCCGTCCTCTCCTCCGACCGGTTCCGGATCGACCTGTTCAGAGAGCGCGGCCTGGCCCAGGGCGAGGAGGTGACGGGCAAGGCCCTGGGCCGGAAGATCCGGAGCAAGACCTACGAGGGATCGGAGAATCTCATCCTCATGTTCGACCTCATCAGGAGCGCCCGGGAGGGCGGGGGCATGAACATGAACGTGCCGTCATCACTCCTGCGGGGCCTGGGAGAGGGGATCGGCACCTGGCCCTCCACCGCCGGCCTCGGCCTCCAGGGGGGGTTCCAGTTCCAGCCCGGTTTCCACTGGTTCGACGATGAGACCGAGGGGGCGGCTCTCGAGGGCCAGAGCGCCTTGGCCCTCATGGTCTCGGGAGATGTGCAGATGGATACGATCACCATGCACGGCTGCCGCCCGTCCAGCGACTATCACACCGTCACGGAGGCGGACGGGAACGTGTTGCTCAAGCTGGACGGAGAGCCTGCCATCGAGGTCGTCCGCCGCATCCTGGGAGACGAGAGCGAGGTCCCCTGGGAGGAGTTTCCCCCCTACATCACCCTGGGTATCAGCAAGGCCGATCGGTTCAAGCCCTTCGATGAGGGCGACTACTCGGTTCGTGTGTGCCTGGCGCTGGATCAGGAGCGCGGAGGACTGGTGATGGGATCGGACGACCTCGTGCCGGGGACAGAAGTGCAGTTCATGTACCGGAGGATCGACTTCGACGACGTGCACCGACGCACCCGCAGCCTCGTGGAGCGGTTGGAAGGGCGCCACCCATTCTTCGCCCTCTACATCGACTGCGCGGGACGGACGGCCGCCGTCTGCGGCACGGATCGCGAGGAGGCCGAGGAGGTGCAACGGGCTCTCGATACTATTCCCATGCTGGGCATGTATGGCGGCGTGGAAATCGCATCCGTGGGAGGCGAAATCGTCCAGAACAACATGACGGGCGTTGTTTGCCTCTTCAGCGAGCCCGTGTCTCGCCCGGCCTGACGAACCCAGCCATAGGTGTCCAATGTCTGAACGCCGAGACCTCGAGATTCTTCAGCAAGAGCGTGACCACTGCAAGGGCCGCCTGGACGAGCTCGCGGGCGAGAACTTTCGCCTTGAGTACACTATCTCCGGCCTGCGAGTGGCGCTTCAGCAGAAACGTAAAGGGTTCGCCCTGCTCTCCGAGCTTCAGCAGTCCATTGGTGCGCACCAGCAGATCTCCTCCATCTACGAGACCATGATGGGCGCCATCAATGCCACCCTGGGGATGGACCGCACTGTGGTCCTGACTCCAATGGAGGGAGCGGACGACTACCGCCCCTCTCATTGGCTCGGGTTCAGAGGGGAAGCGGTGAGTACGTTCGGCGGAATCACCCTCACGTTTCCGCCGGAGCTGGCCGGAAGGGGCGGGCTGCTTCTCGTCAACAAGGCAACCGAGACCACGCCCCTCATTCAAACACTCCGGGACGCCTTCGGCCTGCCGTACTTCATCTGCGTTCCCGTGATTGGCGAACAGGACAAGCCCCTTGGCATGCTCCTCACCGGCCGCCTCACCGAAGCCAAGCCCATCTATCCTCCCCTCGACCAAGGCGACGTGGACACGCTGCAGGCGATCGCAGGGCTGATCGCAGCCGTGGTCCGTAATATGCGGGTGGCCGTCCTCGAAGAAATGGACCGTTTGAAGACCGACTTCTTCGCCAATGTCAGCCACGAGTTCCGCACTCCCATCGCGCTGACGATCGGTCCGCTCGATCAACTCATTGCCGGTCGATACGGCCCGGTTCCCCCGGCGGTGGCCGAACAACTGACGGTCATGCGCCGAAACCAGGAGCGCCTTCTTCTGCTCATCGACCAGATCCTCGACCTCGCCAAACTCGAGGCGGGCGGGATGGAGTTGAGGGTGTCGCCGGTTCCGGACATGAACCGCTTCGTGGAGGAACGGGTCCGACAGTTCCGCACCGTGGCGGAGAAGCGCGGTCTCGATCTGCGCATCTCTCTCGATCCCCGGGTCGCAGAGGCGGAGATCCTCATCGATCGCGACAAGTTCGACAAGCTGCTCTCCAACCTCCTCTCCAATGCCCTGAAATACACGCATGAAGGGTCCGTGGGAGTCTCCACGGAGATCCGAGACCGGGCGTTCCACCTCTCCGTGACCGACACGGGAATCGGGATCCGGGAGGACGAGTTGCCCTACATCTTCGACCGCTTCCGCCAGGTCGGAGGGAACGAATCCGTGGAGCGTGCCGGGACCGGAATCGGCCTCGCCCTGGTGCGCGAGGTGACGAAGCTTCTCGGGGGCCAGATCACCGTTCAGAGCCAGTTCGGACAAGGGACGTCGTTTCGGGTCGCGCTTCCCCTCGGCCGCACCCACTTCAGTCCCTCCTCGGTCGTGGACCTCCTGGAGGATGATCTCATGACCGGCCCCGGGGAGGCAGTGCTGGACGCCAACTCCGTGGGCGCCCCGGATCGAAACGCCGTCGAGGACCTCAACCACCGGGCCGAGGCCGAGTTCGACCCGGGAAAGCACACCCTCGTGTACGCCGAGGACAACCGGGAGCTGCGCTCCCACGTGCGGGATCTCCTGGCTGGCGAGTTCAATCTCTTTCTCGCCGTGGACGGGATGGATGGGCTCGAGAAGGTGCGCCAATACCGCCCGGATCTGGTCATCTCCGATCAGATGATGCCGAAGATGAGTGGGCGGGAGATGCTTCACGCGATCCGCGAGGACCCGGAGATGCGCCTCACTCCGGTCATCTTTCTGACGGCCCGCGTGGGCACCGAAGCCCGCATCGCCAGCCTGGAAGCCGGCGCCGACGACTACCTGACAAAACCGTTTCACGAAGGGGAGCTGGTTGCCCGTATTCGCAACCTGATCCGCGCGCGGGAACAGGAGCGACAGCTCGCGGAATTGAATCGACGTCTCGAGGCGCGCGTGGAGCAGCAGGTCGCGGAGTTGGTCCGTAGCGGCGAGCTCAAGCGGTTCCTGCCACCGACCGTCGCCGAGAGTGTCCTGAGCGGGAGGATCACGGCAGCCGACGATTTCGAGCGCCGCAAGATCACCATTCTCTCCGCCGAGCTGGACGGACTGGCCGCGCTCACGGAGGGCCTCGAGCCCGAGGAGCTGTCGTCGGTCGTGAACGACTATCTCCGGGAGCTGACCGCCGTGGCCATTGCTCACGGCGGGACGATCGAGCCCACGGCGGGCCAGAGGTTCACGGTGCTCTTCGGAGCTCCCACCGACATGGAAGTCGAGGATCAGGCCTGGGCCGCCGTACAGGCTGCGACGGAGATGCGTTCGAGGCTCAACGAGCTTCTCGGATCCTGGCGGCGCCGGGGCATCGCGGGTGTCCCGAGCATCCGCATCGGCATCAACGCCGGCTACTGCACCGTGGGACTGTACGGCAGCGACGCCTTCCGCTCCTACGCCGCCGTGGGAGCACCGGTCACCACCGCCGCGCTGCTCCAGGAGGAGGCGAAACCCGGCGAGATTCTCTGCACCTTCGCGGCGTATGCCTTGATCCTGGAACGGGTAAAGGCCACTCCGCGCGGCGACCTGACCCTCGCCAGCGGTGCGCGCCCAACCGAGACGTTCGAGATCCTGGGCCTCGCGGACTCTGGAGACGAATCGGAGTCCACGGCCACCATCGACCCGGTCTTCCTTCCCAAGTGAACCGAGGGGGGGGCCTCTGGGTGGAGGCTCCCGAACTTACATTGCGACCATCGACGAATACGATGGCCGGTCCATCGAGGTTTACGAGGCCAGGTTCACCTCGGCGAAGCAGAGGCACCGCGGGATCCGCCCCCTACCCCGCCTTCCCCCGGGCGATGGCCCGCTCTTCCTCAGGGATGGGCGGCGGCACGGCGCCGCCGGTGATGATGCTGATGGCGCCGAAGCGCTCGGGGCACGCCTCGTAGCAGGTTCCGCAGCGGATGCACAGCTCCTGGTCGATGACGTGGATCAGGTTCTTGCCCCCCTGGATCCCGTCCACGGGACACTTCCGGAGGCAGATCATGCACGCCTTGCACTTGTCCGGATCGATGTGGTAGGCGGGTACGTCGGTGAGGAGCTCGCTGATCTCCTCGGGGCTGTAGAGCTGGTCGTATTCCTCTTCCTTCTCCAGCCGGGTGGCCAGCTTCTCCCTCTTTGCCACCTTCACGTAGGGCACCAGAGCGCGGATCTCTTCCAGCCGTGAGGCCAGCTCACCAGGCTCCAGTCCCTCGGCCTCGCCGATGGGCCCCAGCTTCCTGAGCCGGGCGGTGAAGTCGTTCATGACCTCGGCGAAGCGGGCACCCTCCGCGGCGGAGATCCACTCGATCCGCAGCCGCTCCGGGTTCACCCCCGTGTGCTCCAGCAGTCGCTTGGCCAGGTGCATCATGTTCAGGGCATAGTAGTTCCCTTCGGTGACGTAGTGGCATTCGCCGAGCCAGCAGCCTCCGATGATGACTCCGTCCGCCCCCTTCTCGAAGGCGCGGAGCACGAAGGCCAGGTCCACCCGCCCCGTGCACATGAGGCGGATGATTCGGATTTCGGGTGCATAAGCTTGTCTGGTCACGCCAGAGAGGTCAGCAGCCGAATATGCTCACCAGTTGCAGAGGAAAGCGACGATCCTCGGCGTATGCCCGAGTCCTGCCATGCTCCTGACTCCTTTCATTTCAACTCCACGATTCCGAAAGCGCCGCGTCGATCTGGTTGAAGACCTCCTGGTCGGTGAAATGCCTGAGGGTAATGGCGCCAGTGGGGCACTGGGAGCAGCACAGTCCGTCGCCCTTGCAGAGGGCCGCGTTGACCTCGGCGGTCTGCGCCATCTTCCGTCCCTTCCACTGAATCGCGTCGTACTTGCACACGTCGATGCACGCCCCGCAGGCGATGCAGGCCGACTCGTTCACTGCGCACACGGCCCCCGAGGCCGTGACCGTGTCCCGGGCCAGGAGCGTGGCGGCCCGGCCCGCCGCGCCGTAGGCCTGGCTCACCACCTCGGCCATGTGCTTGGGATAGTGGGCCGTGCCGCACAGGAAGACGCCGTCGGCGGCGAAGTCCACCGGTCGGAGCTTGACGTGCGCCTCCTGGAAGAAGCCGTCCGGGTTGACCGTCACCTTGAAGAGACGGGCGATCTCCGGGTTGCCCAATGAGGGGACCACCGCGGCCGAAAGGGCCACCAGGTCGGCGTCCAGCGCCAGCCGCTGGCCCAGGATGGCGTTGGGCACGCTCACCCTGCAGCACCGGCTGGCCGGTCTCGTCGGTGGCGGGCTCCACCTCGGGGCGTCCCTCCGGCTCCCAGCGCACGAACCGCACCCCCTGCTTCGCCGCCTCGTAGTAGTAGTCCTCCCGGAAGCCGTAGGTGCGCATGTCCCGGTAGAGGACGCTGATGTCCATCCCTCGGGGTTATGGGCCTTGAGGGCCAGGGCGTTCTTCACGGCGTGGCTGCAGCACACCCGTGCGCAGTAGTCCCGGCCCTCCTGCCGGCAACCCACGCACTGGATCATCACCAGGCTCCGGGCGCTCGTCACCGCCTCGTCCCCGTCCGCCAGCCGCTCCTCCAGCTCGAGCTGGGTCAGCACCCGCTCGTCCTCGCCGTACAGGTACTCCGTGGGCCGGTGCTCCGCCGCCCCCGTGGCGACGATGGTGGCGCCGTGTTCGATGGTCTTGACCCGCCCCTCCGACTCTACCGTCGTGACGAAGTTGCCGACGTACCCCGAGGCGTCGGTGATGGTGGCCTCGTGGGACACGTGGATCAGAGGATGCTGGTAGACCTGGCGAACGAGGCCCTTCACGTAGGCCTGGACGTCCACTCCCTCCAGCGTCGTTCGGAGCCGGCGCGCCACCCCACCCAGCTCCTTCTCCCTCTCCACCAGGTGGACCTCGAAGCCCTGGTTCGCCAGCCCCAGAGCGGCGTTCATCCCCGCCACACCTCCGCCCACCACCAGCGCCGCCTTGTTCACCGGAAGCTGGAACTCCTCCAGCGGCTCCAGGCAGACCGCCCGCGCCACCGACATCCGAACGATGTCCTTGGCCTTCCGGGTGGCCTCCTCCTTCTGCTTGGAGTGCACCCAGGAGCAGTGCTCCCGGATGTTGGCCATGTCGAAGAAGTACTGGTTGATCCCTCCTTCCCGGAGTGTGTCCCGGAAGAGGGGCTCGTGGGTGCGGGGAGTGCAGGCGGCCACCACCACCCGGTTCAGCCCCTTCTCTTTGATGGTGGTGGCGATCTGCTCCGCCGCGTCCGTAGAGCAGATGAAGAGACCCTCCTCGGCGTGAGCCACATGGCCGAGGCCCCTGGCGTACTCCACCAGCCCCGGGATGTCCACGACCCGACCGATGTTCGCCCCGCAGTGACACGCGAAGACGCCCACCCGGACCTCTTCCTCGGCGACGTCCCGCTCGTCGGGGTAGACCCTCTCGGTGTCCAGCATCCCCCGCCGGGCCTTGAGGAGCGCCCCCGCCAGGGCGCCGGCCCCGCTGGCGCTCATCACCGACTCGGGAATGTCCATGGGCCCCTGGAAGGCGCCGCTGACCAACACGCCTGGGCGGGTGGTCTCGATGGGGTTCACCGGGTTGGTCTCGCAGAAGCCGTGGGCGTTGAGCTCGATGCCGAACTGCTCCGACAAGCGCTCCACGTGGGCAGGCGGCGCCAGCCCGATCCCCAGGACCACCAGGTCGAACTCCTCCTCCTTCACCCCCTCCCCGTTGGTGGAGTAGCGGATCGTGACGTTCTTCGTCTCCGGGATCTCGCGGCCGATCTCCACGTAGCTCCGGACGAACCGGACCCCGGGCAGGCTCTCGGCCCGCTGGTAGAACCGCTCGAAGTCCTTCCCGTAGGAGCGGATGTCGTTGTGGAAGATGACCGCTTCGGTGTCGGCGTCGTGGTCCTTGGCCAGGATGACCTGCTTCTGGATGTAGGAGCAGCACACCGAGGAGCAGTAGCTGTGTCCGCCCTCCTGCACCTGGCGGGAGCCCACGCAGTGGATCCAGGCGATCTTGTGGGGGTGCTTGTGGTCCGAGGGGCGGAGGATCTCACCCTCGTGGGGCCCGGTGGCGCAGAGGAGCCGCTCGAAGTCCAGGCTGGTGACCACGTTCTTCAGGGACCCGTAGCCGTAGTCCCCCCGGGGCCGGGGGTCGAAGGCCCCGTAGCCCACCGACAGGACGATGGCCCCCACCTTGATGACCTGCTTCTCGGGCTTCTGCCGGAGATCGATGGCCTTGTTGGTGCAGACGCTCTCGCAGATGGAGCACTTCCCGTCCTGCAGGTAGATGCAGCTCTCGTCGATGTAGGGGACCAGCGGAACGGCCTGGGCGAAGAAGATGTGGGTGGCCTTGCTCTCCGACAGCTCCTGGTTGAAGGGATCGGGAATGTTGATAGGGCAGTACTCCGTGCACGTGGTGCAGCCTGTGCACACGTCTTCCCGGACGTAGCGGGGCTTCCGGTTCACGGTGACCTGGAAGTCCCCGGCCTTCCCCTCCACGCTCTCCACTTCCGTGTAGGTCAGGATCTCGATGTTGGGGTGCCGGTCGCACTCGATGAACTTGGGCGACTCGATGCACATGGAGCAGTCGTTGGTGGGGAAGGTCTTGTCCAGCTGCGCCATCTTCCCGCCGATGGTCGGGGCCTTCTCCACCAGGTAGACCTTGAAGCCCGCCGTGGCCAGGTCCAGGGCGGCCTGGATGCCGCTGATGCCGGCGCCGACGACCATGACGTCGCCGAAGTTGCCTCTTGCGCCCGTCACGCCTCGGCTCGCGGCACTGCTCTGCGGAGGAGTCATGACAGCGCCTCCAGGAGCACCTCGGCGAGATCCCTCACCACCGGCGCGCCCTGCTCCTCCAGGGCCAGCCTGCTCTCCTCGAAGTTGCTCACGCAGTAGGGACAGGCCGTGGCCAGCACCTCGGCGCCCACCTCCATGGCCTGGGCCATCCGGAGGTCGGCGAAGCGCTCGCCCTTGGGCGTCTCGGCCCAGATCCGGCCGCCGCCCCCGCCGCAGCACAGGCTGTTCTCGCGGGAGTCGGTCATCTCCACCAGTTCCAGCCCGGGCAGCTTCTTCAGCACCTCCCGGGGCGGGTCGTAGATGCCGTTGTGCCGGCCCAGGTAGCAGGGATCGTGGTAGGTGACCTTGGTCGGTGGGCCCCCGTTCCGGGCCTTCGGCACCTTCAGACGTCCCGCCTCCATCAGCTCCAGGAGGAACTGGGAGATGTGGACGACCTCGAAGTGCACCATGAACTCCGGGTACTCGTTCTTGAAGGTGTGGTAACAGTGTGGGGAGGCCACGAGGATCCTCTTCACCCCGTTGTCGATGAAGGTCTTGATGTTGCTCCGGGCCAGGCTCTTGAAGACCTCCTCGTTGCCCGCCTTGCGGATGCTCTCGCCGCAGCAGCTCTCCATCGCTGCCCAGGATCCCGAAGTCCACCCCGGCGCGCCCGAGGATCTCCGCGATGGCCCGGGCCACCTTCCGCAGCCTGGGGTCGTAGCTGTAGTAGCAGCCCACGAAGAAGAGGACCTCCATCCCCTCCGTGAACGTCCTCAGCGACAGGTCCTCGGCCCACGCGTCGCGCTGCCTCCCGCGCTCCTCCCAGGGGGTTGCCGTCGCTGGCCAGGCTGGCGCCTACGCGGCGCGTACCCGCTCACCGGAGCGGGGAAGACGTCGTACGCGGTGGCGATCCTGCGGATGGCCACGCCGATGTCGATCTGGTTCACGCCCCTGGGGCACTCCGAGGGGCACCGCCCGCAGGTGGTGCACCGCCAGATCTCGTCCAGCTCGATGTCGGGTATGCCCAGGGAGGCCTGCAGGACGATCTTCCGGATGCTGAAGTCGCGCACGCGGTTCCACGGGCACACCACGTCGCACTTTCCGCACTGGTAGCAGTACGTGAAGGCGTCGCCGCCGGCGGCCCTGATCTCGTCGATGACCTCGGGGAAGGGGGCTACGGTCTCCACGGGGTCAGGCTCCCGGGGCCTTTTGCCATTCTGCTCATGGCGTCCCTCACCTGCTCCCACCCGTGCCGGTGGGCCAGAGCCAGCAGCCCCTCGTCCACCTCCTCGGGGGTCGCCTCCTCGTCCACCTCCTCCTCGTTTTCCTCGTAGATCAGGGCGTCGGCCAGGCACCACTGGACGCACAAGGGCTCTTCCAGGGTGGGGTCCGACTCGCACATGTCGCACTTCAGGGGCAGGTCCGAGTCCGGCTCCTTGAAGATGTCCCGGGAGGGGCAGGACGCGCGGCAGAAGGCGCACTCCTCGTATTCCTTTCCGTCGATGATGTACCTGTCCCGGCCGGCGCACTCCGCCGCCGTGTATTCCCCGGCGAAGACGGGGATGTAGATGTCGGACAAGGGCTCCCGGATCACCCGGATGCGGGCCCGGGCGGGGTTGGTGCTGCTGTAACGGCGGCTGGGCGTGGTGGGCGGCACAGATGACCTCGCAGGCCCGGCAGCCGTTGCACTTGTCGACGTCGATGCGGATGGTCTTGATGATCTTCGTCTTCTTCGGCGTGCTGGTCACGCTGGACACGCCGATGTCCGAGCTCGTCATGACCCCTCGCCTCCTTCCCGCTGCCCCTCCCGGATCGTTCCTCTGGCACCGTTCCCTCCTCCACCCCCTCCTGACCCGCCCTCTCCCGGAACCGCCTGGCCGGCACCCGCCCCATCCGCGTCCAGGATCCCCCGCCGCTCCAGGTCCTCGGCGACGTAGTCCAGGTCCAGGTCCAACAGCGTCGCCTTGGTGGGGATGCCGTTGCTGTTCCAGCCTTTGAGTTCGTAGTACGCGTCGAGCAGCGTCTTCTCCAGATCGGGGAAGCGCCTCTTCCAGTGGTCCTCGGGCGGCTTGTCGTCGGCGCGGCGCATGCCGCGGCGCACGTTGATCGCGCGCAGCAGGGTGCGGTTGCGCGTCGCCGCCTTCCACAGGCTGGCCGAGTCGAAGTCGATGCCGGTCCCCGCCGAAATGAATTTCGGAAAGTTGTGGATGTGATAGGGCGGCTTCAGCGGGAAGGACGACATGCCCGGCGCAGGTCCCGAGGGCGTCGTCGATGTAGTGCATCTTTTCCTGCCAGTCCACGACGTCGCAGCTGGCTTCGACCGAGGGGTAATAGCGGATTCGATTTCTCGCCGCGCGGCTCCCACTCGAGCAGGTAGCGCTTGAACTTGTCGTCCGGAACCTGGGTCCAGTCCTTGACGAACTGCTTCGCGCTCTTCCCTGGTCGGAAAGGCGCCTGGGGAAACTTCCCCTCGATCTGGGTGATGTTGATTTTCTCGCCGGTGGAGTACATGAGGAAGTAAAGGGGGTTGAGCATGCCCAGCTTGAGGGGAGCTGTTCGTGTTTCTTGATGGTGTTGTGGCGAATTTTTCCGCGCCGTTGCCGATGCGCCTGGCCGCCCAGTACAGTGCCGTCGGCGAGCGCGTCGCCGATCCCCTCCCTGCCGGACGATGCGGTCGAGCAGCCAGAAGAAACGCCCCTCCTTGTCGGTCGGGCAGCCCGGCGAAATCGGCGTCGGTGAGGATGCCGGCCTCGTGCAGCTCGACTGCGAAAGCCATGATCTGAGGGGTCGAGAAGCCGTCCACGCCGTACTCGGTCGCCTGCTGGACGATCCGGAAGGAGAAGTCCAGATCGTCCACGTAGGCCGCCATGGCGTACGTGAGCTTCGAGAAGCACTTCATCATGTACCTGGGTACGTCCTTGTAGGCGATGAGGGCCCCGCACTGCTGGGGACAATTGAAGCAGCTGATGAGCCGCTTGACGGCGCTGAGCTGGGTCTTTGTCCAGGACTCCTCGATCTCCGGGGTCCAGAAGCCCTTTCTGCGCTGGCGCGCGTTGCCCCAGGCAAAACCCTCGGTGTGCCACTTCTCGTCCGTGTGCAGCATCTCCTGGGGGGAGCCGATCCCGCCCATGATGGTCATCACGTTCGGAATGGGGTTCTCGTTGCGGTACCGGATGTAGTCAGCGACCTCGTTGACCTGCTGGATGAACTCGGCCCCCCGGGCGAGATAGACGTCCTTGGTGCCGCGGACGGCCACCGCCTTGATGTTCTTGTCCCCCATTACCGCGCCGCCGCCGAGGCGGCTGGCGCTGGAGCGGCCCTGCTCGATGGAGGCGGTGAAGACCCGGTTCTCTCCCGCCAGGCCGATGGCGGCCACTTGGGCGTCCAGCTCGCCGACCTCCTCCCGGATGAGGTCCTGGACCTCGAGGGCTCCCTTTCCCTTCAGGTGGGCAGCATCGCGGATCTCCACCTTGTCGTCGTGGATCCAGATGTAGACCAGCTGGGGAGACTTGTTGCGGAAGATGATCTTGTCGTAGCCGGCGTACTTGAGCTCCGCCGCCCAGAAGCCCCCCATCATGGGGTAGGCCAGCAGGTTGTGCTGGGGAGAGATGGTGGAGACGATGGTCCGGTTCGCGCTGAACGCCGGGGTCCCACATAGCAGACCCGCACTAAAGATCAGGAGGTTCTCGGGATCGAACGCCTCGACCTCGGGGGGTACCCGGTCCCAGATGAGCTTCACGGCGGTGCCCAGGCCCCCGAGAAAGAGCTCCGTGTCCTCCGGATTGGAGACCACCCGCTCGATGTTCCCGGTGGCCAGGTCGATCTCGAGGTTGAAGCCGGTCTCGGCGAATCTCATGTGGGCTCTCCTGTCCCGGCCCTGCCGTCGGCCGCCTTGCCCCCTCCTGCCGCTGCAACTTCCAGGAAAGCATCACCGTCTTCTCTCAGGATCCCCCGCCGCACGAAGTCCTCGTAGACGTAGTCCAGGTCCAGCTCGTGCAAGGTTTCTTTGGTGGGGACCCCCTCGCTGTTCCAGCCCTTGAACTTGTAGTACTCGTCCAGGAGCTTGGCCTCCAGCTCGGGGAACCGGCGCCTCCAGTGGTCCTCCGGAGGCTTCTCGTCCGCCCGCTTCATCCCCCTGCGCAGGTTGTTGGCCCGGACCAGGTTCCGGTTTCGGCGCGTCAGGTGCACAAGTGCGTCCTCGTCCAGGTCCAGCCCTGCTCCGGAGCAGATGAGCCCCGGCAGGTTGTGGATGTGGAAGGGCGGCTTCAGGGGGAAGGACGACAAGCCCGCGCACATTCCGGTGCTGTCGTCGATGTAGTGCATCTGTTCCTGCCAGTTCACGATTTCGCAGGTGGCATCGATGGGGGGATAGTTGGGGATGGATTTCTCCCCCCGGACCTCCCACTCCACGAACCACTCCTTGAACTTCTCGTGGGGAACGTGGGGCCAGTCCTCGATGAAGGCCTCGTTCTCCTCCCGGGTGGGAAAGGGGGACTGGGGAAAGTTCCCCTCGATCTGGGTGATGTTCGCCTTCTCTCCCGGTGGCAGTACATGAGAAAGTAGATGGGGTTCAGCATCCCCAGCTTGAGGGGGAGTTGCTCGGTCTTCCTGATGTTGTTGTGGGCGAACTCCTCCGCTCCCTTCCCGATCTTCTTGGCCGCCCACTAGGTGCCGTCGGCCAGGACGTCGCCGATCCCCTCCCGGCGCACGATGGCGTCCAGGAGCCAGAAGAAACGGTCGCTTGTTCTCCGTGGGCATCCCCGACATGTCCTCGGTCGGTCAGGATGCCCGCCTCGTAGAGCTCCAGGGCGAAGGCCATGGTCTGCGGACACGAGAAGGCGTCCACCCCGTACTCCGTGGCCTTCTGCGCCATCCGCAAGCCGAAGTCCAGGTCCGAGTACGCGGCCATCGTGTAGGTGAGCTTCGAGAAGCACTTCATCATGTAGGAGCAGAAGCGCTTGTCCACGGCGATGGAGGCCCCGCACTTCATGGGGCAGTTGTGGCAGCTCAGAGAGCCGGGTCCGCATGCCCTCCATGGTGCCCGTCCACTGCTCCTGGATCTCCTCGGTCCAGAAGCCCTTCCTCCGCTCCCGGGCGTTGCCCCACATGAAGTTCTCGGTGTGCCACTGCTCGTCGTGGACCGCCATCTCCTGAGGCGACCCCAGCCCGGCCAGGATGGGCATGACCCCGCGGATGGGGTTCTTGTCCCGGTGCTCGATGTACTTGAGGGCCGTCGTTGCAGTGCTCGATGAACTCCATGGGTCGGGCGATGTTGATGTCCTTGGTCCCCCGGACGGCGATGGCCTTGAGGTTCTTGTCCCCCATGACGGCGCCCATCCCCAGGCGGCTGGCGCTGGCGCGGCCCTGCTCGATGGAAGCGAAGAAGACCCTGTTCTCCCCGGCGAGGCCGATGGAAGCCACCTGCACGTTCGGGTCCTTCAGCTCCTCCCGGATGACCTCCGCGGTCTCCAGGGTCCCGAGGCCCCGACCGGGAGGCGTCACGGATCTCCACCTGGTCGTCGTTGATGTAGAGGTAGACCAGCTCCGGGGCCTTGCCCCGGAGAATCACCTTGTCGTAGCCGGCGTGCTTCAGCTCCGGCCCCCAGAAGCCCCCCATCATGGAGAAGGCGAGGAGTCGCGTCTGGGGCGAGATGGAGGTGACGATGGTCCGGTTGCAGCCCGGAGCGGGGGTGCCGGCCAGGAGGCCGGTTCCGAAGATGAGAAGGTTCTCCGGCGAGAAGGGCTCGACCTCGGGGCCGACCCGGTCCCACATGATCCGGGCGTTGGTGCCCAATCCCCCCAGGTGAAGCTCCGTCAGGCGGGGGTCGGTGGGCACCCGCTCGATGTTCCCCCGGGTCAGATCGATCTCCAGATTGAAGCCGGTCTCGGCGTATCTCATGCGTTCCCTCCCGATTTCATCCCTTCCGCGGCGTTCGTCATCGAGTCCCTCTCGCCAGGGGAAGCACTGTGTTGGCTGCCGTAGCGTTGTGGTCTGACCCCCGAGCCGGGGCGTCCGAGGCTCCCGCTGCTTCGTAACCCTCTTTCCCGACCGCCGCGTAGCCGTCCACTTCCCCCTCCACGTATCCGTCCAGGAAGAGAGCGGTCTGCTGCGCCGCCAGGTCGTCCAGGCTCACCTGGCTCCGGCCCGGATCGTACCACTGGTAGAACCAGTTGATCATCCCGAAGAGGTTGGCCGTGGCAATCCAGGAGCCCAGGTGGGCCTCTCCTCGGGCCTGAGCTCCTTGACCAGCCGGTGGACCGCCTCGAAGTAGGCACGTCGGCGCTCATAGACGGCGTCGTAGGCCTCTCCCCGCAGGGTCCTCAGCTCCCGGGCGCACACCTTCAACTCGTACATGTTCTCGCCGAAGTGCCGGACGTGGTTCCGCACGGCGGTTGCCAGGCGTTCCCGGGCGCCGGCCACGCCTTCGAGGCTGTCCTGGAGGTCCCGGAACAGCGAATCGAAGGTGTGATACTGGATCCAGTAGAGGAGCTCCTCCTTGCTGGCCACGTAGTGGTAGATCCCCGACAGGCTGAACTCGGTTTCGGCGGCGATGCGCCTCATGGACGCCCCGTCGTAGCCGACTTCGGAGAAGACCCGCGCGGCTACCTTCAGCAGGTGCAGCCGCTTGGTGTCGAATTCCGGGGTCCGTTTCTGCTCGGTCTCGAGTCCTGGCATCAGCATAAGTTCGAACGTTCGTTCGGGTGCTCCCGATTTCAATCATACCTACCTGGCGCCTGCGGGGCAAGAACGATCAGAGCGGGTCCCCTTCCCTTGCCGCCGCGACCCCCCCGGGGCGATTCTGGACCGACCGCAGCATCCGGCGGAAGCCTGGCCCAGAATGGACGGACCCCCGAGGACGAATCGATGCCCGATAACGAACCCCCGGCCCACGATGAACGGGTGCCCCACGACGAACCCGTGGCCCGCAACGCCTCCGCGCCCCACGACCGGTCCGCCCCCCGCGACGACATCCGCATGCGGGGATTCGAGGAGACGACCGATCTCGAGGCCGCCCTCGAACTGCTCCGGTCGTCCGTCCGCCCCCTGGAGGAGGAGTCCGTCCTGCTGGAGGAGGCCCTGGGCAGGACGCTGGCCCGGGACGTCGTCTCCAACGAGGAGGTGCCCTCCTTCGACAAGAGCGCCGTGGACGGCTACGCCCTCCGGGCCGCCGAGACCTTCGGGGCCAGCCCCACGGATCCCGTGCCTCTTCGGGTGATCGGAGAGGTGCTGCCCGGTAAAGGGGAGGATCTGGAGGTGGGGCCCGGCGAGGCGGTGCGGATCATGACCGGGGGCGTCTTTCCCCGGGGAGCCGACGCGGTGCTCATGGCCGAGCACGCCACTGAGCGCGACGGTCGTCCTGGCCCACGCCCCGGTGGTGCCGGGGCGGAACGTGGCCAGGGCCGGGGAGGACATCCGCAAGGGCGACCAGGTCCTGCAGCGGGGGAGGGTCCTCCGGCCGCAGGACCTGGGCGTCCTCGCCTCCATCAGGATGGTGGAGATCGGCGTGACCCGGCGGCCCGTGGTGGGCATCCTCTCCACCGGCAACGAGCTGGTGGAGCCCGGAGACGCCCAGGCGGGCCAGCCGGGCCGGGTGGTCAACTCGGGCCGGTACATGCTCCAGGGTATGGTCACCCAGACCGGCGGGCGGCCCCGGTGGCTGGGAACGCTTCCCGACGAGCAAGGAGGGCTGCGGGCAGCTCTGCAGGCGTTCGACGGGGACATCCTCCTCACCACCGGAGCCACGTCCGTGGGCAGGGAGGACTACCTGCCGGGCCTCCTGGCGGAGCTGGGCGAGCTTCTTGTCCATGGCGTGAACATGCGGCCTGCAGCGCCCCTGGCCTTCGGCCGGCTGGGCAAGGCGCTGGCGGTGCT
Organism: uncultured Gemmatimonadales bacterium; assembly: GCA_963751255.1. Lineage (GTDB taxonomy): Bacteria > Gemmatimonadota > Gemmatimonadetes > Longimicrobiales > Gaopeijiaceae > CAVVTW01. Next base: position 16,907 of record CAVVTW010000013.1, on the reverse strand, counting down.
CCTTCCCGGAAACCCCGTGGCGGCCCTGGTGGGCTTCGACGTCTTCGTCCGTCCCGCCATGCAGCTCCAGCTCGGCCAGCAGGAGAAGCGCTGGAATCGGCGCGCCCGGGGACGGCTGCGGCGCAAGATCGCCTCCGCGCTCAACCGCACCGACTTCGTGCGGGTGCAGCTCATGTCGGGAGGAGAGGTGGAGCCCCTGCGCTCCAGCGGCTCCGGCATCCTCACCTCGGTGACCCGGGCCGACGGGTTCGTCATCGTGCCCCGGGACGACGAGGGGTTCGAAGCGGGTACGGAGGTGGAGGTCTACCTGTACTGAACGGGCTTTTGTGCGGGGGAGCTCCCTACTCCAGGCTACTGGGCATTCGGCGCGCCGCATCCGCGAGAAGAATCGCTCCCGGCACCCCCGCGGTCACGCCACCAGGCGTAGCATCCGAGATGGCGCTGGGCGTGCTCGACCGCTCCGACGGCGTCCAGCGCCGCAGCCAGAGACAGATTGGCCTGCGCGTACTGCGCGAGGATGTTGGTCGTGGCGGCATCCGCCCAGGGCCGGTCCGTATCGAGAAGGTGGCCACGGCGCCGGAAGACGTCCTCCAGGAGGGTGTCCGTGCGTGTAACGTCCACGTAGGGGGCCGTCACCGCGGCACGGTATTCGTCGGGTATCCTGAACCGGCCGAGCGGCTCAGCCGTTGTTTGCTCGGTGCCGGCCAGTTCCGGCGCCTGGTTGCCTGAGGCCGGGAGAGTGTCGTCGACCTCGATTGTCAGACCGACCCGTACTCCGTACCCCTCCAAGCCCAGGCGCCCCAGCGAGGGGCCCGGTGAGGCGAAGTGGATGGGTCGCTTGCCCAGGGTGCGCTGCAGGACGACGGCCACGAAGGTATCGGCCGGCTCCAGCACCGTGCCGGGCTGGATCGTAGCCTCCATGCCGCCCACTGCATACCGCATCGGTTCCCTCGTCACCCACGGCCCCGCCGCCGCGATGGAGGCGATCTCCTGGTCCGAGAGGGGGAACGCCGAGTCTCCGGGAGGGGGCACGCTCGCACGCACCCCGGCGGCCAGAAGCGCCGGCGGCATCTCCTCGGGACGGTAGGGCCGCTGGCAGATGATCCGGGTCGGGTCGGAGGAAGGATCGACCCCCGGAGGACAGGGCCGGGAGAGGGCCCTGAGCTGCTTCACGTACCAGGGGGTGTTCAGGTAGCTCAGCACGGCCACCGTCACGTCGCGCCGAATCCCTTCCACCTCCTGCAGATACCACAGGGGGAAGGTGTCGTTGTCCCCGTGCGTGAAGAGCACCCCATAGGGCTCCACGCTCATGAGCATGTTGTAGGCGAAGTCACGGGCGGCCCAGTCGTCGGCCCGACCGGCCCAACTCCAGTTCAACGCCAGGGGGACCAAGGCGACGGCCAACACCGGGGACGCAGCCCACTGCGCCATGCGGCGACGCTTTCCCAGGGCAGCGGCCAGGCCTCTCAACGGGCGCCCCCTCACTAACGCCCTCTTCTGCTCCAACCAGGCCGCCAGGCGCAGCCAGAGCGTCGTCAGTCCGCACCCCACCCACAGCGCCCACACGCTGAAGCTGATAATGAAGAAGTAGTCGCGCTCCCGGACCTCGTGGGCATCGGGGCTCGGAAAACGCTCCCAACCCAGGGAGTATCCGTACTTGAAGTTGAGGTACCAGACGAGGCCCAGGGAATAGATCAGGAACAGGACTCCCAGGTAGGCGGCTCCGGCCCGGTCCCGTCGAAAGTGGGAGGCGGCGCCCAACAACCCAAGGGCGAGAAAGAGGAGCGTGAAGAGGGGGCGCGCACCGCCGAACACCGTAGCGTGGCCCTTCATCGAGCGTGCCCACTGCCAGTCGAAGTACTGGGCGTATTGGACCACCTGGGCCCAGATCAGCCCCGGACCCCGAGGAAGGTGCTCGTACGGATAGACCGTGGGATCCTGGTCCACCGGGGGCTTCCCGTACTGCTGCCGTGTCAGGGCCCGGGAGAGCGCCGGACATCCCTCGGGCAGCGTCCACCCGACGCCCGGGACAGTGCTCCCTCCCCAGGTGTAGACGCTCACCGCCGCGTCGGTCCACCGCTCGCAGCGGGGGTCCCCCTCGGAGAGGATGGGATCCTGGGCAGCACGGTATGGGAGGAAGAGGTGGACGGAGAGGGCCAGCGCGCTCAGCGCGAACGCAGCGACCCAGACATGGGGCCGGAGAAGCGACTTTGCCCCGGTCATGAGCACCATGACGACGACCGCCGGCGCCACCAGCACCCCCATGAGGTGGTTGGAAGCGGTCAAGGCGATCAGAAAAGCGATCAGGACCAGCCAGCGGCCATCGCCGGCGCCTCGAGCCCGCCGGTCACGCCAGACCAAAACGAGCCAGGACACCGCCGCCACGGTCAACAGGCTGAGGGTGTAGACCTTCTCGTTCACGTTGCTCTGGTTCCAGACGGTGAAGGCGGCGGCGCTCGTCAGCACGGCGGTCAGGGCCCCCACCCTCCGGACGGTCCGAGAAGGGGTCCAGACCAGAAGCAGCCGCTCCACCACCAGGAACCAGAAGCCGTGGGCGATCGCACTGGCGGTGGCGCTCAGCAGGTTGATGCGAACGGCCACCGACAGATGGAGGGGAGCGAGCAGACTCTCCCAAAAGTGGGCCACGAGGACGAAGAGTGGGTTCCCCGGGGGATGCGGAATGCCCAGGATATGCGCCGCCGTAATGTACTCCCCGGCGTCCCAGAACCCCGTGGTCGGCGCCAGGGTCACCAGGTACAGCAGCCACACTCCTGCCGCCGCGGCCAGAGCGTACCCGTACGAAGGGCTCTCTGCCGAGGCTCGGGCCTCCTGAATCCGCTCCACGGCCGCCCCCCGGAGGAGGTCCGGCACGGTCCGCAGGGCCAAGAGCGCCCGTCCAATGGGGCCGGAGTACTCTCGCCGGGTCCCGAGCTGCCGGATCGTATCCATCATCTCCGGCCCGTACTCCGATCGGAAGGCCCGGGGATACGCCCGCAGGAGGAGCCCGTAGATCCGCAGACCGCTCACCCCTCAGCCTTCCGCTTCCATCAGACGCTTGGCCCTGGCCGCCTCCACCGATCTCGCCAGCCGCCGGGACTCCAGGGCGGCAAGGGCACGCCCCTTCCCCGTGAGGGAATAAACGCGCCGGCGCTCGTCCGCGCCCGGCTCCGGATCCCCGGAGCGCTCCTCGATCAAGCCACTCGCGCGCAGCCTCTTGATCGCCCCGTACAACGTTCCAGGTCCCAGACGGAGCGCCCCCTGGGTGCGTTCCTCCACCTCCTGCATGATGGCGTAGCCGTGTCGGTCCGCGTCCGCCAACGCCAACAAAATCTCGAAGACGGGGGTGGAGAGCGGCATCATCTCTCTCAGTTCCTCGGTGTATTTCTCCATAACGGCGAGAATATATCGTACGACGTTATAACGTGGCAAGATATAGTGAGGACGCGAGCACGTCAGGGGATGATCCGATCTCCCCGGGACCGAGCGTACATGATCAGGAGAGAGGCGCTCCTGGAATAGTCGCGGACTCCCGCCGAGACCCGATTCGACCGCAGGTAGGCGTTGTTGACGGCCCGGCCCATCCGGACGCCGCCTCCACGAGTGCGTCGCCAGTACCGGGCGGAATCCTCCGGATCCAGGCGAACCCCGGGGATCCGGCGCCATGCAGGTAACGAGACACCCCCAGAAATTCTCCTCAGCCTCCCGGGCGACTCCTCGCTGGTGGGCCATCTCGTATGCCAGAATCCGACCGAGGTCCGCGGCGGGGCCCGCCTCGGACATTGGGCTCGGCGGTAAAGGATGCCGGCATCCCGGGCCAGTTGCAGAGAGCCCGACGCCATGGCGTTTCCCGGGGAACGGTTTCGTGCGGCTTCGGACCGGAGGGCGCGCCAAGTCTTTCCGAGCCGAAAGCAGAGGTAACCGACAGTCAGCAGCTCTCCCGCCGAGAAGGGGATCCACCCGGGGATGGGCGTGAGCATGCGAAGAATCAGCGGACCCAAGCCGGATCCGGAGGACCGGGTTCCAGGGCCGAAAATGACTCGACCTTAGGGTGGCAGCGCGGGAATGCCTTGTCCAGACGAGTCGGGGCCTGATCCGCTCAGTGCTCGATCGGCCCGGTGTTTGATCGACGAAGAACCTCCGGTGCGGCCTGGTGTACTCGGGGCATTCCGATCAGACGGATATCGCCCCGAGGGTCTCGGACTCACCGATGCCCTCCGCGCTCGCAATCAGCCCCAGGAGGCTATCATGCGCATGTTGCTCCGCTGGACCGTTCCCGTAGAGAAGGGAAACGAGATGGTGAAGGACGGGTCCATGGGGACCATCATCGAGTCCCTCATGGAGAAGCTTCACCCGGAGGCAGCCTACTTCTTTCCCGAAGCCGGCAAGCGGGCAGGGATGATCTTCTTCGACATGAAGGATCCCTCCGACATTGCCCGCCTCGCCGAGACCCTGTTCTCCGGCGGGAACGCAGCCGTCGAGTTCGTCCCGGTCATGAACGGGGAGGACCTGAAGAAGGCCCTGGGATCGATTTGAGCCTTCTCGCTTAGATCCCGGACGGAGCAAGGCCCGGGACGGCCAGGGGTCCCTGGCGCACGTACCGGGCCTCCAGCTCCCGGATCAGCGAGATGCCTTCATGGGAGAGTGAGGGCGCGTCTCCACCCTTCCGGCCGGCCGCCTCGCTGTAGAGGAGGAAGAACCGGAACGGGTTCCCGATCTCGTCCACCAGGACCTGGGGTCCGAGCTTATCGATGATCACATTCGCCATATAGAACCCGGTGGGATGCCCGCTCAGGGGCACGGCGTCTCTGAGCTCCGCACCCAGCTGTCCCCGCCGCTCCGGGTGGAGGAGCATCTCGGAGAACAGCTCATCCATCCGTCGGATGACCTCCGGGCTCCGAGCGTACCATTCCAGGTAGGCCGCATTTCTCGGCTGCACCGACTCCTCTTCGAACCGCACCGGGTCGTGGAACCACTCTCCCACGTTGACCTGATCGGCGATCCCCTCCGCCTGCACCTGATCAATGACCCACAGGATCTCCTGTTCCTGACGGAGTCGAAGGAGCCGGTTTCGATAATAGTGATGGAACTCGTGGGCGACGAACGAGGTCAGGAAATCGCCCCGGTCCATGAGGTGCAGGACGTCGATCACCACCGGAGAGTAGCCCCGGGCATCGGGGGCGAAGATCACGAACGAGATGGGCGGATACTCACCCGGGGGGACTCCGGGGAGGAGGGCCGCCGCCTTCTCGACGGCTTCGTCCACGAAGGATAGCTCCCTGAGGGCCTCCAACTCCCGCTGGATCGTATCCCGGGCGGCCCGTGCTCGGACGTAATGGGGAAGGAATTGGGCCCAAAAGCCCTCCTCCTGCTCGTCGAGCCTCCTGGCCAGCTCCTCTTGCCGGGATGGCATGAAGGCCAGACGAAAGTTCTCGACGAAGAAGTCTCTCCGGAACTCCCGTTCGATGAGGACCGCGTAGCCCGGGGTCGCGAAGAGGGCATCCCACTGCTCGGCCGTGGGCTCCCGGTCACGCTCCAGGATGGCGGTTACCTCCAGGAAGTGTTCCAGGCCGGATAGATCCACGCTGGGCCCACCGGCGGCGTCCAGCGGGCTCTGGCCGCAGATCGGAGCCGGGGGGAGAAGGGTGAGCACAGCGACAAGAACGGTGAACACGGCGGCAAGTGGAACCCCTCGTCTCTTGATCGTGCGCCTGCGGATCATGGCCTCCACCTCCGGGAGGAAGTCATCGTGCGGTCCAGCTCGGGCTGTGCTCCTTGGATGATCTCGCGGCGCAGGAAGTTGCGGGGAGCGGGATTCGGCCGGGAGCCGCTATCCCCAGGATCAGGGATTGCAGATCGTGGCGATTCTATTATCATATAATATGATTATCACATCTCCATGAAACTCCTGGAGTCCCGTGTGGAGCGAATCACCATTACCCACCTCGCCCGCAATCTGGCCGACGTGGTGAGCCGCGTCGCCTACCGGGGAGAGAGGTTCACGGTGGTGCGGGGAAACCGCCCCGTGGTGGAACTCGTGCCCCCGGCCCAGGGGCGGAGGCTGGGGGATCTGCCCCGTATCCTCGGCCACGTTCCCCCCCTTGGGGAGGAAGAAGCGGAGCTCATGAAGTCCGACCTGGATGAAGCCCGGGCCGAGCTGCGGAAAGTCTCGAGGGACCCATGGGCCTCTTGATCGACACCTCGGTCTTCATCGACCACGAACGGGGCCGCCTGGACTGGGGGAGCCTGCTTGAAGGGCGAGAAGACGAAGAGGTCTATGTGTCGGTCATCACCGGAAGCGAGCTCCTCCATGGCGTCCACCGAGGTCGGGACCGGGAGACCCGGGCCCGCCGGTCCGCCTTCGTCGAGGCGATCCTGGCGGAGTTCCAGCTTCTCCCCGTGGACATTCTCACCGCACGGACGCATGCACGGCTGTGGGCGGACCTGGCTGGGGAGGGAGCCCTCATCGGCGCTCACGACCTATGGCTGGCTGCAACGTGCGTGGCCCGTGGTCTCACCCTGGCCACGGGCAATCCCCGGGACTTCCGGCGCGTCCCCGGACTCGAGGTGGAGGTGTGGGGGCCGGGCGTCTGAACGCTCCCGAAGGCCCGCGGCCGCGTCCCCTTGACCCCCTTCCCCACCGCGCTACGTTCACGCGTCACGCCCCAACAGCCCCGAAACACCCGGGAACTGCCACCTTTCAGGTCGACGAATTCTCAGGGGAGCGACAGCCATGCCACGCAAAGGCATTCATTTCCTGAAGACGGTGAGCCAATCCGACGCCGAGCGGCTCTGGGAAGCCGCCCTGCGCCTGGAGCCCCTGGGCGATGAGGAAATCCCTCTAGGAGAGGCCCAGGGGCGCATCCTCCACAGGGACGTCCTGGTGCCCATCGACGTACCTCCCTTCGACCGCGCCCTCGTGGACGGTTACGCCGTGAAGGCGGCCGACACCTTCGGGGCGGAGGAGGACGATCCGGTCCTTCTCGAGCTGCTGCCCGAGACTGCGCCGGCCGGGACCGTCCCCACGGCGGAAGTGGGATCCGGCCAGGCTCTCGAGGTGGCCACTGGGGGCGTGATTCCACGGGGGGCCAGCGCGGTCCAGCTCGTGGAGCACAGCGAGGTGGAAGGGGCCACGGTCCGCCTCTACAAACCCGTAGCCCCCGGGGCCAACATTCAGGTGGCCGGCGCCGACATGCGCATGGGAGAAACGGTGCTCCGGGCGGGCACCCGACTCACCACGCGGGAGCTGGGAGTCCTGGCCGCCCTGGGGATCGCCACGGTTCGGGTGTCGAAGCGACCCCGTGTGGCCATCATCTCCACCGGGGACGAACTGGTCTCTCCCGGTCATCCGCTGGAGCCGGGCAAGATCTACGACTCCAACTCCACCACCGTGGGTGCCGCGGTGCGAGACAACGGCGGCGTGGCGGAGTTCCTGGGCGTGATCCCCGACGACGAAGAGGCCCTTCGCGCCGCATGCGAGCAGGCCCGGGCCGAGTTCGACGCCGTCATCCTCTCGGGGGGCACTTCGAAGGGGGCCGGTGACCTGACCTTCGGGATCATCGACGGGCTGGCCGAGCCGGGAATCCTGGTGCACGGGGTTGGAATCAAGCCGGGCAAACCCATCGTCCTGGCTGCGTGGGACGGCCGGCCGGTAGCGGTCCTGCCGGGCTTTCCCACCTCGGCCATCGTCACCTTCAATCTGTTCGTCGCGCCCGTCCTGAGGCGCCTGGCCAACCTCCCCCTGGATTCGCACACGGAGTCCATCGAGGCTCGCCTCGCCGTCCGCTACCACGCCGCCGAAGGACGGCACGAGCACGTTCTGGTCCACCTGGTGCCGGGAGGGGGAGGAGTGCCCACAGCCTATCCCATCACCGGGGCTTCGGGGTCCATCTACGCGTTCGCCCAGGCCGATGGTACCATGGAGGTCCCGGCCAACCGAGGTGTGGTCCGGGAGGGGGAGGCTGTGCGCGTCGCGCCTATTGCGGATAAACTGAAGGTCGCCGACTTGACCCTCATCGGCAGCCACTGCCGGGGCGTCGACCTGGCCCTTGGCCTCCTACGACAAGAGAGGCGCCTGACGGCCAAAGTCATCAATGTGGGGTCGTCGGCCGGAGTGGAGGCATGCGCCCGGGGCGAGACCGACCTGGCTGGCACCCACCTCCTGGATCCGGAATCGGGTGTCTACAACCGTACCGCCCTGGAGCGCCTCGGGCCCGATGGTGTCTTGATCCGGGGCTACGTCCGCCGGCAGGGCATCTATTACAGAAGGGGGGAATTCCCCGATCAGCCCCCCACACTCGAGACCCTCACGGGGATGGGCAACCTGCGCATGCTCAACCGCAGCCGGGGCGCCGGCACCCGCGTTCTGCTGGACCTTCTCCTCGAAGATATCGCCCGGGACAGGGGAATGGACGCAGCGGAGCTCCGGGCGGGGCTCCCGGGCTACGAAGTGGAAACCCGCTCCCACAACGCCGTGGCCGCCGCCGTCGCCTCGGGCCGCGCCGACTGGGGCCTGGGCATCGAGGCCGTGGCCGCATCCTACGGCCTGGGGTTCCGGCCCCTGAGAGACGAAGAGTACGACTTCCTCACCCTCCGGGACCGACTGGAACGGGAACCGGTGCAGGCCTTCCTGGAGGTTCTGCAATCGTCGGAGTTCAGGAAGGCACTCGCCGCGCTGCCCGGCTTCGCCCCCGATCCCCACACGGGCGAGCCGAAGAACTGATATGCTCCGGGCGCTGAATATCGCGCTGCGAACGGCCCACATTGCCTCCATGGGAGTCCTTCTCGGAGGCCAGGCATTCGACGCTCCCTTCCACCAATTGGAGTCGAGCCTGTGGCTGACGGTCGCCACTGGCCTGGCACTGGTGGTGGTGGAGTCCCGGGCAAGGCCCCTTTGGCTGCACCAGGGGCGGGGGATCATGACCCTGGTCAAGGTGGCGCTTCTCGGCGCCCTCCCCGCTGTGCCGGGGCATCGGCTGGCGGTTCTGCTGGCTGCGGTGGTGGTGGGCTCCGTAGGCTCTCACATGCCAAGCCGCTTTCGGCATTACTCGGTGGTTCGGCGTCGGATCATCCACGACGGGGCGGGGCCGGGGGGGAAAGTCCCCAGCCTCCCCGGTGGCGGGTGATCCCCCCAGGCCCGAGTCACCCCGAGCCCGGGAGGCACCTCACGGCTTGCCACGCATGCCGAGCGTGGCTTGGCCCCGTCCTTACGCCCCAGCCGGCTTCTTTCCGTGGGCCTTGGCCAGGATCTCCTCCGTAAGCTCCCGGCCCCACTTGGCTCCTTCCGCCAACCGCTGGCGAAGCAGGACGAAGTCCGGCTCCCTGCACTCCCTGGAGCCCTCGTTGAAGGCCCGGAATCCGGCCCTTCCCTCGGTCATCATGTTGAGCCCGAGCCAGGCCCGGTTGCCCTCCCGGTTCTTGTCCCAGTGGGCCAGCTTGTGCTTGCGCACGCTCTCGATGGTCTTGGTGAGGCAGCCCGGCATGGTCATGACCAGGGAGGTGATGAGGGAGTCCACGGCCTCGTCCAGAGGCCCCAGGTCCACCTCTCCGCTTGCCAGGAGTTCCTTGGCCTTCGCCTTTGCCTCCCCCGAAACCCTCTCTCCGTAAACCATCTGCCCCATCTCGTCCACCCACCGGTCGGTGACGGCCATGGGGTTGGGGACGAACTTCCCGTCCACCTTGAGGGCCGGCACGATCCGGGTCAGGAGACCCATGCGGTAGGCCTTGTGGGCCGTCCAGTGCTCACACAGGGTGCAGCTCTCCATGGCCGCCTCGATCCCGACGTAGAGGGGCAGGAAGTCGGTGCTTCCGCCGTCCGGGGCCGAGCCGTGGCGGGGACCCGCCTGCCCGAAGAGGGCCAGGTCCTGCGCCACGGAGAAGTCGCACGCCATGCCGATCTCCTGTCCGCCCGCGATCCGCATCCCGTTCACGCGGCAGATCACGGGCTTGTCGCAGTGCAGGATGGCCGTGACCATGTCGTTGAACAGGCGCATGTACTGGCGGTACTCCTCGGGCTGGCCCGCGTAGTACTCGGCGTACTCTTTCGTGTTACCACCGGTGCAGAACGCCCTGTCCCCCGTCCCGGTGAACACGACCGCGGCGCAGGCTCGGTCGTTGGACGCCCGCCGCATCCCGAGGATGACGCCCTTCACCATCTTGGTGGTGTAGGAGTTGTACTGCTTCGGGTTGTTCAAGCTGATTTGAATCGCATGGAGCCCTTCGATGACGTTGCCGGCAGGATCCTTGATGGGACGCTTCTCGTAGAGGATGCCTTCGAAATCGAAGCTCGAAACAAGGTCGTGGTCCTTGAACGACATGGTCTATGCCTCCGGGGTCAGGATGACGCGGCGGGAGATCTTCCCGGCGTGCAGGTCTTCGAAGACGTCGTTGATGGACGAAAGAGGCCGGTACTCGATGAAGGGGTCCAGGGCAATCTTGCCCGACAACACCAGGTCCACGATGGCCGGGTAGTGCTCGGGGAGGCACCCCCACACTCCTTCGGCCGTCGCGTCGAACGCCATCAAGTTCGACAGGCGAACTTCCACCTTCTTGGGCGTGAACCCCACCACCGACATGTAGCCTCCGTGGGCCAACAGGCCGAACGCAGTGGACTGGCCGGCGTCGGTTCCCGAGGTCTCGAAGATTCTGTGTCGGTAGCTGGGAATGCCGTGCTCCTTCGCCACCCCCTTCACCGCTCCCCGCAGCTCCTTGAAGCCCAGCTCGTCGGCACGAAGGGTGACTTCGGCGCCATGTTCGGCCATGAGGGCCAGCCGCTCCTCACTCACGTCGATGGCCGCCACGTGGGCGCCCAGGGCGGCGGCCACCTGGACCCCGAAACCTCCGATGCCGCCCGCACCGATGAACACCGCCAGGTCGCCAGCCTCCAGACCGCTTCGGACAATGGCCTGGTAGGGGGTCGAAACGGCGTCGGCGATGACCGAAAGCGCCGCGAGGGGAAAGGCCTTGGGATTCACTCCGGGGTCCTCGAGGTCCGGCACGGGACACAGTCCGTGAGCGGGGATCCTCAGGTGGCTGGCAAACCCGCCGTGAACATCGCTACCGGGAAAGATCTGATTCGGACAGATGCGCCCGTGGCCGCTCTTGCAGGCGTCACACTCTCCGCAAGGGATCACAGCCGGCACCACCACCCGCTTTCCCAGCCAGTCTCCCGCACCCTCTCCCGCCTCGACCACCGTGCCGGCCACCTCGTGGCCGAGGGTCAGTGGAAAACCATGCCGTGTGGGAACGCCGTCGTAATAGAAGCCGAGATCGGTGTGACACACCCCGCAGCCCGCCACTTCGATGAGGGCTTCTCCAGCCCCCGGCTGCTCGTCCCGTTCCTCCAGGACCATCGGCTCCCCTCCGCTCTGAACCGTCCATGCTGAGACTCTCATGGGTCAACCTCGGATCGGGGGTCGTGGGATCCTAACGTCGTTGAATCCTAACCTGAAATCGGATACTGGATAGCCGCCTCTCTATCCCTGTCTCCTGGCGTCGGACCAGCCAGGAGAGGCAAAGTCGTGCGTCACGGGCAAATGCGCCAGGACAAATGGGAGGTAGGGATGGGGGGCCCACTACCCGGGCCAGCGGAGCTCGCCGGGGGAGGGTGGATCGGCCGTTGCCTGACGACGGCCCCGCCGGGGCCGCCGCCAGGAGAGAGGGCTCAGATGCCTCCCCGGGCCGGCGCGGTAAACTCGTGGAAAATGCCCAGCACCTCTTCCTCGGTGAGGAGCCGCTCCGACTTCTTCGCTGCCGCCAGGATGGCTTCGCAGACCCGGTCGTCATCGACCAGACCCCGGGAGTTGAGGAAGTACCGGACGTTGGACGCACCGGACATGTGCCCGATCTCGATCTCCTGCATCCGGCCCACCATGCTGGCCGGGACCCCCGAGTAGACCCGGTCCGCCAGCCAGTCCTGCCCCTTGCACTGGGCCTTGATCACCGCCGCCGCGTGCACCCCCGTTGCAGTACGGAAGGCGTCCCGGCCCACGATGGGCTGGTTCACCGGTATGGGCACACCCACGGCTCCCGAGACCAGCTCCACGTACTGCTGGAGGCAGGAGAGATCGTCTTTCCGCCATCCCAGGAGCTGGAGGTTCACCAGGATCTGCTCCATGGGAGTGTTGCCGACTCGCTCCCCGATGCCCAGGGCGGTTCCGTGAACGCGCGTCGCCCCTGCCTCCACGGCGGCGAGGGTGTTCGCCACGTCGAGGCCCCGGTCCCGGTGGCCGTGCCAGTCGATGCCAACCCGGTCCCCCACGCCGATGTCCACCAGCTGCTCCTTCACCCAGCTAACGAGGTTCTTGGCACCCCGCGGGGTCACCGCCCCCACAGTGTCACACAGGCAAACCCGCCTGGCTCCCGCCTCCACCGCGGCGTCGAAGAGCGCCCGCAGGTGCTCGGGCCGGGCCCGCACCGTGTCCTCCGTGACGTACATGACCTCGAGGCCTTCGCCCGCGGCGAACGGCACCGCCTCCTCGCTGAGGCGGAGAATGAACTCGAACTCCCACTCCTCGGCGTACTGCCGGATCGGGCTGCTCCCGATGAAGACGCACGCTTCGATGGGCACGCCGGTGGCCTGGACCACCTCGGCGATGGGCTGGATGTCGGCTCGGAGGGTCCGTGCGGCGCAATTGGCCTGGATGTTCAGGTGGCCATCGGCGATCTCCCGGCAGAGGCGCTCCACGGCCTCCCGCTGCCGGGGACCGGAGCCGGGAAGACCGACATCGGCGGTCTCGACCCCGAGCTGGTTCATGAGGTGGAGGATCTGGATCTTGGTCTCCAGGGAAGGGTCCTTGACCGACGGGCTCTGAAGGCCGTCCCTGAGCGTCTCATCGTCCAGCATGGCCAGGTAGGGCTTCTGGGTCTCGGGTGATCCCAATTGGGACCAGTCATGGACCAGCCGGTCCTCGGACGGATTCGTCATCGCTATCTTCTCTCTGCTCACGTCTGGCGGGAAGTGGCGCTTTGGGGGTCGATGCCTCCCAATATGCCCCTCGACCCCGGCGCGCACCAGAACGCTCCCCGATCCTCTCGGACCCAACACGGGAGCGAGGCCAGCGGCCCTCCTCCCCTGCCCCGAACAAGCGGCCGGGGGACACCACCGCGCCTTTCCAAGCGGGTCCCCGAGCCTCAGATTGCACCCCGGCTCCTCGTCCGGTTACTCTGCCGGCGCACGAACGCCGGTCTTAGACGGAACGAGAAACGAAGGCCGAACCGAGACAGAACAAGACAAGGAGGGGGAGATCCTGATGGGTTCAAGAGCGAGAATCCCCTACGGAACATGGGGTAGCAGTTATTTCCCGGCCTGGCAGACGTCCGCGCTGGCAGAGGTCAACATCGGCCAGTTCGCCGGAGAGTCCATGGCGAGGATCCTGAGCCTCAGAGGTGTGCCGAAGACCGCCCTCGACTACCTGGTCATCGGATCCACCATTCCGTGGCACTGGAAGTTCTGGACGGCCCCGTTGGTGTCCAGCTGCATGGGCCACCGCATTCCCGGCTACCACACCGAGCAGGCCTGCGCCACGGGGATCCAGGCCGTCCACCTGGGCTGGGGTGAGGTCGAGGGAGGAAGCTCCGAGGTGACCGGGGTCCTGACCTTCGACCGGACCAGCGACTCCCCGGTGGGTGTCTTTCCGGAGCGGAGAGCCCATGAGCGCACCCAGGCCATCGCCGACGTCTGGGACAACTTCGGCTTCGATCCAGCCACCGGGAAGGCGATGATCACCGCAGCGGGGATCACGGCGCGCAAGTACCGAACGGACCGGGCGGAGGTGGACGAAGTGGCCTACCTCCGGCACCAGCAGTACTTCGAGGCGAAGCGCTCGGGGTTCCTGGACCGGGTTCTGATCCCATTCGACGTGCTGAACGTCCAGGGGCGTCCCCTCGGACGGGTGGACGACGACTTCGGAGTGCGGGAATTGACGCTGGATGGCCTCCGGGCCATGCGTGAGCTGGACACCTGCGTCACGAGCGGCACCCAGACGCATGCATCGGACGGAATGGCGGGACTCCTCGTCGCCACCGAAGAGCGGGCGAAGGAGCTGAGCCCCCGGCCGGAAATCGACATCCGGTTCATCGCCAAGGCCGAGGTCAGGGCCCAGCCCAGCCTCATGCCCGAAGCCCCTGCCCTCGCCGTGAAGAGGCTGCTGGAGCGGACGGGGCTCACCATGGGCGACATGGTGGTGGCCAAGAACCACAACCCCTTTGCGGTTAACGACGTCGTCTTCTCCAAGCTCCTCGACTACGACTGGAGGGACATGAACAACACCGGCTGCCCCTTGGTGTGGGGCCACCCCCAGGGGCCCACCCTCACGCGGGTGCTGATCGAGGCGTTGGAGGAAGCGGTGGATTTGGGCGGTGGTCACGTTCTCATCTTCGGCTGCGCCGCGGGTGACGTCGGAATCGCATCCATCTTCAAGGTTTCCTGAGGAGCGAAGGCACCATGACTCAGATGCTGAGAGAGCCGACCCTCCAGACCCTTGGACTGGGTACGGTCCTGGACATCTTCAAGAACGCGCGTCTCCCCGCCACGCCCGACGAGCTGGTGGAGGAGGTCTTTGGCAAGAACGGGCAGCGGGGCTCCCTGGTCATTTCCGGCGCCAATGGCATCGTAGGGGCGGGAAAGGCCATGCAGCTCGGGTCCCGCCTGCACCCCTTCGGAGTCCCGGTGGTGGCCCTGGATCTCCCCGGCGCCCCCGACGGGCTGGGAGCCCAGTACCCCGGTCTGGTCGAGGCCTTCGGGAGGGAGGGCGCCGACGCTATCATGGCCGGCATCATCCGGATGAGTTACGACGGGAAGAGCCTCCCGGAGGAGCTGAAGCAGCTTCGGCCCCGCTTCCTCCTGGAGGCGATTCCCGAGATCCTGGAGGTCAAGAAGGCGCACTACCAGGTCTTCCGCGACGCCTTCGACGACGTCACGATTCGCTCCGTCACCTCGGGCTTTCCGAGCTCGGAGCTGGGCGTGGGAATCGCCCACCCGGCGTTCCCACACCAGATCAACAAGGTCTGGGAGGTGGTGGAGCCGGAACCCTCGGCGGTCACCCAGCTCCTCTGGGCGCTGGGGATGGTCCCCGTGCCCGTGAGCGACCACTGGTCGTTCGTCCTGGACGTGCTCTTCTGCGGCATCACCCTGGCCGGCCTCCGGTACCACGACGCCAGCAACATGCCCTTCTGGAAGATCGACAAGCTCGTCCGGAAGCTGGTAGGACCCAATCCCTTCCGCGCCCACGACGCAATCGGATCGAAGGGGGCGGATTTTCTCACCTGGTCCTGTCTGCACCACCTCACCGGGAAGTACGGCGATGTCTTCAGACCCACCCACGAGCTGGAGGAGCGGAAGGAGACGGGCCAGACCTGGTATCCTCCGAACCACTTCCGGCCCCTGGTGGACTGGAAGCTGAGCGCCGAGGAAGACGAAGTGTTCAGGACCTGGATCCTGGGACCCGTCTACCAGATGACCAGCCTTCTGGTCCACGAGAGCCGGGCCCACTTCTCCAACCTCAACGCCATCGGCGAGCTCTGCGCCCAGTTCCGGAACGGCGTCCTGGCCATGGCCCGGGCGGATGGTGCGGACTCGATCATCGGAACGGTGGAGGCCTACCACCGTCTCCATCCCGCCGCCGCGGCCAACGCCTGGTACCCCGACGCTTTCGCGGACCTCGACTCTCCTCGTTGGCAACAGCTCTATGTCAACGCTGAGCACGACGGGGAAGTGGGCGTCGTCACCCTCAGCCGGGAGAGCTACAACGGCGATGTGGACGCGGAGCTGAACCGGGCCGTGGACTGGCTCAAGGCCGAGGGCATCGACCGGGTCATTCTCACCGGGGATTTCCACCTCTCCACCCAGATGGTGGGGGCCGACGTGACGGACTTCTTCCCCGCCGTGGAGGAGGAGGAGGCTGGATTCCGGATCTCGAGCTCCTGGTCCCGAACCGCCCGACGCTTCGACGAGGAGTTCCGCGTGTCGGTGGGGGTGGTGAACGGAAAGCGCTGCCTGGGCGGGATGCTGGAGCTCATGACGCACTGCCACTATGTGCTGGCCGTGGATGCGGCCCGGCTGGGCATGCCCGAAGTGACGCTTCCGGTGGTCCCGGGCATGGAGGGCTGCCACTGGACTTTCCGGAAGGCCCGTTCCGAGGATTGGGGTAAGATCCTGACGTTGCTCCTGAGTGGCGCGCCCGTTCGCGCGTCGGATGCCGTAGGCTGGCTCATCGATTACGCCGGCCCCTTGGAGGAGACGCTGGCCATGGCCTGGAGGCTGGCCAGTGGCGAGGGCGGCGCGCTTCCCCGCCGGGAAGTGGAGGGCGGGATGCTGGAGGGGGTTCCCACGGAGGTCCCAGGTCTGGCAGACACGGGAGGCTCGATGGGCCTGGCAGCCAGAACCGCGATCCTGGGGTGCGTCCAGGGCGCATGCGGCGCGCCCCTCTCCGAGGCCCTGGAGGTGCAGGCCCGGCATTCGGCGGCGTTCATGACGTCAGCGGCGTGCCGGAAGGGCGAGCTGGGAAGCCAGTATGCCAAGACGATGGTGGTGTGAGGCACGGCCGGGACGGACACCTCACGCCAAATCCAATGTGCTCCCCCAGGGCGGCCGCCATGCGTTCCTCGCGGCGTGCTCGACGGTCGCCCTGGAGAGCCGGGAGCTGAAGCTCACACGGAAGAAAGGCAGGTAGGGTCGTGGACCTTGGACTCAAAGGGAAGGGTGCGATCGTCACCGGCGGGAGCCTCGGCATCGGGGCGGCCATTGCCCGGCAGCTGGGCAAGGAAGGCTGCAACGTGGCCGTGAACTACCGGCGTCACGACACCGAGGCCAGGAAGGTGGCCGAGGATATCGAGGCTCTGGGGGCCAAAGCTCTCGCCGTCCAGGCCGACGTCTCGTCCTACGCCGACGCCGAGAAGATGGTCAAGACGGT
>CAVVTW010000012.1:0-224980 GCA_963751255.1 uncultured Gemmatimonadales bacterium | reverse complement strand
GGTCGGCGAGCATGTCGAAGATTCCGAGCAACCCCAGGCCCAGGGCACCCGTCACGGCCACACTCTGGGGCAGGCGGCGCTGGAGGAGGCTGGCGAGGAGGTTGTCCCCCTCGGTGCCGCCGTGGGCGTCACCGGAAGGCGCGCCGCGTCCCTCGCCCGCAAATGCCTGGGCCAGGAACGAAGCGCTGGGTCGCTTCCTGGGATCCGCCGATAGGCACCGGCCGAGAAGCTCGGCCAGGTCGGCGTGCTGGGGGGGGAGCAAGGGGGCCAGGTGCGAGGGCTCCGACCGCCCATGGGCAGGAAGCCGGGATTGCTTCAGCGTGCCGGGAAAGGGACCTCTCCCGGTGAGCACTTCGTAGCCCAGGACTCCCAGGGCGTAGATGTCGGTGGCGTCGGTGACCGGGTCCCCACGAAGCTGCTCCGGGCTTAGGTACTCCAGGTTTCCGATGATCTGACCCGTCCGGGTAAGCTTCGGGTCGTCCCGCCCTCCCTGGGGGAGGATCCCGGCCAGTCCGAAGTCCGATACCAGGACGCGGCCCTTCTCACGGTCGCAAAGGACGTTGCCCAGGCGCACGTCCCGGTGCACGAACCCCTGGGCATGAGCCGAGGCCAGCGCCGCGGCCACTTCCCCGAGGATCCTCCGGGCATCTTCCGCCGGAAGGGGCCCTTCGGCGGCGAGCTTGTCCTCCAGAGTTCCACCGGTAACGAACTCCATCACCAGGTACGGCACGCCGGACGAAAGGGAGCCGAACCGGTAGACCGCCACCGCGTTGGGATGGTTCACCGAGGCCGCAGCTCTGGCTTCCCGCTCGAACCGGGCGAGAGCGATCTCGTCACCGGCCAGTTGGCTCGACAGCACCTTGACCGCCACGAGCCGGTCCAGGGAGATGTCACGAGCCAGGAAGACCTCCGCTGCCGATCCGCGCCCCAAGTGACGGAGCACGTCGAGGTCGGGAGAGAGTTCGTCCCGAAGTCGTTCCAGATCCTGGCCCGAGCGCCGTTTCGAGGGGCGATTGGAGGACCCGGGGTCGGAGATGGGTTCCATGGGTACCGCCGCGTTCGGGGATCAGAGCCCGGAAGACAAGATGCGCGGCGGCTGGGCGGGGCGCCAGCCGGCGCACCGGACACCCGTTCCGTGCGCTCGTATTCAGAGAGGACGAATGGACAAGGGTGGAGACCTGGAGGGTGGGGGCACGGGAGCGGCTTCGCCTCACCGCCGGGTCCTCAGGGGAGAAGCGCAACGCTCGACGGGGAACGCCTTTCCTACTACAATCCGTTACCTGGTTGACGGATGAGGCCCGGAGAGCGCGGGCCTCGACCTCACCCGCGAAACGACGAATGAACCCCCCCCCGAGGCAGGTTCCTCATGAAGAAGCTCCTTCTCCTCCTTCCCGTCCTGCTGGCCGGCGCATCGTGCGCCCCTGCGGATGCCCCGAACGGCGAAGTGGCTCGCTGGGAGCAGCGGGCCCAGAACGTCACCATCATACGTGACGACTGGGGCGTTCCCCACATCCACGGACCCACGGACGCCGACGCCATCTTCGGCCTCATGTATGCCCAGGCCGAAGACGACTTCAATCGCATCGAAGTGAACTTCCTGAACTCCCAGGGGCGCCTGGCGGAAGCCGAGGGGGAAGGGGCGATCTGGCAGGACCTGCGAATGAAGCTCTTCATCGACCCGGACCAGATGAAGGCCCTCTACGCCGAGTCTCCCCAGTGGCTGAGGGACCTGATGGACGGATGGGCCGACGGGCTGAACTACTACCTGTACACCCATCCGGAGGTGAAGCCCAGGGTCCTGACCCACTTCGAGCCCTGGATGGCCCTGAGCTTCAGTGAGGGAAGCATCGGGGGAGACATCGAGCGGGTGGACCTTCGTGAGCTGGAGGCGTTCTACGGGACCGGCACGGCGACTGGGGCTGCCGCCGGGTCCGCGGTCCCCGGGCACGCGGAAAGCGACCGGACCACCCGGGTCGCGGTGGCGGAGTCGGCCCCCGAAAGCGGGCTCCTGCCCGTGCCGGCCCTGGCCGACGCCGCCGGGGAGCCCTACGAGCCCTGGGGATCCAACGGCATCGCCATCGCCCCCTCCAACACCGTGGACGGGCACGCCCTCCTTCTCATCAATCCCCACACTTCCTTCTTCTTCCGGCACGAGGCCCAGGTCACCAGTGACGAGGGGCTGAACGCATACGGGGCCCTGACCTGGGGCCAGTTCTTCGTCTACCAGGGCTTCAACGAGACCGCCGGCTGGATGCATACCTCCAGCAGCGTGGACAACATCGATGAGTTCCTGGAGACCATCGTGGAGAGTGACGACGGGCTCTATTATCTGCTACGGCGAAGAGGAGCGGCCCGTGGAGGCTGCGGCAGGTGACGGTGCCGTACAAGACCGACTCAGGGTATGGCCCAACGGGAGTTCACCGTCTACCGGACCCACCACGGCCCCATCGTGAGTGAGTTGGACGGGAAGTGGGTGGCCATGGCCCTCATGGAGGAGCCCATGAGCGCACTGATCCAGTCCTACACCCGGACCAAGGCGACGAATCTCGCGGAGTACGAGGAGATCATGGAGCTCCACACCAACTCCTCCAACAACACGCTCTTCGCCGATGCCGAGGGCAACATCGCCTACCTCCATTCCAACTTCGTCCCCATCCGGAATCCCCGCTTCGACTACACGCGGCCGGTGGACGGCAGCGACCCCACGACGGACTGGCAGGGAGTCCACTCCTTCGAGGAGAGCCCCAACGTCATCGACCCCTCCAACGGCTGGGTCTACAACAGCAACAACTGGCCCTACTCGGCGGCGGGGCCCAACAGCCCGCGGCAGCAGGACTACCCGGCCTACTTCGACTCGGGGAGCGAGAACTTCCGAGGGATCCACGCCATCCGCCTTCTCACGGGAAAGACGGACTTCACCCTGAACGGTCTCATCGGCGCCGCCTTCGACAGCTACCTCACCGGTTTCGAGGACATCATCCCGGCCCTTCTTCGTGCCTACGATGCGGCCCCCGCCGCCGATCCCCTCAAGGCGCGGCTCGCCGAGCAGATCAAGATGCTCCGGGACTGGGACCTCCGCTGGGGGGTGGAGTCGGTGCCCACTTCCCTGGCGGTATTCTTGGGGACGAACTGATGCATCCGTCCGCGACGATGCCTGGGCGGCCGGAATGAACGTCTACGACTACATGGCCCCCGGGCCTCGAGCGACGCAGCTCCTGGCGGCCCTGGCCGCAGCATCGGACGCCTGGAAGAGGACTTCGGCACGTGGAAGACCCCTTGGGGCGAGATCAACCGGTTCCAGCGCCTCACCGGTGACATCGTTCAGCCCTTCAACGACAACGAGCCCAGCATCGCCGGTGGGGTTCACCTCCTCGCGCTGGGGTTCCCTCGCCTCGTTCGGTGCCCGCAGCTATCCAGGAACCAAGAAGCTCGTACGGCACCAGCGGGAACAGCTTCGTTGCCGTGGTGGAGTTCGGCGACAGCGTCCGGGCCAAGGCGGTCACCGCCGGAGGGCTGAACAGCGACCCGGCCTCACCCCATTTCAACGACCAGGCGGAGCGGTACGCCACGGGGAACCTCCGGGAGGTCTACTTCTACCCCGACCAGCTCGAGGGCCACATCGAGCGGGAGTATCATCCGGGGGGCTGAGGAAAGCCATTGGAGCGAGGTGGAGGCGGTGCGTGATGCGCATTGTGGCTGACGCGCAGGGCGGATGCCACGGGCAATGTCCGTAACGCATCTTCATGTGAGAGGAGGCCACCAGTGCGGTGGGCGTTTCTTGCCCTGGTCCTCGTCCACGGGCTGATCCACCTGCTTGGCGCCGCCAAGGGTTTCGGGCTCGCAGATCTCTCCCAGCTGGCGAATCCAATCTCCACCGGCATGGCGGTGGCATGGCTGGCGGCCAGCCTCCTCCTGCTGATTACGGCCTTCTTCCTGGCGGTCAGGTCCCGTTGCTGGTGGGTCCCCGGCTTCCTGGGAGCCCTCGTCTCCCAGGCGGTGATCCTCACCTCCTGGAGCGACGCTTGGTTCGGAACCGTCGCGAACGTGTTCGTCCTCGCCGGCGTGACCTATGGCTTCGCTTCCCGGGGGCCACTCAGCTTCTTTGCCACCTACGGCCGTGAGGTGCGGCGTCGCTTGGGCGCGGGAGCCCTGGCAGCTCGGCATTCGGAGAATCCCGCTCGGCAGGGAACGGACACGGAGGCCGCATCCCCGTCGCCGACCCACAGGAGCTCCACTCCCCCGACGGGATCCTCGGCCCTCCTCGTCTCAGAAGACGACCTGAATGGGCTCCCCGACCCCGTGCAGCGTTACCTTCGCCGCACCGGCTCCGTCGGCCAGCCATGGGTCCACCACTTCAGGGCGAATTGGAGGGGACGGATTCGGGGCGGACCGGAGGATCCCTGGATGGAGTTCACCGCCGAGCAGTACAATTTCCCCCGTGAGCCCTCGAGGTTCTTCCTCATGGCCGCCCGGCGGGGAGTCTTGCCGGTGGATGTCTTCCACGCCTTCCGGGACGGCAGGGCGAACATGCAGGTGCGCCTCCTCTCTCTCTTCCCCATCGCCGACGCCCGGGGGCCGGAGATGACGCGGGCCGAGACCGTCACGCTGCTGAACGACATCTGCCTGCTGGCTCCTGGGGCCCTCCTCGAGATCGGCGCCCAGGATGCCGGCGTCGGAGTCCCGGCGGCCGGAGACTCGGCCGGTTCAGACTCGGCCGCTTCAGATTCGGCCGCTGCAGACTCGGCCGTCCGGCACAAGCCGGGCCGGGCCACCCCTTCCCGGAACCCTTCCACCCAAGACACCGCCGTCGAATGGGAGTCCGTCGACGCCTTCACCGCCCGGGTGCACTACACCGTCGGGGCCAACACCGTCAGCGCGGCTCTATCGTTCAACGAGGCCGGGGAGCTCGTGGACTTCGTGTCCGACGACCGTCTCGCTTCCTCTTCCGATGGGAAGCAGCTTACGCCCCAGCGCTGGTCCACGCCCGTGGGGAACTACCGGGAGTTCGGACCTCGCCGGGCCGCCGCGAGAGGCGAGGGGCGATGGCACGCGCCGGAGGGATCCTTCGCCTACATCGAGCTCGAGCTCCTCGACCTCGAGATCAACGGGGGGTGGGCCCACGGTCTCAGATCTCCAGGAAGCTCCACTCCTTGGAGAAGGGGACGCTGGAGAACCGTATGCCCCGGGTGGGGGTGACCCGGAGGTTGTCGCTGGGGTTGATGCCGAACCCGCGCCGAGCGTCGTACAAACCGGGCTCCACACTGAAGGTCATATTCTCCTCGAGCTCGGTGTAGTCTCCCAGGGCAATGAAGGGCGCCTGGTGCCCGGAGAGGAACTGGCCCTGTCCGTGGGCAGGACGGTGGTAGATGAACTCGGCCATTCCGGCATCCACCTGATGCTGATGGATCTTCGCCGCAATGTCCGAGCACACGGCCCCAGGGCGGGACTCCTCCTCCTGGATCCGGACGGTCTCGGCCACCACCTCCCACATGCGTACCTGTTCCGGGGTCCAGGGCGCGACCAGGTAGTTCCGGTAGCACTCTCCACCCAGACCCCCGAGTTGGATGTCGGTGTTCACGTAGACCGTCTGTCCCCGCTCGATCTTCTGGTGGAAGAACTGGTTGGGGTGCGGATAAGCGCTGGCCACTCCGGCGCGAACGTACTGGGAGGTAACCAGAATCCCCACGGCCGAGTGGGGACGACCGTCGTGCCCGACGTCTCGCATGAGGAGCTCGACCCCATAGGCCTGGAGGGCCTGGCCCAGCTCGAAGTCCGTCAGGTCCGTGCCCCGCTCCAGGATGTAGTCCCGGGCGAAGGCGTGGATGCGATCGAAATAGCCGAAGGCCCGCTGGATGAGCGCCAGCTCCTCCGGGGTCTTCACCTGCTGCATGGCCAGCAAGTCCGCCTGGACGTTCACGAAGCGGGTTCCGGGAATCACCTTCCTGACGCTGGCCAGCTGGTCCTCCGACAAGGTCCAGTCCGTGGCCACCGTTCCCCCCCCAGCCCCCGCCGCTTCAGCCCCTCCAGCAGCCATTGGAACAGGTCCACCGTGGGTCCCTGCACCACCTGCCCCCGGTTGGGGAAGCCGCCCTCGGCATGGGGATAGCAGAAGTAGTACTCGTTTTCGGTGCACCACCAGGACTCCAGCAGGTCCCGGTCGATTCCCGGCGAGTACCAGTAGACCGCGTCATCCTCGTCGGCCGGGAAGACGGCCCAGGTAGAGCGTTCGCCGCTTCCCCGGAAGCAGCCGGTGAAGTAGACCATGTTCTGGTCGTTGCCCATGACGACGGCGTTGAAGCCACGCTCGCCCAGCCGGGCCTTGAGCGTCCGCACCCTCTCCTGGTGCCACGTCAGGGGAAGGCGGTCGTACCCCAGGGGCGCCGGGGCCAGCCGGTCAGGGTCCGGAAGAAGCAGGCGCTCGGAGCTGCCCCCGCTTCCCGCCTCACCTCGGGCCCCGGGAGGCGAGCCGCGCTCCTGGGGGCTGCACGCCAGGGCTCCGGCGGCTGAGCCGGCCGAGGCCAGGCCCAGACCCATCTGCTGGATGAAGTGGCGACGAGAAGTGCTCATGGGATGACTCTCCTCCGAGGTGGCATGCCGAAGTCGCCGGGACCGGATCGGCCTCCCGAAGGGGTCCCCCGAGAACATGGACGCGTCCGGCCGGAGGCGCCAGGATCCCCGGGTGTCGGTGCCGGAGCCGGCGGTCCAGGGCCCCCCGGACCGTGAGCGGGGTCCGGCTCCGCATCCGGCTTCCGGGGCGGCCACGAGATCCTTGCTTCCTCATGTAAACACCTGAAGATTGGAGCTCACTCACTGACAGGTCGAAGCCATCCCGCCGGCGGCTGCCGTCCCGGCAACGGGTCTGCTGCTCCTGGCGGGACTCGGTTCTCCGGGGGTCACGCGCACACCTGTCGGGGGTTCATGGCCCCTCAACACCTCTCAACAGGAGCAAGTCACGTGGACAGGAACCTGATCCTCTTCGGCTGGAATCGATCGATCCCCGGCAGGGAAGAGACGAGCCGAGACCACTTTCAGGAGTTCGTGGCGTACCTGGACGGGCTCGTGAAGAACGGCACCCTTCAAGGATTCGATGTGGTCTTCCTGGATCCCCACGGCGGGGACCTCAACGGCTTCTTCCTGATCCGGGGTGATTCGGCCAAGCTCGACGCCCTGGTGGCCAGCTCGGAGTGGACGGAGCATCTGACCCGCGGCACGCTCCACCTCGATGGAGCCGGTGCCATCCGGGGAGTGGTCGGGAGCCAGGCGATGGCCAGGATGGAGCTCTGGCAGAAGCTCATGCCGAGCTGAGGGGCGGCCTCCGGGCGAAGCTTTGCGGAGGGCCTCGATCCCGCCGGTCTCGTACCGGCACCCGGCGGCGAGGAGCTCGGGCCCCCTCTCCTGGCAGCTCGGCATCTGGACTCCTGTGGGATGAGATTACCGAGACGTCCCTTCTTTCTTTTCAAGATTGCCTGGGAGCACGTATGTTGCTCTTGCAGGGCACACCGAAGAGAGACCTCCCCGCCGCCGGAGACGGTCGGGCCGGTTTCCGAGTTGGCTCACCGCACGGAGGATGGATGGCCGGACCGTCCGGGCGTCGGCGCTCCGAGGTGACGGCGGGGGACCAGGTCAAGGAGGAACGGCATAGATGAAGGCGCGGCTCGTGGTGGCCCGGAACGGCGGGCAGGTCTTCGTGGGCCTGGTCCTGCTCCTGGCGCTCTACCTGACGAGTCTGCACAGCTACCTGCTTTTCCACAGCCTGATCGAGCTCTTCACGGTCACCGTGGCGGCCGGTGTGTTCGTGATTGCCTGGAACGCCCGGGACTACCTGGACAACAACTACCTCGTCTTCGTGGGGATCGGGTCCATCTTCTCCGCTCTCCTGGACCTCTTCCACACGCTGGCCTACGAGGGCATGGGGGTGTTCGCCAGCTCGAACCCCGACCTGGCGACGGATCTCTGGATCGCGGCCCGGTACGTCCAGGGGCTCACCTTCCTCCTGGCGCCCATCTTCATTACCCACCGCCTCCGCCCCTACCTCACCCTCGCGGCGTTTGCGGGGCTCACCTGCTTCCTCTTCGCGCTCATCTTCTACTGGCAGGTCTTCCCCGCTACCTACGTGGACGGTGTGGGTCTGACCCCATTCAAGAAAGGAAGTGAATACCTCGTCTCCCTCTTCTTCCTGGGAGGCATAGGCCTCCTTCTCGAGAGGCGGCGGGAGTTCGATCCCGGCGTCCTCCACCGCATGGTGGCGGCTCTCCTCTTCCTGATCGCATCCGAGGTCACCTTTTCGTTCTATCTGAGCGTGTACGGCGAGGCGAACATGCTCGGCCATTTCCTTCGCCTCGTGGGGTTCTACATCCTCTACAAGGCGATCATCGAGACCGGGCTCGACCGACCCTACGCCCTCCTTCTCCGGGACCTGAACCGCTCAAAGGACCAGCTTCGGAAGTACGCCACTACCCTGGAGACCCGGAACGGGGAGCTGCGTATCTCGGAGCGTCGGCTCCGGGAAGACGCGGCCCTTCTCAGGGAGCGGAACGCGGAGCTTGACGCGTACGCCCAGACGGTCGCCCACGACCTCAAGAGCCCCCTGTCGGTGATCGTGGCCGCCAGCGAGCTGGTGACGGGGATGGACGATCTCCCCGACGAGACGAAGAGGGATCTCCTGGAGGACATCGAGTCCACGGCTCTCCACATGAGCGACATCGTGGACAACCTTCTCATGCTTTCGGAGGTGAGGAAGAAGAGCACTCCCGTGGAACCCGTAAACATGGCCGCGGTGGTCGCGAACGTCCGCAACCGGCTCAGCCATCTCATCCGGCAGCGGGAGGCCCGCGTCACCGGCCCGGAGCAGTGGCCGGTGGCCCGTGGGTACGGTCCCTGGATCGAGGAGGTCTGGGCCAACTACGTGAGCAACGCCGTGAAATTCGGGGGTAATCCACCGTCGGTGGAGTTGGGAGCCTCGGCACCGGGCAACGGTATGCTCCGCTTCTGGGTGAGAGACAACGGGCCGGGGCTGGAGCCCGAGGCCCTGGCCGACTTGTTCGTCCCCTTCACTCAACTCGCCAAGAGAGGCGCTTCCGGGCACGGGCTGGGGCTCTCCATCGCCCTCCACATCGTGGAGAAGCTGGGGGGCGAGGTCGGGGTCGAGAGCGAGCCGGGGCAAGGCAGCCGGTTCTTCTTCACCCTACCCGCATGGGAGCCGCCCGGGGAAGCGGTCCTCCGTTCGCCGGCCCCAACCCGATCGTCGGGGGGAAACAGAGTGGCCACGGAGCAGGATGCCCCGGGGGCCGACCGTCCGTCCTCGCTCCCTTCTACTCCTGCCCCAGGCTCCGCACCGGATCCACCCGCGTTGCCCTCCGGGCGGGGACGAGCATGGCCGCCACGGCCACCAGGGTGAGAACCAGAGGAGCGCCGGCGAACACCACCACGTCCCGGGCCGCCACGCCGAAGAGCATGGACTCCAGGATCCGGCTCAAGCCCAGGGCCGTCCCCAGGCCCAGCACCAGGCCGATCGCGAGCAGGGGTACACCTTCCCGTATCACGAGGCTCACGACAGAGCCGCGCGTCGCGCCGAGTGCCATGCGCACCCCGATCTCCTTGGTGCGCCGGGATACGCTGTAAGCCATCAATCCGTAGAGCCCGACCACGGCCAGCAGGAGAGCGGTGATCCCGAATCCCGCCATGAGGAGGGCGCGGAAGCGGGGCGTGGCCACGGCGTTCTCAATGAGGGCGTCGGCGGCCTGGACCCCCACCAGAGGCTGGTCCGGATCCACCGATGCCAGAGCGTCCCGGACAGCCCCCACGAGACTCACCGGGGGCACCGAGGCCTCGAGGATCGCGTTGACATACCCCGAGGGACGTTGTCGGTAGGGAACGTAGACTTGCGGAATCGACATGTAGCCGAGCTGGTAGTGCTGCACATCCCCCACCACCCCCACGATCTCCACGTAGGGATTGTCCTCCTCGTGGCCGAACCGGAACCGCTTCCCGATGGGGCTTTCTCCCTCGAGGTGCCGGTCGACGAACGAGCTGCTCACCACCACCACCGGCAGGCTTCCTTCCGCATCATCGGGGCCAATGTCCCGACCAGCCAGGAGGGGAATACCCATGGCGGCGAAGTATCCGGGGCTCACCCGGTAAAAGAGGGCACTGCCCTCCTCGGGCTCCGTGGCGGCCTGGCCCTCCAACCAGAAGCCCCAGATTTCATCGCTGCCCCCGATCGGAATCAAGGTGCTCAGGGCCGCGGACTCCACCCCGGGGAGGGCCGACAACCGGGGGAGGAGGGCGTCGACGAACGCCGTCCTCTCCCCCGCCGTGCCATAACGGGTGCGGGAGAGAGGAATCGAGGCGATGAGGCGGTCCCGGGTCTCGAATCCCGGGTCCTCGGCCCGGAGGGCCGCGAAGCTCCGGACGAGAAGTCCCGATCCTACCAGCAGAACCACGGAGAGTCCCACCTCCACGGTCACCAGAGCCCCTCGCATCCAGCGGCGAGACCGGTCCCCGGCGATGCTTCGGCCGCCCTGGCGCAGAGCGTCGCTGACACTGGATCCCGTCACGCTCAGGGCCGGGACCAGCCCGAACAGGACGCCCGCCGCCAAGGACAGGCCCAAAGAGAAGAGGAGAACGGTGCCACTGAGCCTGATCTCCTGCATCCGGGGGAGAAGGTCGGGCCACCCGGCAACGAACGCATGCAGAACACCGAAGGCGAGGACCACTCCCAGGGCTCCCCCAGCCGTCGCCAGCACGAGGCTCTCCGCCAGGAGCTGGCGGACCAACCGTCCCCTCCCGGCCCCTACGGCGGTGCGAACGGCCACCTCCCTGGTGCGGTTCACGCCCCGAGCCAGCGTCATGTTTGCCAGATTCGCGCACGCGATGAGGAGGATCAGTCCCACGCTGGCCATGAAAAGGAGGAGCTGCGGTCGCGTCGAGCCCAGGACTACTTCCTCCAACGTCCGCACCGTGGCTCCCCAGCCGTCGTTGGTGTCCGGATACTCCGTTTCCAGCGCCGCGGCCACGGCGGAGAGATCGGATCGGGCCTGTTCCACGGAGACGCCGGGCTTCAGGCGGCCGTAGGCGTGGAGGAAGTGGGCCCCCCGGGAATCGTTCCAGGACGGCGCGGGAGTCAGGGGGACGAGGATATCCCTGGAGCTGCCACCGGGTGGAGCCCACCCTTCCGGGAGAATGCCCACGACGGTGGTGGGAACGTCGTCCAGGAGGAGGGTGCTACCCAGGACGTCGGGCCGGCCTCCCAGGGCACGCTCCCAGAACCCGTGGGCAAGGATCACCACCGGGGGGGCATCGGGATTCAGGTCCTCGGCGGTGATGCCCCGGCCCAGCCAGGGCTCGCCACCGAGGATCGGGAGGTAGTCCTCCGAGACCCGAAGAACCGAGAGGCTCTCGGGGCGGTCTCCCCCCGTGTAGCTTACCGACGAGGTCTGATAGGCCCCCAGGCGCTCCAGCGTCCGGTTCCGATCCCTCCAGTCCCAGTAGTTGAGAGGGGACAGGCTGAAGGTGCTCCAGCCCCGGCCGAGGTTGTTCTCCCAGACCCGGACGATCCGATCCGGCTCCGGATAGGGGAGGGGTTTGAGAAGCACTCCGTTGAGGATGCTGAAGATGGCAGTGTTGGCGCCGACTCCCAAGGCCATGGTCATCAGGGCCACGGCGGCGAATCCCGGACTCCGAGCCAACGTCCGCGCTCCGACTCTCAAGTCGGCCGACAACTCCCGCATCATCCCGTCTCCTCTTGTCTCATGCCGTCTTCCATTTGGGCCGACCCGCCGCGTCCCCACCTCGCCGCCCACGATTCGCGAAGCCCTGAGGGTCAAGGCTCCTAAGAGCTCCCGGGCCCAGGAGCGTTCGGGGCCCTCCTCGAGGTCCCCGAGGAAGAACTCCCGCTCCTCGGGCGGTAGCACCAGGCGGAGAATCCACCGGACCGGAGCCGGGACCCTCCTCATGGCTGCTCCAGCTCCGGCTCCAGGCCGTCCGTCATCCGTCGGAGGTCGCCCAGGGAGCGGCGGGCAGCCTCGAGGCCCACCGGGGTCAGGGCGTAGAGCTTCTTGCGACGGCCTCCTCGCTCGGGAGTGGGGGGAGCGACCCTGGTGGTCAGGTAGCCCTTCGCTTCCAGGCGCCCCAAGAGCTTGTAGACGGTCCCCAGGGTCAGGGCCCTGGACGTTTCCGCTTCCAGCTCCTCCTGAACCGTCACCCCATACGCTTCCTGTCCCCGCCTCAGAACGGCCAGGAGGACCAGAAGCTCCAACTCTCCGGGGTTTCCCATGATCTCAATCCCTTTCTACGACATTGTCATACTAATTGGGACGGGCTTGGCACTTGAAAGGTTGCAGGGGCTCTTGCCTCGGGGAAACGAATGAAGTCGCATCGTATCGGCTACCCGGGAAAACGTGCCTCTACCGGGCAACGATTTCCGGCGGTGCGCCGTGCCTCTGGATCCCGGCTTCTCGGACCGGTATTGTGCACCAAAACGATCGGAGCCCTGGTGCGAAACGCGACGAGAGGCGGCTTCTGCCTGCTCTCGACCATGGGAACACCCGCTTGGAACCTGGGGCTCTCCTCCGGCACGGGTCTTGCGATTTCGAGCCAAGGCGAATCACGCGAGCCAATCCCCTGAAGCACGGAGAGGTAATCCTCATGAGACGCGAACCGGTACGGTGGCTCCCCCTTGGGGTCTTGGCCCTTCTGATCCTGGGAGCCTGTGACGACACCGACACGACAGGCCCGGGAGACTCCCAGAAGGCGTCCCTGTCCGTCTATCTCACCGACGCCCCCGGCGACGTGGATGCGGTCTGGCTGGAGATCCTGGGGATCTCGCTCCAGGGCAATGGTGAGGGCTCCGTGGACCTCCTCACCGAACCTACTCCTCTCATCCCGATCACCGACCTGGTGGGCACCACGCAGCTCCTGGTCGCCGACGTCGAGCTGGATCCCGCGCTCTACAGCCAGCTCCGCCTCATCGTGGGGGACGCGGTCCTGGTCTCCACCGATGGAACGGTCTACGTGAAGGGCGATCCCGTCCTGCCGCCGGGGCTGGAAGGCGCTCCCATGGGAGAGCTCCAGTGTCCCTCCTGCTCCCAGAGCGGGCTTAAGGTCAAGGTCCCCAGTGACGCCATCGATGTGGGAGAAGGAGCCTCCGGCCTGGTGATCGACTTCGACGTGGCGCAGAGCTTCGGCCACAGGGCGGGGAACTCCGGAAAGTGGGTCATGCACCCCGTGATCCACGGGACCCTGGTGGAAGACTCCAACGGGGACGGAGACGTGGGCGGCGAGGTGGGTGACGTGAGATCCATTCTGGGCACCGTCGTCCTGGCCTCCGGCGTCACCATCCCCAAGTGCCCGGATGAAACGGACCGGGGGGTGGAGGACTTCATCCCCACCGCCACGGCTAACGACCTTCTGGACGGCGAGGGCAATCCCATCGTGAAGTCGGGCGTGGTAGCCGCCGAGGGGACGTTCCAGATCGGCACCCTGGCTCCAGCCGAGTACACGCTGGGGTACGTGGCCTCGCTGGACCTGACCACCGCTCAACTCACCTTTTCCGCTACGGTCATACCCACCGGGGTAACCGTGGCCGACGAGGACGTGAGTGGCGTGGTCTACACCATCGAGAGCGCTGAATGCACGCCGGTTACGGGAGGTTGAGTCCGACGCCGGCGCAGTTCCGGGCGTAGTTCAGGTCCAGGCTCTCGTCGGTGAGGATGACGAAGTCGCCTCGCCCGGCGTCGGCCTCCGCGTCGAAGGTCTCGAAATCCTCGGCGGTGTCCATGGACACGACGATGGTCCTGGTCCCGGGGCGGTAGAACTCCACCGCCTCGGGAATGCCCGTGTAGTTCTGCACGTGGAAGCCTCCTACCACGTGGAGCACGAGAGATCCGGGATGGGTTTCCAGGAAGGTCGTGACGGCGTAGGCCATGGATGCGTCCCAGAGCGCCTGGGCCTGAAGTCCATTCTCCATGAACGCGCCGGCATGGGTAGGCATCCCTGGAGGTGGCCCCGCGGGCGGCATCGGATGGGGGAGGTCCGTGGTGGGAGGACCAGCCGGCACGTGGCCCGGAGGCGGCTCAGCGCCCTCCGGCGGCTCGCACTGGGGCTCCATGGGCATCTCCGCCATGAGGGTGGTCCACTCCCGCCGGTAGGCCTCCGTCGGCGGGGGATAGGGAAGAGGTGGAAGGAAACGCCGAGCCTGCGGGGGTAGCGCGAGGAGAGACTCCCGGCCCAGCCTGCTCACCCGATTCACGTACCGCCGAGGAGCGTTCGCCGCGATGACCGGAACAGCCGCGGCTTTGGCCATTTCCACCATGGGCCGGTAGTCCGAGGTATAGTACTCCCACGGCCGCGCACTGCTCAGAAACTGGCTCTCGGTAATGAGATCGGCCATGTACTCGTCCACCACCTCCTGGACGTCCCGCTCGAACATCTCCATGGACAGGGCGAGGGTTCGGAGAGCCCCCGACTCCTCGTCGACGTGAAACTCGGCCAGGGAGCGTCGCACGAGCTCCGCCTCGACCCAATGCCCCACCGGATCGGTGTGGATTTCCCCGACCAGCACGGCGTCCGCATCCTTCATGGCCTCGACGATGTCCGACAGGGTCGCGGGTGCCCCCTCCTTCGTGTAGACCTTGAAGTGACCGGTGTAGTCGGCCTCCTGGACCTTCCCGTGTCCGGGTGGCGCGGGACTCGCCGCCACCGCCGGGATCGACGCCGGCGACGCGGGGCTCGCCCCGGAGCTCGACCCGGCCTGGCTCGAGGCGGGAGAGGCCAGAAAGACGACGAGACTGAGTGAAACGAAGAGGGTCGGTAGGCGGATCATGTCTTCCCTTCCTGGAATCGCGGATGAACCAGGAATCTAGGAAGATGCCTGGAAAGGGGAAGGAACCGAGGTCGACCGGAGAGGTATAGCCAGGGCACCCCAGAGCAGGCCAACCGCGCTCCGACCCCGGGGCGGACCCGGAGCGAGAGCCATTGGAGCCCTGGCCCCTTCCTTCTATGCTTGAACCATGGATATCCGCACAAAACTGGTCTTCGCCCTCGTGGCCGTAGCCCTGGGCAGCATGCTTTCTCTGGGAACGGTCATGTATTTCAGCGCCCGGGACGCGTTGATCAGGGGACGCCTGGATCAGCTCGAGGGAATCGCGGAGTCCATGAAGGACGGACTGGAGGAAGTATCGTCGGGTTGGCGTGATCGAGTGAGCCTCATCGCCTCCCGAACCCAGCTCCGGCAGAGCCTCAGGGACTACAATCAGACGGAAAACCCCGAGGATCGCGCCCGGATCCGGAGGATCCTGGCTGACGCGCTCTCGTCGGTGGACATCGTCCAGTCCCTGGTCGTCTACGATGCACAAGGCGTGGCCATCGCGTCGGCGGGCTGGGGGCTCGAGACGGACCTCCGGGAGAGACTTCCCCTCCCTCTCCCTGAAACCTCCGGTGCCACCTACCAGGGAGCCATGTTGGGCGAGGCCGACAGCCTCAGGGTGGGGTACGCCGCCCCCCTGTTCCTGGACGGCAACCTCCAGGGCATGCTGCATGTCCGGTTCGGCACGGCCGCCCTCATGGACCTGACGGAGAACCGGGCAAAGCTGGGGAACACGTGGGAGGTCATGATCGTGGTCCGGGATATCCAGGGGACCATCCTCGTCCTCCGCCGGCAGCGTCCCGGGACCACAAGAAGTTGGGAAGCGGTTCGCCCGGGGGGGCCCGACGACCCCGTGACCCTGGCTTTGGAAGGAGAGGAGCTCGTCCGGTCGGAGGGCATTTCCGACTACCGGAACACGCCGGTCTGGGCCGCCATCCGCGTTCTGCCCGAAACCGGGTGGGGACTCATCGTGGAGCTCGAGGCCCAGGAGGCCACGGCTCCCATCGGGGCGTTCAGGAACCGGTTCATTCGCCTCTCTCTGTCCCTCGGAGCCTTCGCCATCCTCCTGGGAACCATCCTCGGATTGCGCTTCGCCGCCCCCATCCACGACCTGGCCGAGGTCGCGGGCCGAATCAGGGAAGGGGCTCTCAGCGCACGGGCCCGGGTGAGCAGCGAAGACGAGGTGGGGGTGCTGGCGAAGACCTTCAACCAGATGGCCGAAGAGCTCGAGCAGCAGGTTTCCCTTCTCCGGGAGTTTCAGCGGTATTTCGACCTCTCCCTGGACATGCTCTGCATCGCCGCCACGGACGGATACTTCAAGCGGGTCAACCCGGCCTTCGAACGCACGTTGGGGTGGAGCACGGAGACGTTGCTCCGAAAGTCGTTCCTGGACTTCGTGCACCCCGGCGACATCGACGCCACCGAGGAGGAGATCGGCAAGCTTGCCAAAGGCATTCCCACCATCTCCTTCGAGAACCGGTACCGCTGCTCCGACGGAAGCTACAAGACGCTGGTCTGGACGGCGCATCCCGAGCCGGAGACAGGCCTCATCTACGCCATCGCTCGCGACGTCACCGCCCAGAAGGAGCGGCAGGAGCGGTCCCAGGATGAGATCCGATCCCTCCGCCATCGACTCGAGGAGGCCGTAAAGAAGTCGCGAGGGGCACCTTGATCTTCAGCCTGGTCCAGCTCATCGGAGGGTTCATCTACCTCCTGGGCGCGGCCGACCTCCTGGTCCGCGGGGCCGTCGCCCTGGCCCGAAGGGCCCAGGTCCCCCCCATGATCGTGGCTCTGACCCTCGTTGCCCTCGGGACCTCTCTTCCGGAGCTGGTCGTCACCCTCCAGGCGGCGGTTACCGGCTTCTCCGGGATCGCCCTGGGAAACGTCGTTGGGAGCAACGTTGCCAACGTCCTCTTGGTTTGTGGGTTGGCCGCCATCATTGCCCCGCTGAGCATCGTCGGGAGCTCGGTCCGCAGGGACAGCCTGCTCATGGTCGGGGCCACCGTCCTCCTGGGGATTTTTGCGCTCTCCATGGGATTGAATCGGACCACGGGCATTCTCATGCTCATCGCTTTGGTCCTGGTTCTCTCCCCTTCGGCCCGGGACGCGGCCAGAGCCCACCGTGAAGCCGGCGGGAGGGCTCCCCTGGAGGCCGTCCTCGGACTGCCCACCCACCGGCGGCTCATCACTCTGTTCATTGTCGTGGGCGTGGTCTTTCTCCCCGTTGGCGCCCGGCTCGTGGTGGATTCGGCCGTGGACATCGCCGGCCGCCTGGGTGTGACGGAGGCGGTGGTGGGAGCCAGCATCATCGCTTTCAGCACCTCGCTACCGGAGCTGGCGACCACGGTTGTGGCGGCCTTCCGGAAGGAGACGGACGTGGTGGTGGGGACCATCGTGGGCAGCAACATCTTCAACATCCTGGTGATCCTGGGGATCGCGTCCCTGGTGAGCCCCGAGCCCATTCACGTTCCAGCCAGCTTCACGGTCCTGGACCTCCCGGCGATGCTCCTGTCCGCACTTACCCTCGCCGTCTTCATCTGGATGAAGCGACCCATCGGCCGGCCGGCAGGCATCGCCCTCTCCGGCGCGTACGTGGTCTACGTAGTGGCCCTCTTTCTCTGGGGGTGAGTGCCTCGGGCCCGGGTGAAATATTTTCCGCGCCGGGTTGAAGGTCGTATCTTTCCCAAGTGACCGTATTGGACGTCCGACTCTCCCGGAGATGTGACGTCACCCCCCTCTGGCTCACGGGAGGAGCCCATGCTG
Source organism: uncultured Gemmatimonadales bacterium (assembly GCA_963751255.1). Classification (GTDB taxonomy): domain Bacteria; phylum Gemmatimonadota; class Gemmatimonadetes; order Longimicrobiales; family Gaopeijiaceae; genus CAVVTW01. Next base: position 207,354 of record CAVVTW010000012.1, on the reverse strand, counting down.
CAACGCCGCCACGCTTCCATCGATCGTCGGGACTTTCTGAAGGGCGCCGCGGCCGGCCTCGTCCTCCTCCCGCACACCGACTTCGGACGGTTGGGCTTCCAGGAGTCCGCCCCCAGGTCCACGGTGGCGCTGGTACGGACCCGGGACCGGAAGGCGGGCGTCACCCGGGCCATAGCCCTGCTGAACCCCAGGGAGATGGCCGGGAAGAGCGCGGTCATCAAGCCCAATTTCAACACCGCGGATCCGGCCCCTGCGGGCACCCACAACGACACGCTGCTTCAGATCGTCTCCGAGCTGAAGGAGAGGGACGCCCGGGAGGTGACCCTGGGGGAGTCCAGCTTCCCTCCCACCCAGGAGGTGATGGAAGCCAAAGGGATCTTCGACCTGGCCCGAGACGCCGGGTTCGCCGTGGTCAACTTCGAGGAGATCCCCGATGCCGACTGGGTCCACTTCCAGCCTGCCGGGACCCACTGGCCCGACGGATTCCATCTTCCCCGCCACGTGGTGAACGCCGAGTACCTGGTGTCCACCTGTTGCCTGAAGACCCATGGCTCCGGCGGCGTGTTCACCATGTCCATGAAGCTCTCCGTGGGTCTCACTCCGAAACCCATCCGCCGTGGTATGCACCGCTCTCCCGACATGCGCCGCATGATCGCCGAGCTGAACCAGGGGTACAAACCCGACCTCATCGTCATGGACGGCGTGGACGTCTTCACCGACGGTGGCCCCTCCCGGGGCACGCAGAAGGAGGGCAACGTCGTGATCGCCGGAACGGATCGGGTGGCGGTGGACGCCGTCGGGCTCGCGGTCCTGAAGGAGCTGGGCTCCAACGACGCCGTCATGGGGACCCCGATCTTCGGCCAGGAGCAGATGGCCCGGGCCGTGGAGGTGGGACTGGGCGTTTCGGGTCCGGACCAGATCGAGCTGGTCAGCGACGACGAGGAGGGCCGGGCCTACGTTGCCAAGCTCCAGGGAATCCTGTCCCAGGGGTAGGAGGCGGGTCCAGGGGTAGGAGGCGGGTCTAGGGGTAGCGGTACACCAGGGAGTTGATGTTCATGCCGGCCCCCACGGAGGCGAACACGACGATGTCACCGGACCCGAAGCCCTGTCCCTCCATTTCTCCCCGTCGCATGAGGTCGAAGAGCGTCGGCAGGGTAGCCACCGAGCTGTTGCCCAGCCAGGAGATGGTCATGGGCATGATGCGCTTCGGGATCTCCACCACGTCGTAGAGCCGGAAGAGACGGTCCAGGATGGCATGGTCCATCTTGGCGTTCGCCTGGTGCAGGAGAACCTTGGTCACGTCCGTGAGGCTCAGGCGAGCCTTGTCCAGACTCTCCTTCACCACGCCCGGCACCGTCCGGACCGCGTACTGGTATAGTCTCCTCCCCTTCATCTTGAGGAAGAGACGGTTACCGAGGGACCTGGGATCGTAGGACGGACCCATCCACAACAAACGGGCCTCTTCCAGGGTGTCGGAGCGAGTGCAGTGGGAGAGGATCCCGGCCGCCTCCTCCAATTCAACCGCCTCCACCACTACCGCCCCGGCACCGTCCGCGTAGATCATGCTGTCCCTGTCGTGGGGATCGGAAACCCGGGAGAGGGTCTCCGCCCCCACGACGAGGGCGCGGGTGGCATCGCCGGACCGGAGGAAGTAGTCCACGTGGATGACGGCCTGCAACCATCCAGGGCACCCGAAGGGCAGGTCATAGGCAACGCACGAAGGGTTGCGGATCGCGAGCTTCTCCTTGATCCGCGCCGCCAGCGTGGGACAGAAATCCAGGCGGCGATTATCCGACCGAACGTCCCCGAAGTTGTGGGCCACGACGATGTAGTCCAGGGTCTCCGGGTCCACCCCGGAATCGGCGATGGCGGCCTCGGCGGCCCGTGTGCCGATGTCCGAGGCCACCTGGTCGTCGGTGACCCATCGTCGCTCCGAGATCTCCGTGATCTCCTCGAACTTGCGAAGAACCCGCGGGTTGTCGGCGGGATCGAGAGGCTCTCCGTAGTCCAGGTAGAACTCGTTAGCCTGGAAGCTTCGGTTCGGGATCGTCCGGGTGGGTAGAAAGCATCCGGAGCCGGTAAACACTGAGTACCTTCTCGGACCCATGTTCGCTGTCTGAGGTGTGACGTGGGCATTCCTAACGCGTGGAAATAGTATAGGAGACAGGGCCGGGAGCGTCCAGGCGCGGGGTGGGTGGGACCCTCAGCCACCTCCGGTTGTCCTCTTCCGCCTGGGGAACCATCTTCCCCAGGCGAGTCGCCGGTGCCCGTGGCCGGCCCCCGGTCAGCCCGTTGGAAGAAAGGAACGGGAACGGCATGTCCATGGTGAAGGCCTATGCACGGATTGCCCGGGCCCCGTTCCTCCTCCTCCCGGTGACCCTGGTGGTATGCGGTGCCGGTGCCGCAGCCTTCGAAGGATCGTTCCACTGGGCCCCCTCGCTCCTGGCCCTGGTGGGCCTGGTGGCGACCCACATTGCGGTCAACTCCCTCAACGAGTGGAGTGACATGAAGCGAGGTATCGACCTGAAGACGGTCCGGACCCCCTTCTCGGGTGGGTCCGGGACCCTCCCCGCAGGCGACGCGCCGGTGTGGCAGGCTTTGGCGGTGGGGCTGCTCTTCGCCGGACTTGGCCTGGCGGTGGGCCTATGGTTCCTGGGCCAGGTCGGGGTGGTCTTCCTGCCCTTCCTGCTGGTGGGAGGCTTCTTCGTGCTGGGTTACACGGATGCCTTGGCCCGATTGGGCGTAGGGGAGCTGGCTGCGGGGCTGGGGCTGGGCGGCCTGGCCGTCTCCGGCGTCGTGATCGTTCAGGAGGGCACCCTGGCGTGGGTGGGCGTGGCCGCCTCGGTCCCTGCCTTCCTCATGACTTTCAACCTCCTCCTCCTGAACGAGTTCCCCGACGAGGCGGCGGACCGGGAAGGGGGCCGGAAGAACCTGGTCCTGCTCATGGGCCGCAAGAAGGCCGCGATGGTCTATGCCTTCGCGGCCCTCCTCGTCCCCGCATGGATTCTCAGGTGTGCCCTGCTCGGTCCCTTTCCGGTCCTGGCCTTGGTCGCTCTCCTTCCGTCCCTTCTGCTGGTCAAGCCGCTGAGGTGGGCCTTTGGCGACACGGACGCCGCCGTGCCCATTCCGGCCCTGGCGGCCAATGTTCAGTGGAACCTCGCAACCAACACTCTCCTCGGCATCGCCCTGGCCGTGGCATCCGGGCCCTGAAGGCCGGACACCCGGACCAGGCCCCCTCCTCTTACTTCCGTCTGGAGCCCAGGACCTCCGCCAGACCGTGCTCCGCATCCTGGAGGCGATCGACCGCCTGTTGCACGTCCGTCCGATCCCCGTTGCCCTCGGTGACGAGCTGATCGGCCAGGCTCCGGGCGTTGGCGACATCTTCCTTCACGACTCCGCCCGGATCGACATCGGCCCGGGCGAAGCCCTTCTGGATGTCATTGGCGGATTCCTGCAGGTAGCGTCCGGCCATGAGGGCGTCCCCGGCCTGGAGGCTCTCGTTCGCCAGGGCGAGATGGTGGGCGGCAAGCGCCTCGAAGGTCCGCGCCGCCACCTGGTCCAGTGGCTCCACGTCCGGGACGCCCTCGTAGGGAACCTCCTCGAACTTCAATTCACGGGCCAATTCGCGCAGGTCGTCCACCGACTCGAGAAGCTTCTCCCGCTCGAACGAGGAGTGGGCGTGACGCGTCTCGAACTTCAGCATGGCCGCCACCTTGATCAGGTCCTCGGCAGCACCCTGGCTGTCTCCGTCCAGGAAGCGCTGCCGGGCCTCGGACAGGTGCCAGCCCGGCTCCTCGGCCATGGCAAGCCAGAACTCCCGCTCGACGAAGGGAGGTGAGACCTCCTTGTCGGCGGCAGCCTCGTCCTGGATGGTGGCCTCCAGGTCCTGCCCCTCTGCACCTTCCACCTTCTGGGCATGGCACCCGGCCAAGACCGACGCGGCCAAGAAAGTGGCTCCGACTCCCCACACAACGATCCCGCGCTTCATCGTAGTCATCTCCAGGTGTGGAGGATGGGTGGGTGGCCCCGGGACCGGGGCCACCCGTGAACATCCCTGATCCTTATCCTTGGTCGGCGCGCACGTTCACGATGCGCGTGGTTCCGTCGGGAGATTGGAGAAGCAGTGTGACCACGTCACCCTCTTTCAGGCCCTTGAGCGCATCCTGGAAGGTCTGGGCGTCGGTGACCTTCTGGTGATTCACCTCGAGGACCTTCAGGCCCGGAGTCACGCCCTTCTGCATGGCGTCGCTCCACTGGGTCACGTCGGTGATGACGGCACCGCCCGCCCGCTGGAATCCAGCCTCGCTGGCCATCTGCGGAGTCATGTCCGCCACCGTCAGGCCCAGGAGGGCCGAGGGGGTGTCCGCCTTTGGCGCAGCGGTTGTCTTCTCGGAAGGCTGGATGGGAGCCTCACCGAGCTTGACGCTCACCGTCTGCTCCTTGCCTCCGCGGTAGATATCCAGCGTGGCCTCTTGCCCGGGGTTCAGCTCGGCGATGCGCTCCTGAAGGTCGCCGGCGTCCTGAACCTCGTGGCCATTGACCGACACCACCACGTCCTCGGCCTTGAGTCCGGCCTTCTCCGCCGGGCTGTCCTTGGTGACGCTCTGCACCAGCACGCCCTTCACGGAGGGCAGGCTGTAGGCCTGGGCGTCCTCGGCGGTGACGCCGGTGACCATCACGCCCAGCCAGGGACGGGTCACGTGGCCCGTGGTCATGAGCTCATGGCTGATCCGATTGGCCAGGTCCGACGGGATCGCGAATCCGTAGCCCTGGTAGTAACCGCTCGTGCTGGCGATCGCGGAGTTCACACCGATCACCTGTCCGTCCAGGTTGACCAGCGGTCCACCGGAGTTTCCAGGATTGATGACGGCGTCGGTCTGGACGAAGTTCTCGATGGCGTATCCCGCGAGATCGGGGTTCTCCCTGGAGCGATTGGCGGATGATGGAGAGTGGCCTGCCCCAGGGCGCTCACGATTCCCGTGGTCACCGTGTAGTCCAGGGAACCCGCTTCCGGCGAATCCCGGGATTTCCCACAGCCATGACGGGCTCACCGACCTGAACCTCATCCGGAGGAACCGAAGCTGAGGGTGGGAAGGCCCTGTTCTCATCGATCTTGATCACCGCCAGGTCGGTGGTAGGATCGGCCCCCACGAGGTGGCGCGTGGGCTGCCCGGTCCTTCAGGAGGTTCACGACGATCTTGGTCGGCCCGGTTCACCACGTGGGCGTTGGTGAGGATATACCCGTCGGGGGAGATGATGAAACCCGCTCCCTCCGGCCATCTCCTCCGGGGCGGCGTGTTGGGGTTCCGATGGCCCCTGGGGCATGTTGAAGAACTGCCGGAAGGGCTCGGGAATATCCTGCATGTTGGCACCCGTCTGCTCGGCCGGAAGCCGAGACTCGATCCTCACTACCGCCGGCGTGACCTCCTGAGCGAGCCGGGTATAGACGGTGGTGAGACGGTTGGCGAGATCCGTGACGTCGTCCGTCTTGGCAGCTCGGGGGGCCTCGGCCGTCAGCGTGGGCATGACCGCCTCGCTGATGCCGGCGGGAAGTCGGGCCCAAAGGTGCCCGCTACCATCGAGTCCTCCGAACACTGCTGCGCCCACCACAATCCCCACCGCCAGAGAGGCGGCGATGATCCGGGGAGTACCTTTGATGCTGAACATGTCTTCTATCCTCCGTTCTACTCTTCGTGGTCAATGCGTCCGGCCGACTTCCGCCGGGAGGGCGGGGCCACGAACTGTGACCGGAGCCGGGGTGGATCTGAGGAAGGAATTTTGCAGCATCCGTGCCATGAGTGTAAGACACGCTGTGACAACATCTTACCATGATATTGCGACCTCTCCGCCCCCCTCTCTTCGGCGGCGGATATGAGCCCTGGTGGCTCAAAACAGCCATCCCCGTGTAGAAGGTGAGCGACGGCCCGGTGGGCTCACCTCGGGGGTCCCGGGAAGGGGGGACCGCCGGGCAGCCCATTCTTCGTCCACACCCTCCGCCCCGGCGGCTACCATGAAGTGGTTCGCCCGACATCCCCGCACCTCCGTCGCGCTCCTGGGAGCCCTGCTCATCGCCATGGGTGGCGCCGCGGTGGGATACCTCAACGTTCGCAACCTCCGGAGAATCGAGCTTATCCAGGCTCGGCTCTCGGACCTCGAGCGAATCCGCCAGCTCCGGCACCGTCTGGAGGTGTCGCTCCTGGACGACGTGCGGGAGGCGGTGCCGGTCGGGTCGTTCGTGGCGAGGGACGTGCGCCTCCAAGTTGAGAACGCCCTGGCCCTCCAGAGTTACCTTGATCCCCGAACAGCCGCAGGACTTCGCCAGATCGACGCCCTTCTCTCCGAGCCCGGTCTCGTGGTGACCCGGAGTACCCTGGTGTCCGCCCTGGAGCTGGCGGGCTCCATCTCCGAGGCGGAGGCCAACGCGCAGAGAAACCTCCTTTCCGACATTCAGCAGGACGGACGCCGGGAGTTCTTCCTGGGAATCACCGTCCTGACGTCCCTGGCCGCGCTCACGGCTCTCACGTCCTGGGTCATCCCCAAGCGTATCCTGGATCCCCTCTCCGGACTCAGGGAGCGCTTCGCAGGCCTCGCCGCGGGGCACTTCACCGAGGTGCCCACCGACGACCTGGACCAGGCCCTCTTGCCTCTCTTCGGGAATTACAACGCCATGGTGGCCCGCCTCTCCGAGCTGGAGGAGGAGCGCAGGAACCGGGCCGAGACCCTGGAGGAAGAGGTCCGGGCGGCCACCCGGACCCTCGTGGAGCAGCAGCGGGCCCTGGCAGACGCACAGAAGCTGGCGGCCGTGGGGGAGACGGCGGCGGGCGTCGCCCACGAGCTCAGGAATCCGCTGGCCGGGATGCTCGCCGCTCTGGAGAACCTGCGCCGGGAGGTCACGGACCCCGACGTCCACCGGCGACTCGAGATGCTGCACGCCGAGACGGAGAGGGTGGTGAGGCTGCTGAACGAGTATCTGGCCGCGGCCCGGCACGAGCCGGAACCCTTGGCCCCCGTGGACCTGGCCCAGCTGGTGGAGGAGCAGCTGGGCCTTCTCCGCTACCAGGTTCCCGCTCAGGTGGTCCTGGAGCATTCCGTTCCCGAGGGCCTGGTCTGCACGCTACCCCCCGACCGAATTCGTCAGGTCCTCCTGAATCTGGTCTGGAACGCCGTGGAGGCGTTCGAAACGACGCCCGGCCGGGTCCGGGTCACCGTCGAAACGTCCGTGGGGGACGGTCCGGCCGTCACGTTGGAGGTGGCCGACGACGGGCCGGGGTTTCCTCCGCATCTCCTGGAGACACGCATCCAGTCCTTCCGCACGGCCAGACCCGGAGGCACGGGGCTGGGGCTGGCCATGGTGGCCCGGACGGCCAAGGAACTGGGGGGATCCATGGTTCTCTCCAACCGGGAACCCCACGGGGCCTCCGTCCGCCTCACGATTCCCTGCAACCCGAACCGGGAGGGGTAACGCACCGTGCCGAAGACCATGCTGATCATCGAGGACGAAGAGCTCCTGGGGAGCGAGCTCGAAAGCCACTTCCGGCACCAGGGGTGGGACGTGCTTCGTGCCCAGACACTGGAAGAGGCCCGGGATCACGTCGTAACCCGGGATGTCCAGCCCGATGTGGTGCTCTCGGACATGAGCCTACCCGACGGGAACGCGCTGGACCTTCTACAGGAGGTGCGCGAGAAGGGAACCGGGGGCGAGTGGATCTTCCTCACCGGCTACGGGACGGTCCCCGAGTCCGTCCGGGCGCTGCGACTGGGCGCCCACGACTTCCTGGAGAAGCCGTGCTCCATGGACCGACTGGACCTGGTGGTGGCCGGAGCCATGCGAGCGGCCCAGGCCCAGCGACGCCTGCGGGAGGAAGCCCGGCGGGAGACGAAACGGTACGGCCCCGAGGCGTTCCTGGGCTCCAGCCTCGCCAGCCAGAGGACCCGGGGGATGCTCCAGCGACTGGCCCAGGTCCCCCTCAACGCCCTGATCATCGGAGGGGAGACGGGGACCGGGAAGGGGCTCGTGGCCCGGATCCTCCACCACTCCGGGGTGCGTTCCTCGGGGCCGCTGGTGGAAGTGAATTGCGCGGCGCTGCCCCGTGACCTCCTGGAATCGGAGCTCTTCGGACACGAGCCCGGGGCGTTCACGGGAGCTCGCTCCCGGCACCGGGGACTCTTCGAGCAAGCCCAGGGGGGGACCCTCTTCCTGGACGAGGTGTCCGAGATGGACCAGGGGCTCCAGGCCAAGCTCCTCCGAGCCGTGGAAGACGGACAGATACGCCGGGTCGGAGGGGAGAAGCAGATCGAGGTGGACGCCCAGGTCTTCGCCGCCAGCAACAGGGACCTTTCGGATCTGGTGAGAGGAGGTGCCTTTCGGCAGGACCTTTATCACCGCCTCAGCGTGTTCCAGCTCGAGATTCCCCCCCTCCGGGAGCGGAAGGAGGACCTGGAAGACCTCGTGCCCGCTTTCGTTGCCCAGGCGAACGCCCTCTCCGGCAAGCGCGTCACGGAGATCCCCGAAGCCGTCTGGGACCGGCTGCGGGAGTACTCCTGGCCCGGGAACGTCCGAGAGCTACGCAACGTCATCGAGCGATCCGTTCTCCTTGCGGGCTCCCACGTTCTTCCCGCCCGGTGGCTCCAGCTACCCGGGGGAGCGTCGACCTTGCCTACCCCAGGTGCTCGCGGCGACGGGCCCTCCGAGGAGCCGGCCCCGGGCGATTCAGGGGATGCCCTGCGCCTTCCCCTGGACGGATCCCTCTCCCTGGACGAGATGGAGGCTCACATCATCCGGGAGGCCCTGGAGCGTCACCGGTTCAACGTGACCGCCACCGCCCGAGCGCTGGGAACGACGCGCCAGACGCTCCGGTACCGGATCGAGAAGCACGGAATCGAGACGGGATCGGACTGAGGGATCAGGGCGAGGTCAATCCGCCGTCTCGGGCGCCACGGAGATGGGCCCCCGACGCATTCTTCCGTAGGTGAGCTCGAAGAGAAGGGCGAACCCGACGAAGCTCACGAACGCCCAGAGGGCCAGGGGATTCGTCCGGATGGTCTCCAGGAGAAGGGACGCCAGGGCGCCCACGCAGGCCGCGGCCGCCAGGGCGGACACCCAGAGCCTTCCCCCCGTGTCTCCGGACAGCCGGACAGCGGCGAGATTCGTCGCGGCGAAGATGAGAAGGAAGCCCCCGGAGGCGATCATGGCGATGGAGTTCAGGTCGATGAGATTGGCCATTATGAGGGACAGGCCTCCCGCCGTCAGAACCCCCAGGGCGGGTTCGTTCCATACCTTCCGCTCCAGGAATTCCGGGAGCTCTCCGTCCTTGGCGAGGGCGAAGCCCAAGCGGGCACTTCCGTAGATCGTTGCGTTGATGGCCGAGAAGGTGGCGAGAAGGGCTGAGAGCGCCACGATGCTGAAGCCGAGCTGCCCCATGGAGGGCCGGGCCGCTTCCGCCAGGGCATAATCCTTCACCTGGGCGATCCTGGCCTCGGGAACCGTCCCAACGGTCACCAGGGCCACCACGACGTAGAGCACGAGCACGAGGAACACCGACCCGTAGAAGGCCCCCGGGATGGTCCGGGCGGGATCCTTCATGTCCGGAGCGGCGTTGGCGATGAGCTCGAACCCTTCGTAGGCCACGAAGATGGCCATCCCCGCTGCCACGACCGAGGCGGCAGAGCCCCACGTGTCGGGGGCGATGCGAGAGCTCTCCACGAAGGGCACCCCCGCCACGATCACAGTGGTCAGGAGCATCAGCTTGATCACCACCACGAGGGTCTCGGAGCGGCTCACCACCTCAGCACTGAAGAGGTTGATGGTGATGGGTCCGATGATGGCGACGCTGATGAGGGCATGGCGGAGCCACGGCTCCTGGTGCCCGTGAAAGAAGGTGAGGGCGTAGGATCCGAACGCTACCGCGTAAAGGGACAGGGTGACCAGATAGCTGAGCCAGAGCACCATGTTCAGGCCACCGGTGACGAGGTCCTTGCCGAAGGCCTGATCAATGAAGGTCAAGGTCCCTCCCGCGCTGGGGAAGGTCTTGGAGAGGTGCACGTACGAATAGGAAGTCAGTGCCGCCACTATCCCCGCCAGCAGGAAGGCGAGAGCCGTGGCGCCATGGGCCAGGGAGACGGCTTCTCCGAGGACGGCAAAGATCCCGCCACCCACCATCCCCCCGATGCCAACCGCCATGGCACCGGGGATCCCAATCTTCCTTGAGGGTGAGTCGGCCTCTCCTTGCCCGGACCGGGCCGGTCCGTCCTCCATCTCAGTCCCCGCTCACCCCGCTCGGTTGGCCCGATGGGAAATCCCCTTCCAGATCCGCCAGGGCGTCGCCGGCCGCACCCATGACCACGTCGGGAGAATTGCGCTCCTTGAGCGCCTCGTACACCGGCTCCAGGACAGATCGCAGCTTCGGGGCATCGAGGCGACTGATGAGCACGTGGGCCGCCTCCCTGAGGCCCCAGGAATCAGCCCCTTGGATGAGTGCGCGGAGAAACGGCTGGATGCTGGGCTCCCCGATGGCCGCCAAGGCCTCCGCTGCCACCCAGCGCACGTCCTCACTCTCGTCATTCAGGGCTCCGACGAGGGCGGGAACGGCTTCGGGGTCCAGGGTCTCCTTGAGGGCCATGGCCGCCTCCCACCGCACCTGAGGCCGTTCGTCCTCGAGGAGCCGACGCATGACCGGAGTGATCATCGCCCCCAGACTCACCAGCCGGTCCCGGGCCGCCTGGCGTGCCACGCCGTCTTCGCTCTCCAACGCAGCTGCCCAGATCTGCATATCTTCCTCATGTCGCTTCGACATCTTCACCACCTCCTCCTTTTGGCTTCCAGGCATCGTCCGTCTGCTCGTGCTCTCTTGGATTACCCATGATGCCCCGATTTTCCTCCTCCTTCCGAAACGACTCCGTCTTCTCTACGGCGCTCCCCTCGTGGCCTCCGTGAGCCCCGCGGGCTCCTCCTTCAGCACCTCACCCCCTCCATTCACCACGTCCGGCTCTTCCCCGGAGTTCTTGTACAGGATGCTCCGGGCCACCTCCACCTCCCCCCGCGTGCCGTGGGCAATGACGATGTACTTGTCGGCCCTCAGGCTGCTCTCGTACTTGACCACCTTCTCCTTGGACAATCCCAGGCTCATGAGGGCGCCGCCCAGGGCTCCGGCACCGCCTACCAGCACGGCTCCCTCGAGCCCGGTCACGAGCATGTGTACGAAGGGACCCGCCACCGCCATGGGACCGATGCCCGGAATCCAGAAGAACGCAGCTCCAAAGAGAAGGCCCCAGATGCCTCCCCAGAATGCTCCGATCCCCCCCCAACTCTTCATGCGATCTCCGGTGGTGTAGAACCCCAGAGGGTGTTCCTCGGAGTGGTAGCCCTTACCTACGACCGAGAGCTTCCGCATATCGAACCCGGACCGCTGAAGCTCTTTCACGACTTCCTCGGCATCCGCGTGCGTGTTGACCACCCCGATCACCGAGCTCTGCAGGTTTCCCGCACCCGCGGGACCGCTGCCCGACACGGATCCGGACTGGATGACTTCCTCCGTTGCGCTCATGATCCTCTCCTTTCCCCACATTCCTGGCCCCCCTGACGGGCGGCCTCGGGACCTGAAGGAGCAGTGATCGTGCCAGTCGGGGTGTGGGTGTAAGGGAGGGATCCTGGAGGAAGCGCAAACGGGAAAAGGCATTGGGGGAGCACGGCTCCTCGGGGAGTCGGGCCTCCGGGAGACCCGTGAAACCGCGGGCGATTGGACGAAGCGAGGCCCCCACGGGGGCGGGTACCGGCCGAAAACAGCCAGTCCTTGTTGATATCAGCCTCCGGACTCCTCCAACTCGATCCCGTACTCCTTCATCTTTCGCCAGAGCGTCGTCCGGCCCATTCCCAGGATTCGGGCCGCTTCGGTTCGCAGGCCTCCCGCCTGCTCCAGGGCAGCCAGAATCGTCCCCCGCTCGTCTTCGGGAGAGCCGGGCTGAGAGTAGCGCCCGGCCTGGAAGTCGTCATCGTTCTCCTCCGTCCCCGTGCTCTCGCGCACTTCCGGTGGCAGGTGCTGAGCCTCGATGCGGCTTCCCCCCTCGGCCTGGATCCGTGCGCTTTCCAGCACGCTGAAGAGCTCACGGACGTTCCCGGGCCAGGTGTGGGACTGGAGCAACCGCATGGCCAAGGGCGAAACGGTCCAGCTCGAGCCGGGCTCGTGGGCGCTGGAGCCCTCCTTGCCCTCGCCGGCCGACAAGGCCGAATCCGCTCCCCGTCCACGAAGGAAGTGCTCCACGAGTAGGGGAATGTCCGTGCGACGGTCCCTCAAGGGAGGCAGCTCGAGGCGGAAGACGTTGAGGCGATAGTAGAGGTCCTCCCGGAAGCGTCCGGCCCGGGTTTCCTCCTTCAGGTCCCGGTGGGTCGCCGCCAGGACCCGGACATCCACCCTCTCGGTCCGCACGTCTCCCACGGGAGTGAACTCCCTCTCCTGAAGGACCCGCAAGAGCCGGTGCTGAAGCCCCGGAGAAATGTCTCCGATCTCGTCCAGGAATACGGTGCCCCTGTGGGCCACCTTGAAGAGCCCGGGCTTGTCCTTGACCGCCCCGGTGAAGGCCCCTTTGACGTGCCCGAAGAGCTCGGACTCCAGTAGGCCTTCGGCGAGAGACGCGCAGTTGACCGGAACGAAGGGGCCGCCGGCCCGGCCCGAGGCTTCGTGGATGGCACGGGCAACGAGCTCCTTCCCCGTGCCGGTCTCCCCGAGAATGAGGACCGTCGCATCGGAGGGAGCGACCTTCTCCATGGCCCCGAAGACCTCCCTCATGGCGGGGGAGCGACCCACGAGATCGCCGGTCCAGGGCCGCTCTCCCTCCCGTATGCAGGGGCGTCGCTCCAGGAGATCGGCCACCTTGCCGGTGAGGACGTCGGGCTCCACCGGTTTGGTGAGAAAGTCGTCCGCCCCGGTATGGAGGGCCTTCACTGCCGTCTCCACGGTCCCGAACCCACTGATCATGAGGATGGGTACGCCCTCTCCCCAGCGCCGGAGCACCTCCACGATCTCGATTCCGTCGACGCCCGGCATCCGGAGGTCCAGGAGAATGAGATCGAAGCCTCCCATCTTGAGAGCCTCCACACCCTCTTGGCCACTCGCGGCCTCCACCACCCGGTGTCCCTCCTCCCTCAGGAGCGCGGAGGTGGAGACCCGGAAGGCACGGTCGTCGTCTACCAGAAGAATCCGGCTTGGAGCGGAAAGGGAAGACTCAGTCATGGTTCGGATCCCCCTCTGGGAACTCGATCGTGAACCTGGCCCCTGGGCCATCGGTGCGGTTGGAGGCCTCGATCCGGCCGCCGTAGGTCCGGACGATGGCCTCTGCGGTGAACAATCCCAGCCCGACCCCCTGGACCTGGGACTTGGTGGTGAAGAAGGGATCGAAGATCCGGGAAAGGATCTCGGGCGGGATGCCCGGACCCCGGTCCAATAGCTCCAGCCTCACCCGGCCTTCCTTCGACGAGATGACAATCTCGATGGGCCCCTGGTCGCGCATGGCTTCCCGGGCATTGAGGCCCAGGTTCAGCAGTACTTGCTTGAGGGAGTCCGGTGCTATTCGGGCGACGGGCCTGCCGGAGCCGACCACGGAGACGTTGAGCTCCGTGCCGGGCTCGGTACCGGCCTTCAGGAGGCTCGCCACCTCCTGGGCCACCCGGGTCACGTCGGAAGCCGACCCCTCCGGATCCCTCGGGCGGTGCACGTCCAGCATCTGCTCGGTGAGCTCGTGCATGCGAAGCAGCTCGTCGATGGCCATGTCGGCGAATCTCTGGGCATCGGGCTCACCGGCGGTCCTCCGTCGCAGGACTTCAAGGCAGTTTCTTATGCTTGCGATGGGGTTTCGAATCTCGTGGGCCAGCTGGGCCAGAAGCCGTCCCGCGGAAGCGAGCCTGTCCCGCTGCACGAGCTCCGTTTGAAGCACCATGAGTCGCTGTTGACGGTCCTCCAACTCCTGGTTTGCCTCCCCAAGCCTCCGGTTTGCCTCTTCCAGTTCCGCGAGGCGGGCCTGGAGAGAAGCCCGCATCTGGTCGAACGCGTCCGATACCTGGTCGATCTCGGCGATTCCCGAGGGCTGGAGGGGCGCCTCGAAGTCCCCTGCCGCCAGGCGCCCGGCCGCGGCAGCCAGGCCGTGCACGGGCCGAGCCAGGCGGCCGGCGAACAGCGTCCCCAACAACATGGCGAGGGCCAGAGTGATTCCGGCACTCCAGAAGGCGATGCGCCGCAGAAGAGGAAGGACAGCGAGCTCCTGGTTCAGATTCTTGAGGAAGACCACCCGCGATCCTCCGCTAAGGGGAGCGGTGAGGGCCAGGAAACGGCTCCCCCCCCACTGCACTTCGTGGATCCCTTCCCCCGAGGGCACGAGCACCGCCAGGGTATCGGCCCCTTCGTCCACACCTGCGGCCCCCACGACCGCCCTCTCTCCCTCGAGGATCAGCACACCGCTCCGCGTCAGGGCGGCCAATGCCGCCGCCTCCCCGGCGTCCAGTGAGGATGTTCCCCCGGCAGCTCCGACCCACTCTCCTCCGGCCTCCACCGGCGCCAGAGACACGACGTGTACCTGACCCGCTCCCGGCACGACCTCCACGGGCATCTCGCCTCGTCGGGTCGCCTCCAGGAGCTCGGGAGGGAGCGTGTCTCCCTGGAGGATGGAAGCGCCATCCCTCCCGACCAGCACCGGAGCCTCGGGGAAGCCGGCTCCGGCCTGTTCCACCATCCCGGCGGCCCGGGAATCGTCCCCATCCCTGAGCGCCTCGGCCAGTCCTTCGGTGCGGGCCAGATCCCGAGCGTGCATCATCCGAACGTCCACGGTGGCCGACCACCGGTTGGACAGGAGGTCGGGCGCCATGGTGAGGCTCTCCCTGACACCATCCTCCAAAGCCCGGGCCAGGCGTGCATAGGCGACGATCCCGGCGGGAATCGTTCCCACCGCGAGGACCAGGAGGATGAGGATGAGGAGAGCTCGCTTGAAGGACATGTTGGTTGTGTGGGCCTCGGCGTCTTCCGTCAGCGGGTCATTGGCGAGGTTCGTCGGCCTCGGTTTACGTGCACAACCCAGTCCGCACCCGACGAATGTAACGGGCGGGAACAACTCCTTGCATGCCAGCTGGTTACGCGACTATCCGCCATGCACCCACGACTCTGGGCGTTTCATGGAACGGCGGTCGGCAGAGGATGAAACGTTCCATGGAACGGCCCGCCCCGCACGCGCGAGCCTGATCACGAGGGGGAGGCGGTGCGCCCTCCCAGAGCGTTGTAGAGCCACGCGAAGATCGCGCCCCCCACCAGTCCGTCGAGGAAGGCATAGATCGTCCCGACCAGGAGAGCCACGACCCCCGTGGTCTGCGCGTAACCAGGATAGATGGACCGGACCATGTCCAGGAAGGCGGCTCCATAGCCGGGCCAGATCATGTGTCCCAGGTCCACGAGAAAGATGGCTCCTCCCCAGAGGAGCGCCGCCGTCAACGCAAAGGCCTTCACCGACAGCTTCACGAGTTCCTCCCTTTACGAGTCACTCACTGTCCCACGGGCTTCCTTCTCCATCGCCACTTCCGCCAGAAGACTGTCCCGGTCTCGAAAGACGGTGGCGAGCGCCCGGCGGCGGCCGCCCTTCTTGAACACCACCGCACACCCCTCGTCGCCACAGTCCCCCTCCATCGTCGCTTCGTCCCAATCCTCGGCATGGCCCACGTACGCGATGGGGATGCCGAAGTGCTCGGTCCAGAAGAAGGGGGCATCGGTGAAGGGCTCTTCCCGGCCCAGAATGTTGCGAGCGACGGTGCGCCCTTGCCGCCGGGCCACGACCCAATGCTCGATGCGAACCCGGTGGCCCAGGCGCGGCTCCGGATACAGCGCCACGTCTCCCGCGGCATAGACGTCTGGATGGGAGGTCCGAAGGAGCTCATCCACCACGATGCCGTCATCCACATCCAGCCCTGCATCCTGGGCCAGGGTGAGGTCGGGTCTGACGCCGACGCCGATGACCACCATGTCCGCTTCGACGGGAGCTCCGCGCTCCAGCAGAACCAGGCCGTCGTCGATTCCCTTCACCGTGCTTCCCAGTCTGAACTCCACCCCTTCCTCCTCGTGCAGGCTCTGAACGAAGCGCCCCAGCTCCGGGCCGAGCGTTCGGCGGAAGGGAACCTCTTCGGGTGCAATGACCGTCACCGGCAGACCCCGATGGCGCAAGGAGGCCGCCACCTCCATACCGATGAAGGAGGCCCCCACCACGGCCACCCGCTGCGCCCGTTCCGACGCCAGGATGATCCTCCGGCAGTCGTCCAGGCTCCGGAGGTAATGGACGTGCCTCCGCCCCTCGCCCGGCACCGGAAGGCGCCGGGGGATGGACCCGGGGGCCAGAAGGGCCACTCCGAATGGGATCGATTCCCCCTCTTCCACATGGACGAGGTGGTTCTTCACGTCCAGCTTCACGGCCCGGGTGTTCAGGCGCTGGATCCCGTGGGCCGAGAAGAAGTCCTTGGAGCGCAGGGGCATCCAGTCCTCGGGCGCCTCACCGGCCAGGTAATCCTTGGAGAGGTTCGGGCGGTCGTAGGGAGCCTCAGGCTCGGGGTCCAGGAGGACGATGGGATTTCCGTATCCCTCCACCCGGAGCGTTTCGGCCGCACTGCTCCCCGCCGCCCCTGCACCGATGATCACCACGGCATCGGGTTCCCGGGCGGGTCTTCCCCGGGGTTCCAGGGGATCGCGATGCTGCCGCTCCCCCACCGTCACCTTTCCGTCACGAACGGACACCGACCATCGGGCCAGGGGATTGAACGCCGGCCCCCCGAGCACCTGACCGTCTTCGAGGGAAAAGCACGCGTGGTGCCAGGGACAGCGAAGGGTCCGGCCCTCCACGACCCCATCGCCCAGGGGGCCTCCATAATGGGTGCACTTGGCGTTGAACGCCGCCACGTCCTCCCCCTGCCGGATCAGGAAGACGGGTGCGTCCTCCACATGACCGAAAACGGGTTCGCCGTCCTTCAGCGCCTGCAATGGAATCCCTGCCCGCAGGTCGGGACCGGTGGGTGGGGTGGCATCCTCACTCATGGTGATATCCCCGGCATCTGGGTGGACGTGGGTGCGGGGACCCCGCTCGGAATGGGTCCTCTTCAACCTGAGATAGGCCAGAAGGCTCCGATGGGTCCCTCGGGCGCGCACCCGTGGCCCCCCTCCCGTCCCAGTCTCCTATCCGCTACTCTGTGGTTGAAGTAGACTGGCACAACTCAGTATTCGCCATTCAGGGAGAGACCTATGTTCACCATCCCCACCGGCAGTCTCTTTGCACGGATCTCCACGACCGTGACGGGAAGAGCGGCCCGATCCCTGGTTCTGGCCCTCTCCGTCGCGGTCCTCTCGAGCGCCTGCGGCCCGGAGACGGACGCTGGATCCATGGGAGACGCCGAGGAGCCTGTCGTCATGAACCTTCCACCTCAGGCATCCGTCGATTCAGCGCTCGCCACGATCTCCGCCGAGGACATCGTCGACTACACGAAGGTCCTCTCTTCGGATGAGTTCGGCGGCAGGGCCCCCTCGTCCCCCGGTGAAGAGCTCACCATCGAATACCTGACCGAGCAGTTCTCGGGACTCGGTCTGGAACCTGGGGGGGAGAATGGAAGCTGGGTCCAGGAGGTCCCGTTGGTTTCCATCACGGCGGACCCGGACATGTCCCTGCAGATCTCCGGTGGCGGGACCACGCACACGTTCGCCTACGGGCCGGAGTTCGTGGCGGGGACCCCCCGGGTCGTGGAAGACATCTCGCTGGATGCCTCCGACATGGTATTCGTGGGATATGGCGCTGTGGCTCCGGAGTATGACTGGAACGACTACGCGGGAGTGGACGTTCACGGGAAGACGGTCGTCGTTCTCGTGAACGACCCGGGCTTCGCCACTCAGGATCCGGACCTCTTCAAGGGAAACGCCATGACGTATTACGGGCGTTGGACCTACAAGTATGAAGAGGGAGCCCGCCAAGGGGCCGCCGCCGTCCTCATCGTCCACGAGACAGCCCCTGCCGCATACGGGTGGGCCACCGTGGAGAACGGATGGACGGGGCCTCAGTTCGATCTGGTCTCCGCGGACGACAACATGAGCCGGGTCATGGTGGAAGGTTGGATCAGCCTCGAGACGGCTCAAGCCATCTTCGCCCAGGCCGGCTTGAATTACGAGGAGTTGAAGGCCCTCGCCCAGACTCGTGACTTCCACGCCGTCCCCATGGACGACCTGAAGGCTTCCCTCACCATTCACAACGCCGTGGAGCGGTCCCAGTCCCGGAACTTCCTCGCCAAGATCCCCGGCACCACGCGCCCGGACGAGGTAGTGATCTACATGGGCCACTGGGATCACTTTGGAACCGATCCCAGCCTGCAGGGCGACCAGATCTTCAACGGGGCCGTGGATAATGCCACCGGCACGGCAGCGCTCATCGAGATGGCCAAAGCCTTCAAGACGCTGAGCCCGCCTCCCGAGCGGACCGTGCTCTTCTGGGCCACCACCGCCGAGGAACAGGGTCTCCTGGGGTCGGCCTACTATGCCGAGAACCCCGTCTACCCTCTGGACAAGACCGTGGCGGCCATCAACATCGACGCCCTGGACATCTTCGGGGCCACGAATGACTACGTCATCGTGGGGTACGGGAACTCGGAGCTGGATGCCTACGCCACCAGGGCGAACGATTCCATAGGACGAGTGGTGAAGCCGAACCCGGAGCCGGAGAAGGGCTCCTTCTTCCGGTCCGACCACTTCCCGTTGGCCAAGAAGGGCGTTCCTGCTCATTACGGCAGTGCCGGCCAGGACAACAAGGAGCACGGCGAGGCGTGGGGGAAGGAGCAGTCCGACGCCTGGACCGCCAACAACTACCACCAGGTCAACGACGAGTACTCCGACGACTGGGACCTGGGGGGAGCGATGCAGGACATGTCCGTCTGGTTCCGCATGGGGATGGAGTTGGCCTACTCCAACGCCTGGCCGGGATGGAACGAGGGCACGGAGTTCAAGGCGATCCGCGACGAGATGATGGGGCGTTAGGCGTCTCGCGACGGGTCCCGATCGCAGGCGATGGCGTCGGGACAAGGTCCGGCGGACGCCGTTGGGCCATGGAGGGGGGAGGGCCGGTTCCGGTCCTCCCTCCGCCTGCTTTGGTGCCCCCACTTCCAGGCTGCGGTCCGCTTCCCCCGGGGCTTCGTCCGCCGCCGGTTTGGGCCCGGTCCTGAGCTTCGCCTTCGGCCGCCCGAACCTCGGACGAGCGCCTCGTGCTTGGCCGCCGGGGCGTCGGGCGGGCCTCGGAGGAGCGCCTCACGCCCCTGGGACGCAGAGTGGCCCCTGGCGCCCGGGCCCGGGGCCCGCCTCAGCGCCGCGCCTCGCATGCCCTGGCCTCAGGTCCGCGCCTCGCCCGAGACCTCAGGTCCGCGCCTCACCCAAGGCCTCAGTTCGGCGCCTCACCCAAGAGCTCAGCGCCGCGCTTCACCCATGGCCTCCAGGGCCGGGAGGAAGACCTCGTCCGGGATGTCGGCCTCCTGCTTCCACTCCGCTCCCGCCGTCCACATGTCCGGCTGGACGCCGCCGCGCTCGTTCTCCTCCACCAGCGCCTCCACCGGGTCCTCGCACAGCTTGGGCGGCTCCCGGCGTCCGCCGTAGAAGATCCGCCCCCGGGGGCTGAAGAACACCGGCCGGCCCTCGCCCCACCAGTCCATCTTCCAGCCGCTCTCGTGCACCAGGCGGTGATGATGGGCGCATAGGAGGGCGCAGTTCGACAGCTTCGTCTCTCCCTTGTCGGCCCAATGCCGGATGTGGTGGACCGCGGTGAACCGGCAGCCGCAGCCCGGGAAGCAGCATCCCCGGTCCCGGACCTCCAGGGCACGACGCAGGGCGGGCGGGATGGTGCGCCTCTTGCGCCCCACGTCCAGGACGGAGCCGTCGGTGTCGTAGCGGATCCGGACGACGGCCGCGTCGCAGGTGAGGCGGCGGGACGTTTCACATGAAAGGCGGGTGCCGTCTTCCAGCTCGGAGCGGCCGGGCTCTCCTCCAGCCATGAGGGTCTGTGGGTCCACGTGGAGAATGACCTGGTACCGCTCCGGCCGGGTTCCGCTGATGGGCACCGGAAGTCGGGAGACCGAGGTCCTGGAGGTGCCGGTGCCGGCGGGCTCGCCGTCCCGCTCCCCGGGGGCGCAGCACGCGTCCAGGCCGGACCCGGCGTCGGAGTCGCAGCCGCACTCGCAGCCGCGCCCCGAACTGCCCCCGGAGCCGGCTTCGGGCTCGCCCCCGCACTCGCAGGCGGCCTCACATCCCGAGGCGTGCGGGGCCCCGCTCTCTCCGCCCCCACTCTCTCCGCCCTCTCCTCCCCTCCCCCCGAACCCCGCCGCCAGCGCCCGCTCCGCCAGCAGCCCCAGGGCGTCGGCCCGGAGCTGGGCCGCGGCCCGCTCCCGCTCCGACTCCGGGACCCACGGCCCCTCCTTCTCCTTGAACAGGGCGTCGCTGGCCG
The DNA here is from genome assembly GCA_963751255.1 of uncultured Gemmatimonadales bacterium. GTDB lineage: Bacteria > Gemmatimonadota > Gemmatimonadetes > Longimicrobiales > Gaopeijiaceae > CAVVTW01. Next base: position 186,873 of record CAVVTW010000012.1, on the reverse strand, counting down.
CCTCCACCGCCCGCATCAGCAGCGCCCCCACCTCCGCGGGCAGCCGGCCCCGGACCGCGTACATCCCGTCGTCGTCGGGAAACACCGACAGCGTCCGGCTCTCCCAGCGCCGCTGCTCCCACTCCACCTCCTCTTCCCGGCTCCCCCGGCGGTAGGCCCGGAGGGTGCGCTCCAGCTGGGCGATGGTGCAGCCCTGGGCCAGCTCCAGGAGCTCGTCCTCGTTGGACGCCTTGGCCACCCGGGTCAGGGCCCGGGCCTGAGAGAAGGACAGCTCGCCGCGGGCCATGGAGGCGCTGGTCCGGGAAGGCCCGCCAGGGCCCGGGCCGTGCGCACCTTCTCCCGGGCCGTGCCCAGGTCGATGCCGGTGCGGAACGAGAGCCAGTGGGCACAGGAGCGGTGGCCGCCCAGCTCCCACCCCCGCCGCCGGTCGAACTCGGCGATGAGGGTGAGGAGGCGGTGGGTGGCCGCGTGGATGTGAGCCGCCAGGGTGGTGATCCGCTCTTCCAGCTCTTCCAGGGCGTCGGCGTCCTGGAAGGGATCGGAGACGGGGCCAGGGGCGTGGTCCGACGGGTCGGGGCCTGGGGCCGCGGAGTCTTCCTCCTGTCCGAGGGCATCGCCGCCGGGCCGGGAGCCGCCGCCAGGCCGGGAACCGTTGCCGGGCCGGTAGCCGCCGCCGGGAGGCACAGCTTCGCAGACGAGCAGACAGGATGGAGCGTGGGGGCCGAAGCAGACCATGGGAGATCTCCTGTTCGCAGGTACCGAAGAGACACCGAAATATAACCAGGGGTTTCGGCGGGCCTCTGGAGTGGCGTGAGACGGGCGAGGAGGGGAGAGAAGGCTTCAGGAGTCTCCGTTTCAAGAGAACGGGCGGTAGGCCGGAAGGCAGGCCTCCCCACGGCCGCGTGCGCGAGGCGTCCGGGATCGCGCCGAAAGGGACGCCGAAAAGTCGTCCATGCTTCGTTGGGACGCTGAAATGCGCGGATGGGCCAGTGCGCTCCTGGAACTGGCTGTGCGAGCGTCCGGTCAGACGCTACCACCTGCGGATGGGCAGCGCGGCTGTGCCGGCACGATCCGACGGTTCACATGAAACGTGGCGGGTATCCTCGCCGCCGTCTCAAACAGGGCCGCCGCGTGGCCGGCTGGAGATTGGCGGCTATCCGGCGGGCCTGGGCCGTCTCTCCCGCGCGCTCGCGTGGCCGGCGAGAGCGAGGCCCGCGTCTTCCGTTACGCCGGGGTGTCTCCCGCGCGCTCGCGTGGCCGGCGGCCTCACCGCCGTCGCAAACAGGGCCGCCGCGCCGCCGCAAGCAGGGCCGCAGGGCCGCCGCGCCGTCGCCCGAAACGCGCTGGGGTGAGGCGGAGTCGCCATTCGCCCTGCGCTGAAGATGAGGCCCCACCGATGGATTCAAGAGAAGGAACCGGGAGCCCTTCACAAGGATTCTACCTTTCAATTCCAGGCCGGAGACATTCCCCGTCCGGGAGCAGGGGGGAGGCCGGCGGGCCGGAGAGTTCCCTCCCTCGCCAGAAATCGAAGGTCCACGAGCGGAGCGTGGTGAGTCATGACGAAAGCGTTCTGGAGCAAGGTCAAACGTCCGGCGGAGCTCTTGCTCTGGGCCGGGATCCTGGGCTTCGCAGCGTATCGATTCGGCCCGCAGGTCGGGGCCGCACTCGGCATCGGCGGGGGAGGTGAAGAGTTGACAGGCTCGTCCATACGCACGCTCGATGGGTCCTCCCTCACCCTCCAGGACCTCGAGGGCAAGGTCGTGCTCGTCAACGCGTGGGCGACCTGGTGTCCCCCCTGTGTCCTCGAGATGCCGGGATTTCAGAGGGTCTACGAGGACTACAAGGATCAGGGCTTCATGGTCCTGGGCGTCTCCAAGGACCAGGGAGACCCCGCCGCCGTGAAGGCCTTCCTTCGGGAGAAGGGCATCACCTACCCCGTGGCCCTGTCCAGCGCCGTCGACCTCGGCGGCATCACCGAGGTGGAGACCCTTCCGACCTCCTTCCTCATCGGCCGAGATGGGACCATCCGGCATCGGGTGGAGGGCCTCTTCACCGAGCCTGCCCTCCGGTTGGCCGTCAAGAACCTCTTGAAGGAGGGGCCAGGAGCGCCGCACCCAGGCGAATGAACCCAAACCCCGTGATTGCCCCTCCGACGAGCGCCACGTAGGCGGTGGCTCCCAGCGACAGGGTCGCAGCGGAGAGCACGATAGTCCCCACGATCAGGGTGATGCCTCCTCCGGCCGGGAGGACCTTCGCACGTATCACGGAGGCTCCGAAGAGGAGGACCCCCAGGACGAAGACGAGGGCGCCAAAGGACGAAACCCAGCGGGCCCCCGGCGCCTGAAGAACGGGATTCACCTCCACTCCGGAAGCATGGGCCAGTTCCACGAAGGTGATGGCGCCCACGAGAACCACCCCGACGATGACGATGATGGTCCCCAGCCGTCCCAGGATACCCGCGGCCTTCTCCTGCCGCGCCTGCAGGCCCGCGAACGCCAGGGGGGCGAGGGTGTACGCGGCGAGGGTCAGGCCCAGGCCCGACACGGTGCCCGCTCCCGTTCCGACCCCGAGGTTGAAGAGGTCCCCGAGGAATAGGAGTCCGCCGGTGGCGAGGGCGGCCAGGCCCCCCTCCACTCGGAGTGAGGAACGGCCATGACCGTCCGCCCCCGAGGGATGCGCGCTCCCGCCCGCCCCGCCCCGCCGACGGGTGGCCGAGCCACCCCCGGGGGACGATTCTCCCTTCCCGCTACTCCCAACGGACGGTCCCTCCCCGGGAGTGCGGCCCCCTGCGTCCGAATCCGCGGACGGTTTCGATTCCTTCTGTGCCATGATGGTCCCTTCCGCTCTGGAGAATTGCCGTTGCGGGCCGTCGGGCGCACCGCTTCAGCCGCATGCTATCTGGATGGGGCGCGTCAGGAGGGCCCGGCTTCCTTGGAGGGGGCCATGATCTCCGCGAGCACCGGCGGCTGGCGGGGAACCCACCCGAGACTCTCTTCGGCCCACTCGTTGGAGATGTTGGCTTGATCCAGGGCCAAGGCATCGGCATAGGGGCCCAGCTCCGCCCGGGCCTCCTGCAGCGGCCAGAACTCGACCTGGCCCGATCCACCCACGGAGAGGCCGATCGCCTGCGCCACCTCCAGAAGGGTGGGTGAAGGCGGAGCCGTGGCGTTGAATACACCCCCGGCGCCGTCCTCCAGGGCTTCGGCGTAGAGATGGCCCAGGTCCTCTCCGTGCACGAATGCCCATCTCTGTTTTCCCGACCCCACGACCCGCACCGCGTCTCGCTCCCGAGCCTCCCCGGCCATGGATTCCAGCATCCCGCGCCCCCCCCCGTATACCACGCCCGGCCGAATGATCACACCGTTCACACCCTGCCTGGACGCGTTCCTCACCAGATCCTCCACCTGGGGCCGCCACGCCACGAGCTCGATGGGATGCAAGGTCGATTCCTCATGCACTCGTTGGTCCCCCGTGGGGCCGTAGACCCATACCCCGCTGGTGTAGAGGAACGGCTTCCCGGTGCCATCGAGGGCTCCCAGCATGGCCCCCACCGCCACTTCATCCATCTTCGGTCCGTCGGGATATCCGGCGAACGCCGCGTGGACCACGGCATCGGCCAAAGCCGCGTACTTGGCCAGCTCCATCTCGTCCCGGAGGTCTCCCCTGACCACCTCGTACCCCTGGCGATCGAGCTTCTCCTCGGAGGCCTCGGATCGGGCCAGGGCCATGATCGTGTGCCCGCGCCTCTTGAGCTCGAGCGCAACCGCGCTCCCGACGCATCCCGTAGCTCCCGTGACAAAGACCCTCACAGCATCCTCCTGGTTCACGTTGCGGCGGCCCTCGACCCAAGACACGGGGCCTCGAGCCTCCCTTCTCCCTGCTTGGCTCATATCCGCCGAGCCCGGAAAGGGTCCCGTCTCGACGGGCCTTTGGAGCCGGTCGCATCCAAGAGCCGAGGGCCGTCAGGACGACCCGGGGGGCGCGGGCCGGAGCCGGAGCGAATAGCTTTCCCCACCAGCCCTCGACAGGAGGGGGAGAAAAAGGAGACGAGCCATGCGGTTTCGGGGAAGGGTCGCTCTCGTTACGGGAGCCAGCTCAGGCATCGGACGGGCCACGGCGGTCCTGCTCGCCGCCGAAGGCGCGAACCTGGTCCTGGCGGCGCGCAACTCCGGCCGGGCGGCGGAGGTGGTCGGCGAGATCCTCGCCCACCCCGAGGGAGCCGTGGGCGCAGGAACACCTGGCGTCCGTCCCAGGGACCATGACGGAAGCCACACGCTCTTTCAGAGCAGAAAAAGGCCTTCGCCAAGGGCACTCTTCGTCCCCACCGACGTCACCTCGCCGGAGCAGTGTCGGGCCGCGGTGGAGCGGACCCTGGACGCCCATGGACATCTGGACATCCTCGTGAACAACGCCGGCGTCATCCTCCGGGAGAGGACGGTGGTGGAGACGACCCCCGAGGAGTGGGACCTCACCTTCAGCGTGAATGTGAAGGGCACCTACCTCATGAGCAGGGCAGCGATCCCGTCCATGGAGGGCGGGGGAGTGATCGTCAACGTCGCCTCCTACCTGGGCTTGGTGGGAGGAAGGGGCGTCGCAGCCTATGCCGCCGCCAAGGGTGCGATCGTCAACCTGACCAGGGCCATGGCCCTGGACCACGCCCCCGCCGGCATACGCGTGAACTGCGTCGCCCCGGGGAGCGTGGATACCCCCATGCTCCGGAAGGAGTGGGAGGAGCTGGGGGGAGAGGCGTTGGTCCGTCACCGCTTCGAGGAGAAGCACCCCCTCAGCCGCATCGCGGATGCCGAGGAGATCGCCCGGGTCATCCTGTTCCTGGCCTCCGACGCGGCATCGTTCATCACGGGTGCGTGCCTGGCCGCCGACGGGGGACTCACTGCCGGCTGACAGCCGGCGGCCCTTGACGAGGAGGGGCTCCGCATCAATAATTCAGAAAATTCTGAACAACTCATGATATTTTGAATGGATCGGACTGTCCATGGACACCGCCGCCCTCTCCAATTTCGTCGAATCCTGGGGATCCATGGGAGCCCTCTGGGGCATCAACCGGTCCATGGCCCGCATCCACGCCCTCCTTCTTGCCACAAGGGAGCCCCTGGGCCTCGACGAGGTGACCGAGAGCCTCGGGATCAGCCGCGGCAATGCGAGCATGTGCCTCAAGGAATTGAGGCACTGGGGGGTGATCCGGAGGGTGCATCTCACGGGGGAACGCCGGGATTTCTACATCGCCGAAGAGGACATCTGGTCCATGCTCTTCCGCATCGCCGCGGAGCGCAAGAAGCGGGAGTTCGACCCGGCGCTCACCGCTCTGCGCAAGGTCCTGGACTCCACGGGGGAAGACGACTCCCTGGTCCAGGCACGCCTGGGCGAGCTCGAAGAGATTCTCCGGGCCTTCGACCGTCTTCTCCAGCGCTTCCTGGCCAGCGAGGCCGCGACCCGGGGCATGCTGAAGTTCCTCTCGGCCCGTGTCCCCTACTCCAGGGATGAGCCGCTGGACTCGATTCCCGATTGAGCGGGAGCGGAGGGGGGACGCCATCGGGCTTCGGGCCCGATTGAACCTCAGGGTCGATCTTCGGTACTGGTGATAGGAATCGGAACAAGCCCATCACCAAAGGACCCTCTGTGCAAGCCGACAAGCACGCCCTCGCCCCCGGGGTCATGGCCGGGATCGTGGGTGCCACCGTCCTCGCGCTGTGGTACCTGGTCCTCGACCTGATCGAGGGAGCGCCTCTCCGCACCCCCACCTTTCTGGCCCGGGCCTTCCTGGGTCCGGAAACGCCCCAGGTCGGTGCGGGCTTGGTCCTCTTCATCACCCTCGTCACCTACGCCGTGTTCATCCTCCTGGGGATCCTAACCGCCTGGATCCTGATGGCGGTGCCCCGTGCTTCACCGCTCCTCATCGGATCGGTGGTGGGCTTCCTGCTCTTCGACCTTCTCTTCTATGCTGCGGTGGTGGTCACAGGCGGGAGAGTCGCCGATGAGCTCGGGTGGCCTTCGATCCTGGCAGGGAACGTCGTCGCCGGCCTGGCCACCGCGGGAACGTTGAGTCTGCTGAAGGAGGGAGCTCGGGTATCCTGGTGGCAGGCCTTGCGGGCTCGCCGACCCGTCTGGGAAGGGCTGAAGGCGGGCCTCCTGGGCGCAGTCGTGGTGGCCGCCTGGTTTCTGCTGGTGGACTCCCTGAGGGGCCAGCCCCTCCTGACCCCCGCAGCGCTCGGATCCGTGGTGTTCATGGGAGCCAGGAGCATGGGAGCGATCAGCCTGGGCGCCGGCACGGTCATCGGATACACCTTGCTCCACGTCATGGCCTTCCTGGCCCTGGGAGTTGGGGCCTCCCTGGTCCTCGACCGAGCGAGAAGAACGCCCCACCTCGTCGTCGCCGCCCTTCTTCTGTTCATCGTCTCCGAGGCGGTGATCATGGGGTTGGTGGCCATCGTGGCGCAGTTCCTCCTGGGCGCTCTGGCGTGGTGGGCCATCGCCGCGGGCAACGGCCTCGCCGCCGTCATCATGGGGCACTCCCTCCTCCGGTACTACCCGGAGGTCAAGGACGTCATTTCCGGGAGGGCGTTGGGATGGTAGGCCGGGGAGCGCTCCCTGCTCCCGATTCCCCATCTTGGCATGGCCTCCAGGACTCATGGCCCCGGCTTTCCGGGTTCGAGAGGAGGCCGACTATCCCCCGGGCATGAGGAGCCCCACGCCTCCCCGCACGAGATCGAAGAGGGGACCCGGCCAGACTCCTATCCCGATGACCAGGAGGAGCAGGAGCGTCAGGACCAGCCCCGTGGACCAGCCGAGGGCGAGGGAGGATCCGGTTCCGGGATACGCTCCCGGCGGGTCCAGTCCCACCCGGCTGCGCGACGCCGTGCCTCCCCGAGGACCGGCTCCTTGCGGTCCGGATCCCTGCGCCCCGGCTCCCTGCGGTCCGGCCTCCTGGGCGAGTCCCACCTCGACCCCCACTTCCTGCGTCGTGAAGAGCGCCGCCATGACCCGGAGGTAGTAGAAAAGACCGATCACGCTGGTGCCCGCCAGGACGAAGGCCAGGACCCAGAGGCTCTGATCGACCCCGGCGGCGAGGAGATAGAACTTGCCGATGAAGCCCGCCGTGAGCGGGAGTCCTGCCAGGGAAAGGAGGGCAGTGCTGAGAACCAAGGCCGGAAGGGGGCGCCGCCACCAGAGCCCCCGGAGGGTACGCAGGCTCGCTCCCTCCCCTTCCTCGTCCCCCAGGGCTCCCACGACCCCGAAGGCAGCCAGTGTCGTGGCGAAGTAAGCTGCCAAGTAGAACCCCGTGGCCGGGATTCCTTCCCGTCCGCCGGCCAGGACGGGAACCATGAGGTATCCGAGATGGGCTATGCTCGAGTAGGCGAGGATCCGCTTCACGTCGTCCTGGAGCAGGGCCAGGAGGTTCCCCGCCACCATGGAGGCCACCGCGAGCCCGGCCAGACCCATCCAGAGAGCGCTCTCCCGAAATCCGGGGAGGGTGACCGCCACCCGGAGGAGAAAGGCCAGCACCGCACCCTTGGACACCGTTGCCAGGAAGGCGGTGACCGGGGCAGGGGCCGCCTGGTAGACGTCCGGGGTCCAGAGGTGAAACGGCACCAGGGCGAGCTTGAATCCCAGGCCCACCGTGAGGAGGGCCGCTCCGGAGAGAATCACCGGGCTCCACCCCCCCACCAGCGAAGCCGGTGGGAGCTCCGCAATGCTCAGGGTTCCCCACTCGAGGTAGAGGAGTGCGATGCCGAAAAGGAGGAAGCCCGATGAAGCTCCCGCAAGAACCAGGTATTTCACACCCGCCTCGAGCCCCCTGTCCTCGTCGTGGAGGTAGGCCACCATGCCGTACAGCCCCACGCTCAACGTCTCCAGGCCCAGGAAGAAGGCGGCGAAGTGCCGGGTGGCCACGAGCACCATGGCCCCAACCGTCGCCATGAGCAGGAGCGCCAGGAGCTCCTCGACGCGGATCACGCCCAGCCGCTCCAGGTAATCCCGGGCGAGAACGGCCACGGCGGCCGCCGCTACCATGAACAGCCCCTGGAAGAAGAGGGCGAAGCGGTCGATTACCAGGAGCGAGGTGACACTCCTGGGAGCCACGCCGGCAGCCAGGAAGAGCGACACCAAACCACCAGCCAGACCCACCAGGACCACACCCAGCGCCAGGCCCCCGCTCCGCCGGAAGGCAGCCAGCGGAAGGAGAACCACCCCCGCGCCGGCGACCCAGAGGAGAGGGAGAATGGCCAGCAGATCCGTGCCATTCATGAGGCCCCTCCTCCCACCGCCTGAACCGCCACCCACACCGCATCGAGCACGGGCCGGGGATAGAGGCCGATCCAGACGAGGAGCCCCGCCACCACCGCCAGGGAGGCGACCTCACGCCGCCCCAGGTCGGCGGGTTGGGCACCCTCGGTCCGGGGACCGTGAAATACCTGCTGCACGATCCTGAGGGAATAGATCGCGGCGGCCACCAGGCCCGTCACCGCCACGGCGGCGATCACGGGAAGGGTCTGCCAGGTTCCAGCCAGCACCAGGAATTCGGCCACGAAGTTCGCCAGCCCCGGGAGCCCGAGGGAGGCCATGGCGAGGAGCAGAGCCAGACCGCCCAAGCGGGGCATGGGGTCCCAGAACCCTCCCATCCGTGCCATGTCCCTCGTGTGGAGCCGTTCCTGGAGAATCCCCACGACGATGAAGAGTCCTCCCGTGCTGAGGCCGTGGGCTACCATCTGGAGCACCGCTCCCTCCACGGCCAGCCCGTTCATGGCGTAGATCCCAACCAGGACGAATCCGAGGTGACTGACACTCGTGTACGCCACCAGCCGTTTCAGATCGGCCTGGGAGAAGGCCAGGAGGGCTCCATAGAGGATGCCCGCCGTTCCCAGGATCATGGCCACGGGCGCGAAGGCCCTGGAGGCATCGGGGAAGAGGGGCAGCGCAAAGCGCAGCAGCCCGTACGCTCCGGTCTTGAGCAGGAGCCCGGCGAGAATCACGCTTCCCGCGGTGGGTGCCTCGGTATGGGCATCGGGGAGCCAGGAGTGGAGCCCGAACATGGGCAGCTTGACGGCGAAGCCGACGAAGAACCCGAGCATGAGCAGGAAGGCCACGGTGGGGGACATGGCCGTGCCCAGGAGCTCCCCGTAGTCGAAGCTCAGCGCGCCGGTGTTCCGGTAATGGAGGAAGCTCAGGCCCAGAATGGCCAGGAGCATCAGTAGCCCGCCCCCCTGGGTGAACAGGAAGAACTTCACGGAGGCTCTCAGTCGATCCTCATGTCCCCATATGGCGATGAGGAGGTACATGGGGATGAGCATGAGCTCCCAGAAGAAGTAGAAGAGGAACAGGTCCATGGCCGAGAACACTCCCACCACCCCACCCAGGACCCACAGGAGGTTCATGTGATAGAGCCCCACCCGATCCTGGATCTCGCTCCAGGAGCAGAGGACCGAGAGGGCTCCCAGCACCAGGGTCAGGACGATGAGGAGCAGGCCCAGCCCATCCACCGCCAGGTGAATGCTGATGCCCAGGCCCGGAATCCACGGAGCCCGGAACTGCGCCATCCAGGCGGCGGGCTCCAGGCTCACTCGCCCACCTCCCATGCCCCCGCCGAGACCGGGCAGACTCCCTGTGGCAAAGGCCTCCCCGCCCCGGGCCGACACCCATAGGACCAGCGCCACCACGAGGTCGGCGAGGAGCACGAGCAGGGCGATCCACCGGGCCAGGGCCGGGCGAGCGCGCCCCAACGCCCAGGCCACCAGTCCGCCCACCAGCAGACTACCCACGAGCCAGACCAGGATCATGATAGAATCACCCATCCCAGGAGGAGCACTGCCCCGGCCACCACCCCCCGGGCATACCACCGCACCCGGCCAGTCTGGGTCCGGCTCACGGCTCGGTGCCCCGCACGGGTGAGGATGGCGATACCCTGGTAGACCTTGTCCACGACGTCGCCCCTTCCCACCCGGGCCAGAAAGACGTAGGGGCGAACCACCAGAGCGTCATACAGAGCATCGAACCCCCACCCCGCGAACCAGTAGCGCCTCAACCATGGCGGTACCCACCGCAGCTCCACTACCTCGCCCGGGGCCCTCGCCGGCACCCGGTACCACCACCAGGCCAGCGCGATGCCCAGGAGAGAGGCCAGAACGGCGGCGGCCTGGAGCCCCAGCTCGAGGGCCGACCCCTCCGTCGCCCCCGCCGCCGCAGTCGCCGGCAGTGCGGACGACAGGAAGTGTGAGAAGATCATCACGCCGCCCAGGTCCCCGGGGGTCTCCAAGAATCCACCGACGAGGGCCAGGACTCCGAGCACCACCAACGGAGCCCGGATCCGAAACCGCGGCGAGCGGTCGATCTCCGGTCCCTTCTCCCCGAAGAAGACCACGAAGACCAGGCGGAAGATGTAGAGCGAGGTGAGGAGCGCGCCCAGGCAGCCCGCAGCCCAGAGGAGGGGGCTCCCGTAAGGCGAGCTCCACGCCGCCCACAGGATCTTCTCCTTGCTGTAGAAGCCTGCCGTGACCAGAGGAAAGGCGGCCAGGGAGAGGGATGCGGCCAGGAAGGTCCAGAAGGTCACCGGGAGCTTTCGACGCAGCGCCCCCATCTTGAAGATGTCATGCTCCTCGTCCAGAGCGATGATCACGGCCCCGGCACCCAGAAAGAGCAGCGCCTTGAAGAAGGCATGGGTCATGAGGTGGAACACCGCCGCCGACCACGCGCCGACGCCAAGGGCCAGGAACATGTACCCGATCTGGCTGATGGTGGAGTAGGCCAGGATCCGCTTGATGTCTCGCTGAAACAAGGCGCTGAACCCCGCCAGGAGGAGGGTCAGCGCGCCCACCACCGCCACCGCCAGCATGACCGGCGGGGCCAGCAGGAAGACCGCGTGGGTCCGGGCGATGAGATACACACCGGCGGTGACCATGGTGGCGGCATGGATCAGCGCCGACACCGGCGTGGGGCCGGCCATGGCGTCGGGGAGCCAGGTCTGGAGGGGAAGCTGAGCCGACTTTCCCACGGCGCCACCCAGGAGGAGGGCGGCGGTGGCCATGGCAAGGCCCGATCCCATCGGCCACTGGTTCGGCGCGGCCCCCATGGCGGCGGCGATGTCCAGGGTGCCCAGGCGGGAGAGGATCAGGAAGAGACCCACGGCCAGGGCGGCGTCTCCCACCCTGGTGACGACGAACGCCTTACGGGCGGCCGCGCCGTTCCCAGGCTCCCGGTACCAGAACCCGATGAGAAGGTAGGAGCAGAGACCTACGCCCTCCCATCCCATGTAGAGGACCAGAAGGTCTCCGGCCAGCACCAGGACCAGCATGGACCCCACGAAGAGGTTCATGTAGGCGAAGAACCGGGAGTACCCGTCGTCCTCCTCCATGTACTCGGCGGAGTAGAGGTGGATCAGGAAGCCCACTCCCGTGACCACCAGAATCATGACCAGGGAGAGCGTGTCCAGGGAAAGGGAGAGTTGGGAGGTGAATCCGGGCACGTCGATCCATCGCCACAGGACCTGAACCGCTGGCTCGGGTCCAAGGGCCCCGCGGAGATGCCCCGCGAGGATCACGAGCGCCACGGCGAAGGAGACCCCCACCGAGCCCACCCCCACCCAGGCCGCGCCGCCCCGCCGGAGGAATCTCCCGAAGAGGGCCAGGAGCACGAAGCCCGCGAGAGGCAGTGCCGGCACCAGCCACAGCAAGGAGATCATGGGGCCTCTACCCTTTCAGCTCGCTGACGACGTCGGCGTCCAAGGTCCCCTTGCGCCGATGGAGGAGGAGGACCAGGGCCAGCCCAACGGCCACCTCCGAAGCCGCCATGGTCAAGATGAACAGGAGCATGATCTGTCCATCCGCTTCCCCCCACCGCGCACCGGCAGCCACGAACGCCAGGCCCGCGGCGTTCAGCATGACCTCGATGGCGATGAGGATGAACAGGAGACTTCGTCGCAAGAGAAGACCTCCCACCCCCAGCGCGAACAGCAGCCCGGCCAGGAGGAGCACCGGAGAGAGGGGGAGACCGTTCATCCTCTCCCCCCCTTCCGGACCGGGCCCCGGCGGGCCAGGTGGTACGCCGCCACCAACCCCGCCAGAAGGAGGAGCGAGGCCAGCTCGACCCCCACGAGATACGAGCCGAAGAGCACCCCGCCGGTCACCCTGGGTTCAACCGCGGTACCGAGGCCCGAGACGGGCTGAACCAGCACCCAAACCATCTCGGCCAGGAGGAGCAGGGAGAGGAGTGCGGGGCCTGCCCATACCCTCGGCGCGCGAAGCGAGACTCCGCTTCCCGACAGGCCCGGCGCCAGGTTGAGGAGCATCACCACGAACACGAACAGGACCATGATGGCCCCGGCGTAGATGATGACCTCCAGGGCGGCGGCAAAAGGGGCGCCCAGGAGGAAGAAGATCACCGCCGTGGAGAACACCGACACGACGAAATAGAGAAGGGCGTGAATGGCGTGGGCTCGAGTCAGCGCCATGGCGGTGGCCACCAGGCTCACACCGGCCGCGAGGTAGAAGAGAGTGGTCACGGCAGAAGCCTCCTTGGATCCACCGGGGGGCCCTCCCCCTCCGCCTCTCCCTTGTCCTTCCCGCCGATGGCCAGCCCCGCCACCCGGTAGAAGTTGTATCCGGGATATTTCCCGGGTCCGGAGATGGTGAGGTCCTCCTTCTCATAGACCAGATGGGGACGTTGGTGCTCCGCCATCTCGTAATCGGGCGTAAGCTGGATGGCGTAGGTGGGGCACGCCTCTTCGCAGAGACCGCAAAAGATGCACCGGGAGAAGTTGATCCTGAAGAACTCCGGGTAACGCCGTCCGTGCTCGTCCTCGGTGGCCTGGAGGGCGATGCAGTCCACCGGGCAGGCGGCGGCACACAGGTAGCAGGCCACGCACCTCTCCATTCCGTCCGGGTCCCGGGAGAGGATGATCCGCCCCCTGTACCGGGGAGGCAGATAGGGCTTCTCCTCGGGGTACTCGACGGTGACGGTCCGCCGGAAGAGGTGCTTGAAGACCTCCCAGATGGTTCGGAGAATGCTCAGCATGTCCGGCCTACCCCCCTCTCGCCAGGACGATGGCGCCGGTGACCAGGAGATTCAGTAGGGAGAGGGGGAGGAGCCCCTTCCACCCCCACGCCATGAGCTGGTCGAACCGGGGACGAGGCAGAGCCGCCCGCATCAGGATGAAGAAGCCGATGAAGAGCGAGACCTTGAGGAAGAACCACACGATGCCCGGAAGCCAGGGACCGTTCCAGCCTCCCAGGAAGAGCACGGTGAGGAACGAGGAGATGAGGACGATCCCCAGGTACTCCCCCACGAAGAACATCCCGAACTTCATGCTCGAATATTCCGAGTGATAGCCCGCCACCAGCTCCGCCTCGGCCTCCGGGAGGTCGAAGGGAAGGCGGTGGGTCTCGGCGAGGCCGGCGATGGTGAAGACGACGAAGCCGACGAACTGGGGCACCACGAACCAGAGTCCCCCCTGCGCTTCCACGATGTCCCGCAGGCTGAAGCTCCCCGTCAGGAGGACCACTCCCATGAGGGACAGGCCCATGAAGACCTCGTAGGAGAGCATCTGCGCGGCCGCCCTCAGGCCCCCCAGCAGGGAGTACTTGCTGTTGGAAGACCACCCTCCGAGAACCACGCTGTACGCCCCCAGGGAGGACATGGCCAGGAAGAAGAGAAGCCCCACGTTGAGGTCCACCACCCCGATCACCGGCGTCACCGGCACTACTGCGAAGCTCATGAGGACGGTGGCGATGACAATGCCGGGGGCCACGATGAAGATCCACCGGTCGGCACCCGGGGGAACCCAATCTTCCTTGAAGAAGAGCTTGATGGCGTCGGCCATGGGCTGGAGAAGCCCCAAGGGACCCACGCGGTTCGGGCCGAGGCGATCCTGCCAGAGGGCCAACAGCCGCCGCTCCACCCAGATGAGCCCTGCGGCGAGGCTGAGGGCCACCGCCAGGACCCCCACCACGTTCAGCACTAGAAAGAGCCACAGGCTCACCCTGCTTCCTCCTTCCCTCCCGCGCCCTCCCGACGAATGCGGATCCACTCGGCTCCTGCTCCCCGAGGGAGTCCCGGAAGACCCACCGGCACCCCGGCGCAGCCCGAGGGGAGCCCCGAGAGAATCCGGACCGGGAGACTCCGCTCTCCATCCCGCAGCTCCGCCACGATCGTGCCTCCCGCCTCCACCCCCAGGGAGTCGGCGTCGGCGGAAGAGAGGGCCACGTAGGGGGGCGGCGTGTGCTCGGCCACTCCCTTCGACAGCACGCTCAGCTCCTCCGAGCCGAAGCAGTGGTACAGGGGAATCGCCCGCCACTCCTGCTCCGGGACCTTCTCCCGGTGTCGGGCCCGGAAGGGAGCAGGGGCTTCGCCCCGAAGATGGAAGGCGCCCTCCCCCGAAGGCTCCAGGAGGCGCACTCCGGGATCGCCGCCACGAAGGGGACCGCCGACTTCTTCCTGGAACCGGTTGAGCGCCTGGATGGAATTCCAACCGGGTGACCAGAAGTGGGCGGCAAGCTGGGGCGGAGGTTCCCCCTGGTATCCCTCCATGGAGAAGGAGAGCGGAGAGTCGGGGTCGTCCGGTGGGGGCGGCTCATGGATGTGTCGTTCCGCCCGCATGGCGGTGCGGCCGCTGTACCGGTGGGGCTCCCTGGGTACCCGGGCTCCCCCGACCCTGAAGCCCGGATCCGGAGACGCACCCACAATGGGAGCCATGGCGGGAAGGATCCGGGCCAGCGAGTCGTGGACCTGGCCCAGACTCTTCCAATGGATGAGCTCCCGGGCATCGCCCGCGTCGAATCCCACCGCGTTGGCGCCCGCCACCATCCACCGCCAGCTCTCCCGCACGTCCCCTTCCTCGGGCACGAAGACCCTGAAATAGCGCTGGGCTCTGCCTTCGTTGCTGACGAGGGTGCCGTCCCCTTCGGCAAAGGTCGCCGCCGGGAGAACCAGGTCGGCACGCTCCCCCGTTTCGTGGGCGAGGCCGTCCAGGACGATGATGAAGGGGGCGGCATCCAGGAACCGCTCCACCTCGTCCCGGGGGGCCCTCCGGAAGAGGTCGTTTTCCAGGATCACCACCGCCTCCACACCGTCCTTTTCCACCCGACGGAACGCCTCGTCCAGGGTCGCCCCCCCCAGGAGAGCGGATCCGAGGGTGTTGCACTCGGGAAGGACGAGGAAGACCTGGCCCCGGCCCCCCGTGGAGGCGACCAGGGCGTCCGCGACCGCAGCGGCGGCGTCCAGGACGGCCTCCGATTTCAGGCTGGTCCCGGAGACCACCAGAGGGCGCTCGGCCTCGCCCAGAGCCTCGGCGATTTCCCGGGCGAGGGTCTGCATCCCTTCGTCGAGGTCCGGAACCCTCTCGGCGCCGGCGTCCAGCTCCCTGGCCACGGCCCGGCCCAGCCGGGCGATGTCCTCGGGAGCCCCGCGGAAGCAGGTCCGGGACACGGCGTCCAGCTTGGTGGGGGTGGGAGTGGCCATGAAAAGGGGGCCCATCGTGTCCTGAATGGCCTCCCGGACGGCCAGATCGTGCCAGGCGGGGACGACGCCATCCTCCCGGATCCTGCTCAGGGGCCGCGTTCGCACCGCCTGACGGAGAGCCAGGGCGAGCATGGGAGCGGTGTTGGTGGCATCCTCTCCAAGGACGAGGACCGCGTCGGCGTTCTCTACCTCGCTCAGCGAGGCGCTCCGGGCTCCGCCGGAACAGAGGAGGGACAGGACCTTGTCGGCCAGGAGCGCGTCTTCGGCGCTCTCACCTCGATAGAAGGATCCCTCCCCCACCGCGGTGCGAAGGACGAAGTTGGCTTCCACCGACGCCCGGGGGGAACCGATCCCCAGGACCGATCCCCGACCCGACAGGCGAAACCCCAGCTCCGCGGCCGCATCCACCGGCGTCAGGGCGGTGGCCGAGCCCTCGCTCCCGCGGGGCTTCACGGCGTGGCGAAGCCTGCGCTCATGGTTGACGAACTCGTAGCCGTAGCGTCCCCGGTCGCAGAGGAAGTACCCGTTGACCTCACCGTTGTAGCGGGCACGGATTCGCCGGAGCGTGCCGTAGCGTTCGCCGGGGATCGTGTTGCACCCCAGGGAGCAGTGGTGGCAGATCGAGGGGGCGGTCTGGAGATCCCATTTTCGGGTGTAATGGTGCTTCAGGGTCCGGTCCGTGAACACGCCCGTGGGGCAGATCTCCACCAGGTTCCCGGAGAACTCGCTCTCCAGCGGGCCGTCTTCGTGGCGTCCGAAGTAGACGTGGTCGTGTGCCGCGAAGGCCCGGAGATCGGTGCCCCCCGCGTACTCGTTGTAGAACCGGACGCAGCGGTAGCACTGGATGCACCGGTTCATCTCGTGGTTGATGAAGGGCCCCAGGTCCTGATTTCGGTACGTGCGCTTGGGAAAACGGAATCGCCGGTAGTTGTGGCCGGTCATGACGGTCATGTCCTGGAGATGGCACTCTCCGCCCTCGTCACAGACAGGACAGTCGTGGGGATGGTTCACCATGAGCCATTCGATGACCGACGCCCGAAATTCCCGAGCCCGGGGCGCTTCGATGGAGACACGGGTGCCGTCCGCGGCCGACGTCATGCAAGCCATCACCAGCTTCCCCTCGTCGTCATCCTCGTCCTTGTACTGGATCACCGCACACTGACGGCAGGCCCCCACCGAGCCCAATGACGGGTGCCAACAGAAGTAGGGGAGGTCGTACCCCAGGGAGAGCGCGACCTCCAGCACGTTCCTGGAAGGCTCCGCCTCGTGCTCCCGCCCGTCGATCCAGATCTTGGCCATCAGATGGTCCTCATCTCCTGTCTCTCCATGGGCAGCGCCCCTCGTCCAGGTGACGTTGGAAGTCCTGCCGGAAGTACTTCAAGGCGCTCTGAAGGGGCTCGATGGCCCCGGGAGCCAGGGCGCAGAAGGTCTGTCCGGGTGGTCCCAGGAGCTGGCAGTGGTGGTCCAGGAGCTCCAGGTCCCCCCTCTGGCCCCTACCCGTCTCCATCGCGTCCAGGAGGCGGTGCACCCAGGGCAAGCCCTCCCGGCACGGGGTGCACCACCCGCAGGACTCCTGGGCGAAAAAGGCCTGGAGGCTCCGCAGCATTCCCACGGGACACGTCTTGTCGTCCAGGACGATGATCGTGCCCGTCCCCAGGCGGCTGCCCACCTCCGTGGGGTGATCGAAGTCCAGGGGCACGTCCAGGTGCTCCTCCACCATGAAGTCGGTGGAGGCTCCCCCAGGCAGAGCCCCCCGGAATCGGAGGCCGTCTCTCATGCCGCCGGCGTGCTCCTCCAGGACCTCCCGGAGGGTCGTACCCATGGGGAGCTCCCAGAGGCCGGGGCGCTTCACCTTGCCGCTGGCACCGTAGAGCTTCGTGCCGCCGTCCTCCGTGAGCCCGAGGCCCCGGAACCACTCCCCCCCGCGGTTCACGATGGAGGGAACGCAGCACAAGGTCTCCACGTTGTTCACGACGGTCGGCTTGCCGAAGAGCCCCGAGACCTGAGGATAGGGCGGCTTGGATCGGGGAGTAGCCCGCTTCCCCTCGAGGGCATTCAGGAGGCCCGTCTCCTCCCCACACATGTACCGGCCTGCAGACACGTGGACGTGCATCTCCAGTCCCCACCCCGAGTCCAGGATGTTCGAGCCCAGGTACCCGGCCTCGTACGCCTCCGCGATGGCCTTGCGCATGGCCCGTTCGGAGGTCTTGTAAGCCCAGCGAAGGAAGATCCACCCCACGTCGGCCTGGATCGCCCAGGAGGCCAGAATCATGGCCTCCACCAGGAGGTGGGGATCGCCCTCCATGAGGAGGCGATCCTTGAAGGTCCCGGGCTCCATCTCGTCGGCGTTGCAGACGAAGTACTTGGGACGTGGAGCGTCGTCGCCCATGGGCACGAAGCTCCACTTCTTTCCCGTGGGGAACCCGGCTCCGCCCCGACCCCGGAGGTTGGCATCCGTTACCGCCTGCTGCACGTCCGCAGGGGCCATCTTACCCACGGCCTTGCGGACCGCTTCGTAGCCTCCATGCGCCTCGTATTCCGCGAGGGTCAGGGGCTTCCGGTCCGGTCGGATCCGTTCGGTGAGGGGTCGCTCGGAGCTCATTCGTACCCCTCCAGGAGAGCGGGCAGGTCGTCGGGACTCAGGTCGTGGTGGAGATCGGAGTCCACCATGAGGGCCGGGGCGTGGTCGCAGTCCCCGAGGCAGGGGATGGGCAACAGGGTGAAGCGGTCGTCCGGTGTGGTCTCCCCCAGCTCGATGCCCAGCACCTCCTCCAGGCGGCTCCTCAGCGATTCGTACCCGAGGATCCAGCAGCTCACGCTATCGCACACCAGGATCACGTGCCGGCCCACGGGCCGACGGAAGATGAGGCTGTAGAAGGTCGCGACACTGTCCACGTGGGCAGGATCCATCTCCAGGAACTCGGCCACGTCCCGGACCCCCTCGTCCGTCACCCATCCCCGGTGCCGCTGCACTACCTTCAACGCCTCGATGCACGCCGCATCCTTTCGCGGCATGGCCTCCAGCTCCCTCTCGAGCTCCTGAATCTCCTCCGGTCTCAGCACATCGCCTCCTTTGGGGCCTTCCTCATCGGTCCACGTCCGCGAGCACGAAGTCGATGGAGCCCAGGATGGCCAGGAGGTCCGGAACCATGAGGCCACGACTCATGAGGGGAAGCATCTGCATATGGGGAAAGGAGGGCGATCGGATGCGGGTACGGTAAGAGTGGATTCCCCCGTCACTCACCAGGTAGTAGCCGTTGTTGCCCTTGGTGGCTTCGATCCCCTGGAATGCCTCGCCGGCCGGTATCACAGGCCCCCAGCTCACGCCGAGGAAGTGGTTGATGAGCGTCTCGATGTCGTGCATCGTTCGCTCCTTCCTGGGCGGGGTGGTGAGGGGGTGGTCGGCCTTGTAGGGCCCCGAAGGCATGTTTTCCACACACTGCCGGAGGATCCGGACGCTCTGGCGCATCTCCTCCACCCGAACCACGGCCCGGTCGAAACAGTCCCCACCCGGGGCCGTGGGAATCTCGAACTCGAATCCCTCGTACCCGCTGTAGGGGCGTGCCTTCCGGAAATCCCACTCCATTCCGGTGGCCCTGAGGCCCGGGCCGGTCACGCCCCACTCGATGGCGGTGGCCGTGTCATAGGCGCCGATCCCCTTCGTCCGGGCCCTGAAGATGGCGTTGCGCATCACCATCCGGTCGTATTCTTTCAAGCGGGGGAGGAAGTAGTCCAGAAAATCCCTCACCAGCCGCTCCCACCCCTGGGGAAGGTCTTGAGCGACCCCGCCGATCCGGAACCAGTTCGGATGCATGCGATCCCCACACACTGCCTCCACGATCTCGAAGAGCTTCTCCCGGTCCGTGAACATGTAGAAGACCGGGGAGAGGGCCCCGACATCCTGGGCGAAGGTCCCGTACCAGACCAGGTGACTGGAGATCCGGAACAACTCGCACATCATGACCCGGATCGTCTTCACCCGGTCCGGGACCTGGATGCCCGCCAGCTTCTCCACGGCCAGAACGTAGGGCAGGTTGTTCATGACCCCGCCCAGGTAATCCACGCGGTCCGTATAGGGAATGAAGGTGTGCCAGCTCTGGCGCTCCCCCATCTTCTCCGCTCCCCGGTGGTGGAAGCCGATGTCCGGCACCGCGTCCACGATCTTCTCCCCATCGAGCTGGAGCACCACCCGCAGGACACCGTGGGTGCCCGGGTGCTGCGGACCGACGTTGAGAAAGAGAAACTCCGTGTCCCCGTGAGTCCGAGACATCCCCCAATCCTCCGGGCGGAACTCGAGAGCCTCATCGTCCTCTCTTCGGCGCTCGGGGGTGAGCTCGAAGGGGCCCATCTCCGTGGCCCTGGCCGGGTGATCCTTCCTGAGTGCGTGGCCCTTCCAGGTACGGGGGAGGAGGATTCTCTCCAGGTGGGGGTGGCCTGGGAACGAGATGCCGAACATGTCCCAGACCTCCCGCTCGTACCAGTTGGCCGCGGGCCATACTGGGGTGACGCTGGGAAGGCTCGGATCCGGATTCCGGAGCCCCACCTTGAGCCGCAGATCCGCGTTCCGGCCGAAGGAGAGGAGATGGTAGACGACGCTGAAATCGCTCTGGGGCTGCCCCTGCCGGTGACTCCGGTGGCGCTCGTCGATGGCGGTGAGGTCGTAGAGCATTCCGTAGGGCTCGGGCGCCTCCTCCTTCAGGTACCGCAGGACCGACAGGAGCTGGTCAGCCTCGACCCAGAGCGTAGGGACCTCGTCGGCCGTCGGCTGGATCGTGGGATCGGTCCCGGGACAGGCCCTGCGGATCTCCTCCAGGACCCTGCCCGACCCCGGACCGCCCCGGTTCCCCGCCGGGTCTCTCGGCGCGTGCTCTCCGCTCATACGCTATCCGGTGTCCGTAGCGTGGTCGCCCGGACCCGCGCATCCCGTCTTTGATCACGATTCGCCGGGGGGCGCGGTCCCTTCCGAATTTGGCCGTCCCGAACCCACCACCCCAGCGGCCGCCGCTCCCTCCCCACGGCCTCCCGGAGGAGGAGGAGCCCCTCGGTGAAGGCGTTGGGCTGGGGCGGGCACCCGGGGACGTACACGTCCACCGGGAGGAAGCTGTCGACACCCTGAACGACGCTGTAGATGTCGTACATTCCCCCCGAATTGGCGCAGGAACCCATGGAGATGACCCAGCGCGGCTCCATCATCTGCTCCCAGAGGCGTTGGATGACGGGAGCCATCTTCAGGAAGACCGTCCCGGCGATGACCATCACGTCCGCTTCCCGGGGGGTCCCCCGGATGACCTCGGATCCGAACCGGGAGATGTCATACTTGGAGGTAAGGCTCGTGGCCATCTCCACGTAGCAGCAGGAGAGCCCGAAGTTGAACGGCCATAGGGAGTTCTTCCGACTCCAGGCGACCAGGTCCTCCAGCTTCGCCAGGAGAAGCGTCTTCCGAATGGACTCGGCCACCCCGGAGTCTGTGGCCGGAACGGAATGGGGGGTCCCGGTTTCCCCGGGGCGCGTCAGCCACCAATCCATGGATCGCTCCCTTCCCCGAGCTCCACCTCCCGAGCCCGCCTCCCCACAAGCCTGAACGAGGTGCCCCAGTCCAGCGCCCCATCCCGCCACAGATAGACCAGCGCGGCCAGGAGGACCCCGACGAAAACCACTGCCTCCGCGTACCCCGTCCAGCCTACGTCGGAGGCCGCCACGGCCCAGGCGAAAAGAAAGGCCGCCTCGAGATCGAAGACCACGAAGAAGACGGCCACCAGGTAGAACTGGGCGCTGTACGGAATGCGAGCTGATCCCGTAGGCGGAATTCCGGACTCGTAGGGGGCTTCCTTGTCCCCGCCCGCATGCCTCTCGCCCAGGAGGTTGGAGAGGAGGAGCATCGCCCCCACGAGGAAGACCACGAGACCGGCGTACAGGAGCAAGGGCCAGAGAATCAAGATCGCCTCTCCTCCCCCCCTCGAACCTCCATGATGCCGGCCCGAGGCCAGGAAGGGTCTCCCGTCCCTCGAGAATCACGCATGGCGCACACGCATGGGTTCAGGCGCTGTGAAGGGCCTCGTCGGCCTTCGCCGCGAGGATGAAGTCGTTTTCACTCAGGCCGTCGATTTTGTGCGTCCGGAGAGAGAGTCGTACCCTCCCCCACCCCAGCTGGATGTCCGGGTGGTGGTCCTGCTCCTCGGCGATTTCCCCCACCGCATTGGTGAAATCCAGCGCCTGGCGGAAGTCATCGAAGGTGTACTCCTTCTCCAGGCGACTCCCCTCGACGACATCCCAGCCTCCACCGAGCTCCGCCTTCAGCTCGGCCACCTCGTCCTCCCCGAGGGGAGGCTCGCCACCCTCGAACGTCCTGCAGTTCCTGCGAGCCAGATCCTTGACCTGCATCGATCCCTCCTTCCCGCGGCCGACAGGGCGCTGCGAGTCGTCATGGCCGTCGAGTGCCCGCCGCCTCCCGCGCCCGCCTCCGCTCCTTCCCGGTGGTCGAGATGCCCACGCCCGCGGTCCGAAATCGCACGGATACAGGCCCCCCGGGCGCGTGGAATGTCAGTGGACGTTTAACAGAGCGAAGAACCGGGGGCCGGGGCTACGCATCGGGTTGGAGAGAAGGGATAGAAATGGGGATAGAAGTTGCCGACCCCTCTCTCGGCCCGTGCCCCCCCCACGCCTCAATCCCCAGCTCCCTGGTGTCCATCGCAGTAGTAGGTGGGGCGACCGGAAACGGTCGTCTTCCGTATGTGTCCATCGCATCGAGGGCAATTGGCCCCCTCCTCCCGTCGGCGGATCAGGAAGCTCCGGGGGAAGGACTGGACCCGGCCTTCGATGGCCCTGTGGAGCACCGAAACCAGCGCCTTGTGGAGGGCCTTGACCTGATCGAAGCCCAGAGCCCCGGCCTCCGCCCGAGGATGGATCCCCGCGTGGAAGAGGATTTCGTCGGTGTAGATGTTGCCCAGGCCCGCCAGGAGATCCTGATTCATGAGGGCGCTCTTGATGGTCCCTCGGCGCCCATCGAGAATCCGCCCCAGCTCGCCCCGGTCCAGGCCCAGGGCATCCGGGCCCAGTCCGGCTTCCTCGATCCAGCCGTCCACGTCTTCCACCAGGCCCAGGGCGCCCAGCTTCCTCGGGTTCAGGTAAGCGAGTTGGAACCCGTTTCCGAACTCGGTCCGGAGCTTGGCGTACTCTGGAACCTCTGTGGACGCGGACTTGAAATAGCGGAGAGAGCCGGTCATTCCGAAATGCAGATGCAGCCACCCGCCTGCATCGAGCCCCACGAACAGGTGCTTTCCGCGACGCCGGGTGGATCGGAAGAGGTTGTTCTTGAGATGCCGCCGCAGTGTCCGGCCGCTGACCCCGTCCAGGATCTCCTCGGCGTCGGCGAGATGTACGTCAACGATGGTTTGGTGGAGGGAGGTAGCGTCCAGGTATTCCTTGAAGACCTGCACATCGGGGAGCTCGGGCATGCGCTACACCGCCATGGCTCGTGGACATGCCGCGCCGGGGGACGATCCCTCCTTCTGCGGCCCCTCAGACATGGGTCGCGCCTCCCTCTGCCTTCTCGGCGGCCTCCTGGATGGTCTCACTCAACGTCGGGTGGGGATGGATGGTCCAGGCCAGGTCCCGGGCCACGGCTCCCATCTCTATGGCGAGGACCCCTTCCGCGACCAGAGACTCAGCCTGGGGGCCCACCACGCCCATCCCCAGGACCCGCTTCGTCTCCGGATCCAGGATGAGCTTCGTGAGGCCATTGCCGTCTCCCATGGAGACCGCCCGCCCCGAGGCCTGCCAGGGAAACGTCTCGACCTCAATCTCCCGCCCCCCCTCCTCGGCCGCCTCCACGGTGAGACCGCACCAGGCAATCTCCGGGTCGGTGTACACCACGGCCGGAACAGCCCGCGGATCGAACACCGAGGGTTGGCCGGCGATCACCTCCGCCGCCACTCTCCCCTCCCGGATGGCCTTGTGGGCCAGCAGGCTGCCCCCGACCACGTCTCCCACGGCGAATATGCTCTGGGCACTCGTGCGCCGCTCCTCGTCCACGATGATGAAGCCCGAGTCGTCCACCTCCACACCGGCATCCGGCAGCTCCATGTCCTCGCTGTTCGGCCTCCGTCCCACCGCCACGAGGACCGTGTCGAACGTCCCCTCCGAGGGCTCCCCCTCCCCCGTGAAGGAGACTCTGACCCCATCCTCGGTCTCTTCCATTTCGTCCACCGTTCGCCGCAGATGGACGGCCTCGAACAATTCCTCCACCCGCTTGGAGAGGGGTCTCACCAGGTCGCCGTCCACTCCCGGGAGAAGGCGGCTCTCCATTTCCACGAGAGTCACGGCGCTCCCGAGAGAGGCGTAGACGGATCCCATCTCGAGACCTACGTACCCTCCTCCTACCACGAGGAGGGAGCGCGGAACCTGACTCATCTCCAGCGCTTGGGCGGAGCTCCAGATCCGCCCGCCGAACTCCACGTCCGGGAGGGTCAGGGGCCTCGAGCCACTTGCGATTACGGCGTGCCGGAAGGTCACCTCCACCTCTTCCCCGCCATGGACGTGGAGCTCGCTGGAGCTGGCGAACCGGGCTCTGCCCTCGATCACCCGGATGGACCGGCGATCGGCGAGGTGGGCCAGTCCCGAGGTGAGCCGCTCCACCACCATCTCCTTCCAGGTCCTCACCTTCTCCAGGTCGATCTCCGGTTCCCCGAAACGGATCCCTTTCGCCTCCGCCTTGCGGGCCGAATGCAGCAGATCGGCCAGGGAAAGGAGCGTCTTCGAGGGGATGCAGCCCCGCAGAAGGCAGACACCTCCCAGGCGGGGCTCCTCGGTGATCAGCGCCACCTTCAGTCCAAGATCCGCAGCGTGGAAGGCGGCAGCGTACCCACCAGGGCCGCCGCCTACCACTGCCACCTGGACGTCCACCGGAACGTCGCCCATGACCATCGCGCACCTCAGACGTGGAGGAGGAGGGAATCGGTATCGGTCAAGGTCTCCACCACCGTGTTCATGAAGCGGGCCGCATCGGCGCCGTCGTTCACCCGGTGGTCGAAAGCCAGCACCATGGGGAGCCGGAGGCGGGGAACGATCTCGTAATCCTCCAGGTCTCCCTGGACCACGGGCTCCAGCCGGGCGGCGGCCGTCCCCAGGATCGCCACCTCCGGATGCCGCACGATGGGCGAGAAGGAGGTCCCCCCGATGGGCCCGGGATTGGTCAGCGTGAAGGTTCCTCCCTGGACGTCGTCCTGGGTAGCTTCGCCGGCGCGGATCCGGGAGACCATTTCCGGAATCTCCACCGCCAGCTCCGTGATGGACTTTCGGTCGGCGTTTCGAATGACCGGAACGATGAGCCCCTGCTCCGTGTCCACCGCCAGCCCGACGTTACAGTACTCCTTGAAGACGATTTCCTCGGCGGCCACGTCCAGAGATGCGTTGAAGCGAGGGTGTTCCTTCAGAGCGGCGACGGCCGCTTTCACCAGGAGGACCGTCAGAGTCAGCTGCCCTCCCTCCCTCGACACGGCGGCTTCGTGCTCTCGGCGGAAGGCCTCCAGCTCGGTGATGTCCGCCACGTCCGCGTGTGTCACGTGGGGAATCTCCCACCAGGCCAGCGTCATCTTCCGGGCCACGGTCCTGCGGATCCGGCGGAGGGGCTCTCTTCGGACCGGGCCCCAAGTGGAGAAGTCGGGCAGCGGGGGAACCTTGCGCACCAGGGTGCGGAACGGGAACGGCCCACCGGATGCATCCGCCTCCTCTGCCTCGCCGGCACCTGTCTCCGCTGCCGCCTCGTCCCCGCTTCCGAAGCCACGGACGTCCTCAGCCGTCACCCTCCCCGCCGGGCCACTTCCCGCAACCTCGCGGAGGTCCACCCCCAGCTCCCGGGCGAGGCGCCTCGTGGAAGGGGAGGCCGGAACGGGGGATTCCTCCGCGGCCCCCCCCTTTCTCTGCGACCTGCGTGATCCCGGGGCCACCTCTTCCCGCTCGGACGCCGCCTCTTCATCTCCGGCCTCTCGCTTCCCGGCGACGTCCTCGCCTGCGGGAACCTTCTCCTCGCCGGCGGCCTCTTCCTCCTCGCTGGCGACCTCCTCTTCCTCGGGGACCTTCTCTTCCTCGGCGGCCTCCTGTTCCCCGGCGGCCTCCTCGTAGGTGAGGAGGACGTCACCCACTTCCACCACCTGGTCGGCCTCCACCCGGACCTCCTTGACAGTCCCGGTGAAGGGCGCGGGGATCTCCACGGCCGCCTTGTCCGTCTCCACCACCAGGATGATGTCCCCGTCCTCGACCTGGTCGCCGGCGGCGACCTGAACCTCCACCACCTCCGCCTCGTGAATGCCCTCACCGGGATCCTGCAAGCGAAATTCTTTCGCCATGGTCCGCGCTTTCCTTGGGTGATGGTTTCGACGTCGGCTCGTTCCCCCGTTCGCGGGCGTCCCTGGGAGCCCCCCGGGATCGCTACGCGTCCAGGACCCTCTGCGCCCCTTCCACGATGCTCTCCACGCTGGGCAGGTAGGCCTTCTCCCGAGCGAAGAAGGGGACCACTACGTCGAACCCGGTGACGCGCTCGACGGGAGCCTCCAGGTACCAGAAAGCCTTCTCGTTGATTCGCGCGATGATCTCGGCCCCGGCCCCGAAGCTCCTGTGCGCCTCGTGGACCACCACGACCCGGCCGGTCTTGCGCACCGACTCGGTGAACCTCCGGTCATCCATGGGGGAGAGGGTCAGGAGGTCGATGACCTCGGCTTCGACGCCTCTGTCCGCGGAAAGGGTCTCCGCGGCGTCCATGGTCCGGGGCACCATGGCTCCGTAGGAAATGAACGTGACGTCCTTCCCCTCACGGACCACCCGGGACTCGCCGAGGGGGAGGGTCTCCTCTTCATCAGGGACCTCCTCCCGGAACGCCCGGTAGAGGAGCTTGGACTCGAAGAACACGACGGGGTCCGGATCCCGGATCGCGCTCACCAGGAGGGCTCTGGCGTTCCGGGGCCCAGAGGGGATGACCATCTTCAGGCCCGGGGTGTGGGCGTAGTAGGCCTCTTTGCTCTCGGAGTGGTGCTCCAGAGCCCTGACGCCTGCTCCATAGGGAGTCCGCAGCACCATGGGCACGGTGTAGCGCCCCCTGGAGCGCCAGCGCATCCGGGCCGCGTGGGACTCCAACTGGTGGAGTCCCAGGTAGCTGAATCCGGAGAACTGTGTCTCCGCCACGGGCCGGAGCCCCGCCAGGGCCATCCCCACCGAGGATCCGATGATGACGGACTCGGCCAGGGGCGTGTCCATGACCCGATCCTCTCCGAACGCCTCCAGGAGGCCGTCGGTGACCCGGAACACTCCGCCGTCCACGCCCACGTCCTCCCCGAGGAGGACGACCCGGTCGTCCTTCTCCATCTCCTGCCGGAGGGCGAGGTTCAACGCCTCCACCATGGTTCGCTCAGGCATCGTCCCTTCCCTCCCCCTCCCTCCCGCCGTCGCGGTGCGATCCTCCTTCTTCCTCCATTTCCCTCTTCGTCCCGGCCTTCCTCTCCCGGCTCTCCCGAAAGGCCTTCCGTTGCTCGGCCAGGTAGGGAGGCATCTCCGCGAAAAGGTGGTCGAATAGCACCGACGGATCCTCCAGTTCCTCCATCTCGGCCTTCACCTCACTCCACGCCGCCTCGATCTCCTCCCCGATCTCGCTCTCCATCGCTTCCAACTCCTCCTTTCCCAGGACGCCCCGGTCCTCGAGAAAGGACTGAAAGCGTTGTAGAGGGTCCCGAGCTTCCCACTCTTCGACCTCTTCGTCGGTCCGGTACCGGGTGGGGTCATCGGCGGTGGTGTGAATGGAGAGGCGGTAGGTCACACACTCCACGAGGGTCGGGCCTCCCCCCGAGCGGGCTCGCTCGACGGCCTCCCGAACCCCCACGAGGACGGCGAACACATCGTTTCCGTCCACCTGGATGCCCGGCATGCCGTAGGCGAAGGCCTTCTGGGCCAGGGTCTTGGATCTCGTCTGCTTCTCCCTGGGAACGGAGATGGCCCACTGGTTGTTCTGGCAGACAAAGACCACGGGAGCGTCCAGGACCTTGGCCATGTTCAGGGCCTCGTGGAAGTCCCCCTCCGACGTGGCCCCGTCGCCGAAGAAGGTGAGCACGACCCTCGAGGGGCCTCCCTTCTTGTCGCCGGATCCCTCTTCCTGCTCGCCGCCCTCCTCGATCCCCCCGCTCCCTCTCATTCGGCGCAGTAGGCGAAGGCCGTGGGCCAGTCCCACGGCATGGGGAATCTGCGTGGCCACCGGGACGGCAATGGGAAGATCGTTGATCTCCCCGGGGATTCGAGCGCCCTCGTTGTAGCCGGCGTCGAAGAGGAGAATCCCGGAGAGTGAGGCCCCGCGCCAGAGGGACACTGCCGTCTCCCGAAACGACGGCACCACCCAGTCCTCCTCACTGATCGCCGCGGCCGCTCCCACCTGGGCGGCCTCCTGGCCTCGGCCGGGAGCGAACGTTCCGATCCGCCCTTGCCGCTGGAGGCGCAGTCGGCGCTCGTCGAAGCGACGAGCCCTGAGCATGCCGCGGAAGAGCGTGAGGAGGCGCTCGTCGGAGAGTTCCGGCAGGAGATCCTCGTCCACGGATCCGTCTTCGGCGAGGATCGACAGGTGCTGCAGGGAATGAGGCAGGTCCACCTCTGTTCGGGGCATCGACTCCTCCTCCACGGACGATTGGATCCCTGAACATCGCAGGCTCGAGGCCCGGCGAACCACGGATCGAGTAGGAGGATGCCGATAGAAATAGGGGTAGAGATCCCCCACTACCCTGGTCGAAGGTCTCCCGACTCCAGGATCTGAACGCCGTGTCCTGCCAGGTCACGGCGCACCGCACCGTCGCTCTCCGGATCCACCGACCGGGTCAGGTCCCAGAGGAACAAGGTCCGAAACCCGGCCGCCGCAGCGTCCTCGGCCGTCCACTTCACGCAGAAGTCCCGGGCCAGGCCACAGAGAATCACCGTCTCGACCCCCCGGCTCCGGAGATATCCCTCCAACCCTGTCCTGGGCCGCTTCCCCTCCGGGTCCCAGTTGTTGCGGAAGCCGCTGTAGGAATCGGAGACCGCATCGGTTCCTTTTCGAATGATGGCCGAGAAGGGATGCCAGTTCATCTCCGGGTGGAGTGCGGCCCCGGGGCCCCCCTGCACGCAGTGATCGGGCCAAAGGCGCTGATCGTGTCCGTAGAGGGTGATCACCTCCCCGGGCTTCCTCCCGTCGTGGCTGGAGGCGAAGGACACGTGACCCGGCGGGTGCCAGTCCTGGGTGGCCACGTACACTCCGGCCGGGTCCCGCGCCACAAGGGCGCGAATCGGACCCAGGAGTCTGTCGCCCTCCTCCACCGGAAGAGCCCCCCCGGGCATGAAATCAGGCTGGAGATCTACCAGGACGAGTGCGCTTCGCTCCCGATCGTAGGACTTGGGCATGGTGGACCTGCCTTTCTTCGTGTGCCCCGGACCCCTCACGATATCTCTGCCCGGGGCCATTCTCCAGGGCCGTCTTTGACATGGGTCTACCGCCGCCTCCCGGGTCCCTTGCCCCTCTTCGGTCCGGGAGCTGGAGGCTTGGGAAGATCCGCGCCCTGGAGAACTTCGGAAACCAGAGTGTAGGACAGGCCATGTGCGACGCCAAGGA
This sequence comes from uncultured Gemmatimonadales bacterium, assembly GCA_963751255.1. Lineage (GTDB taxonomy): Bacteria > Gemmatimonadota > Gemmatimonadetes > Longimicrobiales > Gaopeijiaceae > CAVVTW01. The sequence continues at coordinate 157,799 of CAVVTW010000012.1, read as the reverse complement.
GGACTCTCGGGCCGCGCCTCGGAACCGAGGGGCAAGCCCCCCACGCGGGGAGGGCCGCTGATGCGATATGGTGCCCTCCTCTATCCGGTCCGTCTCCGTGTGCTGCTCCGCCAGCTGGGCGCCCTCCTCATCGCGGTCGCAATTCTCGCTGGGGTGTCCGCGGCGGCGTCCCTGGTCCTGAAGGACCTACCCATGGGTTGGAGGAGCGCGACCGTGGCTCTCCTGCTGGGCGTCGCGGGGTGGCTCCTCTCCCGCATGCGGGGGCCGGACGACGTACAGTTCAACGAAGCGCTGAGCGTGGTGGCCCTGGCTTTTCTTATCGCACCCCTGGCCATGGCCTATCCCCTCATGGCCTCTGGATTGGGGTTCGCGGACGCGCTATTCGAGGCTGTCTCGGGAATCACCACCACCGGGCTGAGTGTCACGGCCACCCTGGAGGGCAGGAAGGCCGCCTTCTTGTTGACGCGGGCATGGATGCAGTGGTACGGGGGCCTGGGGTTCGTAGCCCTCTCCGCCATCCTGGTGCTGCGGCCTGGAGCGGGCACCCGGCAGCTCATGGCGGCGGAGATGAACGAGGAGGATCTGGTTGGAGGCACCCGGGCCCACGCCCGCCGGGTCCTCCTCGTCTACGGAGCCATGACCATTGCCGGAGTGGCACTCCTCTGGGTGATGGGCGCGGGTCCTCTGGACGCGGCCGTCTACACCATGGCCGCCGTTTCCACCGGAGGCTTCGCGTCCCACGACGCGAGTCTGGCGGCTCTCGTGGGACCGGCGAGGGCCGGAGCCACCATTCTCTTCATCGCGGGCGCCATTCCCTTCACTCTCTACTGGAAGAGCTGGCGAAACGGCCCCCGGACCTTTCTCAGGGACCCCCAGTTACGGGCACTCCTGGTGTTCGGCCTGGCGGTCTCCCTTCTCCTCCTGGGCTGGAGTTGGACGGACCCCGCCGTGGGCTGGAGTCGGAAGGTGGGGGACGCGGTCATCACGGGGTTCTCCGCTCAGACCACCACGGGCTTCCACACGACTCCGCCCGGCGAGTTGGCCAATGGGCCCAAGCTGATCCTGATCCTCTCCATGCTGGTGGGAGGGAGCGCCGGGTCCACCGCCGGCGGCATCAAGCTCGTGAGGATCCTCCTGTTCTTCCGGATCTTCCACCTGGCCCTGGCTCGAACCGCCCTCCCGCGCCACGCGGTCATCGAGGAGGGGGAGGCCAGCGGCGGCGGCGACCCCGGAGAGACCCGGGGAGCCCTCCTGATCGTGGTCCTCTTCGGGGTGGCCCTCGCCCTTTCCTGGCTTGCCTTCCTGGCCACCGGACACTCCCCGCTGGACTCTCTCTTCGACGTGGCATCGGCCCTGGGGACCGTGGGGCTCTCCACGGGAGTCACGGGCCCGTCGCTGGCATGGGGACTCAAGCTCGTGCTGTGCGCCGACATGCTGCTCGGAAGGCTTGAGTTCGTCGCTCTTCTCGTGCTCTTCTACCCTCGCACCTGGATCGGAAAACGGAGGTCCCCCTCATGAGGATCGTGATCGTGGGCGCCACGCCCGAGGCCGTCATGACCGTCCGCCACCTGGTAGAACGAGGCCACGAGGTGGTGGTCATCGAGGAGGACGGGGACACCATCGACCGGCTCTCGGGAGAGCTGGACTGCAGCTTCCTCCACGGCGACGGCACCCATCCTTCGGTGCTGAGGGAAGCGAACCCCGAGAGCACCGATGCCCTTTTCTGCCTCACCGACCACGACCAGTACAACATTCTCGCGAGCCTGGTGGGGCGGTCCGTGGGCTTCAAGAGGGTCATCACCAGCGTCCAGGATCCCCGCTTCGAGGAGATCTGCGGGGCCATCGGGATCGAGGATCCCGTGGTGCCCGCCCGCACCATCGGCCGCTACCTGGGGGACCTGGCTGAAGGAATGGACGTTCTGGAGCTCAGAACCCTCATCAAGGGAGACGCCCGCTACTTCTCCATGTCGGCAGGGAAGGACGAGGCCGGCCCCGTAAGCGACCTGGACCTCCCGGAAAAGGCCCGGGTCGTCTGCCTGTACCGGGGCGACGAGTTCATCCTGGCCGACTCGGAGACCCCCATCCAGGAGGAGGACGAGGTCGTGATCCTGACCCACCGGGCGCACATCGCCGAGCTCCGGGAGCGGTGGGATCCCCGGGTGGCGGATTCCGAGGAGGAGTGACCCCTATCGGTTGCTGTTGGTCCAGGTATAGGCGTGGGGCCACTGGCTCGTCGAGGCGCTGATCGCCGTGTGACATACATGGCAGGCATTGGTGCGCTCGGGATTGGTCCCCCCGTGTACTTCGTTGAACTCCCCACCCACACCGGCACCGCGGGAGTTGGCGTGACACACGCCGCAGCTTCCGATGCTCTTCACGACCCCGGTGAAACCCTGGTACTGGAGGGCCTGGTAGTTGTCCGTGGCCTGGCTGGTGGGAATCATCGCGTGGGGGCTGCTGTGGCACGCCTCGCACGAGAGCCCACCATGTCCGGCCGCGTTCCGGTAGAGGATGTTTCCCGTGGCCACGTCCTCCACGCCGGTGTGACAGTCGGAGCAAGCGGGCTCCGAGGCCCACGGGGTCCTCCCCTGATCGATGGAGTTGGCGACATCCGCCATGGTCCCATGACAGGTGGTGCAGTTCCCATCGGAGCTCGTGTGGGCGATGCTCCGGGAACACTCCGTCGTGGGGCCGGGGTGACAGTCGTAACAGACGGCCCCCTTGTCGGCGTGGAACCCGTGGATGGCGTGGGATAGGTACTCCCCGGAGGTGCCCACATTCGTCAGACCCAGAGCCGGGTCCCCGTGGCAGTCGGCACAGAGGACGGGAGTGGATTCCAGGAGATTCGTCCCGTGGGCCTGATCATGCTTGGTCAGGACGTCGGTGAAAGCATCCGTGCCATGGCAGTGGTCGCAATGGATCTCGTCGGAGGTGGGCACCATGACCTCGGTCTCCACCAGAACCGCATCCGAGGGATCCTTTACCGTAATGATCCCGACCTGGTAGGGATTCCAGTTTCCGTCGTCATCCACCGGGGTGACGGGCAGTGCCTCCGCGACAAACTGATCTCCGGATAGGGTCATGGTCCCCGAGAGCCCGTTGCCTTGAAGGCCAATATCGTGGGGTAGGGTGCTGATACCGAACAGGTTTCCGAACAGGACCACCGCATTGTCCCAGAACTGTCCGTAGTCCCTCTTGCCATAGGAGTACGTGTTGTTCTGGATCCGATATTCCACCGTGATGCCGGAGGTCACGATCGCAGGAGGATTGCCCCGCTGCACCACCTGGGCGAGGACGTTGTTGTACGGAGGGAGGATCACGAGCTTGTCATAGGTAGGGTTGAGGCAGTGCATGCCCAGATCGTTCCAGGCGAAGACGACGAAATCCCCCTCCGCGCCAGGGTTCGTGCCGGGTCCGGTGCCCCCGCCGTTGCAGCCGATGAGGGCCAGAATGGACCAGAGCGACAGCATGGTTCGTTTCGTCACGACTCTCATGCCTCCCCCCCTTGCGAAAGACCCAATGCCACACCGTGGATGGGCCCGGCTCCCCCCCACACGCGACATCGTGACCGGTGCCCAGCATAATCACCTTGAATGTTGCCCGGGATGATAGTAGGCGCAATCAAGCAACGATATCCACCAGGGTGGGGGCCCGGGATAGAGATGCGGGTGGATCCCCCTCGTCGGGGCGTAGAGGATCAGTCCTCCAAGGCTGCGAACAGGTTGTTCAGGGATTCCGAGAGCGTCGGGTGGGTGAAGACGGCATCCCGGAGGGCCGTGTAGGGAAGCTTCCCCATCATGGCCACCTGGATCATGGCCGCCAGCTCACCCCCCTGGACCCCCAGAACGGCGGCTCCCAGGATTCGGCCGGAGCCTGCCTCCACCACCGCCTTCATGAAGCCCCGTGCCTCGTCCCTCTCCGCGGCCCGAGCCACTCGGCTCATGGGCAGGCGGGCCACTCGCACGTCGAGCCCCTGCGCCCTGGCCTGGCCCTCCGACAGGCCCACCCGGCCCAGCTCGGGATCGATGAAGAGGGTGTACGGTGCGATACGCCCCGAGCGGCTCGCGTCCTTCCCCGCAAGGAGGCGGTCCCGGACGATCCGGAAATCGTCGTACGAGATGTGGGTGAATGGCGGGCCACCGTTGACGTCACCGAGGGCATAGATCCCGGGAACGCTCGTCTCCAGCCGGTCGTCGGTGCGGATGTACCCCCGCTCGTCCAGTTCCAGTCCTGCCGCTGCGGGGTTGAGGGCTTCGGTGTTGGGAACCCGGCCCGCCGCCACCAGCAGGTGGGAGCCGGCCATGACCTGTTCCGGCCCCTTCCCAATACGGAAGCGAAGGGCCACCCCCCCGTCGGCCCCCGGACCGACGGACACGGCCTCGCCGCGGAAGCGGAACCGGATACCGTCCTCCTCGAGGATCTCCTGGACGGCTTCGGCCACGTCGTCGTCCTCCCTGGGGGCAAGGCGGGGCGCCTTTTCCAGTATGGTGACCGCCGACCCGAACCGCCGGAACATCTGGCTGAACTCCAGCCCCACGAACCCTCCCCCGAGGATGAGCAGGTGTTCCGGCACCTCGGAAAGCTCCATGATCGACGTGGAGTCCAGGTACGGGACACTCTCGATACCCGGAACATCCGGGACTCGGGGACGAGCGCCCGCATTGACGAAGATGTGGGGGGCCTCCAGGAGCCTCGTCCCTCCGTCCAGGAGGCGAACCTCAACCAGGCGAGGTCCCCGGAAGGAGGCCTCGCCAAAGAGGAGCTCCACGTTCTCATGCTCCTCGAGAGCTCGACGGTTCGCCTCGCTCCAGGCATTCACCATGTCGCGCTTGCGCCGCCGTACGGCCGCCATCTCCACGGTGACCTCCCCGGCGTGAACGCCGTAGTCGGAGGCGCGGCGAGCCAGGTAGGCGGCCCGGGCACTGGCCACCATGGTCTTGGTGGGAGTGCACCCCGTCAGGATGCAGGTACCCCCGACGCGGGCTCGCTCCAGAATGGCCGTCTTCCACCCGGCATCCGCCAACGCCCCCGCCAGAGGCTTGCCCGCCTGCCCGGTCCCGATGATCACGGCATCCCACTTCTCGGCATCCGGCATCTCAACGTCCCTCCTCACCATGGTGCAATCCCCCGCCGCTGTGGCCATGATCCGGTACACCGGATCGGTGCATCGTATTCTCCGGGGGCCGGACACCGCTTGGTGACGGGGGTTCTCCCCGGTCCCCAAGGCGAAGGATGGCCCGACGGAGGAATCTGCCCGGGTGGATCCGGACCTCTCCCGCGACCCGAGGGTGTAATGGGGCGGACCTCCACCGATGCATCCCGGCCTTCATCCCAGCGAGAGGTACAGCCTTGAAGCCCATGCTCCTCCGCACGCCATCGAGCTCCTGGACGAGAACAGAGTCTGCCCGGCGCGCTCCAGCCCCAGGACTCCGACCATCAGCTCCTGGCGGGAATGAGGAACCGTCCCCTCTCGATCCCGAGCAAGTACTTCTATGACGACCGGGGGTCGGAGCTGTTCGATGCCATCACCGGGCTCCCGGAGTATTATCCGACACGCACCGAACAGGCACTCCTCGAGTCGGTGAGCCATGACATCGCCGCCCTTGGCCCTGTGCGGCACCTGTTGGAGCTGGGCGCAGGAACGGCTCGCAAGACCCGGTGCCTCATCCGGGCACTCCTGAGCTCGGACCACGGGCTCCGTTACACGCCGCTGGACATCAGCGGATATGCGCTGGAGCAGGCTGAGGCGTCCCTGTCCAGAGAGTTCCCGGCGTTGAAGATCCACGGAGTCCAGTGCGACTATACCCGGAGCCTGGAGGGAGTGGCCCCGGAGCGGGACTCCCTTACGCTCTTCCTTGGAAGCACCATCGGGAACTTCACCCACCGGGGCGGAGTGGCGCTCCTTTCCCGTCTCCGGAGACGCCTCCACGAGGGAGACCGGATCCTCCTGGGATTGGACCTGGTGAAGTCCACGGAGGTTCTCGAGGCCGCATACAATGATTCCCGGGGAGTCACGGCGGAGTTCAACCGGAATATCCTCAGGGCCGTGAACCGGGAGGCGGAGGGGGACTTCGACCCCGGAGCCTTCGAGCACCTGGCCTTCTTCGACCCGGTGCGGAGTCAGATCGAGATGCACCTCGTCGCCCGTCGAGCCGTACACGTGCGCCTCGAGCGATTCGACCTGGACCTGGAGATCCCCCGAGGAGAGAGGATCCTCACGGAGATTTCCCGGAAGTTCACGAAGGCATCGGCCACTCGCCTCCTCCTGGAGGCGGGGTTCGAGCTCGACGCCTGGTTCACGCCGATGAACGAGTATTTCGCTCTCGCGTTGGCGAGGGCAGCGGACGGGACGCCCGATGCGGGCAGGCCGATCGAATAGATCCTTCCTTGACCGAAGCCGTACGAGATCGAGACCTCCATGGGATCCATTGTGGAACATAAGCGGGCCGTCTGCGGGATCTGTCCTGCTGGATGCTGGGTGAAGGTGGGGGTGAAGGGGAACGAGCTGGTATCCGTCGAACCGGACACGGGGCACCCTCTGGGCATGATCTGCCGAAGGGGTCAGCACGCTCCCGAGATTGTCCACGGGAAGGACCGCCTCCGTTACCCCATGCGCCGGACGGGCCCCAAGGGCACCTACGCGTTCGAACGGGTGAGCTGGGACGAAGCCTACGAAGGGATCGTGGAGGGCATGGAGACGATTCGGGGACAGCACGGCCCCGAGGCCATGTCCATCTACACCGGCCGGGGCGCCTTCGAGCTTTCCCTTTGCGACGTGTACCAGCCCCGAGAGGCGGAGGTCTCCTCGGCCTCCAGCGTCCTGTTTCCCTTCGGCTCGCCCAACACCATGGGGGTCGGTGCTCTATGCTACGTGTCTTTCGCCATGATCGCTCCCCACGTGACCATGGGGAGGATGCTGGTGAACATGTTCACGGACATGGAGAACGCCGACCTCCTGATCGTGTGGGGAGCCAACCCGGCCACCGACTCCCCGCCCTTGGACATGCATCGCCTGGAAGCCGCGCACCGCCGGGGAGCCCAGGTCGTGGTCATCGACCCCCGCCGGACCGAGACCGTCCTGCGCACCCAGGCCGAGTGGGTGCCCATCCGGCCTGGAACCGATGGCGCCCTGGCGTTGGGGCTTCTTCATGTGCTGGTGGAGGAGGAGCTCTACGACGAAGCATTCGCGCGGAAGTGGACTCGTGGGTTCGACGAGCTCTGCACCTACCTCCAGCACTTCCGACCCGAGGTTGTGGAGGCCACGACCGGCGTTCCGGCCCGGACAGTGGTGGATCTCGCCCGGCGCATCGCCGGGGCGGGAGGGGCCGCCCCCATCATGTATACGGGGTTGGAGTACTCCAACAGTGGGATCCAGGCCATAAGGGCGGTTCTGATCCTCTTCGCCCTCGCCGGGCATCTGGACGTTCCCGGAGGGATCGGTCTGGCCGTGCGCAACAGCCACTTCCCCATCAATCGCTCCGGGGTCCTTCCCAATCCGGACCTGGCGAGGGCAGTGGCTCGGGACAGGTTCCCCGTCTACAGCCACTACCGGGGCGAATCCCACGCCCTGGGCCTGGTCGACGCCGTGCTCCGGGACGACCCCTACCCCATCCGGGGCCTCCTCGTCCACGGTGCGTCCATTCTGACCTCGTGGCCCCAGACCCCGGTGTGGCGGGAGACCCTCTCCAAGCTCGACCTGTTGGTCAGCATCGATCGGAAGCTCACTGCCGATGCCGCCTATGCCGACTACGTGCTCCCGGCGACCACCATGTTCGAGATCAACTCCTACATGACCTACGGTCCCATCTTCCGGATCCGGGAGAGGGTGGTGGAGCCGGTGGGGGAGGCCCGCAACGATTACCTGATCATGGCCGAGCTCGCCCGACGGCTCGGGTACGGCCACCTGTACCCCCAGACCGAGGAGGCGCTCCTTCGTCACGTCCTCGAAGGCTCCGGCTATACGTTGGAGGAGGTCCGGGCCGCTGGCGGAACCGTGAGGGTGCCCTCCCCCATGATGGAGTACAGAAAGTGGGAGAAAGGGGGGCTTCGACCGGACGGAGAGCCGGGCTTCGACACCCCCTCGGGCAAGTTCGAGATCGCATCCACCTTCCTGGAAGAGCAGGGCTACGAACCCCTGCCCAAGTACACCGAGCCCGTAGAGGGACCGCTCTCTCGGCCGGACCTTGCCCGGGAGTTTCCCCTCGTCTTCAATTCCGGCGCCAGGCGCCAGAGCTTCTTCCGTTCCCAGCACCACGACGTGGAGGGCCTGGCTCGGGACCATCCGGAGCCTCTGGTGGAGATCAATCCCAGGGATGCCGCGGAGCGATCCATCCAATCCGGAGATTCGGTTGAGGTTCGCACCCCCCGGGGATCGGTGCGGTTCCGCGCCGCCGTCACCGACGATATCGCTCCGGGAGCCATCGAGTGCGACATGGGCGGGGGCGGACCTCTGGGTCCCGAGGCATGGCGGAGAGCGAACGTCAACGAGCTCACCGACCTGGGGAACCTGGACGAGATCTCGGGCTTCCCCGTCTACAAGTGCCTCCTGGCGGAGGTGGTGAAGGTGGGGGACGGGAGTGCCGACGACCGGAGCACGGTGGAACGCACCGCCGGCCGGGCGTGTGCTCCCACGGTACTGCAGTTTTCCGCCGCCGCACCCAGCCGGAAGCCGGCGCGTCTGGTCTATCTGGACAACAACGCCACCACTCGCATGGGCAAGGAGGTCCGGGAGGCCATGCTGCCGTTCCTGGAGGCGGAGCACGGGAACCCCTCCAGCATCCACGGCGTCGGCCTCTCAGCCGCGGCGGCCGTGGAAAGGGGCCGCCGGCAGGTGGCCGCGCTCATCGGCGCCAAGCCGCGCCGTTTGATCTTCACCGGGGGCGGGTCCGAAGCCGACAACCTGGCCTTGAAGGGCGTGGCCTTCCTGCACGGGTCGGGACGGATCGTGACCTCGGCCATCGAACACCCCGCCGTCCTCGAAACCTGTCATTTTCTGGCCCGCATGGGCTTTCAGGTGACACGTCTACCCGTCGACCGCCAGGGCTTCGTATCGCCGGAACAGCTGGAGAAGGCCCTCCAAGAAGCCCGGTCCCTCGGCGAGACCGTGCGCCTGGTCTCGATCATGACCGCCAACAACGAGGTCGGCACGGTTCAACCCATTCGGGCTCTGGCGGAGATCGCCCACCGACACGGCGCCCTCTTCCACACCGATGCGGTCCAGGCGGCGGGAAAGATCCCGTTGGACGTGGATGCGCTGGGAGTGGATCTGCTGACCCTCTCGGGCCACAAGTTCCATGGGCCCAAGGGCATCGGCGCGCTTTACGTGCGCAAGGGCGTCGAGCTGGAGCCCCTCGTACACGGAGGAAGACAGGAAAGGGGCCTCAGGGCGGGGACCGAGAACGTCGCGGCCATCGTGGGGATCGGCGCCGCAGCCGAACAGGCCCGAATGAGGGGGCTCCCGGCCATGGAAGAGGTGGCGCGACTCAGGGACCGATTGGAGAGGGCCGTCCGGATGGCCGTGCCGGAAGCCCGGCGGAACGGCCCAACGGACCCGGCCCAGACACCGCCCGCCCACCGACTCCTTGCACCCACACCGGCACGACTCCCCAACACCCTGAACATGGTCCTCCCGGGGCTGCGGGGAGAGTCGGTGGTCATCGCCCTGGACCGGAAAGGAATCGCACTCTCCTCGGGGAGCGCCTGCAAAGCCGGCTCCCCGGAGCCGTCTCACGCCCTGCTGGCGTTGGGGCTCAGCGAGTCCGACGCCCACTGTTCGGTCAGGTTCTCTCTTTCGGCAGACACCACTCGGGACGATGTGGATTACGTGGGCGGGGTCCTGGCGAGGTTCTGGAGGAGATGGAGAGTACCGTCCGGTTTCTGCCGTGCAAGTGAGGGGGCCCGTGCCGTGACCGCCCGGCCACCCCGGCCGCCCACCTCTCCTCCTCCAGCTTCAAGAAGCGGGCATTCACCGCCACGATGACCGTGCTGAGAGACATGAGGCCCGCGCCTACCGCGGGCCCAAGAACGACGCCCGCCCAGAAGAGGGCACCGGCGGCCAGGGGAATGGCAAGGATGTTGTAGCCGGCGGCCCACCACAGATTCTGGACCATCTTCCGGTAGGTGGCGCGGGAGAGCTGCACGACGGCCCGAACGTCCGATGGGTTGGAGCGGACGAGAACGATGTCCGCGGCCTCCACCGCCACGTCGGTCCCTGCCCCCATGGCGATCCCCACGTCGGCCTGGGCCAGGGCCGGCGCGTCGTTCACCCCGTCCCCGGTCATGGCCACCTTCAAACCCCTGGCCTGGACCTCCTTCACCTTCTCGGCCTTCTCCTTGGGGAGCACCTCGGCGAAGTACTCTTCCAGCTCCAGCTCCCGGGCCACCCAGCGCGCCACTTTCTCGCTGTCGCCGGTGATCATCATAGGCTGGATCCCCATCTCCTTGAGTTGCCGGATGGCCTCCCTGGACTCGTCGCGGATGATGTCCGCCAGGGCGACGGCCCCCACGAGATCCCCATCCACCAAGACGAAGACCACGGTCTTCCCCTCGTCGGAGAGGCTCGTGATGCGCTCGTCGCTCCATGCTTCACCCGCCAATCTCCTCCTCCCGGAGATACCCCGGGCTCACTACCCGCACCTCACGGCCCTCGACCCGCCCCAGGGCGCCCTTTCCCAGGGATCGACTCGAAGTCCTCCACGGATTGGGCCTCGTCCACCGCCTGGGCGATGCCCTTGGCGATGGGATGCTCCGACCTGGCTTCCACGGCCGCCGCCAGAGCCAGGATCCCGTCCTCGGCCATGTCTCCGAGGGACACGACCTCGGTCACCCCGAATTCCCCTTTGGTCAGGGTACCGGTCTTGTCGAAGAGGATGGCCCCCACGTTCCGAGCCGATTCGAAGGCGGCTCTGTCCCGGATCAGGAGACCGTTCTTGGCGCCCAGCGCGGTGGAGACGGCCACCACCAGGGGGATCGCCAACCCGAGGGCGTGGGGGCAGGTGATGACCATGACCGTGACGCTTCGCTCCATGGCGAAGGCGAAGTCCACCCCCGCCAGCAGCTTCCACACCGCCAGGGTGAGCACTCCCCCTCCGAGGGCGACCAAGGTGAGCCACATGGCCGCCCGGTTCGCCACGTCCTGCGTCCTGGACCGGCTTTCCTGGGCCTCCCGAACCAGGTCCACGACCTGGGAGAGGAAGGACTCGGCCCCGAGCTTCTTCACCTCGACCTCCACGGAGCCTTCTCCGTTCACGCTCCCCCCGATGACCTCGTCCCCCGGCTTCTTCCCAACGGGCTTCGACTCTCCGGTGACCATGGCCTCGTTCACGGCCGAGCTCCCTTCCGTCACCTCCCCATCCGCCGGGATCTTCTCACCGGGCTTCACCACGACGCGGTCGCCCTTCTGGAGCTGGTCCAGGGGGACGTCCTCCACAGAGCCATCTTCCCCCTTCCGGTGGGCCTGGGAGGGCAGGAGCTTCGCCAGTTCCTCCACGGCCCGGGAAGCTCCCATCACCGAGCGCATCTCGATCCAGTGCCCCAGGAGCATCACGTCCACCAGGGTGGCCAGCTCCCAGAAGAAGATCTTGCCCGGAAGACCCAGGACCACCGCTCCCGAGTAGACGTAGGCGGTGGTGATGGCCACCGCGATGAGGAGCATCATCCCGGGGGAAGCGCTCCGTGCCTCCCCCAGCGCTCCCTTCAGGAAGGGCCACCCCCCGAAAAGGAATACGGCCGAGGAGAGGCCGAAGAGAGCGTACCGGTCCCCGGAGAAGGAAAGGGCCTCTCCCAGTCCGAGGAACTGCTGAATGAGAGGAGAGAGGACGAGGATGGGAGCGGTGAGGACCAGGGAGACCCAGAAGCGGCGCTTGAAGTCCTCGGCCATATGGGCGTGGTGGGACGAGTGATCACCGTGATCGCCCTGGCCGTGGTGGCCCCCCTGATCACCCTGGCCGTGGTGGCCCCCCTGATCACCCTGGCCGTGGTGGCCCTCAGGGCGATCATGCCCGTCTTCCCGGCTTTTCCCCGTTGTGTTGCGTCCCACTTGTCATCCTATGGTGTCGTTTGATTCCTCCCGGTTATTCCTACCCCGGACCTCCTGCGTGGTCCGGGTCCACGGCGGACCGGATCCGTGGTACAAACCGGGCCCGACGATGTATATCCCGATTTCTACCGGGGGGCTCTATCCCTCTCGATAGACCCGCTGGCCGGAAGAAGGGAAATTTCGGACATGAGAAGACCGATTTCGGAGTTCTCGCTCCTGCTGGTCCTGGGCGTTCTCCCCGCTGCCTGCGGCAACGCGACCGTTGACTTCGACGCTCTGGACACCAGCGGCGACGGGTATCTGGACAGAGCCGAGATCTCCAACTGGTTCGACGAAGCCGGGGTCTTCGCCCGGTGGGACGAGGACCAGGACTCCAGGCTCACGGCGTTCGAGCTCGATCGAGGAGTCTTCGAGCTGTGGGACCTGGACGATGACGAGCGCGTATCCTTCGCCGAGTGGGACGTGGCCGTGGACGACTGGTTTCCCAGCGATCTGAGCTACGGCTCCTTCCAGGACTGGGACCTGGACGGCGACTCGGTCCTCACCCTGGACGAGATCTACGAAGACCTGGAGCGGACGGGCTGGAACCGGAGGTTCATGGGGGAGGACCGGGAGCTCACGCCGAAGGAGTTCGTCGATGGCTATTTCCTTCTCTGGGATGCGAACCGGGACGGACTCATCGACCGGGCGGAATTCCGCCGTGCCTGGGAGGCCCTGGCCTTTCCTTGATGGCCCCTCCCTCTGAAGGCTGACCCTCCCATGACTTTTTGGCCCACAGACTGGCCCGCTGTCTTCCTGCCCGACGCCCCCGTGTTCGAGCTCATTCTGCGAGGGACGCTGATCTACTTGTTTCTCTTCCTGGTGATGAGACTCCTCGGCCGCCGGGTGTTCGGTGGCTTCGCACTCTCGGACCTGCTGGTAGCTCTCCTCCTGGCGGTGGCGGTCAGGGAGGGACTCACGGGCGGTTTCCGGACCATCGGGGACGCGTTCATCTCAGGAGCCACCATCATCTTCTGGGATCGTTTCATCGATCGGCTGGCCTTCCACGTTCCTCCCCTTCGCAAGCTCCTCCGCCAACACCCCACCCTTCTCATCCGGGACGGGGAGCTCATCATCGAGAACGCCCGGAGTCAGCTCATCACCCGGGCCGAGATCGAGGAGAAGCTAAGGGCAAAGGGGATCGCCTCCATGAAGGAGGTTCTCGAGGCTCGCCTCGAGCCCGATGGGAGCTTCAGCGTCGTCACGAGGCCCGTTTAGGAGAGGCCCCCGATGAGCGATCCCCCGGCCCGGGACTCCGAAGCCTATACGCCAATTCAGGACTATGGCCTGATCGGCGACGGGAGGTCCGCCGCTCTGGTCTCCCGGAGCGGGTCCGTGGACTGGCTGTGCTGGCCCCGGTTCGACAGCCCATCCGTCTTCGGGGCGATTCTCGACAGCGAGGCGGGAGGCCGATTCACCATCCGCCCTTCCGAGCCTTGGAAGGCCACACGCCGATACGTGAGTGGGACAAACGTCCTGGAGACCACCTTCCGCACCGCCGCCGGCGTGATCCGTCTGACCGACGCCATGTCCGTGGAGGTCCACCGGGAGAGGCGCGAGCGTCTCCTTCCCGATCACGAGCTCCTTCGCCGCCTGGAGTGCCTGGAGGGATCGGTGGAGGTGGACGTGAGCTTCGATCCTCGCCCCGACTACGGAAGGCTCCTTCCCCGCCTCTGGTACGATTCCGCTCTGGGCGCCACCCTCTGCGAGGGACGCGGACAGATCTACGCCCTGCAGAGCGACATTCCTCTTCCCGTCGCCTCATCGGGCCCTGGCGCCCGGGCCCGGTGTGCGTTGGGGTCCGGCGACCGGCTCTGGTTCTCCCTGACGTCGGAGCCCGGGCCGGCCGTGGTTGGAGGGCTGGGAGACGCCGCGGAGCACCGCCTGGCCCGGACCATCCGCTGGTGGAAGAGCTGGATTGACCAGCTGGCCTACGAGGGGCCTTACCCGGATCAGGTGATCCGCAGTGTGCTTCTGCTCAAGCTGCTGATCTACTCGCCCTCGGGGGCGATCATCGCGGCGCCCACGACGAGCCTCCCCGAGCGCATCGGCAAGGGAGACAACTGGGACTACCGGTACTGCTGGCTCCGGGACGCCTCCATGACCCTTCGCGCCCTCTTCGACCTCGAGCTCATCGAGGAGGGAGAAGCTTTCTTGAACTGGCTTCTTCAGGCCACCCGCCTCACCTGGCCCCGGCTCCAGGTCCTCTACGACGTGTACGGGGAATCCAGCGTGAAGGAAAAAGAGCTGGGACACCTCGAGGGATACCGCGGGTCCCGCCCCGTGCGGGTGGGCAACCAGGCGTCCGAGCAACAGCAGCTGGACGTCTACGGCGAGGTCATCGCCGCCGTGGCGGACTACGTTCGACGGGGTGGAAGCCTCGACCGCATCGAGGTCCGGATGGTTCAGGGACTTGGCGAATCCATTCGCGACCTCTGGCGGGAGCGGGACGCGGGCATCTGGGAGTTCAGGGATGGCGGTCGGGACCATACCCTCTCCCGGGCCATGTGCTGGGTGGGAATCGACAGCTTGATCACCATGGGAGAGGCGGGGATCATGGAGGTGCCCCTGGAGGCTTACCGGCACCTCAGAGGGGAGATCGAAAGCGTGATCGAAACCCGGGGGTGGAACTCGAGTCTCGAGACCTATACGGCCACCCTCGACGGAGACGATACGGACGCCAGCCTCCTTCTCCTGGGCCTGTACGGATACCGGGACCCCAAACACCCGCGGATGAGGAGCACCCAGGAGCGGATCAGGAGCCGGCTCGGCCTGGACGGGCTCCTCTATCGTTTCCCCCAGGAAGACCGGGACTCCGCCGAGGGGGTCTTCGGAATCTGCACCTTCTGGGAAGCCGACTTCCTGGCTCGCCAGGGGAGGATCGACGAGGCTCGATCCCTCTTCGAGAAGGTGCTCCATACGGGAAACGATCTCGGTCTCTTCAGCGAGGAGAGCGATCCTGCGACAGGGGATGCCCTGGGGAACTTCCCCCAGGCCTTTTCCCACGTGGGCCTGATCAACGCCGCCGTGGCCATCGGAAGGGGCGGCTCGGGTCCCGGAGCACCGGCGGACACGAAGGGCCGCCACCTCCGGGAGCGGAACCTGAGTCCCCGGAAGGGAGACGAATCGAGATGAACTGGGGCCAGGCTCTCCTCTGGGGCTTCGCGGCCACCACCGTCCTCACGGGTGTCATGAGCATCAGCCAGGGTCTCCGATGGTCCCGGATCTCCATCCCCTTCCTCCTGGGCACGATCTTCACCGCGGACCGCTTCAAGGCGTCCCTCGTCGGGGCCGGGGTTCACTTTCTCGATGGATGGGCCCTCGCACTCGTCTACGTCGCGTTCTTCGAGAGCATGGGTTCGTCCGGCATTCTCTGGGGCGCCGTCTTCGGATTCGTCCACGGCGTCTTCGTCCTGGCCGTGCTCATCCCCCTCTTCCCCACCTTCCATCCCCGGATGGCGAGCGAATCCCACGGCCCGATGCTGAACCGGGGCCTCCAGCCCCCCGGGTTCATGGCCTTGAACTATGGCCGCCACACACCCCTGGTCACCCTCGTGGCCCACGTGCTGTACGGGATGATCCTGGGCTTCTTCTACCACGTGTGATGCGGCGACCCGCGCTCGCCCACAAAGGGCCGCACTTTTCGGTCTTCCCGGCGTAGACCAGAGCAGTCACCCCGAACACGCTCCCGACCTCGGAGGACAATGTCATGGAGGTGTGGCCAGGCCGGCCCTACCCACTGGGGGCCACCTACGATGGTTCCGGCACCAACTTCTCTCTCTTCTCGGAGTCGGCGGAGGGGGTGGAGCTTTGCCTCTTCGACGAGGAAGGAGTGGAGACCAGAGTCGAGCTGGCCGAGGTGGACGCCTTCTGCTGGCATGGCTATCTGCCCGGGATCGAGCCGGGCCAACGGTACGGGTTCCGGGTCCACGGGCCATGGGCCCCGGAGGAGGGGCACAGGTTCAACCCCGCCAAGCTTCTCATGGACCCCTACGCCAAGGCCTTCCAGGGCACCGTGGACTGGTCCCAGGCCTGTTTTCCCTTCACCTTCGGGGACCCCTTTTCCCGAAACGACGACGACAGCGCCGGCCACGTGCCGCGGTCGGTCGTACACTCGTCCTTCTTCGACTGGGGCCACGACCACCCTCCCGACACTCCCCTCGAGGAGACCGTCATCTACGAGCTCCACGCGAAAGGGTTTACCCGGCTCCACCCCAACCTCCCGGAGCACACCCGGGGCACCTACGCAGGGCTGGCGCACCCAGCCGTCATCGATCATCTGACGAGCCTGGGGGTGACCGCGGTGGAGCTCATGCCGGTGCACCAGTTCATCGACGACCCGCACCTGGTGGAGAAGGGGCTCACGAATTACTGGGGCTACAACACCCTCGGCTTCTTCGCCCCCCACGCGGCCTACTCCAGCCGGTCCCGGCCCTCTCAGCAGGTCGCGGAGTTCAAACGCATGGTCAAGGTCCTCCACGCCGCGGGCTTGGAGGTCATCCTGGACGTGGTCTACAACCACACCGCCGAGGGCGACCACCTCGGGCCCATGCTCTCCCTGAAGGGGATCGACAATGCTGCGTACTACCGATTGGTGCCCGAGGATCGCCGCTACTACTACGACACGACCGGGACGGGAAACAGCCTCAACATGCGCCATCCCCACACCCTTCAGCTCATCATGGACAGTCTCCGCTACTGGGTGATGGAGATGCACGTGGACGGGTTCCGCTTCGACCTGGCGGCAACGCTGGCCCGGGAGCTCCACGAGGTGGACCGCCTCTCCACCTTCTTCGGCATCATCCAACAGGATCCGGTGGTCAGCCAGGTGAAGCTCATTGCCGAGCCATGGGACCTGGGGGAGGGCGGCTACCAGGTGGGGAACTTCCCGCCCCTCTGGTCGGAGTGGAACGGTCGGTACCGGGATGTCATGAGGGATTTCTGGCGAGGTGCCGGCGGGGAAGTGGGTGAGTTCGCCTACAGGCTCACCGGGAGCCCGGACCTGTACGAAGCCGACACCCGGAGGCCCACGGCCAGCATCAACTTCGTCACCGCCCACGACGGGTTCACCCTCAGGGACCTCGTTTCCTACGACGAGAAGCACAACGAGGAGAACCAGGAAGGGAACAGGGACGGAACCGCCGACAATCGCTCGTGGAACTGCGGCGTGGAAGGGCCCACCAACGACCCCGACGTCCTCCAGCTCCGGGAGCGCCAGACTCGCAACTTCCTCACTACGCTTCTCCTTTCCCAGGGGATCCCCATGCTCCTGGCCGGCGATGAAGTCGGGCGAACCCAAGGCGGGAACAACAACGCCTACTGCCAGGACAACGAGGTCTCCTGGTTTCCCTGGGACGAGGCGGACGAGCGGATCCTCGGGTTCGCCCGGGGTCTCCTCGAGATTCGGGCAGGCCACCCCGTCCTTCGGCGGCGACGGTGGTTTCAGGGCCGCCCGATCCGAGGCATCGATGACCTGGCATGGTTCCGGCCAGACGGGCAGGAAATGGGAGACAATGATTGGGAAGCCGGATTCGTTCGGAGCCTGGGGGCCTTCATCAATGGCGACTCCCTGCGATCCCCCGACCGGTACGGGCACCGAATCCGGGACGACAGCTTCCTCCTCCTCTTCAACGCTCACTACGAGGCGCTGGACTGGGTCCTCCCCGCCTCGCAGTGGGGATCTTCGTGGCGTTCCATCATAGACACGACGGACTGGACGCCGCCGGAGGAAATCCTGAACGCCGGCTCGGTCCGCGTGGTGGAGGCTCGCTCGATCCTGGTCCTCCAGCGGGCCGACCAATGAGCGCACCCCGGGCCACCTACAGACTGCAGCTCCGACCGGGGTTCGGCTTCCAGGAGGCGGCCGGGATCGCGGATTACCTCGCCCGGCTCGGCGTGAGCCACCTGTACTCATCCCCCTACCTCCAGGCGGCCCCCGGGAGCACCCACGGATACGACGTGGTGGACCATCGCCGGGTCAACCGGGAGCTGGGGGGGGAGGAGGGCCATGCCCGCTTCTGCGAAGCCCTGGGGACGGCGGGCCTGGGCCAGCTCCTGGACCTGGTCCCCAACCACATGGCGATCACGGGACCGGAGAACGAGTGGTGGTGGGACGTGCTGAAGAACGGCCCGTCCAGCCCCTACGCCGCGTGGTTCGACGTGGACTGGGAGCCTCCGGAAGAAAAGCTGCGGGACCTGGTGCTCCTGCCCGTGCTCCCGGACCACTACGGCCGTGTGCTGGAGGACGGCTGGCTGGAGATCGTCCGGGAAGGAGCGGAGTTCACCGTCCGGTACCGGGACCTGGCCTACCCTCTCTCTCCCCGCTCCGTCGACACCCTGGTGGAGCGGGCCACCGGACGGCGTCCCAACCCCTCCATGCCGGCGTCCTCCCTGGCGCTGGATCCCGAGGTGGGAGAGGCTCTGGATCAGGCCATCCGGGAAATCAACGGAGACCCGGACCTCCTGGACGCGATTCTGGATCAGCAGCACTATCGCCTGGCTTACTGGCGAACGGGAAACCGCGAGCTCGACTACCGGCGCTTCTTCGACGTGGACAGCCTCGCGGCCCTCAGGGTGGAGGATCCGGAGGTGTTCGCCGCAACCCACGGGCTGGTCCTCTCCTGGGTGAGGAAGGGGGTCCTGGACGGACTCCGCATCGACCACATCGACGGCCTTCGCCGGCCAAGGGAATACCTGGAGCGCATGAGGGCCGAGGTCCCGGAGGGCTGGCTGCTGGTGGAAAAGGTGCTGGAAGCGGGGGAGGTGCTCCGCCCGAGCTGGCCCGTGGACGGCACGACGGGCTACGACTTCCTCAATGACGTGGGATGCCTCTTCGTGGATCCCCGGGGAGAGGAGCCCCTCAACAGCCTCTACGTCGAGCTCACGGGAGACGACACTCCCTGGGAAGCTGTGGTGCAGGAAAGCAAGGAGCTGATTCTGGACCGGGTCCTGGCCTCGGATCTCAATCGTCTCACCCAGCTCTTCGTGCAGATCTGCGAAGGGAATCGCCGTTTTCGCGACTTCACCCGTCATCAGCTCCGGGAGGTCCTGCGAAACGTCGCCGTCTCCTTCCCGGTCTACCGCACCTACGTGGAGGAAGGAGGCGCGGCGGACCCGGCCGACCAGGAGATCCTGGACCGGGCCTTCCGCGTCGCGGAGGCGGCAACGCCCGACCTGGATCCGGAGCTCTTCGGGTTTCTCCAATCCATCCTCTCCGGAGCCACGGGATCGGTGGGAGAGGCGGAAACGGAGCTCCGGATGCGGTTCCAGCAGCTCACCGGGCCGGTCATGGCCAAAGCCACGGAAGACACGGCCTTCTACCGATTCGCCCGGTTCATCGCCCTCAACGAGGTGGGCGGAAACCCCGCCCGGTTCGGTGTGCTTCCCGAGGCCTTTCACGAGCGCTGCCGGAGAGCGGCCGGGCAGTGGCCCCGCTCCATGCTCGCCCTCTCCACCCACGATACGAAGCGGGCCGAGGACGTCCGCGCTCGACTCTTTCTCCTCTCGGAGATTCCGGGGCGATGGGGGAACACGGCGCGACGCTGGATGGAGAGGAGTCGGCGGCGGCGAGGGGAAGGGGCCGGGCCGGATCCCGCGGCGGAGTACTTCCTGTACCAGACCCTCGTTGGAGCCCATCCGCTACCTCTGGAGAGGGCGCGGGAGTACATGCTCAAGGCGGTGCGGGAGGCCAAGTCCCATACCTCCTGGACGGATCCTGATCCCGACTACGAGGAGGGCCTCCTCTCCCTTCTCGCCCACCTCTACGCAGACAGTGCCTTTCAGGAGGAGCTGGAGGCGTTCACCGGCTCCCTGGTCCTGCCTGGCCGGATCACTTCTCTCGCCCTGAAGCTCGTGCAGCTCACGGCCCCGGGCATTCCCGACACCTATCAGGGCACCGAGCTCTGGGACCTGAGTCTGGTGGACCCGGACAACCGCCGGCCCGTGGACTTCGAGCTACGCCGGACCGTCCTGAACGGCCTGGAGAGCGCCTCCCCCGAAGAGATCCTGCTGGAGATGGAGCGGGGTGATCCCAAGATGTGGGTCATCCGGCAGGCTCTGGAATTCAGGAGGGAGCGCCCCGAGCTCTTCGGTCCAGGAAGCACCTACCGGGCCCTCCAGGCGGAGGGTGTGGCCAGAAGCCACGTCCTGGCCTTCCTGCGCGGGGCACCAGGACCCGCCGTCCGACCCGGGGGAACCGCCTCGGGGTCCAGGGACGACCGGGCTTCCGTGCTGACCGTGGTGCCGAGGCTCATCCTGGGCCTGGGGGCGAGAGGGGGGTTCAGCGACACCACCCTGGAGCTACCCGACGGCCTCTGGCTCAACCGGCTGACCGGCGAGGAGACCCGGGGCGGACCGGTCAGGGTGTCCCGCCTCCTGGAGCGTTTCCCCGTGGCCCTTCTCGCCCGGCGCTCCACCGCTTGAAGCCGCGCGGGGAGCGCCCTACCGGCGAGCGACGATCCGGAAATCACGCCCGTTCCAGAAAGAGGCCCGACCAAGGCCCCATCTCCACGGTCAGGACCCCCCTCGACTCTACGTTCAGGGGAACCCGGCTACCCGGGCCCTCCCACCGCTCTTCCTGCGTATCCAGCACCCGCCGCCAACTCCCGGCGTCCAAAGGCAGACTCACCCGGCCCATGCCGGAGGCGAACCTGAAGACGAGGGCGCCTTCAATGGAGCCGTGACGCCTCCTCACCAACAGGACCCGGTCCCGGTCCTGACGGGAGGTCTCCAGGTCTTCGGCCCTCCGTGAAGCGAGGGCAGGGTGCTCCCGGCGCAGGGCGAGGAGGTGTCGGTGGAGAGCCAGGAGCCCCCTGTGCCCCTTCATCTCCTTGAGCCCGCGCTGAAGAAATGCCGAGCGGAACGTCTCCTCGTCCTGGGGATCAGGGGAATCCTCCTCCCATCCGAAGCCGGCGAACTCCTCCTTCCTGCCTCTACGTACGGCTTCCACCAGCTCCGGGTCGGAGTGGCTCGTGAAGTAGGGGAAGGGAGCGAGTTCCCCGTACTCCTCCCCCATGAACAGCAGAGGCACATACGGAGAGAGGAGGACGGCCATGGCCACCATGCGGAGCGCGCCGGGCCGGGCGAGGGTGTCGTTTCGCGCAAGGGTGCTGAGGCGATCGCCCCGAAGCCGATTGCCGATCTGGTCGTGGTTCTGGGCGAACACCACGAATCGGTCGGCGGGGAGATCCCGAGCGGGACGCCCGTAGCTGTGCTCCCGGAAGGGAGAGTACCGCCCACCGTAGGCGAAGCGTTCCGAGAACGCCCTCTCCAGTTCCAGCAGGTCACCGAAGTCCCGGTAATAACCTTGTCGTTCCTTCGTGACCAGAGTGTGGAGGGCGTGGTGGAAGTCGTCGGACCACACGCCATGGAGACCGGTCCCGCCCTCCGCCCGGGACCGAACCAGGCGGGAGTCGTTGCGGTTGTCCTCCCCCAGGACCAGGAGGTTGCGGCTGCTGCGCTTCGACTCCTCGTCCACGGCCTCGGCCAGCTCCTCGAGAAAGGGCTTGGCGGATCGATCGATGATGGCGTGGATGGCGTCCAGGCGCAGCCCGTCCACGTGGTATTCCCGAATCCAGTGGAGGGCATTGGCCAGGAGGAAGGCACGGACCTCGTCGCTCCCCGGGCCATCGAGGTTCACTGCCGCGCCCCACGGCGTATGGTAGGCCTCCGTGAAGTACGGCCCGAAGGCAGCCAGGTAGTTCCCCTCGGGCCCCAGGTGGTTGTACACCACGTCCAGGTGCACGGCGAGCCCCTTTCGGTGGCACGCACGGACCAGGTGTCTCAGGCCGTCCGGACCCCCGTAGCTATCCTGCACAGCCCACAGGCTGGCGCCATCGTAGCCCCAGTTCCGCGATCCCGGGAACTGGGCTACCGGCATGATCTCCACGGCGGTGATCCCCAGCTCCCGGAGGTCCTCCAGGTGCTCCTCCACGGCGCCAAACGTGCCTTCGGGGGTGAAGGTCCCCACGTGAATCTCATAGAGCACGAGGTCCCTGGTTCCAGGGGCCTGGAAGAGCCCGTCGTCCCAGGGGAAGGATGGATTCACGACCCTGGAAGGGCCGTGAACCCCCTGTGGCTGGTGCCGGGACGCCGGGTCGGGACGCTGCAGGCCACCCGGAAGCTCATACAGATAGAGGGTCTCCTCGCTCACCTCCTCGGCCACGACCTGGTGATACCCCCGGCTCATCGGCTTCATGGGGATGCGCCGCTCCTCGGGCTCCAGGATGCGGAGAGTCACCCCCTCCCGACCCGGAGCCCAGAGCCGGAACCGGCAGCGCCCATCACCGAGCCAGGTGGCGCCTGGCAGGGTCTCGGGCGGCTCCTTCATCCCCCCTCCTCCCCCTCGTGCCGGAAGAAGACGGCACCCAGAGGAGGGAGAACCAGATTCAGGGACCAGAACCGACCATGGCTCCTCACGGGCGCCGCCTCCAGACCGCCCAGGTTACCCTGGCCACTGCCTCCATAGAGGGGGGCGTCGCTGTTGGCCACCTCGGACCAACGCCCGCCTCGGGGCACACCTACGCGATAGTTGTGTCGGGGGACGGGAGTGAAGTTGAAGACCGCCAGGACGTCCGGGTCCTCCTCCTGGCCGTGCCTCAGGAGGCTCACGACGCTCTTCTCCCAGTCGGAGCAATCCACCCACTCGAACCCTCCGGGCTGGAAGTCCAAGCGGTGAAGGGCCGGCTCCTGCCGGTAGAGACGGTTCAGGTCCGCCACCCACCGCCGCACACCCTCGTGGGGCGGCGACTCCAACAGGTGCCAGTCCAGGCTCTCGTCGTGATTCCATTCCCGCCACTGGGCCAGCTCAGCCCCCATGAAGAGCAGCTTCTTCCCCGGCTGGGAGAACTGCCATCCGTAGAGGAGCCTCAGGTTGGCGAAGCGCTGCCAGTCGTCTCCTGGCATCTTCCCCAGGAGGGATCCCTTGCCGTGGACAACCTCGTCGTGGCTCAGGGGGAGCATGAAGTTCTCGCTGAAGGCGTAGAGCATCCGGAAGGTCACGTACTCGTGGTGGTACTTCCTGTGGATCGGATCGAGGCGGAAGAACTCCAGGGAATCGTGCATCCAGCCCATGTCCCACTTCATCCCGAAACCGAGTCCGCCCACGTACGTGGGGCGGGACACCATGGGCCACGCCGTGGACTCCTCCGCGACCGTCTCCGCTCCCGGGTGTTCCCGGTACACGGTCTCGTTCAGTTGGCGGAGAAAGTGGATGGCGCCCAGGTTCTCACGGCCGCCGTATTCGTTCGGGATCCACTCGCCCTCCCGCCTCGAATAGTCCAGGTAGAGCATGGAGGCAACAGCGTCCACCCGCAGGCCATCGGCATGATAGCGATCCAGCCAGAACAGGGCGCTGCTCAGGAGGAAGCTTCGGACCTCGTGACGATCGTAGTTGAAGATGAAGCTGTTCCAGTCGGGGTGGAAGCCCTTTCGGGGGTCCTGGTGCTCATAGAGGTGACTCCCGTCGAAATACCCGAGACCGTGCTCATCGGAGGGGAAGTGGGAGGGCACCCAATCCAGGATCACCCCAATACCGTTCCCGTGGAGCACATCGATGAGATACATGAGGTCTTGCGGGCCCCCGTACCGGCCCGTGGGAGCGAAGTACGAGGTGACCTGGTACCCCCACGAGCCATAGAAGGGGTGCTCCATGACCGGTAGGAGCTCCACGTGGGTGAATCCCATCTCCCTCACGTGCTCCACCAGGAGGGGGGCGAGCTCCCGATAGGAGAGAAAACGATCCGGATCGTCTCCGGGACGACGCCATGAGCCGAGGTGCATCTCGTAGACCGACATGGGCGCGGGGGCCGGCTTCCCCTCTCTCCGCCTGGCCATCCAGTCTTGGTCCTGCCAGTCGTAGGCCAGATCCCAGACCACCGATACCGTGTCCGGTGCCGTCCGGGAACGGAAGGCGAAGGGGTCGGCCTTGTCCACCCGATAGTCCCCGTGCTTCGACATCACATGGTACTTGTAGGGCTCCCCTTCCTCGAGGCCTGGAACGAATACGGTCCAGATCCCCGACACTCCGATGGTGCGGAGAGGGTGCGTCTCTTTGCTCCAGTCGTTGAACTCACCCATGAGATGGACCTCTCGGGCCTCCGGCGCCCACACGGAAAAGCGCACCCCCGCCTCTCCATCCTCCAGGGTCAGATGAGCTCCGAGCTTTTCGTAGAGGCGGTAATGGTTTCCTTCCCCGAACCAGTACAGGTCGTCCTCGGTCAGGTTCACGTCGACGGGTCGGCTCGGGGGGCCCTCGGTGCGATCCGTATCACTCATTCGGTGTCCTCATTCCCTTTCCCGACGGAAGATCCCAGGAGGTCCAGGAGCCCCTGGACCGGTACCAGGACCCACTCCGGTCGGCTGTTCAGCTCGTACTTCAGCTCATAAGTCGCCTTCTCCACCAGAAACACCTCGAGCAAGGCTCCCAGGCCAGCGCGGGTACGGGGCAGGAACCCCGCGGACCCTGCCTGCGCCAGGTAGCCCGAAAGGAAGGCCCCCGAAATCCAGTGATACCAGATTCGGGCCCAGGGCATGAGCAAGGGCCGATCCTCGGGGCGAGCGGCTCCTCCCCGCCTCAGTCCCACAACGCTGGCGTAATGGAAGGACCGGATCATGCCCGCCACGTCCCGGAGCGGAGAGCGCTTCAAGCGGCGCTCGCTGATGGACCGGGCCGGCTCGCCTTCGAAGTCGATGATGACGAACTCCTTCCCCGTGTGGAGCACCTGGCCAAGGTGATAATCGCCGTGGCAGCGGATGCGCCGGGCCGAGATCGGGGCTTCCGTCAGCCGCCGGATGTAGCTCTGGAGGGCGTTCTCCTGGGAGAGCAGCTTCGTGGCCAGCTCCCGGTCGGCCTCCGGAATGCCATCGATCCTCCGCCTCAACAGATCCAGGCTTTCACTGCCCTGGGAACGGACGGACTGATAGAGGGACCGGGAGAAGTGGGGAGGATCCGGCTCCGGTTTGAAGGCTGGGTCTTCCTTCTCCGAGGCCAGCGCCACGTGGAGCTTCGCGGTGGTCTCCCCCAGGACGACGGCGGAGCGGTAATAGGGGCCGAGGAGAGACCGGGTCCGGTCGTCCGGCTCCGCCGCCCGGGTCCGCTCCAGGAGGGGGGTAGGAGGCGGAGGCTCGACGTCGCGCTCCTCCCTGGGGAGGGAGAGGCAACGCTCCCAGTACCTCTGGAGGGCGTCCAGGGTGAAGCGCCATGCGTCCCCTTCGTTGGGCACGTACTCCTGGAGGATCCCCAGGGTGGAACCGGCCCCGTTGCCCAA
Organism: uncultured Gemmatimonadales bacterium; assembly: GCA_963751255.1. Taxonomy (GTDB): domain Bacteria; phylum Gemmatimonadota; class Gemmatimonadetes; order Longimicrobiales; family Gaopeijiaceae; genus CAVVTW01. The sequence continues at coordinate 132,458 of CAVVTW010000012.1, read as the reverse complement.
CCTGTACTCCAGGGCGCCCATCACCCGGGGCGTATACGGGAACTTCGCCGTCTCCGTCAGATACCTCCCGATCTCCAAGTCGGGGTTTACCCCCGGGTCAAGCTTCCGGTAGAGCTTCAGGATGAGTGCCTGTCCAAACCGGAAGGACGTATTGCTCTGCTCCGCTCCCATGAGCGCCGGCTCGGGAACCTCCCCCTTCGGAGACCAGACCTCCTTCAGGTGCCGGGTGGGAAGACCGACGACCTCCCCCTTCTCACCGCCGAACCGCCGGCGGCTCCCGATGATCTGGAGGAGACGCTCCGCAAGGCCCTCCTCGGCGAGAGGCTCGTAGAGATATCCTTTGACCGCCTCCGCTCCCTTCTCCTCCACCCGGAGACGGGCGATACGCCGCCCCTGCTCCTGGCCGTCCTCCAACTCCGCCCCGGGGATGAAGGCCAGGGGCAACACGTAGACCTCCGGCTCCCCCTCCCGGTACTCGACGCGAAGAAGCGTGAGGCTGATGTCGGTGCCGTTCAGCGTAAGGGGAACGACGTCGGTGACGTAGACGCCCGCCACCGCCCGAGCCTTGCTCCCGAACCAACGGGTCGTCTGAAGATACCGCTCCAGCGCCGAGAGCACCGACGGCCTGACTCTCCGCCGCACCACGGTGGCCCAGTTTCCCCTGACCCTGAGGGAGGGGAGCTCCGTCTTCTCCTCGCCGGCCCCTTGCTCCTCCGCTGCCTCCTCCAGGAGGAACCAGTAGAAGTCGTGGGGGCCCAGGGTGAAGAAGTAGGGCTCCTCCCCTACCGGGGGAAAGCGGGTCCGGCCGAAGAGCTCCACGGGCACGCGACCCTGTACCGGGTGAAGATCGATCTCGGCGAACTGGGTAAAGCGAGAGAGGTTCGCCACCAGCAGGATCAGCTGTCCTTCGAATTCTCTGAGAAACGCCAGTACTTTTCGGTTATCGGGGTGCAGGAGCTCCAGGCTTCCCCGCCCGAATGCAACGAACCGGCGACGGAGTGCAATGACCCTCTTGATCCACCACAGGAGGGACTGGGGATTGTTCTGCTGAGCCTCCACGTTCAGCGATTCGAAGTGGTATTCGGGATCGATCACTGCCGGTAGATAGAGCCTCTGGGGGTTGGCCCGGGAGAACCCGGCGTTGCGGTCGGGACTCCACTGCATGGGGGTCCGGACCCCGTTCCGATCGCCGAGGTAGATGTTGTCGCCCATCCCCAGCTCGTCGCCGTAATACAGAACCGGCGTCCCCGGCAAGGAGAGGAGGAGCCCGTTCATCAGCTCGATCTTCCGCCGGTGGTTGCTGAGAAGAGGGGCGAGCCGACGGCGAATGCCCATGTTGATCCGCGCCTGGGGGTCGTCGGCGTACACCCTGTACATGTAGTCCCGGTCCTCGTCCGTGACCATCTCCAGGGTCAGCTCGTCGTGGTTGCGGAGGAAGAGGGCCCACTGGCAGCTGTCGGGGATGGGGGGAGTCTCCTGGAGGACGTCCACGATGGGAAATCGATCTTCCATGCGGAGCGCCATGAAGAGCCGGGGCATGAGGGGGAAGTGGAATTCCATGTGGCACTCGTCCCCGTTTCCGAAATAGGCGACGGCATCCTCGGGCCACATGTTCGCCTCGGCCAGAAGCATGCGATCCTCGTACTTCTCCTCCACATGGGCCCGGAGGCTCTTCAGGAACGCGTGGGTTTCCGGAAGGTTCTCGCAGTTCGTGCCCTCCTGCTCGAAGAGATACGGCACCGCGTCCAGCCGCATTCCGTCTACTCCCAGGTCCAGCCAGAAGTCCACGACCCTGAACATCGCCCGGCGCACCTCGGAGCTCTCGAAGTTCAAGTCTGGTTGGTGGGAGTAGAAGCGATGCCAGTAGTACGCCCCCGCCACCGGATCCCACGACCAGTTGGAGCTCTCGAAGTCCTGGAAGATGATTCGGGTCCCCTCGTACCGGTCCGGTGTCTCGCTCCAGACATAGAAATCCCGCTCCGGTGTTCCCGGCGCCGCCCGTCGAGCCCGCTGGAACCAGGGGTGCTGGTCGGAGGTGTGATTGAGGACCAGCTCGGTCACGATCCGGAGCCCGCGCCGGTGCGCTTCCCGGAGGAGACGCTTGAAGTCGGCCAGAGTCCCATAGTCGGAGTGGACCCCGGTGTACCCCGCGATATCGTATCCGTCGTCCCGAAGTGGGGAGGGGTAGAAGGGCAGCAGCCAGATGACGTTGATCCCCAGGTCCTGGAGGTAGTCCAGCTTCTCGATCAGGCCGGGGAAGTCACCGATTCCGTCCCCGTTGCTGTCGTGGAAGGCCCGCACGTGAAGCTCGTAGAAGACGGCGTCTTTGTACCAAAGGGGCTCCCGTAGGGGAAGGGGACCCGGCGCCTCGTCGGAGACATCCGCGCCCAGGCCTCCCTCGGCCTGCATCTCGATGAGTTCCGGCCTTCTCGACATGTTCCCTTGTTCGAAGGAGTCCAAGTAGAGGAAGAGGACGAACGCGGTCCTCACACGAAGTAGTCGAAGTCACGCTCGGTACGGACCCGGCGACGAAGCCGGAAGATGTGGGCGGGAGTGACGTCGGGGTCGATCTCAACGTAATTCCGCGCCCCGTACCAGAGATAGCGGGCGTCAGTCATGAGATCGTGGACCTGGTAGGACTGGTCCAGGGACAGATCCATCTCGTCGACCGGGAGGCTGACCCACCCCGAATGGGTGTGATGCGGGTCCAGGTTGACGACAACGAGCAGGACGTTGGCTCCGTCCCCCGATTTCTTCACGTAGCCCAACAGCTTCTCGTTGTCCACCTCCACCAGCTGAAGGTTCCAATCCTCATGGAGGGCTGCATTCTCCCTGCGAACCCGGTTGAGCCTGCGAATGTAGGGAGCGAGAGAGTCCGGTCTCCCCAGGTCCCAGGCCCGGATCTGGTACTTCTCCGAATCCATGTACTCCTCGCTTCCCGGCTCCCGGGGGACATTCTCGCACAACTCGTAAGCGGGACCATAGATCCCATAGCTGGCTCCCGCCGTGGCGGCCAGGGTGAGGCGCGCCAGGAAGGCAGGCCGCCCGTCGGTCTGGAGGAACTCATTGAGGATGTCCGGTGTGTTGGGCCATAGGTTGGCCCGGAAATATTCCCGTCCCTCCTCGTTGAACAGTTCCGTCAGGTAGCGCGTCAGGTCCGCCTTCGTGTTCCTCCAGGTGAAATACGTGTACGATTGCGTGAACCCCACCTTGGCCAGGCGGTGCATCTTCTTGGGACGGGTGAAGGCCTCCGACAGGAAGAGCACGTCGGGACTTGCCTCCTTGACCTTGCCGATGAGCCATTCCCAGAAGGCGAAGGGCTTGGTGTGGGGGTTGTCCACCCGGAAGATGCGTACCCCCTGGTCCACCCAGAAGAAGACCACATCAGCGAGGGCATCCCAGAGGGCCTCCCAGTCCTCGGTTCCGAAATGGATGGGATAGATGTCCTCGTACTTCTTGGGCGGGTTCTCCGCATACTGGATGGTCCCGTCGGGGCGACGGCGGAACCACTGGGGATGTTTCTTCACCCAGGGATGATCCGGCGAGCACTGGAACGCAAGATCCAAGGCGACCTCCATGCCCAGCTCCCGAGCCCGTGCCACGAGTCGCTGGAAGTCCTCCAGCGTGCCCAGCTCAGGATGAACGGCCGTGTGGCCTCCCTCCGCGGATCCGATTGCCCAGGGGCTTCCGGGATCCCGCGGGCCCGCCGAAGGGGAGTTGTTCGGCCCTTTGCGATGGGTTCTCCCGATGGGGTGGATGGGCGGCAGGTACACGACGTCGAATCCCAGGTCGGCCACGTATTCCAGCCGCTCCATGCAGGAATCGAAGGTGCCGTGGACCGCCGGATCCTGGGTGCAGGACCGGGGGAAGAACTCGTACCAGGCTCCGAACCGTGCCCGCTCCCGGTCCACCACCACCTCGAGCTCCCGCCGGTACCGGGTCGCCCGGGACCGGTCGGGATGGCGCGCCATCAGGTCCACCAGCTCCGGGCTGGCCGCCACTTCCAGACGCCGGCCCGGGTCTGCCTCCTCCTCGAGCTCTCTGGCCCGGTCCTCCAATGTGGCGTCATCGCCCCGGCGCGCTCGTGCGCTCGCCGCGCGCAGAAGTCGAGCCCCCTCCATCAGCTCCACGGTGATGTCCAGGCCGGCCTCGTGCTTCTTCCCCGTATCCGTGAGCCAGGTCGCGTAGGAGTCCACCCACCCTTCCACCGTATAGAGGTAGCGCCCCGACACCGTAACGACGAATTCCGCGACCCAGAGATCGTTCGCTTCGGCCTCCAAGGGGATCTCCGTCCACTCCGTCTCGTCCCGTTGGCGGTACCGGACGACTCCGGCCAGCTGGTCGTGCCCGTGGGCGAACATATCCACCCGGACCTGCACACGCTCTCCCACCGCTCTCTTCACGGGAAACCGCCCCCCGTCCACCTCGGGTCGCACCCGTTCCAGGACCACGGATCTCTGCCCGTCCAGTTCCGGCGCCGTCTCGGACCGTCCTCCCGCCACGGAACGCCTTGCTTCCTCGGGTTCTCTTTCCGGCACGAATCGAATCCTCCCTGATCTCTGCTGGTCGCTCTCCATTCAACATCGGGACCGGCATGGATGGACGGCCAGACATCAGGTTGGACGGGACCGATAGAGATTGCGGTATAAATACGTCCCTGGCGCTCTTCCACCCCGATCCCTATCCGCATTCTCTATCTCGATGAATGGCCTCCATGATCGGTCTTCTCTTAGGCTCATGGGACTTGGAGCACCCGCTGGGTCCGGCCCTGAAGCGTGCTCGCTCCCGCCGCGGGCCAGGGCCAACGCCGGCAAACCGAAGAGAGAAAAGGACGGGGTCATGATCGACCGGATCACGGAGCTCCTCGGATCGGACGAGGAGCTCCTCGCATACGAGTGCAGGGGGATCGGCAAAGAGCGCCTTCATCTGCCAGGAAGCGACTTCATCGATCGGGTCATGGTGCCCTCGGATCGGTCGGTTCAGGTGCTACGTAACTTCCGGGCAATGTTCCAGGCGGGCAGACTCGGAGGGAGCGGATATCTCTCCATCCTCCCCGTGGACCAGGGAGTGGAGCACTCCGGGGGAGCTTCCTTCGCGCCCAACCCTGAATACTTCGACCCGGGGAAGATCGTGGAGCTGGCCCTGGAGGGCGGATGCAACGCCGTGGCCTCCACTTCCGGTGTCCTGGGAGCGGTGGCCCGCCAGTACGCGCACCGGATCCCCTTCATCCTGAAGCTCAACCACAACGAGCTCCTTTCGTATCCGAACTCCTACGATCAGGTCCAGTTCGCCACGGCACGTCGAGCTTTGGACATGGGTGCGGTGGGGGTGGGGGCCACCATCTACTTCGGCTCCCAGGAGTCCCGCCGACAGCTCGTCGAGGTCTCCCGGGCGTTCGAGATCGCCCATGATCTGGGAATGTTCACCGTCCTCTGGTGCTACCTGAGGAATGAGGCCTTCAAGACCGACAAGACGGACTACCAGACGGCCGCCGACCTCACGGGCCAGGCCAACCATCTGGGCGTCACCATCCAGGCCGATCTCATCAAGCAGAAGCAGCCCGAGTCGAATGGTGGCTATGTGGACCTGGGATTCGGCCGGACCAACGAGAAGGTTTACACCGATCTTGCTCCGGCTCACCCCATCGAGTGGACCCGCTACCAGGTGGCGAACTGCTACATGGGCCGCGCCGGGTTGGTGAATTCCGGCGGCGCCTCGTCGGGGAAGGGAGATCTCTCGGCGGTGGTCCGGGCCGCCGTGATCAACAAGCGAGCGGGTGGGACGGGAATGATTACCGGGAGAAAGGCATTTCAGAGACCCATGTCCGACGGAGTCGAGCTCCTGAACGCAGTTCAGGACGTCTACCTCTGCCCCGAGGTGTCGGTGGCCTGACAGGGAAACGGGAGGATACGAACGTGGCAACGGATGCGGAGACGATCAGCGCGAAGGCCGACGAAGTGGATCCCGACTCCGGGAACGGGAATAGAACCCGAAAGCCGGTGGAGCTCTCCCGGGCCGAGGAGCTGTACCGGCCGTGCGACCCGGAGGCGCTCGGGTTCGACACCACCGACGACCTGGACGGTTCCACCGCGGTGGTGGGCCAGGCCCGTGCCGTGGATTCGGTCCGGTTCGGAATGGGGATGGACAGCGACGGGTTCAACATCTTCGCCCTGGGTCCGGAGGAAACGGACAAGCGGGGCATCGTACGGCACTTCCTGGAGGAGAAGAGCGCCGGCGAACCGGCCCCCGCCGATCTGTGCTATCTGAACAATTTCCAGGACTCCAATCAGCCCCGGGCCCTCCGTCTGCCGCCCGGGACCGGGAGAAAGCTGGCCGAGGTCCTGGACCAGTTCGCCGAGGAGCTACCCTCGGCGCTTCTCTCGGCCTTCGAGGGGGAGGAATACCAATCCCGCCTTCAAGGCGAGCAGGAGGCCACTGCGCAGGAGGAGCAGGAGGCCGTGGAGGCGCTCCAGGAACGGGCACGGGAGAAGAACCTCGCCCTCCTGAGGACGCCGGCCGGCTTCGTCTTCACCCCCACGAAGGACGAGGAACCGGTGCCCGCCGAGGCCCTGGAAGGGCTTTCGGAAGAGGAGAGGGAAAGCCTCAAGACAGACATCGAGGCCATGCAGGAGGAGCTCCAGGCAATCATCCGGCGGCTTCCTCGGGCCAAGCGAGACCTCCGGGAGCGGATCAGGACCCTGGACCGGGAGATCGCCCGTAGCTCGGCGCGAGACCTCCTGGAGGAAGCCCGGGAGGTCTTCTCCGATCGGGAGGAGGTCCTGGCCCACCTGGATGCCATCGAGGAGGACGTCTCGGAGAACGTCGGGCTCCTCCGGGCTCTCCAGGCGGGGTCACAGGGAGGCGAGGACGGACCCGGAGGAGGCCTTCCCGGCTCCAGCGGTCCCGGCATTCCCAGCGAGGCCTTGTCCCGACACCCGATCTTCCGGCGCTACAAGGCGAACCTGGCCGTGGACCACGGGGAGTCGGCGCATGCTCCAGTGGTCTACCTCGACCATCCCACCTACCAGAATCTGGCCGGTTGGGTGGAGTATCAGCCGTTCCAGGGCGCGTTGGTCACCGACTTCAACCTGATCCGTCCGGGAGCCCTGCACCGGGCCAACGGCGGCTACCTGCTGCTGGACGCCCAGCGGATCCTCCTCCAGCCCCTCGCCTGGGAAGGCTTGAAGAGGGCCTTGCAGTCCAAGGAGCTCCGCATCGAGTCGCCGCGTCAGATGCTGGGCATGGTGAGTACGGTCACCCTGGAGCCCGAGCCCGTTCCCTTGAACGTCAAGGTGGTCCTCCTGGGGGCGAGCTATCTCTACTACCTCCTGGCCGCGCACGATCCGGATTTCCCGGAGCTCTTCAAGGTGGAGGCGGACTTCGACGATCAGATGGAGCGGACCGTCGAATCCGAGGTTCTCTATGCCAGTCATATCGCGGCCGAGATCAAGAAAGCCGGGCTGAAACCTTTCAGCAAGGAAGCGGTAGCCCGGGTCATCGAGCACAGCGCCCGGATGGCCAGTGACAACGAGAAGCTCTCCGTACGAACCCGGGGCATCATCGACATCCTGCGTGAGGGGGACTACTGGGCCCGGCAGGAAGGGAGGAACAGCGTTGGGCCGGAGGACGTGGACGAGGCAATCCGGCAGCGGATCTACCGAGCGAGCCGGGTCAGGGACAGGATCCAGGACGAGATTCACCGGGAAACGATCTTCATCGATACCGCAGGCGCCAAGACCGGCCAGGTCAATGGCCTCTCCGTTCTTCAACTCGGGGATTACGCCTTTGGACGGCCGAGCCGGATCACCGCCCGAGTCCGCCTGGGTGGGGGAGAGGTCGTGGACATCGAGAGGGAGGTGGAGCTCAGCGGCCCCATCCACTCCAAGGGCGTCCTCATCCTCTCCGGGTTCCTGGGGGGTAGATACGCACCGGACCACCCGCTCTCCCTCTCGGCCAGCCTCGTCTTCGAGCAGTCCTACGGGGGGGTGGACGGCGACAGCGCCTCTTCGGCGGAGCTCTACGCCCTCCTCTCGGCCCTCGCCGACATCCCTCTCAGCCAGGCCATCGCGGTGACCGGATCGGTTAATCAGCGGGGCGAGATCCAGCCGGTGGGGGGCGTCAACGAAAAGGTCGAAGGCTTCTTCGACGTTTGCCACCGGCGGGGTCTGACGGGGGAGCAGGGAGTGCTCCTGCCCGCCTCCAACACCCGCCACCTCATGCTGCGCCGGGACGTCGTGGAAGCCGTCGTGGCGGGCCGTTTCCACCTCTGGCCCGTGAAGACCGTCGACGAGGGGATGGAAATCCTCACCGGCCTGCCTATGGGCGAAAGGGTGAACGGGAGCTTCCCGGAGGGCACCGTGAACGCCCGGGTGGAGAGGGCTCTCATCGATCTCGCCGAGAAGCGAAAGGGCTTCGCCGCCCATAAGGAAGGGGAAGTGTGATGTCCACCCGGGAGCGGACAGGAAGTCGAATCCGGCGCATTCTCGTGGCGGTGGACACCTCTTCCCATGGCCAGGCGGCCCTGGAAGCGGCCGTCCGCCTGGCCTCGGCCCTGGGGGCGGAGCTGACGGTGCTGTACGTGGAGAACGCCGATCTTCTCAACGTGCCCCGGCTTTCCTTCATTCGGGAGACGGACGCCCTTTCCGGGGAACTGAGGGAGTTCGAAAGAAGCGGTCTGGAGCGGAAGATCCGGGTGGAAGCCGCCCGGGTGAGGCGGAGCCTGGAACGAGCGGTCCTGAAGAGGGACGTGAAGTGGTCGTTCCGGGTGGCCCGCGGCCGGGTGGCCGTGGAGCTTCTCGAAGCGGCGGCAGAGGCCGACCTGGTGAGCATTGGAGCGCGGAGCCATCATCTCGGAAGAAGTCCCGGCTCCACGGCCCGGGCCGTTCTCACCCAGTCGGGCAAGCCGGTGATGATCCTCCGCAGGGGAGCGACGCTGGGCCACAGAGTATGCGTGCTGTTCGACGGGACTGCCCAGGCCCGAGAGGCTCTTCTTCTCGCGGAGAGGATCGTGGAGAGCGAGGGCTGGGAGCTGTGTCTCCTTCTGCGCTCCCCTCAGGAGGGATCGGAGGAGCTCTGGAAAGAAGCCTCGGAAATGGCGGGCGGATTGGATCCCGGCGTCCGGGCCGTTGCCCTCCGGACCCTGGATCCCAAGGAGGTATCCGCGCACCTCCGGAGGAGAGGCTGCGGGCTCTTGGTAGTGCCCAGGGATCGGTTTACCCTTCCCGGCGGAATCCTCTCCTCTCTGGTGGACGCGGCGCCCTGCCCCGTGGTCCTGGTGGGAGAGGGCTGAGCGCTTACTCCGGCCTCCACTCCCGCCCTCCGTCGAAGCGGGGCTCCACGGCGATGAACCAGGCATAGTCTCTCTCGATCCTGGTTCCACTCCCGTCGGCGAGGAGCACCTCCACGCCCGCCTCGTCCATGCCGAGGCACTCGAGGGTGGAGCCCTCCTCGACACCCATGGCTCCGAGATGATCCCGAAGGCTGCCAAAGAGGATCTCCTTGACCTTCAGGTGTTCGCCCTCGCTGGCCATTGCCAGGCTACGTCTCCACGGCCACTTGGTGATCGTGCCCATCGTTCTACCCTCCTCGCCTGGGTAATGCGGAGCTGCCGATCCATGATGGCCAGAATCGGATCTCGGGGGAATCGATAGGGATAGAGGGAGAGGGTAGATTTCGATCGTGAACCTGGAGAGGCCGTGCCGTACGCTCGCAAACGTGGACGTCACCGGGGCGGCGGCGGATGAAGCCGGAACCATCCCCCTTCCCAATCCAGGGCTTCCGATTCACATTTCACCCATCAGGCCATCAACCAGCTGTCCTCCTGCTTCCGATCCCGGAGCGGGATCCCGAGCCGGTTCGACCGGCGACCAGTGGGGTATATGGAATGACGCTCGAGGGTAGACCCAGGAGAACGACTTCGGGAGGCCTTCCGGCATCCGATACTGCGCCGGGGCTCCAGGACGCCGCCCGCTTCCTGGCACGCTATGGAGGCCATCCCGCGTCGGCGAAGGAAACGGGGAAGGCGGTGGAACGCTTCTTCTCTCAACTCCAGCGCCGCTTCAACCCCCTCTTCGGACGGAACGGATACCGCACGCTCCTGCAGCACGCGCACGTCCGGGCCGTCCGGGAGCACCCCGTGTTGGAGAAGTGGCCCGTGGAGCCCGACGGGAACCCGTTCTTCGGGGGCCTGGAGGATCTGGCGTCCGAAGAGGAAGGGCCGGCGGTGTGGAACGGTTCTCTCGCCCTCACCGGTCACTTTCTGGACCTTCTCAACAGCCTCGCGCGGAGAGGGGAAATGGACGGACTCGACGAGCTGGAGACCTGGGGCGACGCGCGTGCCCAAGCCTACGAGGGCGCCTCGGACCATCGGGGCAAGGCGCACGAAGGACCCACCCGGACCCATGCCCCCTGGAGGGTTCTGGTCATGGACCGGGACATGACCACCTGCCAGGCCATCGCCCACGCCCTCGACCAGGCCCGGGACTTCACGGTGGTGGACTACTGTCTCTCCTCCGAGGAAGTGGTGGAGAAGATCGAGGCGGAAGGGATCGATTTCGTCGTGGCCAGCGGCCACCTGCCTGCCGAAGAAATCCTGGAGGTATGCCGGTGGCTGAGAAGGGAGCACACCGGCCAGCCCCCCCACGTGGTGATCACCGGTCTTCCGGAGGATGACGCGCTTATCCTCCGGTTTCTCGAGGCCGGGGCCGCGGCCGTTACCCTGGAGGAGTTCTCCGTGGAGGGCCTCCGCTTGAACATTCGGCTCCTCGCCCGGGGAGAAGCCATCTTCCCCTTGCGTCTCCAACACCTCCTCTCCCTGCGCCTCTCCGAGCTCGCCGAGCTGGTTCGGGACCGGGGCCTCAACCCCGACACGCTCGCCAACCTCACCGCCCGGGAGGAGGAGGTCCTGGAGCTCCTGGAGGAGGGGCTCACCAACCGCCAGATCGCCCGGCGTCTCTACGTGTCCGAGGGAACCGTCAAGAGCCACGTCCACCAGATCCTCCGGAAGCTCAAGGTGAGGGACCGGGAGGAAGCCGTCCGGGTCCTGCGCCTGGAACGCGCCTCCTCCGGCTAGCCTGCCGACATGCCGGGGCCCCGGGCTTGGTCGCCCGGGGTTCGCCCCCCGGAGAATCTCCATCCAAGCCTCTAACCCGATTCTCCACCGGGGTGAATGGCGGGGGATGGTCTCGTTTCCTAGCGTTCAGACCCGACGCGAGATCTCCCTGGGAAGGAAGGCTCTGTGAAACACACCACGGCGGAAATTGCCCTCCCCGATCTATCCGATGAGGACCTGGTCGTCGCCCACCTGGACGGCCACCCCGGCGCATTCCGAGAGCTCTACAAGCGCTACGAGCGGCGCCTCACCCGGTTCATCGTCAAGAAGATCGGCTATTCGGAACAAGCCAATGATCTCCTCCAGGAAACCTTCATTCGGGTAGCCAGACACCTTCATCGCTTCGATGCCGACCGAAAGTTCTCGACCTGGGTCTATACCATCGCCGGGAATCTGTGCAAGAACGAGATCCGGAATCGATCCCGGAGCCCCTTCGTGCGGTACACGATGCTGGAGCGGGAAGACGGCGAGGACCACTCGCCGGTCCAATTCTCCGACTCGAGCATGAAGCCCGACGTCCTCTACCGGAAACGGAGCATGAAGGAGCTCGTGGACGAGGTGGTCAAGGGGCTACCAAGGCATCATCGCCTCATCTTCACCCTTCGGGAGATGGAGGGGAAGAGCTACCGGGAGGTGGCCGAGATCCTCGGGGTCAACCTGGGGACCGTGAAAAGCCGACTCCACCGGGCTCGAACCGCCTTCGCCCAGACGATCGCCCCCCGGATCCTGGTTTCCGAGCGCCCACCCGAGCTCATTTCAAGCAACCGTTCCGCAAGCGGGTCTCCGGCGAACGGCCTATAGGAGCCTTCTGGGAAAGGGGGGCGAGCCGCGGAATGAGGGGCCCCGGCTCCGGGGCCCCTCCTCCACCCACGATCCTCCCGTTCCCGCCTCCCTCAGAGATGGAAGGTCACCTTGGATCCGGGCTCCAGCTCGCGGACATCCTCGCCCAGCGCCACCTGAATCGGCATCGCCGCGCTGGGAAGAGAAGCCACCGCCAGCTGCTTCGCGTCCAGCGTCACGTTCAGCCAACAACGCCGGTACTGAAGGTTGAAGTTCACTCTGCCGAGGTCCGTGGGAAGGGATGGGTTGAACCTCAGCACGCCCTCTCTCGCCTCGAGTCCGCTGTATGCCCGTTGAATCAGGTCGATGGTCCCGGCCATGGCCCCCAGGTGGATCCCCTCGGGCGTGGTGCCCCCCTGGATGTCGGAGATGTCACTCTCCAGCGCCCTCCGGAAGAAGCCCCAGGAGCGATCCCGGTCCGAACGGGCCAGCACCCATGCGTGAACCACTCCGCTCAGCGTCGACCCGTGGGAAGTCCGATCCGTGTAGTAGTTCACCGTTCGGGGAATGAGCTCCGGCTCCCAGTCGTATCCCATCCCCTTGAACAGCGTCTCCAGCTGCTCGGCGGAGAGGAGGTAGAAGAGCATGAGCACGTCGGCCTGTTTCGATAGCTTGTACCGGTTCGGTGTGTCGTCCTCGGCCTCCAGGATCCGGTCCAGCCGCTGGATATCACCGTACTTCTCCCTGTACCCCTCCCAGTCGAACTCCTCCAGCTCCTCGTACCCTTCGAACTGGCTGATGACCGGGCCCTTCCCGTCGCCCGCATCGTGGAACGGAACCTTCATGTTTCGGCCGATCTCCTCCCAGAGGTCCATCTCGTCGCGGGTGAGGGAGAGGAGGGCCATGAGGTCGCCGCGGCGATCTCCCGGGACGAGGTCCAGCACCTCCAGAGCCCGGCTGAGGACCCAGACCGCCATCACATTGGTGTAGGCGTTGTTGTTCAGGCCGGGCTCGTCGGAACCGGGGTAGCCCTCGTGGTACTCGTCCGGGCCCATGACCTTTCGGATCTCGTACCGATGGGTGGCCTCGTCATGGGTGATGAGGCTTGCCCAGAAGCGGGCGCTCTCCAGAACGAGCTCCGCCCCGAAAGAAGCCATGAACTCGAGGTCGCCGGTGACTTCGTAGTAGTGCCACACGTTGTACGGAATGGCGATGTTCACGTGGCGCTGCAGGTTGGAGTGATCGGGAAGCCAGCGTCCGGACCGGGGGTTCAGGTGCCAGGTCTGGGTCTCCTCCCTCCCATTGCTCCCGCTTTGCCAGGGGAACATGGCGCCATTGAAACCCTCCTTCTCGGCCGTGGCCCGGGCCTCCCGGAGGCGTCGGTGGCGGTACCGGATGAGCGCCCGGGCGAGCTCCGGCATCCGGTAGTTCAAGATGGGAAGGACGAAGAGCTCATCCCAGAAGATGTGCCCCCTGTAGGCTTCCCCGTGAAGGCCCCGGGCGGGCACTCCCACGTCCAGCTCCCGGGTGTTTTCCGACACCGTTTGGAGGAGATGAAAGAAGTAGAGGTTCAGGGTGCGTTCGGTGTACGCATCCTCCCCCACGGTCAGGTGACACTGGCGCCAGAGATGTCCCCACGCCAGCACGTGCTGGCGGAGGTGGTCCTCGTACGCTCGGAGCCGGCGGACCACCGCACAGGCCTCTTCCGCGGGTGAGGAGATGGCGTCGTCCCTGGAGGTGAAGAGGGTAACGAGCTTCTCCACCGTGACCGCATCGCCCTCCTCCAACTCCACGTCGAACTCCTGCCCCACGTGCTCGGACTCGTCGATGAGATCCCGCTTCGGAGAGATGGGCTCCTTGTTCTTGAAGACCCTCGTCCGGGCGGCCTCCACGATGCGGATCTGAGACTGGTTGGTGGTCATCTCCAGACAGACCGTCTCATCGTCGGGGACCGACCTGCATACCGGCTCCAGGTGGTCCTTGGACAGCTGGGAGTACCGCTTCACGTTTCCGTTCACGACTCGGCCGTCCAGGGATGAGCGGAACCGGACAGTGCCAGACCAGTTCAGGGGCTCCACGGTCATCTCCAGGCCGCCCAGGTGTGGATCCCACATGCTCACGAACCTTCGCTGGGCGATCTGGAACTCCCTGCCGTCCGCATCCCGGCAGTGGATCCGCCGGATGAGCTCACCCCGCCGCATTTCCAGCATCTGGGAGTACTCGAGGAGCTCGACCCGGTCCACATCGAACCAGTCGCCATCCTCGGGCTTGAAGGTGAGAACGAGCCAGTTCGGCAGATTCACGATGCTTTCGTTCTCGACCGTGTGGTCTCCTATGGTGGTCTTCAGCCGGTTGAAGCAGCCGGCCCGGTAGGTGCCCGGATAGTGCACGTCGTTCGCCGGCACCTCCGGCGCCGCTCCACGTGTGGCGAAGTAGCCATTGCCCAGAGTGCAGAGGGCCTCACGCAGGGGTTCCTCGTCCGGGTCGTAGCCATCGTACTCGAGCGTCCACACCCTCACTGGGGCCTCCTCTTTATGAGATCGGTCAGGAGCTTAAGGAATCGGCGGGCCTGGTCCGTGTCCTCCAGGGCATAACGTGCCGCGGTGTCCCGGTCATCGTCCTCGCCTCGGACCACCACCCCTACCCCCGCCTCTCGGATCGCGGTAAACGCATCCTCGTCGGTGAGGTCGTCCCCCATGTACAGGGGCACCGCCACCTCCTCGTCGATGCCCACGAGGTCCAGGAGGAAGAAGAGAGCCTTTCCCTTGTCCCAGTCCATGTCCGGGCGCAGTTCGAAGATCTTCTTGCCCCCGGTCATACGAAGCCCGGACAGCTTCTTCCCCACCTCTGTCACCGCATCCTCCACGACGGGCTCCGCTGAAGCCTCCGCCTGCCGAAAATGCACCGCCAGGGCGTATCGTTTTCGCTCCAGCCGCACCCCCGCCAGCTTCTCGAGGCGGCCACCCAGCATCCGCTCCGCCTCGTCCAGGGCGGGAAGAAAGTCATCCCCGAGCTGCCGGCTCACGCCCCCGGGACCCCTTACGTCGAACCCGTGGCTCCCGGCGTAGTAGAGCCCGCCGATTCCCACGAGCCTCTCCACGTCTGCCCGGTCTCGGCCGCTGACTATGGCCACACTGCAGACGTCGGCGAGGCTCTTCAGCGTGTCTCGCATGTCCTCCGAGAGGCGGGCGTCGTCCGGATCGCCCACGATGGGAGTGAGCGTCCCGTCATAGTCGAGGAAGATGGCGGGGGTACCCTCTGCCAACCGCTCGCCGATCTCCTCCTCCCTGTCCAGTGCCGACGGGAGGCTGCGGATGGGAGCCACGGGGTCCCGACCCCCCACTTCCAGGTCGTCGAGATCCCTGACTACGGCCTCAGCACCCGATCTCCGGAGGCCTTCGGCCGCCCCGTCCCGGTCCACTCCCACCACGAGGGCGAAGCCGCCCGCGTGCCCCGCCCGGACCCCGGCCGTCGCATCCTCCACCACCACGGCCCGATCGGGAGAGACCCGGAGTCGCCGGGCCGCCTCCAGGAAGAGGGCGGGATCGGGCTTCCCCGGGAGATCCAGCTCGGCCAGGTCGTTCCCATCCACGGTTGCATCGAAGCGGCCCTGGATACCCGCGGCGTCCAGCACCCGGCGGCAATTGCGGCTCGACGAGACCACCGCCCGGGCGATCCCCGCCCTCTCCAGCCGCCGGAGGACGGGCACGGTGGAATCGTATAACCGAGGCCCCTCTTCTTTCAGGAGCCGATGGTAATACTCGTTCTTCAGATTGCCGAGGCCGCAGATCGTCTCCCGATCCGGAGCGTCACCGGGATCTCCGCGGGGTAGGGAGATGTCCCGGGATTCGAGGAAGCTCTCGACCCCGTCGTAGCGGGGCTTACCGTCCACGTACTTTCGGTAGTCCTCCTCCGTGAACTCCCCGTTTCCCTCCTCCGGGGAGGACCGCTCCAGGTATTCGTCGAACAGCTTCTTCCAGGCAGCGAAGTGAAGTGAAGCCGTGTCGGTCAGAACGCCGTCGAGGTCGAAGATGATGGCGTCGAAATCCTCGGCGGAAATCCTCGGATGTCGGGTCTTCCTGTCCCTAGCCTCATCGTGGTCATCCATGATGTCTTGCCTTTGCCGGTTGGACGGTCGCCACAGCCAATACAACCAAAGCCAGCTTCCCCCTCGAGACCAGATATCGGGTGCGAGGACCCGGATAGAGATTTCGATAGATGTGAAACACGGTTTCCTTTTCTATCGGGAGATCTACCCCGTCGTTCCATCCCGATAAGTGTCTTCGGGAGCCCCCCTTCCCTACTCTATTTATCGGTGAGTGGGAAGTCGGTGATGAAGGTTTCAATGCGCGGGAAAGCGATGAGGATGGAGCCGGTGGCGAAGGTGCACGAACGGGTGGGCATGGGGACTCGGCAGGCCTCGGATTCTCGTCTCGTGGTGGTTTCGAACCGCCTGCCGGTGCGAATCAAGAAGGGGGAGAACGGGGAGTGGAGGGTGAGGCCCAGCTCCGGGGGTCTCGTGACGGCCCTGCACCCGGTCCTTTCAAGGAGGGGCGGCTCCTGGACCGGGTGGTCCGGGACGTGCGGACACCCTCCCGAGGAACTGGCCCGTGTCTTGGAGAACGCCGATCCCGCCTTCAAGCTGCGGACGGTTCCCCTCACCGTGGAGGAGAGGGACCGGTACTACCTGGGGTTCTCCAACCGGGTGCTGTGGCCGCTCTTCCACGGCTTCTCGTCCCTCGTGGAGTTCAGGAGGAAGGACTGGGAGGCCTACGTCGCCGTCAATTGGAAGTTCGCCGATACCCTGGCGAGGGGGAGACCGACCGACGCGATCTGGGTGCAGGACTATCATCTCATGCTTCTGGGGATGGCGCTCCGCCTCCAGGGATATGCCCAGCGCATGGGGTTCTTTCTCCACATCCCCTTCCCGAGCCCGAAGGCGTTCCACGAGCTCCCGACCCACAGGGAGATCCTCCAGGGCCTCCTCCACTACGACTTTCTGGGATTCCAGACGGGGCGCGACCGTGAGAACTTCCTCGCTACCCTCGCAGGCCATGCCGCCGGGCGAGTTGGGCCAGGTTCACGGACGACGGGGGTCGAGCCGACCCCGGCCCGTGAGCCGGCACCTACCCATCTCCATCGATTTCGACGAGTGGTCTTCCCGTGCCTTGAAGGCCCGGGTCACGGCGAGGGTCGCGGAAATCCGGAAGTCCATGGGCACCTCCACCTTCCTCCTCCTGGGCGTGGATCGCCTGGATTACAGCAAGGGTATTCCGGCCAAGCTGGAAGGCCTGAAGCACGCTCTCGGTCGGTTCCCCGAGCTCAGGGACAAGGTCACCCTGGTACAGCTTGTGGTGCCGAGCCGCGAGGGGATTCCCGCCTATCGGGAGCAGAAGAGGCGTATCGAGGCGCTGGTGGAAGAGGTGAACTCCACGTTCGGCCACGCTGGGTGGACTCCTATACGCTACGTGTACGGGGAATGGGAACGGGAAGAACTGACGGCCCATTATCGGGCGGCGGACGCGGCGCTCATTTCCCCCATCCGCGACGGCATGAACCTGGTCTCCAAGGAGTACTGCGCCTCTCGCGTCCGGGAGGCCGGAGCCCTCATTCTCTCACGCGGAGCAGGCGCGGTGGGTCAGTTGGGAGAGGGGGCTCTCCTGGTGGATCCCGGCGATCCCGACGAGGTGGCCCGGGCCATCGCCCGTGCCACCACCCTGCCCCTGGAGGAGCGAAGGAACCGCATGGGGCTCATGAGGAAGAGTGTTATGGAGGAGGACGTGCACTGGTGGGCGGACGCCTTTCTGGGGGAGTTGGACGCGGTCCGGGCCGCCCACCCGCCTCTGTCCCTCCAGCTGGGGAAGCGACGGGCCTTCCGGACCGGTACGAGGTCACGGAGCCTCGAGCCTACCCCCCTCGCGGCACGAGGCGCCTGAGCTCCAGGGCATCGCGGGGAGCGTTCCCCTCCTCGTCGTTGTTGAAGTAGGCGAACACGTCCAGACCCTCCAGCAGCCGTGCGGTGATCCATCCGGCTTCCCCCTCCAGGACCTTCCGCGCGTAAGAACCCGCATACTTCCTCGTCCCGTGGAACCGGAGGTAGGTCCAATCGGCCGTCACCAGCCTGGGGTGATCGTCCAGCAGATCGTGGATGCAGAGGGCCGCCCCCCGGTCCCTCAGGATCTGGAAGACGTCGTCCCGAAGCCAGTGGGCGTTCCGGAATTCCACGGCCCAGCGGATGTCCGGTGGGACGGACTCCAGGAAGGCCTTCAGCCGGTCCGGATTCGGCCCCCACCGCGGTGGTAGCTGAACCAGAATGGGCCCCAGCGTCTCCTGGAGTCTCCGGGCCGCCTCCAGGAAGGTCGAGACCGTCTCATCGGGATCTTTGAGGTACTTCATGTGGGTCCCATACCGGCTGAACTTCAGCGTGTACAGGAACCCCTCCGGAGCCTCCTCCCGCCAGCGGGTGAAGGTCTCGGGCGAGGGAAGACCATAGAATGTGCTGTTGATCTCCACCGTGTCGAAGTGCTCGGCATAGTGCCCGAACCAGGCCGAGCGAGGGAGCCCTTCAGGGTAGAAAGGCCCCCTCCAGTGATCGTACTGAAATCCGGAGGTCCCGCATCGGAATCGGCCTTGCCGGGTTCCGCGGCCTACCATCCGGGGGCGATCTGGAAGCCCCAGTGGTTCTTCCGTTCCCTCTGGAATGCATGGGCCCAGTAGACCTCCACGACCAGGGCACCGAAGAAGTTGAACCGCGTGGACACTCCGGTGCTGAATACCGGAATTCGACCCAGCGCGGTTGTGCTCCACTTCCAGTCGGGAAGGGAATCCCGGGTCCACGCCACGCCCCCATCGGCGAAGAAGGAGAGTTCCGTGGGGAGAAACGAGACGTTGAACAAGCCGAACTGATCGGTACCGAGCAGGGGAAGCCGAAGCTCTGCGTTGGCCACCCCCAGTCGGCTCCCGACCAGCCGATCGAACTCGGGGCAGGCCGACGGGTTGCTGGCCACAGGCGTACAATCCCCGCCGGTGAACGACCCCACAGAATAGCCACGGATGAGGGTCTCATACCCGAGGTAGAGCGGAGACAGACGATTGCTCTCCGCGTCCTTCCCGTACCGGCCGTAGTGCAGGGCCCGGAAGGCCAGGGTCAGGGGATTCAGGAAGAAGTAGCGGCGGTAATCCCCGAGCAGATTCGTGAAGGTCAGGTCACCGTACTGCTGGTCCACCTCGAAGCGGTAGCGCCCGCCCCGCACCGGTGATGTGAACCCGAAGAAGGAGTAGTCACCGACGTAGGCCATGGTGGCGTTCCCCAGGTTGAGTCCGCCGGGGAGCGCGAGTCCCGCCGCGGAAGGGCTCACCTTGTTCGTTCTCAAGAGAGCCCCGCTGGCGTCGTAGTATTCCCGGAACACCTCCGCCGAGAAGCCCAGACGCGTGAAGCCCACGTTCGCCTCGATCCGCCGGGTCTCGGAGAACGGGTAATCCGCGGCAAGGAGGGCCCGGTTCAGAATCGTCCACGCGTAGATGATGTCCACGTACTGGAGCTGCTGACCGTTCTCGTTGGTAAAGCCCGAGGAGGCGAATCCCGTCCGATAGGGAATCCTGCCCACCATGCCGCCCCAGTTGATCCGCTGACTCCGGTTCATGTAAGAGGCCTGCCCACCGATGTCCCGGACCCCTCCCTGGGCCTGGACGGCGACCCCGAGCTCCTGGTTCCCCAGCATATCGCTGAAATACGCGGCGATGGCGCCCCCCAACCCGGTGCCGAACCGGTCCACCGCCACGCCCACCGCGGGTTGCGCCAGGTAGTCGAGGCGGAGAGCGGTGTGGTAAGGCCGATCCGTGAACGTCTGAGCGCTCACCAGTCCGGTCCGGGGGTCGGCGAGGTAGGCGGCGACGAGGTTTTCACCCTGCTGGACGGCGGGGGGAGGAAGCACTCCCGCGGCCCGGCTCGGCTCGATGTCGCTGACTCGCTCGCCCCCGAGATCCCTGGGCAGCCGTTCATAGACGATGTAGTTCCCCTTCTGATACACGGTGAACATGAGGGTGCCGGAGCGCCGGGCCACCGTGATGGCCGGGGAGTTCTCCGTGATCCCGGTGACGCCCGTTGCCAGGCGGGTGACCTGATAGACCGCCCCGGAGCCGGGTTCGAAGCGGTAGATGTCGTCGAACCCCTCACGGTCGGAGACGAAGAAGATGCTCTGTCCGTCCGGGGACCACATGGGGTTGATGTGCTTCGCCGAGCCCAGAGGCCGCTCCACGTGGACCTGGCCCGACTCCCTGTCCAGGAATCCCAGGCCGGTCTGGGAAAAGGTCAGGAGCTCCATGTTGGTATCCGCCCCCTGGTCCGTGGCGAAAGCGATGGTCTTCCCGTCCGGCGACCATGCCGGATGAAGCTGCGTGAAGCGGTCATGGGTCAGCTGCGTGACCGCACCCGAGTCCACGTTCACGAGGAAGAGGTCCGTGACCCCGCCCACCGATCCCGAGAATGCGATGGTCTGCCCGTCCGGGGACCAATCCAGGGAATACACGGCACCGATGTTGGGCAGGTGGTACTGCCTCTGGAGGTCTCGGCTATTCACGTCCACGATGGCGATTTCGTTGTTCCCCTCCGCGAAGGTGACGAAAGCGAACCGCCGGCCATCGGGGGACCAGGTCCCTGAAGACGAGAGGAAGAACAGATTATCGAAGTGGGGGTTCCTCCCCGAGCTCGCCAGCTTGCCCAGGACCCTTCCGGTCTGGGCATCGGCCAGATAGAGGTCGATGGTGAAGAGGTCCTTCTGGGAGAAGAAGGCAACCTGCCGGCCGTCGGGGCTCAGCGCAGGGGAGACGTTCATCTTGCCCGCCCCCGTCTCCGGGGAGAGAACCTTCCGCCCCACGCTGTCGGGGAGGGTCCTCCCTTCCAACAACGGTTGGTAGTAGCTGCGGATGCTCTCGACCCACTCCTGTGAGAGAGTGTCCATGGGCACGCCCAGGAGACGCGGGATCCCGGCCTCCAATCCCATCCTCCCCAGTCCCCGGAAGAGCTCGGGAACGATCTGGTCCCCGTATCTGCCCGCAAGGTAGGCCCAAAGGGCCTGGCCGTAGCGGTAAGGGAAGTACTTGTTCGCATCCCCCATCTCGTGGATGGACGGAATATCGTCGTTGAGAACGGCATCCCTCATCCACATGGCGGTGTTGGGGTCCATCCGCCCGATGGACATGTACTCGGGCATCCCTTCCACCACCCAGGTGGGGAGGCGGCTGAAGCCCGTGGCTCCCCCTCCTTGCTGCGCCTGGACGATGTCGAACTGGAAGGCGTGCACCAGCTCGTGGCCCAACACGTGGTCCGTCTCAGCGTAACTCCCCCCCATGGGAAGAATGACACGGTCCTTGACGCTCTCCGTGACGCCCCCGGTTCCCTGGGAGATGAATCCCGATATGGCGTTGGTCTGCTGAAAATCGGCCTTGTCGGCGTAGACCAGGATGGGCTTCCTCTGGTTGAAGGCATGCTCGAAGGTCCGGGCGTAGCGTTCGTACCATCGCTCCGCCATCCGGCCGAAATCGCGGACCGCCTCCGGAGACTCGCGCTCGTAATAGTAGATGTCGAAGTGCTCCGTCTTCATGACCTCGAAATGGAACGTGTCGTACTGGACCTTGTTTCGGCCGAAGTACTGAGACGAGGCCGGAGCCGGGAGCGTGAGGGCCACGAGAAGGGCGAGCACGCCAAGCAACGCCCGAATGAGGTTCCGGTGGATCGAGACCGCTCGCTGGGCTGGCACGAGAGGAGACTCCTTATGGTGTGATTCCCCCGCGTCGTCCAGCGGCCTGCCGGAGCGGGCACAGGGTGTCCGTTTTCTTACAGACAGCACTTTATGGTCCGTAATGTTCCCTGCGGAGGCCACCGATTCCGATCATCTCTAACCAAATTCCCACCTTTCTTCTCTCACTGGATGCATCCAAGGGCGGGGGGGAATCGGTTACCCTGAAGGGGGAATCGTGTTGGCGAAGTGAGAATCGGAAGAGAGGAATCGGTGCTGAGAAGTACGAGAAAGCTCAGGGATTACGTGCTGCACGCGCTGGACGGAGAGATCGGGCGCTGCCGGGATTTCCTCTTCGATGATCACCAGTGGGTGGTGCGCTACATGGTGGCGGACACGGGCCGCTGGATTCCCGACAAGGAGGTTCTCATCTCCCCCATGGCGCTGGGGAAGCCGAACTGGGGAGAAAGAACCCTGCCGGTGGAGCTGACCCGGGAGCAGATCCGGACGGCCCCCTCCTTGGCAGCGGACGAACCCGTTTCCCGCCAGATGGAGGAGGCCATCCACGAGCACTACGGGTTCCCCTACTACTGGGGTGGCGCCGACTTGTGGGGGATCATGGCGCAGCCGGATCTCCTGAGGGATGCGGCGCCCACCGAGAAGGAGGGGCCCATCAGACCCACGGGGGACCCGCACCTCCGCTCGGTTCGTGAGGTCACCGGATACCACATCGAGGCCCGGGACGGGGAGATCGGTCATGTCGACGATTTCATCCTGGACGACCGGACCTGGTCGTTGCGTTACATGGTCGTGGACACACGCAACTGGCTTCCCGGTCGGAAGGTGCTGGTGGCGCCCCTCTGGGTGGAGAGCCTGGATTGGCCCAACGCCGAGGCGGCGGTGAGCCTCAGCAGGTCGGAGATCGAGGGGGCGCCCCCGTTCCACCCCGGGACTCCCATCAACCGCGAATACGAGGAACGCCTGCACCACTACTACGGACGCCCGGCCTACTGGGAGAAGCGATAGAGGGCTGCTCAGGACTCTGTGCTTTCCACCGAGCCTCTTCGCCTCTCTCGTTCCAGGTCCTCCCCGTGGACGCGGTACCTGCCTCGGGGTGCCCCGATGGAGTAGTCCTCCTGGAGGCTGAGGAGGCCGGAAACCAGGATTCCCGCCCGGCGGAGGGCCCCGCCCGCCCCGCCCGTGTCCACGAAGGAAAGGACGAAGGTGGACACCAGAGTGACCAGACCGGCACTCTGAAGGACCATCAGCACCATGAGAATCCTCCGGCGGACCGGGTGGTCCACCACGGACTCCGCTTCCGACGTCGTGAATCCGGTGCCAGTGAGCGCCGACCGGGCCTGGAAGCGGGCCGCGTCGTGGGAGAGCCCGGTCATCTCGAAGGCCTGGGTAGCCACGCGGCCGATGAGAATGGAGATGGTGACTGCTGACAGCAGTGAGATCAGGGCAATCATGACACCTTGGCGGGCTGGGGTTGTCTACTCCTCGTCCACGGGGACGGTCTTGGTTCGATGGGCATAGGTCTCGGGCTGGATGCTACGTCCCCGGTGCCTCGCCCAGACCTCCGTGAACTCGGCCCCCATGAAAAAGACCTGGGCGGAGAAGTACACCCACATGAGCAACAGGAAGAGGGACCCGGCCGTTCCGTACATGGACGCAAAGGCATTTCTGGCCAGGAACCAGGCCAGAACGTACTTCCCCAGCACCAGGAGGACCGCCGTGGCCAGCGCCCCGACCCACACGTCCCGCCAGGAGATGCGAACATCCGGGAGGATCTGGAAGGTCGCCGCCACGAACAACCAGAGGAGGAGAAGGGAAGTAACCACGTCCGCGACCTGGACCACGGGGAAGAGAGGGTTCAGCGGATCCAGGACGGGTCCGGCCCAGGACACCAAGGTGCTCACGATGACCGAGACGAAGAGCAGCCCTCCCAGCATCAGGACCATGAAGAACGCCGCCGCCCGCGTCCGCAGCACGTTGCGCACGAGGGGGGTGGCGGCCTGGACCCCCCAGATTCGGTTCAGCGCTCCCTGGAGGTTGGTGAAGATGGCGGTGGCTCCGAAGAGGAGTAGGAGAATGGTCAGAACCGCTCCCACGGACCCCAGGTCGGGCCGGTTCGCCTCCTGAATGACCGTCTGGGCGAGGTCCATTCCCCGGGGGCCCGACAAGAGCCGGACCTGGTCCAGCACCCATTCTTCGGCCTCTCCTGAGCCCACCACCTTCCCCAGGATGGTCATAGCCAACACCACCAAGGGGGCCAGGGAGACCAGCGAGTAGTAGGCCAGGGACGCGCCCCAATGAATGACGTCATCCTCCAACCAGTTCCGAAAGGTCTCCCAGATGAGACCGAAGACCGACGTCCTCTCCTCTTCGCTCTCGGCCGCGTCCCGACTCTCCGACGAAGCCTTGGTCTCGGGCGGGTCCCGCGATTCGGTCGCTCCCCCGCCCTGCGCCTCGCTCCGATCCTCCGGCGCTTCCCCCCCCGCCTCCGTCCCCGGGTTCTCCTTTGTCTTCCGGTTGGAATCCGGCGGTTCGGTCATACTCACCTTCCGATGGAGAAGTGCAGGTGCCACCGCCTGAGCGGTGTGGGGGCCACCGACTGGACGGGCTGGCCGGCCTGGAGCGCTTTGACGACTCTCCTGGGATCCCGGACGTCCAGGACGGAGGGGTTGATCTTGAAACCGAGATCGATCTGGAGCGGTCCCACGGGGGTCGCGAACAGAACCCCGGCCCCGGTGCCGAATCGCGCTCTTCCCCCGGCCTGTCCGGGGATCAGGGTCCGATCAGGCGGGAGATATCGGCGATCGGGCGTCCACACCCGCCCCGCGTCCAGGAAGACGTGGACCCCGTGGGGGCGCCCCACGAAGGGGAAAGGCACGCCGAACTGGAGGGAGGCCGTCCATCGGGCCAGGCCTCCCAGGGGAATGTAGCTGCCCCGCGCGCCCACCGTCGAATCGCCCGGGGTGGTCAGATCCGGGACCTTCGGACCCAGGAGCTCCGGCCCCCAACCCCGGACGTCCTGGGCCCCTCCGGCGGTCAGCGTCGCGTCCCGGAGCTCAAGGAAGACTTCCAGCCGGTTGGATCCGTCGGGCCTGGGAACCGAGGCCCCATAGGGAAAGACCCGGCCCGCACCCGCCCTTCCGGAAAGGAGGAGACCGCCGCTCATGGGCAGGTCCCCGGAGGCCCCGGCCAGGAGCTTCCCATACTGGACCGTCGAGAGCCCTGGCGGCCCCGCAATCTCCGCACTCCCGGACAGGCTCCATCCCCGCCGGTGGCGCTGCATATCCACAGGCCGTCCCCACTGAGAGGAGAGGAGAAGGCTGCTGGTCCGGTGGTTCAGATTCAGCGAGTCCACGGCGAGAAGCAGAGACGCCAGGTCCTGCCCCTCCCCGAAAGGCGCCGCGGATTTGGCGTTCAGGATTCGTCGGTAGGAGAGGCTGTACCGGAGGGTGATGTGCCGGTTCGGTCCTCGGGTAAAGAGGACCGACGCATCGGTTCCGGTCTCCACCGAGTTGTCCCGGAGGTCGTCGCGGTAGTCCACGAAGGGACGGAGCAGGCCCTCCAGCCGCCGGTCGTAGAAGTACGGCTGCCGCAGCAGGACGGACAACCCGTATCGCTTGATCACCGGCGTCTGCGCGCCGAAGAGGCCCGTCTCCGCCTGGCCGGTCACCTCCAGGACCCGAGCCCCTCCCAGGAAATCCCGGTGGCTCCAGCTCGCATCGCTGGAAATCCCCGCCTGGAGATCATACCCGACCTGCCCGGAAAGGAGGTGGAGCCTTCCCTCGTCCACCTGCACCTGGACGTTCACGAGGGAATCCTGGCCCTGAACCTCCCGAGTGCGCATGACCGCCAGCCGCACCATGTCCAGCCCCATGAGCTGGGTCTGTCCGGACACGAGCTCGGCCCGGGAATACCAATCCCCGGGCTGAATCGGGACCTCGCGACGGAGGACGGCGGTGCCGAGGCGTTGGTTGCCCTGCACCGTGATTTCGCCCACCCGGGCCCGGGGTCCCAGCCGGACCGTGAGGGTCACCCGGGTGGCCCCCCGGTGGGCCTCGGCCTCGGCCTCGCTCTGGACTCTCGGAAAGGGGAACCCCCGATCCTGCAGCCAGCCTGCGACTTGATCCTGGAGGCGAAGCCGGAGGGAGGAGCTGAGACGCTCCCCGTTGCTCTGGCTCAACCGACGCTGCAGGCGGGGCCATCCACCCTGGATCTCCGGGGGAAGAGCTTGCACCAGGCGCCCTCCTCCCTCGTCCATCACCTCTACCGAGTCCAGGACCAGCGGTTGGCCCTCGTGCACCACGAAGGTCACGTCCACCGTGTTGGGAACCGTGTCCAGCGTGACCCGGTAGTCCACCTGTGCCTCGGGGAACCCCTCGTTCCGGAGATACCGAGTCAGCCGGATCCTGTCCCTGAACAGATCCGGCGGGCTGAAGGGCTGAAGATGGGGGGAGGACACCAACGGCAGGAAATCGAGGGCGCCCCGGATGCGCTGGGCCGCGGTGGGGCCTCTGAGGACGATCTCCTTCCGAAGCTGATCCTCCCCTATGGCCTGGCCTCCGGGGAAGGCGAAGCCCACGGAAGCCACCCTGGTGTCATGGTTCACCAGAAAGAGAGGGGCCTGCGCCTCCACCTGGCCCGGGACCCACGGGAGGAGGGCTGCAGCCAGGACGATCCTCCGGAAGAGCCGGTCAATCATAGGCGATCCGGGAGCGAACGAAGAACTTCACGTCTCCCTGGCCTCCCGCCTGCAGGTTCAGGAGGAGCCAACGCACGGCCTCCAACTCCACCTCGATCCGGGGAGCGGGAGTGCGCTGGCTCGCGTCCCCCGCCGAGCGCTGAAGAGCCACGGGTTGGCGGATGCCGAGGTAGAGACTTGGCGACAGGTAACGGCCGGCCACCAGAGTGACACCGTTCAGCCCGTCTGTGGTTACTTCCACGACGTCGAGGCCTACCTGTTCCCGGGCATAGGCTTCCACGGCGCTGCTCACTTGACTCAGAGCGAGCTCCCCGCCCGCCTGGGAGAGAGAGGTCTCGCCGCTTCCCCCACTGAGGCTTCGGCTCGCGGGGCGTCCGGTGACGATGTAGGAGACCATGTCCGACGCCTCCAGGGGCGGCGTGGAAGAAAGTTCCAGATTCAGGTCGCCCGGCGTCCCCGAGACGGCGAGTGCGATCACCACCTGAGGCGCATCGGGGCTGTCCCGGGACGGCACGTCGTATTCCGCCCGCAGGTCGACCTGGGTCGACCCCGGATCGCCCCGGAAGGTCAGAGTCCCGCTGGCCAGGGAAAACCGCCGCCCGAACTGTTCGACGTAGCTGTGGGCAGGGATCCCCTCCACCGTTCCCAGGAGCTGGACGGCGCCCCCGGGCTCCTTCTTGATGGACACCTGGCCGGTGAACTGGATGGCCACCTGGGGACTGGATCGCTGGCGTATCCACGAGTCGCGTCGGAGCTGCACGTTCAGATCCAGCGAAAGCGCTTCGAAGAGGTTGGAGCCGCCGCTCGATTGACTCCCGGGGCGGTAGCCGAAGACCTGGGCCATTTCCCGGTAGTCCGCTTCGGTAAGCGTTACGTCCTGTACGCTGGAACCCCCAACGATGTCCCCGAGGAAGAGATCGCCCTCCTCGAGTTCGATCCGCCCGCTGAGCGAGGGCTCCTTCACGGATCCGGTGAGGCGGACCTCGCCCGAGACCATGGCATCGGCGTACGACGCGTTGACGGCCTGGAAGCTGTGGGCCCGAAGCGTAAGGTCGAACTCCGGGGCATCCAGGGGAGAGAGGTGGACCGATCCGGAGGCCGCCAGGGACCCGTCCCCCGTCCGAACCCGGAGGGAATCCACCTGGATCCCATCCCCCCGGAACGTCAGCCTGGCCTCCTCCACCTCGTACCTCACCCCCACTGAGGGAATGCCCGCCGAGGCGCGGACCAGGTTCATCGCCCCGTCGAAGCTGGGCCCGTCGGTGGGTCCCTGGATCCGGACCGAGCCGTCCAGGACGCCCTCGAGTCCACGCACGGTGGAGGAAGGGAAAAGGGGCGCAGCCCATCCGAGGGACAGGGAGTCGGCACTGGCGACGATCTCCACGTCCTGGCCGCGGAGGAGACCCCGGGAGGGCCCGGCCAGGGAAAGCCCGAAGGGAAGAGCGGCGCTGAGATCGGCACCCCTGCCATCCCCCAGGCTCACTTTGCTCTTCACCGTCATCTTCCCCGGCTCGTACTTCGCGTTCACCGTCAGGTCCACGGGCGAGGAAGAGTTGGGGTCCAGCCGAGCCTCCAGCCCGGCATCCAGAGTGGGGCTTTCGGCCGTTCCGTCCAGAGCCATGGAGCCTGTGAGATTTCCCGTGAGGTCGGGGTAGCCCAGGAGATCAGCCACGGTGGCCACGTCGAAGGAGCTGAGGAAGACGTGGAGACTCAGGGGCCCCTGCCGGCCCACGCGCCCCGTGGCGAGGATTTCCTGGCCCTGGGCCGCGACATGGAGAGAGTCGATGGTCAGCCCGTCCCGGAAGGTGATTCTGGAGGGCCGAGTCAGGCTCCAGTGGTCCTGATCCGCCTGGAACTCCAGCGTGTCGACTCGAACCGCCGAAGCGGCCCACATGCCCTCCACGTGGGCCGCCAGCCTGGCTCTCCGGAGATCGTCGATGTCCGCCGAGGCCGAGATCGCCAACTCGTCTCCCGGCTCCAGGGCAACCCGAACGTCCATCCGCCGAATGGAGGCTTGGGGAAGGCGCAGGCGGTCGACCCCCAGGTCCCCCGACGCTTCGGTGACCCCGTCGCCCCTGGTGCGATGGGCCTGGGCGTTCAAATCCAGCCCCTGGACCCGGACGCTGTTCCAGAGAAGGGCCCCGATTCGGGTGCTGACCTCCAGGTGGACATCCTGAACGGCACCCTGGGCGCTGGCATCCACCACAGCCGAACCGAGGGCAAACACCTCGGCGCCCACCAGGCTGTCGAGGCCCTCCGACCGCTCCACCTCCCCGTGAAGCCAGAGCTTACCTTCCCTCCCCGAGCCCGCCTCCACAGGTAGTGAGCCCCCACCCGACAAGGTGCCCACAGAGGACTGGAAGAGAAGGGTGTCCAGCGTCAGCTCACCCCCGGCCAGCGCCATTCGGAGACGACCTCCGTCCACGGACACCCCCGCCCATCCCGCGGAATCCACGTCCAGGGAAGCCCGTCCCTGGATGGAATCGAGGCGAAGGCCTCTCCCGTCCACCTCGTATCGCGCGAAGAGGAACCCCAACCCCCTTCCAGCCGGGCCCGAGGCATCGAGCCGCGGGAGGTGGAGCGCCCCCTGACTGTGATAGGACGGAACGGAGCCGGTGAGATCGGCCGTGGCTTCCGCGGACGCGGTTCCATCTTCTCCCACCGCGGCCTGAACCGACGCTTCCAGGGTCCCGGCGTCGAGCCGAAGGTGCAGTGTGGCGCTCTCCAGCCCGACCCCCGCCACGGTGGAGGAGTCCAGCACCGCCTGCACCCTCCCCGTCATTTCCTTCAACTCGTTCCCACGAACCTGACCCTCCAGCGTTCCGGAGAAGGTCCCGAAGGGCCTTCCCCCCTGCAGCGCGGCGCCGGGATCCAGACCCTTGAAGCGAACGTCCGAAAGGGATACGGTCCGGACCTGGCCCTTCCCGAGACCCGTGGCTTGGGCCTGACCCGCGATTCCACCGGCCGGTGTCCGGAGATCCAGATCCAGACGCGCCCGGCTGGAGTCCACCCGGGCCGCCAGGCGAGCGCTCCGGATCACCTGGGATCCTACGACGGACGAGTCGAGCTGGACGTCCGCCTGGCCGGACCAGCCTTCCGCCGTCCGGACAGCCGAAGCCGTGGCTCGGCCGTTGAGAGCCGTGAAGGGGACCCGGTTCGAGTCGGTCGACCGTGCCAGAACTCGTGCATCGAGGTGACTGTACCCGAGGCTGTCGGCCACCAGTCTCTCCGTCCCGCTTCCTCTCTCGAACCGTCCCCCGGCCCAGGCCCGAGCCGAGTCGGGAAAGGCGATCCTCACCCGAAAGGAGGTGCTTTGCCCGCGGGTGTCCAGCTCCGCCGCAGCCGAATCCACCTGCAGGCCTCCGTACCGGGACTCCAGCAGGGTCAACGAGCCCGTCGCCCGAAGCGGAGAGGTGCTCAGGATACGCCCGGCTGCCATCGCGTTCACCTCGCTGGAAACGGTGTCCCCCACGAGGGACGCCGCGTCCAGGTCCCGGAGGCGGCTCTCCACCAAATGGGCCGTCCTGGCCAACAGATCCACCTCGCCTCGTGCCTCCACGCTCCCTCCTCCGGCTTCGCCCTCGAGGGAGAACACGGCCCTTCCGCCCTCCACCCTCCCCGTCACCACCGTCGCCCCCACGTTCCCGCGCCCCACCCTGGCCGAGTCCACCCGAACTTCCCCCCGAGCTCGCATGGAGTCCAGCGTTCTACCCTCTCCCTCCACGTGGAAGCTCCCCCGGAGCCAGGCCAGATCCAGAGAAGGAGGGGCCGGGCCACCTTCATCACGGGCGTAAGAGGTCCGGCCGCTGACGGACCAGGTGGGCCCTGCCTCCGGGGCCAGGTCGGCGTCCCCCTGGAGGGAGAGTCCCCTGGTATCGACGGACCACTCCCCTCGCCAGCTCCTTCCGGACGAGTCGGACAGAGCCTCGGCACCGGCGTGGACCAGCCGATCGCTGCGCCTGTCCCGAAGCGTGGCATCGAGGCGGGCGGATCCCGTAGTCCGTCCCCTCGGACCCCTCAAGTGCGCCTCCACGTTGCCTTCGAGGGAAAGAGGGCGTCCTGAGAGACCCCAGGCGTGGAGATCGATACCCTCCAGCAAGACGCGGGCTTCCACCCGCGGCGCCGTCTTTTCGCCTGCCACCGCCCCTTCCGCAACGATCCGGCCCGACGACCCGCTCTCCGCCCTGAAGGAGACCCTCACCGTGTCGTTCACCGTGAGGGCGAAGCCGTCGGCCTCCAGCCGAATGGAGTCCGCCACCGTCCGTGGTAGGAAGGGGCCCACGTCCCTGAGGGCCAGAGGCCGGGCTGCGAACCGGAGATCCAGCTCCTCGGGCACCAGCTTCTGGAGTGTCAACGGGGCGACGCCCCGGGCCGCCAGATGACTCTCGGGGGAGCGGAGGAGGAGAGTATCGATCCGGAGCGCCGTTCGCTCCAGGCGCCCTGAAGCGCGGATCTCTCCCCAGTTCTCGGGTTTGCCCGGGGGTCGGAAGGTCCCGGCCAGCGTGTCCAGCGTCAAAGTCAGACCAGGACCGACCCGAAGGTCCCTGCCCCGAACCCTGGCCTCGGACAGGGTCCACACGCCAGCCCCACCCGCAGACGGCCCCTCGTCCATGTCCAGCCTGACTCCCCGCAACCCAGCCGCTCCGACCCTGACCTTCCAGGCGCTCCCGCTCCCGCTCCCACCCGTCGTTCCGGTGGAGTCTCCCGAAGAGATCGAGGTCGCGGGTGCCCTCTGGATTCGAAGGGCCACCCCGGAACCATCCACCTCCCTGATGGCGATGGTGTGACGAAGAGCCTGGTAGACGAGGGGGAAGAATGCGTATCGGAAGGTGAGCGTGTCTGCGGAGAGCGCCCATCCCCCCTGGGCGGTCGTGTCCGGACCGGCGCCCGGAGACACCCGAAGACCGGTGAGGGTGAGGTTCCGGACCCAGTTCCCCGTTACCCGGTCCACCTGGAGCCTCAGCCGGTCACTGGACACCAAACCGGCGACCCATCGCCCCGCGAAGGTCGAAATGGGATCGGCCTGCACCACGACGAAAAGACCGCCCACGAGGCCCACGGCTGCCAATCCGATCCATAGGGCCAGCACCAGAGGCTTCCGCCATGCCGGAAAGCGGGACACGCCTCCCGGGGCGTCCTCCACCTCCGCGGCCTGAGGGTGCTTACGGTCTCTCGTTCCGTCCATGGGTCGATCGTACGCTTCTAAAGGGGGAAGCCGGCTGGCGCCTCACGCCCCCGGAGGGGCGGGGGTTTGACGCCTACCTGGGCTTGTGATGGACACTCGTCACCTGGGGTATGTCCACGAGCCGCTGGACCAGCTCGTCCAGTCCGGCCCTGGGGGCCTTCCCCCTGAAACGGATGTGGACCGTTCCGTCGGCGCGGTCCCTGGAGACTTCGGTGAGCACCACTCCAAGTCCTTCGCCCCGAAGCGCCTCCGTGACGGCCTTCAAGGATGCTCCCCCCGCATCGATCCGCGTTCCAACCTCCACCTCCACCCAGCCCGATTTCAGGCGCCGCTCCAGGAACCCCAATCCGACAAGGACCACGAGGATGAGCAGGGTCCCTCCGATGGCGGCGGAGAATGCCCCGGCACCCACCGCCATGCCGATGGCCGCCACGACCCAGATCGTGGCCGCCGTGGTCAGGCCCCTCACGTGAGCCCGCGACTGGATGATCGTCCCGGCCCCGAGGAAACCGATCCCCGAAACGATCTGGGCGGCGATCCTGGACGGGTCGGCACCTCCGATCCAGGAGTCCGCGAGCGCGAGGCGCCCCGACAGCTCCGTAAAGAGCGCCGCGCCCACGCAGATGAGAATATTGGTGCGGAGCCCCGCCGCCTTCTCCTGGAGCTCTCGCTCCATCCCGACGGCTCCACCGAGCAGCGCCGCCAGGGCAAGCCGGAGAAGGAGACCCGTGCTCACCTCGGCGGTCATCTTGGTGCCCACCCCCGGGGCAGAACCTCCGTAGCCCCCGCGTCCTCGAGCACACCATCTCTCCGGCGCCCAGATCCGGCTCCGAGACGGCTGAAAGGCCGCATCGCCCGATTCTCGCCCCTCCTGGAGGCACCTTTGATGCTCGGCTTCTCGCTCATGAAGAGAGCCCCGTTCGCCCTGAGAGTGATGCTCGGACCGGCCTTCGTCCCGGCCACCGTGCTCGCGCCGCCCCTCGCACTTCCCCTCGGGGATCTCTGCAGATGGGTGGACTTGAAACCTTCACATTAGGGTAGACCCGAGAGCTTCAGAGGATCCCGACCCTCCTCCTTCCGGCATCCATTTCTACCCGAATCTCCATCCGGAACCTCAGCCGTGATCCATCGTTGACCGGAATTCCGTTTGTTAGCGTTTGGGTTGAGATCCTTCTCCGTGGAGGGCTGGATCCGGAAAGCGACGGTGCTTCCGGAGGCGTGGGCACGTCCCGGGAACCGCCGCGAGAGCGTGGCTGATCATTCGAAGGGAGGAAGGCATGAGAGTCGGGGCGCATATGCTGCCCATCCTGTGCAGCGCCTTGCTGGTAGGGGTCTCGGCCTGCGGGCCCGCCAATCAATCAGAGTCCCAGGAAGGGGAGATGGGATCTCCGGGCGAGATGGGATCTCCGGGGGAGATGCAGCCCGCCGAGGAAGCCATGGGGCAGGAGGGGCCCGTCACTCGGGCAATCGTGGTGCTCCACCCTACGGAAGGATCGGACGTCACGGGCACGGTGACCTTCACGCAGACGGACCAGGGGATCCAGGTCATGGGCAATGTGGAGGGGCTCGCGGCTGGTGCTCACGGCTTCCACGTCCATGAATACGGGGATTGTTCGGCCCCGGACGGATCTTCCGCGGGAGGCCATTTCAACCCCGACGGCAACCGGCACGGGGGACCGGATGACGTGGATCGCCACGTGGGAGACCTGGGGAACATCACTGCCGACGCCTCCGGAATCGGGACCTATGACCGGCTGGACACCGTGATCGCGTTCAGCGGCCCACACTCGATTATCGGCCGAGGCTTCATCGTCCACGCCGGCGAAGACGATCTCACGACACAGCCCACCGGGGGAGCAGGTGCCCGCCTGGCGTGTGGCGTGATCGGAATCGCCAAGGAATAAGGGGCCGGGCCCGCTGGGAAGCGGAGCAGCGCCCGAGGGAGGAAGAGGCAGATCATGAGCGGGGACGACCCTCTGGAGAGATACCTCGCCAAACGGGACTTCTCCAGGACCCCGGAACCGAGCGATGAGGCATCCTGGAAGCCGAAGGAAGGGCCCATCTTCGTCGTCCAGAAGCATGACGCATCGAGCCTTCACTACGATTTTCGCCTTCAGGTGGGGGACGTGCTCAAGTCCTGGGCCGTTCCCAAAGGACTCTCCACCGATCCCTCGGAGAAGAGATTGGCCCTCCCCACGGAGGACCACCCCCTCGCCTATGCCGAGTTCGAGGGGATCATCCCCGAGGACGAGTACGGGGGGGGGAAGAGTGCTGGTGTGGGACGCAGGTCCCTACCGGAACCTGAAAAGGGACGAGGACGACGAACCCGTTCCCTTGGAGGATCAGATCGAGGGCGGCCACCTGACCGTGTGGCTGGAGGGGGAGAAGGTGCGGGGAGGATACGCCCTCACCCGGACATCCTCGAGGGGGGAGGACGAGAAGTGGCTTCTGGTCAAGATGAACGACGAGGGAGCCGACGCTCGGAGGAACCCGGTAAGCACGGAGCCGGACTCGGTTCTCACCGGGCGGTCCCTGGAGGAGATCGAAGAAGACGAGGAGGGGAAGGACGGCGGGTCATGATTTCCCTCCTCAAGGACCTGCCGAAGAAGGCACGAGAGGCCCTCCGCCGTGAGGAGCTTCCTACCCAGCCGAAGCCCATGCTTGCGGTCCTGGCTGAAGAGGGGTTCTCCGACCCCGATTGGATCTTCGAGAGAAAGCTGGACGGAGAGAGAGCGCTCACGGTCTGTGGCGGCCGTCGCGTCCGCCTCGTCTCCCGGAACGGCAAGGACGTCTCCGATTCCTACCCCGAGCTGGTGGACGCCCTGGAGGAAGCCTGCGGAGACAGAGGCTCCGGCCACCGCGGTGAGGGTGGACGTGATGGCCACGGCCTCCTGCGCCTGGTGCTGGACGGCGAGATCGTGGCCTTCTCCGACTCCGTCACCAGCTTCTCCAGGCTCCAACGACGCATGCACATCTCCGATCCCGAGGAGGCTCGGCAAAGCCCGGTGGCGGTGTATTACTACCTCTTCGACGTGCTTCATCTCGACGGGTTCGACGTCACCGCTCTCCCCCTCCGCACCCGGAAGAACATCCTCCGGGACCTGTTCTCCTACTCGGACCCCATTCGGTTCACGGCCCACCGGAACGAAGAGGGACTGGTACTCTTCAGGGAAGCGTGCCGGAGCGGGTGGGAAGGCGTCATTGCCAAGCGGGCGGCCTCCTCGTACGTGCACGCCCGCTCCTCGGACTGGCAGAAATTCAAGTGCGTGAATCGCCAGGAGCTGATCATCGGAGGCTTCACCGATCCCGGGGGATCGCGGACCGGCTTCGGCGCTCTCCTGGTGGGACACTTCGATGGAGACAAGCTCCGGTATGCGGGGAAAGTGGGGACGGGCTTCGACGAGGAGACTCTCCGGCACATGGCCCGTCTGCTCAAGTCCCGGGAGCGGAAGACCTCTCCCTTCGCCCAGGAGGATTCCGGGGAGCTTCCGAGCTCCGGGGTTCACTGGGTGACCCCCAATCTGGTGGGACAATTCGCGTTCACGGAATGGACCACCTCGGGCAAGCTCCGGCACCCCCGGTTCATGGGCCTGCGCCGTGACAAGGACCCGAAGGAGGTGGTCCGGGAGGAGCCGGGCTGACTGTCTCATGACCACGAAACGCTTCGGACCCTACACGGTGGACTTGAGTCGGGAGGGAAAGGTGCTCTTCCCCGATTCGGGTATCTCCAAGGGCGACCTCGTCCGCTATTACGAGGAGATGGCCGGACACATCCTGCCCCATCTGCGAGACCGTCCTCTGACCCTTCACCGATTCCCGGACGGGATCGACCGGGAAGGGTTCTATCAAAAGGCCCGGCCCGACTACTTCCCCGATTGGATCGTCGGAGTACGTGTGCCCCTCGCCGACGGGGGTCGTCAGGAACAGGTGGTGGCCTCCAACGCAGCCAGTCTGGTCTATCTCGCGGACCAGGGGTCCATCACGCCCCACATCTGGCTGAGCCGGACCGATGCCTTGAAGCAGCCGGACCGAATGATCTTCGACCTGGATCCTCCGGGAGACAGCTTCGGCGCCGTGACAGACGCAGCCGGGCTTCTCAGGGAGCTTCTCGCCGAGCTGGGTCTCGAGCCCTTCTTCATGACGACCGGATCCACCGGAGGACACGTCTGGGTACCCATCCGACGGGGTCCGGGGTTTGATGAGGTGAGAGCCTTCGCCCGCGAAATCGTGGAGTACCTCGTGGACATGAGGCCTGACGACTTCACAACGGAGACACGGAAGCAGAACCGGGGAGGGCGCCTGTACCTGGACGCCGGGAGGAACGCTCTCGGCCAGACCGCCACCGCGCCGTATGCCGTGCGCCCCCGGCCCGGCGCACCGGTGGCCACTCCCCTGGAATGGCGGGAATTGGGGCGATCCGGCCTCCGCTCCGCGAGCTACGACCTGCACTCCGTGCCCCGCCGCCTCGCTCAGCGGAAAGATCCATGGAAGGGAATGGGGCGCTACGCGAGGGACCTGGGCAACGCCCGGGATCGATTCCGGAAGACACACGGAGAGGATCGCCATGCCTGATACGACCCCTGGAGACCCGGAGCCTGCGGTGGGGCCGCCCCCGAGGAGTGAGAAGCCCCCGGAGGAAGGGCCACCTGGTGGAGGACAGGGTGGACCTCGCGGGCAAGGCCCTGGAGGGTTGGATCCGCGAGCCGGGTGCGTTCAGTGGATCTTCTGGGGACTCCTGGCCGTGGTCCTCTATCTCCTGTTCCAGCAGTTCATGGGGCCGGGGGCAGGGGGGAGTCCCTCGACTACTCCTCCTTTCGCCAGCAACTGACGTCGGGCAACGTGGTCTCGGTCACGGTGCAGGGTCCGGAGATCCGTGGCACCCTGGCGAAGCCGGTGACGAAGGTGGTCTCGGGAGACACGACCCAGGTCACGGACTTCGTGACCTTCGTTCCATCCTTCGGTGACTCCCAGCTCCTGGACCTGCTGGAGAAGAACCAGGTCCAGATCACCACGCTTCCACAACAAAACGGGTCCTGGCTGAACCTCCTCATCTTCGGCCTTCTACCCTTCGTCCTCCTGGGGGGCTTCTTCTTCTTCACCATGCGCCGATCCACGGGAGCGGCCCAGTCGCTCTTCTCCATCGGCCGGAGCGGCGCCAAACGCTACGAGCGCGAGGAGTCCGCTACGACCTTCGAGGACGTGGGCGGGGCGGCGGGAGCGAAGAGGGAGCTCCGGGAGATCGTGGATTTTCTCAAACACCCCGAGCGCTTCCACCGCCTCGGAGCCGAGGTACCCAAAGGCGTGCTCCTGGTGGGCCCCCCCGGGACGGGAAAAACGCTCCTGGCCCGGGCCGTTGCGGGAGAGGCGGACACCTCCTTCTTCATCATCACCGGCTCCGACTTCATGGAGATGTTCGTGGGCGTCGGGGCCAAACGGGTCAGGGATCTCTTCGACCAGGCCAAGAAGGCTTCCCCCAGCATCATCTTCATCGATGAGCTCGATTCCATCGGGCGACACCGGGGGGCCGGATTGGGTGGTGGGCACGACGAGCGGGAACAGACGCTGAATCAGCTCCTCTCGGAGCTGGACGGCTTCGAGCCCACCCACAACGTCATCGTCATGGCCGCAACGAACCGGCCCGACATTCTGGACCCGGCCCTCCTCCGGCCCGGACGCTTCGACCGGCGCATCACGGTGGATCTCCCCTCCTCCGGGGAACGACTGGAGATCCTCCGGTTGCACGCCCGCGCCATGCCCCTGGATCCCGATCTCGACCTGGAACCCGTCGCGCGTGGCACGCCCGGCTTCAGCGGCGCCGACCTGAAGAACCTGCTGAACGAGGCGGCTCTCGTCGCCGCACGGGAGGGACAGGATCAGATCAATGCCGCGGACGTGGAGGCCGCTCGGGACCGGATCCTCATGGGGCTCAAGAGGGAGGGTCTCGCCCTCACGGAAGACGAGCTTCACCTCCTGGCCTACCACGAGGGTGGCCACACGATCGTGGCGGCGGTGCTTCCCAGCACCGACCCGGTGCACAAAGTCACCATCATCCCCCGGGGCCGCGCCATGGGGGCCACGCATCAACTCCCGACTCGGGAACGCTACCTCTGGCGCCGGGAAGATCTCCTGGACCAGCTGGCGGTCATGCTGGGAGGGCGAGCGGCGGAAAACCTCGTATTCGACACCTCCACGAGCGGCGCCGAGGACGATCTGCAGAGGGCCACGAAGCTGGCCCGGACCATGGTGCTCCGTTGGGGAATGAGCCCGGCCCTCGGCCCCTTCGCCTCCGGGGCCTCCGAGGAGCGGGTATTCCTGGGCGAGGAGCTCACCAGGCAGCGGGACCACAGCGAAGAAACCGCCCGGGAGGTGGACCAGGAGGTGCGCCGGATCCTCACCGATGCCTCGGACCGCGCACGGGAGGCTCTGGAGACCCACAGAGACGCCCTGGACCGGATGGCCCAGCTCCTCCTGGAGAAGGAGGAGGTCTCAGGAGCGGAAGTGGAGGCGCTGCTCGAGTAGCCCAGTTCTATCACGATCTCTATCCGCCGTCTCCAACCCGATGAGTAGCCCGGAGGCGCCTTTTCTACGTGCTTTTCAATACGTGAATCGGAATCTTCTTTCAGGGGGTAACCTCATGCCTCACGCCCCGGACCCCCAGCACCTCCAGATCCTGGCCAAACGGATTCGGTCCCTCATTCTCCGGGCCACGGGTCAGGCGGGCTCGGGACACCCCACCTCCTCTCTTTCCGCCGTGGAGCTGATGGCCACGCTGATGTTCGGCGGGTTCTTCTCCTACGACCTGGAACACCCGGAGCACCCGAACAACGACAGGCTCATCTTCTCGAAAGGGCATGCGTCGCCCCTCTTCTATGCCCTGTGGGCCGTTGCCGGAGCCATCGATGAAGAAGAGATGATGACCTATCGGCAATTCGACAGCCCGCTGGAGGGGCATCCGTCCACACGCTTCCCCTACACCGAGGCCGCCACGGGCTCGCTGGGACAGGGCCTCGCCATCGGGGTGGGAATGGCTCTGAACGCCAAGGCTCTGGACCGGCTGCCCTACCACACCTGGGTCCTCCTGGGGGACAGCGAGATGGCGGAAGGATCCCAGTGGGAGGCCATGCAGCTCGCCGTCCACTACGGCTTGGACAACCTCGTCGCGGTGCTGGACGTGAATCGCCTGGGCCAGCGGGGAGAGACGATGTACGGGCACGACCTGGAGGCCTACCGGGTCCGGGCCCAGGCGTTCGGCTGGCACCCCATCGTCATCGACGGGCACGACCTGGGCCAGGTGGTGGCAGCCTACGAGGAGGCCCTGGCGGTGGAGGGACGTCCCTCCATGGTCATCGCCCGCACGATCAAGGGGAAGGGGGTCTCCTTCGTCGAAGACCGTAACGGCTTCCACGGCAAGGCGTTGGTGGGTGAGGAGCTGGAGCGGGCCTTGAAGGAGCTGGGAGAGGTGGACGACGAGGCACGGGGAGAGCTTCGCCCCCCCGAGAACCTGCGTCCCTCGCCCCGGACGTCGCAGGAGCCCGGTGCCCTCGATTACAGCGGCCAGGACAAGGTCCCGACCAGAAATGCCTACGGAAACGCCCTGGTTCGCCTCGCCCCGGCCTTCCCGAACCTCCTGAGCCTCGACGGCGAGGTCAGCAACTCCACCCGGGCGGAGTACCTCAAGGACGCTCACCCGGACCGATTCTTCGAGATGTACATCGCCGAGCAGAACATGGTGGGAGTCGCCCTGGGCCTGGCCATGCGGGGGAAGATGCCCTTCGTCTCGAGCTTCGCCGCCTTTCTCACACGGGCGTTCGACCAGATCCGCATGAACCAGTACTCGGGGCCCAATCTCAAGTACGTGGGCTCCCACGCCGGCGTCTCCATCGGTGAGGACGGTCCTTCCCAGATGGGCCTTGAGGACCTGGCCATGTTTCGCGCTCTCCTGGACAGCGTCGTCCTGTATCCGTGCGACGCGATCTCCTGCGAACGCCTGGTGGAGCGAGCCGCGGAGCATCGGGGGATGGTCTACATCCGCACCACGCGGGGCGCCACACCCCTTCTCTATTCCCCGGAGACCAGCTTCCGAATTGGAGGCTCGGCGGTTCTGCGCTCGTCCGATGAGGACGCCGCCACGGTCGTCGCCGCCGGAATCACCGTGCACGAGGCCCTGGAAGCGTACAAGATCCTGGCCGGGGAAGGGATCCGGATCCGGGTGATCGATCTCTACAGCGTCAAGCCCGTGGACGAGGACACGCTTCGTGAGGCAGCCGCGGCGACCCACGCGGTCATCACCGTGGAGGACCACCGTCCCGAGGGAGGTCTGGGGGAGGCCGTGGCGAGCGTCCTCGCGGGTACGGGCGCCCTCTTCCGCTCCCTGGCGGTTCGGGACAAGCCCAGGAGCGGGACACCCCAGGAGCTGATGGCCTGCACCAAGATCGATCGGGAGGCCATCGCCACCGCGGTGCGGGACATCAACGCCGACCGTCCCGTCTCCGGCCTCCCCTCCCGGCTGTTCTCGGATCTCTGAAAGGTGCTACGCTGAATGAACCCGCTTCTCCAGCTCATCAACCACGGACAGAGCTACTGGCTGGACAACCTCACCCGAGAGATGATCGAGGGCGGGGACCTGGAACGAAGAGTCCAGGAGGAAGGCCTGCGGGGAATCACGTCCAATCCGAGCATCTTCCACAAGGCAATCACCGGGGGCAAGGCCTACGACAGCCAGATCCGGGAGCTGGCCCGGGCCGGCCTGGGCGCGGACGGAATCTACGAGCGCCTCGTGGTGCAGGACATTCAGTCTGCCTGTGATATCCTCCGCCCGGTCTTCGACGAGTCCCACGGGGAGGATGGGTTCGTGAGTCTCGAGGTCTCGCCATACCTGGTCCACGACACCGCCGCCACGATGGACGAGGCCCGTCGTCTCTTTCACGAAGTGGACCGTCCGAACGTGTTCATCAAGATCCCCGGGAGTCCCGCGGGCACCCCAGCCATCGAGCAGATGCTCTACGAAGGGGTGAACGTCAACATCACCCTGCTCTTCTCCATCGATGCGTACGAGGCCGTGGCCGAGGCCTACCTCTCCGCGCTGGAACGCCGGGCCGACGAAGGAAAGCCGCTGGACTCGGTGGCTTCGGTGGCGAGCTTCTTTCTCAGTCGCATTGACGTCCTGGTGGATCACCTCCTGGGCCAGCGGATCCGCCCGGGAAGGACCGGGACCGAAGCCCTGCGCCCCGAGCGTCTCCTGGGCGAGGCGGCCGTCGCCAACGCGAAGATGGCGTACCAGAGCTTCAAGGCTCTCTTCGATGGAGATCGATGGGTCCGGTTGGCTACCCGGGGAGCCCGCAAGCAGCGGGTCCTCTGGGCCTCCACCAGCACCAAGAACCCGCTCTATTCGGATGTGCGCTACGTGGAGCCCCTCATTGGACCCCACACGGTGAACACCCTCCCGGATCGGACCATCGCCGCCTTTTCCGATCACGGACGGGTGCGTCCGGGATCGGTGGAGGAGGGCTTGCACCACGCCCAGGAGGTCCTGGAGGGTCTGGGCGCCCTGGGCATCGACTTCGATTCGGTAACCTGGCAGCTCCTCAACGAAGGCATGGAGAAGTTCACGGCGCCCTACGATAAGCTGATGCGGACTCTGCAGGCGCAGCGCCAGGAGGCGCTGGGCCGTGCCGCGGGGGGCCCACAGCTCACCGGGATCGACCTGGCGGACGGCCTCCAGGGGCTCGACGAGGAACGGTTCGGCCCCCGCCTTCACGCCCGGGATCCGTGGCTGTGGGCCAAGGGCGAACCCGAGGAGCGCGCCGGGGAGGACGGGCCCGGCGCTGGCGGGGGACCGGGGACAGAGGGAGAATCGGACGAGGAGAAGAGACCGTCCCCGGCGACGGTGGCGAAGGCCGTCGGCCGCCGGCTCGGCTGGCTGGACTGCGTGGACATATTCAGCGAGAGGGTCCACGAGGTGACCTCGTTTGCCGAGGAGGTGAAGAGCGGCGGAGTCGCCCGCGTGGTCCTCCTGGGGATGGGAGGAAGCAGCCTCTGCCCGGCGGCCTCCAGCTCGGTGTTCGGGGCCGCGGAGGGGTGGCCCTCCCTGGTCGTGTTGGACAGTACCGACCCCGGCGCGATACGTGCCGCCACCGAGGGGGTCGACTTCAAGCGCCTCCTCTTCGTAGTCTCCAGCAAGTCCGGATCCACCAAGGAGACCATCAGCTTCTTCCGGCACTTTCACGAGCGAGCCCGCCAGGCCTTCGGGGAGTCGGCCGGGAACCGCTTCGTAGCGATCACCGACGCGGGCAGTCCCCTGGCCGCGCTGGCGGAGGAGCACGAGTTCCAGCGGGTGTTCGCCAATCCGGAGGACATCGGCGGCCGGTACTCGGCGCTCTCCTTCTTCGGCCTCGTGCCCATGGCCCTACAGGGGATCGACGTGGCCGAGCTCCTGGGCCGGGCCCGAACCCAGCTCGTCAGCTGCTCAGGGGAGGTACCGTCGGAGAGCAACCCTGGCGTGCATCTCGGCGCTGCCCTGGCCCTGGCCGGCCGCAGCGGCCGGGACAAGGTCACCATGGTGCTGGACGAGGCCCTTGCGCCATTCGGATGGTGGCTCGAGCAGCTCCTCGCCGAGAGTACGGGGAAGGATGGAAAGGGGCTTCTCCCGGTAGAGGGAGAGAGGCTCGGGGAGCCGCCCACGTACGGGAAGGACCGGCTCTTCGTATCCCTTGAGTTGGCGCAGTCCCCAGGGAGCGGACTTCGCGAGGAAGCCCTGGAGGCCCTGGAAGGGGCCGGACACCCGGTCATCCGGATCGTCCTCGACGACGTGTACGACCTGGGCGCCGAGTTCCTCAGGTGGGAAATCGCCACGGCCACCGCCGGAGCGGTCCTCGGGGTCAATCCCTTCGACGAGCCCAATGTGGCCGAGAGCAAAGAGAACGCCCGCAACCTCCTGGACAAGTGGGCGGCGGCGGGGAGGATCTCCGAGCCTGACCCCTCCCTGACCTCGGGAGAGACGTCCGTCTGGCTGGGAGAGAAGGCGGCCATCCTGGAGCCCGGGCAAGGTAACCTCCGGCCCACGACTCCCGCCGACGCCGTTCGTCTGCTCCTGGAGTCGCTCCGCCCTGGCGATTACGTCGCGCTCCTGCCCTACCTGGCTCGCAGCCCGGAACGTCAGAGCACCCTCCAGCAGCTTCGGGAAAGGATCCGGGCCCGCCACGGCGTGGCCACCACCCTGGGCTATGGCCCCCGCTATCTCCATTCG
Organism: uncultured Gemmatimonadales bacterium; assembly: GCA_963751255.1. GTDB lineage: Bacteria > Gemmatimonadota > Gemmatimonadetes > Longimicrobiales > Gaopeijiaceae > CAVVTW01. The sequence goes on along the minus strand of CAVVTW010000012.1, from coordinate 89,684 downwards.
ACAGGCCAGCTTCACAAGGGTGGACCCGCCACCGGGGTGTACTTGATGATCACCGCGGATTCCGGTGAGGACATCCCGGTCCCCGGTGAGGGCGTCGGCTTCGGGACCCTCCTTCGTGCCCAGGCCCTGGGAGACTTTGAAGCGCTGGACCGGCGCGAGCGCCGGATCCTTCGGCTCCACCTCGGGGCGAACCCGGACCGGGCCCTCGCTCACCTGCTGGCAGAGCTCTTCCCGGAGCACGCATGACCCACCCACTCAATCTTCCCACTCCTCCGTCCCGGGAAGGAACCAAGGGGGCGGCGGAGGCTCACCGAGGGAGTATTTGATGAAGAGTCTCAGGGACGAAGAACCTCAATTCGCATCCGCACAGCTTCGTGACCTGCCAATCCTGGCGGACATGTCCGACGAGGAGCTGATCGCCGCGTACCGCAGGGGAAGGGAAGCGGCCTTTCGGGAACTCTATCGACGGTACGAAGGGCGGCTGGCGTACTTCATCCGGCGAAAGACAGGGGTCCACGAGAGGGTCCCCGACATCCTCCAGGAGGTCTGGATCAGGGTCTCCCGGCATCTCCACAGGTTCGACGCCGACAAGAGGTTCTCGACCTGGGTCTACACCATCGCGGCGAATCTCTGCAAGAACGAGCTCCGGAATCGGTCCAGGAGTCGCATGATCCCCATGCGGCAGATGGAACCCCAAAGCGAAGGCAATTCATCTCCCGTGGAGTTCCCCGACTCCCGCATGGCACCCGACCGGCTCTTCCAGAAGCGGCAGCTCCAGGATCTGGTGGAGGATACCGTGAGGCAGCTCCCGGTCCACCAGGAGAGGGTCTTCAGGCTGCGCGAGCTCAAAGGCCGGTCCTACAGGGAGGTCGCGGAGATCCTGGGCCTGAACCTGGGTACGGTGAAGAGCCGCCTCCATCGCGCCCGGACAGCATTCGCCGAGAGCATCCGATCCGGTGGGAAGGTGGAATCGGAGGAGGTCATCCTGAAAGACTAGGATTCTGGGAGTCTACTCTCCCGCCTCACGGAGCTGGGCCACCCGGGCGGCGGCCTCCCGGCTCCGGACGTTGAGCTTCCCGAGGATCTTGTGGACGTGGGACTTCACCGTGCCGACGGACACGTAGAGACGCTTGGCGATCTCCCTGTTGGTGAGTCCCTCGGCCAGGAGCCCGAGGACGTCCCGCTCCCGGCGGGTGAGCTTCTCCACGGCCCCGAGGCTCAAGCCTCGGTCACGAAGGGCCTCGGCCAACTCGCCCACTCTCCGCACCAGCAGGTGTCCGAGCCGGGGTGGGATCTCGACCTCCCGCGCGTCCAGGCGGCGAAGCGTCTCCACCATCTCCTCCATGGACACCTTCCCCAGGGTGTACCCCGAGGCTCCCGCTTCCAGGTAGCGGAGGATGACTCCCGGTTGGTTCGTGAGCCCGGTTACCACCAGGTGGGGGATGTCCTCACCGTTCCGCTCCCGAAACCAGCGGGCAAGTCCGAACACATCCTCGGAATCCAGGTAGCGGCTCGCCAGGACCATGTCCACGTCCTTCTCCTGAACGAGATCCTGGACCTCCTCCACCGAAACGGCCGTGCCCAGCACATGAAAATCCTCCTCGCTGTCCAGGGCCCGTGCCACGGCCTGGGAAGTGAGGAGGTCGCGGTCCAGGACGATGACTCGCTTCACGGTGATGCCTCCGGACAATGCGATCTCCTTTCCGCCTCCAGGTCTGGTCCAGCGAATGAAGAGATGTTTCAGCCCTTCGAGTCAGCAGAGACTCCGACGGATCTCCATCCGAATCTCTACCTGGAGCTTCCCACTCGATGAGTGGAGAGGTCTCCGGCACCGTCCTTAACTTTGGAGATACAACCCCGAGAAATTACCTGGTGAGGCTTCCGTGGGAAAGAAGAACCTACCCGCGCCATCGGTGGTCCCCGACAGTCGGGGTTCGTGATCACCCGCTACCAACCCCCATCCGCGAGGAGACGAAATGTCAGTCGCCAAAGTAATCGAGATCTCTTCCGAGTCTACGGAAAGCTTCGAAGACGCCATGAAGAGGGGAATCGAGAGGACGTCCAAGACCGTGGAGAACATCCAGGGAGTCTGGGTGAAGGAGATGTCGGCCAAGGTGGAGGGCGGGAGGATCGCCGCCTACCGCGTGGACATGAAGGTCACCTTCGTCCTCACGGGTTGATCCCGGGCCGGACCCTCTCTCTTCCTTCACCTGCACAGGGGAACGAGGAAGAGGCTCAGGGTGCTGAACCCCAGGGCCACCAGGAACATGGCGCCGAGGAGAAGCCCCGAGAAGGCCATGAAGACCGCCCGGGCGCCGGGCTTCTCCGACGCCTCGGCGGTCTTCCCGATACCCACCCCCAGGCGGTGGAGGCTTTGCACCGAGATCAGCGTGGAGGCGGCCGCGACGGCAAGAAGCACCAAGGTCACCCCTACCAGGACCCACCACTGTCCGGAGAACCGGGGGAGCGGCGCGGCGGCTTCCACGCAGGAGCCGGAGCCGAAGGCAACGCTGAAGAGGAAGTGAATGGCCCAGGCTGCCGGCGCGCCGAAGGCTCCGAACCAGAGGGAGGCCTCACTCACGCTGCGCCTCCGCCGGGCACCCTCACCTCGCTTCATGGACCGAAGTGCGGTGAGAGGTAGAGGGAGGTGAAGACGAAGATCCAGACCGCGTCCACGAAGTGCCAGTAGTACGCGGCATTGGACACGTAGTGATGATCCTCCCGGGAGAACATCCCCTTCCCGGCCATGACCCAGATCACGCCGAGGATGAGGAGCCCGACGAAGACGTGGGTCCCGTGGAGCCCCGTGATGGTGAAGAAGGCCGACCCGTAGGCGTTGGTGGAGGGAGAGAAGTCCAGGCGGTGGTACTCATAGCCCTGGAGACTCAGGAACAACGCCCCCAGGAACATTGTGAGGGCCAGGCCGATACGCATACGCCGCACATTCCCCATGCGGATTCCCCGCTCCCCCCAGTGGAGCGTAACGCTGCTGGAGAGGAGGACGAAGGTGTTGAAGACCGCCACCTTCAGTTCCGGGGCCCCGTTGGGAGGCCAGGTCTCGGACCGCACCCCGAGGTAGAAGTAGGCGAAGATCAAGCTGGCGAACAGAGCCGCCTCTGTGGCAATCAACAGGAGCATTCCCCACTGGCCCGGCGGGTGCTCCTCGGCAGCGTTCCCCACGGGAAGCGTAGACAGGTCGTAGACCGACGCGCTCATGCGTCCCCCTTCGGCCAGAGCCAGCCGACGATGCTGGCGCCGACCCCAACCGCCGAGAGGACCCCCACGATCCAGAGGTCCCAAAGGAGGGCGAAAAAGAGGAGGAGGACCGCCGCCGAGAGGATGAAGGGCCAGAGGGTATCTCCGGGCATCCGGAGGATTGCCTTCGGAACCGCATCCTGAGCGCTGGTACTCACGGCCTGGTGACCGTCGTCCAGGGCCGGTCCCTGGTCCAGAACGGACCGGCCTCCTCCGGGGAGCCGGTCCTCCCAGAGAGGATGACGGCTGTTCACCACGGGGATGGTCGCGAAGTTGTAGGGGGGAGGAGGCGACGGTACCGACCACTCGAGCGTTCCCGCGTCCCAGGGATTCGCAGGAGCCTTCTCTCCGCGCTTGAGGCTCCAGAACACGTTGATGAGCATGAGCAGGAAGCCGAAGGCGAAGAGGAAGGCGCCGATTGTGATGACCATGTTCACCGTGTCCCATCCCATCTCGGGCTGGTATGTGTAGATGCGCCTGGGCATGCCCAGGAGTCCCACGATGTGCATGGGAAAGAACCCGAGATTGAAGCCGATGAACATGAGCCAGAAGTTCCACCTTCCCAGGCGCTCGCTCATCATCCGGCCCGTCATCTTCGGGAACCAGTAATAGGTGCCCGCCACCACCGGAAACAGGTTGATACCGATCAGCACATAGTGCAGGTGACCGACGACGAAGTAGGTGTCCGTGAGCTGCCAGTCGAAGGGAACCGACCCCGTCATTACCCCGCTCACGCCTCCGATGACGAAGGTCACGATGAAGCCGATGAGAAAGAGGAAGGGGGTCTTGAACACCGGTCGACCCTGCCAGATCGTGGCCATCCAGGCAAACACCGAGACGGCGCTGGGAATGGCGATGACCAGGCTCGCCCCGCTGAAGAAGGAGAGGGAGATCGTGGGGAGACCCGTGGCGAACATGTGGTGGGCCCACACCCCGAACCCGATGATTCCCACGGCCACCGTGGCCAGGGCCACGTACGGATACGCCACCAGGGGCCGCCGGCTGAAGGTGGGGATCATGTCCGACGCCATGCTCATTGCGGGCAGCACGATGATGTAGACCCACGGGTGCCCGAAGATCCAGAACAGGTGCTGCCAAAGGAGCGGCTGTCCTCCGGCGGCCGCGTCGAAGAAGTGCATCCCGAAATGGCGGTCCAGGTAGAGGAGCAGGCAGGCGGCGGAGAGGGCCGGCAACGCAAAGAGAACCGCGAAGGACGCGGTGAGCGTACCCCACAGGAGAATCGGCAAGCGGTCCAGCGACATCCCCGGCGCGCGCATCTTGAAGAAGGTCACGATGAAGTTGATGGCGCCGGCCGTGGTGGAAATCCCCGAGGAACAGCATCCCCAGGGCGAAGAAGTCGATGTTCAGGGACGGGATGTACTCCGATCCCGCCAGGGGCACGTAGTTGAACCATCCCGCGTTGGGGGCGACCCCCAGAGGGAAGCTGACGTAGAGGAAGACTCCCGCAGCCGCGAAGAGCCAGTAACCCACCGCGTTCACCCGGGGAAAGGCCATGTCCCGGGCTCCGATCATGAGCGGCCAGATGTAGTTGCTGAAGCCCGACAGGATCGGCAGGGCGAAGAGGAAGAGCATGGTCACGCCGTGCATGGTGAAGAGCTGGTTGAACAGCTCCGGCGACACCACCCCCGCCTCCGCGTGACTCAGCTGGATCCTCATGATGAGGGCTTCGATCCCGCCGAGGATCAGGAACACGAATCCCGTGACGAGGTAGCGGATGCCGATGATCTTGTGGTCCACGGTGGACAGGGCCCCGATGGCGCCCGCCGGGGTCTTCCAGATCCCTTCGAGTCTGTCCAGGGCGGCGGTGGGAAGGCTCATCGCAAGCGCTCCAGAAACGCGACCATCTCTTCGAGAGAGGCGCCATCCAGGCCGGTGGAAGGCATCAATACTCCCGGCTTCACCGCCGATGGGTCCGCGAGCCATCGGGCCATGCTCTCGGGGGTGTTGGGCAGGATCCCCGCGGCCAGGGTCGCCCGGCCACCCACGTGAGTCAGGTCCGGGCCGGCGTCTCCCCGGGCGAAGGTGCCGGCAATCCGGTGACACGCCGCGCAGCCGTGCTCCTGGAAGCTCCCGAGCCCTGCGGTGTCCGGCTCCGCGGGCCGGCGCTGCGCCGCGGCCCATTGCTCGTACTCCGCCCGGTCCTGGGCCAGGACACGAATGAGCATATTCGCGTGGGAGGTCCCGCAGAACTCCGCGCACTGGCCCCGGTACAGCCCCGGCTCGTCAGCCGATATCCACATGACATTGTGCTGACCGGGGATCAGGTCGGTCTTCCCCGCGAGCTCCGGGACCCAGAAGCTGTGAATCACGTCCCCAGCCTCCAACTCGAGTCGGACCCGGGCCCCCGCGGGAATGTGGAGCTCGTTGGCGGTGATGAAGTCCGTGGCACCGGAATCGTCCAGGTACGCGAGGTCCCACCAGTACTGGTATCCGGTGATCCGCACCGTCAGCTCCGTGCCCTGGAGTCCCCCGGAGTACTCGAGGAGCACCCGGAGAGTCCACACCAGGGCCACGAGGAGAATCGCGATGGAAATGCCCGTGCCGACCAGGATTCCTCGGCGCCCCCGTCGTTCGGCCTCTCCCCCCTCCCCCTCCATGAGAGCGCCCTCTCCCTCGCCGGGCCCGGCTCTCTTCCGGAACAGGGCGTAGACCAGCAGGCCGGTGACGATGATCACCACCGCGACCGACATGAGGGTCATGAACCATCCGAGGCTGGTGATGGCGCTGGAGGAGGCCCCCTTCGAGGCGAAGATGGAGGTGTAACCGCCGCATCCGGCGAGGGAGAGGCTCCCTCCGGCGGCGACCCCGACCCCTATCCGGCGTGCCCCTGCGGCCCTTCGGGTCATCGATCCCCTCCGTTCCCGGCCCCTCCGGCGGCCGGTGCATCCTCTCCCGAATTGGCCGGGGACCGAGGAGACGCCCGTCGACTGGAGAGGAACGCGGCCAGAGCGTCCATCTCGTCCGAGCTGAGGACCTCGGCAAAGGCAGGCATGTTCCCGGCGCCATTGGCGATCCAGTGCTTGATCTCCGACACCGGGAGTTTGTCGCCGACGTGCGTGAGGTTGGGACCCCGGATCCCCCCGTGCCCGGAGATCGTGTGGCAATACTCGCAGCCCCGGGCGTGGAAGAGGGCCGCACCGCGAATGACCACGGAATCCGTGGAGGCCACCACGGAGGTGGGCAGGGGCTGGGCTGAGAAGTCCGGAGACCAGGGGGACTCGGCCCCCAGCCTCCAGAACACCGCCACCCCCACCACGATGGCCACCACCGACATCCAGGCCCAGGGCCGCCGCCTGAGGTGACGCTCTCCCTTCGGAAAGAGGAATGGCAGACCCACTAGAACGATCCCCACCAGCGTGGGGAAGAGCCAGATGACGTACTTCTCGGAGGCGTGCGGAATCAGCGCCAGCACGGCGAAGTACCAGAGGAGATACCAGTCCGGCCGCGGCTCGGCCTGGATCAGGGAGGGGTTCGGGGGCCTGCCGAGCGCCTTGGGTCCGACGATCCATGCCAGCGCCACGATGGCGATCAGCACAAAGACCCCGAAGGCCACGTCCCTCCAGCCAGCGTCCGGGAAGAACGGAACCCCCTTCTTCTGGAGCATCGCCTCGTACCCGCTGCGGTACGTGGCCGGATCCACGGGCTCACCCGTTCGCGGCGGCTCCGAGATCCCGTTCCGGAGCACCAGATAGAGATGCAATCCCACAAGCCCGAAAATGAGGCCGGGGATCACGAAGACGTGATAGGAGAAGATGTGGCTGAGCGTGGATGGACCGACCTGGGTTCCGGCCAGGAGAAAGTCCGCCAGCCAGTGTCCCACGATGGGGACCCGCCCCGCCTGCTCGGCCGCTACCACCATCCCCCAGACCCCATCCTGATCCCAGCGGAGAACCTGCCCGGTGAAGCCCATGGTGACGGTCAGGCCGAGAAGGCCCACTCCCGACAGCCAGTTGAGCTCCCTCGGGAACTTGTACGATCCGGTCAGGAACACCCGAATCATATGGAGGCCCACCAGGAGGATCATCGCCGAGGCGCCGAAATAGTGCAGGCCCCGGAGGAAGGCCCCCAGGAGGGCGCGGTTGGTGATGAACTCGAGGCTGTCGTATGCCTCGCCGGCCGAGGGAACGTAGATCGTGGCCAGGGCGATGCCGGTCACCACCTGTAGGAGGAAGCAGAGGAGGGTAGCGCTGCCGAGCACGTAGAGCCAGCCGGTCCGGGGCGGCACGGGGTGTCGGAGAAGGGGACCGAGCTTGCCGGCAAGATCCGCACGCTCGTCCAGCCAATGCCAGACCTTCCGAAGAAGTCTCATCGGGCTCTCCTGGTCCACGAACCTGGCATATGCAGGATCCGGCGCACGCTCATGTGATGGGAATCGGCCGGGTACGAACCTCCACGTCCCCCCCGCGGATCCGCACTTCGTGATGGCGGAGAGGGAGCTCGGGGGGACCGGCGGCCACCCGACCGTCCCGATAGTACACCCCCCCGTGGCATGGGCACATGAAGAGCTCCGCGTCGCCGAGCCACCGGACGGGGCAGCCGAGATGGGTGCAATGCATGGAGAACGCGACGAACTCCGTGTCGCTCACCCTCCTCAGCCACACCCCGGTCTTCGCCGTGACTCCAGCCCAGTCCTCCCGTGAAGGGTCCTCGATGACCGCCTCCACGGTTTCTCCCACCCGAAACCGGGACACCGGCCCCACGCTGCGCCATGCCTCCGGGCTCTTCCGGATCACAGGGCCGATGATCAATCCCACGACGGGGACACCGGCCAGCATGGCGGCCAGGCCCCCCAGGCCCACGCTCAAGCGTGTCAGAAACGCCCTGCGCCCCGACGGCGCGTCGGCGCCGTTGGCCCGGTTCTGCATGCAATGACCTTTTTCAGAGGAAATTCAAGCTGCTCGATGGAGCCCCCGGGCTCCCGTCAGCGCTAATAACCCCGCAGGAAGGATCTGGTTCGGTCAGCCGGAGCGGGGCCGCTCCCCAAGCCGGGCTACGGCCGGGGGGAGGGGGGCGACACAACGGCGGCGGGGCACGGGAAGTCCGCGCCGCCTCCCTCTTCGAGGGTGTGCTCTCCGAGGGCTTCCTTCGCGGCCCGATACCCGGCTTCCACCAGCTTGGGCACGTCCTTCAGGTCGGTGGCGCTGAAGCCGCGCAGGTCGGGGCTGATCAACAGATCCGCTCTGGCGGCCTCACGGCGATCGGCATTGGCGAGGGCGATGTTCACTGCGTTGGATAGAAGCTCGAGAAGGTTGGCCGGCCGTCGAAAGCTCATGCCCACGTAGGCGTCCACCGCGACGATCCGGTCCACACCCCACTCCACCAGCGGCGAGATGGGGAGGCCCTCCACCAGGGCACCATCCACCAGGAGCCGCCCCTCACGCTCGACAGGAATGAAGATTCCCGGGACACAGGCACTGGCGCTGGCAGCCACCACCGCGTCCCCTTCGGACATCACCACCTTCTCCCCTGTGGAAACGTCCGTGGCGATGAGGGCGAGAGGGCGGGAGGACTCCTCCAGCCGGACATCCCCGAGCCTCCTGCGCAGGGTCTCCTGGAGCTTTTCCGTGGAGAGGAGGCCGAGCCGGGACGGGGAGAGCCTCGTGACGTCCCGCCAGTGAAGCTCCATGGCGATCTCCTGCATGGCCTTTCCCGTGTTCCCGAAGGCAAAGAGCGTGGCGACGATGGCTCCCATGCTCGTCCCGGCCAGGTGCGTCACCTCCACGCCACCCTCGTCCAGGGCCTGGAGGACTCCGATGTGGGCCGTGCCCAGAATCGCGCCACCGGAGAGCGCCAGGCCGGTGGTCCCTACATTTCGATCCACCCGACCTCCTGCAGAAGCCTCAGGTATCCCATGACCTGCTGCACCGACAGGTCCTGGCCCGTCACTCCCCGGACCCAGTAGAGAATGGAAGCCGCCGAGCGTTTCCCGTCAATGAAGTTCAGGATCTGGGTGTCCTGTCCTCGGACCAGGCCCAGCTCCTCCAGCTCACCGGGATGGCTCTCCATCCACGCCTGCATGGGGGGAAAGCGATTCAGAGAGGTCTCGACGCCACGGATTCCCGGCGCCAAGCGGGGGACCACGTCGAAGGCCGGCCGTTCCTCCTCGGTGGGCGCCGGAACGCTCGCGCCCTGGATGCCTCGGGCCTGGGCAGCCCCCAACAGGAAAGTCCGCATGGCATCGCCGTACCTCTCCCACTCCGAGAGCCGCCCAGCCACCAGGTCCTCGGCGTGGGGACTCCCGGAGTAGATGGACCGGACCGAGGCCACGGCGTCCACCTCTCGCTTCACCGCCGCTGCGAGGACATACCAGGCGCGATGGACCTCCTTCCGCGGATCAGGCGCGCCGGGGCCCGGGCCGGACGAGCGCCCCGCGGCACCGTCCGCGGCGGGCGCCGCCGCCCGGTCCAGCATCTCCAGCACTCGGGGCAGACCCCTCTCGGCAACTCGCCCATAGCCGAAATCCGAAACGGCGTCCAGGAGAGCCGGCAGCATGTCGTCCGTGAGGTCGGCCGAGACCCATGCAGAGGTGGCGCCGATGAATGCGACCCGCTTCATCTCAGTGGGGTCGGCCTGATCGGGAAGGTCCTTGTCGGCGTGATACCATTGGTCCGGCCAGGTGAAGAACTCGATGCCCGGCACCCCCACCGACGGATTGTTGAACACGATGTGATCGCTTCCCCCCGTGGCCTCGTGGACAAAGAAGCGAAAGGCGTCCTTGGACCCGTTCTTCTCCCAGAGGGGATCGGGAAAGAACTGTCCTCCCGGACGCCCCCTCGGGGAGTCGGGAAGGTAGACGATGTCGTTCGTCCGCCAGACGTAGTTGAGGATGGATTGGGCGAGTCCGTCGTAATAGGACGCGAGTTGGGCCGGGGTCTCGCTCATGGTGAACACGCTGTTGGCGTTCCTGAGGCCTTCGCTCACCATGTCCATGTTGATGTTGATGGCCAGCTTCTCCGCCAGCGCCGGATCCCGCTTGATGAACTCGTAGGTTCCGCTGATCTCGTCGGGCCAGATGAAATGGATCGTGCGGCGAGGCTGGGGAAGGGCCCCCATGTCGATGAGCCGGTGGAGGGCGCGGAGGATCTCCAGCTGGATGGCGGGACCACCCATGTCGTCGTTGGTCCCTCGCTTCGTATACCCTTCGAAGAGGTGGCCGGTGAACACCACTCCCGGCAACTCCGGCTCGGTGCCGGGAATCCAGGCGTAGACCGTCTCATATCGGTTGGGAAAGCTCTCCATGACCGCGTGGGCACGGACGGTCAGGCGCTCCCCCGCCTGCACGTCCTCCAGCATCTCGCTCCACTGCCGCCAGGACACGGTGAATCCCATCCTGAGGTTCTGGGCCTCTGCGTAGCTCCCCCTGGCGTAGACCACCTGATCCGGATCGAAGTAGCGGTCCCGGGAGCTGTAGCTGATGACGGCCTGTACCCCCGCCCGGTCCAGCGCCTCGAAGAGTGCCCCTCGCGGGTGGGACCACATGAGGGCCACGGCGCCCCTGTACTGTTCCGGCGCCGACGCCATGGCGACTTCCAGTCCGGCGATCCCTTCCGTAGGCATCTGGGGGATGTAGACCAGAGGGCCGGTCACGTCCCCGCTCTGGGACCCGCTGGCCACCAGGGCGGGGTCGGCGGGGATGCGCGCCAGCCGTCGGCCATCCACCCAGAGCTCCCCTTCCGCGGGGTAGTCGAAGGTGCCCGGCGCGTCGTACCGGTCGAGACGGACCGTCTCGATCCCGTAGGCCCGCGCCATCTCATAGATTTCCTGCGACTCGTAGAAGTTGGACGCCCCCGTGAGCTCGTCCTGGCTCCGGAGCCAGGGCGCTCCGGCAAGCTTCACCAGGTTGTCGTAGGCGAGCTGACCGCTGAGCTCATTGGCCAGAAGCTGAACGAGACTGTCGGGAAGAGGCGTACGAACCGGATCGGAGCGCTGGGCCCCTCCGGGCCCGGGGAGGACGCCGAAGACCCCCAGCAAGAGAGCGAGTGGAAGGGTGTTGCGGAGATGGAACATGGTGCAGCTCCCTGGCAGGCCGTGAGCGAGTCGAGAACAGGGAGGCAATGTACGAAGAAACGCCGGGCTCCGCGCCCGGAGGGGGGAACCAGGAGTCTGACGCTAGATTCCCATCCAGTAGCTCACCTTGATGGCGAAGACGTTCTCCGGCGGGAGATGCAGGAGGGCGTCGGCTCCTTCCCGAAGACGGAAGATCCCCGAGCCATCCGAACCGTACCGCTGTTGTTGCCACACCAGATAAAGGGTCGAGCCGGGACGGTACTCCCAACGGAGGACCGCGTTGCCCCGGAGCGATCGGATATTGAAGTCGGGATTGGTCAGATTGAACCCGGCAGCCGGGCCGTCTCCGTCCGGATCCACCCGGTATCCTCCTTCCGTCTCCGTCACGGATCCGGTCTCGGAGCCATAGACATCCCAATCCCAAGCCCTTGGGCGATGCAACTCCTTGAACCGAGAGTAGTCTCCGCTTGCCAGGAACGGCTGTGCATAGAGCTGGAGACTCAGGTCGGGAGTGAAGGTCCAGGACAGCCGCAGAGGAAGCGCCAGGGTCGTCTGGTCCAGGTCCGAAAAAACGTACCGCGCACCGTAGGTTCTCTCCGCTTCCGGATCGGCGACCCGTTTCACGTACTGGGCCACCGCGTGGGTCCTTCGGAAGCTCCCCTCGACGCCGACCTCCGTGGCGGAGGTCGGCCGGAAGGTCACCCCCACGCTCGGGAAGATCCCCCATCCACCCCGGACGTTCCGGGCCCAGCTCGTGTTGAAGCTCAATGCGTAGGGCTTGCGCTGGTCCGTGCCGATCCACTGGGAGAGCGTGAACCCGCCTGGAGTCCGCGCCACCGGCCCCCCTCTGGTGAGTCGATCGTCATCGGTCTCCGGATAGACGCTCAGCGCCGTGGAAGATTGCCAGAAGTTGGGCCATTCCTGCACGCTTCCCAGGAAGAAGTCGACGCCGATGAGATCCCCATCGAAGTTCCGTTCGAACGACGAGACGAAATCGACCTGGTAGGACCGGGTCCGGTCGTCGGGCTCCATGTCGCGGTACTGGAGCGCCAGGCTCCCATCCCAGGAGTCCACTCTGGTTTCGAATCCGAGATCGTTGGCCTCGAAGCCCGGACTCTGAGCCTGGAAGAGAAGAGATCCTCTCCAGTGGTCACCGGACCGCCTCCCGGCGGAGACGGATCCTCGCCACCCCTGGAGGCGGGTTCGGGAGGGATCGATATCCACATGGCCGGCATCCGGTCGCTGCCAGTACCGGGCCGGAGACCTCTGGGTCAGGAGGATGGCCTCCGGACTTCCACCGACCCGGCTCCCGGTCAGGGTGCCGTTGACGAACCACGCACGGTTCCTCCACATGTGGATGAAATCCAGGCCGGCCACGTAGGCCCCGGAGTGCAACGTCTCCCTCAGGGCCGGATCCCCCAGATCCCGGGTCACGGCGGTGAGGATTGCGCCCACGGTGCTGCTGCCGTCCCTGAAGTCCCTCCGGGTGCGGCCTACGAGGAAATTGGAGAAGGGCTCCACCACCGCCGAGTGCTTCCATCCGTCCGACCCCACGTACCGCGCCTCCTCCTCCAGCGTCGCGGCTTCCAGAAGACCCACGGACCAGGATCCCACTCGCCCGCTGACCTTCATGGCGCCGGCAATCGTGCTCTGCCCGGGCACGTCCGCGTAGCGGGCTCCGAGAGCCTCCAGGTCCCGCTGCGGCGCGCGTCCGATGCGCCGTGAGTAGAAGAGGTCTCCTAGGTCCGGGCTGTTCATCTCGAAACCAGGAAAGCCGTCACTAGTGTCCCGTTATAAGTCAAAGAGCTGCAATTGGTTAGGATCGGGGTCGAATTTGAGAGTGTAGTCCGGAGGCGAGAGTAGTTCTTGCACAAGGGTTTTCTCGAATAAGGAAATACTCAGCACCTGTAGCATCGAGTGTAGATCTTGCTTGATTTCGAGCCGCTTGCGGGCGATGGCCACGATGAGGTACGCGCAGATGGCGATCCAGATCTGGGTCCGGACGGCGTTGGGGGACGTCCCATAGAAGCTCTTGATGCGCAGATGCTGCTTGATCCATTTGAAGAAGAGCTCGACCCCCCACCGGCTTCGATAGAGTCCGGCGATCGTGAGGGCTGGGAACGAGAAGTCGTTCGTGAGGAACGTCAGATCCTTGCCCGTTTCGGGGTCTTCGTAGCGCACGCGCCGGAGCTTGGCCGGATAGGCGTCGCGCGTCTCCCGACCGGTCAGAACAATGATCTGGTCGCAGATCAGGCCCGTGGTCTTGTCCACCGGGCGAGAGTAGAGGCGACGGTACTTCAGGTCTTTCTTGGCACGGATCACGAAGATGGCCCGCCACTCGGTGAGGCGATAGAGCCGGGTGAAGTCCACGTAGCCGCGATCCATGACGTAGATCGCACCTGGCTCTGGCATGAGTTCGTCGAGGATCAGGACATCTCCCACCTTTCCGTGGGTGATCCTGATGAAGGAGGGGATGGGCCCACGCAGATCCAGCAGGGTATGGACCTTGACCGCTCCCTTGGTCTTCTTGAAATGAGCCCAGGGAAAGACTGAGAGGCACAAGTCGATGGTTGTGGAGTCCAGGGCGTACACGGTCTCCTTTAGCGCCACGGCCAGCGGCTCGGATGCGTACAGGCGGCGGGCTTCGCCGATAAGCCGGTGGGCCACATCGGCGTAGATGCGCCAATTCCGCTTCTCGTTGGCGACGGCCAGCGTGTTGCGAGAGGGTCGCGCTCGGATTCCCATGTGGTACAGCTTGTCGGGCATCGCGCGCAAGCAGGCTTCGATGTCGCGCAGGCTCTCGCGGTAGGTCAGTTGGGCGAAGCACATGCAAAGGAACTGATCCCAACAGGTGAACTTCCGCACGCGACAGTTGCCGCCGTAGCGCTCGACGGCCTGACGGAACTCGTGGCGGGGGACGAACTCTATGAGCTGAGAGAACACGGTGCGACCGACGTTCATGGCACCATCCTGGGTAGAGGTCGGCTACCAGGATGGTCGGGCTCGCCCCGCAATTCAAATCGATTACGGCCGAAACGCCATCTAACGCCTTACAGGTCTTCACATTACAGCGTCACCTCAGGGGCTAAACGGGACAGTAGTGGAAAGCCGTACCGGAAGATCTCCGACCCTTCAACGAAGAAGGGCCGTCGCTCCGGGAAGTAGCTTTCGTACTGGGTGAGGTTCACCACAGCCGGGTCCACCTCGACCTGCCCGAAGTCCGGATTCAGCGTCGCGTCCAGGGTCAGCTGCCCCGTGAGCCCGTACTTCACGTCCAGACCGGCGTTGTAGAACTGCTCCGCGTCACTCCGGAACGGATCACCTGAAGAGACGTGGAGGTGCTCGGACCGAGTGGTCACGAAGGGGAGGAGCTCCAGACGACTCGGCTCCCGAACCTGGCCAAGTCCCCTGAGATGTCCGAAGCGGTGGGGCCCCGCGCTCTCGTTCCGAGGGGTGAACGCGAAGTACGCGGCCTCCTGCTTCCGGGCGATGACCCGAACCACCTGAAGGCCCCACTCGGCATCCTCGGCGCTCTTGAAGCGGAGCTGGGAGAACGGTATCCGCCACTCGGCAGACCAACCCTCCGAGTCAATATGCGCCGCCCCATCCCAGACGGGATCCCAGCCGAAATCGTACTGTCCGTCGGTTCCCAGAGCGGCGTCCTGGTAGGCTCCGGAGGGGGTCAGCGTGAAGGCGTAGGCCGTGTTGTGGTCGTGCCTCGAGTCGAGACTCACCATGACGTAATCGAAGTCCGACACCACGTCTCTCCGGACCAAAGTGGCTCGGATCCGCTCCGGCTCCCGGTCGAAGAACCGTCCGCCCACGTAGAGGGCGTCCTCCCCCACCAGGATTCTCACCTCGGTCCTCTCCGATACGGGCTGACGCTCGTTCGGCTCCCGCTGCGTGAAGGCGCTGAAGGGGGGCACGGACTGCCAGACCGCCTCGTCCAGGATCCCATCGATGGCCACCGCCGCCCCACCCAACGGACCGGCCACGAGGGCAGGGGCCATGGTGGCGTGGTCGTATGTCTCCTCCCCGCCCGTTACCGGGTGCCCGTTTCCTGCGCCCATCTGCGCCGAAACCGGCCGCGGCGTGAGGAGGTACATGAGGACCAGGAGGAGGAGGAAGCAGGCCACGGGAACGGCCAGCACGGTCCTCCAAGAGCAGAAGACGGGTGGGCGATGGTCTGACATGATGCTGTCCGAGGCTCGGGGTACCTTCTCTGGCGGACACCGGCCTCCGGACGCCGGACCCCGCCCTTCCCTCCAAAGGCCTCGAGCAGGTGCCCCCCCGCGGCCCCAGACTGGTCACCTGGTAAGATGCTACGAGGGCTCCATCGGTTGGCGGTGAGCCTGTCAGGATTCTGTCAGGAAACGGCGGGCGGTTCCTCGAACTGATAGCGAGTCTCTTTGAGCCCCTTCAGGAACGGGTCGAAAAGGGCGGGACCGGCATGGAGCTGCCCCGGACAGTGCCCAGGAGTCTGACGTCCAGCGGGATCCCCTTCTCCGGGTCGAGATGGAGGGTCATGGCACCCGTGCTGCAACGGCTCTCGCACACCCCACACCCCATGCAACCGGCCCACTTCACCACCGCCCGGTCCGTCTCGAGGTGGACCGCATCGAAGGGGCAGGCGTTCACGCACTCACCGCACGCAAGGCAGAGCTCCGGATCGGATTGGGCCACGTAGCCCGAGGAGGCGACCATGGGCACGCCGTGTTTCATCATCGCCTCCAATCCGCCGCAGCAGCAGGGGCAGCAATTGCAGATGGCGTAGAAGCGATCGTTCATGGCGTCCTTGAAGTACGCCGTGTGCACGTGACCCCTGTCGTGTTCGGCTTCCAGGATGGAGAGGGCCTCCCCCCTGGTCACCTTGCGTGCCCGATCCGGGAGGTGCTCCACGAGGAAATCACCCCTCCCGACCACCATGCACACATCCAGGGGAAGACAGGGGGTCTCCCGATTCATGCGGCAGGGGCAATCCAGGATCGTGATCTCCGGGGGAGCCCTCAACACGATCTCCCGGGCACGGGAGTAGGGGATGATCCGTTCCAGGTCGGTTCGCGGAATGTCGTGGTCCAGGGCGATGATCTCCCGGGCCAACTCCAGCGGTAGGACCTTCCCGTGGTACCGGTCCGCCACACGAGCCTTCAGCGGCTCCTTGGCGCGGGGGAGGACGTGCTTCAGGAGGAAGCCGATGTACCGCTCCGGCCAGCGCCCGTAGAGGTAGCCATGCAATCCATCCCGAAGCTCCTCGACTCGGCCCTTCGGTGCATGGGCCGGAGAGGGCGTTCCGTCCCGCCGCAGGAGAGGTCCGGCCCCCATTCTTCGGTCCCGGATAACGGCGCGGGTGGAAGGGAGCGCCAGGTGGCCACGCTCCCCCACGAGCCAGACCGCCACAAGGGCCACCACGACCGCAAGGGCCGCAGCCAGGAGGATGCCGACCAACCAGATCATGGAATGGTCTCCCCGGAGATGGAGCGCGTGAGCACGATCGGTCTCGGGAGCGGAGCCCTGACGCGAGGATCCCAGCCCCCTGAGTGACCCGGTGCCTCGCCGACGAGCCCAATCTGATGCCCGCGCCCAGGCTCCGCCACCCTCGTGGCCCGGAATTCCCGACCATGAGAACGGCACGACTGAATGAGCATACCGGAGAAGCAGCCTTTGGCAAGAAAATGTTTAGGCTGTAAGTTTGGATGCGTATTCGGGTAGGGGCCTCATCCCCCTCCCGGCTCTCGTCTCCAACGAGGGATTCCATTCATGTCCGAGCCTGGGTTCTGGGTCCGCGTCCGAACGGCCCGGATCATCCCCATCCTCGTTGTCTATCTCGCCGCATGCTGGGCCGTCCTCCAGGGAGTCGATGCCCTCCGGGAGGCCTTCTCCCTGCCGGGGTGGGTTCGTCCTGTGGCCGCCGCCCTCCTCCTCATCGGGCTCCTCGTGGTCACGGCAACCGCCTGGATCCAGGCTCATCCTCTTACGAAAGCCCGCAAAGCGCAGGGGGAGATTCCCGGTACCTGGGAGCTCGCCCCCAGGGCTCTCGTGGGCGAGCTCGTGGCAGGGGAGGTGCCCCACCTCACCTGGGCTCGCTCCATTCTCGGGGGAGTCTTCGCCCTGGTCCTCCTCTTTCTGCTGGCTGGCCTGGCCGCCCTCTTCCACCACGTGGATGGTAGGGTCCTGGAGCCCGAGCCAACGGGAGAAGGCGGGAGCCCGAAATCCGCGCCCGTCGCGTTTCTGGCATTCGAGAGGACCGGGAAGGAGCCGGCGACGTCCCCGTCCCACTACGATCAACTCTCTGGAATCGGGGAAATCGGATGGATTATCTTGGGGGCCGATCCCATGGTTCCGGCCCGTCCGGGGGCGAGAGGAAACCCCCGGCCCCCGGTCCACTCACGCAGGGAGGATATCATGCCGACCTACGACTACATCTGTCAGAAGTGTGGTAGGACGTTCCAGCGAGTAGAGAAGATCTCCGAACACGGGCAGAAGAAGCCGCGCTGCCCGGCCTGCAAGAGCCCCCGGGTGGAGCGAGTCTTCAGCAGCGTGTTCGTAAAGACCAGGAAGAAGAGCTGAAGCCGATCCTCCGGCCCCGGGCGTGGGTCCTGCGTTCGTCCTCCACGGAAGCGCACGCGGAATCCCACGTCCGGATGCCCGGGTTCCTACCGGATCCCGGAGGTCAGACCTTGGCCTCCGAGACAGCCTCCACAATCCTCTGCAGCGCCTGCTTCCGCTCCTTGAGCTTCTCACGGTAGTCCATGGAGTCGGTGTCGGCGATTTCCATTCTGAGGTCCGAAACGGCGGTCTCGAGGACCTCTTTGAGGACCTCGGCCTCCGCAGCGTTCAGTTCCATGCGAATCATGGTTTTCTCCTTCCCGGGAACCACACTCACCCGCGATCACAATCACGGGAGGCAGTCGCGCTGCCCTCGCTGTGTTCCATACCCCAGAGGAAGCGGATGGTCGCTCTATTCCCCCTCCTTCCTGGCGAACCTTCGATAGAGGAGGTAGGTCGCGAGGAAGGAACCAATGAGGAGCACGGCGGGCACCACGACGGTCCAGACCGCGCCCCCGATGGGGGGTTGGGCCGGCAGGGGGGCCGTTCCCGGGGTGCCCTGGGCAAAGTGGAGGATAGAAAAGAGGGCAGTCATTTCTCACCCCCTTGCCGGTGCCTTCTGCGCCACCCGTACCACGCCAGACCCATTCCCAGGAAGGAGGCGAGGTACGCGATGCTCATGCCGATCACCGTGACGAGTCCCTGATCCATGGTTCAGCTCCCTCCTTCCGCGCCGGCCATGGCGCTCGTGCTCCCACTTCCGGGGCCCCCACCCTCCTTCTCCCACCGAACCGCTCGCTCCAACTCCTCCAGGTACTTCGCCTGACGCTGCTCGTACTCGGTGGAAATGGCCCGGAGCTTGGGATCGATCACCCAGTAGATCACTCCAACGCCGATCACGGCGGAAATCGTCATGAAGATCCCTCCGGGCTGGAGAAGAAGAAGGAGAGCCACGCCGAGCATGAACCCGGCCATGACCAGGGGGGAGAGGGCGATGACAATCCAATCCTCCCTTGTCCACTCTTCGGCTTCCGCCGCGGTCCAGCGACGCTGGATGAGGGGCCGGCGGCCCCCTACGCGTAGCGCGTTTCCCTCGCCCGCCCCGGGCATCCCCTCCCGGATGAGCCCCCTCCTCACAGCCTCGGCATGGACCGGCCCCCACCAACCGATGGGCCGTGTCTGGAGGTAGTAACGGATCAGGTGATCCATCTCTTCGGGCTTCGTAAGCAGGGTGGCCGGAAAGAACACCAAGGCCCCGAGGGCCATGAGGAGCCAGAACTGGAGGTAGTCGGGAAGGGGTGGGAAGACCCCGAACGCGGGCAGCACCCAGACCACCAACCAGGCGACCCCGAGGTTCGCCATCCACGCCGACAGATACCCCCAGGCGTTGAATCGCCACCAGACCACCTGGAGGATGTTCGGGAGCCAGATCCCCGCCATCATCAGCCAGAGGGCGAAGATCAGCCACTGGGTGATCTCCTGCATCATCATCCCGTAGAAGAACGAACCCACCAGGAGCACGGCGGTGGCCAGGCGGCCGACCCAGACCAGCGTCTTCTCCGAGGCGTCCGGCTTCAGGTACCGTTGGAAGAGGTCCCGCGTGAAGTACAGGGCGCCCAGATTCAGGTGACTGGAGATCGTGGATAGGTGGATGGCGAGAATGGCGGCGAAGAACACCCCGACCAGCCCGGCGGGCAGCAGCTCGAACCCCAGCCGGAACCACCCGAGCTCGTAATCCGCCGCGTCGGCGATCCCCGGGGCCAGGACGAAGAACGCCAGGATGCTGGCAGCCCAGAACCCGTTCCGGATGAGGGTGATGCCGCCGCCGGCCCAGATGCCGTAGGCCGCGTCCCGGACCGTCTCGGCCGATTGGATCCGCTGGGCTTCAGGGTACCAGTCGATGCTGGTGCCCATCCCGAATCCTCCCAGCACCGCGATCACCAGCATGGTGAGCCACCAGGCAGCCGGGAAGTCTCCGCTGAAGATCCCGGTGAAGGCGAAGGCGTTCAGACGCCAGGACTCTCCCATCTCCGCCAGGCGTCCGGTCAGCTCCAATGGCCCTCCCACCGCCGCAATCCCCACCATGGAGACAACCACGATGGCGAAGATTGCCACGATCCCCTGGAGGAAATCCCCCATCACGACCCCCCAGTATCCCGCCACCAGCGTGTACGCCGCGGTGATGAGGGTGGGAAACACGAGCCCGACCCAGACGGGCCATCCGAACACAAGGGCTCCCACCTTTCCCATGGCCATGCCCACCCATCCAAGGATGAACATGTTCATGAACACCTGCCATCCGGCCAGCCACCCTCTCAGGAGCTCCGCCCCGAAGCCGCCGAAGCGCATGATCTGCCATTCGGCCTGGGAATAGGCCAGGGACCTTCGAAAGATGCGGGCCGAGACGAACGCCCCGATGGCCGTCCAGGCCGTGAAGAAGGTGTACCATAGGCCCCGGTAGCCATGGGCGTAGATCACACCCGTGACCCACATGGGAGTGTCGGTGGCGGTGTGGGTGCTGAACACGCTTGCCGCCGGCAGCCACCAAGGGAGACGCCGGCCGGCCAGGAAGAAGTCGGACTCTGACCGTCGGGCCAGCCGGTAGAAGAAGAACGCTCCTCCCACCATCAGAAGAAGGAAGGCGCCGGCCCAGAACCAGTCCAGGGGCGAGAAATGGATCAAGAGACCTCCCGGAAAAGAGGCGTGGCCGCTCGGCTCCGCCAACGGGGCGGTCTCGGAGCCCTCGGGCTCACCCACCGACCATCGCCGAACCGAACGAACCTACGGCTCCCGCGGACCCGCCCACAACGACGCGACCAGCCAGTCCGTTCGCGGTGGTTGAGCGGGCCCCGCGGGGCGGCGCACCGGCGTGGCGCCCATCCTCAGCCAATGCTCCCCACTCGAGCAGCCCCGTGCAGCGGGGACTGGTCCCGACGGGGCCCGAATCACAAACTTGAGGGATCATGATGAAGGACTCCGGAAGGGCCGGAGTCCCCAAAGACAAGGGAGTCGACAACGTGGCTGACCATCTCGCCGCTTTAGGAATCGGCAGCTCCTCCCAGGAGGAGCGCCGCGATCAAGTTCGAGAGATCCTGAAGGAATCCAAGCCCCATTCGCAGCGCGCCGACAGCATGACGCTCCGCTGGACGGACCCCTCCGGCGCGCGAGCTCTGGATCTACGTGGATTCCGCGGGATCCATGAAGTCCGTCCAACCCCATTTCGCCGGAGGTCCCAGAACTCGCCTGGAAATCCAGGCGGTGGTGGAGAGGCCGGAGGTTTCACCCTATGATGGGGGCTTCGTGGGCCTGACCGAGAAAGGGGGTTCCAACCCGAGCCTTGGGGGAGGCTTTCCCGTGGTCTTCGACGCTCCGGATTTTCCCGACGTGCAGGAGGCCATGCCTCACCGCCAAGCACGACGTGGAGTTGGCGGGCTTCGTCGTAGAGCTCAACGTGTACCCCACGGAGGCGGCCTTCCGGGAGGCCCAACCCGACCTCAAGGTCCTGGAAGTACCGGCGTTCATTCCGGCGGGCATGGTGGCGCAGACCGAAGGGCGGTCTCCCACCGCACATGCACTCATGGTGGGACGGGTCCTGGAGGCGGAGAGGGTGACCAACCACCTCACGGGGAACACTTTCGTCCGCCTCCGGATGGAGACCCCAGCCGGAGCCGTGGACCTGGCCGTGGATCCGAGCATGGTAAAGGAGCTCCCCGAGGAGGGCCACATCCTCCAGGTGGGGGCCTGGCTCTCCGGGCGAATTAGCGCCGGAGGATGACGACAAGTAGCGTAGGACGCTGGTGGAACCTCAACGATTACGGAGATCGACCCCATGATGAGTCCAAGGACCCACCTCTCGATCCTCTCCCTGGGAGCCCTGCTGCTGGCCCTGCCGGCCTGCGGCGAGCGCTCGGGCTCCGTCCCCGAGGTCCCTGCCTCGGAGCTCGCGGCGGATGTTCCGGCACTGGACTCCCTGCACGAGGTCATGTCGCCCCTCTGGCACGAGGCTTTCCCGGCCAAGGACTACCAGGCCATCCAGGAGCTGGTCCCTCAGTTCGACGCTAAGCTTCAGACGCTGGACACGGCGCAGCTTCCTGGAATCCTCCAGGACAAGCAGCCCGTCTGGGACGAGCAGAAGCACCTGCTTTTCGACTCCTACGAGAGCCTCAAGACCGCCGCCGAGACCAACGACGAGCCGGCCATGCTGGCCTACACCGAGACCTTCCACATGAACTATGAGGGCCTGGTCCGGGTCATCCGTCCGGTGGTGCCCGAGCTGGAGACCTTCCATCAACATCTCTATGGTCTGTACCACTACTACGGGCCCGGCTACGATCTGGAGAAGATCCGGTCTGCGGCCGATGCCATGGCCGCGGACCTACCTGCCCTCGAGGCCGCCCAGTTGCCCGAGAACCTCTCCGATCGCCAGGATGAGTTCACGGCGGCGGTGGCCAACCTCGGGGAGCAAGTCATGGTTCTCCAGAACGTCTTGAAGGATCCCAACCGGCCCGACGTGGAGGAGGCCGTGGAGAATGTCCACCAGGCTTACTCGGCCGTGGAGGACATCTTCGGCTGACCGCTCAGCGCCTCATGCCCGATCCAGACCGGCGGGACTTTCTCAAGAAGTCGGGGAGAGCGGCCCTCGGCATGCCCTTCGTGGGAGGGGCGGGCAGGAATCCCCCTGCCCGCCCGGCCCCGTCACGCTCCTCGGGGCCCGTCCTCGTGCACGGGCCCGGGCGCCCTCAGGAGCTGGTTTCCAGGCGCCCTCCCCCGGACGAACGGAGATTCACCTCCGAGGCCGTCGAGGAAGTGATTCGGACGGTCTCCGCCCGGATCGCCGATCCGGAGCTCGCCTGGCTCTTCGGGAACTGCTTCCCCAACACCCTGGACACCACGGTGGACCACGGGACGCTGGACGGCGAGCCCGACACCTTCGTCATCACGGGGGATATCGAGGCCATGTGGCTCCGGGACTCCACTGCCCAGGTGTGGCCCTATCTCCCCTTCGCTTCCCGGGATGCCAAGCTGAGATCCCTCCTGGAGGGCGTCATCCGCCGTCAAACCCGGTGCATTCTCATCGATCCCTACGCCAACGCTTTCAACAAGGAGCCCGGTGAGAGCCCGTGGAAGGACGACCTGACCGACATGAAACCCGAGCTCCACGAGCGGAAGTGGGAGGTGGACTCTCTCTGCTATCCCCTCCGGCTTGCCCATGGCTACTGGACGGCCACGGGCGATGCGTCGCCCTTCGACGCCCGGTGGGGCTCCGCCATGGAAGCCGTGGTCCGTACCCTCCGGGAGCAGCAGCGGAAGGAAGGGCGGGGTCCCTACAAGTTTCAGCGCGTCACGGGTTGGCAGACCGACACGGTGGCCGGCGCGGGATACGGAAACCCGATCCGGCCCGTAGGTCTCATCGTCTCCATCTTTCGGCCCTCCGACGACGCCACCATCTTCCCCTTCCTCGTTCCTTCCAATCACTTCGCGGTGGTGGCGCTGCGGCAGCTGGCAGAGATGCTCCGGGCGCTTTCGGGCCCCACGTCGCTCGCTCGGGAGTGTGAGGACCTGGCCGACGAGGTCGAGGGCGCCCTCGCCGAGTACGCGGTGGTGGAGCATCCCGTCCACGGCCGGGTCTGGGCCTACGAGGTGGATGGCTTCGGCAACCGGCATCACATGGACGACGCCAACGTCCCGAGCCTCCTCTCCCTGCCCTATCTGGGGGCGTGCTCCGCGACCGATCCGCTCTATCTTCGGACTCGAGCCTTTGTCCTGAGCGACGACAACCCGTATTTCTTCAAAGGAGAAGCGGGAGAGGGGGTGGGAGGGCCCCACGTGGGGTTGGACATGATCTGGCCCCTCTCCATCACCATGCGGGCACTCACCTCCACCGAGGACACCGAGATCGCCTTCTGCCTTCGCGCCCTGAGAGAGACGCACGGAGGAACGGGCTTCATGCACGAATCTTTCCACAAGGACGACCCGGATCGTTTCACCCGGGCCTGGTTCGCCTGGGCGAACACGCTCTTCGGCGAGCTCATTCTGAAGGTATATCAGGAGCGGCCGCACCTCCTCGGGGTCTGAGACGGCCGCGAACCGGGACGACGCCCTCTCCCCCATTCCTACCTGGAGTGGATCCCATGAAAACGGATCGTTCGATCCTGCCCTCCTCCTTGCCCTGGCCCCGACGGCGTGCCAGTCCCCCCGACGCACCTCCACACCTCGCGGTCGGGACCGGACCTGGAGCCCCTGACCCGGTACGTGGATCCCTTCATCGGCACGGGCGGTCATGGCCACGTCTACCCCGGGGCCACGGTGCCGTGGGGCATGGTTCAACTCAGCCCGGACCAGGGACAGGGCGGATGGGACTGGATCTCCGGGTACAACTGGAGGACAGCATTCTGGTGGGCTTCAGCCACACCCATCTCAGCGGCACCGGAATCGGGGACCTCCTCGACGTGCTGGTCATGCCCGTGACCTACATCTCCCGCTGGACGAGCCCTTCGAGAGCCGCTCCGATCGGGAGGCCCGCTCCCGGTTTTCCCACGAACGGGAGGAGGCGTCGCCAGGGTACTACAGGGTCTACCTCGAGGACCAGGCGAATCCAGGCCGAGCTCACCGCCACGACAGCGGGTGGGGGTGCACCGCTACACCTTCCCCGAGAACCGATCAGACCGGCCCTCTTCCTGGACCTGGGGTACGCCATCAACTGGGATGCACCCGTGGAGTCCTGCATCAAGGTCCTGAGCGACACCCTGGTCACGGGCTATCGATTCTCCCAGGGGTTGGGCCCAGGACCAAAAGCTCTTCTTCGCACTGGCCTTCTCCCGGCCGATCAGGAACGCGGCCCTGGCGGACTCGGCGAGCCCCCTGGGTACTCTGACCGGCAGGACCTGGCCGGCGGAGAGCTACGATGACAGCCGTCGGCCCTCCGGGCCCTTTTCGCCTTCGATCCCTCCTCCGAAGGGGACGAACTCCTTCTCAAGGTCGGACTCTCCTACGTGGACGAGGCCGGAGCCCTGGCGAATGTGGAGGCCGAGGCGCCCGGGATGGGACTTCGAGCGGAGTCCGGAAGCCAGGCACGACGGGCCTGGGAGCGGGAGCTTCGGAAGGTGAGGGTCGAGGGGGGTACGGAGGAGGAGAGGCGGACCTTCTACACGTCCCTCTACCGCACTCGTCTGGCCCCCATCGTCTTTCAGGACGTGGACAGGCGGTACCGGGGAGCCGACGGTCAGTGCACATCGCTCAGGGATACCGAAAGCACGCCATCTATTCCCTCTGGGACACCTTCCGGGCGGAGCACCCCCTCTTCACCCTCATCGATCCCGACCGGGTGGACGACCTCGTCAACTCCATGCTCTCCTTCTACGACGAGCATCGGCCTTCTGCCCGGTCTGGTCCCTGGTGGGGAACGAGACCAACACCATGACGGGAAACCACGCGATTCCTGTCATCGCCGACGCCTACCGGAAGGGATTCCGAGGATTCGACGCCGGAAAGGCCCTGCAGGCCATGGTGAAGAGCGCTCAGGCCAGACCAGCGGGGGCATGCGAGTACTACAAGGCCTATCGGATACATCCCCACCGAGCTCGAAATGGAGTCCGTCACCAAGACGCTCGAGTTCGCCTTCGACGACTGGGCCATCGCTTCCATGGCCCTGGACCTCGGGTGAAGAAGACGTCTACGAGCACTTCATCGTCCGCGTCCTCATGGTGGAGGCACGTCTTCGATCCCGAGACCCGATTCATGCGGGGTAAGACGGCGGAAGGACAGTGGGCGGAGCCCTTCGATCCCAGGCGGTCGGACCACCGGGAGGGGACGGACTACACGGAGGGAAACGCCTGGCAGCACTCCTGGTTCGTGCCTCACGACGTGGCGGGGCCTCATCCAGGCCATGGGTGGAGATACCCCGTTTCTTGCCAAGCTGGACTCCCTCTTCCAGATCGACACCGTGGTCACGGGGGAGAACGTCTCGGCGGACATCAGTCGGGCTCATCGGCCAGTACGCCCACGGCAACGAGCCCAGCCACCACATCGCCTACCTCTACAACTACGCTGGAGCCCCCTGGAAGACCGCGGACCGCGTCCGGCAGATCCTCGCCACCCAGTACGACGACACGCCCGCGGGCCTGAGCGGAAACGAGGACTGTGGGCAGATGACCGCGTGGTACGTCCTCTCCGCGCTGGGGATCTACGCCGTGAACCCGGCCGATGGCATCTGGGTCCTGGGCAGTCCCTCTTCCCCGAGACCGTCATGAACGTCGGCGGGGGGAGAACGTTCACGATCCTGGCTCCGGGGACATCGGACACGCAACCGGTACGTCCAATCGGCCAGCCTGAACGGGGCGCCCCTGGAGCGGAGCTACCTGCGCCACGAGGAGATCGCCGCGGGAGGGGTCCTCGAGCTCGTCATGGGCCCGAAGCCGTCGGAGTGGGCCACGAGCCGGGCGGCCCGCCCTCCCAGCGATTCGGATCCGGCGCCCACAACGGACACGCGGGAGCCCGACTCCGATCCCGAGAGGGCCCGGGCCGTGAGGGCCGAGCTCCTCCACGCGTGGAACGGCTACCTGGAGTACGCCCGCGGACACGACGCCCTGAAGCCCCTTTCCCGCAGCTGGCGGGACTGGTACGACATCTCCATGGTCATGACACCGGTGGACGCCTTCGACACGATGCTCCTCATGGGAATGGACCAGGAAGCAGCCGAGGCGAAGGAGATGATCCTGGCAAGCCTCGACTTCGACCAGGACTTCCAGGTTCAGGTCTTCGAGGTCACCATACGCCTC
The DNA here is from genome assembly GCA_963751255.1 of uncultured Gemmatimonadales bacterium. GTDB lineage: Bacteria > Gemmatimonadota > Gemmatimonadetes > Longimicrobiales > Gaopeijiaceae > CAVVTW01. The sequence goes on along the minus strand of CAVVTW010000012.1, from coordinate 63,078 downwards.
CTGGGTGGACTCCTCACCGCCTACCAGATGGACGGGGACCCCCGTTTCCTCGAGCTGGCCACCGACCTGGGAAACCGGTTGCTGCCCGCCTTCGAATCGGCCACGGGGATGCCATACGTGAGAGTGAACCTCCGGACGGGCGAGAGGGACGGACAGGTCAACAACCCCGCGGAGATCGGAACGCTGACCCTGGAGCTCGGGACCCTGAGCCGCCTCACTGGGAACCCTGCGTACTACGACGCGGCGAAGCGCGGGGTGGCGGCGGTCTTCAGCCGTCGGTCGGACATTGGGCTCGTGGGCACCACCATCGACGTGGAGACGGGAGAGTGGCGAAACCCCTCCTCCCATATCTCCGGGATGATCGACTCCTATTACGAGTATCTCCTGAAGGCGTGGCGGCTCTTCGGCGACGAGGACTTCAGGGCCATGTGGGAGGCCAGCGTCGGGCCGGTAAACCGGTACCTGGCCGATGACGTGGACGGACGGCTCTGGTACGGGCAGGCCGACATGAACACGGGTGAGCGAACCTCCACCCGGTTCGGCGCCCTGGACGCCTTCTGGCCCGGGGTGCTGGCGCTCGGGGGAGACCTGCCCAGAGCCGAGGGGCTCATGGAATCCGTCTACCTCATGTGGACCACCTTCGACGTGGAGCCGGAGCGGATGGACTACACCACGATGGAGGTGGTGTACGGCGGATATCCGCTCCGTCCCGAAGCCCTGGAATCGGCCTATATCCTCTACACCCTCACCGGGGACACGCGCTACCAGGCCCTGGGCTGGGACATCTTTCAACGGATCGTGCGCTGGTGCCGGAACGAAGTGGGGTACGCTCACCTGGCCGACGTGCGCACCAAGGAGAAGGCCGACGCCATGGAGAGCTTCTTCCTGGCCGAGACCTTGAAGTACGCCTACCTGCTCTTCGCGCCCCCGGAGACGCTGGAGTTCGATGCCATCGTCTTCAACACCGAGGCCCATCCCATCCGCCGAAGCGGGGGGTGAGCGCGGGTCTCGGAAGAGGGGGCGCCTGAGCTACTCCTCGCCCGACGCTGAGGACCTGATCGGGGGGAGGATCCGGCTCCCGGGTGGAGGGCGCAGGGGGGCGGTGTCCTCGTGGAAGATGGATGCCACGATCCCCACGGCCAGGAACCCGACGATCACCGCCAGCGACACCCAGGTTGGGATGGGGAAGTGGTGGGAGATCATGAACTTCACCCCGACGTAGGCGAGCACGAACACGAGGCTCATCTTCAGATACCGGAAGCGGCTCATGAGCCCGGCCAGGGCGAAATAGAGTGCCCGGAGGCCCATGACCGCAAAGATGTTCGACGTGAGAATCAGAAAGGGATCGGTCGTGACCGCGAAGGCGGCCGGAATGGAGTCCACGGCGAACAGCAGGTCCGTGCTCTCCACCACCATGAGCGCCAACGCCAGGGGCGTCGCGTAGATACGGCCAGCCTCGCGCACCACGAAGTGAGAGCCCCGGAACCCGTCCGTGATGGGCACGAACCTTCGGCAGGCCTGGACGACCGGGTTCCGGTGGGGCCGAAGGTTGTCGTGGCGAGCCGCCAGCATGCGGACTGCGGTGAGCAGCAGAAGAGCCCCGAACACGTAGACGATCCAGTCGAAGCGCTGGATGAGCGCGACTCCCGCCATGATCATCAGGCCACGAAAGACGAGGGCTCCCAGAATTCCCCAGAAGAGTACGCGGTGCTGCTGCGAGGAGGGCACCTGGAAGAAGGAAAAGATGAGGGCTATAACGAAGATATTGTCCAGAGAGAGGGACCACTCCAAGAGCCAGGCGGTGAAGAACTTCAGGGCCGCTTCCGCGCCGGTCAGGTCTTCACGCCACCCCACGCCCGCGCCCAGCCAGTTGTGTTGGTAGGCCAGATACACGAAGGCGCAGAAGGCCAGCGCGAGGGTGACGTAGAACCCGGTCCACCCCAGGGCACGGGGGACCGGCACCTGCTGGGGATTTCGCCGATGAGCCCCGAGGTCGAGTGCAAGGAGGCTCAGGACGAGGACAACGAATCCGATCCAGAGAAGTGGCTGCAACCGGTCTCCCTTGTGCGAAGCAGGTAAAGGCCACCAACGATGGCGCCTCTCCCCCCCGGGAGTCCAGGGTCTCGGGGCGAACGGCCCGGAAATGGAAGAAGAGGCCGGGGAGCACTCCCTCGCTCGAAGCCTTTTAACGAACCGGACGGGGTGGGCATCTCAGGTGTCAGACGAAACGGTTCAACCCCAACCGGGAAGACATCATGAACGTGTGGAAGAAGAGCTTCGCCCTCGCCCTCCCCCTGGCTCTGGCCACCGCAGCCTGTGACGACGCCATCACGGAGCCCGATACCATCGACGACGCGGCCGTTCGTGCCGACGCGGCCCTGGTGGCCGCGGACGGGATGTTCCAGGACCTGTCCATCTTCCAGGACCTCGGGCTGCCCGGATTCGGCCTCGCACCCGCGGTCGCCGCCCCCTCGGGGGGGAGCTTCACCTTCACCAGGACGGTCACCTTCTTCGACGCCGCAGGGGCCGAGATGGACGCCTTCGACCCAGTGGGCACGGCCTCCATCCTCGTTGTGGCCGATGCCACGGGGACCCGGGACATGCCGTTCTGGAACGCCACCATCGAGCGTCACCGGGAGTACAGCGTCAGCGGACTTGAGGGGCTGGAGACGGAACGGACCACGAGCGGGACGGGTACCGAGGCGGTCTCCCGGAGCCGGCATCCTGACGACGCCGTGGAGAGGACCTACGACATGACGGCTGCGGTGACCTACGACGCCGTCGTGCACGGGGTCCCCAGGGCCGAGTTCCCCTACCCCCTCGCCGGCACCATCACCCGGCAGGTACACGTCCTCGTCAAGGAGGGCGACGCGGTCCTCGGGCAGCGGGACGTGACCGTGGTCATCACCTTCGACGGCAGTCAGTACGCCACCGTCGACGCCGACGGAGACACCTGGACCGTGGACCTCTCCACCCAGGGCGTTACTCGCCGGTTCGGAAAGAAGAACCGCTGAGGGGAAGGGGCCTGAAGGCCCGGCCCACGGCCTCCTTGGCGGCGGAGCCCCACCGCCGCCAGGGAAGCCTCGCCAGGAGCAGAACGGCCAAGATCCCTCCCGCCACCAGGGGCCAGAACGTGTCGGCCTTGACCTTCCAGTAGAAGTGCACCACACCCAACCCCGCTGCCACGTAGACCAAGCGGTGGAGGCGGCGCCAACGCTTTCCCAGACGGCGGATCCACCCCCTGGTCGAGGTCAGGGCCAGGGGCAGGAGGAGAATCAAGGCAGTGAACCCTACCGTGATAAAGGGTCGGTCCATCACGTCCTCGACGATGAAGGACCAGGCGAAGCCCTGGTCCAGACCCAGGTACACGAGGAAGTGGAGAGAGGCGTAGAAGAAGGCGAAGAGTCCCAGTAGCCGGCGAACCTTGATGATCCGGTTCCACCCCGTGATCCGCCTCAGCGGCGTCACGGAAAGACTCAGCAGCAGGAAGACCAGGGTCCAATCCCCGGCCATGAGAAGAAGGGCCTCTACCGGGTTGGCCCCCAATCGATCGCCGAAGAAGCCCCAGGCCCCCCAGGCCACAGGCGTCAGCCCGAGAATCCAGATCCCACCCTTCAGGAGGCGCACAGCCCTCAAAACCAGCGCCGGAGGTCCATGCCGGCATAGACCGACGCGACTTCCTCGCCATAGCCGTTGAACATCAGCGTCGGCCGCCTGCGGATCTCCCCGATCCGCCGCTCCCGCGCCTGACTCCATCGGGGATGATCCACGTCGGGGTTCACGTTGGCGTAGAAGCCGTATTCGTTGGGAGCCATCAGGTTCCAGGTGGTACGGGGCATGTCCTCCACCAGTCGAATCTTCACGATGGACTTCACGCTCTTGAATCCGTACTTCCACGGCACCACCAGGCGCAGCGGGGCACCGTTCTGGTTCGGCAGCTCCTTGCCGTAGAGTCCCGTAGCCAGGAGCGTCAGCGGGTGCATGGCCTCGTCCATTCGGAGACCTTCCACGTACGGCCAATCCAGAACCGACCGCCGCTGGCCCGGCATCTGTTCGGGGTCGTAGAGGGTTGTGAACTCCACGAACTTGGCCTGGCTCGTCGGCTGGACCCAGTTCAGGAGATCCTTCAAGGGAAAGCCGGACCAGGGAATCACCATGGACCATGCCTCCACACAGCGGAGCCGGTAAATCCGCTCCTCGGAGGGGAACCGGCCCAGGACGTCCTCGATCCCATATTCGCCAGGGCGTTCACAGTGGCCTTCGATTGCCACGGTCCAGGGATGAGTGCGCAGCGTATGCGCATTCTTGGCCGGATCGTCCTTGCCGGTCCCGAACTCGTAGAAGTTGTTGTAGGTCGTCACATCATCGAAGGGGGTGAGCTCGTCGTCCTGAGCCGGGCTGGAGGTCGAACCCCGGCTCCCGCTCACGGAAGCCGCGGCCTCCGAGCCGCCGACGTCGCACGCAGCGAGCGCCCCGGGCGTCACGGCAGCGGCCAGGGCCACGCGTGCCGCCTGGCCAATGAACTTCCGGCGGTTGAGGTAGAGCTCGTAGGGTGTGATCTCCGAGGGAGAGATCTTGTCGGGCTTTCGAATCAACATCGTCCAGAGTCCGTTCGGGGGTTGCAAATGACACGGCGGCGGCCCGTCCTGCCTGAGGCGGACACCCGGGGGCTCGACGATCAAACCGCCGAGGCCCCCTGAGGGTTCCAGAGCCCGCCGAGGCGCTACGTCTTCTCGAGAGGATCGGAGGACCTCAGAAAGACCCCTCGGGCAGGTACCGCTTCGGGAACTTGGCCACCACCGTGTAGTTGGGGTCCACGAGGTTGGCCACGCTGCTCTCGGCCAGCTGGCCCAGGAGCTGGTAGGCATCCCACCTCCCGAACCCGTAGTCCTCCTCCAGCCACTCCACCAGCTCCACGTGGGCCAGCCGGAACGCGTCGATCAGGGGCCGGGCGCTGCCGGCCACCATGATGTAATCCTCGTCCTCGATGCGCGGCCAGTCGATGCTCTTCCCCTTGATGAGATCCAACTCCAGGACCACGTCCATGGAGGTCTCGAGCCCGCTCCCGTTCAGCTCTCCTTCGCCCTGCCTGGCGTGGCCGTCCCCGAAGTAGAAGTAGGCTCCGTCGTGGAAGACCGGCAGGTAAACCGTCGCCCCGGGACGGATTTCCCGAGCGTCCATGTTGCCGCCGAAATCTCCGGGCCAGAGTCCCCCGAAAGCCTCCTCTCCTCTGGGAGCAACGGCCACCCGCCCGAGCATGGGCTGGAGGTCGATGGTGATCGCACCCATTCGACTCCCCGGTAGCTCCACGGTCCCGGTCATGGCCTCCAGGTCAAGCGACCAGAGGTAGCGACGGCTCGGCACCCCTTCGTTGAGCATGCGGACCCGGTTATCGGCCGACAGGCCCCCGAACGTCGGCCCGATGTTCGAGGCCGCGTACTCATAGTTGGGGCGAACCTCGATCACCCGGACCACAAGGACGTCGTTGGGGGTGGCCCCCTCCACGTAGATGGGTCCGACCTCTCCCGGAAAGGCTCCGCCCTCGGGGCTGAAGTACTCCCCCCAGTGCGTCTGTGAGACGAGCACGGTCCCGGGCTTCACCGTGAGCACCGGCTCTCGCACGGCGAAGGTCGGCTGAGGCACCCTCGGCGTGAAACGGACGGTGTCGGGCGCCTGGGCCGGGGGCCGGTCCCCGGCGGAGAGGGCCAGTACTCGATTCCAGGGGCAGAAGGCCGCGATGATCAGCCCGCAGGCCGGCAGGGTGAGAGAAAGTGAACGAGGCATGGAGCAGTCCTCCTGAGCTCGAGGGTTCGAAAAGGCTCGCGTCCGAAGCCGTCTACCGGGCCAGGAAATCCACGGCCAGGTTCGCCAAGGCCCGGACGCCCACGGGCAAGGCGGCTTCGTCGGCGAAGAAGTACGGAGAGTGGTTCGGTGCGGCCTTCTCCAGGGGAATGGAGTCGGGAATGGCCCCGAGGAAGAAATACAATCCCGGGATCTCCTGTTGGTAGTAGGAGAAGTCTTCCGCTCCGGTGGTGGGGGGGCGCAACCCCGACATGCCGGGCCCCGCCACCCTCTCCAACGTGGGGATCATCCTCGCGGTGAGGTCCGGATCATTGTAGGTGATGGGCAGGCCCCCGGAGAGGTCCACCTCCGCCGAGGCTCCCGCACTTCCGGCGATCCCCGCCACCGTTCTCCGGATCCTCTCCTCGATCCGTGTCTGCATGCCAGGGTCCAGGGTTCGGACCGTCCCCACCATGACCACGCTGTCCGGGATGATGTTGCTCCGGAGCCCGCCGTGGATGGAGCCGATGGTCACCACGGCCGGCGCCTGAGTGATGTCGGATTGGCGGCTCACCACCGTCTGGAGGCCCATGACGATCTGGGAAGCGACGACGATGGGATCGACCCCGCCCCAGGGCATGGCCCCGTGGGTCTGACTTCCCCGTACCGTGATGCGCAGCGTCTGGGAGGAAGCCATGGCCCCAGACGGACGATACCCAATGAAGCCCGTGGGCAGGACCATCACGTGGAGCCCGAAGATGGCGTCGGGCCGAGGGTCCTCCAGAGCTCCCTCCCGAACCATGAGGTCGGCCCCCCCGATTCACCCTCCGGCGCGCCCTCCTCGGCAGGCTGGAAGATGAACTTCACGCTCCCGGGCAGCCGGTCCCTCATTCCCGCCAAGACCTCGGCCACGCCCATGAGGATGGCCATGTGATTGTCGTGGCCGCACGCGTGCATCACCCCCACTCGCTGACCGTTGTAGTCCGTCGTCTCCCTGGAGGCGAATGGGAGGTCCACCATCTCTCTCACTGGAAGGGCGTCCATGTCGGCTCGGAGCGCCACCACCGGCCCGGGAAGGCCGCCCCGGAGCACGCCCACCACACCCGTATGCGCCACTTCCGTCCGGACCTCCATCCCGAGGGAACGGAGATGATCGGCAATGATCCCCGCCGTCCGGAACTCCCGGTTTCCCAGCTCCGGATGCTGATGGAAGTCCCGTCGCCAGGCCACGACCTGGTGGGTGATCTCCTCGACCCGGGCGTCGATTTCGGCACGGAGGGCGTCGAGCTCGACTTCCTGGAACGGAGCTCCCTCCTGTCTCGATGGCCCTGCGGCCGCCGATCGAGAAGCGTTCCCGGAGAGGGCTCTCCCGCTTCCCGGCGCAAGGGGAACCTGGGCTCGCGCCGACCCGGCAGGGGCCAGGAGAAGCGCCCCGATCAACGCGGGCAGAACCAGGGTCGTGCGTCTCTTGCTCATCGTGGTCCCCTCTCTTCCAAGTCTTGGTCAGTCCTGGTCACACGGATCCCGGCAGTCATCCCCCGGGGTGATGTTTCTTTGGATTCGGGACGCAGCCGCGAGGGCACGCCCATTGGACGGACCCGACGAACGTACGCAGGATGGGAGAATGGCGCGACCGCGCCTGGCCTCAGGAGACCGCCCGCACAGAGCGGGAATTCGATGCCCCGACGCCCTCCTTCTCGAGGCGAAGGAGGCGCTCGATCCTGTCCTCGGTCCGGGGATGGGTCCTGAGCATGGAGGGGACCGGGGAGCTGGGCACCGGTGCGAATAGCCGGGTGATCAGACTGCGGTTGTAACGCTCCAGCTTGCTCAGGGCCGAGGCGAGTCCCCGGGGATCTCCGGTGATCCGGACCGCGCCCAGGTCGGCGTCGTATTCCCGTGTACGGGAGAGGGCCAGCTGGATCAAGCCGCTCAGGGCCGGGGCGAAGAGCAAGAGCAGGATGGCGCTCCAGGGCACGGTCACCCGGCCTGCCAGCATCAGGGGGAGGTTCAAAACCAACAGGAACTGGCCCAAAAGAGCCATGGTGTGGGTGGCTTGAGCCATGGCGGCGGTCAGGCCCAGAATCCGCATGTCGTTTCGTCGGACATGGCTCATCTCATGCGCCAGCACCCCCGCCATCTCCCGGGCGTTCAGCGTTCTGAGAAGGCCGTCCGTCACGGCGATGGCCGGGTGGTCCCGGGTGCCCACCGTGAACGCCGTCACCTCGGCCATGGGGACCCGAAAGAGACGGGGCGCCGAGGGAAGACCGGCACGCCGGGCCAGAGTCTGCACCAGAGCCAGAAGCTCGGGAGCCGTGAAACGGGAGAGGGCAGACGCCCTGTTCGCGCGCAGGATCGCCTCGCCGGAGAGCCTCCCCCGCAGAGCGAACACGACGGCCCCCAGGCCCAGGAGGAAGAGAACCCCCGCCCCACCACCCAGGAGGACTCCCACACCCGTCAGGAGGAGGACCATGGCTCCCACCAAGACTGCGGCGTGGAGCTGGTTTCCGAGCTCGCTCCGCCTCAGCTCTCCGTCCTGCCTCCGATCCCGCTCATGTCCCATGGCTCGTATCCGCCGTCAGCGTGCATCCTTGTCGCCCGGAGTAAGTGCAATCCCCGTGCCGAAGATGCACGCCATATCGGCAGGCGCGTGACGAGCCTCGACGGTGGGAGGGAGACCCTTGGGCCCCACCCGGTCGGCATCCTCATACGTCCAGGTTCTTCACGAAGCGGGCGTTCTTCTCGATGAAGCGCTTCCGCGGCTCCACGTCGTCCCCCATGAGCTCGTCGAAGAGCCGCGACGCGATGGCTCCATCCTCGATGTCCACCCGGAGGAGGGTCCGCGTCTCGGGGTCCATTGTGGTACGCCAGAGCTGGTCGGGGTTCATCTCTCCCAGTCCCTTGTACCGCTGGATGGAGACGCCCTTGGCCTCCTCCCCACCTTTGCCGTTCCCGAGACGAATGATGTACTCCTCCCTCTCGGCGTCGGAGTAGGCGTAGAACTCCTGCTTCCCCTTGTGCACCCTGTAGAGGGGAGGTTGGGCAATGAAGATGTGCCCTGCCTCGATGAGCTCGGGCATCTGGCGGAAGAAGAAGGTAAGGAGCAGGGTGCGAATATGCGCGCCGTCCACGTCGGCGTCCGTCATGATGATTATGCGGTGATACCGCAGGTGCCCGAGGTCGAAGTCCTCCCGGATCCCGGTTCCGATGGCGGTGATCATGGCCCGGATCTCATCATTGGACAGGACCCGGTCGATCCTCGCCCGCTCCACGTTCAGGATCTTCCCCTTGAGGGGGAGAATGGCCTGGTAGGAGCGGTCCCGGCCCTGCTTGGCGGAGCCACCGGCGGAATCCCCCTCCACCAGGTAAAGCTCGCACAGGGAGGGGTCGGAGATGGAGCAGTCGGCGAGCTTCCCGGGCAACACCCCGCTTTCCAGCGCACTCTTCTTCCGGGCCAGGTCTCTGGCTTTTCGGGCCGCCTCCCGGGCCCGGGAGGCCTGAACCGCCTTCTCGATGATGGCCTTCGCGGCCTTGGGGTTCTCCTCGAGGAAGATGGAGAGCTGCTCGTTGACCGCCGTTTCCACGGCTCCCCGGACCTCGGAGTTCCCGAGCTTGGTCTTGGTCTGCCCCTCGAACTGGGGCTCCATGACCTTCACGCTGAGAACGCAGGTGAGCCCCTCTCGGACGTCGTCCCCGGAGAGTCCCTCCTCGGCCTTCTTGAAGAGGTTGTTCTTCCGGCCATAGTCGTTGATGGTCCGGGTGAGCGCCGCCTTGAAACCGGTGAGGTGGCTTCCTCCTTCGTGGGTATTGATGTTGTTCACGAAGGTGTGGGTGTTCTCGCTGAAGCCATCGTCGTACTGCATGGCCAGCTCGATCTCGGCTTCCTCCCGGGCGGTCTCGAAGTAGATGATCTTCGAATGCAGGGGAGTCCGGCTTCCCCGGAGGAACTCCACGAAGGAGGCCAGTCCCCCCTCGTAGAAATAGGTCTCCTCCCGGGGCTCCCCACCACCGTTCCTCTCGTCCCGAATGACGATCCTCAGCCCCTTGTTCAGGAAGGCCAGCTCGCGGAGCCGGTTGGAAAGGGTCTCCAGGCTGAAGGAGAGCTCCGTGAAGATCTCCGGGTCGGGCTTGAAGATCGTGGTCGTTCCCCTGCCCTTCCCCTTCCCCAGATCCTCCAGCTCGGTCTGCTTGATTCCCCGGGAATAGCGCTGGCGGTACTTCCGGCCATCCCGGGTGATCTCCACCACGAGCCACTCCGACAAGGCGTTCACCACGCTCACGCCCACGCCGTGGAGCCCCCCGGAGACCTTATAGCTGGACTTGTCGAACTTGCCACCGGCGTGGAGCGTGGTCATGGCAAGCTCCACCCCCGGCACCTTCTCCGTAGGATGGATGTCCACGGGGATTCCGCGGCCGTTGTCCTGCACCTCCACCGAGTCGTCGGGGTGGATGGTCACCACCACCTCGTCGCAATATCCCGCCATCGCCTCGTCGATGGAGTTGTCCACCACCTCGTAGACCAGGTGATGGAGCCCCCTGGCGGACGTGGATCCGATGTACATTCCGGGGCGCTTCCTGACCGCCTCCAGCCCCTTCAGCACCTGGATCTGCCGAGCCGTGTACTCTCCGCCTGTCCCAGGCCCTGGACCATCCTTCTTTCTCGCCATCATCACGTTCTTCCCCGTCTACGTTCAGGGGGCCCGCCCATCGCCGGCCCCAGCTTCATCCTTCCTCCGAGAGGACGAACACGATGTCCTCGATCCGTCCCTCTTCCCGGCCCTCGTTCAGTCGCCGGAGAATGTCCGACTTCATCAGATTCAACTCCATGAGCCAGGCGCTGGACCGGACCTCCACCACCACGGCACGGTTCCTGACGCTCTTGGCCCGGGTCACGCGGGCGATGGCCTCGCCGACCTTCTGTTCCCACTCCTCCAGCGCCTCCACCCTCATGAGCGGCTCCCTGAGACCCGACCGCTCCAGGAAACCCCCCAACACGTTGCTCACTCTCTCGGGGCCCTTCTTCTTCGCCATGCTCGACCACCAATCCTGTGAGCAGGGGGAGCTTCCGTCCGGGAACCCCTCAGCACTCCACCACTCCAGCGCGAATCCACCACCGGGGAAGCGACTCCCGCCGGAGCCTTACGTCGCTCTCCTTGGGAACGGTCAGGAAGACCTGGCCCGTCTCCTCTTCCTCCATCAGGGAGAGGATCCGCTCGCTCCGACCCGGATCCAGCTCCGCGAACACATCATCCATGAGAACGATGGGCTCCTGACGCCGGGCCTCCCGAATGGTCGCCGCCTCCACCAACCGGAGAGACAGGGCGGCCGTGCGCCTCTGCCCGCCGGACCCGAACTCCCGCAGGTCCCTGGCCTCGCCCTCCTCCACGACCGTGAGCAGGAGATCGTCGCGATGGGGACCGACCACGGTGTTTCCGATCCGGAGCTCCCGCTCCCGGGCGTCGCGGAGGGCCTCCCGGTACGCGGCCGCGATCGCCTCCTGCTCCTGGCAGCCGTCCAACTTCAAGCCAGGGCGGTAGGCGACCTCGCCGTCCTGCGTCCCGGAGATCCGGCGGTAATAGGCCGAAAACGCCTCCCTCCATCGCTGGACCCAGCGCCGGCGCTCCTCCAGGATCCGGGCACCACTCTCGGCGAGCCCCGCGTCCCAGACCTCCACCGTCGCCCGCCCCCTTCCGTCCCGGAGCGCCGCGTTGCGCTGGCCAAGAACCTGCCGGAAACGCTGGAGCGTCGCGAGGTAGCCCGGTGCGCTCAAGGAAAGGACAATGTCCAGGAATCGACGCCTCGCACTCGGCCCTTCCGCAACCAGGGCCACGTCGGCGGGGGAGAAGACCACCGCCGCGAGGCGCCCGAGGCCATCTCCCAGGCGCGCAGGCTCCTCGCCATCGAGAGTGACTTTCTTCCGCCTTCCTCGAATCTGAAACGCCGCCGCAACTTCGACCCGATCCCCACTCCCGCCCAGGGTCCCCACCACCCTGAACAGATCCTCCCCGAAGGCCACCAGGCGCTCGTCCCGGGTGCCTCGAAAGGACCGGAAGGTCTCGAGGTAGTAGATCGCCTCGAGAAGGTTCGTCTTTCCCTGGGCATTCTCGCCGATGATGGCGACGCCTTCGGCTGGGAAGTCCAACTGCTGCTCCGCCAGGTTTCGGAAGTGCCGGACGCGAAGCCTGCTCAGATACACAGGGGCAAACCCGGGAGGAGCTCACTCAGCATGTAGAAATTTAGCCCATTTGCGGGGCGCTGGCTACCCCGGATCGGGTCGTGAAAAGCCTTGCCCCATAAGGGGTTTCGACTCGCCGAGGGGACTCGGCCGGCCCGGGGGGCCCGGCCCCCTGCCGGGGTCGAGTCAGCGCCCCTTGAAGTCGGGCTTTCGCTTCTCCAGGAAGGCGGTCATGCCCTCCTTCATGTCCTCCGTGGAGGCGAGGAGGCCGAAGAGGTTGGACTCCACGGCCGTGGCCTCCTGGAGTGTGGCGTCCAGACCCCGGTAGATGGACTCCAGGACCATGCGCACGGCGAGGGGTCCATTCTTCGTGACCTTTCGAAGGGTCCGCTTGGCCTGGTCCATGAGCTCGGACCGGGGGACCACGGCCGTCACCAATCCCATTCCCAGCGCGGCCTGGGCATCGACCATATCCCCCGTGAGGGTCATCTCCAGGGCCCGGCCCAGGCCCACGAGCCGGGCAAGGCGAACGGTGCCCCCGTACCCCGGGATGACACCGAGCCCCACCTCGGGGAGACCGAAGCGGGCGTTCTCGCTGGCGATGCGGAGGTGGCACGCCATGGCCAGCTCGCACCCGCCCCCGAGGGCATACCCGCCCACGGCAGCCAGGACGGGCTTGGGAAATCGCTCGATGGCCCGGAAGATCCCTTGGCCGGTCCGGCTCACCCCGACCCCCGAGACCGGGTTCATGCGGGCCAGCTCACCGATGTCGGCACCGGCAACGAAGGCCTTCTCACCGGCTCCGGTCACGATGACACCATGGACCTCGTCGTCGTAGCGGAGGCTGTCGAATGCCTCCCCGATCTCCCGAAACACCTCCGCGTTGAGGGCGTTGAGCTTGTCCTGCCGATCGACGGTCACGATCGCCAGCTCACCGTCCCAGGATAGTCGAATATGCTCGAGGTCACTCATTGGAAAACGCTTCCTTCTCCGAGCGGTGAGGATCGGACAATTCATGCCGCAAGCCGAGAGTCGTGGAAGGTAGGAAGGGGGCCTGGACCACGCCAGTTCGAATCGGACCGGGCGCTCGGGTCGATGCTCCAGCGAGCTGCCCCTTCAGCCATTTCGATTTCCCGAGACCTTGCCTACCTTCCTTCGCAGCCCGGCCCCGGAAGGCCGGGTGCCCCCACGCCCTCTATCGGACCCCGAAACAGCAGGAGCAGACGAGAATGGCCAGGTCTCTGAACAAGGTTATGTTGATCGGCAACATCGGCAGCGATCCGGAGATCAGGGTGACTCCGTCCGGATCGAAGGTCGCCAAGGTCTCCCTGGCTACGAATCGGGCTTACCAGGACCGCTCCGGTCAGCAGCAGGAGCGGACGGACTGGCACCGTCTGACCTTCTTCGGACGTCTCGCCGACATCGTCGAGCAATGGGTCAACAAGGGGGACCGCCTCTTCGTCGAGGGCCGGATCGAATACTCCCAGACCCAGGACGATCAGGGGGGCACTCGCTATTGGACGGACATCGTCGTCAACGAGATGGTGATGCTCGGATCCGGAACGGGCGGGCCGTCGGAAGGGGGCTTCCGGAGCGGGCCCCCAATGGGAGGGCCTGGAGCTCCCCGGAACGAGCCGGACAACACCCCCATCTCCGAGCCGGACGACGACCTGCCCTTCTAGTGTCTCGAGTCAGGAATCCGTCGGGGCGCTCATGAGGGCGGACGGGCCGACGTGCGTCAGGGGCGAGAGAGCTCCGACTCCCACAGGCCCATCAGGTACTGGTCGTAGTGCTCGGGGTGGGATCGGTAGTCCTCCGCCCAGATCTCGAAGGGAGGCAGGGCCATCTTCTTCGATACCCGCTCGGTGGCCAGCTTGACGATCTCGTCGTAGCGGAGCTCGTCGGACACTCCTGCCTCACGGGCGGCGTCCTGGGCCAGGACATACATCTCGTCCGGGCTCAGCAGGAGAAGGATGTCCGCCAGCTGGGACGAGCAGTAGTCGTGATACTTTGCCCTCAGAACGTCCAGGGGCTCCGTGCTCTTCGATCCCGGCAGCGGTGATCCGCCCTCAGATACCACGTTCCGACCTCCTACCTGGGGACTCGACCGCCAGGGGCCTGGAGGCTCCTAAGGTCCTTTCTTGATGAAGAACCCTGACGTCATACGTTTGTGCCAGGTTGGCAGAAGGTCAAGCTATTCGGAGGAAGAAGACAGAGGCGGCTCCCGGTGGGAGCCGCCTCTCCGGTAGGGGGGAGCCCCGCTGGAGTCCACTCAGAAGACTGCCGGGGAGGGCCGGTCTTCCGGGGACCCTCCCGTGGCCTCCCTCTCCCGGAGGTGCCGATAGATGGAGCGACGGGTCAACCCGTACAGGACCACGCGACTCAAGAACTCCGGGTCAGTCCGCTGAACCTCTTCGGCCTGAGCAGCAATGTCTCCGGGGAGCCTCACGTTGATCTGGACGGAACGGGTTTCCCACATCGATTTGCCTCGTAACGGGCTAAGAGGTAATTGCGTCGGAATTTAGAGGTCCGGGCGGGAGGATGATGGCGGTGACCTGGCATTGCAGGTGAGCCCAGATCCGCTGCCCGATTCGAAATTACGAAGGGATTTGGATCGCCGCAAGCCTTTCCTCGACGGACGAGGAGCGGTGTGCTATTCTGGTAAGTCGATGTAAAACAATAACTTAGGAAAATGGATAATTCGCGGAATCCACCTGTTCCTACGCCGCTGAACAGATGGTTTTTTCCAAATTATGAAATCGTAAGTACAATGCTCATGGGGGGTTCCCCGGGGAGGGACCGGGAAAACACGGCCCGGTTCCGTGACCTGTTTTTCACAATTCTTTGCGCTCTACGGAAGCACCGAGCGAAGGAAGGCCTGGAGGGTTCCGTCGTGGAAGGCGAGGAAGCGACCCTTGATCTCCTCGGGGTCCTCCTCCCGAAAGATATCGGTCGTCCTCAGGGCGTCGCCGCCCCCGACGGGGTGGAAAGCGATGAAGCCGCGCCACGCCTCGTCCCGACGGAAGAGGTTCAGAGTGGCGGTCCACCGTCCTGGGCCCAGGATCACACTCCGGGATTCCACGGTCACGGGTGGGGAGGGGCGCCGGTGGGCCTGGGCCGACTCGAACTCCTCCTCCAGGTGCGCCTGGAAATGGCGGATCCGATCCTTCAGCCAGACATCCATGGGCGGGAGAGGAAGGAGCTCCCTCAGGTAGAGAACGAGGAGGGCGAGCGGGTCCTTCTCCTGCTCCACGGCCCGCGTCGGGTCGGCGGCGGTCCTGGACCATTCCCTCGCCCGGGCGTAGAGGGGACGCACCGCCTCGGTGGGAAGGATCGAGGCCAGAGCCCGGGCCTGGCGACGGCAGTAGGCCTCGTAGCGGTCCCTCAACTCCGGATCCTCGCTCACAAGTGGCGAGGAGGCGAGGTTGGACCGGGTCGCCAACGGGCCGCTGCTCTGGAGTGTGGTCATGGGTACCCGTTCGTTCTCAGTGAACCGCGTTTCCTCCAGGCAGATACATCCCCGGCACCGGTTGGCTGGAATCGGGGGATTCCCGAAGGAAAAGGCGGGAGAGGGTCTCCCGGTCGCCGAACGTCCGGAGAATCTCCTGAAGCATCCGGTAGCGCTGGGGCTCGAAGCGCCCCAGAAGATGAGCGAGCCCCCGGCGGAGCTCCCCGACCAGACTCCTCACCTCCTGGAACGAAAGAGGAAGAGGGAAACGAACCTGGTAGGAAAGAGCCCGGGTCTCCACCGGGGGGAGGATTCGCCTCAGGTCCCGGGAAGGGAAGGCGCTCCGGAGGGCATCCTCCAGAACCTCGTCCGGCTCCCGAAACGCGGTAGCGACCACGAGTGCGTTGCCATCACAGTCGAGTCGGGCCCGCGCCAGGCGACCCTTTCCCAAGACGATCCGGACCGAGGTCCCCTCGTGCAGGTCCAGGTCCCTGCAGATGTCCCGGAAGCCGATGCGAAGAAGGATGGGGCGGGAGAGGGGGCCGAACCCGGCCCGCCCGAGGACCCGGAGGGCCAGATCGAAACAGTACGGCCCGAGGGCTCCATGGGCTTCCTTCCCCCTGAACGAGGGGTCCGCCGCAGCCCGCAGGAGATGGTTCACATGGGCCAGGGTGGGCTCGTACACCCAATCCAGGACGACGAGCTCGGTACTCAGGTCGAGTTGCTTCACCTTGGCACTACCGAGGTCCACAACCTGAGCGGCGGAAGCGAACTGCCCGTCCAGGACCAGCGCCAACCCGATGTCCTCGATCCTTCCCTCAGGGTAATCGGCCTCGTGGACGTCCCGGTATTGGACCACGGCACGGGTGAGGGTCAGCTCGCAAACGCCGGGAACCTCGGCCATGGCCTCCGGCCGGGAATCTGGCTGTGGCGTGGAGAGATCTGGGGACAGCTCCGCCATGTAGAACCCGTCTCCGTCGATGATCTTGATGCCCCTGGCAGGGATTCGTACGATAACCATTTGTTTACCGGCGTCGCAAGAATCCCGTGCCGGCAGTTGCGGAACTTGCCGCCCCTCCCTCGACCGGACATCTTTGAAACCTTCCGGCGTCGCCCCGGGAACGCCGTGGTCCCATTCAATCCGGAGTCCTTCACCTTGGATCGCCTTCGACGCCGCTCCGTCGGATTCCTCGAGCGGGAGGGGGAGACCTGGGCCTGCTTTCTCGTGACCTTCCGAGGCCGGGACAGCCGTTGGCACGGGTACTTCTCCTTCCGGCCGAAGGACGGGGAGGTTCAGGTGGACGAGGTCCGGACCGCGGACATCTTTCTCGAGGCATCCGAGCCGGAGATCGACCAAAAGGCCCGGGGCCTGGGACGTCCGCTCCTCTCGGGTCTTCTTTCCTCCGCCCTCCACACGATGGAGAAGACCGCCCGGGACCCTCCCAAGCTGAGACGATGGTTCAGGACCATGCTGACCCGGAACTCCCGGGAGCTCGCCGGAGGGTGGCCCGGAGACGGGAGCGGCGCCCACCAGGAGATGGACCTCGGGAAGCTGCGGTCCATGTACGCCTCCTACCGCCTCGATCAGGTATGCCACTTCATCGCCCTGGTGGAGCCGGAGGACTTCAAGCGGACCGTGGATCGGATCCTGGAGGGGCAAACCATGGACTTCGGCGGGAAGGATGTCCTCCAGTTCGCCATGATGGTGGTGGAGTTCATCGAGGACCGTCTCCCCCTGCCGCCTTTCGAGGTCTGGGTCGAAGATTTCCTGCGTTTCCGGGAGGAATATGCTCTTTACGCTCACACCCTCCATCGGGAAGGGCGGTTGCCTTGAGCGCTCTCTTCGTCTAATTTTGAGGTTCTTGTCCAGAGACTGAAGGAACCTTGAAGGGAGCGTGATCGGCTTGGAAGTGATCGTTCAGGACAACGAGAGTCTGGACCGGGCTCTTCGCCGGTTCAAGAGGAAGGTCCAACGCTCGGGTCTCTACTCCGAGCTCCGGAAGCGGCGCTTTTACGAGAAGCCCAGTGCGCAGCGGAAGCGGAAGCGGGAGGCGGCCATCCGACGTGAACGGCGACGGCAGCGCAGGCTCAGGCACTGACGCCCTGGCGTCCTCTTCCACGTTGAGAGGAAGACGAAGGCCCTCCGACTTCGGAGGGCCTTTCTTGATTCGGACCGACGAGCCCGCCGCGACTCCTCGCCTCAGGCCACCTTTCTGAGGAACATCCCCCCCAACGATTCCCAACGATCCAGGGCCCCGGCAGGAAAGCACGCCTCTGCCAGCCGAACCATGAGGAGCGTCCGTCCACCCCGGCCCCGTAACATGGACGGCGCCAGGCCCGAGGTCCTCCGCACCCAGCGGCAGAAATTGCCATCGGAGGCGAACCCCAGGCGGTACGATGCGGTCAGAGTCGTCTCCCCCGGCTGAGAAAGGACGCGCGCCGCCGCGACGAGCCGGAACCACTTCAGGTAGCGGGAGGGGGACGGGAGCCCTCTTCGGCGAAACCGGGCCTTCAGGGCACCGGGCGACAGGCCCGACACCTCTCGGAGGTGCTGGAGAGAGGGGTAGTTGGAGGGGAACTCCACGACTCTCCGGGCCAGACCTCTCACCTCGCCGGGAATGCTGCCACCGAGCAGGGCCGTCAGGTCCGAGAAGAAACCCTCGGCCCATCCCGAGCGCAGCGCCGTGTCCTGGATGAGGCTGCGTAGGCGCAACGCCGTGTCGTCGATACGTCGGACGGCAAGGCCGCCGGCCTGCCACGCTGCCTCCCAGTCCCTCAGCGAGGCGCTGGCAACCGTAAGGACGGGAACCGGCGGCTCCGGAGCGCGGAGGTGGGCGGGAAGATCGCTCCAGTCCTCGCTCCGGCAGACCACCAGGCGTGGAAATCCGAAATGGAGACCCCGGAGAACCTCCTCTCTCCGATGGAGGACATCCTCATCGGGAAAGGCGGCACGTCGTACCGTCGCCCGGAACACCGGGTCCGTGACAGGCGCGAGGATCATGGCCGACAGTATCGGCCGCCCGCGCTCACATGGCAACTCACATGTCCGAACCGTCCGATTCCCCCAGGAGGTCCTTGGCCACTCCGTGGAAGTGCCTGCGCACCCAGCGGCGCCAGGAGGAGGGTGGGGGCTCGAGGCTCTCCCCAGCCTCCAGGCGATCGAGGATGCCCTCGACCTCGGCTCGGACCTCCAGCAGGCGCCGCTTGTGGTAATGACCGGTGATCCAGCAGAGCCCCCCGAACACCGCCGACCCGAGCGTAACCCCCACGCCCACTCCCAGAATGGCCGGACCGGCGGACGCGATGGCGATCCCCACGGCGATGCCGACCCCGGCGCCCCCTCCGATCCCGCCGATGATCCCCCCGGCCATGTAATCGTCCCGGGTGCCCGGCTCGACCTCGATCTCCACCAGGGTGTTGTCGTCGTCCACCGGGTCGAGGCGCACTTCCACCCGCTTCGCCGAGGCAACGTAATACTTCCGTGAGGTGGACGAGGCCGCTCGGGCAATCTGG
Source organism: uncultured Gemmatimonadales bacterium (assembly GCA_963751255.1). GTDB lineage: Bacteria > Gemmatimonadota > Gemmatimonadetes > Longimicrobiales > Gaopeijiaceae > CAVVTW01. Next base: position 44,164 of record CAVVTW010000012.1, on the reverse strand, counting down.
GACGCCCAGTCCACGGCGGGACGGTACTGGAGGACGGAGGTCCCCTTCCTCAGAGCTTGAAGGAGCTGCCCCGCCACCATGAACTCGTCGATCTTGGACGCCAGGGAGTCGCGGCTTCCGGGGACGACCCTGGAAGCCACCACGAAGCTGGGGCCGTAGAGGGCCGCAGCCGGACCACGCCCCGTGGGCGGGGAGGCGCGGACCTGGGCCAGGGCATTCCTGACGTGGCGCTCGTCCAGCCCCACGTCCCGGGCAATGCGGAACAGGTCCCTCTCGGTGAGGCTCGAGTCCCCGCTCTCGGGTTCCGACGCCGCGAGCTCGGCGGCGCGACGGATCACCTCGTCGAACTCTTTTCGGGTGATGCTCCGACTCGGATCGACCATGGCTTCAATCTAACCACCGGACCCGGGTTCGGGTGCCGTTCCAACCTCCACAACCCCGAAGGCCGTGCCGCCGTGGCCCTCGCTCATGAAGGCATATCTTCCCCGGGGCGCCCCCTCGAGCCTCAGAATGAACCGGCTTCCACGGGAGACCAGGGGAGGGCTGGCCATCTGGCCCGTGGACTCCAGAAAAGAGCGTACCTCGCCGGAAAGGGAGTCGGGAAGGAAGAGCAACGTGTGCACGCGGTGATCCACCGTCACGAACTCCACGCCGTCCCCGGGAAGGGCCGAAACCCGGGTGGGCACGGCGTGCTCTTCGGCACCTCTTCCCCCCAGGGTCACCCGGTGCAACCGGGCGCCCGATGGGAAGCCCAGCTCCTTGGCGTTCTCCAACTCCGGGTCGGGGCGGTCCCCGGAGGATCCTCCACAGCCCGCGACGACCAAGGAAAGAACCTGGAGACACAGGAGGCCAACTCCCGGGATGGAAGTCGGCCTCCCGTACCGCCAGAGGCGTGAAGGTCTCACGGCAGGTCAGCTATGGTGGCTCAGCGTCCAGACGTAGGCTGCCACGGCCCTCACCTGCTCATCGGTCAGGGGCATCCCGGCCTTTGGAAGCATGATGCCGGGGTGCTCCTTGGGCTGGGGCACGCCATTCGTCACGGTGTTGATGATGGATTGATAGGATCCATCGATATTGATCCAGGTGCTGTCGGTAAGATTGGGAGCCAGGGGCCCGCCCACGCCGCCTTCCATGTGACAGGTGTAGCAGGTTCCCGTGGGGCCGTTGAAGATCTCCTGTCCCTGGGTAACCATGGCAGGAGTCACTCCCTCGGGGAGCTCCATGGACGTGTCGGGTGCCGCCATCTCACCGGCACCTTGAGCCGTCGTGTCCATCGCGGGTTGCTGAGATTCCTCACTGGCCGGCGCGCCCCCTTCACCACCCCCGCAGGCCCCAAGGGCCAGGATGACGAACAGGGCGGAATACCTCATGTGCTTCTTCATTACGCGACCTCCGTTCCGCAGGCGACGCAGAAGCGCCAGTTGAGCTCCAGCTCCTCGCCACAAGCCGGGCAAGGAACCAATCGCACGTTACTTCCACAAAAGGGACAGAAGCGTACCCCCGGTCGCTGGGGAAGGTTCTCCTTGCACCAGGGGCAGGTTTCGAAAGGCAGCCTCTCCTCCTCGGGCAGAGCCTCCTCTTCACTCGCCTCCTCATCGTGCGGCCCTCCCGGGAGGTCGTCCCCGGTCTCACCCTCCACATCATGGATCAGCCGGGCCGGGGCCTCCACGGGCTCGAAGGCCATTGCGTCGGCTCCCTCACCACGCTCCCTGTCCGCACGCTCCTCCTCCGCACGCTCCTCCTCCACACGCTCGTCCTCCACACGCTCCTCCTCCACACGCTCCTCCTCGTTCTCGGGCGCTTCCCGGTCCACCTCCCCGGAAAGGGCATCGTCGATGAGCTCCTGGTTCAACCGCACCTCGGCCGCCGCGAAATCCCGGTAGAGGCCGGTGTTGGGGTTGGGGGACTCCAGCTCCTCCCGCAGCTCCGCTCGAGCCGACGGGGAGTCCATCACCAGAAAGTCCCCCTCCCCGGCCAGGAGGCGCAGGAGCGCGTACTCGTAGTCCGCGTTCATCTGCACTCCGAGCTCGTCCCGGTGCGTCCGGTAGGGGACCAGGTTCTGGTAGATCTCGGCCACGGTGAAAGGAGACTGGAGGCGGTCGGGATCGCTGGCCTGGATCTCTCGCACGAGCGTCCTGTGGAAACGGCGCAGGATCTCCTGCTCGTCGATGCTCATCGTTCGGATTCCTCCTCAAGCGCCAGAAGTCTCGCCCGAACCGCCGCCCGGAGAAAGCTCCCAGGGTCGTTGGACGGGATCTCCACCCCGTCCTGCTCATGCCACCGCTCGGCGCGACGCTTCATGTACTGGGTGATGGACTCATGGGAGAATCCCGCCAGATCTCTCATCTGGCGCACGATATCCAGCCACGTACCCCGGAGGAGCTGGCCATCCGGGAGCCGGACCTGGTGGAGCGTCTCCTCCACCTCCGATGGGAGGGCCTTGAAGAGCTCCAGCTGCCCCGGATCCCTGGGGGGAGAAGGCTCCGACCCCGAGACAGACGCCTCGATCTCCGCCAGGAGCTGATCCACAGGATCCAGGAAAGACTCCAACTCCTCGAGGCGCCGCTCCCAGGGAACGAGGCGGGTGTCCCCCGCCTCCATCTCCCAGAGGGCGCGCTTCAGCTCGATGATTCTCCAAACGGCCAGTGAATCCCAGTGATCCGGGGGCGCCACCCGCTCGAACTCCCGGAGGGACGCCTCCCAGTCCCCGCGGTCATAGAGGAGATGCCCCAGGTAGATCCGGGCTTCGTGTAGGTCCGGGTCCAGCCGGAGAGCCCTCCGAAGATGCCGGCTGGATTCGACCTCGTCCCCCAACCGATGGAGACAGTAGGCCAAAGAGGCCACGGATTCTCCATTGTCCGGGCGAACGGAGACCGCCTTGGAGAAGACGTCCCTGGCCTGCACGAAGAGCCCCTCACGGTACAGGGCCCGACCCATGGTGAGCATGAGGTCCACGTCCATGTCGAAGCCCATGGCCTGGACATCCCGGAAGAGGGCCAGAGCACCGCTCTGGTCGCCGAGGCGCAGCAGCACCTCACCCATACCCACGAGGGCGTCCTCGTGCGTGGGATCCAATACCAGGGCCTGGTGGAAGGAACGCCGGGCCCACGCGATCTCCTCCCGGGCCAGCCGGGCATATCCCAACCCCACGTAGAGCTCTACGGCATTCGGATAGAGAGCGAGGCCCTCTCGAAGCATCTCGAGGGCCCCGTCAAAATCCCCATCGCTGTAGAGCCGGTGCGCCTGTTCGTCGTATTCCTCGGAGCTAAGGAACCGATCTTCACCCACGGCGAACTCCTTGGGAGATGACTCAAGGTGTAGTGGAACCCCCCGACGCAGGCCAGCTCCGGGGGTGGGCTCCATGCCGACTCAAACCTAATGTGGCCTTCTCCGCCCCACCAGCCCGATCCTCCTCACCCCCATTTCGCGTAGGGGACACCGCAAAGAGGGCAGATCCACAGCTTCCCCGACTTGGTCAGGCGCCGGTGGGGGCCGTGGCGCGGACAGAACGGTTCCTCTCCTGCATCGATTGCCCCCTTCACCGTATCCCGTTCGAGCTTGGTGGCTCTGGGGATCTGGAGGACAAAGCGCAAGGATGAGGTGTTGCACTCCAGGAGGACCCTCCCCCTACCTCCCTCCCCTTCCCGCACACCCAGCACGTCGAGGTGCCCCCCAAGGGGAGACCTGAGACGTTCGCCGGCGTAATATCGCTGGAGGAGCTTCTTGTCCCGGGGCAGGGGAATCGGGTTTCCGGGACTTCCAGGGGGTGGCTCAGCTACGTTTCTCTTGTTCATGTTTCGTCTTCGATGGCCCTGGAAATGGCGAGCTGGATCCTGGGGGCATGGGGCCCCGGCCCGGATTTGAAATGGGAGCGAAGTATAGTGAGGGCAGCGCGATCCCGCCACCCAGCGCAGAAAGACCTGTGGGTGTGAAGAGGATACTCGAGACCGGGTGGGCGGGCGGGGAGAGAGCCTGGCTCCCCGTCCGCCGTTGCGCCTCAGCTTTCCTGGGGCGTATTCTCGCCACCGACCTCCTGGTGGACCAGGTCGGTCTGGCCGTCGGGCTCGGGGGAGGACTGGGATGCGGGTTCGTCATCCTTCGACTGGAACCCGAACCGCTTCCGACCATGGGGAATGGCCGGTTGGCAGAACCTCATGCCCACCGCGTACAGATCCTGGAGATCGCCATCGGAAAGGTCCGGATAGCGCTCGGCAAGATAATCGATGGTCTCATCCATCCAATGCCGCTGGTCGCTCTCTTCGGCCTGAAGGACACCACAACGGTTGATGTGACTGAAAAGCTCGTCTCGAGCCCGGTTGACCATGTTCTCCTTCGCCACGTTTACCTCCACCTATAGCCTCACGGGAGCGGGTTGGGCGAGCTCCCGGAGTGTTTCCCAATGCTTCAGACCATTAACCTAATGGAAGGACCGGACCATGCAAACAAGTCCCGCCGAATCCCCATCCGCCGGCACCGACGCGGTGACATTGGAGGTCTACCGGCATCTCTTCACCGCCCTGGCGGAGGAGATGGGGGCTTCTCTGAGGCGGGCCTCGTTCTCGCCGAACATCAAGGAGCGGCGGGACTATTCGTGCGCTCTCTTCGATTCCAGAGGGGTGGCGGTGGCGCTCGGCGACCATATGCCGGTCCATCTCGGAGCCATGCCCATGAGTGTGGAGGCCGCCCTCCGGGAGCTGGGCCCCCTCGCCCCCGGCGACGTGGCCATTCTCAACGACCCATTCCGCGGGGGGACCCACCTCCCGGACATCACGCTCATCTCCGGCGTCTACGGCGAACGGCGATCCTCCTGGGATACGTGGCCTCCCGGGCCCACCACTGCGACGTTGGTGGGATTCCCGCCGGGTCCATGCCCCTGGCACGTGAAATCTACCAGGAGGGCCTCCGAATCCCCCCGGTGCGCCTCTTCGGGGAGGTGAGCGGAACGAGGACCTCTGGCCACGGTCCTGGCGAATGTCCGCACGCCGGTGGAGCGGGCGGGCGACCTGGATGCGCAGCTGGCCGCCCTTCACACCGGCCGGAATCCGCCTCCTGGAGATGGCGAAGGCCGAGGCGTGGACGCCATGCTCTGGCCGCCATGCGGCGACTCATCGCTACGCCGACCGCCTGGTGGAGGCGGGCATCGAGAAGATCCCCGACGGCAGCTACGGGCCGAGGACTCCATGGACGACGACGGCTTCGGCTGCGGCCGGGTGCCGATCCGCCTCGCCATGGAGGTGGTGGGAGAACGGCTGATTCTGGACTTCGAAGGGCACCGCGCCCAGACACCGGGAGGCATCAACGCTGTGTCGGCCATCACCGCCTCGGCGGCCCGCTACGTGGTCCGCTGTATGGTGGAGGCCCTCCTGGGGACCCCTCTCCCGGCGGGAGGGGGCTCCATGTCCGCCGTGGAGCTTCGCCTCCCTCCCCGGACGCTCGTGAACGCAGCTCCGCCGGCCAGCGTGGCGGCCGGCAACGTCGAGACGAGTCAGAGGATCACGGATGTCCTCCTCCAGGCCTTCGGCCAGGCCCTCCCGGAGCTGGGTCCTGCCCTTTCTCAGGGGACCATGAACAACACGACCGTGGGAGGCATGGACCCCCGGACGGGGACCTCCTTCGCCTACTACGAAACAGTCGGGGGAGGCTCGGTGCGGGGCCCAGCGGCCCCGGTCTCTCGGGCGTTCACAGTCACATGTCCAATTCTCTCAACACCCCCGTGGAGGCTCTGGAGCATGCATATCCCTTCCGGGTGACCCACTATTCGATCCGGAGGGGGACGGGAGGAAAAGGGGTTCACGCAGGGGGCGATGGCCTCCGGCGCGACATCCAGCTCCTGACAGAGGGACAAGTGACTCTTCTATCCGAGCGTCGGACCCGAGGTCCGAAAGGGGCCGCGGGTGGCTCGGACGGAGCGCCCGGCGAAAATGTCCTCATCCGCGGCGGGAACTCCGAGCCTCTGCCGGGGAAGGTCACGTTCGACGCGCTGGAAGGAGATGTCGTGAGCGTTCGGTCTCCGGGCGGAGGCGGTTGGGGCCGGAGGGAGCCACTCCCCGCCGCGGACTCCGGGGGGCCGCCGCAGAGGGGGGCGGAGAGCACCGGCTCGTGAGCGCGGCTCGTCTCCCCTCCTTGCCGGGGTTCGAAACGATCGACCACCCCGGGGCCCGGGTTCTCTGCCGACCCGAAGCGGCCCCCTGGGTCCGGTATGTGCTGGAAGGCGGTCAGGGGCTTCATGCCGCCGCGGCCCGGGAGCGGAACGCCTGGCCTCTGGAGGGGAGGGCCACGGTCTACGTCATCCCGGCCAAGGAGCGCACCGCCCCGTCGGGACCGTCGGAATCCAACTCCGCCCAGGGACGCTGGGTGGTTCGTCACTACGTCCGCGGGGGACGCCTGGTTCCCTTCCTCCTGGGCGATCGCTATCTCCGGATGGGCCGGATCCGCCCCTTTCACGAGGCCAGGGCCAGCGACGACGCCAGAGCCCGCGGCATTCCCACACCAAGGGTGGTGGCTGCCGCCATGTACCCTGCGGGGTGGTTCTACCGTGCAGACCTCGTGACGGAGTACATCCCCGAATCCACCGACCTCGTGGAGGCGCTCTTCGACACGCGGAGAAAGGGGGCAGGGGGAGCCCTCGAGCGCCAGGACGCCCTCCAGGCAGCCGGAGAGTTGATCCGGCAGATGGCCGACGCCGGCGTCTTCCATCGGGACCTCCACGCCGGGAACATCCTCCTCCAGTGGGTGGGCTCGGCTCCCCGTCCCTACCTGGTGGACCTGGATCGCTGCGAGGTCCGGCCACCGGGCCGGAGGGCGGCGGCGGCCGGCATGGTCGGTCGCCTCCGGCGCTCCGTCCGAAAATGGGAAGGGTGGAGCGGGCTCAAGATCACCGAGAAGGAGTGGGCGGTCCTGCGATCGGCGGTGGACGCGTGACGGCGGAGAGGACCCCCGCCTCCATCCTGGTGGTCATGATGAGTGCCGTGGGCGACGCCGTCCTCGTTCTTCCGGTGATGGAGGCGCTGCGACGGGCCTTCCCGCACACCCGACTCACCTGGGTTATCCAGCCCGGACCGCACGCACTGGTTGGGCATCACCCCGCAGTGGACCGGTTCATCCTCTTCAGGCGGCCTCGCCGGACGCCGGGCCGAACGGATCCCCGACTCGCCATCGCGAGCCTCCGTGAGAGTGTCGGCGAGATTCGGGCGGCTGCCCATGCCGAGCCTTCGGGACGATTCGACCTGCTCCTGGCTCTCCAGGTCTACTTCAAGGCGGGGCTCCTCACCGCACTGGCTCCGGCCCGCGTCAAGCTCGGCTTCGACCGGAAGAGGGCCAGGGACCTCAACTGGCTCTTCACCACGGAGAGGATTCCCCCGCATCCCCGGTCCTTCGGACATGTGCAGGACCAATACTTCGAGTTTCTCCGGTACCTGGGAGTCGACCCGGAGCCCGTGGTCTACAACCTTCGCCCCACAGCCGAGGAGCGGGGGGAACAACGAGCCTTCTTCCGGAACATGGAGAGGCCGGCCTGCGCCATGGTGGTAGGCACCAGCGACCCCAGGAAGAACTGGACCGCCGAGGGATACGCCCGGGTGGCCAGACTGCTGGGGCCCCGGCTCGGTCTCCAGCCTATTCTCGTCGGGGGCGATTCCCCGGCGGAGGAGGCCGTGGCGGAGGGCATTCGGACCCGGGTCGGAGAGGTGGTCCTGGACGCCAGGGGTGGAGGCCTTCGCCGGCTCCTCTGGCTGTTGGACGGCAGCGCAGTGGTCATCAGCCCCGACACGGGGCCTCTCCACATGGCGCGGGCCCTGGAAGTGCCGGTGGTGGGGCTCTTTGGATACACGAACCCGAAGCGGTCCGGGCCCTATCGCATGTACCAGGATCTGTTGGTGGACGGGTACGCCCGGTATCCTGGGGAACCCTACGAGGTGTCCATGGAGAGGAGGCCCGGCGGAATGGGTCGGATCGCCGCCTCGGAGGTGCTGGAGCGGGTGGCTATGGCCCTGGAGCGCTACCCGCGGGGGTCAGGGGACCGGGCCGAAGGCTGACGGGCGGTCATGGCTCGTCCTCCTCCATGTCCTCCTCCTCCTGGCCCTCCTCCCTCACGAGACCCAGAATCGCGGCCTGGGGCACCACCAGGTATTTCTCCCCCTCGAAGGTGATCTCCACCGCCGCCTTCCGGAAGAAGATGGCGAAGTCTCCCACCTCCGCCTGCACGGGCAGGTAACGGGGCTCCCCGGAGCTGATCTTCCAGGGCTGGTCGTCCAGGTCGGCGGGCGCTCCGATGGGCGTCCCCGGACCCACGGCAACGACCCTCCCGGTCTGGACCGCCTGGTTGTCCACGGCCGTGGCCGGAAGGTAGAGGCCCACCTTGGTCCGGTCTTCTCCTTCACCGGGCTTCACCAGAACCCGGTCTCCCACAACGATCAGACGCTTCATGGCCATACCGTGCCTCAAATCTCCTCGACCCGGTAGCGCCGGAACTGAAGGCTGGGAGACCAGTGATCCGGCGGCAGCCCGGCCTTGAGGAAGAGCTCCGACAGAAAGTCATCCGGATCGGGCAGCGATTCCCAGACCTGGGGTAGGAAGGTGGACCGGAACGGGGGATCCTCCAGAAGGAGTCCGTCCTCTCCCGGCCTCAGGGTCCGAATCAGCTCTTCCCGAGTGGTCACTTCGAAGGGCACCGGGGGCGTCAGGAGGGAGATATGGACGCCCAGCTTCGGCAGTTCCCCGTCCGAAACGGGTGGGAACCGGTAATCCCGGAACGCCGCGGCGTAGGCGTTCCGGGACACATCCTCCACGAGAGGTGCGTTGACGAAGAGGCTCCCCACACATCCGCGCAGCCTCCCCCGGATGTCGAGGGTCACGAACGTCGCCGCCGGTTCCCGAAGCCCGGTGGCAAAGCGGGAGACCTCGACCGGCAGGGGCCCCTCCGCCTTCAGGCCGTGCCGGATGGAATCGAGGGCCACGCCCCGCAGTGTGTCGCGGTCTTCGGAGGTCAGGATCCGCCGCCTACCGGCCGTGCCCCGGGGGAGGGTCTCTTGGGGTTCCATGCGATGCATCCTACTCCCTCCCCGCCCCTTGCGCCACTTCCTCCTTTTCTCCTCCCGGGCCCGGTCGGGCCTCCAATGACGGAACAATTCTTCAAGCTTGATGTATTACAATTGATGATGTAAGGAACGGGCCTTTAATCCCCAAAGACACGAGAGAGGCGTGCCATGACCATGCGATCGACAACCACGGATTTCACGTCCACGAACCAGGTCTCCACTGCGGAGCCCTCCGCGCGAGCCGCCTTCTGGAAGGTGGACGTTCCACATAGCGAAGTGAACTTCCGGATCAAGCACTTCTTCACCCCGGTCACCGGAACGTTCAGATCTTATGACATCGACCTCTTCTTCGACCGGGAGAACCCCGAGAACAGCAGCGTGGAGGTCAGCATCGACGTGTCCAGCATCGACACCGGAGACGAAGACCGGGACGCCCACCTGCTGTCCCCGGACTTCTTCGATGCCGAAGAGTACCCCGAGATCACCTTCGAGAGCAGCCGGGTCGAGGAGGTGGAGCCCAACGAGCTCGTGGCGCACGGAACCCTGACCATCAAGGGTACGAGCAAGCAGATCGAGCTTCCCATCCACTTCCTCGGGGTCAGTGACCTCCCGGATGAGGTGGGGAGGGCATTGGGCGGCATACGCCAGGTCGCGAGCTTCGAGTCGGGGCTCCAACTCGACCGCCGGGAGTTCGAGGTCGGCGTCGGCAGCTGGGCCCAGACTCTGGTCGTCGGCGCCGAGGTGGATGTTTCCATCTCGGTGGAGGCGAACCGGAGGTAAGCTGGAGGAGCGGGGGCGGCGACTAGTCGCCCCCGTTGAGGCCCAGAACGTCCACGCCCTGGTCGTAGACGATGTCCACGGGGATTCTCGCGTCGGCGAGACGGTCCAGGTCCGCCTGGAGCTGGGGCCCAATGGTTCCGTACTGTTCCATGAACGCCACCACGCCTTCGTAATCGCCGTTCCCCTGAAAGGTGAGGATCCGCTCCGACAGGGCGTTCATGGCGTCCAGGGTGCGGTCGTAGTCCACGCGGTAGGTTCCCGTATCCGGGTCCCGGACAAAGGCGCCCCGCTCCTGGAAGAAGTTGAACCGTGCCACGTTGGCGAGTCCGTGGGCGCTGGACGCGCCGAACCGGATCGATCGGAAGATAGACGCCACGAAGGTGACCATGTTCCGGTGGAGATCGTGATCGGGGCCCAGCTCACCCTTTTCCTGCAGCGCCGCGATCATGTAGAGCCCCAACACGTCGGCCTTTCCCTCTTCCAGAGCCGAGGCCTGCTCCTTGAGGGCCTGCCGAACCGGGCCCTTCCCATTGATGGTGCTCTTGATTCCAAGGCCGTGGGAGACCTCGTGGAACATGGTGTTCTCGAAGAACGCATCGAAGGTGACCAGGTTCTGCTGGTCCCGGGCCATTAGGATTCCCGCGATGGGCACAAGAATCCGATCGAACTTGGCCCGCATGGCGTTCTCGAGCTGGAGGCGCCGCGCCCCTCGTTGGAGCTGGACTTCCGGGTCGTTGGGGAGATTGATGGCAATCGTCTTGGATCCCGCGTTGGCGTCACCACCTACGTACACGACATCGTAGGCGTTCAGGTCCGCATCGGTCCCCGGCTTCTCGGCCTTGTACTCCGGTGGAACCGGGAGGCCTTCCTGTAGCTCCGGAAGAAAGGCCGCGTAACGGGCGAGACGGTCGCTCCACTCCCGGTCCTTCACGAGCACGAATGCCTCATGGCTGGCCTTGTAGCCAAGAAGCTGGTCCTCATAGGTCTCGATGGGCCCGATCACCACGTCGATGCCGTTGTCTTTCATCTCCATCCAGGCAAAGTCACTGGCCTGGTAGTCGTCCGAGAGAAGAGCCTCAGCCCGGAGATTGAGGTAGCGTTTCAGACCCTGGTCCTCGGCCAGGGCCGCGGCCGCCCTGAGACGTTCGGCCGCCCTGCCGGTGGGTTCAGCGAACACCTCGGAGTAGGGGACGGCAACGAGGCCGCCATCGGCGTCCCGGCGCACCACCGTGTAGAGGCTCTTCAGGGCCTCGCCGCCGTCGGGGGCCGCGGCCACGGCGGCTTCGAATTCGTCCACCGTCATGTCCACGGGATAGAACTGGGCTCCCGCCGGCTTGGGTCCGACGCCGGGCACGAAGGGCTTGTCACCGTCGATCCGGTCCCAGGGGCCGAAATTGATGATGGCGTAATCCCGCATTGCACGGTCGTCCAGGGAGGAAAGGAGCTCGTCCCGATCTCCGTAGGACTCCTGCCAGAAGATGTCGGACATGTCGTCGGCCGCCTGGATGAGGAGAGGAATCATCTCCTTCTCCGCATCGGTGAGCGGAAGGTCCGTGGTGAGACGGACGGTGTCGTATTGGGCCAATTTCGCCTGCATCTCCGAAGAAGTCTGAGCGTCGCCGCTGTCCCCCTCGTCCGCCGGACCACACCCGTAGACCGCGACCCCGACGAGGACCCCGGCAAGGATCTGTCTCAACATGGTATTCTCTCCTTTGTTCCCCTGCTGGACCCCTGGAACCTCCCAGGGAAGGGCCGCGGCGGCCAGCCCCTCACTCCGAACCGAGGAGTGCGGCCTTGAGCCAGAGGAGTCCGAAGACCGACGCAGTCCCTATCACCGCCTGCCATTCCTTGTTCCGACAGTAGACCCGGAGGCGAAATCCCGGAGGACCTCCCCCGCTCCTCGCTCTTGCGGACGGCCGGGCCGGCCACTGCGGCAGAAAGGCCGGCACCGCCTCGCGATAGCACCCATACTCGGAGCCGAACCGTAGCCCGAGCTCGTGCTCCTCGGCGCGAATCGTCCGTCCGTACACCCAGACGAAGAGCGGCAGGAAGAGGACCGGAAAGATCCACCGTCCGCCTCCGATCATCACTCCCATGCCCAGGATGAAGCTCCCTGCGTACAGAGGGTGCCGGAGGTGGCGGTAAGCCCCCTCCACCGCCAGGACCTGATCCTTGAGAATGCCCCCGGCAGCCCAGCCTCTGAGGGCGAGTCCGGGTAGCGCCACCAGCGCACCGGTGAAGACCGAGGCGGGCCCCGGGTCCGAGAGGACCAGGAACGGAAGAGCCAGGGCCCAGGTCAGACGGAGTCGCTGCCACCTGAGGCGCTGAACCGGACCCGCCTCCACTGGCCGGGGCCTCTCATCCACTCCCGGTCAGGTCCCGGAGGTACTCCTCCACGCCCCAGGCCAGCATGGGAATCATGAGCTCGTGGTGACCGGTGATTCGGTAACCCCGGCCTCCCCCCGTTCGCGTAGGACGAAGGACCACGTTCATCCACGGCCGGAACTGGCGGATCATGTCGAAGTCGGCCGCCAGGAACTCCCGGGGGCGGCCCCCATGCAGGTTCCTGGCCAGGGACAGTGCCTTCAGAAAGACCTCCGGCATGATCACGGCGGAGCCCACGTTGAGGACTACCCCTCCCTCATGAAGGGCGGGAAGCCACTCCGCCAGCCGTCGAAAGTCCCGCATGGAGCAGGCACCGATGGCGGCGCCGTCGGCATCGGGGTGTTGGTCGATGACCTCGCAGCCCAGGGCTGCGTAGAGACCCACAGGAATCCTCCGGAGGTAGGCCTGGAGAAGGAGGGACTTCTCCGGCGCCACGAGATCGCGCCTCCGGGAGAGTGCCCACCCCAGGGCCTCCCCCAGCCCCATCTCCCGCTCGGCCCCCCTCCGGATGGCCTCGTTCATCTCCCGCCCCGTCTCCTCGGCCATACCGAAACTCCCGTCCCCCAGCCCCGCCTCCACGTCCTCCGACGTGACCCCCCAGCGGGCGATCTCGTAATCGTGGATGCCAACAGAGCCGTTTCCCGCCAGGAACGTCACGGCCCCCCTCTCCATCAGCCGGCCCAGAACCGGGGCGAGCCCGGTCTTGATCACGTGTCCACCCAGCATCCAGAGAACCCCTCGGCCGCCGTGGGCCGCCCCCGCAACCTCCCGGGCAATGGCCCGGAAGGACTCGGCCTCCAGGAGGGCCGGAAGAGAGTCGATGAAGCTCCTGAAGGAGGACCCCGCCGCCGGGATACCCGCGAACTGAGCCTCGGACACCTTGCTCGTCCTGGACTTCACCGGGGTCGTCCGGACCCCGCCGGTCCTCGCCTCGGGGGGAGGGAAGCCACCGGATGGAGATTCAGGCGAAGGGGTCATGGGGAGCGTTTGTCAGGGAGAGGAGCCCGACGGCTTCCCATTCTCCCACTCCACACCGCTCAGGACCGTCCCCGGCGTGATCTTCCGGAGATGAAGCGAAAGGTGGCCGACCAGCGGAACCTTCGAGGTCATGAGGACGAGGTAGCGATGCTCGTCGTCGGAGAAGTAGAGCTGAGCCTCGCCCCCTTGGCCGAAGAGTCCGCTCGTCTTGATGAGGGGCTGAACCACGATCGTGGGGAACCTCCCTGCGGGAACCTGCACCGTGTCTTTTCGGAGCACCCGGAGCACCACCGGGTTCCCGCTCTCCTTGAAGTACCGGTCGAAGGTGTATTCCTTGCCCACCTCCAGGGGGAGGGTCCGGACGAAGTAGAAGAAGGACACGTCATCGAGTGGCTCGGAAGTGGGAATCGGACCGGAATCGTCCACGTCCCGCCGCTCGTACCGCTTCTCCTGGGGAAAGATCTCATAGTACCGGTACCGCTCGTAGGAGAGCTCGTCCACGTTCTGGATGAAGCGGAGGGTCGCCAGGTTGGTCACGTCGAACCAGGACTGGTACTGGTCGTTCACCTGGGTCCAGAGGAGACCTCCCTTGATGGCCATCTCCACATGGTAGGTGAGACGGCCTCGCACCGAGTCGAGCCCCACCACTGCCATGTACCCCTCCCCCTTCTTCCCGAGAAACCCCAGCTTTACGTCGTAGTCCAGCCGCTCCCCCGGGCCGAAGGGGACCGGCATGGGGGGCACCACCTTCGGCTCGACCTGGGTGGGAAGGTTGGGCACCTGTCCATGGAGCGCGCCTCCGACGAGGCCGGTGAGGACGATGACCAGGGCGTTGGCCCGTAACCAGACCCTCATGCCGGGTCCTCCTCGGGGGTCCAGGCCAGTTTTCCCCTGACCCGCCCGAGGTCCCGAAGGGTTCGCACGGTTCTGAACCTGGACTTTCGCGTCCGAATGTCGTAGCGGAGGCCCAGACTCACCTCCTCCACCCGACGGGCGTGATGGACCGCCAGATCCAGGAGTTCCACGTTTCCCGCCCACCCGGACTCCCGCATGAGGGGAGCGTTGCCCAGGTCCCGGAGGGCCTTCTTCAACACGATGACCCGGTAGATGCGGAACCCGCAGAAGGGATCCGAAACGGGGCACGCCTTCAAGGAATCGCGGAGGAGCCGAGGGGCCGCCCACCGGGCGAGACGCACCGGAAATGGGACTCCCCGCTCCATCTCCGTCCAGCTCCCGGCCACGACGTCGGCCCCTCCCTCCAGAGTCTTCACCAGGGAGACCAGGTACCCCGGATGTTCGGTGAAGTCGCCCTGGAGGGTCACGATGGCGTCCCGCTTCGGATAGGGGGCCCGCTCAACAGCCTCCCGGATCAGCCGTTCCAGGGCACCCGCATACCCCAGCTTCTCCTCGGACGAGAAGACACGGAGAGGAAGGCTCCGGCGGTATCGCCGAAGCACGTCCGCCGTGCCGTCCGAGGAAGCATCGTTCAGGACCAGGAGCTCGTAGTCCCTGGCGAATTCCCCCATGACGTTCCGGATCTTCCACAGGAGCACTCCAATAGTGCTCTCCTCGTTGTGAACCGGAATGGTGATGTAGATCACGTCCGTCGCTCTCGTTTCGATTCGCGCCCCGCCCCACCACCCCAAATCTCGCACCGCCTGAATCCTTCGGCCTACCGGGCAAAGGCCATCCCAGGTTATACCAGGCGCTACAGGGCCGGTTCCGGCCCGTGTTCCTCCCCGGGAGGCTGGGTCTTCCAGCGGCGGTGCTGCCAGAAATACTGCTCAGGTGTCTCCCGCACCCACCGTTCCAGATGTCGAGTATGGGCCTCGGTAAGCCGGACCTCGTCCACTGCCATGTCCCCCGTCGGCTCATACTCCACCTTCTCCAAGCTCACCTGGTACCGCTGTGGGAAGCCGGGCCGGGCTCGGGCTACGCCAAGAAAGATGGGGGATCCGGTCCTCAGCGCGAAGACCGCCACCCCCCGGGCGGTGGAGGCGGGCCGGCCGAAGAACTGGACGAAGACGACCACCGTGCCGGACATTCTGGTCCCCCACGATGGCCACGACCCGCC
Organism: uncultured Gemmatimonadales bacterium; assembly: GCA_963751255.1. GTDB lineage: Bacteria > Gemmatimonadota > Gemmatimonadetes > Longimicrobiales > Gaopeijiaceae > CAVVTW01. The sequence goes on along the minus strand of CAVVTW010000012.1, from coordinate 28,912 downwards.
CTTTCCGCAGCGATCGGAGGACCCCCCTGGCGGCGTTGCCCCGCTCGATCACCTTCATCCCCAACCGTTCGCGGTTCCGGTTCAGGTCGGCGTCGAAGAGGGGGTTTCGCTGTCGTTGGGCCACGACATCGAGGGCCAGTCCCCTCGAAGCCGAGAGACGCCCCGCCTACTTCCCAGTTTCCGAAGTGCCCCGTAACGACGATGGCCCCTCCACCCTCCTCTGTCGCCTTCTCCAACGCCTCGAAGCCCTCCATCTCGGTCCGCTTCCATGATTCCGGCTGTGCCCAGGCGCCCCAGGCGAAACGTGGCCACGGCCTCCCGCCCGATGTGCCGGAAGGACCGTCGAGCCACGCGTCTCCGCCACGCCTCGCTTCGCTCCGGAAACGCCTGGAGGAGGTGGGCCCGGCACCGTTCGCCAGCGGATCCGGAAGACCACGCCGGCCACCCAGCCCGCACCCTTCCCCGAGTCGGAGCGCCAGGGTCTCGGGGACGAAGCGGAGCACCCCCGCGGCCAGGCGATAGCCCAGGTACTCGATCCTGTGCCGAAAGGTGGGGCGTCGCATGCCGGGGCCTCGCCGTGGAAAGGGGAGTGATTCAGGCGTCCGGCGGAGATACGGCCCAGGGGGAGGCGGGCTGGGGGTCTCCGTCCGCCGCCCCGGCCTCCTCGTCCCGGAACTGGAGCTCGTAGAGATGCTGGTAGAGGCCCCCCGCGGCCAAGAGGGTCCTGGTGGGTCCCCCTCTCCACGATCCCTCCGTCCTCCAGCACGAGAATCTGATCGGCCCGCTGGACGGTGGAGAGGCGATGGGCGATGACGAAGACGGTTCTTCCCTCCAGGAGACGCTCGATCGCCTGCTGAACCACACGCTCCGACTCCGTGTCCAGTGCGCTGGTGGCTTCGTCGAACACCAGGATGGGAGGATCCCGAAGGATGGCCCGGGCGATGGCCAGGCGCTGCCGCTGCCCTCCCGAAAGCTCGGTTCCCCGCTCCCCCACGACGGTGTCGTAGCCCTTGGGGAGATGCTGGATGAAGTCGTGGGCGTAGGCAGCTCTCGCCGCTCGCTCGATCCCCTCCTGGGCCGCACCCGGGCGGCCGTAGGCGATGTTCGCCCGCACCGTGTCGTGAAACAGGATCGTCTCCTGGGAAACGATTCCCAGGCTGCTCCTGAGGCCCAGGAGGGAGAACGCCCGGATGTCGGTTCCGTCCATGGTGATGCGCCCGTCGGTGACTTCGTAGAACCGGGCGAGAAGGTCCAGGAGGGTCGTCTTCCCGGCCCCGGAAGGTCCTACCAGCGCCACCACGGATCCCCGGGGGACCCGGAAGGAGATGTTCCGGAGCACCGGCTCTCCCGGGCGGTACTCGAAGCTCACTCCTTCGAAGGAGATCTCCTCCCGCAACCCGGAAAGGGCCGGCCCCCTCGGCATCAAGGATGTCCACGGGGGCGTCCAGAAACTCGAAGATCCGCTCCGCGCCCACCAGGCCCGGCTGGATGAGGGCCGGGAACTTGGCCAGGTACTTCACAGGGGAGTAGAGCTTCAGGGACAGGGCCAGGAACCCGAGGAACTCCTCCCCGCTCAGGGTCCCGGATGTCAGGACGAGGCGGGCCCCGTACCAGAGGAGAATCACGGTGCCGACGGCCGAGAGCATCTCGGTGATGGGGGAGGCCAGGGCTCGTAGCTTCTCGGAGCGGAGGAACCGGTCGTAGTACCTCAGGGTGAGGCCGTGAAAGCGATCCCGCTCGTACGCCTCGGTGGAAGAAGCCTTCACCAGACGGATGCCCGCCAGCGTCTCCTGGATGTGGCTGTTGACGTCGGCCACCGCGTCCAGGACCCGGCGGTCGTTCCGCTTCAGCTTCCGGATGAGGGGCCCCCAGACCCCCATGGTCAGGGGTACCATGATGAAGGCCGCCACGGTGAGCTGCCAGGAGATGAGGAGGGCGAAACAGAGCGCGGCCCCGAACTCGAAGACCGAGGAGACCACCTTCCCCAGCTCCTTCGCCACCAGCGTCCGCAGTTGCTCCACGTCGTAGGTCAGGCGGGAGAGGATCTGGCCCATCTTCGTCTTTCCGAAGAAGGCCATGTCCAGCTCCAGGAGGTGGTCGTAGACCTCGTCCCTCAGGTCCCGGGTCACTCCCTGTTGCACCCGGGCCATGAGATAGGTCTTCAGGAAGTCGAAGACGTTCTTGACGGCGAAGACCACCAGGATGAAGAGGATGATCCCCCGGATGGCCTCCTCGGGAGTAGCCTGCAGATCCACCATCCGCCCCAGTGTTGCATTGAGGATTCTGTCCAGGGCGATCGTCCCCCACGCTGACGCCCTCCGCCCGGGAAGCCCCCGGCTCGGCGAAGAGCACTCGCAGGAAGGGGATGAAGAGGACGAACGAAAACGCGTCCAGGCCCGCGAAGACGAAGGTGGCCGCCACCGCCGCGGCGAAAGCCCATCCATGGGCCCTGAGGTATCCCAGAATGCGGAGGTAGACCCTCACGCCCGGCTCCCGGCCCCCCCCAAGGCGTCGGCACCACCGTCGGCGGCCTGGACCGGAGGGCCGGAGTTCCCCACAGCCGTTACGCTCCTCACGGGAGATCCCCCCGGGGGCGGGGAACCAGGTGCACCACCGGAACGATCATCTCCTCGGGAGAGATCCCGCCGTGAAGGAACGAGTTCCTGTACCGGGCCTGGTACTCCCGGAGCTTGGTGGGATAGACGAAGAAGAAGTCCTCCATGGCCAGAAGATAGGTGGTGCCCAGCCTCCCCGGGGGAAAGCCCAGATCCTTCTGGTCGTTGGTGGCGAATACCGACGTAGGATCCTCGGCCCGGAGATCCCCGCCGAACTTGTAGCGGAGATTCGCCGTGGCGTCCTTCCGCGCGAACACCGTCGTGGGCCGTTGGCAGAGAATGGAGCCATGATCGGTCGTGAACAGGACGTGATGGCCCTGGGCGGCGGCCTCCTTGAGAACGGAGAAGAGCGTGGAGCGCTCGAACCAGGATCGGGTGAGGTCCCTGAGGGCGGCCTCGTCCTTCGCGACCTCCATGAGGACAGGGGACTCGCTCCGTCCGTGAGTCATGAGGTCCACGAAGTTGAAGACCAGCGCCACCACGGTCCCCTTGGTCTTCAACGCCGACCGAATCCGAGCCCGCACCTGCTCCTCATCCCGGTCGGAGAAGATCTTCTCGTAGTGTACCGGCACATCCCTGGCGGTCAGGCGTCGGAGCTGGCGCCGGAGCAGATCGTCCTCGAAGGCGTTCAGGCTTCCTTCGTCGTCGGACAGGTCCCACCAACCCGGGTAGTCTCTGGCGATATCCTCCGGGAACTGCCCGCTGAAGATGGCGTTTCGCGCGTACGGCGTGGCCGTGGGGAGGATGGAGAAGTAGAGCTGCTCATCGATCTCGAAATGGGAGGACAGGAGAGGGGCGATGACCCTCCACTGATCCAGCCGCATGCAGTCCAGAACGATGAAGAACACGGGCTTGGGGCCCAGCAGCGGAATGAGGCGCTCCCGGACGACGTCCACGGAGAGGAGAGGACGCTCCTCCCGCCCCCGGACCCACCGCGGGATAGTGCTGCCGCATCCAGCCGCCGAAATCCCTGCGCAGCTCCACCATCAGCGAGGCCACGGTGTCGAGGAGCCCCGCTTCCCCCGCCGCCTCCAGGCGCACGTGCCAGTCCACCAACTCCTCGAAAAGTGTGACCAGGTCCTGGATGCCCCGAGCGTCCTGGCGAAGGATGGCCAGCTGAGGGAACCGGGCCGCAAAGTCCTGGGCCGCCCGCTGCTGGCGGATGGCCGATCCCTCCAGGATCCGGGTCACGACCGACAGGACCTGGCGGGGGCTGGTGGGCTTGACCAGGTACTCGTCCACGCGGCGGCCGATGGCCTCCGTCATGGTCTCGTCCTCTTCGGACTTGGTGACCATGACGACCCGGGCGTGCGGGTCCTCCCGGCGCAGGACCTCCAGGACATCGAGCCCGGAGGTGCCGGGCATGTGCTCGTCCAGGAGGACCAGGTCGTAGGGGTCCCGCCGCAGGAGAGTCAGGGCGTCGTCCCCGTTGGTGATGGCGTCGACATGGTAGCCCCTCTGCTGCAGGAAGAGGAGATGGGGCTTGAGGAGGTCGATCTCGTCGTCGACCCAGAGGATGCGCTTTCCGCTACGAATCATGGATGAAAAGCTAAACCTGCCGGGTTCGAGATGCCACAAAGGGGTGGGGGGGCCTCCCGGGATCGCCCGCCTGAGACGCCGGCGGCCGGCGCCGCCTACATGCTGATGGTGTAGGGAAACCAGGCCGCCACGGCCTTGCCCTCTTTCATGGCGGGGTTGAAGACCCACTCCGAGGCCTCTTCGATGAGGCGTCGGTTGAATCCCCGATCCGAGGTCGGGGGGTCCAGCCTCGTGGAATCGGGCACGACACGCCCCGTCGCGTCCACGAAGACCCACACATCCACCTTGCTCCCCCGGAGATCGCGGTTCGTGGGAGGGATGATCATCCCCCGGGGAGAGGGAGGCACGAGCAGGTTGAACCCCTCCGCTCCCGTACCGCCATCACCCCTGCCCTGGCCACCCGCGACCCCCGGCGGCGCGTCACCGATCCCCGGCCCGTCGCCGATGATAGAGGCTACGTCGAGAGGGGGCTCGAAGCTGATGTCCACGGGCTCCGTCACGTCCAGGCTGATCAGGGGTACTTTCGGAGGGACAACCGGCCGTGAGGGGGGGACCTGCAGGTTCAGGGCCTGCATGCCGCCTCCCGACGCAGCGAAGTCCCCGGCGCGCGGACCGGCCGCGGCAAAGGGGGAGTGGGGAATGGGAACGACACGCCAGACGAAGAAGATCACGGCATGGATCGCCACCGACACCAGGAGAGCCCGCTGGTACAGCCGGCGCACGGCTACCCGTCGCTCCCGAACGGAAGGTTGCTCGACCTCTGTCATTGGCGCGCCTGCTCGGAGCCTGGTCCGCTGATCCAGCCCCGGCACCGGGGCTCCCTCATCCTTACTATACAGGGAAGAGACACGTGAAGTTTCGCAGCCCCGGAAGAGGAGGTGTTCAGAGCCGGGGCGTCTCCTTGCCACGGTCCTCGTCCCCGGACAACTTCCATCGGTTCCACGGTGCCGGCGGCTGGCGTCGCCCACCACGAGCCCAATGCCCCTGACCACGCAATGGCCCGGAACATAACCCTGGACTCTCCCAGCCACCGAGCGCGACGCTCCCTCCTGGACCGGGCGTCCCGCCTGGCCGTCTTCTACGAGCTGACCAAGCCCGGGATCGCTGGCTACGTCATGGTTACGGCGGGGGTGGCGTACCTGGTCGCGGTACGGGGTCAGGCAGCGCTCCTTCCCGTAGCCCTCACCCTCGTCGGGACCGTCCTGGCGACGGGAGGCGCCCTGGCGTTGAATCAGCTCGTGGAGTGGCAGCTCGACGCTCTCATGGAGCGCACCCGCGCCAGGCCCATTCCCTCGGGCCGACTCAAGCCCGGAGAGGCGTTCCTCTTCGGCAACCTCCTCACGCTGGGAGGGATCGGGATCCTCTTCGTGTCCGTGGGGTGGCTGCCGGCCCTCCTCACGGCCCTCTCCGCCCTGACCTACAACCTCCTCTACACGCCCCTCAAGAAGGTCTCCTACGTCTCCACGCTGGTGGGGGCCGTGCCCGGGGCCATGCCCGCCCTCATCGGTTGGAGCGCCGCCACCGGCAGCCTGAACCTGGAGGCGGCATCGATCTTCGCCATCGCGTATCTCTGGCAACTCCCCCACGTTCTTTCCCTGGGCTGGCTCCTGAGAAAGGACTACGCCCGGGCGGGGTTTCTCCTCATCCCTCGCTCCGACCCGGAGGGCCGGCGAATCGCCCGGCACGTGGCCGTCTTCTCGGGGGCGCTGGTTCTCACGAGCACCGGTCCGGCCTACCTGGGCTTCGCCGGGGGTCTCTACCTCGCGGGAGTCCTGATCCTGGGCCTGGCGCTTCTCGGCCTGACCTTCTCCACTCTCCGGGCGGGCCGTCTCACGGCGACCGCAGCCCGGCGGATCTTCCTGGGATCGCTCCTCTACCATCCCATCTTCCTGCTCCTTCTCCTGGCGGACGCCATCCGCCTCTGACCGGACGGTGAAGCCATGCCCCTCACGCGTTCCCTCTCCTCTTGCCCCTGCCCGGCGGCCGTGGTGGCCCTGGTCCTCATCGCCCTCTTCCCCTCCCTCCTCATGAGCCAAGCTGCGGAACGTCCCCGAGCCCGGGACCTTGGAATGACCGTCGGCGTCTTTCCCGTGGGCCCCTACAACGCCATCACCGATGTGCCCGGGGTGCGGGTCGGCCAGGTCACCGTGTGGGAGGGCGACGATGTCCGCACGGGGGTCACCGCCATCGTTCCCCACGAGGGGAACCTGTTCCGGGATAAGGTCCCGGGAGCCGTGGTCGTGGGAAACGGATTCGGGAAGCTCCTGGGGGTAACCCAGGTGCGCGAGCTGGGTGAGATGGAGACCCCCATCCTCTTGACCTGCACCCTCTGCGTATGGAGGGCGGCTGACGCCATGGTCGAGTGGCTTCTCGGGCAGGAGGGAATGGAGGGCGTCGGATCCATCAATCCCGTGGTGGGGGAAACCAATGACGGCGGACTGAGCGACATACGCAGCCGGCCGATCCGGCCGGAGCACGTCCGGGAGGCTCTGGAGGCGGCGTCGGGCGGACCTGTGGCCGAAGGCTCCGTCGGCGCGGGGACGGGGACCCAGGCGTTCGGGTGGAAAGGCGGGATCGGCACCAGCAGTCGCATCCTCCCCGAGGCCCTGGGAGGGTACACGGTGGGGGTACTCGTCCAGACCAACTACGGCGGGATCCTCACCATGAACGGCGCCCCCGTGGGCAAGGAGCTCGGCCGGTACTCCTTCCAGCGCTATGTGGGAGGAGACGGCACCGACGAGGTCTCCATGGGCGACGACGGGTCGGGGGATCCCCGATGCGGACGGGGGCTCCTGCATGATGGTCGTGGCCACCGACGCGCCTCTCAGCTCCCGGAACCTGGAGCGGCTGGCCCGCCGAGCCCTCATGGGCCTGGCAAGGACCGGCTCTTCGGGAGGCAACGGGTCGGGTGACTACGTCCTGGCCTTCTCCTCGGCTCCGGAGGTCCGGCGCGGTCCGGCCCGGGGGCCTCGCCAGATCCTGGACCTCCCCAACGACGACATGGCCGGGCTCTTCCAGGCAACCATCGAGGCCACCGAGGAGGCCATCTACAACTCCCTCCTCAAGGCCACGGACGTCACCGGGAGGGGGGGCCGCACGGCCCGGGCGTTGCCCATCCAGGAGACGGTGGAGATTCTGAAGAAGTACGGGGCCATCGGGGGGTGAGGCTTGCCCTTTACCGCCAGGCGTCTTTCCAGCGGACGTAGTGGACGGTCTCGACCCCGCCCTGCCGCAGGACATCGAGGCCGTCGGGCTTCCGGTACGGTTCCCGGTAGAACACGTGGGTCACGTTGGCCTGGATCAGGAGCTTGGCGCACATGACGCACGGACTCGCGGTCACGAAGGCGACCTTCTTTCTCAGGTGGCCGTCGGCCTTGACCACCGCGTTCTGCTCGGAGTGGATGCACCCGCAGGCCCCGGGGGTGTCGGAGTCGCAGCGATTCGGGAATCCCCGGGCGTTCCCGTTGTAGCCGATGGAAACCACCGCCTCCAGGGCACTGTCGGTGATCACCGTCCCCACCTGGAGTCGGGAGCAGGTGCTCCTCTTCGCCAGTTCCTCGGCCATTCGCATATACACCTCATAGAGGGGGATGCGAACGACGCTGTGCCTGGCGACTTCGTCCTCGGTGGCGTCGAGGACCACATTCATGGGGTGAGTGTTCTCCTGCACTCCGTCCTTGAAGAGGATGGGCATGATGCGGACTCCTGGATCCGGACACGGTTCCCCGGGGGGAGAGAGGCCTGAAGTCTGGGGCAGCGGGACGGACGGGTAAAGGGGGCAGAGAGGACAGCCGCCCGGACGGCTGTCTCCACGCCGGGGCCGGGATCGCCTAGGCCGGGGCCGGGATCGCCGCGATGACCTCGGCGAGGGTCGTGCGTCCCCGGTCGCGGGCATACCAGGCGCGGAGCCGGGGAAAGCGCTCGGGCTTCGGCAGCGACTTGACCTCCCGGAGAAAGAGCTCCTGGAGCGGCTTCGGGCGGGGGCCCCACCAGCCGACTTCCTGGAAGCTCTCGTCCAGAATCAGGACCACGGGGATGGACCGGCTCCCGTCCGAGAGGTGGGCGTCCATGAGATCGGGGTTCCCGTCCCGGGATAGCACCCGCATCTCCAGATTCGGCACGGCCTCCGCAAGACGGGCCAGGTACGGGAGCGTGCTCACGCAGTCCCCGCACCAGTCCTCCGAGAGGGCCAGGAGATACCACCGGCCGGGGAGGGCGCGGGCGGCCCCCAGCAGGTCCTCCGGTACCGTGGCTCGCCGGTAGATCTCTTGCCAGAACTCCCGACTCCGCCGGACGGACGCCAGGTAGGACGGGAAGGTCCAGGCCGCCCGGTATCTATCCCGCACGCGCGGCCTTCCTGCGTTTGTTGAGGTCCATTTCCTTCTTGCGGAGGCGAATGGAATCCGGCGTCACCTCGATGAGCTCGTCCTCCTCGATGAACTCGAGAGCGAGCTCCAGGGTCAGCTTCCTCGGGGGCTCCAGGCGAATGTTCTCGTCGGTGGCGGTGGTCCGGACGTTGGAGGCCCGCTTCTCCTTGCAGACGTTCACGTCCAGATCCCCGGGCCGGACGTGCTCTCCCACGATCATTCCGCCATAGACCGGAACGCCGGGAACCACGAACATGGTGGCCCGCTCCTGGAGGTTGAAGAGGGCATATCCCACCGCCACTCCCTGCCGGTCGGCCACCAGGACCCCCCTCTTCCGGCCCGCCAGCGGCCCGGCCCACGGGCCATACGCCAGGAAACGGTGGTGCATGATCCCCTCGCCTCGGGTGTCGGTGAGGAACTCGGAGCGGTAGCCGAAGAGCCCCCGGGTGGCGATGCGGAACTTCAGCCGTGGTCATTCCCCGATCCGTTGGTACGGATCTCCTCCACGGACCCTCCCCGCGCCCCCAGCTTCTCCATCACCACCCCCACCATGCCCTCCGGAACCTCGATGACCACCTCCTCGTGCGGCTCCAGCCGTGCCACCCTCCGGGCCCTCCTTCAGGATCACCCGGGGTCGGGACACCTGGAACTCGTACCCCTCCCGGCGCATGGTCTCCATGAGGATGGTCAGGTGAAGCTCGCCCCGCCCGGACACCGTGAACGTGTCGGGGGAATCCGTCTCCTCCACCCGCAGCGCCAGGTTCCGCTCCAGCTCCCGGAAGAGACGCTCCCGGAGTTGCCGGCTGGTGACGTACTTTGCCGGCCCTCCCCGAGAAGGGCGAGTTGTTCACCAGGAAGTCCACGGAAAGGGTGGGCTCCTCCACGGCGATGCCCCTGGAGTCGCTCCCGACCTCGGGATCGGTGAGGGTCGTGCCGATCTCCACACCATCCACCCCGGCCAGGGCCACGATGTCGCCGGCGACCGCCTGGTCCAGCTCCAGCCGTTGGAGACCGGCGAACTCGTAGAGCCTCATGACCCGGCCCTCCACCGCCTCGTCGTCGTCCTCCACCGAGCCGGGAGCACCCAGGGGGAGAAGGGCCACCCGTTCTCCCACCCGACACGCGGCCCCGCTCGATCCGGCCGATGGCGATCCGCCCCACGTAGGGAGAGAAGTCCAGCGTCGACACCAGCATCTGGAAGGGGCCTTCCGGATCTCCCGGCGGCGGGCTGCAGATGGCCCAGGATGGCCTCGAAGAGGGGCGTCAGATCGGCTCCGTCGAACTCCTGCCCGATCCGTCCCCCATCGCCTCCATCCACTGGTAGCGGGTGGCCCAACCCTCCCGGCCCGAGGCGTAGACGAAGGGAGCATCGAGCTGGGCTTCGCTGGCGTTCAGCTCCAGGAAGAGCTCCAGGACCTCGTCATGAACCTCGCAGCGGCCCTCGCATCGGGCCGGTCCACCTTGTTGATGACGACTATGGGAAGAAGGCCCAGCTCCAGCGCCTTCCGGGTCACGAACCGGGTCTGGGGCATGGGCCCCTCGGCAGCGTCCACCAGAAGGAGAACGCCCTCCACCATCCGGAGAATCCGCTCCACCTCCCCACCGAAGTCCGCGTGACCGGGGGTGTCCACGATGTTGACCTTGGCGTCGCCCCAGTGGACCGCGGTGTTCTTGGAGAGGATGGTGATCCCCCGCTCCCGCTCCAGGGGATTGGAGTCCATGACCCGGTCGGCCACCTCCTCGTTGGCCCGAAAGATCCCGGCCTGGCGGAGCATGTGGTCCACCAGAGTGGTCTTTCCGTGGTCCACGTGGGCGATGACCGCCACGTTTCGGATCTGCATTCGACTGCCTCGCAAACGTCCGCGTTCGGCGGGTCGTCCAGGATAGCCTTTAAGCTAACGTTTCGTCTCAACGTGGAGCCCTGAGAGGTGGAACGGGTCTCCGCGAGAAAGCGGATGGGGAGGAGCCCGTGCGCTCAGTCCCCAAGCACGTAGGCGAAGATGAGGGGTGCCACGATGGTGGCATCGGATTTCACCAGGAACTTCGGGGTGCCCACGTCCAGCTTCCCCCAGGTGATCTTCTCGTTCGGGAACGGCCCCCGAATAGCCTCCATAGGAAACGTCGGCATCGGTTATCTGGCAGAAGTACCCCCAGAACGGCGTTTCCCGCTGAAGATCCTGGATGATGCTTGGCACGACGCAGATCGCGAAGTCTCCCGCGATCCCCCCTCCGATCTGGAAGAACCCCACGGAGGGCTTGCCCTCCTTCTCGCCGTTGTTGGCCAGGTACCAATCCATGAGGTGGTGGAACTGTTCCGTACCCGTCTTGACACATTGGTGGTGGGCGATGTCGGCCCAGCTTCACGTTGGCGCTGAACATGTTTCCCATGGTGGAATCCTCCCATCCCGGAGAGTACACCGGGAGGCCGGCTTCCTTCGCCGCCAGGAGCCAGGAGCGGGCGGGATCCACCTGGAAGTGCCGGGCCAGGTCCGGATCGTCCAGGACACTGTACATGAACTCGAAGGGGAACTTCCGGACCCCATCCCGGGCCGCCGCCGCCCATCGGTCCCCGAGCCGGCGCTCCAGGTGCCGCATGACGTCCTCCGGAATGCAGGTGTCCGTCACCCGGTTCATGCCGCGCTCGTACAGGGCCTTTTCGTCCGCGGCCGAGAGTGCCCTCCAGTCCGAGACCACTTCGTACTCCTTGCGGGCCAGGAGATTGAACAGGTCCTCCTCCAGGTTCGCGCCGGTGCAGGAAATGGCGTGGACCTTCCCGGCCCGGATCATCCTGGCCAGGATCACGCCGAGCTCCCCGGTGGACATGGCCCCGGCCAGGGACACGAGCATCTTCCCCCCTGCCTGGATGTGCTCATCGTAGGCTCTGGCCGCGGCCAGGGCTTCCCGGGCGTTGAAGTGGAGGAAGTGCTGCTCCATGAACCGTCGGATGGCACTCATTCTCATATTCTCCTTGGGAAACGGCATCGACTCTCCCCCGCTCAACCGGTCCTTACCTGGACCTTTCCGGTGAGCCGACGGGGCTCCTTGAAGGTAACCGAGGGCCCAGGGCGGTCCCCTCCCAGTCCGGGTCGGCGACCCCTTCCCAGAGTCCCGACTCCCGGTGGTAGCGGATCCCATGGATCCGCCCGAACGCGGCTTCCCTCGCCGTTTCCCGGACCCGGTATCCCAAAGCCCGCACCTCCTCCGCGAATTCGGGTGTGAAACCCGCGCCGGCATGGGTCTCCAGGACCAGATTGCCATTCTCGTCCCCGTTCACCCGGGGAGCCGCCACGGCCTCGAAGAACGGGAGTCCCTCGTCGACGAAGTGAACGATGGCATTGACGACGGCCACCTCGATCATATTGCCCCCGGCGGCCCCCAGGACCAGCACCGGGTCTCCGTCCTGGAGGAGGAGGAAGGGACAGATGTTGGACCGGGCGCGCTCCCCGGGCTCCATCCGCCCCAGGTATCCCCCCAGTGTCGCAGCGTACAGGAAGCCCAAGCCAGGGGTCGCTACCTTGGACCCCATGGTGGGCCCCAGCGTCTGGGTGAGGGCCACCAACATGCCATCGGCATCGGCGGTGGACAGGTGGGTCGTGTGTCCATCGGCCGGATGGTCCATGAAGGCGGCCTCGAGGCCCACGCCGGTCCCGGCTCGAATCTCCTGGGCCCGCTCCGCAGCCCAGGCCTGGGAGGTGATCTGGCTGGCCATCTCCGGGGGCCCTTGGAGGTTCCAGTCGCCGAAAGCGAGCCCTAGCGCCCGACCCACCGTCGCGACCCGCTCCGCCGGGTCCATTTCGGCGAGGTCGAAGTGATCCAGGATCTGGAGAGCCTCGATGCTAAGGGCACCGGCCGACGGAATGTAGCTTCCGGCCAGCTCGTAGCCACGGTACCTCCCCCGGACGATGAGGGCATCCTCGGCTTCGTAGCTCCGCAAGGATGCTAGCGTCACGGCCCCGCCGTTGGCGGCCATGTCCGCGGCGATCAACTCCGCGATCTCCCCTCGGTAGAACGACTCGCCCTTTGTCCGGGCGATGGATTCCAGGGTCCGGGCCAGGTCCTCTTGCACAAGGAGGTCCCCGGCCTGGTAGGAGCTGCCGTCGGCCTTGAGGAAGTACTGCCGGCTGCCCGGGAACTCAGCCGCCTCGTCCGCCGCCTCGGCCTGCCGCGCGGCCTCCCGGGGAAGGACCCTGAAGCCCGCCCGGGCGTACCGGATGGCAGGAGCCATGACCGTGTCCAGGGGGAGGAGGCCGTACTCCGAGTGGAGGCGCATCAGGGCCGCCACCACACCGGGGACCCCAATGACGGCATAGCCGTATGAGGCCTTTGGGGCGGTGGTGGGATCGTAGGTAGCCGGCGCCTGGGTCGTGCCGTCGATGCCCCTGATCTCACCGTCGGGCAGCCGGATGAGGATCTGGTTGCGCCCGCCGATGCTGTTCATGGTGGGTTCCACTACCGCGATGGCGAAGGCCGCCGCCACGGCCGCGTCGGCTGCGTTGCCCCCGGCCTCCAGCATCCGAACCCCGGCCCACGTGGCCAGAGGCTGGGCCGCGGACACCATTCCGTGACTCGAGTAGGCAACCTGAAGCTGAAACGGCGGCGGCTCCTGCGCCCCGGCAGCCGTGGAGGCGGCCGCCTGGAGGAGGGCCAGACTCAGCGCGAGAGCCGGGAAACGCGGGAAGGAAGTCGATGGGCGGCACATAGGATGCTCCGGCCTGGGAATGGGGCTCGAGCTACGAAATCTGGGATGATGCGGTGGCCCGAGGCCAGGGCTGGTGGTCCGCGGTATTCCGCCCGTGTGCCATCCCCCCCACACCGGCCACCTGACTCCTCCGGCGGCCATCCCTGCCCGCCCGGGGAAAGAGTTGAAGGCACGAATCGGAAGGAGAACCGACTCCATGACCACGAGGTCCGTCGAGGCACTTCGGACCCTGCTGAGCCGAATCGATGGGAGAGGCTACAAGGCCTACGAGGCTTTGCGGGGACTCTGGACCCTGCCGGAGTATCCCCTGGAGGTGGATTACGTCCAGGGCGATCCCTTCGCCGCACCCACTCGCCTCCGAGTGCTCCTGGATCCCGCCTTCACGGGCCTGTCGGAGGAAGCCTGCCGACCACCCAGTCGGGCCCTTGGCACGGCGTGCCTCCTTGCCCGTCGTTTCGCCACGGAAGCCCGGGCCCGATCTGGAGGAACCGGCACGGGGAAGAGCGGGGAAATCCGGATGGAGGCCCCGGGACAGGAAGTGATTCCCCAGACGGCGGTGCGTGTCGGACCGGAGGGGAGCGTGGAGGCACGGTTCACCCTGGGCCTCCCGGCCCGGGGGAGAAGGGTCCTCGGCAGGGAAGCCACCCGTCTCCTCCTGGAAGCGGTCCCGGCCGTGATCGCCGCGAGTCTCAGGGCCTCCGCCCATTCTGGAACTGACATTCTGGTTCACGCCCGGGCGAACGAGGATGCCGAGGCCTTGCGCCGCTTCCTCGCCGAGAGAGAGCTCGTAGCCTTCGTGGCCGATGGGGCTCTTCTCCCCAGACGGACCGGGGTCAGCCAGGAGCCCCTGGAAAAGGAGAAGACGGTGGCCTTCGAGAGCCCGGGGAGCCTGAGGGTGGAGGCCCACCTTCCGAATGCCGGGCGCGTCACGGGCCTGGGAATCCCCCGGGGTGTCACTCTCATCGTCGGCGGTGGATACCACGGGAAGAGCACTCTCCTCCGGGCCCTGGAGAGGGGGGTATACAACCACCGCCCGGGGGACGGGAGAGAGAGGGTGGTGAGTGACGCGTCGACGGTGAAGATCCGTGCGGAGGACGGTCGGTCGGTCCGGGGCGTGGATATCTCCCCCTTCATCCGGAATCTCCCCACGGGAGACGACACCCGGGCCTTCGATTCCCCCAACGCATCGGGGTCAACGAGCCAGGCCGCCGGCATCATGGAGGCAATAGAGGCGGGAGCCTCGGTCCTGCTGGTGGACGAGGACACGGCCGCGACGAACTTCATGATCCGGGATCGGCGCATGCAGGCCCTGGTTCCCCGGGAAAGCGAGCCAATCACGCCCTTCATCGACCGGGTCCGGCAACTCCACGACGAGTACGGGATCAGCTCGATCCTGGTTCTGGGGGGCAGCGGAGATTACCTCGATGTGGCCGACACCGTCCTCGCCATGAGGGATTACCGCCCCTCGGACGTGACGGAGCGGGCACGCCGAGTCGCGGCGTCCCTCCCCACCGGAAGGGTGCCCGAGTCCACGGACCCGCTCGGGCCTCGGCCGGCCCGTGTGCCTCTCCCGTCCTCCCTGGATCCGCGGAAGGGGCGCCACGCGGAGAGTCTCAAGATCCGCGGCGTCCACGCACTCTCCCTGGGACGGGAAGCCGTGGATCTGTCCGGGGTGGACCAGATCATCTCCTGGTCGCAGGCGCACGCGCTGGGGCGGGCGATCCTCCTGGCCTGGCGAGAGTACATGGACGGGAGGCGAACCCTACCGGAGATCCTGGACGCTGTGGTAGGCCGGGTAGAGGAGGAAGGACTGGACATCCTGGATACCCGCCGAACCGGGGAGCTGGCGGCGTTTCGGAGATTCGAGCTGGCCGCGGCTCTCAATCGTCTCCGGAGCCTGACCTGTGGTCGCCTCAATCCTCGCTGAGGTATCCCCCCTCTTCCAGGAGCTCGGCGAAGCTTGCCCTCCCGCTCCGGGAGGGTGGTTCGTGCGATCATCCGGGCAAACCGGATGCGATCTTCTTCGGAAACCTCGTCCAGTACGCGAATGGGGGCTCCGTACCGGAGCAGGATCCGCTTGGCATCCACAGCCACTGAGTCGTTCAATTGACCCCCTTTTCCCACCTGAGGACCGTGGAATGAAAACATATAATGTTAACCCTTTCGCAAGGCCTTATCAAACGGGTGTTTCTCCCGTGAACAGGCTTTTCCGTGACCTGGGCCGGGTCCGCGGGGGGGAGGCGTTCCTCCTGGCCTGACTCTCGGGTGCTTTGCCCGCAGGGGCCTGGAACGGCATCTTTGTGTCGTGGCCCCCGAGCCTGGGAGCTTCGTACCGGTTATCGGCGTCCACCCCGCCCTCAACAGGAGATCCGGAACATGCCCGACGAGACCTCGGGCCTCTCCCGGTCCGTTGAAGACTACCTGAAGGCGATCTACTCCCTCTGCCAGCCGGGGGAGGTGGCCTCCACGTCGGCCATCGCCGAGGCCCTCGATGTGCAACCGGCTTCGGTCACGGGCATGGTGAAGCGCCTGGCGGAGTCCGGGTACCTGGAATACGTCCCCTATCGCGGCGTCCGGCTTACGGAGTCCGGGACCCGTCAGGCGTTGGGTGTCCTGCGTCGGCACAGGATCCTGGAGACCTACCTGACCGAAAGGCTCGGATACCGGTGGGAGGATGTCCACCAGGAAGCGGAACGCCTGGAGCACGCCGCGTCAGACGCGCTCATCGAGCGCATGGCTGCGGCTCTCGAGTACCCGAGCCATGACCCCCATGGTGCCCCCATCCCCACCTCGACGGGGGAGATCGAACCCACGGATTCGTTTACCCTCGCCGAGCTCGCTCCCGGAGATCTGGCTCAGGTGCGGGCGGTGAGGGACGACGACAGCGCCGGTCTCCGGGCGGTAGAGGCGGCCGGCCTTCTGCCCGGCAGACGAGTGTCGGTGCTGAGGCGCACCTGGACTCCCCCCGCGCTCCGGATCGCCGTCCAGGAATCGGAAGAGCCGTTCCTGGAGGTGCCCCTGGCCCTGGCCCGGAGGATCTACGTCGTCGCCATTCCGGCCTCCACCTCCCCTTCGGATCCGGCGGCATGAGCGAGCGTATTCTCCTCGGAATCGCCGGAGGGAGTGGATCGGGGAAGACCACCGTCGTGAGGGAAATCACCCGCAATCTCCATCCCCATGCAGTCTCGGTCATCCACCACGATGCCTACTACAGGGACCTGGCCCACGTGCCGCCGGTGGAGAGGGAGAAGGTCAATTTCGATCACCCTGATGCTCTCGAGACCGACCTCCTGGTGGAGCACCTGGTCCGGCTCCGGAGAGGCGAGACCGTCGAGGTTCCGGTGTACGACTTCACCACCCACACCCGGACGGAGCAGGTGCATCGGGTTCCAGCCACCGGTGTCGTCGTCCTGGATGGGATTCTGGTGCTGGCGGAGCCCCGACTCCGGGAGCTCCTGGACATCAAGGTCTTCGTGGATACGGACCCGGATATCCGGCTCATCCGGAGGCTGAGGAGGGACGTGCGGGACCGGGGGCGGTCCGTGGAGTCGGTGGTAGCCCAGTATCTCGCCACGGTTCGCCCCATGCACATGAGCTTCGTGGAGGGCAGCCGCGCCCACGCCGACATCATCATCCCGGAGGGTGGGCGGAACCGGGTAGCCATCGATCTCCTGGCATCCCGGCTCGCCAGGGTCTTCCAACCCACCTCCCCGCCCTTGCAGGGGTGACCAGGGTCACGGTCTGCATGAAGATCTTCTACTCGGACCCCTTCCGGATTCCACTGCCCCCCGGGCACCGATTCCCTATCGAGAAGTACGTGCTCCTCCGGGAGCGGGTGGAAGGGGCGGCGCTGGGGCGATGGCATCTGCAGGTACCGGCCGCCGCGTCCGACGCGGATCTGGCCCGTGTCCACGATCCGGCCTACCTCCGTAATGTGCTGGACGGAACCCTCAACCCCATGGAAGTCCGCAGAACGGGGTTTCCATGGTCCCCGGGCCTCGTGGAACGCTCCAGGCGCTCGGTGGGCGGCACCATGGCCGCCGCGAGGGCCGCCCTGCAGGACGGTGTAGCGGTCAACCTGGCGGGAGGGACGCACCACGCCTTCGCCGATCGCGGGGAGGGATTCTGCGTGTTCAACGACGTGGCCGTGGCGGCCCGCCTGGCTCTCTCGGAGGGAAGGGCGGAGCGCGTCGCCATACTGGACCTGGACGTCCACCAGGGAAACGGGACTGCCTCCATCTTCCGCTCCGAGCCCCGTGTCTTCACCCTGTCGGTCCACGGTGCCAATAACTACCCCTTCCGAAAGGTGCCCGGGGACCTGGACGTGGAGCTTCCCGATGGAACCGGTGACGGGCCTTTCCTGGAGGCGGTAGGGGGAGCGGTGGAACAGGCCCTGGCTGCCGCCCGACCGGCCCTCGCCTTCTACCTGGCCGGTGCGGACCCTTTCTCCGGCGACCGCCTCGGACGCCTGAGCGTCAGCAAGGACGGCCTCCGGCAACGGGACCAGCTCGTCTTCGCGGCCTGCCGAAGGGCCGGCGTTCCGGTGGCCGTAGTGATGAGTGGAGGGTATGCTACTCCCATCGAGGATACGGTGGATATCCACTTCTCCACGGTGTGCGCCGCCGGAGCCCTGGCCCTCTCCTGGCCCCACGCCCCGGCGACCGGTACCTGACCTCAAGAACGGGGAGGCCATCATGAATTCGGAGGCCCTGCACCACCTCGAGTCGTTGCCACGAATCCCCCTGGCCTTCCTCCCGACTCCCCTCCTCCCCGGGGCGCAGATCCGCGCCGGGCTCGGCCCAAGGACCCCCGAGCTCCTGCTGAAGATGGACGACTGGACCGGGCTCGCCCTGGGGGGGAACAAGCTCCGGAAGCTCGAGTTCACCCTGGGTGCCATGGAGCCCGGAACCGACACGGTCATTACCTGCGGAGGCCCCCAATCCAACCATTGCCGCGTTACGGCTGCGGTGGCGGCGCAGCTGGGACTCCGGTGCATCCTCGTCGTGAACGGCCGGCCACCCGATCCTCCCACAGGCAACGCCCTCCTGATGCGCCTCTTCGGCGCCGAGGTCCGGACGGTCCGGGGACGGGAAGACAGGGCTCCGGCCATGGAGGCAATGGCCCGGGAGCTGCGCATCCAGGGGCGACGGCCCCTGGTGATCCCCCTGGGGGCCTCGACCCCCCTGGGAGCCCTGGGTTATGTCCGGGCGGCAGTGGAAATAAACTGCCAGATGATGGAGGATCGGGCCGGCTGGCAGGACCGCCGGACCGCCATCTTCGTCCCCACCTCGTCCTGCGGCACGTTGGCCGGCCTGGCCCTCGGCTTCAGTCTCCTGGGAGTGGAGAACCTCAGGCTCGTGGGGGTGAGCGCCGACGTCTCGGCGGAGGAGATCATGACCTCCACGCGGGAGATCGCCCGGGGGGCGGCCGAGCTCCTGGGAGCCCCCATGGACCTCCCACCGGACCTCATCGTCCCGGACGATCGCTTCGTGGGGGAAGGGTACGGGATCCCGACCCCGGCCTCCGACGAGGCGGCTCGTCTCTTCGGGAACAAGGCGGGCATGATCCTGGATCCGGTCTACACCGCCAAGGCAGGGGCCGGGTTCCTGGGCTGGATCCGGGAGGGACGCCTGGGCCCGGGTGACTCCGTAATCTTCTGGCACACGGGCGGAGCACCGGCGCTTTTCGCCTGACCCGACCTCACGGAAGGATGACGGACCGCACCAGGAGCCGGGGAATGCCGAAGTCTGTGGTGTTCCCTATGCCCAGCTGACCATAGGCGTTCGACCCCCAGCAGAAGGTCCGTCCATCCGTGGTAACGGCACACGTGTGATGGCCCTGACTCTCTACGGAGGCCCATTCCTCCCCGGGCAACACAACCGTGGGGGTGGACGTGCCGCTCGCGCCCAGGCCCACGTATCCGGCCTGGCCCCAGCACAGGAGGTTCTTTTCCGTATCGATCCCGCAGCTGTGGGTCTGCCCTGCCGCGATGATCGTCCAATGCCGGTCACCGGCTACCTTCACGGGACTGGTCTGATCCGCGTTGGAGCCGTTGCCCAGCCTGCCCTGGGAGCCCTCTCCCCAGCATAGCGCCTCTCCCGTGGTAGCCACCCCGCATGAATGATCCCAACCGGCGGAGAGGGCCTGCCAACGCCATCCCCCGGCGATCTCCGCGGGAACGGTCTTCGCCCCTGTGCTCCCGGATCCGAGCTGCCCGCTCTGACCGCGGCCCCAGCAGAACCCGCGCCCATCCGTGGTGATGCCGCACGTGTGGCGTCGACCAGCGTAGAGCCCGGCCCATGAGAGCCCTCCGGTGATCAGGGTCGGGACGCCGGTGGACGCCAGGACGCCGTTCCCCAACCACCCCTCGGACTCCACCCCCCAACAGTAACCGCTCCCCCCAGCCGCCACTGCGCAGGTGTGGCTCTGGCCGGCGGTCACGGCGGACCAGCTCCCCCCGGGTACGAGAAGAGGCGTCGGTGCCGCCACGTTCCCGCCCTGACCGGTCTGGTAGCCGTCCCCCCAGCAGTAGATGGCGCCCCCGGCGCCGGTGAGGGCACACGAGTGGTTGCGGCCGGCGGCAATTTCGCTCCAGGCGAGGGCCGAGGCCACCTTGGCCGGCTTGGTGACGGGAGCAACCTCCCCGGTTCCCAACTGGTAGTCGCCACCGTCGCCCCAACAGTACCCGGAGCCGTCCGCGTGGATGGCGCACGTGTGGTTCTCGCCGGCGCTCACCGTCGTGAAGGGCCAGGGGTCCAGCGTCCCCGTTCCCTGGGCCTGGACGACGAGAAGGCGGTTCAGGTCGGCCCGGATGAGGGTCAGCGATTGGGTTCCCGGGGTGGGGCCGAGGATCCACCGAACCACCAGGTGGCCGTTTACGCCCGTTGTGGTCGGTCCCTCGACGACCTCACCGAACCCCTCGATTCCCAGGAACTCCACGGGGATCCCGGCCTCCGGCGCCCCCAGGGAGTCCAGGGCGAGGAGCGTCAGGTCAAGGGTATCCAGCATGGGCCCCGACAAGGAGGCGGGGCTGAAGATGGAGATGGGAGCCGAAGCGGTGGCCTGGAACACGACGGGGCTTAGAGGCGGCACGGTGGCGGAGACCGTCTGCTTTCCCGTGCCGCTCGTCCCAAGGAGCCAGAGCGCCCTCGCCCGCCCGTCCGAATCCGTGGTGTCGGACAGGGGCAGGAGCGCACCCTCACCCGTATCCACGGTCCACGTCACACTATCGCCGGCAACCGGGGTGCCAGCACCATCCCGAACCCCGACCACCAGAGTGTCCCGTAGAACGAAGCCCGTCCAATGCGATTGGCCGTCGCCCGAAATGGCCTCGATCGTGCGGGGGATTTGTACCACTTCCATGTCGACCGTGTCTCTGACCAATCCTGCCTGGGCACGAATCTTCGCCACCCCCTCCCTCCGGGAGGTCACGAGGCCCGATTGGCTGACCTCCACCACGGACGCGTCCGTGGACCCCCAGAGAATCTGATCGTAGCTCATTTCCTCCCCATACTGGTCCCTCACGGTCGCCGAAACGCGGAACGTGTCCCCGAGGGCATCGAACGTGTGGCTGGCAGGACTGAGGATCAGGGTCGTCGCCTTGGGCGGATCCGGCTCCACGATGGGGGGCGGTCCCTCCCCTCCTCCACCGCAAGCGAGGGGGAGCGTGGAAGAGATCAGCATCACCGCTAGGCGGTTCCGACGATTCCTGGTCATTGCTTCACCAACCGAAAGAGTCCGACCTGGCCAACGTTCATCCCGTACCGACCCCAAGGTACGGGTTCAGCCCGGATAATGGACCAACGCGACAACCCACTGCAACCTCCGCACCCTTCCTCCTCGTTCCGGCGTGAGTCTGCTCGGGAGGGCGGCATTCCCTCCTGTTCCGGTCCTCCCTCTTCGGTGAGGGTCCTTCTGTCACGGCGAGACCAGGCTGTGCCACTGCTGCCGGACCAGGGCGAGTGAGGCGTGGGCACCACACTCGGCGAAGCAACGCGGCGGCGGGATCGCCCCTGGTCGGCTTCCGGGGTCCTGTGAAATCCTGTGGGGTCCTGAGGGGTCCTCGGGTTCCCTTGTCAGGTCTGCAGACGAGGGGCTATTCCTGGACAAGGCTGGGCGCCATCCCCGTCCCCGCATCCGTGGAGGTCACGATGAAGCCAGGGGCTTTGGGACCCCGCCCCGGGTCGTGTTCCCGGCGTGCCATTCCAGGCGGCGCCATCTGCCTCGCCGTCCTTCTGGGCAGCATCTCCCTCAGCGCATGCGCCAGAGAGAGCCCTGAGCCCATGTCCACCGGTAAACTCGATCCCCGCATCGTCGAGGTGGAGAATGGCCTCTCCACCATCGCTGGAATTCGGGACCGGGCCCCCGAGCTCTCCTCCATCCAGGAGCGGATGGATCACTACCGGGTGCCGGGGGTGAGCGTGGCGGTCATCGACGGGGGGATCGTAGCCTGGGCGAAGGGCTACGGAGTCCAGGATACCGATTCAGGCGAGGCCGTCACTCCACAGACCCTCTTTCAGGCTGCATCCATCAGCAAGCCGGTGGCGGCGATGGCCACCCTCCGGCTCGTCGAAGAGGGAACGCTGGACCTGGACGCCCCCGCCAACCAGTACCTGAAGCGGTGGCGGATCCCCGAGAACGGCTTCACCGCCCGGCAGCCCGTGACCGTTCGCCATCTCCTCACCCACACAGGGGGCCTGACCGTAAGTGGGTTTCCGGGCTACACCGTCGGCGATCCTCTGCCCACCACCGTGGAAGTCCTCGACGGCTCCGGGCCGGCAAACACGGCACCCGTCCGGGTGGACGCCCTCCCCGGCCGTCTCTGGCGGTACTCGGGTGGAGGGTACACGGTTCTCCAGCTCCTCCTCGAGGACGTTACGGGCCGGCCCTACCCGGAGCTCATGCGTCAATGGGTCCTCGACCCCGTAGGCATGCCCCTTTCCACCTTCGCCCAACCCCTTCCCCCGGGCCGGGCCCCCGACGCCGCCACCGGGTACCTCCGGGACGGCACGCCGGTGGAGGGAAGATGGCACGTGTATCCGGAGAGAGCCGCGGCGGGGCTCTGGACCAATCCCACGGAGCTGGCCCGGCTGGCTCTGAGCCTTCAAGCGGCGTGGCGGGGGGAGTCCGGCCGCGTGCTCTCCCCCGACATGACCCGGGCCATGCTCACGCCGGGGCTCGGGAGCTGGGGGCTTGGGTTCGGCATTCAGGAGGAAGGCCCACCACGCTTTGTCCACGGGGGATCCAACCATGGCTTCAAGGCTCAGTTCGAGGCCTTCGTGGATGGAGGCCGGGGAGTCGTGGTGATGACCAATGGGGACCAGGGATCCGAGCTCGCCCAGGAAATCGTCCAGGCGGTGTCGAGAGTGTACCAGTGGTCGCTGACAGGGGCGGGCCCGGCGTAGACCCCAGAATTCGGAGAGCCCGGGAGCCTCACGGGGATGCGGATCCGGATAACAGGGGACCCGCTTCTTCCGGGGCGGCGGGGTGGATTCGTCGGAGTCCCATTCGTCGCGGTTTCTTCCCGACAATGGCGACGAAGTTGGTCTTGCTCCCGATGAGCCAGACGTCTCCGATTCTCCGGTGGCCGCTCTTGGCCTGTCCTCGCCTGGAGCTGTAGTTCGTATGGGCAACCAAGCTCAACAACCCCTTCTTTTCCTTCCACCGGGGATGCTCCAGGAGGGCACGGTGGCGGAAGGCCTGGAGGCCGAGCCCACGATACGCCGGGAGAGTAAACGCCGCGAAGCTGTAAAGATATTGGCGGGGGACACTCATCGTCAGATCCGGCAGGAGCTCCGGACACCCCCTGGAGTGGGCCCACGTATATCCGGCGAGCTCACCGTCGACGTAGCTCAGAAGACAGGTGTCCCCCTGTTCGTGGAACTCGAGCTTCCCCCTCACGCCCCAACCGCCTTCCCGCTCCATCTCCTCCAGGTCTTCCAGTGTGGCGATCCTCGAACTCAGGCGAAGGGGGTTCTCGGGTTCCGACGGGCTCACGTCCTCACGGTCGAGCACCATGATGTGGAGGCG
The DNA here is from genome assembly GCA_963751255.1 of uncultured Gemmatimonadales bacterium. Taxonomy (GTDB): domain Bacteria; phylum Gemmatimonadota; class Gemmatimonadetes; order Longimicrobiales; family Gaopeijiaceae; genus CAVVTW01. The sequence continues at coordinate 5,663 of CAVVTW010000012.1, read as the reverse complement.
GTCCAGGTACACGAATCGGTTGATGAGGTAGGAGGCTGCGCGGTTCATCGTTCTCATCACGCCGAACCTGGAGCAGTGCTCCCTCAGAGCCTGGAGGGTGGATCGTCGTACAGGCATTCGGTTCCGTATGGTCCGTGGGGAGAACACCGCGGGGGCGTCCACGGCTCAGGAAGATCTGAACCGACTCCGGCCGTAGTCTCCTGTCATTTGCACATGCCATGCCGCTCGACCTTGGAGAGGGCCGGATGGTGAGAACCCCCTGTTTCAAGGGGATTCGGCGTCTGTCCCTGGTCTCCCGAATGCTCCGCGGGCGGCTCGTTTGCGCGGGCTGGGCGACTACTGTGTCGCCGCGCTGCGACGGGGAAGGCATCCCCGATTCGAAGCCCGATTCCCTGGCCGGGGCCGCGCTGGAAGTCCATCCGGCTTGTCCCGTTCTCACCCCTCCCCCTAATGTGGCGGATCATGAGACACCACATCGGCTGGCGGACCGCCCAAAGCCCTACACTCGTCCTGGGCTTCGCCCTGGCCTCGTTGCTCTCCGGCAGTCCCTGCCCGGCGCAGACGCCCCGAGGGGGAAACCCGGTCTTCCCCGGCTGGTACGCGGACCCGGAGGCCCACGTGTTCCAGGGTGCCTACTGGATCTATCCCACCACGTCGGCTCCCTACGACGAGCAGACGTACATGGACGCGTTCTCCTCACCGGACCTCATCACCTGGACAAGGCATCCCCGCATCCTGGACCTGGCGAGCGTGACGTGGGCAAGGCGGGCCCTCTGGGCACCGTCCGTGGTGGAGAAGGACGGCTGGTACTACCTATTCTTCTCGGCCAACGACATCCAGAACGACCAGGAGACCGGGGGCATCGGCGTGGCCCGGGCCCGCACCCCCGACGGTCCGTTCCAGGACTACCTGGGAGAGCCGCTCATCGGGGCCTTCCACAACGGGGCCCAGCCTATCGACCCCTTCGTGTTCCGGGACCTGGATGGCACCTACTACATGACCTACGGCGGGTGGCGCCACTGCAACATCGTTCGGTTGAACGACGACCTTACCGGCTTCGTCCCCTTCGACGACGGCACCACGTTCCGGGAGATCACCCCGGAGGGGTACGTGGAGGGCTCCTTCATGCTGTTGAGGGACGGAAGGTACTACTTCATGTGGTCGGAGGGCGGCTGGACGGGGCCGAACTACGCCGTGGCCTACGCCATGGCGAGCTCGCCCGCGGGCCCGTTCAGGCGTCAGGGCAAGATCCTCGAACAGGACCCCGACGTGGCCACCGGGGCCGGCCACCACTCCGTCCTTCACGCGCCCAGGTCCGGTAGCTGGTACATCGTGTACCACCGTCGGCCCCTGGGAGAGACGGACCGGAACCACCGGGTGGTGAGCATCGACGAAATGCACTTCGCGCCGGACGGGAGCATCGTCCCGGTAACCATCACGCGGGAGGGCGTGGAGCCCGATCCCGTTTCCACGCCACGCGAGTGGAGTCCATGATGAACGCGCCCCGAAACCCCGTCGCCGCCTCCGGCCTTCGCGTCGTCCGGCCCGCCCTGACGGCTGCCCTCCTCCTCGCACTCCCGGGAGGGGCGTCGATGGCGCGGCAGGTCCCCGCCGACGAGCCTTCCGCCGACTCCCCCTCCGCGGTCCAGGAGCCGGCGCAGGCACATGTTTTGGCCCCGGCTCGGGACTCGCTTCGCACCGGCCCCACGGACCCGGCCGAGCTGGAGGCCTTCCTGGACGGGGTCATGAAGATCCAGCTCCAGGACCACCACGCCGCGGGTGCCGTGGTGACAGTGGTGAAGGACGGCGCGGTGTTCCTGGCCAAAGGATACGGGTACGCCGACTGGGAGGGCCGAAAGAAGGTGGACGCGGAGACGACGCTCTTCAGGATCGGGTCCGTGACGAAGCTCTTCGTCTGGACCTCGGTCATGCAGCTCGCGGAGGAAGGCAAGCTGGACCTGGACGCCGACGTCAACCAGTACCTGGTCGACTTCCAGATCCCCGCCACCTACCAGCAACCCATTACCCTCCGGGACATCATGAGCCACTCGGCGGGGTTCGAGGACTACGTCATCCGCCTCTTCGGCAACGACTCCACGGACCTGGCACCCCTGGGTGAGATCCTGGCCCAGCAGCTTCCGGTCCGGGTGCGGCCCCCCGGCGAGGTGTCGTCGTACTCCAACCACGCCGCGGGCATCGCGGCTTACATCGTGGAGCAGGTCTCGGGGACCGCGTGGGACGAGTATGTCCAGGAGTCCATCCTGGATCCGCTGGGGATGGAGCACTTCTCCGTCGAGCAGCCCCTGCCCGAGGAGCTGGCCGGGGACATGTCCAAAGGATACACCTACGGCGGAGGACAATACCGGGAGAAGGACTTCGAGTTCGTCCCCCTCTACCCGGTGGGAGCAGGAGCGGCCTCCGGAACCGCCATGGCCAAGTTCATGATCGCACACCTCCAGGATGGCCGGTACGGCGACGCCCGGATCCTCCAGGAGGAGACGGCCCGGCAGATGCACTCCGCCCTCTTCCGGATGGCACCCGGGATGAACGCCATGGACTACGGATTCTACGAGCTGAGCTCCAACGGCGAGCACGTCATCGGCCACGGGGGCGACACCCGGTGGTTCCACTCCGAGCTGGCCCTCTTCCCCGAGCGCGGCCTGGGCGTCTTCGTGTCCTACAATTCCCAGGGAGGCGGGGCCGCAACAGGCCAGTTCATGAATGCCTTCGTGGACCACTACTTCCCAAGAGAGGCGGCTGTCCCGACTCCGCCGGAGGACTTCGCCGACCGGGCCCACCGGTTCACGGGACGGTTCCGCTCCAACCGCTTCAGTCACACGACGCTGGCGAAGATCGCGGCCTTGGAGAACGTGAAGGTGCGGGCCACGAAGGACGGGACCTTGAAGGCCATGAACGCCGAGTGGGTCGAGGTGGCCCCCCTCACCTTCTCGGAGAAGTACGGAGACCGCAGGCTCATCTTTCGGGAGGGAGATGACGGGAGGATCACCCATTTCTTCGTGGCCAATGCGCCGGTGGTGGCTTTCGAGCGCGTCCCCTGGACGGAGGGAACCCTCCTCCATGCCCTCCTCGGGATCTTCGCTGCGATCATGATCGTGGGGACGGTGGCGGCCTGGCCCCTTGGCTGGAGCCTCCGGCGGTGGTACGGCGTGAAGGGGAGCGAGATGGACCGCATCGGGTGGTTCCCTCGCTGGACGCTCCGGCTCGCGGCCCTCTTCTTCCTGGCCTTCCTCGTGGGCCTGGGGATCACGCTGGCCGACCCCATGGCCATCGCCGCGGAGGTGCCTGCTTCCCTCCGGCCCACCCTGTTCCTGCCCATGGTGGGCGCGGCGTTCACTGTGGGAGCGCTGGTCTCGGCCATCTTCCTTGTCTTGAAGGAGAGGGGCCGCAAGACGGTCCGGGTCGTGTATGCCCTCACGACCATCTCCTTCGTCACCTTCCTCTGGCAGCTCCAGGTCTGGAACCTGCTTGGATGGGAGATGTGAGGGATCCGGACGCACCCTTGGAGGAGGCAATCCCCCCGAGGGAGGTTGTCCCCCTCACCGGACCCAGCGTCCTCCCGGGCGGACACTCGCCGGGACCGTCCGACCACAGCACCCCTGAGCCAGCGTCCTATACACGCGGCACGCGTCTTGCCTTTTCTTGGCTCGTGATTCGGAGTCATCACTCGGCCGGAGGCTGACTTGATCAGACCAGGCACGGAGCGGCTGCGTCCCGGAGTAGCGGTCTTCCTGGCATTCTTCTCCCTTGGCACGCCGCCGGCAGCTGCCGAGCTGTCCGCCATGCCCAGCCCCCAGGAGCGCCAACCCAACGAGCGGTTGCATCCCATGGAGGAGGCCCTCCTCTCCAACTCTGCGGGTGCGCCCGTCCGGGAAGTGGCCTTTCGGCGCCTGGAGTCCGCGCTCCCCGCGCGCCTCTCCGTCCTCGCCCGGTTTCCGGCGGACCACGCCATTGGACGTCTGGGGCTCACGGAGGACGACACCACCCAGGTCCTGGGGAAGATCGTGGATGCGATTCTGCTTGGGGGAATCGTCGAGGAGCGCGCGGCTCTAGCGCCTGAGGCACAATCGCAGCCTGCCCGATCGGACGCCGCGCGAACGAATCCCGGGTCGGGCCTCGCCCAACCCGACCTGGTCCTCCTGGACCAGAGCTACACCATGGCCAGGATATTCGGGGCCGACGGAACGCCCCTCTCGCGGTTCGGCGGGAAGGGTGAGGGACCGGGAGAACTGACGAGCCCCGTCGCGCTGGCCTCCGCCGGCGGTGACGTCCTGATCCTGGACGCCGCCATGAAGGTGGAGCGCTACGGGTGGTCGGGCACCGAGTGGGAGCCGACCCGGCGCCTCCAGCTTCCCATGGACGCCCAGGACCTGTGCCCCCTGGACGACGGCCTGGCGGTGATCGGGATGCGGGTGGGAGAGGACGGTATGCTCGGATCGTCCGGGGATCCCCGGGCGGTTCACATTCTCTCCTATGACGATCAGGAGGTGACCGCTTCCTTCTCCGCGCCGTACCACTACGAGGGGGTCATGGCCCTCTGGTACATGATGAGGGGGAAGCTGGCGTGCGACCCGGCGCGGCGGGTGGTGTGGGCGGCGTATGAATACCTCCACGAGATCCACGCGCTGGATCAGGAGGGGAATCTGCTCTGGATCACCCGCCTCGCCGACGTGCCCACGACGTACATGGTGGAGATGCGCGGAGGAGCCGCTGTGGGGGGACGACCCCAGGAGGGCGTCCCCGTGGAGATGATCTCGGACATCACCCTTCTGGACGACGACCTCCTGGCGGTGCAGGTCACGTCGGCGCTCTTCGAGCGAAACACCGAGGGCGCCCCGCCGACCCGCACCGTCTCCTACCGCACCTACCTCCTCGACCCGGACACGGGGGAAGGCGTGGGGGCGTTCCGGGCCGACCACCAGGTCATCGGCGGCGGGAACGGCCGCGCCGTTCTCTACCGGGAAGACCCTTTTCCGCAGGTCGCGGTGGTGAGGGTGGGCGAGGGTTAGAGGCCAGATGCCGGAGGCCCGAGGCCCGAGGCCAGATGCCGGAGGCACGAGGCCCGAGGCCCGAGGCCAGATGCCGGAGGCACGAGGCCCGAGGCCGCGAGAGCCAACGGGGAGCCCGCACATGACCCCTGGTTGGAGGCGAATGGCCTGATGGAAGGCGGACACCGCTGGAGGCAGGGCAAGGTCATGGTCGTCTCCCTGGAGGTATATGGCTCGGAGAGGATTGGTTCGCCAACCCCGTGTCGATGGAGTTGGAGCGGGCGCCGGGGCGGTAATCCCGCCTCGCCGAGGCGCTGGGTATCGGAGGCGGCGGGCCGCCGCGAGTGGAGCAGGTCGAGGCGGGCGCGAAGGGGCGATTTGCTCTCTGGTTCACCGTGGCCCTTCGAGACACCGACCGGGCAGCTGCACTCTCCGGGTCTCGGTCAGGGGACCGAGCATGTCCCCGGCGTTGGTGGAGCACGAGGTGCGTATCGTGGAGGAGAGAAACCGAAGGGAACCGACTAGGGATTCGGCCTCCCCGTCTTCTCCATGGCGTCCTCCAGCGGCCCTTGGCGGTCGAGCCGCTCTGCTCACGGCCCAGCTCGCCCTACACCTGAAGAGAGAGCCGTCCACCGTCCCAAAGACGCATCCTTTCGC